>MKRJ01000021.1:0-2197 GCA_001896885.1 Rhizobiales bacterium 65-79 | reverse complement strand
AATGATTTCGATCAGTTCCTTGGTGATCTGCGCCTGGCGCTGGCGGTTGTAGGTGATCGACAGCTTATTGATCATGTCGCCCGCGTTGCGCGTCGCGTTGTCCATCGCCGTCATCTTGGCGCCCATCTCGCCGGCCGCGTTCTCCAGAAGCGCCCGGAAGATCTGCACCGCGATATTGCGCGGGATGAGGTCGCCGAGAATCTCGCCGGCGTCGGGCTCGTATTCGTAGATCGCGCCGGCCGTTCCCGCCTCTTCCTCCTCGGAAGCATCGGGCTTGAGCGGAATCAGCTGCTGCGCCGTCGGCACCTGCGAGATGACCGACTTGAACCGCGAATAGAACAACGTGCAGACGTCGAACTGGCCGTCATTGAAGAGTGCGATCACCTTGCGCGCAATGGCGTCGGCATTGGCGAACCCGACCTGCTTCACCTCGCGCAGGTCGATGCGCTCGATGATGAGGGCGCCGAAATCACGGCGCAGGATGTCGAAGCCCTTCTTGCCGACGCAGATGATCTTGACCTTCTTGCCGTCGGCGAGCAGCCGGCGGGCGTGCTCTCGCGCCAGACGCGCGATCTGGCTGTTGAAGCCGCCGCAAAGCCCGCGTTCCGCCGTGCAGACGACGAGGAGATGGGTCTCGTCCCTGCCGGTGCCGCCCATCAGCGCCGGAACTTCCGAGCCGGCGCTCAACGTGCGCGTGACATTGGAAAGCACCGCTTCCATGCGCTGCGAATACGGCCTTGCCGCCTCCGCCGCCTCCTGGGCACGGCGCAGCTTCGCCGCGGCGACCATCTGCATCGCCTTGGTGATTTTCTGCGTCGCCTTGACCGAGGCGATACGGTTGCGCAGGTCCTTGAGTGACGCCATGCCCGAAACCCGTTCCTAGCTTCAGGCGAAGTTCTTGGCGAAGGCGTCGATCTCGGCCTTCAGCTTGTCGCGCAGAGCGTCGGAAAGCGCCTTCTCCTTACGGATCTGGTCGAGCACCTTCCTGCCGTCCGAGCGCATATGGGCCAAAAGGCCCTGCTCGAAGCGGCCGACATCGGCCACCGCGAGCTTGTCGAGGTAGCCGTTGACGCCGGCGAAGATCACTGCCACCTGCTCCTCGGTCTTCAGCGGCGAGAATTGCGGCTGCTTGAGGAGTTCGGTGAGACGCGCGCCGCGGTTCAGGAGCCGCTGGGTCGCCGCGTCGAGGTCGGAGCCGAACTGCGCGAAGGCCGCCATCTCGCGGTACTGCGCAAGCTCGCCCTTGATCGAGCCGGCGACCTGCTTCATCGCCTTGATCTGCGCCGAGGAGCCGACGCGCGACACCGAGAGGCCGACATTCACGGCCGGACGGATGCCCTGGAAGAACAGATTCGTCTCCAGGAAGATCTGGCCGTCGGTAATGGAGATCACGTTTGTCGGGATATAGGCCGACACGTCGTTGGCCTGCGTCTCGATGACCGGCAGGGCCGTCAGCGAACCGGCGCCGTTGTCATCGTTCATCTTCGCGGCGCGTTCGAGAAGCCGAGAATGCAGATAGAAGACGTCGCCCGGATAGGCCTCGCGTCCCGGCGGCCGGCGAAGGAGCAGCGACATCTGACGGTAGGCAACGGCCTGCTTGGAAAGGTCGTCATAGGCGATCACGGCATGCTTGCCGTTGTCGCGGAAATATTCGCCCATCGTGCAGCCGGCGAACGGCGCCAGGAACTGCATCGGCGCCGGATCGGATGCCGTGGCAGCGACGACGATCGAATAGGGCAGCGCCCCGCGCTCTTCGAGCACCTTCACGAATTGGGCGACGGTGGAGCGCTTCTGGCCGACCGCGACGTAGACGCAATAGAGCTTGGCGCTCTCGTCGTCGCCGTCGTTCAGGGACTTCTGGTTGAGGAAGGTGTCGAGGATGATGGCGGTCTTGCCCGTCTGGCGGTCGCCGATCACGAGCTCGCGCTGGCCGCGGCCGATCGGGATCAGCGCGTCGATCGCCTTCAGGCCGGTCGACATCGGCTCATGCACCGACTTGCGCGGGATGATGCCGGGCGCCTTCACGTCGACGCGCTTGCGCTCCTTGGTCTTGATCGGGCCCTTTCCGTCGATCGGATTGCCGAGCGCGTCGACTACGCGACCGAGAAGTTCCGGGCCGACCGGCACGTCGACGATGGCGCCGGTGCGCTTGACGGTGTCGCCTTCCTTGATGTCGCGGTCGTTACCGAAGATGACG
>MKRJ01000020.1 GCA_001896885.1 Rhizobiales bacterium 65-79 | reverse complement strand
GTGGGTTCAAACATGGGTCACTTCTCAATGGAAAAACCGCCCAATCCCGGGTCAGTTCTCGGCGGAAATCAACACCCACCGCCACTACGCGGATGACCGACGATATACTCTCGCCCGATGCGCTGGAAAAGCTGGCGCCGGAACTGGTGAGCCCGGGTCTCGTGGCCCTGGTCGGGGACGACGCGCCGACGCGGGCCATATTGTGCGCCGGAGCGGGCCATTTCGCGCGCGCCAACGTGACCCTGACGAAGGGAGCCCGGATTGGCGGCGGCGGGCATGCGGCCGACGGCGTCATCGCGGCGTGGGACGAGATCGGGGACCGGACGGAGGAGATCGTCCCCGCCTACGGTTTCGTCCAGGCCGAGCGCGAGCTCGCGAGCGTGGCCGCGGCATCGCCCTCCGCCGGCCCCCATCCTCGCAACGGACATGCATCGACAACCGGCCAGGGAGGGAAATTGGTCTCGTAGTCCAGCCGGGGGAGAATGTTTCCCGAGGAATTGAGGCGGGGAACGACCGGGCGCCCGACGGCAGGCGCCTTCAGCAGGGAGCCGGCCCGCTTGCCGAAACGAGCGGGCGCAGCAATGTGGAGGAGTTCAATGACGAAGAAACTTGCCTTGGCGGCGGCCGCGCTGTCCATCCTTGGCCTGTCCGCCATGCCGGCGGCGGCCGAGGGCACGCTCAAGCTCGCCTATGTCGACCCGCTCTCGGGCGGTGGCGCCAGTATCGGCCAGATCGGCCTGAACCAGCTCAGATTCATCGCCGAGAGGATCAACGCCAAGGGCGGCGTCAACGGCGAGAAGCTGGAGGTCGTTCCCTTCGACAACGAAGTCAACCCGCAGAAGAGCCTTGTCCAGGTGCAGAAGGCGATCGACCAGGGCATCCGGATCATCATCCAGGGCAACGGCTCGTCGGTGGCCGTGGCGATCGAGGACTTCCTGAGGAAGTACAACGAACGCAACCCCGACAAGAACGTCATTCATCTGAACTACGCGGCCATCGACCCGATCCTGACCAACGAGAAATGCAGCTACTGGCATTTCGCCTGGGACGCGGCCGTCAACATCAAGCTCGAGGCGCTGACCAACTATCTGAAAGGCCAGAAGGACCTCAAGAAGGTCTACCTGATCGACCAGGACTATTCCTTCGGCCACTCGGTCGCCGACACCGCGGTGAAGATGCTCAAGGAGAAGCGCCCCGACGTCCAGATCGTCGGCAACGAATTCCATCCGCTGGTCAAGGTGACGGACTTCTCTCCCTATGTCGCCAAGATCAAGGCTTCCGGGGCGGACACCGTCATTACCGGCAATTGGGGCCAGGACCTCGCGCTCCTGATCAAGGCAGCTGCCGACGCCGGCCTCAAGGTCAAATGGTACACCTTCTACGCCGGCGGCGCGGGCGGCCCGACAGCCGTCAAGCAGGCAGGCCTCGCCGACCAGGTGTTCCAGATCACCGAGGGCATCAACAATATCGACTACAAGCCGGCCCAGGAGACGATCAGGGCCTACATGGAGGCCTATCCGAAGGAGCCCGTCTACTATCCGCGCCTCTTCAACCTGACGGGCATGCTTTTCGAGGCGATCGAGGAGGCCAAGTCGGACGATCCGGCCAAGTTCGCCCCGAAGCTAGAAGGCATGAAATACAAGACCTTCTCGAGCGGCGACGAAGGCTTCATGCGCGCCGACGACCACCAGTTCTTCCAGCCGCTCTACATCTCCACCCTCGAGCCGGTCGATACCAAGACTGAGTTCGACGAGGAGAACACGGGCTGGGGCTGGAAGGAAGTGGCGCAGGTCCCGGTCAAGGACACGATCACCGAAACCACCTGCAAGATGAAGCGTCCCAAGTAGCGGCGGATGGCGCGCCGGGGTAGTTTCCCCGGCGCGGCTTCTCCGCCGGAGGACCGTTTCCTGTCTTGACCATGCGATACGGGGTGGACCGGACCGTTGTTTGAGATCGTATTCATCTCGACGCTCAATGGCATCCTCTACGGCATGCTGCTGTTCCTCATGGCCAGCGGCCTGACCGTCATCTTCTCGATGATGGGCGTGCTCAATTTCGCCCATGCCGGCTTCTACATGCTCGGCGCCTTCTTCGGCTTCGAGATCAGCCGGCGCGTCGGCTTCTGGCCGGGCCTCGTCATCGCGCCGCTGCTGGTCGGGCTGATCGGCATGGCGGTCGAGCGATATGGGCTGCGCCGCGTGCACCGCCATGGACATGTCGCCGAACTCCTGTTCACCTTCGGGCTCACCTACGTGATCCAGCAGGCCGTCGAGATGGTCTGGGGCAAGCTGCCGGTGGACTACGAAGTGCCGCGGTCGCTCGATTTCCCGGCCTTCACCGTCTTCGGCACGGAATATCCGGCCTTCAAGATGTTCGAACTCCTGATCTCGGTCGCCATCTTCCTGGTGCTTCTGCTTGTCATCAAGCGGACGCGGATCGGCCTTGTCGTGCAGGCCGCCCTCAGCCACCCCGGCATGGTCGCCATGCTCGGCCACAATGTCGACCGCGTCTTCATGCTGGTTTTCGGCGTCGGCGTGGCGCTCGCCGCCGTCGCCGGAGTCATCGCCGGCCCGGCGCTGGTCACGCAGTCGAACATGGCCGGTCTGCTCGGCCCGATCCTTTTCGTGGTGGTGGTCGTGGGCGGGCTAGGCTCGCTCGGCGGCGCCTTCATCGCCTCGCTCCTGATCGGCCTCCTGCAGACCTTCGCCGTGGCCTCGAACGCCTCGCTCGCCGATCTGTTCGGCTCCTCGGCGAGTGCCGGCGCGCTGCAGACCTATCTCAGCGACATCTGGAACGTGACGGTGGCGCAAGTCGCCCCCATCCTTCCCTATCTGCTTCTGGTGCTGATCCTGATCTTCCGGCCGCGCGGCCTCATGGGAACGCGCGAGACATGAGCCGGGCCTCGGATGCCCCGGCCGCGCCCGTGCCCGACGCCGGGCGCGGATCCTTCCTGGCTGCCTACGGCATCTGGATCGCGCTCGCCATCGTGATCGCGGCCCTGCCGCACATCTTCAGTTCGGGCCTCGCGCTCTCCATGATGAGCGTCATGGGCACGATGATCGTCTTCGCCCTTTCCTACAACATGCTGCTGGGGCAGACGGGCCTGCTCTCCTTCGGCCACGCCGTCTTCTTCGGCCTCGGTGGCTTCTTCGCCGTCCACCTCATGAACGCGCTCTCCGGCGGCGAGGCGCCGATGCCGCTAATAGCCTTTCCACTGGTCGGGGCGCTTGCGGGCCTCGTCTTCGGCATCGTCGTCGGCGCGGTGGCGACGCGACGCGCCGGCACTGCCTTCGCCATGATCACGCTCGGCATCGGCGAACTGGTCGCCTCCAGCGCGCTCATCCTGCGCTCCTTCTTCGGCGGCGAGGAAGGCATCAGCACCGACCGCACCGATCTCATCCAGCCGTTCGGCCTGACCTTCGGTCCGCAGATCGAGGTCTATTACCTGATCGGCGCCTGGTGCTTCGTATCGATGGCGGCGATGTACGCGCTCACCCGCACGCCCTTCGGCCGTATCTGCAACGCCGTGCGCGAGAACCCCGAGCGCGCGCGGTTCATCGGCTACAATACCCAGACCGTCCGTTTCATCGCGTTCAGCCTTTCCGGCCTTTTCGCCGGCATCGCCGGAGCGCTGGCGGCGATCAATTTCGAGATCATGAATTCCGCGCAGCTGGGCGCGGCGGAATCGGGCTCCGTCATCCTGATGACTTATATCGGGGGCATCGGCAATTTCGCCGGCCCCGTGATCGGCGCCATCCTCGTCACCTATCTCCAGTTCACGCTGAGCGACATCACGGATGTCTGGCAGCTCTATTTCGGCCTGCTTTTCATCGCCGTGGTGATGTTCGCGCCGAACGGCATAGCGGGGCTTCTGACGCTGCAGGAGCCGCTCATCCGCGCCGGAAACCTTGGCCGCGTCTCCCTCTATTATCCGCTGGCGGTCGTCCCGGCGCTGGTGGCGCTGGCCGGGTTCAGCCTGATGGTCGAGATGACCTACAGGCTGTCGGTGGGCGGATCGGAGATGTCGTTCCTCTACGTGCCTCTGAACGCCCGCGCGCCGTTGCCCTGGCTGGCGGCCATCGTCCTGCTGGGGGGAGGAGGATGGCTTTTCCTGCGCGGCGCGCGCAAGGTCGGCCAGGTTTACGGCGACGCGGTGCAGGAAGGCCTTCGCCGATGACCCGTTCCGACCACGTCCCCGTTCTTCAACTTGCAGGCCTGCGCAAGCAGTTCGGCCCGATGGAGATCATACGCGGCGTCGATCTGGCGGTCGGGACGGGCGAGCGCCATGCGGTGATTGGACCCAACGGCGCCGGCAAGTCGACGCTCTTCCACCTGATCAGCGGGCATTACCGGCCGAGCGGCGGCTCGATCCGCCTGCGCGGCGAGGAGATCGGCGGCATGGCGCCGCAACTGATCAACCGGCGCGGCCTGTCGCGCAGCTTCCAGGTCACCAACATCTTTCCGCGCCTCAGCGTGTGGGAAAACGTGCGCTGCGCGACCTTGTGGGCGATGGGCTACAGATATTCCTTCTGGAGAAATATCGAGCGGCTGGCAGACGCCCGCCGGCGCACCGAGGAGATCCTGACGGAGATCAACCTTCTCGATCGCTGGCGCACGCCGGCGGGCGTGCTCACCTATGCGGAGCAGCGGTCGCTCGAGATCGGCCTGACCATCGCCGGCAGCGCCGACGTGCTCCTCTTCGACGAACCGACGGCCGGCATGAGCCGCGCCGAGACCGACCGCATCGTCTCCCTGATACGTAAGGTGAGCGAGAACAGGACATTGCTGATGATCGAACACGACATGGGCGTCGTCTTCGACCTTGCCGACCGTATCTCCGTGCTCGTCTACGGCCAGGTCATCGCGTCGGACACGCCCGAACGCATCAAGGCCAACGCCGAAGTGCAACTGGCCTATCTCGGCACCGAGGCGGCCTGATGCTGAGCGTCCGTGGCCTCCACGCATATTACGGCAAGAGCCACATCCTCCAGGGCGTCGATCTCGATATCGGCGACAACGAGATCGTCAGCATCCTGGGACGCAACGGGGTCGGGCGATCGACGACGCTCAAGGCGATCATGGGCGATCCCCGCCCGGAAGGGGAAGTGGTGTTCAAGGGCCAGCGGATCGGGGGACGCAAACCGCACGACATCGCCCGTCTCGGCATCGGCTACGTCCCGGAGGAACGCGCCATCTTCCCCTCGCTCACGGTGGCGCAGAACCTGCTCCTCGGCGTGAAGCCGGGCCAGAGGGGCGGGCGCTGGAGCATCGAGGAGACGTACCGCCTGTTCCCGCAACTGCGCGAACGCGCCGACGCGCCGGGCGGGGCGCTCTCCGGCGGCGAGCAGCAGATGCTGACCATCTGCCGCACGCTGATGGGCGATCCGGACCTGATCATGATAGACGAGCCGACCGAAGGGCTTTCGCCGCAGATGGTCGAGCGCATCGGCGAGCTTCTGCGTGAAATCGCCGGGCGCGGCATCTCCATCCTCCTTGTCGAACAGCGGCTCGTCATCGCCTTGCGCATTTCCCACCGCGTCTATGTGATGGGGCACGGCCACATCGTGTTCGAAGGGACGCCGGCCGACCTGACGGCGAACGCGGACATCCGGCGCGAATGGCTGGAGGTCTGAAGCATCGGTTCCGGACCGCCGCTCAGGCCGGCGGGTAATGGTGGGCCGCCGAACCGCCGCCGTCACGGACAAGCGCTGACGGGCCGGTAAGCCGAAGCCGAAATGTTGTATCATGTGATACTTCGCTCCGGGCTGCCAGTGACTAAGCTCTCTCTCATGCAATGGCCTTGGACGGGTCCGAAAGCGTGGAATGGGGCAGCCGTGCCGGAAGGATTCGTCGCGAAAAAGGGTTGTCGTGCCGGGCGCCTGACACCGGGTCCGCGGGGCACGTTCGGGGTTGATGGCTGATGCGGACGGCCCGCTACATTCTGGGGAGGATACTCAAGGCGTTTCTGATCGTCCTTGCCGTGGCGATCATGAACTTCTTTCTCATACGCATCGCGCCGGGCGATCCGGCCACCGTGATCGCCGGACAGTCGGGCGATGCCGACGCCATCTACCTTCAGCAATTGCGCAGCGATTTCGGTCTTGACGAGCCGATGCCGGTGCAACTGGGCATCTATCTGAAGAAGCTGGCGGTTCTCGACTTCGGCATGAGCTATCGCGAGCGCAGGCCCGTCAGCCAGATCATCTGGGAGAGGCTGCCCCCGACGCTGGAGATAACGGCGTCGGCGTTCGTGCTGGCACTCTTTGCGGGCGTGCTGCTCGGCACGGTAGCGGCCGTGAACCGTGGCGGCGTCTGGGACCGCGCCGCAACCGCCTTCTCGCTCGTCTTCTACGCTACCCCGCTCTTCTGGGTGGGTCTGCTTCTCGTTCTCGTCTTCTCGGTCGAACTCGACTGGCTTCCCGCCTTCGGCAGGACGACCATCGCCGGGCCCGACTCGGGCCTGCCGACGCTTCTCGACCGGTTGAAGCACCTTGTCCTGCCGGTGCTGACCCTGACCCTGTTCTACCTTGCGCTCTACGCACGGATGACCCGCGCCAGCATGGTCGAAACGCTCGACATGGATTTCATCAAGACCGCGCGGGCCAAGGGCATCGGCCGGGCGCGCATCCTTTTCGTGCATGCGCTGCGCAACGCCGTCCTCCCGATCCTGACGCTGGCAGGCGTGCAGGTCGGCCAGCTTCTCAGCGGCACGATCATCGTCGAGACGATCTTCGGCTGGCCGGGCCTCGGGCTGCTGGCTTTCAACGCGGTGCTGCAGCGCGACTACAACACGCTGCTGGCCGTCTTCTTCGTCACGTCGATCCTGGTCGTGCTGGCCAACCTCGTGGTGGACGGCCTCTATGTGCTGATCGATCCTCGCACGGCGGCGCGCACATGAGACGCGTGCTGGCCTCCCTCCCAAGGCGCGACTGGATCTTCGTCCTATCCGTGATCGTGCTGGTGCTCGTCCTCGGCATGGCCCTGTCGGCGAGGCTTCTGTTTCCCGGCGGCCCATGGGAGGTGGTCGGGCCGCCGGTCGTGCCTCCCTTCACCAAGGGTTTCCTTCTGGGAACCGACACGATCGGCCGCAGCGTCCTTGCCGGCATTTTCTACGGCGCTCGTGTGTCGCTCCTAGTCGGCATCGTCGCGACGGCGCTGCCGTTCCTGCTCGGCATGCTGATTGGTGCGATCGCCGGCTATAGCGGCGGCCTGGTCGACGACGCGCTGATGCGGCTGACGGAGCTGTTCCAGACGGTGCCTCATTTCATGCTGGCGCTGGTGCTCGTCGCCATCCTCACGCCGAGCATCACCTCCATCATCATCGCCATCTCCGTCGTCAGCTGGCCGCCGGTGGCGCGGCTGGTCCGCGCCGAATTCCTCAGCCTGCGCAACCGCGAGTTCGTCGAGGCCGCCGTGCTGGCGGGCCGCAGCCATACCTCGATCGTCTTCAAGGAGATCCTTCCGAACGCCCTCGGTCCGGTCGTCGTGATGGCGTCGCTGATGGTCGCGACCGCGATCCTGCTCGAGGCGGCGATAAGCTTCATCGGCCTGGGAGACCCCAACCTGATGAGCTGGGGCTATATGGTGGGCGCCTCCCGCACGGCGCTGCGCACCGCATGGTGGGTCAGCGTCGTGCCCGGCCTTGCGGTCTTCCTGACCGTGCTCGCCATCAATTTCGTCGGCGAAGCGCTGAATGAAGCGCTCAACCCGCGAAGCGCGCTGAGGGCCTACAAATGAGGACCGAGGTGCTGAAGGTCGAGGGGCTGACCGTCGCCTTGCCGCCCTCGGGCCAGCGCGCGCATGCGGTCGAGGACATCGGCTTTTCGCTTGCGCCAGGCGAGACCCTTTGCATGGTCGGCGAATCCGGCTCGGGCAAATCGGTCGTCGCCCATGCCCTGATGGGCCTGCTGCCGGCGAATCTGCGCCTGCTCGGCGGCCGTATCCTGCTCGATGGCGAGGAGTTGCAGGCGCTCTCGGAAGCCGGCTTCCGTCGTCTTCGCGGCAGCAAGCTGTCGATGGTGTTCCAGGAGCCTATGACGGCGCTCAACCCGCTGATGCGGGTCGGCGACCAGATTTCCGAGGTGATGCGCGCGCACGGCATGACGGACCGGCGCGCGATCGGCGATCGGCTTCGCGAGCTTGCCGAACAGGTCCGGCTGCCCGATCCGGCGGCGACGCTGCGGGCCTATCCCATGCAATTGTCCGGCGGACAGCGCCAGCGCGTGATGATCGCGATGGCGCTGGCGCTCAGGCCGGCCCTGCTGATCGCCGACGAACCGACCACCGCGCTCGACGTCACAACCCAGGCACAGATCCTGTCGATCATGAAGGACATGCAGAAGGCCTATGGAACGGCGGTCCTGTTCGTGACGCACGATTTCGGGGTCGTCGCCGAGATTGCCGACCGCGTCATCGTCATGGAGAAGGGGGTTCAGGTCGAATCGGGCGCCGCCCCCGATGTCCTCGACCGGCCTTCCCACCCCTATACCCGCCGCCTGATCGCGGCCGTGCCGCACCTGCACGTGAATGCGAGCCGGAAGGGGGAGGGACCCTCGACGCCGGCGCTGGAGATAAAGGGCGTCGCCAAGCGCTTTACCCGGCGCTCGGGGCTGTTTGGCCGGAACATTGCCATCGACGCGGTGCGCAACATCGACCTGACGGTGAACCGCGGCGAGATTTTCGGGATCATCGGCGAATCCGGGTCCGGCAAGTCGACGCTCGGGCGCCTGATCGTCCGGCTGGAGCGGCCGGACGGCGGCCGGATCCTGGTCGACGGCACCGACATGGCCGAACTCGACGGCCGGGCCCTGCGCGCCTTCCGGCCCCGCGTGCAGATGGTCTTCCAGGACCCCTTCGGCTCGCTCAATCCGCGCCAGACCGTCGGCACGATCCTCCGCACCGTCCTCGAAGCCGGCACCGATCGCGCCGGCGCCAGGCAGGAAGCCGCAAGGCTTCTCGAACTGGTGGGGCTGGACGCCGCGGCGATGGAGCGCTTTCCGCATGAATTCTCCGGCGGCCAGCGTCAGCGCATTTCGCTCGCCAGGGCGTTGGCCACGAAGCCGGACGTCCTCATCGCCGACGAGGCGGTCTCGGCGCTCGACGTCGTCATCCAGGCGCAGATCCTCGACCTTATCGCGGATTTGCGCCGCCGGCTCCAGCTGACCGTGCTTTTCATCACGCATGACCTCAGGGTCGCGGCCCGCATCTGCGACCGCGTGGCCGTCATGCTGCGCGGCGAACTGGTCGAGGAAGGTCGGCCGGAGCAGATCTTCGCCGCACCCCGGCATCCCTATACCGCCCGCCTCATCGCCTCCATTCCTGGCGAGCGCCGGCGCGGAGAAACGCAGGCATCCAAAAGACAAAAAGGGAAGGAGACAACGCAATGAAGCCGCATTCACGATCCGTCGGCCCGCTGATCGCGGGCGCCCTGACGGCACTTGCAGCATTTTCGTTCGCCACGACGGGGTTCGCCGAGCCCAAGCATGGCGGCACGCTCAAAATGGCCATCAATCCCGAGCCTCCGACGCTCATGGTCGCGGTGAACCCGCAGACGCCGGTCCAGATCGTCGGCAGCAAGATCTACGAGGGACTGCTGGACTATTCCTTCGACCTCAAGCCCGAGCCGAGCCTCGCTAAGTCGTGGACCGTCAGCGCCGACGGCCTTACCTACGACTTCAAGCTGCAGGACGGCGTCAAATGGAGCGACGGCGCGCCCTTCAGCGCCGAAGACGTCGTCTTCTCTTTCACCAAGTTCCTCCCGGAGACCAATGTCGGGGTGCGCAACTACATGGCCAACGTCGAGTCCGTGACGGCGGTCTCGCCGACGGAAGTCGCCTTCAAGCTCAAGTCGCCCAAGCCGGCATTCCTCTACAGCTTCTCGGCCGAGCAGGCGCCGATCATCCCCGAGCACGTCTACAAGGACGAAAAGGATTTCCGCAACAGCCCGAAGAACGCGAACCCGGTCGGCACCGGTCCCTTCATGCTCGATGAGTGGAAGCACGGCGAATACATCAAGCTGAAGCGCAATCCGAACTACTGGCAGAAGGGCAAGCCCTACCTCGACGCCCTCTATTTCGTCGTCATCCCCGACTCGGCCTCGCGCGCCGCGGCGCTGGAGAACGGCGAGATCGACGCCACCAGCTTCAACGACATCGAGGTCTTCGACATACCCCGCTTGCGGAAGGTCCCCACGCTCAAGGTGAGCACCAAGGGCTACGAGTACCTGTCGCCGATGATGTGGATCGAGGTGAACAACCGGCAGAAGCCGCTCAGCGATCCGCGCTTCCGCAAGGCGATGATGTATGCGATCGATCGCGAATTCATCAAGGACAACATCTGGAACGGCCTCGGCGAGGTGGCGGTCGGCCCGCTGGCGCATTCGACGCTCTATTTCGACAAGTCGATGAAGCCCTACGCCTACGATCCCAAGAAATCGACGGAACTGCTGGACGAGATGGGCCTGAAGCCGGATGCGAACGGCGTCCGCGCCAGGATCGAGATGATGCCGCTTCCCTATGGCGAGGTGTGGACCCGCATGGCCGAATACGTCAAGCAAGCGCTGGCGAAGGTCGGGATCGCGGTCGAGCTCAAGGGCGCCGATGTCGCGGGGTGGCGGAAGAAGTTCGCCGACTGGGATTATCAGACGACCTTCACCTACGGCTACCAGTATGCCGACCCCGCCGTCCGCGTCGGCCGCACCTACACCAGCGACAACATCAAGAAGGGCGTGCCGTTCAGCAACGAGAGCGGCTACTCGAACCCCGAGATCGACAAGCTTTTCAGCGAAGGCGCCCAGGAAGCGGACCCGGCGAAGCGGCAGGAAATCTACTCGAAGATCCAGCACATCCTCTACGACGACCTGCCGGTGCTTTGGATCATGGAGATGAAGTTCGTCACCATCACCAACGTGCGCGTGCACGACCTGGTGACGGGTGGCACCGGCGTGGTGAGCAGTTTCGCCAACGCCTACGTCGACTGAAATCCCAAGACCACGGAGAAGGATCAGGAATGATGCGGATAGCGACGCTAGGCCCGGCGGGCAGCAACCACGAAAAGGCGACGAGAGCGTATCTGCGCTTTCATGGATTGCCGCATGCCGAGCTTTCCTTTTTCGAGACCTACAGCGAGGCCCTCGAATTACTGCGCGGCGGGAAGATCGACTTCTTCACGCAGGTTTGCGCCCATCCGGAAGTGGCGATAACGATCGAGAAGTTCCATCGGGAAATCTTCCTGGTAGACAGCTTCATCGGGCCCACCAGGCCGATGGGCGTGCTCACGCGCAGCGATGTGGAGACGCCCCGGTCGCTCGGCTACATGATTGCCACGGCCGGCTATTTCGATCAGAGCCGGTGGTCGACGATCACGACGGAAATATCCAACAGCGCCGTCGCCGCCGGCCTGCTCGCCGGAAAATACGATTCGGGCTTCACCACAACCGACCTGGCCGATCAATATCCCGGCCGGTTCCGGATCGAGGAATATATCGGCGAGGTGGATGTGTGCTGGCTGGTCTACGGCCGCGAGCGCGTGCGCAAGGGGGAGATCACTGCCTGGCGTGATGCTCCCGTGAGCAGGCTTTTCACGCGGGAGCGAGCCGCCTGAAGCCGTGAAAGCCCGCCGCGCGGTTGCCCCCCGCGCGGCGGGCAAAACATCGCTGATGCGTTGGAGCGGAGCTCTTTCCTGCGACAGGCCCGGACCTTCTCTATTGCCGGTTGAGCAACGGCCATGGCCGCGCCTCTTCATAGGCGGCGGCGAGCGCAAACAGTCGCTCTTCCTCGAACGGACCGCCGACGATTTGCAATCCCGTCGGAAGTCCGTCCGAAAGGCCGGCCGGCAAGGAAATGGCGGGGTGGCCGGTCAGGTTGAACGGATAGGTGTAGGAGGCCCAGGCGACGAGATCGTCCGCCCGGTAGCCGGCGGGCGACGTACGCTCCACCGGAAAGGCGACGACAGGCAGCGTCGGCGTCACGACGAAGTCGAACCTTGCGAACAGCGTCCTCACCTGGTCGCGCAGCCGATAGCGCTTCAAGGCAAGCTGCCGGTGCGAAAGGAGGTCGCGGCCGGCATAGTGTTGCAGCTTGGAGACGACGTCGCCGTCCATTTCGTCTCTTCGGGTGGAAAGCTGGTCGCCGAGCTTCACGGCCAGGTCGGTGTAGAACTCGCTCTCCCAGATATCTGCCGGATCGTCGAAAACCGCATCCACGACGGTGACCTCGCAACCGAGGGCCGCAAGGCATTCCACCGCCTCTCCCACCGTACGCAGGACGCCCGCCTCGGGGCGCGCATAGCCGAGCGTCGGACTGTAGGCGATCCTGGGACGGCCGATCGCTCGTCCGCAGGCGGCCAGTCCAGCGGTGGGCGGAAGCGGGACGGCATAGGGATCGCGGGCGTCATAACCGGTGATGGCGTCGACGATCAGCGCTGCGTCGCGGACATTGCGCGCCAGCACCCCGATATGTCCGACGGTCGGGGTGGCGGAAACCGGATGGACCGGCGCCCGTCCGAATGTCGGCTTGAAACCGACGATCCCGGTGAGCGCGGCCGGAATGCGGACAGAGCCGCCGCCGTCGGTGCCGAGCGCGACGGGCACCAGCCCTGCTGCTACCGCCGCCGCCGATCCGGAACTCGACCCGCCGGGTGTAAGCGAGGGGTTCCACGGGTTCCGGGTATGGCCCGTGAGCGGGCTGAAGCCCGTCGCCTTGCAGCCGAACTCGCTCGTCGTCGTCTTGCCGAAGAGGATCGCCTGCCTGGAAAGGATGCGCTCGACGGCGGGAGCATCGGCGTCCGTCCGGTTCTCCCGGAACGGCTTCGAACCGAACGTCGTCGGATAGCGGGCAGCGGCAATCAGGTCTTTCACCGGTATCGGCAGGCCGCCGAGCGGACCGATGGAAGACGGGTCCCTCGCCATCCGGCGTTCGAGCTCGGCCGCCTGCGCCAGAACGTGGTCCGGATAGAAGGCTACGAAGCAGTTGAGGAGGGGTTCGACGGCCTCGATGTCATGGAGCACGTCGCGGACCATTTCTTCGATCCCGAGTTCTCGCCTCGCGATCATCCTGACGATGTCATGTGCCGACAGCCGCGAAACAAAGCCGCGGTTCTTCGGAAGAGCCTCACCTGCCGCCACCGTCCGGCCTCCCAATTACTGCCCACCGTTCCCCGGCGCACTCTCGCCTGTCCCGTGGCCGCATTCGGTATCATCTGCTACATCAACGGGCGGCGCGGGAGTGGAGAAGTCGCCCGGCGCCCGGCGAAGGCGCGAGGACGAAGAATTGGCGAGGCACGTTTCTCCCACCTGGTCGATTGCCTCGCCGCTGATCCGGATGTGGCGCGAGATTGCGCCCGCCGGCCGTTCAGTCACGCTGCCGGCCGGCGTCCAGATATATTCGCAGGAATCGATATCCCCTTATTTCTACCTTGTCGAAAAAGGGGCGGTGCAGGCCACCTATTACCACCAGAGCGGCGCCGTTCTCGTGCTGGAGATCATGGGTCCGGGCTCTCTTTTTGGAGAGGGGTCGGCTTTCGACCGGCAACCGCGCCAGATCACCGCGGAAACCCTGTCGGCGGCCAGGCTGGTGGAATTTCACGCCGACCAGGTAGCCAGCGCGATGGCCGCCGACCCTCGGCTCGCCATCGTCCTCATCAAGATCATGAGCTCGAAGCAGCGGTCGCTCATTCCCAAACTGGCCATGACGGCGCGGCGGTCGCATGAAGGCGCGCTCTTGAACCTCCTGCTGCGGTTCGTCAGCTATGGGGATCGCTCGATCCAGCTCACGCACGCGCAGATGGCGGAGATCATCGGCGCCTCCCGCATAACGGTCACGCGAACCCTGGCGCGCCTGCGCCGGGAGGGTCTCGTCACGCTTGGAAACGGGATTGTGACGGTGTTGTCGAAGGAGCGGCTGGCGGAACGGCTCGAGCGACTGCCGTGATGCGCCGACGGTTGAGCGGCCGCGGCCGAACGTGATCCAGTTCCGGTACAAAACCCGGCGCTTGCCCCGGCCGAGCCGATGCACCTTTTCATCTGGTCCGTGAACTGCAGTTGAACTAGCATGCCGGAAAGCGCGACATCCAATAACGCGTTCCCGAAACTCCGGCGTCGGGGAGGGGCGATGCAGATCGGCAAGGGCAGGCGGGCGGTCTCCGGCATCTGCGATGTGCGTCCCGACCGGATAGAGGTACGCGGCCGCAGCCTGACATCCGATCTCATGGGACGGATCGGCTTCACCGACTATTTCTTCCTTCTTCTCACCGGCAAGGAAGCGAGCGAGGAGCAGCGCTTCTTCCTGGACCTCCTGCTGGTGGCCATCGCCGAGCACGGACTGGTGCCGACGGTGCAGGCGGCGCGCATGACGCTGGCGGCCGATCCCGGCTCGCTGCAGGGGGCGGTCGCCGCGGGCATTCTGGGCGCCGGGCCGGTCATCCTCGGCACGTCCGAACTCTGCGGCAGGTTGTTGATCGAGGCCGATGCAAAGGTCGCGTCGGGCGGCGAGCCGGATGCGGTGGCGCTGGCGCTGGTCCGCGCCATACGCGATGCCGGCGGCAAGGCCCCGGGTTTCGGCCATCCGATCCACAAGCCCGTCGATCCGCGCGCCGCGCGCATCCTGGCGCTGGCGGAGGAACGGGGCGTGGCCGGACGGCATGTCGCCATGGCGCGCGTCATCGAAAGAGCCGTGAGGGAGGTGTGGGGCAAGCCGCTGGTGATGAACGTCTCGATGCCGATCGCGGCGGTACTGCTCGATCTTGATTTCCCCGCGGCCATGATCAAGGCGATCCCGCTGCTGGCGCGTACCGCAAGCCTTCTGGCTCATCTGGCCGAAGAGCAGAAGAACCCGATCGGCTTCGAGATGGCCGGCGCGGCGGAGGGGGCGGTCGCATACCAACCGGACGGAGCCGGGCATGCTTGAGCCCGAGGTCGAGACGCGCTCCACCGCCGACCAGTCCCGGATGGACGACGCCAGTTTCCGCTGCCAGATGGCCTATCTCATCGACCGTTCGCCTTTCTACCGCGAGAAACTGGCCGTTGCCGGTTTCGCGACCGCCGATGCGATCGGCGGGCTGGACCGGATCGCGGCCCTGCCTTTCACCGAGAAGCAGGAAATCCGCGCAAGCTGCACGGCGGACAACCCGATCGGCGCCCATCTCGCCGTTCCGCCCGACCGGCTGGTCCGCATCTATTCGACCAGCGGCACCACCGGGACGCCGAGCTACATCCCGTTGACACTGCAGGATCTCGACAATTGGGTGACGACGTCGGCCCGCAGCTATTCGGCTTCGGGGATCGCCGCCGGCGAGACGATCGTGTCGACCTACAACGCCGGCCCGTTCGTCGCGGGGGCTGCGCTGGCCGCATTCGACAGGCTCGGCCTGTGCCATGTGCCGGTCGGCACCGGCAATACCGAGCGGTTGATGACGGCAATCCGGCTCCTGAAGCCGACGGCCGTGGTGATGACGCCCTCCTACGCGTCCTATCTGATCGAATGGGCGGCCGAGCGCGGCTTCGATCTCGAGCATTCCAGCGTCAAGCGGGTGCTGGTGGCGGGCGAGCCGGGCGGCGGCGAACCGGCGATGCGAGCCAGGCTCGAAGCGGGCTGGGGAGCGAAAGTCACCGAAGCGATGGGCATGGGCGACATCGGTGTCTCGCTGTGGGGCGAGTGCGAGGAGCAGCGCGGCATGCATCTCGGCGCGCGCGGCTTCGTCCATGCCGAGTTGATCGACCCCGACAGCGGGGCCGCGCTTGAACTGGAGGACGGCGCGCGCGGCGAACTCGTGCTGACCCATTTGAGGCACCAGGCCGCGCCGCTGCTCAGGTTCCGCACGCGCGACCATGTCGAGGTATGGACTTCGCCCTGCCCGTGCGGGCGGAAGGCGCTTCGACTTCGCTGCATCGGCCGCACCGACGACATGCTGATCGTGCGCGGGGTCAACGTGTTCCCGTCGGCCATCCGCGAGATCGTCGGCACGTTTCTGCCGGCCGTCAGCGGTGCTATCCTGGTGAAGCCGGCGACGGCAGGCGTCAAGCAGGAGCCACCCCTTCCGATAGTGGTCGAACTTGCCCGGGACGGCGAACCGGACATGGGGCTGGCCGACAGGATAAGGGAGCGCCTGCGCGGCGGGCTGGTTTTTTCGGCGGCCGTGGAACTCGTGCCGTTCGGAACGCTCGAGCGCAGCGAATACAAGTCGAAGCTGGTCAGGCACTAGGGAAGGACGTCATGCAGAAGCTGCAATCCCAGGGCGTGCATCACATCACATTGGTCGGCGCGGACAGGCAAACCTCGATCGATTTCTGGGAAGGCGTGCTCGGCATGCCTTTCATCTTCGAACAGCCCAATCTCGACAGGGCGAGCGAAAGCCATCTCTATTTCGATCCGGGCGACGGAAGGCTGATAACGGTCTTCACGGACGAGGGCCGGAAGCCCGACCCGCAGCGCACGTCGACCGACATCGGCTCTGTCCATCACATCGCCTTTTCCGTCTCCCGCGTGACCTTCCTCCAGGCCGTGGGGCGGCTGGACAAGCGCCGGATCAAGCACAGCGGCGTCAAGGACCGCGGCTTCATGGATTCGATCTATTTCGAGGATCCGCTCGGCCTCCTGGTCGAACTCGCCAGTTACCGCTTCGAGCCGCCGCATGGCTTCACCCATGCCGAAGTGCTGATGGAGGCGCACACGATCCGCGTCGCGCGCGGCGACTATGCGATCGCCGAAGTGCACCTTGCCGACGCGATCCAGAACCTGGTCGAACGATCGCGTCCGAGCCTGTCGGACGACCGTTCGCCGAAGAACCCGTACTAAGCAACCCGAGGGAGGAACACATGGCAAAGACTGCGACCAGGACTGCACGGAAAGCCACGGCAAAGAAGGCGCCGGCAAAATCCGCGAAACCCGCCAGCGCGAGCAAGTCGGCAAAGGCGGCCAAACCCGCCAGGGCCGTCAAGGCTGCTGCGAAGAAGCCCGCTAGGAAGCCCGCGCTGCATCTCAATGTGCTGAAGCCGAGCGTCAACAACATGGCGGTGCGCGTCTTCGTTCGCGCCGCCGGACTGGATTTCACGGAAAGCGACGTCTGGGGCTCCACGCGTTCGCCTGAATTCCTTACCAGGAACCCGGCCCACCTGACGCCGATGCTCGAGGACAAGGGCCTTCCCGGCGGCGCCCTCTGGGAGAGCTGCGCGATCATGCAGTATCTGTCCAACAAGCACGGGCTGGATAAATTCTATCCCAAGGCGGCGGCCAGGCGGGCGATGGTCGACAGCGCCATGTTCTACCTGACCGGCACGCTCTATCCCTACGTTGCGCGCGCCACCTATCCGAAGCTCGGCTTCCCGCAATATGCCGGCGAGGTCGGAGCCAGCGACCTCGAGCCCGGCCACAAGTCGGCGGCGCAGAAAGCCGCCATGGCCGCGATCGCCGAGCCGCTCGATGTCTTCCACAAATTCTTCATGAACGGGAAGCCCTTCATCGGCGGCGCGACGCCATCGATCGCCGACATCAGGCTGGCGGCGACGCTCGAATTCCTGGCGGCCATCGACTATGCGCTGCCTGCCTGGGCGACCGCCTACATGGCGGCCATGGAGAAGAAACTGGGCAAGGCCTATTCGGAGCCGGCGGCCGACGTGCGCGGCTATGTCTCCTATGTGAAGTCGCAGCAGAAATAGCGACCGTTTCGGACGCCGGGCAGAAGCGGATCAGGGTCGCAGCCGCAAAGCATCATGTTGCTTTGCGGCTGCGGAAGCCCGGCGGGGGCTGCTCAGGGCAGCATCAGGCCGTCATCGACGCATGACCGGCGGATATCCGGTTCACGCTCCTGGCTATTTCGAGAAAGGCGCGAATGGCCTTGGCCTGGCTGCGCTCCTTCAGGCAGATCAGCGCCTCGTCCATCAAAGTCGGTTCGCCTTCGATGGTGAGTTTCGCAAGACGCGCATCGTCACCGAATTCGGCGTCTGAGACGAAGCCAACGCCCGCCCCGGAAGCCACGATCTCGCGCACCGCTTCACGGCCCTCGGCCTCGATCGCGCATGTGAGTTCGACGCCCGCTATGAGGGCGGCGTCTTCCAGCTTCTTTCGCGTCTTCGAGCCGCGCTCGCGCATCACCAGCGGATGCCTGGCCAGTTCCGACAGGGACAGCGATCCGCGCGCGGCAAGCGGGTGATGCGCCGCCACGTAGGCGATGATCGGGCTGGAGTTCAGCTTGATGGTCTCATATTCGCGTCCGGCCGGCACTTCGCCCAGGACGCCGATGTCGGCGTCATAGCTGAACAGGCTCTCGATCACCGTCTGCGTGTTCCCCGAGCGAATGGTGACGCGGATGCCGGGATATTTCTGCCGGAACGGACCTATGATGTGCAGCAGATGGTGCGCGGCGTCGGCCACCACCCGCAGCGTCCCCGCGCGCAAGGCGCGCGATTCGGAAAGCAGTTCCAGGGCCTGGTTCTCGGTGTCGAACATGCGCCGGGTGATGGCGAGCAGGTTCTCTCCCGACGGGGTCAGCGTGACCTGCTTGCGCTGCCGGTTGAAGAGCAGGATATCGTATTCTTCCTCGAGCTTGCGAACCTGGTCGGAGATGGCAGGCTGCGTCAGCAGCAATTCCTCGGCGGCGCGGGAGAAGCCGCCGCATATGGCCACGTAGTGGAAGGCGCGGAGCTGGACATAGCGCATGGTCGATCCTCACGATAGGCTCCGCTTATTGATAGATACAAAATAACGATTTCTCAAATACATTATCGTCCGCCTATATGGCCGGGCAGCAGCAACGTCGCGGAGGAATTGCGGCCATGATCAAGCAGGTGTCGACGCAAGGTTTCGAGCCTCCCGCGATGGGTGAGCCCTACCTGCTGACCCCCGGCCCGCTCACTACGGCCTATTCGGTAAAGCAGGCGATGCTGCGCGACTGGGGGTCGTGGGACGGCGATTTCCGTGCCATGACCGCCGAACTGCGCCGCCGGCTGCTGGCGCTGACCGGCGACAGGAAAGGCGAATATGACTGCGTGCCCCTGCAGGGGTCCGGCACCTATTGCGTGGAAGCCATGCTGGGCTCCTTCGTGCCGAAGAACGGCAAGGCGCTTATCCTCGCCAACGGCGCCTATGGCCTTCGTGCCGCGCAGACCATGCAGTATCTCGGCCGTGCCCACACGCTGATCGACAAGGGCGATTACCTGCCGCCGCGCGGCGACGAGGTGGCCGCCGCGCTCGATGCCGATCCGGCGATCACGCATGTGCTCGTCATCCACTGCGAGACAAGCTCCGGCATCCTCAACCCGGTCGCCGAGATCGCGGCCGTCGTTGAGGCGAGGGGACGCAAGCTGCTGGTCGATTCCATGAGCGCCTTCGGCGCCATCGACCTCGACGTCGGGAATATCCACTACGCGGCGATGGTCTCGTCCGCCAACAAATGCATCGAGGGCGTGCCGGGCTTCGGCTTCGTCATCGCCAGGAAAAGCGAACTCGAAGCGGCCAAGGGCAACAGCCATTCGATTTCCCTCGACGTCCATGCCCAGTGGGCCGCCATGGAGAAAACCGGCCAGTGGCGCTTCACGCCGCCGACCCATGTCGTCGCCGCCTTCATCGAGGCGCTCAAGATGCACGAGGCGGAGGGCGGCGTCGCCGGACGCGGTGCCCGCTACACCAGAAACCGCGACGTGATGGTCGACGGGATGCGCGAGCTCGGCTTCGAGACGCTCTTGTCCGATCGCTGGCTTTCTCCGATCATCGTCACATTCTTCTGTCCCGCGCATGGGAATTTTGTCTTCTCCCGCTTCTATGACCTGATGAAGGAGAAGGGCTTCATCATCTATCCGGGCAAGCTGACGGTCGTCGATTCGTTCCGGGTCGGATGCATTGGCCGCATGGACGAGCACGTGATGCGCCGCGTCGTCGAGGCCGCGCGGCAATCGCTGGAGGAGATGGGCGTCGACACCGCTGCCCCGCCCGCTCACGCCATTGCCGAACGGGCGAAGCTTGCAGCCTGAGCGCCTTTTCAGAAGGAACGATCGAATGAACCAGATGTCGTCTGTTTCGGTTTCGGTGAACGGCCGCAATTATTCCTGGCCGCGGGTTTGCGCGATTGCGATCTGCCTGGACGGCTGCGAGCCCGCCTATCTGGACGCGGCGATCAAAGCGGGACTGATGCCGGCGCTGGAGCGGATCAAGAAGAAGGGGACGGTGCGCTTCGCGCATTCGGCGATGCCTTCCTTCACCAATCCTAACAATCTGTCGATCGCGACGGGAAGGCCGCCTTCCGTGCACGGCATCTGCGGCAATTACCTCTACAACCCCGAGACGGGCGAGGAGGTGATGATGAACGATCCGAAGTTCCTGCGCGCCCCGACCGTGTTCAAGGCCTTCTACGACGCCGGCGCCAGGGTGGCGATAGTGACGGCGAAGGACAAGCTCAGGGCGCTGCTTGGCCATGGGCTCGCCTATGACGAGGGTCGGGCGATCTGCTTCTCCTCGGAAAAGTCGGACACGACCACGAAGGCTGCGAATGGCATCGACAACGCCTCGAAATGGCTCGGTCGTCCCGTGCCGGAGGTCTATTCGGCGGAACTGTCGGAATTCGTGTTCGCCGCCGGCGTCAAGCTCCTGAAGGAGTTCCACCCGGACGTGATGTATCTGACCACCACCGACTATGTGCAGCACAAATATGCGCCGGGGGTGAAGGAAGCGAATGCGTTCTACGCGATGTTCGACAAATACCTTGCCGAACTCGACGGGCTGGGAGCAGCGATCGTCGTCACCGCCGATCACGGCATGAAGCCGAAGCACCATGCCGACGGCTCGCCGAACGTGGTCTATGTGCAGGATCTGCTCGACGAATGGCTCGGCAAGGACGCGGCGCGCGTCATCCTGCCGATCACCGATCCCTACGTGGTGCATCACGGCGCGCTCGGCTCGTTCGCCACCGCCTACCTGCCGAAGGGGGCCGACCGCGAAGCGATTATCGGGAAGCTCCGCAGGGTGGAGGACATGACGCTGGTCATTGGGCGCGAGGAGGCCTGTCGCCGCTTCGAGCTTCCCGCGGATCGCATCGGCGACATCGTCATGATCTCGGGCGAGAACAAGACGATCGGCACGTCCGAGCACCGGCACGACCTTAAGGCGCTCAACGAGCCGCTGCGCTCCCATGGCGGACTGACCGAACAGGTGGTCCCCTTCATCGTCAACCGCGTCCTGAAGGACCTTCCGGAGGCGCCGGCGCTTCGCAACTTCGACGCATTCCATTACGCGACGATGGCCGCCGCGCAGGCGTAGCGTTGAGGGGAGTTTGCAGTCCGAGCATGCTGCATCCAAGGATAAAAAACTCATGACCAAACTCGATCCTTCGATCAAAGTCCGCCACGAGCCGATGCGCATCGCCGGCAAGCATGTCGACGCCGACGGCGTCGTCGAGGTGCGCTACCCATGGAACGACACGGTGATCGGAACGGTGCCTGCGGGCCAGGCCGAGCACGCAAGGAAGGCCTTCGAGATCGCGGCGAACTACCAGCCGAAGCTGACGCGCTACGAGCGCCAGAAGATCCTGCTCAGGACCGCCGAACTGCTCAACGGCCGCAAGGAGGAACTGTCGGACCTGATCACTCTGGAGCTCGGCATCTCCAAGCAGGATTCGCTCTATGAGGTCGGCCGCGCCTTCGACGTGTTCACGCTGGCCGGCCAGATGGCGATCCTCGATGACGGCGAGATCTTCTCCTGCGACCTCACCCCGCACGGCAAGCAGCGGAAGATCTTCACCATCCGCGAGCCGCTGAAGGCCATCTCGGCGATCACGCCGTTCAACCACCCGCTCAACATGGTCTCGCACAAGGTGGCGCCGGCCATCGCCACCAACAATTGCGTTGTGGTGAAGCCGACGGAGCTGACGCCGATGACGGCGCTGATCCTGGCCGACATTCTCTACGAGGCCGGCCTGCCGCCCGAGATGCTCTCCGTCGTCACCGGCTGGCCGCAGGAGATCGGCGATGAGATGATCGTCAACGACAACATCGACCTCATCACCTTCACCGGCGGCGTGCCGGTCGGCAAGATGATCGCTGGCAAGGCCGGCTACAAGCGCCAGGTGCTGGAGCTTGGCGGCAACGACCCGCTGATCGTGCTCAACGATCTCTCCGACGATGACCTCGCCAAGGCGGCGGAGCTTGCGGTCACCGGCGCCACCAAGAATTCCGGCCAGCGCTGCACGGCGGTGAAGCGCATCCTGGTGCAGGAGAAAGTCGCCGACCGCTTCGTGCCGATGGTGCTGGAGCGTGCGAAGAAGATCGTCTTCGGCGATCCGCGCGATCCCGCCACGCAGCTCGGCACCGTCATCCACGAGAAGGCGGCGGCGCTGTTCGAGAAGCGGGTCCACATGGCGGCGGAGGAGGGGGCCGAGGTGCTTTACGATCCCGGCCGCAAGGGCGCGCTCCTGCCGCCGATCGTCGTCGACCGCGTCCCCCACAGGAGCGAACTCGTCATGGAGGAGACCTTCGGCCCGATCGTGCCGATCGTGCGCGCGCCGGACGATGACGACCAGCTCATCCGGCTCTCCAACTCGACCGCCTTCGGCCTCTCGTCGGGCGTCTGCACCAACGACTTCCGCCGTATCCAGAAATACATCGCCGGCCTCAAGGTCGGCACCGTCAACATCTGGGAGGTGCCGGGCTACCGCATCGAGATGTCCCCCTTCGGCGGCATCAAGGACTCGGGCAACGGCTACAAGGAAGGCGTCATCGAGGCCATGAAATCATACACCAACGTCAAGACGTTCTCCCTCCCTTGGTGAATAACGGGGCGGGAGACGGAAACGGCCTTCCTGCCTCCAGTCTCTCCAGCCGAAACGTCTCCGGTCGAGGCCAGCAGATGTCCGCAAACGGTTCCTTTCCCACCCAGGCGCGTGTCGTCATCGTCGGCGGCGGCGTCATCGGCTGTTCGGTCGCCTACCATCTGACCAGGCTCGGCTGGTCCGATGTCGTGCTGCTCGAACAGGGACAGCTAAGCGGCGGCACGACATGGCACGCGGCCGGCCTCGTCGGGCAGTTGCGCAGCCAGTCGAGCATGACGACGCTGGTGCGCTATTCGACCGAGCTCTACACCCGTCTCGAGGCCGAGACAGGCCTTGCCACGGGATGGAAGAATTGCGGCTCGATCAGCGTCGCCCGCAGCGCCGATCGCATGACGCAGCTGAAGCGTACCGCGGCGTCGGCGCGGGCGCAGGGCGTGGACGTGGAATTGATCACGGCGGCGGAGGCCGGCCGTCTATGGCCGCCGATGGCGACCGACGATCTTGTCGGCGCGGTCTGGCTGCCCGGCGACGGCAAGGCCAACCCGACGGACCTGACCCAGTCGCTGGCCAAGGGCGCGCGCATGGGCGGCGCGACGATCCTCGAACGGGTGCGGGTGACCGGCATCCGGACCAGGGATGGCGTCGTTACGGGGGTGAGCACCGAAAGGGGCGATATCGCCGCTGAGATCGTCGTCAATTGCGCCGGGCAATGGGCGCGCAAGGTCGGCCAGATGTGCGACGTTCCGGTGCCGCTCCACTCGGCCGAGCATATGTACATCGTGACCGGCAAGATCGATGGCGTCCATCCGGACCTGCCGGTCATGCGCGACCCCGACGGCTACATCTACTTCAAGGAGGAAGTCGGCGGGCTGGTCATGGGCGGCTTCGAACCGCAGGCGAAGCCGTGGGGCATGAATGGCATTCCGGACGATTTCGAGTTCGCGCTTTTGCCGGACGACTGGGACCAGTTCGAGATATTGATGGAAAACGCGCTGGTCCGCGTGCCGCAGCTTGCCGAGACGGAGGTACGCAAGTTCTATAATGGACCCGAAAGCTTCACGCCCGACAACAATTTCATCCTGGGCGAGGCGCCGGAACTGAAGAATTTCTTCGTCGGGGCCGGCTTCAATTCGATGGGCATCGCCAGCGCCGGCGGAGCCGGCCGCGCGCTCGCCGAGTGGATTGTGAACGGCCAGCCGACGATGGACCTTTGGCCGGTCGATATCCGTCGCTTTGCCGCCTTCAACAACAATCAGCGCTGGCTGCACGACCGCGTCAAGGAAACGCTCGGGCTGCATTATGCCATGCCCTGGCCGAACCGGGAGCTTGATCTGGCGCGGCCGCTGCGCTGCTCGCCGCTCTACGACCGGCTTCTTGCCAGGGGCGCCTGCTTCGGCTCCAAGATGGGATGGGAGCGGGCCAACTGGTTCGCCGCGGACGGCGAACGCCCCGAGACGGCCTACGGTTTCGGCCGACAGAACTGGCACGATGCGGTCGGCCGCGAGATGAAGGCGACGCGCGAGGCGGCGGCTATTTTCGACCAGACCTCCTTCGCCAAGCTTCTCCTGCAAGGCCGCGACGCTTGCGCCGTGCTCAACCGGCTGTGCGGCGCTGAGATCGACGTGCCGGTCGGCCGCAGCATCTACACAGGCATGTTCAACGAGCGCGGCGGTTACGAAAGCGACCTGACGGTGCTCAGGCTGGCTATCGACCGCTTCCTGATCGTCACCGGCTCCGCGCAGCCCGTCCGGGATTTCGACTGGATTGCCAGGCACATACCGGCCGACGCTCACGCGTTTCTGACGGACGTCACTTCATCCTATGCGGTGCTCGGCCTGATGGGACCGAACGCTCGCGCGATCCTTTCCCGGCTGACGCCGGCTGACCTTTCCGATGATGCGTTCCCCTTCGCGACGAACAGGCGGATCGACGTCGGCTACGGCGTCTGCATCGCCAACCGGATGACCTATGTCGGGGAACTCGGTTGGGAGCTGATTGTGCCCACGGAATTTTCCGTCGGCATATACGAGGCGCTGGTCGATGCCGGCAAGGATCTCGGCATCAGGAACGCCGGATACTATGCGATCGAAGCCTTGCGGCTGGAGAAGGGTTTTCGCGCGTGGGGCAGGGAACTGACGCCCGACATCGATCCCTGGCAGGCCGGACTGGGTTTCGCGCTGGACCTCGGCAAGGAGGGAGGCTTCATCGGCAGCGATGCGATTGCCGCCGCCAAAGGCCGGCCGTTGAAGAAACGCATCGTCCAGTTCACGCTCGACGACGGCGGCCCGATGCTTTGGGGTGGAGAACTGATCCTGCGCAACGGCGAGCCGGCTGGCGAACTTCGTTCCGCCGCCTACGGCCATAGCCTCGGGCGCGCCGTCGGCCTCGGCCTCGTCGAGAGCGCGGATGGCGTCGATCAGCGCTTCCTGGGCGAGGGCCGTTTCGAGATCGACGTGGCCGGCATGCGTCATGCCGCCAAGCCTCACCTGAAACCGGCCTACGACCCGAAAGGCGAGAAGATCAGGCCCCCTGTTCCGGCGGACAAGGCGGCCTGATAAAAGACGACGACGCGAGGCGGATCCGGGGGAGCGCAAGGCAGGCACGGATGGGGCAGGTGGCGGCGATACATACCGAGGGCGAGTCCAACAAGGCTGAGGCCCGGCGCGACTGGGAAGCGCGCCAGGACCATGGCCCGTCGAAGGCGCTTCTCAAGCGCGATGCCGACGCCTTCCTGCACCAGTCGCTGTCGAGCCCCTGCGTCTCGGCGATCGCCAGGGCCGAAGGCATCTGGATCGAGGACACGGCCGGCCGCCGATACATGGATTTCCATGGCAACAGCGTGCATCACATCGGCTATGGCCATCCGCGCCTGAAGGAAGCGATCCGGGCGCAGATGGACGAGTTGCCGTTCGCGCCAAGGCGGTTCACCTGCGAACCGGCGGTCGAGCTTGCCGAGACGCTGGGCCGGCTCGCTCCGGGCGATCTCGGCAAGGTGCTCTTCACGACCGGCGGTTCCGATGCGATCGAAGTGGCGCTCAAGGTGGCCCGCGCCGCGACCGGCCGCTTCAAGACCCTGTCCTTCTGGGATGCCTTCCACGGCGCCGGCTTCGGTGCATCGAGCGTCGGCGGCGAGGCGACGTTCCGCTCCGGCATCGCCGGTCCGCTCCTGCCCGGCGCCGAGCATGTCGCGCCCTGGGCGCCTCACAATTGTCCCTACGGCACGAACTCCCTGGAGGAATCGGCGAGAGCTTGCGCCGGCATGATCTCCTACGTACTCGGTCGGGAAGGGGATTTCGCGGCCTTCGTCGCCGAGCCGATGCGCGCGACCCCGCTCGTGCCCGCGCCCGGCTTCTGGAAGGCGGTGCGCGAGGCCTGCGACCGCCACGGCACGCTCCTGATCTTCGACGAGATTCCCACCGGGCTCGGCAAGACCGGAAAATTCTTCGCCTCCGAACATGATGGCGTCACGCCCGACATCATCGTCATGGGCAAGTCGCTTGGCGGCGGCATCCTGCCGATCGCCGCGGTCGTCGCGCGCCGCGATCTCGACGTCGCCGGCGACTATGCCATCGGCCACTACACGCATGAGAAGAACCCGGTGACCACGCGCGCGGCTCTCACCACCATCGCCATCGTGCGCGAGGAGGGCCTTGTCGAGCGCGCCGCCGAACTCGGCGGATATGCGATGGACCGAATGCGCGAACTGATGGCGCGCTCGCCTTTCGTCGGCGACGTGCGCGGCAGGGGCCTGATGTTCGGCGTCGAGATGGTCGAGGACAAGGAAGCATTGCGGCCTCATCATGCGCTTGCGGAGCGTATCTACTATCGCTGCCTGGAGAACGGCCTGTCGTTCAAGATCAGCCAGGGCAACGTGCTTACGCTCTCTCCGCCGCTGACGATCCCGAAAGCCGACCTCGATCGCGCGCTGGGGATCGTCGAAGAAGCGGTTCTGGCGGGGTGACGACCGGACGATGAAGGCGGTGCGCACCGACAGCGAGCTTGAATGCCCGGGAGTGGATGCCGGCCTGCTCGCTCGCGGCGTCGATCTGGTGACCCTGCCGGATGGCGTTCCCGAAGAGGATTTTTGCCGGGCCGTCGCCGACGCCGACCTTCTTTTGATGTGCTACACGCCGGTGACGGCGCGCGTGATCGAAAGCGCGCCGAAGCTCAAGGGCATTGTCAAATACGGCGTCGGCATCGACGCGATCGACATCCCCGCGGCGATCCGGCGCGGCATCCCGGTCGTCAACGTTCCGGAATATGCGGAGGAAACGGTCGCCGAGGGCGCCTTCGCGCTGATGATCGCGCTCGCCAAGCGGCTGCCGGAAATATCCCACGTCGTTCAGGACAAGGGCTGGCTCTGGCCGGAAGAGAGATGGCTCGGACGTGACATCGCAGGCTCGACGGTGGGGCTGGTAGGCTGCGGCAAGATCGGTCGCTCGATGGCGCGCATGGCCGGGCAGGGGTTCCGCGCGCGGGTGCTGGCCTACAGCCCGCATACCGATCCCGACGAACTGAAGGCGATCGGCGTCGAGGCGGTAAAAGACTTGAAGGCGATGCTCGCGGCGTCGGATTTCGTCTCCATTCACTGCGTGCTCAACGACGAGACGCGCGGCCTCATCGGCAGGGATGAACTCGCCTGCCTCAAGTCCTCCGCCGTGTTGATCAATGTCTCGCGCGGCGCGATCGTGGACGAGCCCGCGCTGGTCGAGGCGGTCGTCGCCGGACGCATCGGCGGCGTCGGGCTCGACGTTTTTTCGATGGAGCCGCTGAAGAAATCCGGCCACCCGATGAGCGCGCTGTTCGGCCGCGATGACGTCATCCTCTTTCCGCACCTGACCTTCTTCACGCGCGAGGCGATGCGGCGGCTGGAGGACGATACGCTGGCGCGCTGCTTCGAAATCCTCGACGGGCGGCCGGTTACCGTGCGCTCATACGATCCACGGCTCCGCGCGCAGACCTCGGGCGTCGTCTTCGGCTGAGGCCGGCGGCGAAATATGCTGCCGATCCGATCCGCAGGTCACATCCTGTCATCCGGGTGACATGTATCGCCTTCATCGTGTCCGCGAAACGTCGACCGCCGGCCTCCCGCTGCGCCGGCGCACCCACCATGCGAGATGCGGCAGGATCATAAGGGCGGCTTTCTGCTTCATAAAATAAATAGATTTTACTTATCGATCCACGCCCAACAGAGTGGCCGAGGATGGTCCGCGACCGGGAAAATAGCGGTCGAAAACAATGAAGAGCCGCCATCGGGACACTTGAGCGTCAATGGAAGGAGAACCTATGAAAAAGACAGTTGCAGTGCTGGCCACATGCCTACTCGCCGCGACGGCGCTTCCTGCCCTCGCGGCTGAAGGCGTCGTCACCATCTATGCCGCCGACGGCCTGCACGACGGCGATCCGAGCTGGTTCGGCAATCAGTTCGATGCCTTCACCAAGGCGACGGGCATCAAGATCCAGTATGTCGAAGCCGGGTCGAGCGGCGTGGTCGACCGCCTCGCCAAGGAGAAATCGAATACGCAGGCGGACGTGCTGGTGACGCTGCCGCCCTTCATGCAGAAAGCCGCAGCGGACGGCCTGCTTGCGGCCTACAAGCCCGCCGGCGCCGACAAGATCGCGGATCGCGACAAGGACCCCAAGGGTCGCTACTACGCGATGGTCAACAACTATCCGAATTTCATCTACAACGCCGAGGTGCTGAAGGCGGCGCCGGCGACCTACGAGGATCTGCTAGACGCCAAATTCAAGCAGAAGATCCAGTATTCGACGCCCGGCCAGGCCGGTGACGGGACGGCGCTGATGCTGCAGGCGTTCCATGCCTTCGGCAGCAAGAAGAAAGGCCTCGACTACCTGAAAAAGCTGCAGGTCAACAATCTCGGTCCCTCGGCTTCGACCGGCAAGCTGACCGCGCTGGTCAACAAGGGCGAGCTCTATGTGGCCAACGGCGACTTGCAGATGAACATGGCGCAGTCGGCGGACAATCCGAACATCAAGGTCTTCTTTCCGGCTGGACCGGACGGCAAGAAAAGCGCCTTCGCGCTTCCCTACTACATAGCCGTGGTCAAGGGCGGGCCGCATACCGATAACGGCAAGAAGCTGGTCGACTTCCTGCTGTCGGCCGACGCGCAGAAGGAAATCAGTTCGGTCGCCCAGGGATTTCCCGTCCGCACCGACGTCAAGCCGGACGACGCCAACTTCAAGAAGCTGAATGCCATGCTCGAGGGAGTCCATATATGGTCGCCGGACTGGACCAAGGTACTGGACAGCCTGAAGGAGGACGTGGCAGCCTACAATCAGGCGATCTCGGGCAACTGATGTCTCAGGCGACGGTCATGGAGCGGACGCCGGCTGCAAGGCATTTCGTGGCGTCCGCTGCTTCTTCCGTAGCGGATGGAAGCAGGATCGGCTTCGAGAACGTGTCGGTCACCTATGGCGCGCTCACCGTTCTTGAATCCCTGACCCTTACCGTCAACCCGGGTGAGATCGTTGCCTTGATCGGCCCCTCCGGGTCGGGCAAGACAACGGCGCTCCGAGCGGTTGCCGGCTTCGTGCGGCCCTCGGCTGGCCGCATCCTGATCGGCGACCGCGACGTCACCCATCTCGCGCCCTATGATCGCAAGACAGGCATGGTGGTGCAGAACTATGCGCTCTTTCCGCACATGCGGGTGGAGGAGAACGTCGCCTTCGGCCTCCGCGCGCACGGAGCGAACGGCGACCTGATCCGCAAGCGCGTACCGGAATGCCTGGCCATGGTCGGCATGTCGGCCTACGCCAAGCGCTATCCGCGCGAACTCTCCGGCGGCCAGCAGCAGCGCGTCGCCATCGCCCGGGCGCTGGCGCCGAAGCCGCAGGTGCTGCTTCTCGACGAACCGCTTTCGGCGCTCGACGCCCAGATCCGACGTTCGATGCTCGACGAACTGGCGAAGCTCCACCGTGACCTGCCGAACCTGACCGTGCTCTACGTCACCCACGATCAGAGCGAGGCGCTGACGCTTGCCAACCACATCGGCATCATGCGCGACGGCAAGTTGAAGGCCTTCGGCGAATCGCAGTCTCTCTTCCGTCATCCGCCGAACCGCTTCGCCGCGGAATTCCTTGGACGTGCGAATCTGCTGCCTGTCTCCGATCTCGAGCCGACCGATGGCCAGATGGCCAGGGTGCGCTTCGGGGACGTGACGCTCTCGGCGCACAACTACCATGGCGTGGCGGCGAGCGGGGATTGCCTCCTCTGCGTCAGGCCGCATGATTTCAGGTTCTCGCATAACGCCGCGGAGCCGAACACGATTTCGGGCACGGTGATTAGCGTGCAGTGGCAGGGCGATGTGCATTGCATCACGCTCAATATCGGTGGAGAGGAAGTGCGCATGACTTCCGCGCCGATGAGCAGCCCGCCGCGCATCGGCGAGTTGATCTCGGTTTATTTCAACCCCGCCGAGGTCACGCTCGTGCCGGAGGACGCGAGCCATGGCTGAGGCGGCGGTCGCCGTCGCGCCCGCGCCTCGGCTGAACCTCAACGGCCTGTGGGTCGCCCCGCCGCTTCTCGTGCTGGCGGTGCTGTTTTTCTATCCGCTGGGCCTCATCGTGCGCGCTTCCCTTGGCGAGGAAGCGCCTTCGCTCCAGACTTTCGAGCAGGTATTGAGGTCCAGCCAGTTCCTGGACGGGCTTTACCACACCATCGTCATCGCGATCAGCGCCACGGCCGGCTGCATCGTGCTCGGCTTCGTATTGTCGCTGGTCATCGCCTTCGTGCCTTTTCCCGGAGCGAAGATGGCGGGGCGGCTGATCGATACGGTCATCGCGCTGCCGACCTTCCTGGTGACGCTTGCCTTCACCTTCATCTACGGCTCGGCAGGCTTACTCAACGAAACGCTGATGCATGTCTTCAGCCTCAACCTGCCGCCGGTCGACTTCCTCTATTCGCAATGGGGCGTGATCCTGGCGGAAACGACGGTCTATACGCCCTTCATCATGCGTCCGCTGCTGGCGACGTTCGCAACGTTCGATCAGGCGCAGATCGAGGTCGCGAGCAGCCTTGGCGCACGGCCCCTGCGCATCGTGCGCCAGATATTGTTGCCGGCGTCGCTGCCGGCGCTGGTCGCGGGCGGCAGCCTCTGCCTGCTGCTCACGGTCAACGAATTCGGCATCGTGCTGTTCATCGGCGCCAAGGACGTGATCACGCTTCCGCTTCTCATCTACAGCAAGGCGATCCAGGAGTTCGATTATACGACCGCCTGCGTCATAGCCGTGGTCAACGTCGTCCTGTCGCTCGGGCTCTACAGCCTCTACCGGCTGGCGATCGCGCATTTCGGGGGCAGGCGTGCTGGTTTGGTCTAGGCCCTGGCGGATCGCCGCATGGGCGCTTGCCGTGCCCTTGTTCCTGATCGTCTACGGTCTGCCGGTCGGCGTCATCATCCTGGCGAGTTTCAGTGGCCAGTGGAACGACATCCTGCCCAGCAACCTGACGCTGGTCCACTATGCCAAGGCCTTTCGAACCGATTCCTACGACGCCCTGAGGGCCAGCCTCCTGACCGGCGTGATCGCCAGCGCGGCCGCGCTGGTTTGCGGCACCTGGGCGGCGCTGGCGCTGCGCGCCCTCGATCGGCTGCCGAAAAGGATTCTCGATCTCTTCTTTTTCATTCCGAGCGCGGTTCCCTCCGTCTCCGTCGGTCTCGCCCTGCTCGTCGCCTTCAGCCAGCCGCCCTTCCTCCTCAACGGCACCGCGATGATCGTGCTGATCGCGCATTTCATTCTCATTTCCGCCTTCACCTACGGCAACGTGACCGCGGGGCTGGCGCGGATACCGGCCGATTGCGAGCAGGTGGCCGAGAGCCTCGGCGCACGCCCGTTCTACCGGCTGCGGCGCGTCACGCTGCCGCTTCTGCTGCCCTATCTCGTCGCCGCCTTCAGCCTGTCCTTCGCCCTGTCGATGGGTGAGCTCGGCGCGACGGTGATGATCTACCCGCCGGATTGGGTGACGCTGCCCGTCAAGATCTTCGCTCTCTCCGACCGCGGTGCGATCTTCGACGCGGCAACGTTGGCCACGATCCTCGGCGTGGCGACACTGGTAGTGCTGCTTGGTCTGTCGCGCCTGTCGACCAAGGCCATGACGCGGTGAGGCTGAAGCCGCCGACCGCCCCTACGAGCGGCAGGTAGGCTGGTGCGCGGGCAACCCATGCCTTGCGAGGCAGGCTGCCGCCGATGCGGCCATGTATAAAATTCTAACGGATAGAGTAACCTGGACTTAAGCAAGAAAAGGATTGCCGCCGGATATTAACGACCCGCTCGTTTTTCCATGCAATGGAGGTTTGCAACGGAAAACACAATCGGGGTGGCAGGTAATGATCGATCGAATCCGTGCGCTTCTCACCGGGAATCCGATGATTCCCATCGATTTCGAAACGATATCCGACAACGCCAACCTTTATGATGCTGGATTGACCTCCTTCGCCTCCGTCCAGTTGATGCTGGCGATCGAGGAAGAGTTCGATATCGAGTTCCCTGAGGAAAAGCTGACGCGGCGGACGTTTTCGTCGATTGCCAACATAGCCGCGGCGGTCTCGGAACTCACGGCCGAATCGGTCTGATCCGATGAACGTGGTGGGGAAGATCAGCGATCCGCTGGCGTCGTCGCTCGCGGAAAGCGCTACCGAGCGCATGGCGCGTGTCGCTGCCATTGCAGCCGCCTCCGTCGATGCCGTCGATCGGGAAGGGCGGTTTCCGCTGGAAACGGCGGAAGCGCTCAGGCACGAGCGGCTGCTCGGCGTCGCCATTCCGGTGGAATTGGGCGGTGAAGGGCTCGGCACCGCGGCCGTCGCCGATCTGGTCGTCCAGCTTGCCCAGGCCTGCGGGTCGAGCGCGATGATCTACGCCATGCATCAGATCCAGGTCGCCAGCCTGGCGACGCATGGCGTGACGAGCGAGTGGCATCGCACCTTCATGAGGCGCGTGGCGGGCGAGCAGCTCCTGCTTGCCTCGGCCACGTCGGAGGTGGGGATCGGCGGCAATCTCAGGAATTCGATCTGCGCGGTCGAAGTGGCCGACAATCGCTTCTCGCTCACCAAGGACGCCACGGTCATCTCCTACGGGGCCAATGCCGACGCGATCCTCGCCACGGCGCGCCGCGCGCCCGACGCCGCGCATTCCGACCAAATCATGGTCGTCATCCCGGCCGACGGCAACCGCTCGCTGGAACGTAGATCCGTGTGGGACACGCTCGGCATGCGCGGCACCTGTTCCGACGGCTTCCTCCTGACCGCGACGGGAGACGCGGCGCAGATCTTCCCGAAGCCGTTTTCCGAGATTGCGGCCCAGTCGATGCTGGCGAGCTCGCATATCTATTGGGCCGCCACATGGTTCGGCATAGCGGCCGACGCCTTCACGCGCGCCCAGGCTTTCGTCAAGGCGGCGGCGCGCAAGCAGCCGAACGTGACGCCCCCCGGCGCCTTGCGCCTGTCTGAGGCCGCGGCCAAGTTGCAGGAGATGAAGGGCCATCTGGTCGCCGCGATCAACCGCTTCGATACGGCCCGCGACGACGATGACGATCTCTCCTCGATCGGGTTCGCCGCCGAGATCAACGCGCTGAAGGTCGCAAGCAGCGAGAAGGCGGCGGAGGTGGTGCGCATCGCGATGCTGATCACCGGCATCCTCGGCTATAAGAACGGAACGCCCTTCAGCGTCGGCCGCCATCTGCGCGACGTCACGTCGGCGGCCGTGATGATCTCCAACGACCGCATCCTTTCCAACACCTCGACGCTGCTCCTCGTGAGCCGCTTCGACACATCTCTGGGGGCCTGAGATGGACGCCAAGACGTTTGACGCCAAGACTCTGCTCGATAATCTGTTTGACAATGGCATCCTGTTCGAATCCGGCGTCGACGGCCTTTACGGCCGCTCCGGTACGTTCGAGGAGGTCATCGAGCGCTTCGAGAAGCTGGTCCTCAGGACAGGTGGCCCGGACAAGGCGACGCGCATCCATTTCCCGCCCGGCATGGCGCGGGCGGCGCTGGAAAAGACCGGCTACATGAAGAGCTTTCCGCAGCTTGCCGGCTGCGTCCATTCCTTCATGGGCGATGAGCGCGACCATGCGAGGCTGCTCGGCATGATGGAGAGAGGCGAGGACTGGACGGAAATGCAGGAAGCGACCGAGGTCGCGATGACGCCGGCCGCCTGCTACCCGCTCTACCCGACGGTCGCCAGGCAGGGACCGGTCCCGGCGGAAGGACTGCTCTATGAATTGTGCTCCTACTGCTTCCGGCATGAGCCGTCCAAGGATCCGGCGCGCATGCAGCTTTTCCGCCAGCGCGAATACATAAGGATCGGCACCGCCGAGGACGTGCAGACTTTCCAGAAGAGCTGGATGGAGCGTGGCCGCCGGATCGTCGAGGAACTCGATCTGCCCTGCGAGATCGAGGTCGCCAACGATCCGTTCTTCGGGCGTACCGGCAAGATGATGGCCAGCAGCCAACGCGACCAGACCCTGAAGTTCGAGCTTCTTATACCGGTGACGAGCATCGAGAAGCCGACGGCGTGCCTCTCGTTCAACAACCATCAGGACCATTTCGGGCAGAGCTGGGGCATCCGCTTCGCCGACGGAACCGCCTGCCATTCGGGCTGCGTCGGTTTCGGGCTTGAGCGCGTGGCGCTGGCGCTCTTCCGCCATCATGGACCCGATGTCGAGGCGTGGCCGGCCAAGGTCCGCCAGGCCCTTTGGGGGGCCTGACCATGCGCCAGGTCATATCCGGGCTCGATCCCGCCAGCTACCGTTCGAGTTTCCTGCACGACGCCGAGCGGCGCTGGCCGGAGACCAATTGCTACGTCGATCTCCTGATCGAGGTTCTCCACGCCTCCGGTCATGACCCGGTCGCCGCGCTCGGCTTCACGGTGGCGCAGGATTTCGAGGGCGACCACTTCACCTTCTTCAAGCTTCCCACCGCCGATCTGCAGCGGCTTTATGGCGTCGACATAGAGGAGCTGGCCGTCTTCGACCGGCTGGATGCGCGGATCGTGACGCAGATCGGCCGCAAGCGCCTTCCGATGGTGGAGGTGGATGCATTCTATCTGCCGGATACGCGCGGGGTGAGCTACGGGATCGCGCATTCCAAGTCGTCGATCGGCATCAATGCGCTTGATCCGGCGAAGCGGCGCATGGAGTATTTCCACAACGCCGGCTATTTCATGCTGGAGGGCGAGGACTACGACGCGCTTTTCCCGGCGCAGGATGCGGCGAGCGGATTGCCGCTGTTTCCCTATTCGGAGTTCATGAAGTTCGAACGCAGCCCGGCTTCCGACAATCTCGTTGGAGCCTCGCGGTGCCTGCTTGCGCACCATCTGGCCAGGCGGCCGAAGGAGAACCCGGTCGCGGCCTATGCCGAAACCTTCGCCTGGCACGTGGAAGGGCTTGCCGACCGGCGGCCGGAATATTTCCATACTTATGCCTTCAACACGCTGCGTCAGCTCGGCGCGAATTTCGAGCTGCTTTCGAGCTATATCGAATGGCTCGGCGGCCACGGCATGCATGGCCTGGAGCGGGCGGCGGAGGCGGCCGGCGCGGTTTCGGAAGGCGCCAAGACCATGCAGTTCAAGCTGGCGCGCGCCATGGCGCGGCGGCGCTTTGACGGGCTGGCCGAGATGCTCGCTCCCATGGTCGCGGCTTACGAGGTGACGATGGATGTCCTCGACGCGAAAATCGCGCCGGAACTGGCCTACAAGGCCGCCTGAACCTGCCGGATTTGGAGAGCGGGGAGGTCCAGGTGGGCGAGGCGCTGTCGATCGACGGAACGGTGGAGCCGCTGGAAAGCGGTTGGCGGCTTGCCGTCTCACCGGCCGGCGCCTGGGCGTCTCCCGGCGCCATCGATCCGGCCGCCGAATGGGTCGACGCCGAGTGTCCCGGCACGGCCGCCGGCGCGCTCGAAGCCCATGGGCGATGGGATAGAGGCAAGCCGTCGCCGCTGCACGACAAGGACATCTGGTACCGGCGCCGGCTCGATGCAGTTGGGGAGGTGCGCCTGGTTTTCGAAGGCCTGGCGACGATCGCCGAGGTATATATCGACGATTGCCTCCTCTTCAGGTCGACCTCGATGTTCGCACCGCGGGAAGCTTCGCTCATGCTCAAGGGCGGCGAGACGCTGTCGATCGCCTTCAGGAGCCTCGACAGGCATCTCGATTTGCTGAAGGGCCCCAGGGCGCGCTGGAAGCCGCGCATGATCGACGACCAGCGCCTGCGCATGGTTCGTACGACGCTGATCGGCCATATGCCGGGCTGGTGCCCCGGGATCGACGTTGTCGGTCCATGGCGTCCGATCAGGCTGCTCCGCGAAGCGGCGAACCGGATTATCACGACCGAGATGCGCGCCGATCTCGACGGCGGCACGGGCGTGCTCGATGTCACATTGACGCTTGCCGAACCGCTTCGCGACGGCGAGGCCGCGACCGTCGCCTGCGCCGGCGTGGCGGCCCGGCTCGAGCCCTGCGGCACGCAATGGAAGGCGCAGCTCCAGATAGCCGATGTGGCCCCGTGGTGGCCGCACAGCCATGGCGTCCCGGCGCTGCATACGGTCACGGTTGCGCTGGGCGAGACCCAGATAAGGCTGGGCCGGATCGGGTTCCGCCGCATCGAACTCGATCGCGGTTCCGATGGACGCGGCTTTCAACTCGTCGTCAACGGCGTGCCGGTCTTCTGCCGCGGCGCGATCTGGACGCCGGGCGATCCGGTGCGGCTGCCGGCGCGGCCGGAGGCACTCGCCGACGATCTTCGCCTGGCGCTGGAGGCCGGCGTCAACATGCTGCGCCTCGCCGGCACCTTCGTCTATGAATCCGATGCGTTTCACAGGCTATGCGACGAATTCGGCATTCTGGTCTGGCAGGACCTGATGCTGGCGAATTTCGACTACCCCTCACGCGATGAGGAATGGTGCGCGGCGCTGGGCGAGGAGGTCGACGCGCTGCTGAAGCGGCTGCGCCATTCGCCCTCGCTGGCGGTGCTTTGTGGCGGCAGCGAGATCGCCCAGCAGGCGGCCATGATGGGCCTGCCGGTCGCGGTCGATCCGACGCCCTGGTTCGATGCGGTCGTTCGGCCGAGGGCAGAGGCGATCCGCCCGGACCTCGTCCTAGTGCCGTCCTCGCCCTGTGGCGGCAGCCTGCCGTTCACCGCCGATGGCGGGCCGACGCATTATTACGGCGTCGGCGCGTATTGCCGGCCGCTGGAGGACGCGCGGCGCGCCGAGGTGCGCTTTGCCAGCGAATGCCTCGCCTTCGCCAACGTGCCCGACCAGGCGACGCTCGACAGGCATCTGCCGGTCCAGCCGGTGCATGACCCGCGCTGGAAGGCGGTGACGCCGCGTGATGCCGGGGCTTCCTGGGATTTCGAGGATGTCCGGGACCATTACCTCGAGCATCTCTTCGGCGTCGATGCGCGGCGGCTGCGCATCGAGGACGGCGCGCGCTATCTCGAACTGTCACGCGCGGTTAGCGCCGAGGTCGCCGAGCGAACGATCGACGAATGGCGGCGGCCCGCCTCACCGACCGCCGGCGCGCTGATGCTGTTCTGGAAGGATCTGCAGGTCGGCGCCGGCTGGGGCGCCCTCGACGCGACCGGCCGGCCGAAATCCATCTGGCATGCGCTCAAGCGCGCCTTCCGGCCGCTGCGGCTCATTCTCACCGACGAGGGCGTCAACGGGCTCGGCGTGTATCTCGTCAATGACGGCCCGGAGGCGGTCACCGGCACGCTGCGGCTGACCTGCCTGCGTGACGGCGCCACGCCCGTCGTTTCCGGCAGCCGGACGTTACGGGTCGATGCGCATGGCGGGCTGACGCTCTCCGCCTTCGAACTTCTGGGCGCCTTCTTCGACATCTCCCATGCCTATCGCTTCGGCCCGGCCGCGCACGAGGTTACGGTCGCCCGTTTCGAGGATGGGGCGGGCGCCGCTCTTGCCGAGGCGTTCCATGTATTGCCGGGCGCAATGATTGTGCGAACCGATGTCGGGTTTGGTGCGCGGCTCGAAGGCGGCGACGGCGACTGGCGGCTTGCGGTCTCCTGCCGGCGGGCAGCCTATTATGTCCACATCGCCGACTCGTTCTATCGCGGCGAAGAGGATTATTTCCATCTGATGCCGGGCACCGAAAAGTCCGTCAGACTTGTCGGCCCCGCCGGTGCGCCGCCGCCTTCGGGCGTCGTGAGCGCCCTCAATGGCGATCGCCATGCGGAATATGAGGCGGCGGGCGGCTCGTCCGGTACAGCCGCAATTCTCGAAGCGCGAATGGGAGGGCAGCGATGAAGTCGCTCGTCTTCAACGATACGATCGGCTGGCTGAAGGAGGCGGAGGGAGACTGCGGCGTCATCATCGCCGGCGGCCATGGCTTCGAGGACCTGTGCAGCCGGCGGTTCCTCACCCTGCTGGCTGACCGCATCGCGCAGTCGGGCCTGCCGGTGCTGCAATTCGATTATCCCGGCTGTGGCGATGCCGCGGGGGACCATGCCGCGCCCGGTCGGATAGCGGCGTGGGTGGACAGCATCGGCGCGGCCGCCGACGAACTGAAGCGGCGGACGGGCGTTGCCCGCGTGATCGTCCTCGGTTTTCGGCTCGGCGCCTTGCTCGCGCCGCTCGCCGTTGGACGACGCGACGATGTCGCGGGCCTCGTCCTTCTCGCACCGCCGGCTTCGGGCAAGGCCTATGTTCGCGAAATGACGGCGCTGTCGGGCATGATCGACGCGGCCTTGCCGGCGGGCGAGGAGGAAGGGGAGCCGTTCGAGGGACGGACCGTCGCCGGCTTTCGGCTTACGGCGGAAACGATTGCCGATATCGCCTCGCTCGGCTGGGGCGAAAACGCGCCGCGGCCTTCCGCCTTGCCGATGCTGGTCGCGGCGACGGTCCGAACCCCTGCGCTGGCGAAATGGGCCTGCGAACTCGCCAGCTCTCCCGACGAGGTCGATTTCGTCGAATTCGAAGGCTACGGCCGGTTGATGTGCGATCCGACGGCGAACACCATTCCGTTCTCCGTGATCGAGCGGTGCGCCGACTGGATCCGCGACCATGCCGGGGAGGGGCACGCGGCAGGACCCGTCGCCGACCACGGAGTGCCCGTGCTTTCGGGGCCCGGTTATGAGGAAGAGCCTATCCTGATCGGCCCGAAACCCGATATCTGCGGCGTGCTGTGCCGCCCCTCGGGCTCGGGCGGCGGCGAAGGCGGAGAGGCCGTCGTCTTCCTGAATTCCGGGGCCGTCCCTCATGTCGGCTGGGCGCGCGGCACCGTGGAAGCGGCGAGGCTGCTTGCGGCGGAAGGGATCGCCTCGCTCAGGATCGATCTGCCCGGCCTCGGTCAAAGCGATGCGCCGCAGGAAGAGCGCCTTTTCCTCTATGATACGCGCACGGGTGTCGATGTAAGCCGCGCCGTCGACTGGCTTCATCGGAATGGCTTTGGGCATGTCAGCCTTGCCGGCACCTGCTCGGGCGCGTTTCAGGCCTTCCACGCGGCTCGGGCGGACAACCGCGTTCGTCGGCTGGTCATGGTCAACCCGCTTTGCTTTTCGTGGAATAGCTCATACGCGCTGGATATGACGGTATGGAAAGCCTACGAAACGGCGAAGGCGAACCGCAGGCCTTCGGAAGGCGAACCGCGGGAGTCCCGCCGGCCGCGCATTCTTTCGGCGTTCAAGACGCTGACATCGAAAAACAACCGGCGCTTCGTGCGGCGTGGCCTCGAGGCGGTGAAGACCACCTTTGCGAACGCGCGTCTGCTGGCCTTCATGCGAGGAAAGCCGGTGGAACGCTGGATGAAGGAACTCGCCTCGAACGGCGTGCATGTCCTGATCGCCACTTCCGAAGGCGACCTCAGCATCAAGGAAATCGACCGGCATTTCGGGCCGGATGGCGAGCGCCTGCGGACCATTCCCAACATCAGCAGATTGTCGCTCGTGAATGCGGATCACACGCTGACGCCGCTGCATGCCCGTCGCACGCTGGTATCCAGCCTGGTCGGCCACGCTCGCGACCGGGAGCCGCGCATGGCCGAAGGCGACCGAGCCGACAGCCGCGCCTTCCTCGTGCCGTCTCCCGCTGCGTCCGCTCCCATGCAGGCGGGGCAGGCCTCGACGGGCTGATGGCGCGGTCGCGCCGGATCGCCGGCCCGCTCTCGGAGTTCTGACAGCGACGGCCGAGCGAGCCCGGCATTGACTCGATCGGCCACTATTCTTATCATGCTAAGTATCCGCTGGATCGGCGGCTCTGCAGCAATGTGGCTGCTTTCGAATTGAGGCAAGAGAGCCTCCCTTTGGCTTCGGAGACGAAGACGAAGGGAGGCTTTTGTTGTTTGTGGCGCACGGCAACGATCGTCGCAGTAGCGGGCGGCGTCACCCGCGACGATCGTCTATCTCGTTGAATAACCGGCAAGAAGGGCACTCGATGGGAGGAACTAGGGGAGGTTAAATTGAAGGAACCAAGCAATACAACCGAACCTTGGCGCGTCGGCGTTCTTTTTTCGCAGACGGGGTTCATGTCGATCATAGAAGAGACGCAGCTCAGGGGCACACTGACCGCGATCGACGAGATCAACAGTTCAGGCGGCGTCAATGGCCGCCCCATAGAACCCATCTGCTACGATCCCGGCTCGGAGGCGAGCGCGTTCGGCCTGCTCGCCAAGAAACTGATGGTGGAAGACGACGTCAGCACCATTTTCGGCTGCTATACGTCGAGCAGCAGGAAAGCGGTCCTGCCGGTCGTGGAACGTCTGAACGGCCTTCTCTGGTATCCGACGCTCTATGAGGGTTTCGAGTTCTCGCCCAACGTCATCTACACCGGGGCGACGCCGAACCAGAACAGCGTCGAGCTGTGCCGTATCCTTATGGAGACCTATGGAAATCGGTTCTACTTCGTTGGGTCGGACTATATCTTCGCGCGGGATTCGAACCGCATCATGCGGGAACTGGTGCGGACCAGCGGCGGCACCGTGGTCGGCGAAAGCTATGTGCGGCTCGGCGCCGACCGTTTCGAATTCACTCCGGTGATGCGCGATGTGAAGCGTTTGCGCCCCGATGTGATCTTTTCCACCGTGGTCGGCGACGGAACGATCTATCTCTACCAGGCTTATTGCAACCTTGGACTGGATCCGCGCGTCATGCCCATCGCCAGCCTGACGACTTCCGAATCGGAAATCGGGGCGATGGGCTACGATGTCGGCGAAGGGCATGTGACGGCGGCGCCCTACTTCCAGGGCGTCGGCAACGAGCGCAACTCGACCTTCGTGCGCCAGTATCAAAGACGCTATGGCGAAGATCAGCCGACCAATATGTGTCTCGAGGCCTCTTATTTTCAGGTCAACGTGTTCGCACGGACGCTGGAGCAGACGAACTCGATGGATACCGAGATCCTGCGCGCGTCGGTGATGGGTTCCGAATTCAGCGCGCCGCAGGGCGAGGTCGTCATCAACCCGACATGGGGGCACGCCGATCTGTGGACGCGTATCGGCCGCGCCAACCGCCAGGGTCAGTTCGACCTCATCTACGAATCGCCCTCCTGCGTTTCATCCGATCCGTATCTGCTCGGCTACGGGCGGAAGCTGAAACAGAAGTCCTTCGAATTCGCCTGAATTCGAGAGCCGCTTGCGCCGGAAGACACGGATGCGCCACGATGGAAACAAGACGATGCACGATCATCCGAACGGTCGGCCCGGCCATGCCGCGCGGTGAGAGGCCGCAGCAGAAACCGGCGAGAAAAAGCCCTTCGTCGCCGCAACTGTGGGATCTCAAGATCGCGGTCATCGTCGCCCGCGACGACGATGGCGAGCGCCTGATCCGGGAGCTGCAGCGGCTCCGGTGCGGCATCAAGCACATATGGCCCATGCCGCCGCAGATTCCGGCGCAGTTCGACGTCGTCTTCTGTGCCTTGTCGAGCGATCTTCCGCAGCGCTTGCCGTGGATACCGGGGGAGCCGGCGGCGGCGCTGGTCGTGGTCGACAACGGCGAAGGTCCTCTCGATCTTGGCCTCTTGCACAATTGCGCCGCCCACAGCATCCTCCATTACCCGACGACCCCGCGTTCCGTCGAAACGGCGCTGTCGCTTGCCCGCGGCCACTTCCTGTATGAGAGGCGTCTCAGGGGCCGGATCGAAAAACTGGATGAGAGCCTGCGCACGATGCGCAGCGTCGAGCGCGCCAAGTCGCTTCTGATCCGCATCAGGGACATGACCGAGGAGGAGGCCTACAACTACCTGAGAAAGCAGGCGATGGAACGCCGCGTGACCATCGGCGTCGTCGCCAAGGCCGTTGTTGACTCCTTCGAGCTTCTCAGCTAGCGTCTGATGGTTGGCGGCAATGCGGCCGCCCGAAATTTGCGGGTAATGAAGCCTCACGTCCTTCGCGGAAGCGATGCGTGGGGTTTTTTATTTCGGGCAGCAGCGTATCCGCGCGCCCGAATCCGCGTTCGAAAAGTACGGCAATAGAGCCCTCGTAACGACCTGCCTGACGGCGGTTCGCGACGAGGGCTTTTTCGTTTCCAGGGGAGAATGGAATGAACAACGGTCGTCGAAATTTTCTGAAGGCAAGCGCCGCGCTGGGAGCGGCATGCGCGGTCGGATTTCCGGATATCTGGATAAAGAACGCGTCTCTGGCCCGCGCGGCGGGCGGCGAAATCAAGGTCGGCGTGCTCTATTCGCTGACCGGCACGACGGCGATCATCGAGACGTCGCTCAACCAGGCATGTCTCATGGCCATAGAGGAGATCAACGCGGCCGGCGGCGTCAACGGCATGAAGATCACGCCGGTAGTCGAGGATCCGGCTTCCGATCCGGCGACCTTCGCGCAGAAGGCGCGCAAGCTCGTCCTCGGCGACAAGTGCGTCAGCGTCTTCGGCTCCTACACGTCGGCCAGCCGCAAGGCCGTGCTTCCCGTCTTCGAGAAATACCACAATCTCTATTGGTATCCGACGCTCTACGAAGGGCGGGAATGCTCGCAGAACGTCATGTACACCGGCGCGGTTCCGAACCAGCAGCAACAGGATTTCGTGCCCTGGCTGGTGAAGAACTTCGGCAAGAAATTCTACCTGGTCGGGTCGAACTATATCTACCCGAAGGAAGAGAACAACGTCTGCAAGATCCTGCTGAAGCGCCTCGGCGGCGAGGTCGTGGGCGAGGAATACGTCCCGCTCGGCCATTCGGAATTCAGTTCCGTTATCCAGAAGATCAAGGATACGCAGCCGAACGTCATCTTCTCGACGGTCGTCGGCGATTCCGTCGTCGCGCTGCATCGCCAGTACAAGGCCGCGGGCCTCGATCCCGCGAAGATGCCAATGGCGAGCCTGACCACCTCCGAGGAGGAAGTCGCCGCGATGGGCGGCGAATTCGGCGAGGGACATTTCACTTCCGCCCCTTACTTCATGTCGTACGACTCGCCGGAGAACCATAAGTTCGTCGAGGCCTTCAAGAAGAAGTACGGCGCCGACAAGGTGACCAACTTCGTCTCCGAGCCGGCCTATTTCCAGGTGTATCTCTTCAAGCAGGCCGTCGAAAAGCTCGGCGGCAAGGAGGCCACGCCTCCGGAGATCCGCAAGGCGGCCTGGGGGCAGGAATTCAAGGCCCCGCAAGGCGTGGTGAAAATCGACCCGAAGAATTCGCACACCTACCTCTGGCCGAAGATCGGCCAGGTGCAGAAGGACGGCCAGTTCAAGATCATCGAGCAGTCCAAGGAGTCGATCGAGCCGAAGCCCTACTGGGCGTACGCCGGACAGGTCTGCACGCCCGAGGGCCTGAAGCAGGCATAGGCGCCTGACGTCGGATCAGCGGCGGCGGCGCGAGCCGCCGCCGTCCATCCGGCGGCACACGCCCTGGCGAAAGGCCGGGCGAATGCCGCTGCACCGGGTCGGAGCCTTTTGATGTCGGATATCCTCAATCAACTTTTCACCGGCCTGAGCATTGCCTCGATCCTGCTGCTCGTCTCGCTCGGCCTGGCCATCATCTACGGTACGATGGGCGTCATCAATCTCGCGCATGGCGAGTTCGTGATGCTCGGCGCCTATACGGTCTGGTACCTGCAGAAGACGTTCGGCCTGGACCTGCTGCCCTGTCTCGTCGTCAGCTTCTTCGCGGTGGCGGCCGCCGGCTGGCTGATCGAGCGGCTCATCGTGCGCCATCTCTACAAACGGCCGCTCGACACCATCCTTGCGACATGGGGCGTCGGCGTCATCCTTCAGCAGGGGATCCGCCTGACGGCCGGACCCGAATTGCGCTATGTGAAGATGCCCGCCTGGCTGTCCAATGCCGTGCCGGTGCTCGGCGTCGAGGTGTCGTCCTACCGCATCCTCATCTTCGTCCTGACGATTGCCCTGTTGGCGGCCACCTATTTCCTCCTCACGCGAACGCGCTACGGCTTCAGCCTGCGCGCCGTCACGCAGGATCAGGAGGTGGCGCGCTGTTTCGGCATCAACGCCGCGCGGGTCTATAGCTTGACTTTCGCTTATGGCGCCGGCCTCGCGGGCGTCGCCGGCGCGCTGATCGCGCCGCTGAAGAGCGTCTCGCCCGACATGGGCACCAGCAACGTCATCGACGCCTTCATGGTGGTCGTCGTCGGCGGCGTCGCGAGCCTGATCGGAACGGTCGCCAGCGCGGCGATCATCGGGCAGGTCTCCGGCCTGCTCGCCTTCATCTACAACGACACGCTGGCAAAGGCGCTGGTCTTCTTCGGCGTCGTCATCCTCATCCGCTTCATGCCGGAGGGCATCTTCTCCGTCCGGGTCCGTCGAGGCTGATCGATGAGCGATAGCATTTCCATAAAATGGCGGCTGGCGGGCTATCTGCTCTTCTGCGCGCTTCTCCTGATCTTCCCCTACATCCTGAACAACGATTACCTGCTCAACAAATACGGGCGCTATCTCGTATTCGGGATCCTGTCGGCGTCGCTGTCCTTCTCGTGGGGCTACACCGGCATCCTGAATCTCGGCCAGGCGGTCAGCTTCGGCCTGGGATCATACGCCATGGCGATGGCGCTGAAGCTGCGCACGATCCCGATCCAGACCGGCGCCGGAGGACTTCCCGATTTCATGGTCTGGAACAACGTCAACGCTCTGCCCTGGTTCTGGGAGCCCTTCCACTCCTACACCTTCGCCGTCTTCGCCGGCGTCGCCATACCGATGCTCCTGGCCTTCGTCCTCGGGTGGTTCATGTTCCGGGGCCGCATCACCGGCGTGTTCGTCGCCATCATCACGCTCGCCATGCTGGTCGTGATCAACCTCATCATCATCGACCAGCAGAAATATACGGGCGGCTTCAACGGAATCACCGACCTTTCCACCTTCACGGCGTTCGGCGTCTCGTTCGACGCCTACAGCACGAGCACCTATTATCTCGTGGCGGGCACGCTCTGCGTCGTGCTGCTCGGCGGCCTGGCGATCACCCGGACCAAGCTCGGGCTCATCCTCCAGGCGATCCGCGACGACGAGAACCGCGTCCGCTATTTCGGCTACGACGTCGCGGCCTACCAGAACTTCGCCTTTACGCTCTCAGCCGGCGTCGCCGGCTTCGCGGGCATGCTCTACACGCTGATGATGGAATTCGCCTCGCCGACCTTCCTGTCGGTTCCTCTCAGCCTTTCGATCGTCATCTGGTGCGCGGTAGGCGGCCGCGCCTCCCTTCTGGGCGCTGCGATCGGAGCGATCCTCGTGACGGGGGTACAGGGAAACCTGTCCGAATCCCCCACCTTCCTGGACACGTGGATGCTGATCATGGGGGCCATCTTCATCATCGTCGTGCTGTTCCTGCCCAACGGGTTGATCAGTCTGGCGGAAAAGGCGACGCGGCTCGTAAGGCGCAAGACGGCCGGCAAGGAGAGCCTCCCGTCCGTCGCAGGCACCGCCATCGCCACGTTTGACAGCAAGCGGGTCAGGGAGGGCTGACCGATGGCGTTGCTGGAACTGCGCAATGTCGAAGTGAGCTTCAGCGGCTTCCGGGCCATAGCGGGGCTCAACCTCAGCATCAACCAGGGAGAGCTCAGATGCCTGGTCGGCCCCAACGGGGCCGGCAAGACGACGGCGCTCGACGTCATCTGCGGCAAGGCCAAGGTCGCCCGCGGCGAAGTACGCTATCGCGACCGCGATATCGGCGGCTTCGAGGAGTACCGCATCGCGCGGCTCGGCGTCGGGCGGAAATTCCAGGTGCCGAGCGTCTTCAAGGAATTGACCGTGCGGGAGAATTTGCGGGTGGCGCTCTGCGATCCGCATGGCGTCTTCGCCAATCTGTTCCGCCGCGACAGCGGCGAAACCGCCGAGCGCCTGGAAATGCTGGCAAAGCTGGTCGGCCTCGCCGACGAACTCGACCGGCCGGCCTGCTGGCTTTCCCACGGCCAGACGCAATGGCTGGAGATCGCCCTTCTGCTGGCCCAGAACGCCGATCTCATCCTGATGGACGAGCCCACCGCCGGAATGACGGGTGCGGAGACGCACAGGACCGCCGAACTTTTCAACCAGCTCAAGGGCAAGCACACGCTCGTCGTCGTGGAGCACGACATGAGTTTCGTACGCGAGATCGGCGGCGTGATCTCCGTCATGCACCAGGGCCGGATGCTCGCGGAAGGAACGATTTCGGAGATCGAGCAGAACGCGGAAGTGAAGCGGGCCTATCTCGGATCGGGGGGCATTTCCAATGCTTGACCTCATCAACGTCGATGCTTTCTACGGCACCAGCCGGGCCCTCCAGAACGTCACACTGTCGGTCGGCGACGGCGAGCTTCTATCCGTCCTCGGGCGCAACGGTGTCGGCAAGACGACATTGCTGCGGACGATAACCGGGCTGATGGACCGGGTACGCGGCGAATTGCGGCTCGACGGCGCCAGCATCGCCCATGTGCCTACCGACCAGCGGGCGAAGGTGGGCCTTGCCTATGTTCCCCAGGGTCGCGGGATCCTGCCGCGCTTCACCGTACGCGAAAATCTGCGGCTGGGACGGTTCGCCCGCAGGGACAGGTCTTCCAGCTTCGACGGCCTCGTCTTCGAATTGTTCCCCATGCTCAACGAGCATCTCGGGCGTCTCGGCGGCAATCTATCCGGCGGCCAGCAGCAGCAGCTCGCCATCGCGCGCGCGCTTCTGACCGAGCCGAAAGTCATCCTGCTCGACGAGCCGACCGAAGGCATCCAGCCGAGCATCGTCGAGGAGATCGAAAACGTCATCATCCGGCTCAACCGCGAGCACGGCATCGCCATCGTGCTGGTCGAGCAGAATGTCGCCTTCGCCCGCCGCGCCTCTCACCGCTTCGTCCTCATGGAACGCGGCACGATCGCCGCCGAAGGCCGGATCGATGCGCTCACCGATTCACTCGTCCACGCGCACATGACCGTCTGACCGGGACCCGAGCGGGGACAACTTCGCAAGCAAGGAGAGAACCATGTACCACGGAGACATTTCCAGCAGTAACGACACGGTCGGCGTGGCCGTTGTCAACTACAAGATGCCGCGCCTTCATACGCGGGAAGAAGTGCTGGCGAACGCCCGCAACATCGCCTCCGTGATTCAGGGCATGAAGGCCGGGCTGCCCGGCATGGATCTGGTGATCTTCCCGGAATATTCGACGCACGGCATCATGTACGACCAGAAGGAGATGTACGAGACGGCATCGTCCATCCCCGGCGACGAGACCGAGATCTTCGCCGCCGCCTGCCGCAAGGCCAAGGTCTGGGGCGTCTTCTCGCTCACCGGCGAACGCCACGAGGAGCATCCCAACAAGGCGCCGTACAACACCCTCATCCTCATGAACGACAAGGGCGAGATCGTCCAGAAATACCGCAAGATCATGCCCTGGGTGCCGATCGAGGGCTGGTATCCGGGCGACTGCACCTATGTCTCGGAGGGTCCCAAGGGCCTGAAGATCAGCCTGATCATCTGCGACGACGGCAACTATCCCGAGATCTGGCGCGACTGCGCCATGCGCGGCGCGGAACTCATCATCCGCTGCCAGGGCTACATGTATCCCGCCAAGGAGCAGCAGATCCTGATCTCGAAATCGATGGCGTGGGCGAACAATGTCTATGTCGCGGTGGCCAACGCCTCGGGCTTCGACGGCGTCTATTCCTATTTCGGCCACTCATCGATCATCGGCTTCGACGGACGCACGCTCGGCGAATGCGGCACCGAGGAGAACGGCATCCAGTACGGGCAGCTCTCCGTCTCGCTCATCCGCGATGCGCGGCGCAACATGCAGTCGCAGAACCAGCTCTTCAAGCTCGTGCACCGCGGCTATACCGGGCTCATCAATTCGGGCGAAGGCGACCGTGGCCACGCCACCTGCCCCTACAATTTCTACAAGAGGTGGGTCGAAGATCCGGAGGGCACCCGGGAAATGGTCGAGGCAATGACGCGCCAGACGGTCGGCACGCCCGAAAGCCCCATCGAAGGCATCCCGAACAAGGTCGCCGCGCACCGTTAGCTACGGCCGAAGGCATGTCGTGCCGCGCTGCCGTCGCGGCTTGCCTTCGCGCGCCCGACGCTGGACTGAATTCGGAGGCCGGAATGAGCAGAGGAACGGGTGTCGCCGGGATACGGAATTCGACTGCCGGCGGCGTGCTGGACGATTTCCGCATCGTGTCGGAGCCCTATTATCGTCCCGTCGGGCAGGAGGTGGAACTCTTCGAAGCCGCCTGCGATTCCCACGTGCCGGTCATGCTCAAGGGGCCGACCGGATGCGGCAAGACGCGGTTCGTCGAATATATGGCGTGGCGATTGGGCAGGCCGCTCGTCACCGTTTCCTGTCACGAGGACATGACCGCCTCCGACCTCGTCGGCCGCTATCTGCTGGATGCCGAGGGAACGGTCTGGCACGATGGCCCGCTGACGCTCGCCGTCCGCCATGGCGCCATCTGCTACCTCGACGAGATCGTCGAGGCGCGGCAGGACACGACCGTGGTCATCCATTCGCTGACGGACGATCGCCGCATCCTCCCGCTGGAAAAGAAAAACGAGGTGCTGAAGGCGCCACCGGACTTCCAGTTGGTGATCTCCTACAACCCCGGCTACCAGAGCGTGCTAAAGGACCTCAAGGAATCGACCAAGCAGCGTTTCGCCGCCATCTCGTTTTCCTACCCGGAAGCCGCCGTCGAAGCGGAGATCGTCGCCGCAGAATCCGGCGTCGCCAGGGAAGCAGCTAAGACCCTCGTCCGGATCGCCGAGCGCGCCCGCAACCTGAAGGGACATGGCTTGGAGGAAGGGGCCTCGACGCGGATGCTCATCAATGCAGGCATGCTGGTCAGGCGCGGCATCGCGATGGACGCGGCCTGCGAGGTGGCGCTGGTCTTGCCGATCACGGACGATGCCGACATGCGCGATGCGCTGAAAGCGGCCGTCGCCGCCTGCATCTAAGGCGGCCTGCGGCGTGCGCAAGCGGCTGGGCATCCCCGCTCCACCGGATCGGCAGAACGCGGCGCTGATGCAGGCCATGCGCCACGGCGCCTCTGCCTTCGGCAGCGAGTGCCGCGACGCCTGGATCGTCGCCTGCCGCCGGCTTGCGGGAGCAGGCTATGGCGGCGCGGTCGCCGAGAACTACGCCTGCCTGTCGCCGGAATTCGCGGCTCTCGCCTCTCCAGGCGTGGCTATCGAACTGGCCGGCATCGTTTCGGGCGCCGCCATTCGTGCCGGCCGCCGTGCCGCCGAGCAATTGCCGCGCGCCGCGATCGAGGTGGCCGAGAAGCTTGGGGCCGGCAAATGCGGCCGGTGGCTTCGGCTCGTCGAATGGATGCTCGGTGCCGCCCCGGAATCGCTTGCGACCCTGCTCGAACAGATGCCGGGCCTTCTCGGCCAGACGGATATCGAAGGGCTCGAAGCCTGGGTCAGGATCGGCGTGCGCGTTGCCGACGGCGATCCCGAGCGGCGCCTTCGCTTCTTCAGGCTGGAAGACGCCGACAGTCGCCGCTGGCTGCAGCGGCAAAGCGGGCAGGTCGGCTTCCTCGACATGGAGGCACGGCTGAAGCCCTTCCTCGTCGCGCTCTGGGGAGACGCGCCGCCCTTGCGCGAGACGCCGCCGAACGCGCCGCCGCAGGCGCGCCGTCGCCCCGGCTTCGATGGCAGCGTCGTCCGGCTGCCGACGAATTTCCAGGGATTTTCACCCTCCGACAGCGAGAAGCTTTATCGCGCCGCCGTCGCCCATATCGGCGCGCATCTCAGATTTTCGCGGGATCGCTTTCCTCTCGGAAGCCTGAAACCGGCGCAGGTTGCGCTCGTTTCGCTGATAGAAGATGCCCGGGTCGAGCACCTGGCGATGCGCGAGCTTCCCGGATTGGCGCGTCTCTTCCTGCCGTTTCATTCGGCAACGCCGACGGACATCGCCACGGCGCCTTCGCTATTCGCCCGCCTCGCGCGCGCGCTGGCGGATCCAGCCTACGATGATCCGAACCCCTGGGTGAGAAAAGGCCGCGACGCTTTCATGGCAGCGGAGGCGGAGCTCGACGATCAGCAGGTCAGCCGCCGCATCGGCAATCTGCTGGGCAATGACCTCGGCCAGATGCGGGTCCAGTTCGATCCGAAGAACTATGTGGTCCAACCGCCCTACCGCGACGACAATATGGGTCTCTGGGATTTCGGCGAGGACGCTTCCGCGCAGATGGCGGATGCCGAGGAAGTTCTCTCTTCGGCCAGCTTCCGCGTGGAAGAAAATGACGGACGCGCGCCGGACCGTGTGGAGCAGGAATGGGAGCCCGAGAGCCCGGCCGGGCGCGCTCATCTGACCGTGCAGGAGAGTGAGGGCGTCCTCGTCGCCCGCTATCCTGAATTCGACTATGTCACCGGGCGCGACCAGGCCGACTGGACATCGGTCAAGGAATATCCTCCGAAGCAGGGGCAGGCCCAACTCGTCGCGCGGCTTCGCGAGGAGCGCGCCGGTTTCGCCGACCGCCTGACCGCCCTGATCCGTTCGGCGCGTGTCAGCCGCGCGGAACGCCTGCGCCGCCAGCCTGAAGGCGAGTTCCTCGACCTCGACGCGTGTATCGAAGCCTTCATCTCCCGCCGCATTGGCGAAAATCCGAGCCCGCGCATCCACGGCCGCTACGAGCGGCGTAGTCGCGACCTTTCCACCTTGCTTCTGCTCGACATCTCGCAATCGACGGCCGCAGGGGTCCGCAACGGCCGGCAGACCGTGCTCGACGTCGAGCGGCAGGCGGCGGCCTTGCTCTCCCAGGCAATGGCCGAACTCGGCGATCCTTTCGCGGTCGCCGCTTTTTGTTCCGATCGGAGGGAGGATGTCCGCTACCTCCGCCTCAAGGATTTCGGACAGCCCTTCGATGCCCTGGCGGAAGCGCGGCTGGCCGGCCTCGAAAGCGGCCTTTCGACGAGGCTTGGCGCGGCGATACGCCATGCCGGTCGGGATCTGGCGTTGCAGAAGACCTATCGACGGCTGCTGCTCGTCGTCACGGATGGAGAACCGTCCGATATCGATGTCGAGGACCGGAAATATCTGGTCGAAGATGCGCGCAAGGCCGTCCAGCGGCTGAACCAGATGGCCGTCGACACGTTCTGCGTCGGTCTTGATTCCGACGCCGAGTCCTCGCTCGGCCGTATATTCGGCGAGCACAACTCGATCACGATTTCCGCGGTGGACCGGCTGACGCAGCTGTTGCCGAGGCTCTATCTGCGAATGAGCCGTTGACCGGCAGGCGATCGGCACCGGTTCGCGGCTGTCATGCGAAGGAGATGCGAAGCGTCCCGTGCCGCCCGAAATCCGCGGCGATTTTTTCGCCGGGACGTGCCTCGACCGGCCGCACGAACGAGCCCGACAATACCGTCTGGCCGGCCGAAATCTCCATCCCGTACCGGTGCAGCCGGTTGGCCAGCCACACTATGCCCATCGCCGGATGGTCGAGCACGCCGGCGCCGAGGCCGGTCTCTTCGACCTCGCCATTGCGTGAGACGATCGCGCCGATCCAGCGCAAATCGACCTCGCGAGGATCGCAGGTGCGGTCGCCGACGACGATGCCCGCATTCGCCGCATTGTCCGAGATGGTGTCGAAGAAGGTGCGCGCCTTGCCGGTCTCCCTGTTCACCCGCTCGATGCGTGTATCGAGGATCTCGAGCGCCGGCGCGATATGGTCGGTGGCGTCGAGCACGTCGTCGACCGAAATATCGGGCCCTTTCAGCGGTGCCTTCATGACAAACGCGATTTCGGCCTCGACACGCGGCTGGATGAAGCGGCCGGCCGGAACCGTGCCGCCGTCCGGAAAGAACATGTCGTCGAACAGGATGCCGGAATCGGGGATATCGATGTTGAGAGCCGATTGCATCGCCTTCGAGGTGAGCCCGATCTTCCACCCCCGGATGGCGAGGCCGGACGCCACTTTCCGGCGGACCAGCGCCGCCTGAACCTTGTAGGCATCGTCCATCGTCGCCTCGGGGAAGTCGAGGCTGAGCAGCCGGATCTGCTTACGGGTGCGCTCCGCTTCGAACAGGCGCCGCGCTGCGTCTTCGATCTGGTTCGGGGTCATCATCGGCGGATCGCCTCGTCGGCCACGCCGTTCCTGAGCATTCCGATGCCCTCGGCCCCGACCTCAATCACATCGCCCGGCTTCAGCCAGACCGGCGGATCGCGCCGCGCGCCGGCGCCCGTCGGCGTGCCGGTGACGATGATGTCGCCCGGCACCAGCGTGGTGAATGTGGAGATGTAGCCGATGATCCTGCGGAAGGAGAAGATCATGCGGCTGGTCCGGTCGTGCTGGCGCATCTCTCCGTTGACGCGCGTCGTGAGTGCGACATCGGCGATCTGCGCCTCATCCCCGAATGGTACGAGCCAGGGGCCGATCGAGCCGCTGCGGTCGAAATTCTTGCCCTGCGTGACGTTGAACTTGGCGTGGCGCACCCAGTCGCGGATCGTGCCTTCGTTGCAAAGCGAGAGCGCCGCGATATGGCCGAGCGCATCCTTTTCGGCGATGCGCCGGCCGGCTTTGCCGATGACGATCGCGATTTCGCCCTCATAGTCGAGCTGCGGCGATTCCGGCGGCCGCACCAGATCGGCGCCATGGCCGACGAAAGAGCGGGGAAAGCGCACGAAAAGCGACGGGTTGGGCGGCGCGGCCTGGCCGTCCTTGTACTCCTCGTTGCGGTCGGGATAGTTGACGCCGACGCATATGATCTTCTCGGGCGAGGGGATTGGGATGGCATAGGCGATCTCGCTCTCCGCGAAATCGGCCGGCAAGGCGGACGCTTCCTCGGCGAGCCGGCCGAGCATGCCGGCTTCGATCACCTCGCGCAATGTCGGCCATTGCCCGCCATGGCGGGCCGAGAGATCGACGGCACCCCGGCTGGAAATGGCGCCGTAGCGGCGCTTTCCTCCCGCGATGAAGGTGGCGAGGCGGGGAGGGGTCATGGCGAGGTCTGCTCCTTCTGGAGATTGTCTATGCCTGGCGGATCACTGGTGCCGACTGCATCGATCTGCTCATGGCGCGATGATCGGCGAGGCGGCGAGGTCGGGCTCGCGCGGCGTGACGCCCTGGAATGGGCTGCCCTCCTCGAACCAGCTGCGCGGCGCCGGCGCGCCCCACAGTGTCTGGCGCTGCGGGTCTTTCAGGTCCCATTTGATCGGCTCCAGATCGGGATCCACCGTCTGGTAGTCCGAGCAGTAGATCTCGATGCGATGCTTGTCCGGGTCGCGGACGTACAGGAAGAACGCGTTGGAAATGCCGTGCCGGCCGGGCCCGCGCTCGATGTTGCCGATGTAGCCGGTGGTCGCCATCAGGTCCAGAAGGTCGATGATGTTGAGCGGCGTAGGCACCCAGAAGGCGGCATGGTGCAGGCGTGGGCCGCGCCCGTTGGTGAAGGCGATGTCGTGCACGCCGCCCTTGCGATGCGTCCAGGCGGCCCACAACCTGCCGGTCTCGGCGTCCTCCGTGTACTCGGTTACCCGGAAGCCGAGTTCGCCGTAGAAGGCCACCGATTCATCGACATTGGGCGAATAGACGTTGAAATGGTCGATGCGCAGCGGCTTCACGCCCTTGTAGAGCGCGTATTTCTGGTGGATCGGCGGCAGGCGGTCCATCCGCGAGTAAAATTCGAGCGGAATACCGTGCGGATCCCGAGTGCGGAAGGTGCGCCCCTGATAGGGCCGCTCGACCCATTCGACCGGCATGCCCTTGCCCTTGAAGAAATGCGCAGCCTTGTCGAGGTCCTCCTCGGAGAAGACCTTGAAGCCGAGATCGCGGGCTTCCGCGCTGTCCGTCTGCCGGAGCACGATCGAGTGATGGCCTCGTTCCTCCAGCGCCCGCAGGTAGATGGCGTCCCTGCTCTCGTCCGTCACCTGGAGGCCGAGCGTGTCGACGTAGAAGGCGCGGCTCCTGCCGAGATCGGTGACGCAAAGCTCGACATGGGAGAGCCGCACGACGTTGAAGGATGGATAAAGGTTGGGCTTGGGCAGCGGCATGACTTCCTCCCTGCTGAATGCAACCCTGACGCGATGGCGTCGAGCGGTTCAGCCGCCGAGTTTCGGGATGGCGTGTGGCGCCGTGGCGAAGGCGATGTTCTTCGTCTCCATGTAGAAGTCGAACGACCAGTCGCCGCCGTCGCGGCCCATGCCGGAGCTCTTCACTCCGCCGAATGGCGTCGGCAGATGGCGCACGTTCTCGGAATTCACCCAGATCATGCCGGCCTCCAGCCCATCCGTGAAGCGCAGCGCACGCGTCACGTCGGCCGTCCACAGATAGCCGGTGAGCCCGTAGTCGGTGTCGTTGGCGAGCGCCAGGGCTTCCGCTTCGTCCTTGAACGGGATCGCGGTCAGCACCGGCCCGAAAATCTCCTCGCGGGCGATGCGCATGGTGTTCTTCACGCCGGTGAAGAGCGTCGGCTGGACATAACAGCCGCCGCCTGGTCCGTCGGCCTTGCCGCCGCCGGCTGCAATCGTCGCGCCCTCGGAGCGGCCGAGCTCGAGATAGGACAGCACCTTCTTGTGGTGCACCGGGTGAATCAGCGGCCCGACCACCGTTTCCGGGTCGAGCGGATGGCCGATCCTGATGCGCTTGGCTTTCTCCGCCACCCTGGCGCAGAATTCGTCATGGATCGAGGCCTCCACGAGAAGCCGCGACGAGGAGGTGCAGCGCTCGCCGTTCAACGAATAAATCATGAAGACGGCGGCGTCGGCGGCGCGTTCGAGGTCGGCGTCGGCGAAGACGATCACCGGGTTCTTGCCGCCGAGCTCGAAATGCACGCGCTTCAGCGTCGCGGCGCCCTGCGCCATGATGAGTGAGCCCGTGCGGCTCTCGCCGACGAAACCGATCGCCTTGATATCGGGATGCTCCGTCAATGCCTTGCCGGCATCCTCGCCCAAGCCGTTGACGAGGTTCCATACACCCGGCGGCAAGCCCGCCGCTTCGGCGATCTCGACCAGGAGCCGGGCCGTCAGCGGCGAGAACTCGGCCGGCTTGTGCACCACCGTGCAACCGGCGGCGAGCGCCGGCGCGATCTTCCAGGTCGACAGCATGAAGGGCGTGTTCCACGGCGTGATGATGCCGACCGGGCCGATCGGCACGCGCGTAGTGATGTTGATCTGGCCCGGTCCATGCAGCGCCCTGCCATCGCGCGCCTCAGGAGCGCGGTCGGCAAAGAAGCGGAAGTTTTCCGCGCCGCGCAACGCGGCCTTGGCCATGAATTTGAGCGCCTGGCCGGTATCCATGCATTCGACGAAGGCGATCTCCTCCGCCCGTGCCACGATCGCATCGGCGATCCGGTGCAGCAGCTTCTTGCGTTCCGCGCCGGGCATCGCCGCCCAGTCGCGGAACGCGGTCTTGGCGGCCTTGGCGGCGCGGTCGATGTCTTCGGCCTTGCCATGCGCGACTTTCGCGATCGGCTTCAGGTCGATGGGCGATACGGTCTCGAAGGTGGTCCCGTCGGCGGCCGGCATCGCCTCGCCGCCGATCTGGTTGAGGACGCCGTCCCGGCGGAAGCGCTCCAGCCAGGCCTCGGCCTTTTTCAGATTGTCGTCCAATGCCGTCATGATCGTCTTTCCGTCACTTGCTTCCCTCAATGGCCGCGCAGCCGGGAATGAATGGCGTTCTTCTTCCAGGAAAGCTTGGCGTCGATCTCGCGGACCTCCAGCGACAGCGCGAAATGCGGCGTGGCGAAAAGCTGCGCCAGACGGTCCGCCACCGCCGAAAAGATCGCTTCGCCGACGCGTTTCTTTTCCTCGGCGCTGCGGCCCTCGCCGATACGGAAATTCATGTCGATGAAGCCGTTTTCGGGCAGAAGGTCGGCTACGGCGTAGGCGTCGGCCCGGAACGCGCGCACGCGCACGGCGCCCTTCTCGAAAAGGCCGGTATCGAGGATGGTGCGCGATATCAGCGCGCAAAGCTCGTTCATGTCGAGCGGGCCATCGAGATTGGCCGAATATTCGATCGCCATATGCGGCAAGGTGTTCCTCCGAAGGCTTCGCGCCGATTGATTTTAATTAACACGTGAATTACATTTCGTTGCAGGCTTGTCAAGCTCGGGACGGGAATTTCCCCATTGCGAAGGCGGGATTTACCGACCGGGAAAAATCGCGGATATAGCGGGCTGGCCCATATGGCCGAGGGGATATTCCGGAGACCGATTTGCTGCCGCCCAGTACACGCCGCTCCCTGCCGATGGCCCTGCTTCGCGCCCGCGAAATCGTGATGGCGCGTTTCCGGCCCATGCTGGCGCGCCACGACATCACCGAGCAGCAGTGGCGCGTGCTGCGCGTCCTGGCGGAGGCGGGCCCTCTGGAGGCGACCGAGCTGGCCAAGCAGGCCTCCATCCTGCCGCCCAGCCTCACCCGCATCATCAAGGCGATGGAGGAGCGCAAGTTCATCTCCCGCGGCAGGGTCAAGGACGATGGCCGGCGCACGCGTCTTGCCGTCACCGCCGCCGGGCAGGCGCTGATCGAGGAACTGACGCCCGAGCGCATCGCCATCTACGATGCTATCGAGAAGCGCTACGGCGCCGAGCAGCACCAGAAGCTGCTCGACATGCTGGAGCGCCTGATCCTGTCGGAATCCTCCGAGGGTCGATAGGCTTCGGCGAAACCGGCGGCATCACCTCGCCGCCTCCAGCCCCGCATCGAGCCCTTCCGCGATCTTATCGATATCGGCGGAGGTGACGATCAGCGGCGGCGACAGGATGATGGTGTTGCCCGATACCCGCAGCATGACGCCGGCTTCGTAGGCGGCGTCGGCGACTTTCGCCATCGTCTTCTTGTCGGCGGGTATCTTCGCTTCCCGGTTCGAGACCAGTTCCAGCGCCGCCATCAACCCCTTGCCGCGCACATCGCCGACCAGCGCATGCCTGGCCTTCAGCAGCTCGAGCGCCTTCTCGAGCTCGCCGCCGCGCGCCGCCGCGTTCTCGTTGAGTGCGAGCCGTTTCGTTTCGGCAAGTGCTTCCAGCGCGGCTGCGCAGCCCACCGGATGGCCGGAATAGGTATAGCCGTGGCCGATGGCGCCGAAGGTGGTCTTGTCCGCCTCGAACGCCTCCGCCACCTTGGCGGAGATCAGGGTGGCGCCGAGCGGGAAATAGCCGGAGGTGATCGCTTTGGCCATGGTCATGAAGTCGGGCCGCACGCCCCATAGCCGCGATCCCGACCAGGCGCCGGTTCTGCCGAAGCCGGTTACCACCTCGTCGGCGATGAGCAATATGCCGTGGCGGTCGCATATCTCGCGCACGAGCGGCATGAACGTCTCGTGCGGGACGATGACGCCGCCGGCACCCAGCACCGGCTCCATGATGAAGGCGGCGATGGTGTCGGCGCCCTGGAACGCGATCTCCTCCTCGATGGCGCGCGCGCAGAGTTTCGCCAGCCTTGCCGGATCGGTCTCGTCGTATGGGTTGCGGTAGGTCGAGGGCGCCGGCGTGTGGAAGACGCCGGGCAGGAGCGGCTCGTAGTTGCGGCGGAAATTGGCATTGCCGTTGACCGAGGCGCCGCCGAAATGGGTGCCGTGATAGCCTTTCTTCAGCGCCAGGAACTTCGTCCGGTCGCCTTGCCCGCGGATCTTCCAGTATTGCCGCGCCAGTCTGAGCGCCGTCTCCACCGAGTCCGAGCCGCCGGAGGTGAAAAAGGCGCGCACCATGCCCTCCGGCTGGAACCATTGCGTGAGCTCGTAGGCAAGCTCGATGGAGGGACCGGTCGACGTGCCGCGGAAGCCTGAATAGTAGGGCAGGGCGTCGAGTTGGGCGGCGATCGCCCGTTTGATCGGCTCGCAGCTATAGCCGAGATTGACGTTCCACAGCCCGCCGACCGCGTCCAGCACGGTGCGACCCTCGATATCCGTCACCATCGCGCCTTCGCCTTTCATGACGATGCGCGGCGGCGAGGCTCGCATCTCCGCCGGATGCGCCATCGGATGCCAGATCGGCTTGGCGTTGTTTTCGCTCAGGAAATTGATGTCGCGCATGGCAGGTACTCCGGATATCCGATCAGGATGGAATGGCGAGCCCGAAAGGGCGAAGAGTCTCGGCATAGCTTCGCGAAGGATCGCGGACGTCGAAATGCACCGCACGCATGCCGGCCGTCAGGGCGCCTTCGATGTTGCGTTTCTGGTCGTCGACGAAGATGCAGGCTCCCGCCGGCAGGTCCAAAGCCTCGCAAACCGCCTGATAGGCGCGGGGATCGGGCTTGAGGATGCAGGTGTAGGTGGCGTCGACGATGGCTTCGAACAGGGAGAGCAGGCGCAGGCGCTCTCGAAAATCGGCGCCGTAGAAGAGGTCGAGTTCGTTGGAGAGGATGGCGAGGCGGATACCGGCGGCGTGCGCGGCGTGGATGGCGCGGTCCGCTTCCGGTCGCACGATCGCCTGCGGGTCGGCGCCACGGGCGCGGCGTACGAAGGTCGACATATCGCGCCATTCCTCGCCCAGCAGCTGGCCGACCTCCCGCGTGCGCGTCTTCCAGTAGTCGCGCTCGCTGATCTCGTCCGCCTGCATGGCCCGCCATAGCGGGTCGGTGGCGGGTTGGAATGGACCGCGCCAGGTCAGCGTTCCCGGCGTCAGGCCGAGCGCCCGTTCGGTTAGCGGATGCGTCTCGAACAGCGTTTTGGTGACCACGCCGCCGAAATCGAGCACCAGCGCCTGCGGTGGAGCCGTGTTCATGCCGCTTCGCGATCCCTGGGCTTTCCGGGCGGGATGACGCCTTCGGCCACCCAGCGGTCGAATATCTCCAGCGCCTTGGCAGCGAAGTCGGCGTCGTTGATATGAGCGGCGATCTCGTGCATTTCGACCTTGGCCGGCACGCTGGCGCGCATCGCCTCGACAAAGGCCGCGAGCGCTTCCGGCTCGTGCAGCGGTTCGCCTTCCCGGTCCCATTGCTGGATGCCGCCGGCCGGCAGGATGAAGGCGACGGGTCCCGTGGCCGAGCCGAGCTTCCCGCTGATCGCCCGGGCGATCTCGCGGCGCGTCGCGGCGTCCGACGTGACCGAGGCGAGCAGGCGGTTGTGGGCGTGGTAGGGCCGGCCGGCGAAGCGGCCCGGCACTTCCTGCCATGTAGGGAAATCGACCATGTCGATCGCGCCGGGCGCCACGATCTGCGGGATGCCGGCGCGCCCGGCATTCTCCAGCCGGTCGGCGCCGGAGTTCACCACCGAACCGGTGTGCTGGTTGGCGAGTTCCTGCAGCGAAAAATCGAGCACGGCGGCAAAGCCGCGCTGGGCGGCGATCGCCTCGAGCGCCCTTCCGCCCATTCCGGTGGTGTGGAAGACGACGACTTCGTAGCCGCGCCGCTCCAGTTCCGGCTTCAGCGCCACCATATAGCCGAGGCAGCTCTTGCCCAGCGAACTCATGCCGATCACCGGACGGGCGGCGTCGGGGGGCAGGGCGGCTCGCGCCGCGCCCACGACCGCGCCGCAGGCCTGCGACAGCACCGCCCGGCAGGTGGCGTTCAGCCCGTAAAGCCCGCCCGCCCACAGGATCATCATCAGATCCGTGGCGATGCGCTCCGGCGGCACCAGATGCGAATAGGCGATGGTCGAGACGACGAATTTCGGGACGCCGAGCGGCAGCGCCAGGGCCACGTCGAGCGCCAGGTCGGTGCCCATCGTGCCGCCGAGCGCGATCATGCCGTCGATCTCGCCGGCCTCGTGCAGGGTCCGGGCAAGGGACGCGGCTCCCTCGGCCATCAGCGTCATGGCGGAGTTCTCGTCGCCGCTGGCGGCGATCTTCTCGATGGTGGAACGGGCCGCCCTTGCGACCGCATGGCGGTCGTGCGCCAAGGGGTAGGGCGGATCGCCGAGTACGCTGACATCCATCATGACCGCGACGCCGCCGACCGCTTCGATGCGCTCGCGCATGAAGCTCAGTTCGTCGGCCTTGGTGTCGCCGGTTCCGATCACCAGGATGCGCGGATTTTCCTTCACGATCTCGTTTCTCCCTGGTTCCCTTGGGCTGCGGCGATCACGCCCGCTTGCGTTCAGCCGCCCTTGACCGGCCGGCGAGCCGGTCGCCGATATCGCGCGCCGCCTCGACGGCGGCGAGGCCGTAGCGCTCGATGTCGCCTTGACGGATCCGCGCCCGCGGGGCCGCGATCGCGACGGTGCCGATGGCGAAGCCGCTCGCACCCATGATCGGGGCGGCGACGCTCTCTACTCCTTCCTCAAAACCCTGCGAACCGACCGAATAGCCACGGGCCCGGGCGGCGGCGGCATTCGCGGCCAGCGTGGCCCGGTCCGATACGGTGAACGGCGTGAAAGCGGGGAACGGTCCGGCCAATGCCGCTTCGCGAACGCCGTCGTCGGCGAAGGCGAGAAACGCGATGCCCGAGGCGGTGGCGTGGAGCGGCAGGACCTCGCCGAGCGGCACGCTGACGCGGTTGGCCTTCGTCGATTCCACGACATGGACGGAGATCAGGCCGCGCCTGGAATATTCGGACAGGTGCACGGTCTCTTCCGTCTGCGCCGCCAGCCGCTCGATCGCCGGAGCGCCGGTGCGCAGGAACGGGAACTGGGCTTCGCGCATGAGCGCCAGCCGCGCTATGCCGGCGCCCAGCCGGTAGAGCCGGCTCGACTCGTCCTGCTCCACCAGACCATGTTCGATCAGCGAAACGAGCAGCCGGCGTGTCGTCGCCTTGTCGAAGCCCGCGCCCCGGGCAAGCTCGGCCAGCGCGATTTCCGGCACGCCGGAGCCCAGCATTTCCAGGAGCGAAACGGCTTTGCTCACCGTGCCCATATGTCTTCGTTTCTCTGGCTTTTACTTAACGTGCGAAATAACTTGACAGGAGTCCTTGTCCTTTGCAAGTCTATATTCGAAATATCGTTCCGAATAATGAAATGACAAAGGCGCTGTCCGCTCGCAGATACGGGGTGTTTGTCCCACCCGCGCGACCAACTCCGATGGAGGGGAAAATGGACCAACCGGCGATCGATCGCCTTCGCGTCGAACCCGTCCCGGAGCAGGTGCTTTGGATCGGCGGACGCGGCGTGCCGGCTGCCGGCGGCGCGACGCTCGATGTGACAAGCCCGATAGACGGGAGAACGATCGGCGCCATTCCCGATGCCGGCCCCGAGGATGTGCACCGCGCCGTCGTCGCGGCGCGCGCCGCGTTCGAGAAGGGTTCATGGTCGCGCGCCGCGCCGGCCACGCGCAAGAAGGCGCTGTCGAAGCTCGCGGACCTCATCGAGCGGGACGCGCTCGAACTTGCCGTTCTCGGCGTGCGCGACAACGGCACGGAGATCAGCATGGCCTACAAGGCCGAGCCGCTCTCGGCGGCAGCCACCTTCCGCTACTACGCCGAGGCGATCGACAAGGTCTATGGCGAGATCGCCCCGACGCCGTCGGACGTGCTGGGGCTGATCCATCGCGAGCCGCTCGGCGTGGTGGCGGCGATCGTGCCGTGGAATTTCCCGATGATGATCGGCGCCTGGAAGCTGGCGCCGGCGCTCGCGGCGGGCAATTCCGTTGTGCTGAAGCCGGCGGAGGCGGCATCGCTCGCCTTGCTGCGGCTCGGGCAGCTTGCAGCGGAAGCCGGCATTCCCGAAGGCGTGCTCAACATCGTGACTGGGCGCGGTGCGGTCGCCGGCGAGGCGCTGGGGCTCCACATGGACGTCGACGCACTGGCCTTCACCGGTTCGGGTGCGGTGGGGCGGCGGCTTCTCGAATATTCCGCCCGCTCGAACCTGAAGCGCGTTCATCTGGAACTCGGCGGCAAGTCGCCGAATATCGTCTTCGCTGACGCCCCGGACCTCGATCTCGCCGCGAAGGTCTCCGCCTTCGGCATCTTCCGAAATTCCGGCCAGGTCTGCGTCGCCGGCTCCAGGCTTCTGGTGCAGTCGTCTATCCATGATGCGTTCATGGAAAAGCTCGTCGCCGCGACGGAAAAGCTGAGGGTCGGCGATCCGCTCGACCTGGAATCGGACATCGGCGCGATCACCAGCGCCGTGCAACTGGACAAGAACCTCGACCATGTCGCCGCGGCGCGCGAGGAGGGCGCGTCGCTGGTCACGGGCGGCGCACGCATTCTGGAGGAGACCGGCGGCTTCTACATGGAGCCGACCGTCTTCGATCGCGTGCGGCCGGAAATGAAGCTGGCGCGGGAAGAGGTCTTCGGCCCGGTGCTCGCCGTCACCTCCTTCGATGACGAGGCGGAAGCCGCAAGGCTCGCCAATTCGACCGTCTATGGACTGGCCTCGGCCGTCTGGACATCGAACCTTGCGACGGCGCACCGCATGGTTCGCGCGGTCCGCGCCGGCGTCGTCCACGTCAACACCTATGGCGGAGCGGATTTGACGGTGCCGCTTGGCGGCTTCGGTCAATCCGGCTTCGGCCGCGACAAGTCGCTTCACGCCTTCGACAAGTACACCGATTTGAAGACGGCGTGGATTTCGCTGGCTAATCGCTAGGTTGGGTGCGTCAGTTTCCGCTAAGAATGAAGTTCGCACGTTCCGAGCCTGTCCCAAGCCTGGCCACCTCGCCGCCGAGCCCCGCCGAGATCTCCCGGGCCGCGCGGACGGCCGCTTCGCCCTGACGCACCGCAACCGCGTCGTCGATGCGCGAAACCGGCGAGGCGACCGCCAGCGTGCCGATGGCGCGGCCGTCTGCGCCGAATATGGGGGCCGCAACGCTATGGACGCCTTCCTCGTAGCCCTGGGCGCTGCGCGAATAGCCATGTGCGGCCGCGGCGCGCACCGCCTCCATGACGCCCTCGCGACTGGCGACCGTGTGCGGCGTGAATTTGTCCAGCGGTCCGCCAAGATAGGCATCGGCGGCCGCCCCGTCGCAGGCACTGAGAAAGGCGATGCCCGACGCGGTGCCGTGCAGCGGCAGCACCTGCCCGACATCGACATTGACACGGTTGGCCTTGGCGGAAAGCGCCACATCCACCGTGAGCAATGCGCCGGCGCTGAACTCGGAAACATGCACCGTCTCGCCCGTTTCGAGCGCCAGCGCCCGCGCGACAGGCGCGGCAACCCGCACGAACGGAAAATGAGCATCGCGAATGCGCGCGAGACGCGACAGCCCCGCGCCGAGCCGGTAGCGGCGGCTTCGAGGTTCCTGTTCGACCAGCCGCCCGTTTATCAGCGCCACGAGCAGGCGGCGCGTGGTCGCCTTGTCGAGGCCGGCGTTGCGGGCAAGTTCGGACAGGCCGATTTCCGGTTCCGCGAGCGTGAACAGTTCCAGCAGGGAGACGGCTTTTCCAACAGTGCTCATTTCTCTTCCGTTCCAAGATAGTTCGCGTGTGAATTAACTTGACAATCACCGATCCGGCTTGCAGTCTGGCTATAACATATAAAACAGAGGTTCGAATAATGAACCTAGGACGGGAACAAAGACGCCGCTAGGCGTGAGGATCGGGAGGTTACAAGTCTTGACGGCCGCCGCCGCCATTCATCCGCGCCCCACGGCCGTGGAGACCCTGCTCGACCGCGAGCAGGAGCGTTTTCGCCTGACGCATCTGAAATCGGAGGCAGCCTGGAAGACGGGGCAGGAGCATTTCCTCTATGGCGCGCCGTCGCATTGGATGCGGCGCTGGGCCGGCGGCTTTCCCGTCTATGCGGCCGAGGCGAAGGGTGCCCATATCCGCGATATCGACGGGCACGACTACGTCGATTTCTGCCTGGGCGACACGGGCGGCATGTGTGGCCATGGGCCGGAGGCGGTGACGCGCGCGGCAGCCCGCCAACTGGAACGCGGCGCAACCATGATGCTGCCGACCGAGGACAGCCTTTGGGTCGGCGCGGAGCTAACGCGCCGCTTCGGACTGCCCTACTGGACGTTCACCACCTCGGCCACCGACGCCAACCGTGGCGGGATCCGCATTGCCCGCATGGTGACCGGCCGCGCCAAGGTGCTTGTCTTCTCCGGCTGCTACCATGGCGGCGTGGAGGAGGCGCATGTGGAACTCCGCGACGGCCATGTTGGCCTGCGCAACATGATCCACCCGAATGGCGTCGATCATTCGGCGGTCTCGAAAGTGGTCGAGTTCAACGATATTGGCGCGCTGGAGCGGGCGCTGGCGCCCGGCGACGTCGCCTGCGTGCTGACCGAGCCGCTGATGACCAATTTCGGCACGATCCCGGCCACCGAAGGTTTCCATGCCGCCCTGCGCGAGGTCACGCGGCGCACCGGCACGCTGCTCATCATCGACGAGACGCACACCATCTCCTGCGGGCCGGGCGGCTATACGGCGCTCCACGGCCTCGCGCCGGACATGCTGGTCGCCGGCAAGGCGATCGCCGGCGGCATCCCCGCCGGAATCTTCGGCGTCACGGAGGAAATCGCCGAGCGGCTGTGGGCCCTCGTGCCGAAGGTGAACCCGCGCATTCGCCAGTCGGCGCATCTCGGCATCGGCGGCACGCTTGCCGGCAACGCGCTCACCGTCGCCGTTATGCGCGCGGTGTTGGAAGGGGTGCTGACGGAAGCGAACTACGAAAAGATGGCCGCCAACGCGGCACGGCTCGCCGAGGCCGCGCGCGGCGTCATAAAGGCGAGCGGCCTGCCCTGGCACGTCACCCGGGTCGGCGCGCGGGCCGAGATCATGTTCATGCCGAACCCGCCGAAAAACGGCGCCGAGGTCAGGGCAGCCCGGCAGGGCGATCTGGAGACGCTCCTGCACGCCTTCTACATGAACGAAGGCATCCTGGTGACGCCGTTCCATACCATGTTCCTGATGTGCCCGGCGACCAGTGCGGAAGACGTCGACCGGCACACGGAAGTTTTCGCCCGCTTCGTCGGGCTGGTACGCGACGCGGGGGTGGTCTGAGCGATGCGGCGGCCCTTCGACCTTTCCGGCAGGGTGGCGCTGGTGACGGGCGGCGGGCGCGGCATCGGCGCGGCGATCGCCACCCGCTTCGCCGAAGCGGGCGCCGCCGTCCTCGTCGCCAACCGTACGCTGGATGTGGCCGAGGCGCTCGCGTCGGAACTTTCCTGCCGGGGGCTGAAGGCAAAGGCCATGCCGTTCTCAGGCCTCGACCGCGCCGCTCTGCACGGATTGGTCGAGGACGCGGCTCGTCCTTACGGCCGGCTCGATATCGTCGTCCACAATGCGGGCGGTTGTCCCTGGGCGACGGTTGAGGAACTGGACGAGGACAGGCTCGAAGAGGCGTTGTCGCTCAATTTGAAAGCCTGCTTCTGGCTGACGCAGGCGGCCGCTCCCCTCATGCGCCGCAACGGCTTCGGCCGCATCCTCGTAACCTCGTCGGTCTCGGCCAGGGTCGCCATGGCCGGTGGCGCGCACTATTCGGCGGCGAAGGCTGGCGTCAACGCCTTCATCCGGGGCGCGGCCTTCGAACTCGCGCGCGACGGCATCACGGTGAACGGCGTCGAACCCGGCTTCATCGCCAAGCCCGGGCGCGGCACGCTGAGCGCGCCGGAAGTCTCGGAGGGGATCGCCCGCTACGTTCCGGCCGGCCGCATGGGCGAGGCCGACGATATCGCCTTCGCCATGCTCTACCTCGCTTCCGGGGAAGCAAGATACACGACCGGCCAGACGATCGTCGTCGACGGCGGCTCGACGCTGCCGGAGACCGGCTTCGCGGTAGAGCGCCATTGGGGGCTCGCATGAGCCGCCGCCTCGAAGGCCGCAAGGCGCTCGTTACCGGCGCGGCGACCGGCATGGGCCGCGCCACGGCCGAACTCTTCGCCCGCCACGGCGCGGAAATCATCCTTTTCGGCCTGGGTGACGCAGTGCTCGACGAGGCGGCGGAGACAAGCGGCGGCAAGGCCGTCCACGGCGACATCACGGATCCCCGGGCCGTGACGCGCGCCGTCGACGCGTGCGACGGAAAACTCGACATCGTCGTCAACGCCGCCGGTCTGATGCTGCCGGACGAGCCGGAAACGCTTTCCGACGACGACTGGGAGCGCTCCTTCGCCGTCAACGTCACCGGCGCGATGCAGGTCTGCCGCGCCGCGCTGCCGCTGCTCAGGCGGCGGGGCGGGGCGATCGTCAACATCGCCTCTGTCGGCGCCTTCAACGCCAGCGGCCGCAACGCGGCCTATTCGGCGGCGAAGGCGGCGCTCGTCTCCTACACGCGCTCGCTCGCCTATGCGCACGGCGCCGACGGCATCCGCGCCAATGCGGTGGCGCCGGGATGGGTGCGCACGCCGATGAGCGAGGAGGAGATGCGCGCGGCGGCTGCGGAGAAGGGCTCGACGCCGCGCAAGGAATTCGAGGCGCTGGCAACCCGCATCGCGCTCGGCCGCATCGCCGAGCCGGAGGAGATCGCGGCCTGCTGCCTGTTCCTGGCGTCGGACGAGGCGTCTTTCGTCACCGGTGCGGTGCTCGTCGCCGATGGCGGCGGCCGCGCGCCGGTACAGAACCGGGCCGTGTGATGCGGCCCGAAAGGAAGCTTTGGCGGTAATTCGAGGCCGCGAGGGGAGGAGAAGAGGATGCAGAAGAGCGGCGCCGACCTCGTTTTCACGAACGGCCGGATCTATACGCTGGATCGCGGGCGGCCATGGGCGTCCGCGCTGGCCGTCAAGGCCGGGCGCATCGTCGCGGTCGGCGACGAAGGAGCCGTCGGGCCGCTCGTCGGTCCCGACACGCGGCGCGTCGATTTGAAGGGCGCCATGCTGATGCCGGGCATCGTCGACGTGCATGCGCATCTGATGATGGGCGGACAGGCGGAGCTTTTCGAACTGCGTGTCCCGCCGACCGCCAGCGTCGAGACGCTGATCGCGCGCGTCGGGGAAAGAGCCGCCGAAACGCCGGAGGGGAGCTGGATTATCGGCGGGCAATGGGGAAGCAACCTCCTGCCCGAATTGAACAGGGCCGAGGCGCTGGCGAAGCTGGACGCGGTGAGCCGCGGTCGACCGGTCATGCTGCGCGACGACACCTATCACAATCGCTGGGTCAATTCGGAAGCGCTGCGGCGCGCAGGCGTCGGCCGCGATACGCCGGACCCGGAGAAGGGCTCGATCGGCCGCGATCCGGCGACCGGCGCCCTGACGGGCATGATGATCGAGACCGCAGCCGGCATCGTCGAGCGCACCATCGCGGATTCGGGCTACTATACGGAGGAGATGGATCGCGCGGCGATGGCGCGTTCCATCGCCACCCTCAATTCCTTCGGCGTGACCGCCTTTCTCGACGCGGCGGCCATGCAGCCGATCCTGGCGGCGCTGAAGGGCCTCGACGATCGTGGCGAGCTTACCGCCTGGTCGGTGTCGGCCATGCCGGCGGTCGAGCCGTCCTTCATGTTCGGCATTGCCGGGGACGAGCTGATCGCGCTGCGCGAGCAATATCGCGGTGCCCACGCCAGGCCGGATTTCGTCAAGGTTTTCCTGGACGGGGTCCCTGGCGCCCGCACCGCCGCCTTCCACGAGCCCTATCTGCCCGACCCGGTGCTCGGCTGCTGCTTCCGCGGCTCGACGATCGTCACCGTGCCGGACCTGATCCGTTGGGTCGGCAAGTGCGAGACGCTGGGGCTCGGGGTCAAGATCCACTGCGCCGGCGACGCCGCCGTCAGCCAGGCGCTCGACGCGATCGACGTGGTGCGCTCCTTCAACGGCCCGACTAAGCTCGTCCACCACATCGCGCATGCGAGCTATATCGCGCCTTCCGACATACCCCGTTTCGCCGAGCTCGGGGTCGCGGCCGACCTCTCTCCGTTCCTCTGGTACCCGACGAGCTTCCTCGAAGGCCACAAGCTTGCCATGGGCGAGGAACGCGCGCAGCGCTTCTGGCCGAACCGCGAACTGCTGGCTTCCGGGGCGCTGCTCGCCGGCGGCTCCGATTGGCCCGTCATGCCCAATCCCGACCCGTGGAACGGCATGGAGGGGCTAGTGACGCGGAAGAACCCGAGCGGCGAGTTCCCCGGCGCTTCGCTCTGGCCGGAGCAGGCGTTGGACGTGGCCACCGCGCTCGAGATCTTCACCATCAATTCGGCCCGCGCCATCGGTCTGGCCGATACGGTGGGTTCGATCGAGATCGGCAAGTCCGCCGATCTGATCGTGCTCGACCGCAACGTTCTGGAGGTCCCGGCCGACGAGATCGCCAACACGAAGGTCCTGACGACCTGGTTCGAGGGGAGGGTGGTCCATGAGCACGCCTGACGGCTCCCTTGTCCCGGTCACCATCCTCACCGGCTTTCTCGGCAGCGGCAAGACCACGCTGCTCAACCGGCTCCTGCGCCGTCCGGCGCTGCAAGGCGCGGCGGTGATCGTCAACGAATTCGGCGAGATCGGCCTCGACCATCTTCTGATCGAGGCGAGCGAGGAGCAGTTCGCGCTGCTCGACAATGGCTGCATCTGCTGCACGGTGCGCGGCGACCTAGTCGGGACGTTGAAGGAACTGGATCGCAGGAGCCGCGAGGGCGAAACGCCGCCGCTCACCCAGGTGCTGATCGAGACCACGGGGCTCGCCGATCCCGCGCCGATCCTGCACACGCTGATGGCGGAGCCGGAACTTGGCCGCGTCTTCCGCATCGGCTCCGTCCTCACGACGGTTGACGTCGTGAACGGCCTCGCGACATTGGAGCGTCATCCGGAAGCGGCGAAGCAGGCCGCGCTCGCCGATCGGCTCATCGTCACCAAGACCGATCTGGCCGATGGCGAGGCGGTCCGCCGGCTCGAAGCGAGGCTCGCGGCGCTGGCGCCGGCCGCCGCGCTGACCCGCGCGCTGAACGGCGAGGCCGATTTCGACCTGCTGGAGCGGCCGGTTGCCGAGCCCGGCGCGGAACCGGAGCGGCTTGCCGGCTGGTTCGACGAAGCCGTTTCCGCCGGCACGCATGAATGCGCGGCCGGACATCGTGGCCATGCGCACGCTCATCCCGGCGAACATCATCTCCACGGCATCCGCTCCTACAGCTTCGTCATCGATCAGCCGATCGAATGGTCCGCCTTCGCGCAATGGCTGGAATATGTCGCGGCGCTCAAGGGCGAGGATTTGCTTCGCCTGAAGGGGCTTGTCCATGTGACGGACGATCCGGACAGGCCGCTCCTCCTGAACGGCGTGCAGCATGTCTTCCATCCGCCGGCGCGGCTGGACAGATGGCCCTCGGCCGACCGTCGCACGCGGCTCGTCTTCATCGTACGCGACATCGCGCCCGAGGCGATCGAGCACACATTGGTGAAATTCGCCGCCGTGAACGCGGCGAGCATCCATCCGCCGCAACGTTCGGCGGCGGCATGACAACGAAACGACAATGGGAGAGCCTGACATGAACTGGAGATCGATTTTCTTCGCGGCGCCGCTGGCCGCGCTCGCCTTCGCGGCAACGGCCGCAACCGCTTCGGCCGCCGGCCCGACCTGCCCGGACGGCGCCATCAAGGTCGGCGCCGTCTCCACCATCACCGGACCGGCGGATTTCAGCGAAGTGCCCAAGGCAACCAAGGCCGCTTTCGATGCGCTGAATGCCGCCGGCGGGCTGAACGGCTGCAAGATCGACTATACGATCGAGGACGACAAGGCCGATCCCGCGGTCGCCGCGCAGGCCGCCCGCGACCTGATCGACAACAAGGAAGTGGTGGCGCTGGTCGGCTCCGCGAGCCTGCTCGACTGCGCCGTCAACGCCGCCACGTACAACCGCAAGAAGGTGCTCTCCGTCCAGGGGCTCGGCGTCGACGCCGCCTGCTTCTCCTCGCCCAGCATCTCGCCGGTCAATGTCGGTCCCTATACGCTCTCGACCGCGATGGGCTATTTCGCCACGAAGACGCTGAAGGCCAAGAATCTCTGCGCCTTCTTCATCATCATCGGCGGCACGCAGGAAGCCTACAAGAAGAGCATCGCCGACTGGGAGAAGATCACCGGGCAGAAGATCCACCTTCTCGACCTCACCCTGCCGTTCCAGGGTGATCTCACCCCCTATGTCATCAAGGCGCGCGACGCCGGCTGCGACGCGGTGCTGACCAACCAGGTCGAGCCGCAGGTGGTGCAGCTCATCAAGACGGTCGACGCGCAGAAGATCACCGGCATCAACTGGCTGTTCCTGGCGCCGGCCTACACCGAACAGGTTGCCAAGGCGCTCGCCGACAGCAAGCAGCCGATCTACGCCGGAACGGAGTGGGAGCCCTATACCGAGACGGGGGCCGAAGCGAACGCCCAGTGGATCGCCGACATGAAGAAGGCCGGCCGGCCGCTCACCGCCTTCTCGCAGGGCGGCTATCTTGCCGCCAAGAATTTCCTCAAGGTGATCGAAGGCATCGACGGCCCGGTAACGCGGGAAAGCGTGACCAAGGCGCTCTACGACATGAAGCCGATCAAGGATCCACTTGCCGGCTCGCCGTGGATTTTCGGCAAGGCGAAGACCCATTCGCCGATGCGCTCGACCAAGGTGATGAAGCTCGAAAAGGGCGCATGGGTTGTCGAGACCCCGGACTTCGTCGTCTTGCCGAAAGTGAACTAGTTCTCCTCCCTGGGGGCGGCGGAGCTTGCGCCGTCGCCCTCCTTTTCGATCGGAAGAAGGAATGGAAACCTATTTCACTGCCGCGGTGGCGGGGTTGACGGCGGGAGGCGCCTACGCGCTCCTCGGCGTCTGTGCCGTCTTCACCTACCGGCTCGTCGCGGTCGTCAATTTCACGGGCGCCGCGATCGGCACGGCGGGCACGTTCATGCTGATCTCCCTGACGGAAGCCGGATATCCGACCTGGCCCTCGGTGCTGGCCGGGATCGTGACCGGCACGGCGGTCGGCGTCGCCATCGGCTTCGTCATGACGAGGTGGTTCGCCACGGCCGGCGCCTCGACCAAGGCGGCGGTAACCGCCGCGCTGCTCGTCGGCCTGATAGCGATCGGCCTGCGCCTCACCGGCGGTCAGCATCCGCATGTCATGCCCGAGCTCTTCCCCGGCTCGGCTTTCCGGCTCGCCGGCGTTCAGGTCACCAACGCCTCGGCGCTGACGATCGGGCTTGCCGTGCTGTTTACCGTCGCCTCCAGCCTCTTCCTGAACGGCACGCGCACCGGCCTCCACTTGCGCGCCCTTTCCGAACGGCCCATGGCGGCGGAACTGCTCGGCGTCAGGGTCAGGCTGCTGTCACTGTTCGTCTGGGGCGTCACCGGCGCCTTCACCACTTTCGCGCTGATGATCATCGCGCCGCAGCGCTCGCCCAATTTCATGACGCTCAGCCTGCTCGTCGTGCCGGCGCTCGCCGCCGCGCTGATCGGGCTCTTCCGCAGTTTCTGGCTGACGCTGGCGGGCGGCATCGCGCTCGGCATCCTCGAGGGGCTGGCGAGCACGGTCGACGTCGTCAGCCAGTACCGCAGCGCCATACCCTTCCTGGTCATCCTGGCCGTGCTCCTCTGGTCGCAACGCGAGGCCCGCTGGGATGAAGCGCGCTAGCATCAGGGCTTCGCTGGCGCTGCTTGCCGTAGCCGCCGTCCTCGGCGCGGCGGCCGTTCTCTTCCTGTCCTCCTACTGGATATTCCTCCTGACCGGCGTCCTCATCACGGGCGTCGCGCTGCAAAGCCTCGGCCTTGTCGCCGGACGCGCGGGCATGATCGCCCTCTGTCAGATGTCGTTCGCCGGCGTCGGCGCATGGACCGTCGGTTATTTGAACGTCGCCGAGGTGCCCGGCGGGCTTACGGTCTGGATCCTGCTCGGCGGGCTTGCGGCGGTGCCGTTCGGGGTCGCGATCGGCCTGCCGGCGCTTAGGCTGCGCGGCATTAATCTCGCGATCGTCACGCTGTCCTTCGCCACCGCCTTCGACACGATCCTCGCGACCATCACCTATCCCGGCCAGACCGCTTTCATCCAGGTCGCCCGTCCGGCGCCTTTCGACAGCGACGGCGGCTATTTCGTCTTCGCCCTCCTGTTCTATGTAGCGATCGCGGTTCTGCTGGAATTCCTTGCCCGCGCCCGCATCGGCGCCTCGTGGCTGGCCATCCGCCATTCCGAGCGGGCGGCGGCCGCGCATGGCGTCTCGATCGCGGCGAGCAAATTGTCAGCCTTCGCCATCTCCGCCTTCATAGCCGGCATATCCGGTGGCCTGCTCGCCGGTTATCTCGGCACGCTGGTCGCGGAGAATTTCTCCATGATGCAGTCGCTCAGCCTCTACGCCGTGGCGGTGATGGCCGGCGCGCGCTTCGCCGAAGGCGCCATCATCGGGGCGCTCCTGGTCATCATGTTCCCGGAAATCCTGCGCCGGCTGAGCCTGCCGCAGGACCTCGGCAACGTGCTCTTCGCGATCGGCGCGACGCAGGCGCTCTCGACCGGAGAGGCGATGAGCGAGACCTTCCGTCGGCTCGGCCGCAAGCTCCTGCCGGCGCGGAAGCAACCAGAGAAGACCGCACCCGGCGTGCTGCCTCGGCCTGCTCCCGGCGCGGCGCCGCGGCCGGTGCTGTCGATAGAGAACCTCACAGTCCGCTATGGCAGCGTCGTGGCGCTCGATCGCGTGAACCTCGCCGTGCCCGTCGGCACGGTGGCCGGTCTGATCGGCCCCAACGGAGCGGGTAAATCGACCTTCATCGACGCGGTCACCGGCTTCCTGCCCTCCTATGAAGGCAGCGTCCGCCTTGGCGGCGAGGCGCTCGACAGGCTTCCGGCGCATCTGCGCGCGCGCGCCGGCGTACGCCGCACCTGGCAGACCAACCGGATCGCCCCGGAATTGACCGTGGGCGGCTACCTGGCGCTGGCGGCGAAGGGGCTTCCGGAAACGGAGACCCGCAAACTGCTCGCCTGGCTCGATTGCCCCGATCCGGAAACGCCGGTCGCCAAGGTGGATGCGGGAACGCGCCGGCTGCTCGACGTCGCCGGCGTGGTGGCCGCGCGTCCGGCGATCGTGCTGCTCGACGAGCCCGCCGCCGGACAATCGCACGAGGAGACATTGAGGCTCGGACGGCGCATTGCCGAAATTCCGGAACTGTTCGGCACGGCGGTGCTCCTCGTCGAGCACGACATGGACCTTGTGCGCTCCGTCTGCGCCGAGGTGACCGTTCTCGATTTCGGCCAGGTGATCGCCTCCGGGCCGCCGGCCAGGGTGCTGACGGACGGAACCGTGAAAAAGGCCTATCTCGGCATCACGGAAGGGAGCGCCGCGGCATGAGCGCTCTCCGGGTCTCCGGCCTCTCGATCGCCCGCGCCGGGCTGCCGGTCGTCTCCGGTGTCGACCTCGTCGCCGAGCCCGGCGCGATCAGCGTCGTGCTGGGCGCGAACGGCGCCGGCAAGACGACGCTGCTCGAAGGGCTTTCAGGCATTATACCGGTGACGGGTGGCACCATCGCGATCGGCGGAAGCGAAGTGCAGAACGCGCTGGCCGGCCTGCGCTCGCGCGCGGGGCTCGCGCATGTCGAGCAGGGCCGCACGGTCTTCGGCCAGCTCACCACCGACGAAAATCTGCGCATCGGCCTGCGCAAAGGCGCCGGCACGGACGAGGCCTACGGCCTGTTTCCCGAACTCACCCAGCGGCGGCAGGTAAGGGGCGGGCTGCTTTCCGGCGGCGAACAGCAGATGCTGGTCATCGCCCGCGCGCTGCTTACCCGGCCGAAAGTGCTCCTGATCGACGAGATGTCGGCGGGGCTGGCGCCGGTGATCGTGACGCGGCTGATGCATACGGTGCGCAGGCTGGCGGACGAGGGGCTGGCGGTGCTGCTTGTCGAGCAGTTCGCGGCGCTGGCGCTTTCCATCGGCGACCGCGCCTATGTGATGCGCCGTGGCCGCTTCGTCTATGACGGCGACTGCGGCAGCCTCGCGAAGGCGCCGGACGAATTGCACCGGCTCTATCTCGGGACGACGTGAGCGGCGCGAAAGCGCCTGCCCGCGTTTCGGGCGGCATCTTTCTCGCCTTCTCGACAGCCGGCCAGGCGTCGCTTTCGAGCTGCTTTGCCTTGGCTAAAGAAATATCTGTCGGATGCGGTCTTTTGGGCCAGAGGCACGCTTGTCTTCGCTGTCCGCCGGCGCAATTCTGTCCCGATAGCCGCGGGGAATCGGATGAGGCGGCTTGGAGGGGACGAGCATGGTGGGTAGTACCGTTCAGGATCGGCGGGGCGATATGGGCTCCGCAAGCGTGGCGCCCGGCAGGCGCATCACGGCCGCAGTGCTCGGCAATGCCCTGGAGTTTTACGATTTCACGGTCTATGCGGCCTTTGCCGTTTTTATCGGCCACGCCTTCTTTCCGACGGAAAACGCCTACGCCAGCGTTCTGCTCTCGGTCGCAACCTTTGGCGTGGGCTTCATAACGCGGCCGCTGGGCGGCATCGTCATAGGCGCCTATGCGGACCGGGCCGGACGCAAACCCGCCATGACGCTCACCATCTGGCTCATGGCCATCGGCAGCGCCGTCATCGGTATTCTTCCGACCTATGCGCAGATCGGCTATGCGGCGCCGGTGCTGCTTGTCCTGGCGCGCCTTCTGCAGGGGTTTTCGACCGGCGGCGAAATGGGCCCGGCCACCACCTACATCGTCGAATCGGCGCCTGCCTCCCGTAAATCGCTGTTCGGCAGCTGGCAGCTCTCCAGCCAGAATATAGGCGTGCTGATTGGCGGCATCGTCGGCTTCATCCTGGCGAGACTCTTTCCCGACTCGGTCCTCAACAGCTGGGGTTGGCGCATTCCCTTCCTGCTCGGCATCCTTATCGCGCCGGTCGGCATCTATATCCGCAACCAGCTGGAAGAGACGCTCGATACGTCGCGGGCCCACGAAAGCGGCGCGGCGGTGCTGTCGGACCTGTTCCGCCGGCAATGGAAACCCCTGCTGTTGAGCTTCCTGCTGATCCCAGGCGCGACGATCTCCCAGTATTTCATGATCTACGCGACGACCTTCGCCATCACGACGCTCCATATGCCCTCGAGCGTCGCCTTCGGGTCAAACATGGTCATCGGCGTCAGCGGCGCCATCTTCGCGCTTGTCGGCGGCGTGCTCGGCGACCGTTTCGGGCTGAAGGCGATCGCCTTCTGGCCGCGCCTGCTTCTCATGATCATCGCCTATCCGGCGGTCCTTCTGGTGGTGCATAACCCTACGGCGACCATGCTTTTCACCGTCTTCTTCGTGCTCGCTGCCCTGCAGGCGGCGAGCGGCGCGGTCGGCATCGTGCTGATCCCGCGCTGCTTCCCCGCCGCGGTGCGCACGGCCGGCCTGTCGATCGCCTACGCGGTCGGCGTCACCATCTTCGGCGGCTCGGCGCAGGTCATCTTCACATGGCTGATCCACGTCACCGGAGATCCGATGTCGCCGGTGTGGTGGGTCGTCGTGACGAATGTGATCACGCTGGCCGCGATCCTCGCCCTGCGCGAAGTCCCCGACGAGCCGTCCTGACCGGGCTGGAAGGCAAAAGACCGAGGGTGCAAGATCATCGGCGGAACGGCATGGCTTTCTGTCGGGGACGGCGATAAAAGACCCTGGAGGGGCCCGGCCTTGGCCGGACGATCGGGACGAGCGAGCCATGTCTGGTGTCACTATCATTTCGGCTCAATTCGATCGAATGCGGATGTGTGCGGCCTGGCCGTGAGGGGTCCCCGCCGGGCGTTCCGCCTATTGCGGGATTGCCTCCTATTGAAAAAGTTTGTGGTTCGACATTGATGGCGTATGCCATAGGTTTAGCCGCAGGACGCCGCCATTTTCCGGCCGATCGGATATGCCCGCTTGATGAGCATCGACAACAAGACAGCCCCGCTTCCCGAAAGCCTCCACCCGATGCCCGCGGACGTGGATCTGCCCATTCGCTCCGCCTACCTTCATGAAGAAGCGCTTCGCGAACTGGGCGCCAGTCTTGCCCGGGCGGGCGTGGCCGTCGATCCGGCGCTCGACGGGCTCGATTTCCATGCCCGGATCGACGACATCGCCGACACGATCCTGAAGGTCTACCGCGCAACGGACCAGGCGCAGAGCGCCGGCGAGACGGTGACGCCGGCAGCGCAATGGCTTCTCGACAATCATTACCTGATCGAGGAGGCCATCTATCAGGTCAAGCGTAACCTGCCGCCTCGCTTCTACCGGCAATTGCCGACCATGAAGACACCGGGCGGCCGCGGCATCCCGCGCGTGCTGGCCATCGTCTGGCTCTATGTGGCCCATACCGACAGCACGGTAATGCTCCACAGCCTGCGCGCCATCGTGCAAGGCTTCCAGTCGATCGAGCCCCTCAGGATCGGCGAATTGTGGGCGTTGCCGGCCTTGCTGCGCTTCGTGCTGACGGAGAACCTCCGCCGGCTGGCGCGGCGCGTCGACCGTTCGCGCGAATTGAGGCAGATGGCCAACGAGGCGGCCGACCGCATCCTTGCCGTCGATGACGGCGCGGCCCGCGAGCGCCTGCTCGCCAGCTACACCCAGCATGCGCGCGACGCGACCTTCGCCACCCAGCTTCTCTACCGGCTCCGCGACGGCTCGCAGAATTCCGGCAGGGCGTTGAGCTGGCTGGAGTCCGAACTGGAGAAGCACGGCACCGACGCCGAGGAATCGATCATCGCCGAGCACCGGACGCTGTCCAGCGGCAATGTGACGATGGGCAACATCGTCCGCGGCCTCAGGATGATCAACGACACGGACTGGACCACCTGGTTCGAGGGCGTCAGCCAGATCGACTCGCTTCTGCGCGATCACACCAATTTCTCGGATCTCGACTTCCAGTCGCGCGACCAGTACCGCAATGCCATCGAAAAGCTGGCCCGCCGCTCCGACAAGACGGAGCACGCGGTCGCCAAGAAGGCGATCGAGCTTGCAGCGTCCGCCGGCAAGGCCGGAGACGCTTCGTCCGCCGAAGCGGCCGAACCGGTCGATATCGGCTTCTTCCTGACCGGTCCGCGCCGGCCGGAACTGGAAAAGGCGATCGGCTACAGGCCGGGTTTCGGCCTGCGTTTCCTGCGCCTCTACCGCAAGGCGGGCTGGCTGGGGCTCGCCGTGCCCGTCGTCGTGCTCACCGCGCTGTTCCTCTGGCTGGCCGGGGTGGCGCTTGCCGATGCCGGCCTTTCGCGTGCTTCGCTTGCCGTGCTGCTGGTCATCCTCGCGATCCCTGCGGCGGACGGCGCGGTCGGCCTCTTCAACACCGTCGCCCTGCTTTTCCTGAAGCCGTCGGTGCTGGTCGGCTACGATTTCAAGGAAGGCCTGCCCGCCGACGCCAAAACGCTCGTCGTCGTTCCCTCGCTCATCGGCTCACGGGAGGACGTGGAGGAGATCGTCCGCAATCTGGAGGTGCATTATCTGGCGAACGTCCAGGGCGAGATCTATTTCGCGCTGCTTTCCGACTGGCCGGACAGCCAGGTGGAACAGGACGAGGCCGATCTGGAAATCCTCGGCCATGCGCGCCGCAAGATCGCCGAACTGAACGGGCGCCATCCCAAGGAAGGCGTGCCGCGCTTCCATCTGCTGCATCGCCGCCGGCTCTACAATGAAGGCGAGCAGCGCTGGATGGGTTGGGAACGCAAGCGTGGCAAGCTGCACGAGCTGAACCTGCTCCTGCGCGGCGACGCCGACACGACCTTCCTGCAGCCGGAACTGGCTCTGCCGGATGACGTCGTCTACGTGATGACGCTCGATGTCGATACGCGCACGACCCGCGACGTGGTCAGGCGGCTGGCCGGCAAGCTGGCGCACCCGCTGAACAGGCCCGTCTTCGACGCTGCGCGCCGCATCGTTACCGCCGGCTACGGCATCCTGCAGCCGCGCGTCACCGCTTCGCTCACGACCGGCGACGAGGCCTCCTTCTTCCAGCGCGTCTTTTCGGCGAACCGGGGCATGGACCCTTACGTCTTCGCCGTTTCAGACGTTTACCAGGACATCTACGGGGAGGGCACCTTCACCGGCAAGGGCCTCTATCATGTGGATGCGATGGAGGCGGCGCTTGCCGGGCGCATCAGCGAGAACTCCGTCCTCAGCCACGATCTGCTGGAAGGCTCGCTCGCACGCGCGGCGCTCGTGAGCGACGTGGAGGTGGTCGAGGACTACCCGACACGCTATTCGGTCGACGCCTCGCGCCATCACCGTTGGGCGAGGGGAGACTGGCAGCTTCTGCCCTTCATCTTCGGATCGGCGAGCGGCGTGCCGGCGGTCTCGCGCTGGAAGATGATCGACAATCTCCGGCGCACCCTCACACCGATCTTCTGGGTCGCCTCGTCGATCACGGCCTGGACGCTGCTGCCCTTCGCGCTCGCCGCGCAATGGCAGCTCTTCCTGATCCTCATCCTCTTCGTCGCGCCGACCTTCGACATCGTCGCCGGCATCCTGCCGGAACGGGCCAACGTCACGCTTCGCGGCCATTTCCATACTTTCGGCCATGACGTGGCGTTCGGCACGGCACAGGTCGCGCTCAGGATGGTGCTGATCGCCCATTCGGCCTGGCTCATGGGCGACGCCATCATCCGTACGCTCTACCGGCTTTTCGTCAGCCACCAGCATCTTCTGGAATGGCGCACGGCGCTGCAGGCGCAACGCGGCGACAACGACCTGTCCTCCTACTACCGGCTCATGGGCGGCGCGCTGATCATCGCCCTGATCGGCATCGCCATTCCCTTCGCCGCGGGCTCGAGCGGCGCGATCGTGGCGCTGATCTTCTGCGTCTTCTGGTTCGTCTCCCCGGCCTTCGCGTGGTTGATCAGCCGCTCGGCCGAAACGGAAGACCGGCTGGTGGTCTCGCCGGAGGACAGGCAGGCGCTCCGCGTGGCCGCCCGCCGCACATGGCTGTTCTTCGAGACCTTCGTGACGGAAGGCGACCACTGGTTGCCCCCGGACAATTTCCAGGAAACGCCGCATCCCGTGGTGGCGCATCGCACTTCGCCGACCAACATCAGCGTCTATCTCCTGTCCATCGTCGCGGCGCGCGATTTCGGCTGGATCGGCATGGGCGAGGCGATCGCGCGGCTGGAGCGGACGCTCGACACGATCGACAAGCTCGATACGTTCCGCGGCCACATCTTCAACTGGTACGACACGCAGACCCTGCAGCCGCTTCACCCGCGCTATATATCGGCCGTCGACAATGGCAATTTCGCCGGCCATCTCGTTTCGATCGCCGCCGCCTGCGACGAATGGGCGATGGCGCCCGCCGCCTATATGGAGGGCGACTTCGACGGCCTGCTCGACGTGGTGACCGTCCTCGACGAGACGCTGGAGGCATTGCCGGACGATCGCCGTCCGCTTCGCCCGCTCCGCCAGAGGCTGCGCGACCGCATAGCCGGCATGCGCCGCGCCGTCGAGGCGATCAAGCGCGAACCGGAGATGGCGGCGGTCCGCACCATCAATCTGGCCGTCATGGCGGCGGAAATCCGCAAGCTCGCCGGGGCCGTGCATCAGGAAACGGAATCGGCCGCAAGCGGCGACCTCTCTCTCTGGGCGGAGAAGCTCGCAGCCGCCTGCAACGCCCATGTCGACGACGCGCATACGGACGAGGCGAAGATCGAGGATTTCCGTGCCCGGCTGAAGGCGCTCGCGACGCGCTGCCGCGCCACCGCTTTCGGCATGGATTTCTCCTTCCTGCTGCGCGAGGACCGCAAGCTTCTGTCGATCGGCTACCGCATGGCCGACCACCAGCTCGACGAGGCCTGCTACGACCTGCTGGCTTCGGAGGCGCGGCTCGCCAGCCTCTTCGCCATCGCCAAGGGCGACGTCCCGACCGATCACTGGTTCCATCTCGGCCGCCCGATCGTGGAGATCGGTTTCCGCGGCGCGCTGATGTCGTGGTCGGGATCGATGTTCGAATATCTGATGCCGCCGCTCGTCATGAAGGAGCCGCAGGGCGGCATCCTCAACCAGACGCACCACCTCATCATCAGGCGGCAGATGCAGTACGGGCACGAAAAGCGCATCCCGTGGGGCATCTCGGAGGCGGCTTTCAACGCCCGCGACCGCGACATGAACTACCAGTACACCAATTTCGGCGTGCCGGGGCTCGGCCTGAAGCGCGGGCTGGCGCTCAATACGGTGATCGCGCCCTATGCGACGCTGCTCGCCAGCCAGTTCATGCCGCGGGAGGCGGTGCAGAACCTCAAGCGGCTGAACGCGCTCGGAGCCTGCGGCCGCTACGGCTATCACGATGCGGTTGATTTCACGCCCCAGCGCGTGCCCGAAGGAACGGACCACGCCGTCGTCTACAACTACTTCGCCCACCATTCGGGAATGTCGATCGCGGCCGTCGCCAATGTCGTCTTCGAAGGTCGCATGCGCGAACGCTTCCACAGCGACCCCGTAATCGAATCGGCCGAGCTCCTGCTGCAGGAGAAGGCGCCGCGCAACATCCCGGCGGCGTCGCTGAAGACCGAGGCGGCCGAGCGCGCCAAGGGCGATACGCCGGTCGCGATGCCCGATACGCGGCTGGTAATCGACCCGCTGAAGGCGATCCAGGCGACCAATCTCGTTTCCAATGGCCGCTATTGGGTGATGGTCACGGCGGCCGGCTCCGGCTACAGCCGCTACCAGGACCTCGCCGTCACGCGCTGGCAGGCCGACCCGGTCGAGGACAAGCTGGGCTCCTATCTGTTCCTCAGGGACGTCGAGTCCGGCGAATGGTGGTCCGCCACGGCCGAGCCGAAGCGGGCGGTCTCGGAGACGGCCTACACGCTGATGGCCGACGACAAGACCTCCTTCGTCAAGACGGTCGGCATGCTGCGCTCGGAGGTCGAATGCATCGTTGTTTCCGAAGGGAACGGCGAGGGCCGCCGCATCACCGTCTCGAATGACGGCACGACCGAACGCATCATCGAAGTGACGTCCTATGCCGAACTGGTCCTGGCGCCGGAAGCCGCCGACAATGCGCACCCGGCCTTCTCCAAGATGTTCGTCCACACCGAGATCGCCAGGCAGAATAGCACTATCTTCGCGGCGCGGCGCAAGCGCGACAAGCACGAGGCCGACATAGCGCTCGCCCACTTCGTGACCGACAGTTCGGCGCCGCAGCGCGAAGGCGAGGCGGAGACCGACCGGCGCAATTTCATCGGCCGTGGCCGGACGTTGTCGGATGCGGCCGCCTTCGATCCCGGCGCAAGGCTGGCCGGGGGGCAGGGCTTCGTGCTCGACCCGATCATCGCGCTTCGCCGGCGCGTGCGCGTGGCGCCCAACAAGAAGGTCGTCCTGACCTTCTGGACCGTGGTGGGCGCCGACAGGGAAGAGGTAGAGGCCACGATCGGGCGGATCGACCACAGCGACGGTTTTGCCCGTCAATCCATGCTGTCCTGGACGCGTTCTCAGGTGCAGACCCACCATGTCGGGCTGACGCTCGCCGAGGCGGCCAACGTCCAGAAGCTGGCGCGCTATCTGATCTACCCGGACCAATGGATGCGGCGCCCGGCCGAGGCGATCGCCTCGGGTCTTTCGACCCAGGCGGCGCTCTGGCCGCTCGGCATATCCGGCGATTTCCCGATCTTCGCCATCCGCATCGGCGACCAGACCGATCTGGAGATCGTCGCCAATGCGCTCAGGATGCAGGAATATCTGCGCGCGCGGGGCCTCGTGATCGATCTCGTCGTGGTCAACGAGCAGGCTTCCACCTACGTGCAGGATCTCCAGCACGCTATCGAGGCGCTTTGCGAGAACAGCCGGGCGAGGGGGCGCGAGCACGGTCCACGCGAGCATATCTTCGCCGTCCGCCGCGATCTCATCGACAAGAAGTCCTATCGCACGCTCGTGACGGTTGCGCGGGTGGTCGTCCATACGCGCAACGGCACCATCTTCGACCAGATCGAGCGCGCCGAGGCGATCGAGATGCAGGCGAAGGGGATCATGCCGCTCTCCGGCGAGATCGCGCTGCCGCAGCCCGTGGTGCAGCCGCTCGTCCCGGAACGCGTCAGCCGTCCCGTGGAAGGGGAGGCGCCGTCCGGCGAGGGCCTGCGGTTCTGGAACGGTTTCGGCGGTTTCGATACCGAGACCGGCGACTATGTCATACGCCTGGCCGGCACGCGCACCACGCCGCATCCCTGGATCAACGTCATCTCCAACCAGGGCTTCGGCTTCCACACGTCGGCCGAGGGCGCTTCCTTCACCTGGAGCCGCAACAGTCGGGACTTCCAGCTCACGCCCTGGTCGAACGATCCGGTCAGCAACCGCCCGGGCGAAGCGATCTATATCCATGACCTGGCAAGCGGCGCGACCTTCTCGCCCTTCGCCGCCGTCGCGCGCGATCCCGCGGCAAGCTACGAGGCGCGCCACGGCAAGGGGTTCAGCGCCTTCCACGCCATACGTGGCAAGCTCGCCATGGAAGTGACGCAACTCGTCGATCCGAAGGATCCGGTCAAGATTTCGAGGCTGGTCATCCGCAATGGCGGCTTCGAGACGGTCAGGTTCCGCGTCTATGCCTATGCGGAATGGGTTCTCGGCATCAACCGGTCGAAATCCGCGCCCACCATCATTCCTTCGCATGACGCCGAAGCCGGCATGCTCATGGCCCGCAACGCCTACAGCCTGGACTATTCCGACGGCATCGCCTTCATGGCCGCCGACAGGCAGCCGGATTCGCTGACGGCGGATCGCCTGGAATTCATCGGCCGCAAGGGAAGCTCGGTGCTGCCGGGCGCGGTCGCGGCCGGCGCGGCCCTTTCCGGCACCGTCGAAGCCGGGCTCGATCCCTGCGCCGCGCTCGCCTACGACGTCGAGATCGCCGCCGGCGAGGAGACGACGCTGCTCTGGCTGATCGGCTGCGCGGGTTCGCCGGAAGAAGCCGCCGATCTCGCGAAACGGCATGCGGAGCGGAACTTCGACGAGCGGATAGCCGAGGCCTCGAAGTCGTGGGACGGCTTCCTCGACACGGTCCAGGTCGAGACGCCGGACGATGCGCTCGACCTCATGGTGAACCGCTGGCTCCCGTATCAGGCGCTCGCCTGCCGCATCCGAGCCCGCACGGCCTTCTACCAGGCGAGCGGCGCCTTCGGCTTCCGCGACCAGCTCCAGGATACGCTGGCGATGCTGACGCACGATCCGTTGCTTGCTGCCGACCAGATAGAGAACGCCGCCCGCCGGCAATTCCCGGAAGGCGACTTCCAGCATTGGTGGCTGCCGCGCACCGGCGCGGGCGTCCGTACGACGATCTCGGACGACGCGGTCTGGCTGGCCTACGGTGCAGCGCACTACATGAAGGTTACCGGTGACCGTTCGATCCTCGACCGCGAAGTTCCCTTTATCATCGGCGAACCCTTGAAGGAGGGCGAGCATGATTCCTTCTTCACGCCCACGGTCTCGAACGATAAGGCCTCGATCTACGAGCATGCCGCACGCGGGCTCGATCTGGCGATCGCGCGGACCGGAGCGACCGGCCTGCCGCTGATCCTCGGCGGCGACTGGAACGACGGCATGAACCGCGTCGGCGAAGCCGGCAAGGGCGAGAGTGTCTGGCTCGGCTGGTTCCTCTTGAAGACGCTCGACGACTTCATCCCCGTTGCCCGGGCGCGCAAGGACGACAAGCGCGCAAGGAGCTGGGCGGCGCATGTCGAGAAGCTGGCGAAGGCGCTCGACGGCCCGGCCTGGGACGGCGAATGGTACAAGCGCGGTTCCTATGACGATGGCTCGCCGCTCGGCTCGCACCTTTCGGACGAATGCAGGATCGACTCGATCGCGCAGTCCTGGAGCGTGCTGTCGGGCAGGGGAGAGCCGAACCATGCGACGCAGGCGATGGATTCGGCGACACGGTTGCTGGTCGACGAGGATCTCGACATCGTGCGGCTGTTCACGCCGGCCTTCGACAAGACGCCGAAGGAGCCAGGCTATATCAAGAGCTATCCGCCGGGCGTCCGCGAGAATGGCGGGCAATATACCCACGCGGCCACCTGGTTCGTCATCGCGCTCGCCGAACTCGGGCGGGCGGACGAGGCGTGGCACGTCTTCCGCAAGCTCAACCCCGTCGAGCATTCGCTCGATGAACAGGCCGCCGAACGTTACCGCGTCGAGCCTTATGTGGTCGCAGCCGACATCTATGGCAGCGACGACAAGGGCGGCCGCGGCGGCTGGACCTGGTACACCGGTTCGGCCGGCTGGCTCTATCGGGCGGCGGTGGAAGGCATTCTCGGCATCCGCAAGGAAGCAGACCGGCTGACCGTCGCGCCGGCGCTGCCGAGCGAATGGGACGGCTTCTCGGCGGTGCTGCGGCCGGGCAAGGCGGTCTATCGCATCCGGGTCGCGCGAGGCCCTGCCGCCGGGATAGAGATCAACGGAAAGAAGGGCGAGGGCAATTCGTTCAAGCTCGAATCCGAAGGCGAATTCGACGTTCGTGTGATCGTGGCGGGGGAGATGGCCTCGGCCGCGCGCGAGAAGAAAAAGCAGCGGGCGAAGGCGGCGGAGTAGGCGTTACCCGAAGAAAGCGCCGTAAAGGGCGTGGGCGGTGCCGGCGACGAGCGCGATGACCAGGAATGCCATCACGCCGACGACAAGTCCGGCGATCAGGCAAAGTCCGTCGCGCTCCGACAGCGCGAGCGACAGCAGGAAGATGGAAAAGGCCGGCAGCCAGTTTCCGAAGGGGATCGGCAGCGTTACCGCGATCCCGAGAATGAGCGCCACGAGGCCGATGACGCGGTCGGCCGTCCGCTCGCTCCGGAAAGGCCAGTAGCGCGGCCGGATCAATCTCTCCAGCCACAGTAGCCGCGGCATCGCCCTTGTCGTCAGCTGCCGGAACTTGTTGGCCTCGATCGACCGGTCGAGCACCGAGCGAGGCAGCCATACCCTCGGCTGGCCGAGAAGCATCTGGACCGCGATGATGACGAGCGGAGGTCCAAGGACGACCGTCGTGCCGGGCGGCAGCGGCAGAAGGTTGATCGCGGCGAAGAAGGCAAGCAGCGCCGCCAAGCTGCGGTCGCCGAGCGCATCCCGCACCTTCAGGATGGTCACCGCCTCCGATGCGTCGCGCGCCAGTTCCTCGAAGACCACCGACATCCGGCGCGGTGCGGGGGCACTGCACGCGCCAGCCGCTGAGGCCTCGTCCGGCTCCATCATTTCCTGTTTCAATACGACGCCTCACCGGACCGAACTTCGTCCGTTCGTCCATTATTCCGAATGGCTGTTAAAGACTGATTGTGGCGCAAGCAACCGCGCAGACGCCGCAATCTCAGCTTTCGGCGGCCCGCGCGAGCCCCGGCTCCAGGTCGCCATAGCCCGTGCGCCGCTTTTCGTAGCCGAGGCCCAGCATCCGGGCGGCGTCGATCGCCACCTTCTCCAGTTCCGGGTCGTCGGTCTGTGCCAGATAGATGACTTTCTCGTAATTGCCGAAGAAGTCCTTGGCGAGTTCCGGGTGCCTGTCGAGGCCGAGCGGCTTGATGAAGAAGGCCTCGAACTGCCGGCAGAGGAAATCCGTCATGTAGAAGGACATCATGTCGTCGTCGGCGACCTTGGCGAAGGCGTCCATGCCCTGGTAGAACGCGAAGCAGTGCGGGCCGGGCATTCGCTCGACGCCATGCTTCTCGAGCACCTTGTCGAGCATCCCGCCCGTCCCGCAATCCCCATATCCGACGAAAATGTGCTTGTAGCCCTCGGCATGGGCCTTCTGGATCGCAATGTCCATCGCCGGCGCGATACGGTCCGGGTAGTAGTGGAACTCCGCCGGCAGGCAGGTAAGCTCGAGATGATCGAGATCGAGGCGCTCCTTAACGGCAAGCACTTCGCGCGCGATCATCCCGCAAGCGATCACGAGAACCTTTTCGGCATCCGGGCGTTTCATGACGGTCACTATAGCATTGCACCGCACAGGGTGCGGCTTCGAGGAGGAATATAATGAAGCTAGGGACCGTTTCGCGACTTTTTGTCGTTCTTGCGCTGACCAGCTATGTCGCGGGCTGCGCCAATACCATTCGCGGTGCCGGCCAGGACACTGCCAACGCTGTCAACGCGGCGCAACATGCCGGCAAGAAGATCGACCGGGCGGCCAAATATTGATCGACTGGGCAATGAGGATCTCGGTTCGCGCGGTCAGCTCGCGGCGCGGAGATTGTGCTTGCGCTTCATGAAATCCTTGGCGGTCTCCACCGCGACGGCGGCGTCGCGGCAATAGGCGTCGGCCCCGACCGCCTTGCCGAATTCCTCGTTGAGCGGAGCGCCGCCGACCAGCACGACATAATCGTCGCGCATGCCTTTTTCCTTCAGCGTGTCGACCACGACCTTCATATAGGGCATGGTCGTGGTCAGAAGCGCCGACATGCCGAGGATGTCGGGCTGGTGCTCCTCGATCGCCGCCAGATATTTCTCGACCGAATTGTTGATGCCGAGGTCGACCACGTCGAAGCCGGCGCCTTCCATCATCATTCCGACGAGGTTCTTGCCGATGTCGTGGATGTCGCCTTTGACCGTGCCGATGACGAGCTTGCCCTGTTTCGGTGCGCCGGTCTCGGCCAGAAGCGGCCGCAAAATGAACATCCCCGCCTTCATGGCGTTCGCCGAGAGCAGCACCTCCGGCACGAACAGGATGCCGTCGCGGAAATCCTCGCCGACGATGCGCATGCCTTCGACCAGCGCTTCGGTCAGCACCCTGTAGGGCATCCAGCCGCGGTCGAGGAGGATGTGCGTTCCTTCCTCGATCTCCTCCTTCAGGCCGTCATAGAGGTCGTCATGCATCTGCTGCACGAGTTCTTCGTCGGAGAGCTCGGAAAGGATGATCTCGTCGTCGGACATGGACTGCTCCTTCGATCGCGGCCCGCTGGCGTCGGCCCGCAAACATGCGGGCCATACATATTCTTCTCTGACCTTTGGCATATAGCCGATTTGCGACGTGGTGCAAAAATAAAGCGACTGAAATTCAAGCAGTTTTCCGGCCGCCGTGCTTTGCCGCTTTTGCGACATGCGCTGGCGCTCGCTGAACGTTTCGGGTTAGGTGCATCGCTACGATCCCCGCAGAAGCGGCCGGCGATCGCCGAGCCCGCGCGATTATTCAACATTCGATCGAGGAATGGGTTCATGGAAGAGAACCTGACAAGCGAACACGGGGCAGCCGGTGGACGGCGCGGGCGCGCTGATCGCGGCGGCGGAGCGGCCGCCAGACGCGCCGCCCGCTCGGGCGGCGGTCCCGGTGTCCAGCAGCCTTACATCAACCGCAAGATCAGGCTCTATGAGGTCCTTGACGAGGAAGGCCTTGCCCTGATCGAGAAGAACGCCGACACCGTTCTCGAGGAAGTCGGCATCATCTTCCGCGACGACGCCGAGGCGCTCCAACTCTGGAAGGAAGCCGGAGCCGACGTGAAGGGCGAGCGCGTGCATTTCCCGAAGGGGCTCTGCCGCTCCCTGCTCAAGACCGCGCCGGAAGTCTTCACGCAGCACGCCCGCAATCCTGAGCGCTCGGTCCAGATCGGCGGCAAGGCGACCGTCTTTGCGCCCGTCTATGGCCCGCCCTTCGTGCGCGATCTCGAGGGCAACCGCCGCTATGCGACCATCGAGGATTTCCGCAATTTCGTGAAGCTTTCCTACCTCGCGCCGTCGATGCACCATTCGGGCGGCACGGTCTGCGAGCCGGTCGATATCCCGGTCAACAAGCGCCATCTCGACATGGTGTTTTCGCACATGCGCTATTCCGACAAGCCGTTCATGGGCTCGGTCACGGCGCCGGAGCGCGCCGAGGACACGGTGGCGATGGCGAGGATCCTCTTCGGCGAAAAGTTCGTCGACGAGAATACGGTCATCATCAACCTGATCAACGCCAACTCGCCGATGGTGTTCGACGAGACCATGCTCGGCGCTGCCAAGGTCTATGCCCGCAACAACCAGGCGACGATCATCACGCCCTTCATCCTCGCCGGCGCCATGAGCCCGGTGACGGTGGCCGGCACACTGACGCAGATCCTCGCGGAGGTGCTGGCGGGCGCCTCCTTCACGCAGTTGATCCGGCCGGGCGCGCCGGTGCTTTTCGGCACCTTCGCCTCGTCGATCTCCATGCAGTCCGGCGCCCCGACCTTCGGAACGCCGGAGCCGTCGTTGGTCTCCTACGGCGCCGCGCAGCTCGCCCGGCGGCTGAAGCTGCCCTTCCGCACCGGCGGCTCGCTCTGCGGATCCAAGGTGGCCGACGCGCAGGCCGCCTACGAGAGCGCCAATACGCTGAATTCGACATTGCTGTGCGGTGCCAATTTCGTGCTCCACGCCGCCGGCTGGCTGGAGGGCGGGCTCGTCTCCGGCTACGAGAAATTCATCATGGATGCCGACCAGCTCGGCATGCAGCAGAAATTCGCCGAAGGCGTCGACCTTTCGGAGAACGGCCAGGCGATGGACGCTATTCGCGAGGTTGGTCCGGGCAGCCACTATCTCGGCTGTTCGCACACCCAGGCGAATTTCCAGACGGCCTTCTACCGCTCGACCATCGCCGACAACAATTCCTACGAGCAGTGGCTGGCGGAGGGCGAGAAGCGCGCGGACCAGCGCGCCAACGAACTCTGCCGCCGCTGGCTGGAGAGCTACGAGGCGCCGTTCCTCGATCCGGGTATCGAGGAGGGGCTGAAGGACTTCGTCGCCAGGAAGAAGGAGTCCATGCCCGACGCCTTCACGTGAAAGGAGCCCGTTTCAGGCCGGGCTAAAGTGGCCGACATCATCCACAAGGAAGTCTGGCGCAGCGCCTTCCGCGAGCCGGAGTGAGGAACGTTTTGCCAGCCGGCTTGTCTGATTATACAAGTACTGATATAATAGACGCCGATGAAGCGTGTGGAATTCCTCGGAGATTCGCTTGCCGAAATTCGGCGATTTCCGGAAGCAGCGCGGAAGGAAGCCGGTGTCCAGTTGCACAAGGTTCAACTCGGGCTTGATCCGAGTGACTGGAAATCCATCAGCGCAGTCGGGGTCGGCGTGCGTGAAATCCGCATCAGGGATGAGGCGGGCGCGTTTCGAATTCTTTATGTAGCGAACAGGGGCGACGCGCTCTTTGTCCTGCACGCGTTCCAGAAGAAGACGCAGCAAACGGCAAAGCGGGATCTGGATATAGCGATTTCGCGCCTGAGGCAGATCTGAGAGGCCTTCATGGATCGGCAAAGTTTCGAGAACGTATGGGATGCGCTGGAGGATACTCCATCAGAGGCGATGAACATGTCCATGCGATCCAGCCTGCTGATCGCAATCGAGCAGCAGGTGCGTGGCTGGAACGTTACGCAGGCCGAGGCGGCGCGCAGGCTCGGTGTTACGCAGCCTCGCCTCAATGACCTGTTGCGTGGCCGCATCACGAACTTCAGTCTGGATGCGCTGATCAACCTCGCCGGTGCGGCGGGCTTGACCGTGCGGTTACAGATCGCGGACGCAGCGTGACGATCGTTGGGCGCTTTGGCAGGTTCTAAAGGAACGACCGGCGACGCAACGGAAGTAGCAAGCGTCTCCGCCGCCCTTTCGCCTCACGGCCTGATCCCGCGCGGCGGCTTCGATTTCGCTGCCGATGACGACGCGCCGGCCGGACCTTCCGGCAAACCGGCAAGAGCGGTGCTGCTCATCGGGCAGGGCGGCGCGGCGCCGTGGCCGCATTTCCGGAAATGGCGGGAGAGGCAGCCAGCCAACCTCGCGAACCCGCTCGATACATGGTCCGCCGAAGTGATCGGCGCAGTCGCGCGGAAGTTCGGTGCGAAGGCAGTGTCGCCGTCGGACCGGCCCTTCCTGCCGTTCCAGCAATGGGCGATGCGGGCGGAGGGCCTGAAGCCGTCGCCGCTCGGCATATTGATGCATCCGGAATACGGATTGTGGCACGCCTATCGCGGCGCGCTTCTGTTCGACCGGCCGATCGGGATCGAGCCGCGCAACGCAGGCATCCACCCCTGCGACAACTGCGCTTCAAAGCCATGTCTCTCGACCTGCCCGGTCGGCGCTTTCACGACCGGCGGCTTCGCCTTCGAGGCTTGTATGGAGCATCTGCGCTCGTCGCAGGGCGGCGTCTGCCTCGCGGGAGGCTGTCTGGCCAGGAACGCCTGCCCGATCGGTACGAGATACTGCTACCCGGCCGAGGTGCAGGCGTTCCACATGGCCAAGTTCGTCCGCTGAACCGGGCCGGTACGCTACTTGGCTACGTGCCAGACGCCCGCCTTGCCGTCGCCGTTCATGTCTCCAGCCTTCTTGTCGCCGACGAAAGTGTAGAGCGGCTTTCCCTTGTAGGCCCACATCTTCGAGCCGTCCTTGCGCCCGACGATGGTCCAGTCGCCTTCGGCGGCGGCGCCGGCATCGGCCTTGAGCGGCGGCCAGTTCGCGGCGCATTTGTCGTAGCAACTGGATTTGCCCGCTTCGTCCTTGTCGAACGTGTAGAGCGTCATCCCTTTCGCGTCGGTCCACATGCCGCCGGCCATCTTCGCCGGTTCGGCCGCCAGTGCGGTGCCCGCGCTCATTGCGAGGACGATGATCCCCAATCCCAGCCTCTTCATTGACGTGCTCCCTGTTGGGCGCGCCGCGTGATGGGCGCGACGGGAGATGAACGATGGCCCATGCATAAAAATTCCACGGTCCAGGGGCTTTCCTGCCTTTTGACATCTTGCACGCCGGAAGGGTCCGCGCGAAGTTCAATGAACGTTGAATGAAAAGCGGGTAACGGCAATGCGCGACATCGAAATCAAAACCAGGGACGGCACGGCGAAGGCGGCATTCGTGCCGTCGCCCTCATCCGGCGGCAGCAGGGCAGGCGTGATCCTCTATATGGACGCATTCGGCCCCCGCGCCGCGCTCTATCAAATGGCGGAGCGCCTCGCCGGCCATGGCTACGCGGTGCTGGTGCCGGACCTCTTCTACCGCTTCGGCGCCTATGGTCCCTTCGATGCGAAGACGGCATTCGCGACCGAGGAAACCGGCAGCCGGATCAGGAAGATGATCGCCGAGACGACGCAGGAGATGACGATTCACGACAGCGAGGCTTTCCTCGATGCTCTCTCGGACAATGGCGCCACGGGACCCGTCGGGGCCGTCGGCTACTGCCTGGGAGGGGCTCGGGCCCTCAACGCCGCCGGTGCTTTTCCGGGCCGCATCCTCGCCGCGGCGAGCTTCCACGGCGGCAATCTCGCTTCGGACGCGCCGGACAGTCCCGCCAACAGGGCCGCGTCGATCAAGGCGAAGGTCTATGTCGGCTGCGCCGGCGTCGACAACAGCTTTCCGCCCGAGCAGTCGGCGCGGCTTGCCGGCGCGCTGCGGAGCGCGGAAGTCGATCATATCATCGAGAATTATGTCGGGATGCGGCACGGCTGGTGCGTGCCGGACCACGGCGTCTATGACGAGACAGGCGCCGAGCGGCACTGGAAGCGGCTGACGGAGTTCTTCTCCGAGACGCTGGGCTGACGCCGCCCATGCGGCTGCGCGCGAGTGCAGCAGGATTGACTAAACGAAAACGGTCCTCTCACCGCCTTGCGGTGAGGGTCGACAACCATAGCGCCGAATTTTCAATGCTGTGAAGACGTCTGCAGCCCCTTGACCGCCTCCAGCACCTCTTCGGCGTGGCCTGGCACCTTCACCTTGCGCCAGACCCTCGCGACCTTGCCGCCGGGGCCGATCAGGAAGGTCGTGCGTTCGACGCCCATATATTTGCGTCCGTACATGCTCTTCTCGGTCCACACCCCATAGGCCTCCAGGACCTTCTTGTCCGCGTCCGAGACGAGTTCGACCGCAAGCGCGTGCTTCGACCTGAACTTGTCGTGGCTCTTGACGCTGTCGGGCGACATGCCGACAACCGTCGCGTCGGCCTTCGCGAATTGCGGCTTCAGGCCCGAGAAGGCGATGGCCTCGGCGGTGCAGCCGCTGGTGTCGTCTTTCGGATAGAAGTAGAGCACGACCGGCTTGCCCTTGAGCGAAGCGAGGCTCAGCGTTCCGCCGCCGGCCTGCGGCAATTCGAACGCGGGTGCGACATCTCCGACCCCGATTTCAGCCATATCCATGCCCTTCTTGAAGATTACCACGATCCAGCGGGTTAAAGATTACGACAGTCCTGCGGTGCATATAATACCGTTTGGGGATTCGTCTATCGGGCATTGCTTAGGGATCGGAAGGTACGACGGAAACGCGGGTGCATTCGAAAGTACCGAAACACGAGAAGATACACTTCGACCGCGACGAGACGAACAGGCTCGATGCGATGGTTGCGAAGAGCGCGCCCGGGCTGCCGCCGCACGGCAGCCGCTTTGCGCGGCTGCGGCGCAAGTTCAGGCTGCGCCGGATGCTTCGCCGGCTCGGGTTCGGCATAGGCGCCGTCGCTGTCCTGATCGTCCTGATCTTCCTGTCGGCCAACCTTTTCGGCGCCTCGCAATTCGGCAATGCAAAGCTGCGCCGGGCAGCCGAGAACGCGTTGACTTCGCTCGTCGGCGTCGACATGGACGCGGCGATCGGCAGGACGAGCATAGCGTTCGACAGCTCCCGCCTGATCGCCTTGCAGGTCTCCGACGTGAAGCTTTCCACGCATGATGCCGGGAAGCCGGTCATCGATGCCGGGAAGGTCAGTTTCGGGTTCCATTTCCTGCCGCTTCTCACCGGTCATGTGCGGCTGGGGAGCGTCACCATCGAGGACGCACATATCCGGCCGCGCTTCATGCCGGACCTCGGCGGCGGGGGTGACTGGGCGGCGGACCTTCGCGATGCACAGGGCCTGATCGATCCGGATGCGGTTCTGAAGGCGCTTTTCGGCGGCTTCCACCGCGCTTTCGGCACGGTCGGTACGGGCGCGATGAACGAGATCCGGCTGCACAATGTCGATTTCCTGACGCCGAACGGGCCGATGCCCGAGGGCGTCCATGTCGAGGATGCGCGCATCGCCCGCCTGCTTTCCGGAGCACTCGGCGTTTCGGCGACCGCTCACGCGCTGGGCATGGATTTCCAGGTCGACGGAAAGGCGACGCGCGGGACGAAGGGGCGGATCGCGGCGCTCAATCTCAACGTCAAGGCCGAAAGACCGCAGGCGATCGCTCCGGCCGCCGTACAGACGGCCGCCGAACACGGCCTGCCGCTCAGGTCCGTCGGCGCGTTCGCATTGTCGATCAACGGCGCCGAAGGGAACGGCGACCAGCCGTCGAAGATCACGTCGGCGCTGTCGTTCACCAACGCCTTGCTCGATTTCGACGAGGACGGCCAGGCCATCATCGACGGCGACATAGACACGTCGCTGGCAGCCGGAACAGGCAAGATCGAGTTCAGCCGGCTGCGGATCGCGTCCGGCCATTCGCAGTTCAATTTCCACGGGGCGATCGGGCCGCTTTCCGGGGAAGGCCGGCAACTGGACAATCCCGCCTACCGCTACGAGTTCGTCAGCGACGGCTCGGTCTCGGCGCCGGACGATTCGCCGGAACCTCCCTTGCCCTTCTTCGCGCGCATCGCCGGGCGTTACGATGTCAAGGCGAGGCAGCTGATCGCCAACGACATCGGCATCCGCACCGGCCCGGGCGAACTGCTCGGCACCGCCTCGATGACGTTTGTCCAGGGAGAGGCGCCGGGGATCTTCCTTGCGATCACCGTTCCCTCCATGCCGACCCAGCATGTCAAGCAGCTCTGGCCGTGGCTCGCCGCGCCCTCGGCGCGCAAATGGGTCATGAACAATCTGTTTGCCGGCGAAGTGAGGAACAGCAACCTCCAGTTCCACGTGGCTCCCGGACGGCTCGGCAATGGCGTGCCGCTTTCCGACCAGGAGATATCGGGACATTTCGAGGTATCCGGAACGCGGTTCGACGTCGCCGGCAACATACCGCCCGTGCGCGACGGAGACGGGGTCGTCGACTTCAGGGGGAACTCGGTCGATGTCTCCCTTTCGTCCGGAACAGTCTACATGCCGAGCGGGCGTACCGTCTCGGCCAGCAACGGCACCTTCGTCTTGCGTCGGGTTCACCTGGAACCGGTGATCGGCGCGCTTGATATCGATGTCTCCGGATCGGCGGACGCCGTCACCGAACTCGCCTCCTACGATCCCATCAACGCCATGCGGCGGCTCGGCATGAAACCCGACGATTTCTCGGGCGACGTCTCCGGCCATGTGACGGCGCAGATCCCCCTGTCGAAAAACGTTGCCGCCGACAGCCTGCCCTGGAAAGTCGCGCTCGACTACACCAATCTCGCCGTCGCCAAGCCTTTCGACGGGCAGATTGTGAAGGATGCGGACGGCACGATCATCGTCGAGCCCGACCGCGCGGTGATCGATGCCAAGGCGCGGCTGAACGGCATTCCGGCACGGATCGAGATGACCCAGCCGTTCGGCGACAGCGGGCCGCCGAAGGCACGCAAAATCACGCTCGACCTAGACGAGAAGGCGCGGGACGCGCTCCTGCCGGGTCTGAGCGACATGCTTTCCGGGCCGGTTTCCGTCGTGCTCGATACGCCCGACAAGGACGGCCAGCCGGTGACCGCCGATCTGACCTCCACGAAGCTGACGCTGCCCTGGGCGGGCTGGACGAAGGGAGCGGGCATTCCGGCTTCCGTGTCGTTCGAACTGAAGACGGGCGACAAGACCACCACCCTGTCCGATTTCAAGCTGAGCGGAAAATCCTTCGGCGCGCGCGGCAAGATAGAACTTGCCGGCGATACGCTCTCCCGGGCGAGCTTTACTTCCGCCCGGCTGAATGGAAGCGACGATTTCAGCGTCGAGGTCGAGCGCTCCTCCGCCGGCTACCATGTCTCCGTCAAGGGCGACAGTTTCGACGCGCGCTCGATCATCAAGAACGTCCTTTCCGATCCGGACAGCGCTTCGGCGAGGACGCCTGCGGGAGCGCCGGTGAAGGTGACGGTCGACGCGAGCCTCGACAGCGTGTCCGGCTTCAACGGCGAGGCGCTCGGTGGCGTCACCATATCCTACGCCGGCGCCGGCTCGCGGATCGGCAATCTTTCCATCAACGCGTCGACCGGATCGGGAGCCGGCGTGAGCATCGCCGACAGCGACGACGGCAGGCGAAGAGCCGTTTCGATGCAATCGGCGGACGCCGGAGCGATCCTGCGCTTCCTCGATCTCTACGACCACATGCAGGGTGGGGTGATCCAGCTCGATCTCTCCGGCGCCGAGGGCAATCCGCTGACCGGCCGCATCGATGCCACGGATTTCGTCGTCGTGAACGAGCCGCGGCTGAAATCGATCGTCGGCTCCGCGCCTACCGTGAACAGCAATGGCCGTTCGCTCAACGGCGAGCTTCGGCAGGACATCGACGTCTCGCGCGTTCATTTCGAACGCGGCTTCGCCCGCATCGAGAAGGGCGCCGGCTATCTCCAGCTTGCCAAGGGCATCCTGCGCGGACCGGAGATCGGCACGACATTCCAGGGAACGTTTTACGATCGCGATGGAAACATGGACATGACCGGCACCTTCATGCCGGCCTATGGCGTCAACCGTCTCTTCGGCGCCATCCCGCTCGTCGGCCAGATCCTCGGCAACGGCCGCGACCGCGGGCTGATCGGCATCACCTACCGGCTGTCCGGCGACGCAAAGTCGCCGACCCTGCAGGTCAATCCGCTGTCGGCGGTGGCCCCCGGAATCTTCCGCTCGATCTTCGAGTTCCGCTAGAGCCTTTCATGGCTAGATGGAAGCGTTCTGTCGGAGGGAATTCGGGCCAAGGCTAAGGGCTTCGGCGCGGGCGTACCGGTGGTACGGCCAAGTCCGAAGGCCGAAGGATTCGGCCCGAATTCACCCGGCCCGTAAGGGTTTCCCGCTGGCGGGCGCCCGCTTCGTCGGGCGGACTTGGCCGTACC
>MKRJ01000019.1 GCA_001896885.1 Rhizobiales bacterium 65-79 | reverse complement strand
TCTTGTTGGTCATCTGGAGAGTCTTCAGCGCCGTCATCGCCGACGCGTTGGTCATGAGACTGGACATTTAAATCCGCCCTTTTGTGATGCCTTTGATGTGCGAATACCGGATCAGGCCGGTATGGCGGAACGGCATCATGCCCATCGCCCCTTTTTTCGGGCGACCCGCCATGGAAGTGTGTGCCTCCTTATGGGGCCGAATTCCCTACCAAACCGATAATGAGGCGATGCCTTTCATGAAAAGGAGCGCACGAGGCTTCCCACGAGCAGGTTCCAGCCGTCTATGAGGACGAAGAACATGATCTTGAAGGGCAGGGAAAGGACGGTCGGCGGCAGCATCATCATGCCCATCGACATGGTGATCGTGGCGACGACGAGGTCGATCACCAGGAAGGGCAGGACGATCAGGAAGCCGATCTCGAAGCCGCGCCGGATTTCCGAGATCATGAAGGCGGGGACTAGGATGCGTAGATCGACGGTATCGCGCGAGGCCACCTGCTCGCCGCGCTCGCGCGCCAGGTCGGCGAAGAGGTCGTAGTCCTTCGGCCGAACGTTGCGCAGCATGAAGACGCGGAACGGCTGCGAGATGCGCTCGAGCGCGACCTCCTCCGTGATCTGGCTGTCCATCAGCGGCTTTACGCCCGTCTTCCAGGCCTGATCGAAGGCCGGCGTCATGACATAGAAGGTCATGAACAGAGCCAGGCTGACCAGTACGATGTTGGCGGGCGTGGTCTGCAGGCCCATGCCGGAGCGCAGAATGGAAAACGCGATGATGAAGCGCGTGAAGCTCGTCACCATGATGAGGATGCCCGGCGCAAGCGACAGCACCGTCAACAGTCCGAAAAGCTGGACGATGGTGCCGGCGTTGGTGCCGGTCATCTGGCCGGCGAGCGAGCCGAGATCGATGTTCTGGGCGTGGGCCGGCGCGGATAGCAGCAGGAGGGCCGAGGAGAGGAGGGCACCGGCGAGCTTGACGCAATAGGTGTGCCTCGATAGCCCGCGCATAGTCGTCCCACCTCCTCCGGCCCTTTGGGCCACCTCCCCCTCGCAGTGGGAGGAAAGCGGCGCGGCCGGCGCTTTCCCTCCCCTCGAGGGGAGGGTCCGGCCAATGGGCCGGGGATGGGGTGAGGGGGCCTTCATGAATGCCTGATTCCGATCACCCGCTGCATCACTCGAACAGCAGCGTCTTGATGAGGATCTTCTTGACCCGACCGTTGCTGCGGATGCGGGCGCGTTCCTCCAGATCCTCCTTCAGATGCTGGAAACCGCTGGCGCCTTCCACCTGCGGCAGCTTGACGGTGCGCATGAAGGCGAGGAAGTCCTGATGGATCTGTTCGGCGACCGCCGCGTCCGGATTTCCGTCGAAGACCAGCGAGAGTTCCATGCGGACCCAGATGTCGCTCGGCGCGGCGAGGTTCGTCGTGATCGCCTCGATCGGCAGAACGCTGGGTTCTTCGCCTTCGGTATTTTCCTTCCCGTCCTTTTTCGTCGCCGCCTTGTCCGTCGTCTTCACATGCGCCTTGTCGACGCGCGTCGGCTTGCCGGTTTCGGTGGCCTCGGACCCCCTGGTCGAGTTCAGGTAGCCGCCCGAGAACCAGCCCATGCCGACGGCGGCGACCGTCATCACGAGCAGGACCGCGATCTGCACCACGAGCGACGGGCCGCTTTTGGCCGGGGCTTCTTCCTGTTCGATGACGGCCATGCCCGGAACCCTAGAAAGGCGCGTAATGGTCGGCGAGCTGCTGGCCCCAGGAAGGCTGCTGGACCTCGCTGATGCGGCCGCGCCCGCCATAGGAGATGCGGGCCTCGGCTATGCGCTCGTAGGAAATGGTGTTGTTGCCGTTGATGTCGGCGGGCCGCACGATGCCGGCAATGGTGAGCACGCGAAGCTCATCGTTGACGCGTACCTCCTGCTGGCCGCGGATGACGAGATTGCCGTTGGGCAGGACCCTGGTCACGACCGCCGCGACGGAAAGCTTGATGTCCTCGGACCGGGTGGTGTGGCCCTGGCCGTTGAACTGGCTGTCGCCGTTGGCGCTGAGATTGCCCGAACCGGACGATCCGCTGCCGCCGAGGTCGAAGGCTCCGCTCAGGCCCCAGGTGCGCTTGCCGGTGCGGCTGGTGTCGTTCTCGTTCTTGAGCTTGGCCTGGTCGTTGATGGAGATGACGACCGTCATGATGTCGCCCACCTTCAGCGCCCGCGGATCGGTGAAGAGCCGGCTCTGCTGATCGTCCCAGAGCGAGAAGCGCTTGACGGCGGGCGGCGGGGCTTCCGGATAGTTTTCGGCGTATTGCGTCTCGGTGCCGAGGCCGGCGCCGACCGGCGACAGTTTCGGGGCGACGCCGATCTCGGGTGAGGACATGCATCCCGCGAGGGCGGAGCATGCGGTGGCGATGACGACCAGGCGCTTCATGAGGGATCCGTCTTCCGTGCCGCGGCGGCCATGATGCGGGTGAGCTTGGCGGCGGCCTTGGCGTCCATTTCCGCGAGGATGAGGCTCGACTGTCTCGGATCGAGCTTCATCAGGATCGCCGCGGCGAGCTCCGGCGGCAGATCGGTCAGCTGCGGCGCGGCGCCGTCCGGCTTCATCTTGGAATAGATCTCGACGACGCCTTCGGTGGCCTTGGCGGCGAAATCGTCGCGGCGCTTCAGCCAGTCCTCGTATTCGGAGCGCTTCTGGTCGAGAAGCTTCATGCGCTTGTCGATATCGGCCTGCAGGTCGAGAAGCTGCTGGCGCTGCAGGGCATAGCGGCGATCGCGCGCCGCGTCGGCGATGTTGGAGCAGAAACGCTCGATCTCGTCGCCGCTTGCCGCGGCGGGCTGCGGCGTCTCCGCCGGGCCGGCAAGGGCGGGCAGCGCGGCGAGGCAGAGAAATGCGGCCGTGAACGCAGCGAGCGCGATACCCTTGCCCCTGACCCCTTCCCACAAGGGGGATGGGGATTTTGCCCCGGCGCCGCATGGCGCAGACTTCGGTGTTTGCGGCGAAGAACAGGGGCGCCGGTAACGGGACGCCCGGTTTCCGAGCTCTGTTTCCCGGTTTTGCGGGGAGGGGGTGGGGATGCGCGCCGCCATCATCACTGCACCACCAGTTCGGCTTGCAGCGCGCCGGCCGACTTGATGCCCTGAAGGATCGCGATGATGTCGGTCGGCTTCACCCCGATGCGGTTCAGCCCGGCGACGAGGGTCTGCAGGTCGGGGCCGTCGAGGACGGCGACGCGACCGCCGGGCTGCGTGGCCTCTATGTCGGTGCTCGGCTCGACGGCGGTCACGCCCTTCGAGAAGGGCTCGGGCTGGACGACGCGGGGCGATTCCGTCACGCGCACGGTCATGGTGCCGTGGCTGATGGCGACGCGCGAGATCTTCACGTCCTGGCCGATGACGATCGTGCCGGTGCGTTCGTCGATGACGACGCGTGCCGGCGATTCCGCCTCGACCGCGAGGTTCTCCAGCTCGGCGTAGAAGCGCGCGGTGCTGATATGCGACGGCTTGTCAATCAGGACGGTGCGCGAATCCTGCTCATGCGCCAGGCGCTTGCCGAACCGCCTCTGGGTATAGGCGTTGATGGCGTCGGCGACGCGCACGGCGGTGGAGAAATCCGGGTTGAGCAATTGCAGCGTCAGCTTAGGCGTCGAATCGAAATCGACGCGGACCTCGCGCTCGACGATGGCGCCGTTGGCGACCCGGCCGGCGGTGGGCACGCCCTGGGTGAGCGTCTCGGCCTGGCCCTGCGCGGCGAAGCCGGAGACCGAAACGGAGCCCTGCGCCACCGCGTAGATCTGGCCGTCGGCGGCCTTGAGCGGGGTCATGACGAGCGTGCCGCCGTTGAGCGAGGTGGCATCGCCGAGCGACGAGACGGAAACATCGATGCGGGCGCCGGACTGGACAAAGGGCGGCAGGTTGGCCGTGACGATGACCGCCGCGACGTTCTTGGCGCGGGCCTGTCCGCCCTCGGTGGCGATGCCGAGATTCTCCAGCATGGCCCGGATCGACTGCTCGGTAAAGGGCGAGTTGCGCAGGCTGTCGCCGGTCCCCTGCAGGCCGATGACGAGGCCGTAGCCGATCAGCTGGTTGTCGCGCGTGCTCTGCAGTTCGGCGATGTCCTTGATGCGCGCCACCACGCCGGCGTTGATCGACGCCGGCAGATAGGTCGCGTCGCCGGCGTCGCCGTTCCGGCCGCCGGAGTGCGGTGAGACGGAAGCCGGCGTGACGGGGACGCCGCGGTCGAGATCGGCCGCGGCCGCCGGCGCCGCGGAAATCGCCAGGGCCAGCAGGATGGACATGCCGCGCATCACGAGGCCCCGACCCGGATCGTGCCGTCGGCCATGACGATGCCGGAGAAGACGCGGCCGCTGTCCATGTTGCGGACCTTGACGATGTCGCCGGTCGAGCCGGGCTCGAGCGTCACCGCTGTGGCGGTGATGACGAGGTTGCCCTCGGTATAGAGCACGCGGACCGCCGCGCCCTGCTCGACCGTGTAGGCGTCGCGGATGGCGCTGAGCGGGATGTAATGGCCGGGCAGCAGGGTCTGGCGGGTGAGCTTGCCGTCCACCTGCTCGATCCGCGTGGCGACGGTCCTCAAATCGCGGTTGTGGTTCATGACCTGAACCACCTGCAGATCGCCCGCCTGTACTTCCTGCCCCGGATAGATGACGTGCCGGGTGACCACCGCCACGTCCTCGGCCCGGACGGGCGTGGCGAGCGCGGCAAGCGCCGCCAGGCCGGCGGCCAGGCGAAGAAGGGCGATCTTCCGGCGGGATTCCATGCCGCGTCAGCCCATGTTCTTGGAGACGACCTGCTCCATCTCGTCGGCCGCCTGGATCACCTTCGAGTTCATCTCGTAGGCGCGCTGGGCGGAGATCATCTCGGTGATCTCCTTCACCGGATCGACGTTGGAGCTTTCGAGATAGCCTTGTTCGACGGTCGCGAAGCCGGTATCGCCCGGCACGCCGGTGGTGGGCGATCCGGAAGCGTCGGTCTCCTGGAAAAGGTTGCCGCCAAGCGGCTGCAGGCCGGCCTCGTTGACGAAACTGGCGAGCTGGAGCTGCCCGATGTTCTGCAGCGCCGTCTGCCCGTCGATCTGGGCAAAGACCTGGCCGGTCTTGTTGACGATGACGTCGACGGCGTCCTGCGGGACGGTGATGGCCGGGATGACCGGATTTCCGTCCAGCGTCACCAACTGGCCGTCGGCGTTGGTGTTGAAGGCGCCGTCGCGCGTGTAAAGCGTCTGTCCGTCCGGCATCTGCACCTGGAACCAGCCGCGGCCGGGGCCTGTCAGCGCCAGGTCGAACTTGTTGCCGGTGCTGGTCAGTTCGCCCTGGATGTGCAGGTTGCGGATCGCCGCCATCTTGACGCCGAGCCCGATCGACGCGCCCTCCGGAACGATATTCTGGTTGGCCTGGTTGGGCACGCCCGGCAGCCGTTCGGTCTGGTAGAGGAGGTCGGTGAATTCCGCCCGCGCGCGCTTGAAGCCGGTCGTGTTGATGTTGGCGATATTGTTGGCGATGACTTCCAGGTTGGTCTGCTGGGCGTTCATGCCGGTTGCGGCGATTTCAAGCGCTCTCACTTCCACTCTCCTCAGATCGACATGCGGCTGACGTCGAGATAGGCGGCGACGATCTTGTCGCGGATGGCGATGGCGGCCGACAGGGTTTCCTGCGCGTTCATCACCGCGTCGACGACCTCGCGCGTGTCGGCGTCGCCCTGCAGCGCCTTGATCGACACGGCCTGCGCGTGGTCGAGGCTGCCGGAGGCCTTGCCGGCGGCATTTGCCAGGGCCGATTCGAAAGTCTCCGCAATGCCGCCTGCCGCGCCGGCTGCATTCGCTGCCGTGCCGGCGGGTCCGATGGCGCCGCCCGCGCTTCCGATGCTGCCGATCAGGCTCAGGGGATTGATCATCGTCGGTGCCCTAGGTCCGCATCAGGTCAATGGTCATGGAGATCAGGTCGCGCGCCTGCTTGATGACCTGGAGGTTGGCCTCGTAGCCGCGGTTCGCCTCGCGCATATCGGCCATCTCGACGAGCACGTTGACGTTCGGCATCTTGACGAAGCCCTTGGCGTCGGCGGCGGCGTTGCCCGGCTGGTACTCGACCGGAAAGGTCGAGGGGTCGCGCGATATGTTCGCGACATCGACGGTGGAGACGCCGGTGGTTCGGTCGAGCTCGGCGGCGAAGCTGATCGTCTTGCGGCGATAGGGATCGCTGCCCGGCGTCCGGCCTGTCGACTGCGAATTGGCGAGATTCTCCGAAACGACGCGCAGCCGCTCCGACTGGGCGCTCATGCCCGAGGCGGCGACCTTCATGGCGGCGGTCAACGGGTCCATCGTCAGCTGCTCTTCGTCGTCATGGTGAACATCTGGTGGAAGGCCCTGACGATCGCCGTGTTGAGGTCGAAGGCGCGGCGCACGTCGGCCGCCTTCATCAGTTCGTCTTCGAGCTGCACGCTGTTGCCGGAGGGAACGAGTTCCGAATCGTCCTGGCGAAGCGCCACCTTCTCGGCTGTCGCGTCCGTCGCGCCGAAATGGCCCGGTTGCGTCGCCTTCATCGTCACCTGCGTGTCGTCGAGCACGGCGGAAAACGGCTTCACATCAACGGCGTGGTAGCCCGGCGTGTTCACGTTGGCGACGTTCCCCGCGATCACCGACTGGCGCACGGCGAGCCAGCGCGCCTGCTGCGCGGCAAGATCGAAGAGGTTGACAGGCTGCATTCCGGCAATCCCACGGCGGACATTAAACCATCGTGGTCCAGAACTAGCCGGCCAGTCTTGCGCGGGCCTTGCGGGATGCCGAAGCCCTCGGAACCACAGGGACAGCGTTATCGGAAGTGCATTCATCCCCTCCGCCTCGCGAAGCCTGTCCTCGGGCGGGCCAAAGGCCCGACCCGGGGGCCAGGCACCTCCCCCGTCGAGGAGGAGGAGGAGGGCGGAGAGTCTGGCGCCCTTCCCCCCCTCGATTGGGGGGCGGCCGACAGGCCGGGGGGTGGCGTGAGCAGCCGAAATCGAATGCAGGATTCTCGATGCTATTTCCGCAACTCAATCACGTCCTTGGCCGATGTCACCAGCACCCAGTTCCCGTTGCGCTGCTCGATCGCGGCGACGCGGCTGTCGTTCGGCAGGGGCGAGCCCACCTTGACGACCCACAGGCCGTCGGCATCCTCGATCATGGCCCGCCCGTTGGCGACCTCGACCAGGTTGAAGTTGGGCTTCTTCGGCCCGTTGCCCGGAAAGGGCTGGTCGTCCGCGCTGACCGGCGGCGGCTGCTTCCGGGGCTCGGGGACGGTTCCCGTCGGGAACATGTCGAGCGCGGCCTGATCGGTCTCGAGGGGATCGGCGGGCGCGCCGGTCCGCATCGGCCCGCTGCTCGCGGAGGCGGAATGGGCGGCCTGGGGCCTCCCGGAGAAATGATACCCTTCGAGCTTGAACTTCTCCGGGTTCATGAAGATGTACCAGGGGAAGAGCGCGCAGACGAGGCCGAGCGCCACGCCGAGGCCGCCGACGATCGTGTCTCCGGAGATCCTAGGCGTTCTGGGCGCCAGCCTCGGCTGTTCCGGCCGGTGGGCGCGCAGGCGCTGCTTCCATGTCGGCTTCGGCGGCGCCGGCGGCTCGTAGCGTTCGTCCGGGAGGTCGCCTTCCGGCGTCCTCAGATCGGCCAGCCGCTCAGCCATTGGCTTTGTCCTTTCCCTTCAGATGGCGCGCCAGGTCGCCGAACGGGTCGCGCGAAGGACGGTCCTTCGGCGATTGGCCCATGGCTTCATAAAGCTGCGGCACCTGGCGGACGGCGATATCGAGTTCGGCGTCGGCGCCGGGCTGGTAGGCTCCGAGCAGGCGGATGTCGCGCGTATCCTCGAAACGGGAGATCATGGCGCGGAGCCGCAGGACCAGAGCCTTCTGCTCGTCCGACCAGGCCTTGCCGGCGAGACGCGAGATCGAGGCGAGCGGGTTCACCGGCGGGTAGCGCCCCTGCTCGGCGATCGCGCGGTCGAGCACCACATGGCCGTCGAGGATGCCGCGCACGCTGTCGGCGACCGGGTCGTTGTGGTCGTCGCCGTCGACCAGGACGGAGAGGATGGCGGTGATGGAGCCGGCGCCCTCCACGCCCGGACCGGCGCGCTCCAGCAGCTTGGGCAGGTCGGTGAAGACCGAGGCCGGATAGCCGCGCGCCACCGGCGGCTCGCCCGTCCCCGTCGCCACCTCGCGCAGGGCATGGGCGAAGCGGGTGATGGAATCGAGAATGAGCAGAACCCGGTCGCCGGAAGCGCGGAAATATTCGGCAATCCGCATCGCCGTGCCCGGCGCATGCCGGCGCATCATGGCGCTCTCGTCGCTGGTCGCCACCACGGCGACGGTCTTCGCCATGCCGCGCGGGCCGAGCGTGTCCTCGAGGAACTCGCGCACCTCGCGGCCGCGCTCGCCGACCAGCGCGACGACGACGGTGTCGAAGGCGTCGGCGGCGGCGAGCATGGCGAGCAGCGTCGACTTGCCGACGCCGGAGCCGGCGAAGACGCCGAGCCGCTGACCGTAGCAGAGCGGCGTGAAGATATCGATGACGCGCACGCCGGTGAGGAAGGGGGTGCCGACGCGCTGGCGGCCGAGCGCCGGCGGCGTCCTGAGCGCCGCGGCGTCATGCCTGTCGCCAGGGACGAGCGGTCCCCTGCCGTCGATCGCGCGGCCGAGGGCGTCGACGGCGCGACCGCGCCAGGAGCGCGACGGGGCGACATCGAACGGGCCGCGGTCGAAGACGGCGTCGCCCACGCCGGCATCGGCCGCCACCTCGAACGGCGCGACGACGACATCGGTAGCGTCGATCTGGACGATCTCGCCCATCCGCCTGCCGGCGCGCGAGCGCAGCTCGACGACGTCGCCGAGCCGCGCCGCGCCGGAAAGGCCGCGCGCACGGTAGTGGGTCGGCGTCACCTCGACCACCCGCCCGCCATGCGCGACCAGGGGCCGGCTGGAGACGAAATCGTTGAAGCAGCTCTCGAGCGCCGAAAGCGGGTCGCCGACGCCGGGCGCCTGCCGCGCGTCAGGAGAGGACGTGAGACCGCCGCTGTCCATGTCCGTTTCCTGGCCTTAACCGGAGCCCAGCGTCTTGATGGCGTCGTCGAGCGTCGATTCGGATTCATGCACGAGCGAAGCGGCGTCCTCGAACGTCCGCTGCACCGTGATGAGCTTCGCCATCTCGCGCATGGGATCGACGTTCGACTGCTCCAGGAGGCCCTGCTCGACGCCGACCGTGGAATCGTCGACGACCGGCGTCGGGCGGCCGGTGGGGATGACGCCGGAATTGCCGAAGCGCTGGACGTTGGGCCCTGGATTGAAGGAATAGAGCCCGATCGCGCCGATCAGCTTGCCGTTCTGACGCAGCGTCCCGTCCTTGCCGGCCACCGGCGGTCCGTCGGCCGGGTTGAGCTGGATCGGCGCGCCGCCTGCATCGAGCACCGGATAACCCTCATGGGTCACCAGTTCCCCATTCGGGCTGACGGTGAAGCGGCCGTCGCGCGTCATGACCGTCCCGGCGGGCGTCTGGATGCCGAACCAGGCGTCGCCCGAGACGGCGAAATCGTAGGGATCGCCGGTCCTCGAAAGCGCGCCGGCCTTGCCGGAAAGGAAGTTCGTTCCCGGAGAAGTGAAGTCGATGGACTTCTGGCCGGAGCCCGTGACGATATCCTCGAATTTGATGCCGGTGGCGCGGAAGCCGATCGTGTTGGCGTTGGCGACATTGTCGGCGATGGTGTCGAGCCGCTTCTGCAGCGCCATCTGCGCCGACAGTGAGACGTAAAGTCCGGTCGGGATCGCCATCGCTCAGACCTTCAATTGCTGGATGCTGAAAAGAAGATCCGTCGAGATGCTCTGCGTCGTCGGCTGGCTGAACAGCACGCTGAGCGGCGACGTCGACTGGGAGGACGAAGGGTTGTTGACGTCCCACAGCGCCGTGAAGCGCTTCAGGAAATCGCCGAGCTTGGTCGGATCCTGGAAATCCTTGATGTCGAGCTTGCTCTGGATGATGGAGACCTGCTTGTCGATGTCCAGCGCGGCGAAGGAATCGGGCAGGCCGAGCGCGGTGCGCACCACCTGGGAAAGCGCCTTGTCGGCGAGGATGTCGTAGTAGGAAGTGATGCCGGTCGCCTTGCGCTGGAAATAGAGCGCCAGCTGGACGCCCTGGTTCTGCGCGCCCTGCTCGTCCTCCATCGTCTGGCGCACATATGCGTCGACGGTGCCCTGTTCGGGGACGCTGTAGGTCGTCGTATCCGCGCCGTGGTCGACGAAATCGAAGGCCTGGACGAACGCCGCGTAGTTCTTGTTGGTCTGCTGGTTGGCGAGGCTGTTCGGATCGGTTATGCCGCCTTCCAGGATCTGGCGCATGAAGTCCTTGTCGCCGATCTTGGCGTCCAGGCCGAAAGCCTTCATCGCATAGGTATAGACGGTGTCGTCGTTCAGGAAATCGTCGATCGACTTCACGTTGACGACATCCTTCAGATAGGCGGCCGTCTGCTGCGCGAGAACCGGATCGCTGGCGGAGACGCCGTTCTGGATGGCGGTCAGCGTGTAACGGTCGGTGACGCCTTTCTGCGCGGCGACATAGGTGGTCGCCTGGTCCTGGTCGGCCTCGAAATTAAACGCCGCGGCGAATGCCTTGTAGCGGGGGTCGGTGAGCTGGTTGGCGAAGCTGTCGGAATCGGACACACCCTCGGTCAGCACCTTGGTCATGAACGCCTTGGCGTAGGTCATGTCCTCCAGGCCGTACGCCTTCATGGCGTAGTTGAAGAGGCGCGGATCGTTGACGAAATCGTCGACCGTCTTCACCTTGCCGATGTTCGCCAGATAATACTGCGTCTCACGCTGCACCTGCGGCTCGTTCTCGACCTGCGTGGTCGTCCGCGTCATGTTCGCGGCAAGCATCTGGTATTGGGCGTAGGTGCTGGTCACGCGATGCGTCCTGCTCTGGTTCGGCAGCGTGGACGGTAGGGGGTCTTGCTTGCGCGAAACTGGCTCGGCGAGCGCGGCCTTCTTTCAAGCCTCACACAAGGCACGGCCTGTATCCCGGAACCGGAAGCCGGATATCGGGAAGCTTGTTGTGGGCATAATCATCGGACTCGTAGTGACGCTCGGCTGCGTGCTTGGCGGCTTCATGGCGCTTGGCGGCCACATCAATGTCCTTTTCCAGCCATGGGAATTCGTCATCATCGTCGGCGCCGCGCTCGGCTGCTTCCTGGTGGCCAATCCGTTCTCGACGGTGAAGGATGCCGGCAAGGCCTGCATCGAGGCTTTCCGGCAGGCGGTGCCGAAGGAGCATTATTATCTCGAGACGCTCGGCGTGTTGCATTCGCTGATGCGCGAATTGAAGACCAAGACGCGCAACGAGGTCGAGGCGCATATCGACAACCCGACCGAATCGGCGATCTTCCAGGCCTACCCGCTGATCCTGAAGAACCATGAGCTGACGCATTTCATCTGCGACTATTGCCGGCTGATCATCATCGGCAATGCGCGGCCCTTCGAGATCGAGGCGCTGATGGACGAGGAGATCCACACGATCCGCCACGACAGGCTCAAATCCTACCACGCCATGGTCGCGGTAGCCGACGGCCTGCCGGCGCTCGGCATCTGCGCGGCGGTGCTCGGCGTCGTCAAGGCGATGGGCGCGCTCGACCAGTCGCCGGAAGTCCTCGGCGAACTGATCGGATCGGCGCTGGTCGGCACCTTCGCCGGCATCTTCCTTTCCTATGCCGTGGTCGGGCCGATCGCGGCGAAGATCAAGATCGTGCGCGAGAAGAACAGCCGGCTCTACGTGGTCGTCAAGCAGACGCTTCTCGCCTACATGAACGGCTCGCTGCCGCAGGTGGCGCTCGAGTTCGGCCGCAAGACGATCTCCTCGCACGACCGCCCCTCGATCGATTCCGTCGAGCAGAGCACGCTCAATCTCGGCGGCGCCGAGCAGAAGAAGGCGGCGTAGGATCATGCGCGAAGCCGAGCGGAGCGCCGACTGACCATGGCAGAAGCCGCCAGTCCCGCCGCGCTGCAATCGCTGATCGTCGAGAAGCTGGTCGGCGCCACCGGCGCGACCGACAAGGTCATGGGCGCGTCGCGATCGCTGGCGATTCGCGCCGTGCCGCTGATCTCGAAGAGCATCAACGAGGGGCTGACCGATCCGGTCGATTTCACGCTGAAGAGCGTCGAAGTGGCGCGCATCGCCGATATCCGCCCCCCGGCCGGCGGGCATCATGCGATGACGATCGCTCCCTCCGCCATTTCCGCCGACGCGCTCCTCCTGCTCATCGATGCGGACGCCATCGCCATCTTCGTCAGCGCGCTCTTCGGCGCGGATCCGGACATGCCGCCGGTGCCGATCGAGCGCGACCTGTCGCCGACGGAACTAGCGCTGGTCAACATGGTGTTCCACCAGATCGCCACGGCGGTAAACGGGACCGGGGCGCGCTCTCTCGACATCCGTTTCCCGATTCCGCCGGCCATCACCGGCGACGAGTTGCAGAAGCAGCTCCTCCGCGACGGACCCGCGGCAAAGCTGGTGTTCGAGATATCGACGTCGAAGAGCCGGGGAACGCTCGTGCTGTTCATGCCGCACCGGGTGCTGCTTTCGCATCGCGCGGAGCGGCCCGGCGTCGCCGACAGGGCCGTCGCGGCCAAGTGGGGCGCGCATTTCGGCGAAGAGATCATGCGCTCGGTCGTCAGACTCGACGCCGCGATCCCGATGGCGCCGATGACGCTCGGCGAGCTTGCCGCGCTTCAGGTCGGCCAGGTCATCGAGATGCCGAAGATGGCGCAGGCCGAGACGCGCCTGTCGGCCAAGAACAAGATGCTGTTCGTGTGCGAGTTCGGCAAGCTCGGCGCCAACTACACGGTCCGCGTTCGGCATCCCTACGACGCAGGCCAGCAATTCATCGACGGGCTCTTTCCCGGCTGACGCCGGGCCCGGGCCAAACGGAGAACCATAATGAGCGAACCGGAAGCAAAAGCAGCCGAGACCGACATCGAGGAAGAACAGCTCAACCAGGCGATCGAGGACCTGCGCGGCGCGCTGCACGACGAGGCGGCCCCCGAAGGCGACAAGGCGGCGAGCCTGCGCAACAACGCCATCATCATGAACATACCGGTTGACGTGCAGATCATGCTCGGCAGCGCCGAGATGCCGGTATCGGAGCTGATGGCGCTGCAGAAGGGGTCCACCGTGGCGCTCGACCGACGCATCGGCGAGCCGGTCGATGTCGTCGTCAACGGGCAGAAGATCGCGCGCGGCGAGATCACCGTGCTCGACAACGATCCGTCGCGGTTCGGTGTGAAGCTGACCGAGATCATAACCGCCGGCAAGACGCCGCGCTGAACAGCCCCAGGAACGTCGCCCGATGAGCCAGCCCCTCAATTTGACCCGGCCGCAGAAGGCCGCCGCCATCCTGGTGGCGATGGGAAAGCCCGCGGCCGGACGACTGCTGAAATTCTTCAAGCAGGACGAGTTGAAGGCGCTGATCGACGGCGCCCGCGCGCTGCGCACCATCCCGCAGGGCGAGCTGGAGCGGATCGTCGGGGAATTCGAGGCGGAGTTCGCCGAGGGCGCGGGCCTGCTCGATTCGGCCGACACGATGGACACGATTCTCAACGAATCCTTCTCGCCGGAGGAGATGAAGGCGATCCTCGGGCAGGGCCAGGCAAAGCCGGTCGAGAGCAAGGCGCCGCCGCCGGTATGGCCGTCGGTCGAGAAGCTCGAGGCCGAGCGGGTCGGCGCCTTCCTTGCAAGCGAGCATCCGCAGACGATCGCGCTCGTGCTCACCAACATGTCGCCGCAGCCGGCCGCCAACGCGCTGATGACGCTTCCCAAACCGATGCGCGGCGAGGTCGTCAAGCGCATGCTCGCCATGAACAGCGTGCCGGAACAGGCCAAACGGATCGTCGAGGACCAGATCCGGACGCGGATGCTCGCGGAAAGCTCGGTCAAGGACAGCACGGCCGGGCAGATCCGCGTGGCGGGCGTGCTCAACGAACTCGACAAGGACCAACTCGAGGAGGTCATCGGCGAAATGCAGGCCGCCGGCACGACCGATCTGGAGGGCATCCGCGCGCGGCTCTTCAACTTCGACGACATTATCCAGCTTTCCCAGAAGTCCCGGGTGGCGCTGTTCGACGGCCTTGGAACCGACCTCGTGACGCTGGCGCTGCGCGGCTGCGAACAGACGCTCGCCGAGGCGATCCTTTCGGCGCTCGGCCCGCGCTCGCGCCGCATGATCGAGTCCGAACTCGCCACGGAGGCCGGCAACATCCCCTTCGCCGACATCGCCAAGGCGCGCAAGACCATCGCGTCGACCGCGATCCGCCTCGCCAGCGAGGGGGCGGTGCAGCTTCCCGGAACCGAAGACGTGCAGGAAGCGGCCTGAGCCGATCATGCCGGCGGGCGGGTGACGTATGGCCGAGGACAATAACGACCAGGAAAGCAAAACCGAGGAACCCTCGGAACGGAAGATCCGCGACACGATCGAGAAGGGCAATCTGCCGTTCTCGAAGGAACTCTCGATCCTGGCCTCGTTCGTGGCGATCCTGGTGTTTACCGTCTTTATCGCGCAGGACAGCCTCGTCGATCTCGGCAGCTTCCTTTCCAGGTTCCTCGACCGGCCGGAAGAATGGCCGATATCGACCGCGCAGGACGTGGCGACGCTCTACCGCATGGTGCTGGTCGAGCTGGCCAAGAGCCTCGGCGGCGTCCTCATCCTGCTGATGGCGGCGGGGCTGGCCGCCTCGGCGCTGCAGAACATGCCGCGTCTCGTGCTCGATCGGATCCAGCCGAAGGCGTCGCGCATCTCGCTGCGCGAGGGCTGGAAGAGGCTGTTCGGGCTGCAGGGCTTCGTCGAGTTCGGAAAGTCGCTGGGCAAGCTCGGCTTCACGGCGATGTTCGTCATGCTGGCGCTGAACGGCATCGTCCAGCAACTGCTTTCGGGAATGATCACCCAGCCGGCCGAATTCGCGATGGTCATCAAGGGCGCCGCCACGCATATCCTCGTCGCCATCACTCTGGTGATGACGGCGGTCGGCGGGGCCGACCTCTTCTGGTCGCGCTTCAAATGGCGGCGCGACCTGCGCATGACCCGGCAGGAGGTCAAGGACGAGTTCAAGCAGACCGACGGCGACCCGATCATCAAGAGCCGGATGCGCTCGCTTGCCCGCGACCGGGCGCGCCGTCGCATGATCCAGGCGGTGCCGCGCGCCACGCTGGTCATCGCCAATCCGACGCACTTCTCGATCGCCTTGCGCTACATGCGCGAGGAGACGGCGGCCCCGATCGTGGTGGCGAAGGGGCAGGACCTGCTGGCGCTGAAAATCCGCGAGATCGCGGCCGAGCACGATATTCCCGTCTTCGAGGACGTGGCGCTCGCCCGCTCCATGTACAAACAAGTTTCGGTCGATAGCATGATACCGCCGCAATTCTACCAGGCGGTGGCCGAGCTGGTGCGCATCGTCTATCGCGACAAGGCGGCTCCAGCGTCGGGCAAGGATGCTCGTTGATAGGAAAGCGATGGACAGGCAAGCGTATTCCGAGGCCCGTGAGGTCATCGTCGCCAAGGCGATCGAGAACGTCGTCGCCGAATTGCGCATGATCGATGTCGCCGACTATGTGGCCTACATAAAGCTCGAGCGCTTCGCCAACATCTCGGACCTGGTGGCGTCGGCCGCCGAACTCTATTTCATGCCCGGCACGCTGAGGCTGGGCCATGGCGGCGAGGCGCAGATCTGCTGGGCGACCCCTCCGAAGATCGTGCTCGATCTCGAGCTCCACCCGCGCGGCGCCACGATCTATTTCACGCTGGCCCTTTCGGACAAGCATGCCGAGATCGACGTCAATTACGTTTCCTTCGACGAACCGGGCAGCGATCCGCACGCCAATACCAGCTTCCTGGAAGCCGCGATCGCGGACGCACGCATCCGCAAGACGCAAGCGGCCGGCTACCTGGAATAGTCAGTCGATCAGGCCGAGACGCAGCGCTTTGGCGACGGCATGCATGCGGCCGGCGGCATTGAGCTTGCGCGCGGCCTCGGCGAGATACTGGTTGGCGGTGTGCAGCGAGAGCCCTAGTGCCTTCGCAATGTCTCCGCTGGTCAACCCGTCGGCGGCGAGGCGGATGCATTCGAGTTCGCGCTTGGCGAGCGGTGCCGTTTGGCGCGCGCCGTCTCCGGGTCGCCCAAAGGCGGCCGTGAAGAGGCCGAAGCATCGGCGGTGAAGATCGGGCAAGGTCCGGTCGGAAACGGAAAAGCGTTCCCCGACGAAAGCGACCAGGCCGGTTTCGCCCCGCCCGGCGGCGACGGGAAAGGCCAGTCCGGCCGGGCCGGGGAGGGCGCCTTTCAGCCGCCGGGCCCAGCGCAGGTCGTCGGAGGCGTTCGTGCCCGCTCCGCCACCGGCCCAGCAGAACGGCGTCACCGCGTCCATGGCGGCGTCGATGAGGCGGCCTGCAGCGAGCGGGGGCAGGTCCGGAAAATCCGACGCGAGGAGCGGGGCGAGTTTTCTGCCGCGAGCCCCGCGCGCAATCGCAAATACCACATGGCCGGTCGCGCCGATGTCCCGAGCGAGCGCGCTGCCGGATACATGTTCAGGATATGCCCGGACCGGCCGGGATTTGTTGCCCCCACCCCTGACCCTTTCCCCCTGTGGGGTGATTTCATGTGCCGGTATTGCCGAGGAGATATCCCCTGGTGCTTCCACTTCGATCGCCTCGGTTGCCGGCATTGTTCCTCCCCTCACAGGATGCCCCGGCGGATGGCGGTCGCCACCGCCTTCGACCGATTGGCCGCCGAGAGCTTTTGGATCGCCTGGGCGACGTAGCGGTTGGCGGTGTTCGTCGAGACGCCGACGATCAGCGCCACTTCCTCGGTGGTCTTGCCTTCGGCCACCCAGAAAAGGCATTCGCGCTCGCGTTCCGACAAGGGGTCGACCGGATTGCCGTTGCCTGTCCGATCCGCCATCTCGGAAAGCAGATAGGCGCAACGGAATTGCGCCGCCGAAACGAGGTTGCGGCGAATGCGGCCGGGAGCGGAAGCGGAAAAGAAGGCGCAGCCGGAGCGCTGGCCGGCGCGAAGCCGCAGCGCGTAGATCTCGTCGTGGCCGAACCGCGCAAGTTCCGATTCAGGGTCGCCGCATATCCTGCTGTTTCCGTTCCTGTTCTGCGCGATGACCAGCGGCTCGGGCGAGCCCCCGAGCGGCGTCGCGCCGCGGCTTCGCGCCAGTCCCGCGAGATGGTCGAGGCCGACCATCTCGATGGCGTCGTAGACCCAGTTCGAGGCGAGGATCCGGAGTTCCGCGTCCGGCCCGCAAGCGGTGTCGATGACCATGTAGTGCTCGGCTGAAATGCCGAGGCATATCTGCATGAGGGCGATGGAGAAATCGCTTCGCCGGGCGATCGCCGCCGCAGGTCTTTTGCTTTTCGTCGGGTATGCGACTGCGTTCATTGCCTGACATTTCGCCGGCACGCGACATCCCCTCCGGCCTCTCGGCCGGTTCGCGAATGCGCGCAACCAGGATGCCGCCGGCGGGCGGACGCCGGCGAACGGAATGGACTCGATCTGACGCTTACTTTGCCCCGGCCCGGCGAAGCGGACGCATCCGCCGAATCACGCCCTAGTCATAGGAATCGGGGGGTGTACGGTCAACACAAAGTCGTGATCGCCGGCGATTTTGTTCGGACGCGGCGTCCCGCGGCATGGCATCAGTTCCGGGCCGCCCCTGAGGGGTGACGCCGGAAAGGAAGCAAACGATGGGCCTGACGCTCCACTATCACCCGCTGGCATCCTATTGCTGGAAGGTGCTGATCGCGCTGTACGAGAACGGCACGCCTTTCGAGGCGAAAGTCGTCGATCTGATGGATGCCGCCAAGGCGCGGGCCTTCCGCGAGCTTTCGCCGATGGGCAAGATGCCGGCGCTGCACGACGAGGCGCGCGGCGTGACGGTGATCGAGACCAGCGTCATCATCGAATATCTCGACCGGCACTATCCGGGCCGCACGCGGTTCCTGCCGGACGACGAGGACGAGGCGCTCCGGGTACGCTTCGCAGAGCGCTTTTTCGATTTCTACGTGCAGGATTCCATGAGCAAGATCGTCACCGACAGGATCAGGCCCGAGGGAAGGAACGATCCTTTCGGCGTCGAGAAGGCGAGGGCGGAGCTTGCCGCCGCCTATGACGCGATCGAGGCGCGGCTGCCACGGGGCATGTGGCCTTCCGGCGATGCGTTCACGCTCGCCGACTGCGCCGCCGCGCCCGCGCTTTTCTATGCGGGCAAGGTACAGCCATTCGCGGACACGCATCCGAAGCTTGCGGCCTATTTCGAGAAGCTCGGCCGGCGGCCTTCCTTCGCGCGGGTGCTGGAAGAGGCCGAACCCTATTTCAAGCTTTTCCCGGGCTGATCCGGAAGGGACCGGTTCACAATTTTCCCGAGCGGATGGACCGTTTGTCGCCTCGGTGGCAAAATCGCGGGTTGCTCGCAACCCGTGAGGTGTTCCGATGAGCGATGTCGTCACCAAGCCGCGCGTGAAGGTCAAGCCGAAGACCGAACGGCCGCGCCTGCACAAGGTCATCCTCGTAAACGACGACTATACGCCGCGCGAATTCGTCGTGACCGTCCTGAAGGGCGAGTTCCGCATGACCGAGGAGCAGGCCTACCATGTCATGATCACGGCGCACCGGCGGGGCGTGTGCGTGGTCGCCGTCTTCACCAAGGATGTCGCCGAGACCAAGGCCACCCGCGCGACCGAGGCGGGCCGCGCCAAGGGCTACCCGCTGCAATTCACCACCGAACCGGAGGAGTGAGGGAGCGGACTGCCTTACGACGGCACGAAACTTCCGTCCGCAAGCTTGTCCAGCGCGATGCTGGCGTCGGCAGCCTGGGGAAATTCGTGGCTCTTGCTCAGCCTTTCGAGCGCTTCTTTGGCCCTCGCAGGGGCAACCAGCAAAGTCGCCATCGCTGCCTGATATCGAACCTGCCTGTTCTTATGACTCAGAAGAGGGAGCAAGCGCTGCCTTTCACTACGCAACTTTAGTTCGTCGAGAATAATGATGATCTTGTCGACCAACCGGTTGTAGCGCGCGATCTTTCTGTCCAGCAGGCATTCATATTGATCAAGGCATATTTTCTCGAACTCTTCCACAAGCGCATCTGTAGAATCGAGTTCTATTAGGCTAGCTCTGGACCTCATTTCAAAACCTCAAATTTGCGCAGCGCGTACAATCCGACATCGTATCGTTTTGCCCAAGAATCATGACGAAGTAATTCCCGAGGTGACCTCCAGTCGAAAATTCGATTCCTTGTCTGATACCATCCCGTTATCTCCCAATGCATGAACCTTGGGACGCTGACCAAATTGTCGGGGCCGTTCACAAGTGATTTCGGGAAGCCTTCTTCTAGAGCTGAACTTTTTTCGACAATGTGATGAATATCATACCCTGGTCGGCTTGATTGCGCACCGGCCCGCAGTTCCGATAGCGATTTCGGGCCCTGCGTATTGGCGTCGATATGCGGGTAGTATTCCCGCAACCAAGCTGGCGCGCCGATATCTTCAAGCTTGCGAGGCAAGGTCCCGGCCGGTTTTCCCACGAACGGCGCCATCGGGATACGTCGCACGATCGAATGGCGGTCGCTGGAATCATGAGGGCGGACGATGGGGATCTCCTGAATATCCTCGAAGCCGGGCAGATCGTCGCCTTCGTCGAGCATGCCAGGCCGCAGCTTGAAGAGATGCGGCTCGCCGCCAACGGGCATGACGCGGGCGCCGGAAGGTAGGCGGTACGATCCGCCAATTGTCGTCCATTGGCCGCCGCCGGTATTGCCGCGGGGCACGCGCGGCTCGGTTGGATGGAAGTTCGCCTTGAGAAGCCGCTGGAGGCGGCGGCCTGCCAGCAGGACGTGCAACGCCGCCGCATGGTAGGAAAGGCGACTAAGAGAAATTTCGTAGTTTCGAATCTGTGCTTCCATCGCGGTCCATTGCCCAATGACCGTTCGATGGTAAGCGCGGGCGCAGAGGCGTTGATAAAATCACGTTGCCGCGATCGGAAGGATTGGAATTTACGTGCAAAGCCAGGCACCTGGCCTGAAGACCGTGCTTTTCGCGGCGTGATTTTTTCCACTTCCGGCCGCCATGCCGGACTGCCTTCGCCGATTGCTCCTCGCTATCCTCTCCCGCGCGCGGTGTGGGGAAAAGCCTAGAGAGGGCTTTCCGGAAACCTCCGCCGGTAGTGCTCCACCGCTTCCTGGTTGCGCAGATTGACGGGCAGGCCGCCCTTCAGCACGCGGATCACCTCGGCGATTGCGCCGGTCCCCATGCGTTCCATGCTCTCCTCGCTGATGCCGGCCATGTGCGGCGTGACCAGCACATTGTCGAAGGAGAAATAGGGGTGGCCCGGCTCCGGCGGCGTGTCGAAAACGTCGAGCGCGGCGCCGCCGATGCGGTTTTCGCGAAGCGCTGCCAGCAGGGCATCGTCATCCACGATCGCGCCGCGCGCGACGTTGATCAGGATCGCGTCCGGCTTCATGCGGCCGATGCGGTCGGCGTCGATCATGCCGCGCGTTTCCGGCGTCAGCGGGCAGCAGATGGCGACGATGTCGCTTCCGGCCATCACTTCTTCCAGCGTCCGCCAGCCGACGCCTTCCGGCAGGCCTTGCCGGCTGCGGCTGGTGGCGATGACGTTCAGCCCGAAGCCGGCCATCGCGATCGAAGCCGCCGCGCGGCCGATATTGCCCATGCCGACGATGCCGAGGGTGCGGCCGGCAAGTTCGTTGCCGCGCACCGTCTCGGTGCGGCCGGCATGCCAGCCCTTCGTCCGAAGGTCGCGGTCGATCGGACGGAAGCGGCGCAAAAGCGCCATGGCGGCGAAGAAGATGTATTCCGCCACCGTGCGCGCGTTGGCGCCGGGCACGTTGGCGACGAGCACGCCGGCGCGCGTCGCCGCCTCCATCGGCACCATGTCGAGGCCGGCGCCGTGGCGGGCCGCGAGCCGGAGCAGCGGCGCGTTTTCGAATATCTCCGCCGGCACCGGCACGCGGATGACGAAAGCTGCGGCGTCACGTGATTCCCGGACGAAGATCGCCGGATCGAGCGCCGAGGCCACCCTCATCGTCGCGATGCCGTCGAGCATGGCGGTTGCGCGCGGGTGCAGCGTGTGGGTCGAATAGACGATCGGGAGGGAGGGCATGCGGAGGCCGTTCGGATGAGAGGAACCGCCGCCCCTTACAATGATTTGGAGAGGGGGGAAATCGCAGTCAGGCTATTTCGACCGGCCGTGCCCCTTCGCACCCCCCTCTGTCCTGCCGGACATCTCCCCCTCAAGGGGGGAGATCAGCTGTCATTTCGGCCTCCGCCAATCTTCGAGGCTGCAGAATAGGGGAAAGACAGAGCGGCCGGCTGATCTCCCCCCTTGAGGGGGAGATGTCCGGCAGGACAGAGGGGGGTGCTGTCCCGCTGGCCTTCGGGTGAAGTCTCCACCGAAAATCCCACCGTGCCCCGGTTGAGCTTTCGCCAAGGCCGCGCCATTGTGGCGCCGACGACAAGACAGCGCTGCCATGGCTTACTGGCGGCCGACAAGGGAGAGACAGAATGCCGAAGACGATGAAGGGCCCGGCCATTTTTCTGGCGCAGTTCGCGGGCGACGCGGCGCCGTTCAATTCGCTGCCCTCGATCGCCAAATGGGCGGCCGATCTCGGCTACAAGGGCGTGCAGATCCCGACCTGGGACGCGCGGCTGTTCGACCTGGAAAAGGCTGGCTCTTCAAAGACCTATTGCGACGAGGTGAAGGGCATCTGCAAGGAAGCCGGCGTCGAGGTGACGGAGCTTTCCACCCATCTGCAGGGCCAGCTCGTCGCCGTGCATCCGGCCTACGACGCGCCGTTCGACGGCTTCGCGCCGGCCGCCGTGCACAACAATCCGAAGGCCAGGCAGGAATGGGCCGTCGGCCAGATGAAGGCGGCGGCCAAGGCCTCCGAGCATATGGGCCTGACCGCGTCGGTCTCCTTCTCCGGCTCGCTCGCCTTCCCCTATCTCTATCCCTGGCCGCAGCGTCCGGCAGGCCTGATCGAGGAGGCGTTCGCCGAACTCGCCCGGCGCTGGAAGCCGATCCTCGATTTCTACGACGGGCATGGCGTCGATATCGGCTATGAGCTGCATCCGGGCGAGGACCTCTTCGACGGCACGACCTTCGAGCGTTTCCTCGACGAGGTCGGCGGCCACAAGCGCGCGGGCATCAACTATGACCCGTCGCACTTCCTGCTGCAACAGCTCGATTATCTCGATTTCATCGACATCTATCACGAGCGCATCTACGCCTTCCACGTGAAGGACGCCGAGTTCAACCCGACCGGCCGGCAGGGGGTCTATTCGGGTTATGCCGGCTGGGTCGAGCGCGCCGGCCGCTTCCGCTCGCTCGGCGACGGGCAGGTGGATTTCTCCGGCATCTTCTCGAAGATGGCGCAATACGACTATGATTCCTGGCCGGTGCTCGAATGGGAGTGCTGCCTGAAGCATCCGGAGCAGGGTGCGGCGGAGGGCGCGCCCTTCATCGCCGCGCATATCATCCGGGTGACGGAGAAGGCGTTCGACGATTTCGCCGGCGGCCAGACGGACCGGGCGCAGCTTCGGAAGATGATGGGGATCGGGAAATAGCGGCAGTCGGCAGATCGGCAATCGGCAGTCGGGTTTTCTTAGTCCGATTGCCGACTGCCGAATACCGATTGTCGCATAGGGAGAGGAACGTGAGATGGTGAGTGGGCGACAAGTCGAATCCGGCAAGGGCCCGATCCGGCTCGGCATGGTGGGTGGCGGGCAGGGCGCCTTCATCGGCGGGGTGCATCGCATCGCGGCGCGGATGGACGGCGAGTTCGAGCTTGTGGCGGGGGCATTGTCGTCCGATCCGGCGCGGGCGAAGGCGTCGGCGGCCGAACTGGGCCTCGACCCGGAGCGCAGCTACGGCTCCTTCGCCGAGATGGCGAAGGCGGAGGCCAAGCGCCCCGACGGTATCGAGGCGGTGTCGATCGTGACGCCGAACAACATGCACTATCCGCCGGCGAAGGCGTTCCTCGAGGCCGGCATCCACGTCATCTGCGACAAGCCGCTGACGTCCACCCTCGCCGACGCGAAGAAGCTCGCGGCGCTGGTGAAGAAAACCGGCAAAATCTTCGTGCTGACGCACAATTATACCGGCTACCCGATGGTGCGGCAGGCGCGCGAGATGGTTCAGAAGGGCGTGCTCGGCGACATCCGCGTCGTGCAGGCCGAATATCCGCAGGACTGGCTGACCGAGAAGGTCGAGGACACGGGCGCCAAGCAGGCGGTGTGGCGCACCGATCCGAAGCAGTCCGGCGCCGGCGGGGCGGTCGGCGATATCGGCACGCATGCCTACAACCTCGCCCGCTTCGTCACCGGGCTGGAACTCGATACGCTCGCCGCCGACCTCACCTCCTTCGTTAAAGGCCGGCCGCTGGACGACAATGTCAGCGTGCTCCTGCGCTTCAAAAGCAGAGCCAAGGGCATGCTGTGGGCGAGCCAGGTGGCACCGGGCAACGAGAACGGGCTGAAGCTGCGCGTCTACGGCACGAAGGGCGGGCTGGAATGGACGCAGGCCGACCCGAACTATCTCTGGTACACGCCCTTCGGCGAGCCGAAGCGGCTGATCACCCGCGGCGGCGCGGGGGCGGGGGCGGCGGCGGGCCGCGTCACGCGCATTCCGCCCGGCCATCCGGAAGGCTATCTCGAAGGCTTCGCCAACATCTACGCCGAGGCGGCCCGGGCCATCCGCGCGGCGCGGAAGAAGGGCGGCAAGGTGCCGAAAGACGTGATCTTCCCGACGGTGGAAGACGGCGTCGAGGGCGTCGCTTTCATCGAAGCCTGCGTGAAGTCTTCAGGCAAGAACGGCGCCTGGACGAAGCTGTAGGTTTGGGTGCGTCCTTCGAGGCTCGCTGAGAATCGACACTCTGCTTGCATGCCCTCATCCGGCCCTTCGGGCCACCTTCTCCCTGCTGGGGAGAAGAGGCATGACGGCGCGGCCGGCGCTCCTCTCCCCGACAGGGAGAGGGTGGTTTGCGAAGCAAACCGGGTGAGGGGGCTTTGGTCGCCATACCCGAACCGGCGTTATGTAAGACAGTCCCTTACGCCACGGCTTGCCGCTTCCCGGTCAGGTCTGCGACTTTTCCCAATGCGCTGGTCGAGAGCGCCTCGGCAAGTTCGGAGCGTTGCTTTGCCGTCAGCGGCGTCAGCGGCGGCATGGTGCGCGCCCAGCCCTCGCGGCCGGTCAGAAGCGCCAGCGCCGCCTTTATCGAGGCGACCAGCGGGAAACGCGCGATGATGGCGCGGATATCGACGGCATTGTCGAGCGCTTCCTTTTTTGCGCCTTCGTCCGAACCGCTCCAGGCGATCTGCGCGTAGGGTCCGGTGACGTTGGCGGTGGCCGAGATACAGCCGGCGAAGCCGAGTTCCGCCGCGCGGCCGAGCGAGGCCTCCGCGCTGGGGAAGACGGCGAAGCCCGGCAGTTCGCGCGCCAGGCCGGCGGAGTAATCGAGGTCGCCCGAACTGTCCTTGAGGCCGAGCACCTGCTTCGGATGGGCATTGCGCAGGCGCGCCACGATCTGGGGCGTGTAGGGCACGGCCGAATTGGCCGGGAAATGATAGAGATAGAGCTTCAGGCCCTGCGCGCCGACCTTGCCGATCAGCGCCTCGACGTAAGCGACGACGCCGTCGGCATCGAGGCCCTTGTAGTAGAAGGGCGGCAGCAGCAGCGCGCCGGCAAAGCCGAGCGCCTTGGCCTCGGCGGTGAGCGTGCAGGCATCGGCCAGCGCCGCCGCGCCGGTGCCGACCATGAACCGGTCGAGCGGCAGGCCGGCCTTGGCGACCGCGCGCATCGCGGCGATGCGCTGTTCCGTCGAAAAGGAGGTCGCCTCGCCGGTGGTGCCGAGCAGGTTGATGCCGTCGCAGCCGCCGTCGCCGAGCAGCCAGCGGCAATGCTCGACCAGATGATCGAGGTCGATCGAGAAATCCTCGCGGACGGGCGTGGCGGCTGCGGCGATCACGCCGGAAAGGGTGGGCATTGAGGGTTCTCCGAGAATCTCTCTTGAGGTAATCCCCCTCTCCGCCTCGCTGCGCTCGGCACCTCTCCCCCTGAAGGAGGAGAGGACGGGTGCCGGCGGTGCGGCCGGCTCGTCCTCTCCCTCACGGAGTGGGGGAGAGGTGTCGAGGCGAAGCCGAGACGGAGAGGGGGCAATCAGGCATCGTTTTTCAATTTTTACGGCAGCGTGTAGGCCGTCTTGACCGTGGTGTAGAACTCGGCGGCGTAGCGGCCCTGCTCGCGCGGCCCGTAGGAGGAGCCTTTGCGGCCGCCGAAGGGCACGTGGTAGTCGACGCCCGCCGTCGGCAGGTTGACCATCACCATGCCGGCCTCCGAATTGCGCTTGAAATGCGAGGCGTGCTTCAGGCTGGTCGTGCAGATGCCGGACGACAGGCCGAATTTGGTGTCGTTGGCAACGGCCAGTGCCTCGTCATAGCCCTTCACGCGCTGGACGCTCGCGACCGGCCCGAAGATCTCCTCGCGGTTGATGCGCATGTCGGGCGCCGTATCGACGAACAGCGCCGGCTGCAGGTAGAAGCCCGGCTTCTCACGGTTGAGCCGCTCGCCGCCCCAGGCAAGCTTGGCGCCTTCCTTCTGGCCGATGTCGATATAGGAGATGTCCTGGTCGAGTTGCGACTGGTCGACCACGGGGCCGATATGGGTGCCGTTCTTGACCGCGTCGTCCACGGTCAGGCCTTTCAGCCTTTCGGTCAGCGCCGAGACGAACTTGTCGTGGATGCCGTCGGTGACGACGAGGCGCGAGGAGGCCGTGCAGCGCTGGCCGGTGGAGAAGAAGGCGCCGTTGGCCGCGACTTCCACGGCGGTCTTCATATCGGCGTCGTCCAGCACGACGAGCGGGTTCTTGCCGCCCATCTCGAGCTGGAACTTCCTCATATGCTCGACGCAGGCCGCCGCGACTTTCCGGCCGGTCGCGACCGAGCCGGTGAAGGTGATGGCGTCGATGTCGGGCGAGTTCAGCATGGCATCGCCCACCACCGAGCCGCGGCCCATGACCAGGTTGAACACGCCTTCCGGCAGGCCGGCGCGCGCGATGATGTCGGAGAGCGCCCAGGCCGAGCCGGGCACGAGATCGGCCGGCTTGAACACGACCGTGTTGCCGTAGGCGAGGGCCGGCGCGATCTTCCAGGCGGGGATGGCGATCGGGAAGTTCCACGGCGTGATGATGCCGACGACGCCGACCGGCTCGCGCGTGATCTCCACCTCGAGGCCGGGGCGCGTGGAGGCGATCTTCTCGCCGGAGAGCCTCAGCACTTCGCCGGCGAAGAAGTCGAATATCTGTCCGGCGCGGATCACCTCACCGGTCGCCTCGGGCAGCGTCTTGCCTTCCTCGCGGGCGAGAAGCAGGCCGAGTTCGTCCTTGCGGGCAAGGATCTCGTCGCCGATCTTCTTCAATATGTCATGGCGCTGCTGGATGCCGGATCGCGCCCAGCCATGGAAGGCCTTGCGCGCCGCGGCGATTGCGGTTTCGGCATCGTGGCGCGAAGCCCGCGTGTAGACGCCGATCACCTCTTCGGTGTTCGACGGGTTGATGTTCTTCGTCTCGTCGCCGCCCGCCAGCCACTCGCCGGCGATGAAATTCTTATGAATCGTCATGCGTAATCAATTCCTCTTTTCGGCTCGCCACTTCGGGATGGTCCTTATCTGACCGATATTGGGCCGAAGCGCCACCCGGCTGGCCCCATCCCGTTACGCCTGGACCGAAAAATTCCGCATTGATGGCCTGAAATTCCCGTTCGTGCGGCGGCAGATCGTCTTCCGACCAGATCGCGTCCACCGGGCAGACGGAAAGGCAGAGGCCGCAGGAGATGCACTCCTCAGGCTGGATGTACATCATCCGTCCGCCTTCGTAGATGCATTCCACCGGGCAGACGTCCTGGCAGGCGCCGTCCTTCACGTCGATGCAGGTGGAGGCGATGACATAGACCATGGGCTTCGCCCTCAGCGACCTTTCCAGTTCGGCGCGCGCTTCTCGCGGAAGGCGGCGACGCCCTCGTTCTGGTCTTCCGACTTCAGCGCCTCGACCAGTTCCGGCAGGCGCAGCATCTGCGCTTCGCTGGCGCTCACCCCTTCGCCGGCACGCACCATCGCCTTGACCGCCCGCACCGAAAGGGGAGCGCAGGCGAGGATGTCCTTCACCCAGCGGTTCACCGTTTCATCCAGCGCGTCCGGCGCGGCGACCTCGTTGACGAGGCCGAGGCGGAACGCCTCCGCCGCGCCGATACGGCGGCCGGTCAGAAGCAGGCCCATCGCCTGGACATGCGGGATGCGACGCGCGAGCAGCGCGATGCCGCCGTCGAGCGCCAGCCGGCCGACGCGCGGTTCCGGCAGGCCGAAGGTCGCCTTCTCCGAGGCGACGACGATATCGCAGCCGAGTACCATCTCCATGCCGCCGCCGAGCGCATGGCCGTTGACGCGGGCGATGACCGGCACGTTTAGCGTATCGCGCAACGCGATGCCGCCGAAGCCGCCGGGGCGGGGAGCGGCCCAGTATTCCAGTCCGCTCATGCCCGAGCCGCCCTTCATGTCGGCCCCAGTGCAGAAGGCCCGGTCACCCGCCCCGGTCAGCACCACGACGCGCACGTCGCGGTTCTGTTCGATTTCCTCCCAGATGCGGATCAGTTCGGTCTGGGTGGCAAGATCGACGGCGTTGAGCACATCGGGACGGTCGATGGTGACGCGCGCGACGTGATCCTCGACGGAAAAAAGCACGCTCATGCCGCGGCTCCGCGGCATTCGCCGACAAGAGCGCCGGTCTCGACGAGGCGGTCGATCTCGTTTTCCGAATATCCGGCTTCCTCGAGCACGGCGCGGCCGTCGCCGCCAAGCTCGGGCGGAGAATGCCTGAGCCTGAAGGCGTTCGGGTCCATGGTGAGCGGCGAGCCCAGCACGGGGATGCTTCCGTCGAGTTCGATGATGGAGCCGTTGACCTTGGTCTGGCCGTGGTCGAGCGCCTGCGGCAGCGTCAGCACCGGCGCGCAGAGGAGGTCCTGCTCCTCCAGCCGGCCGAGCCAGTATTCGGTCGTGTTCGTCGCGAAGCGCTCGCGGAAGAGCCGCTGCAGTTCCGCCTTGTTGGCGACCTTGTCGGCGAAACTCGCGAAGCGCGGCTCCTGCGAAAGGTCGGGCAGATCGAGCGCCTTGCAGATGTCCTGCAGCGGATTCGCCTTGAAGGCGCCGACCAGCACCACCGCGCCGTCGGTCGTCTCGAAGACGCCGGTCAGCGGGAAGGCGCCCCAATTCAGGTCCTTCTGGCGCTGCAGCCACATGGCCGCTTCCTGGATCTGCATGGCGAGCATCGATTCGAAGAGCGAGACCGAGACGGCCTGGCCGCGGCCGGTCTTTTCGCGCTGCAGGAGCGCGAGCAGGATGGCCTGAACGAGATGCATGCCGGCGGTGTAGTCGCAAAGAGCGGTCGAATAGAGCGAGGTCGGCAGGCTGGGGTCGGCCTTGCGCATCATCACGCCCGAAAGCGCCTGGGCGAGGATGTCCTGCCCGCCCTTGTGCGACAGCGGCCCCTTCGAGCCGAAGCCGGAACCGAAGGCGGAGATGATGCGCGGGTTGATCTCCGAGAGCTTCTCGTGGCCGAAACCCATGCGCTCCATGACGCCGGCGCGGAAATTGTTGACCACGACGTCGGCCGTCTTCACCAGTTCGTAGATGACCTGCTTCGCGTCGTCCTTGCGCATGTCGAGCGCGATGGAGCGCTTGTTGCGGTTGAGGCTGCGGAAGACCGGGTTGTTCTGCCCGTCCGGATCATCGGCGATGGAACCGCGGGAAAGGTCGCCCGCCCCCGGCCGCTCGACCTTGATGACGTCGGCGCCGTAATCGGCAAGCACCTGCGTGCAGCATGGGCCGAGCATCACCTGCGTGAAATCGATGATCTTGATGCCCGAGAGCGGCTGGGTATCGGAAGATGACATTTCGTGTTCCTGTCCAGTCAATGTTCAGTAGCCAATCGCCTTCTGGCGATGTTTGGTCCGGCCCGAAGGGCAGGCTCCGGGCCGGATAAGGGGCCGTACTATTCCGCCGCGGCCATCTCCAGCGTCGCGTTGGCCGAAGGCCGGTCGCCCGGGTCGGCGCCCTGGGCACGCAGCGTATCCTGCACCTTGCGCACGTCGACCTTGTCGACGGGGACGCCGGCCTGCAGCGAAAGCGCCGCGGCGACGCCCGTCGCCTCGCCCATCGCCATGCAGGGCGGGATCTCGCGCGAAATGCGCTGCGCGGCGGCGGTCGAGGAATAGTGCCGGCCGGCGACCAGAAGCTGCGACACGCCCTTGGGCAGAAGCGTGCGGTAGGGATAATAATAGTCGCGGCCGCGCGCCACGCTGTCCTCGAAGTGGCGGCGCGCCGTCACGTCCTCCTTGGTCAGCACATATTCGCCTTCGAGAAGCCGCGACTGGCGCACGCCGATCTGCGGCGCGACGTCGACCACGAAGGCGTTCTTGAAGCCCGGCATCTTGGCGCGGATGAAGGAGACGAGCTCGGCGATGCGCTCGCGGCCCTTGAAATCGGCATTGGTCAGGTGCTCCACCGACAGGCCGTCGAAGCCGGCCATGTGCGGGCAGTTGCACCAGACGATGCCCGGCAGCGGCGTCTTCAGCCACCAGCGCTCCCAGGAGCCACCCATGATGCGCTTGGCCTCGCGGTCGAGCACCGAGAAAGCCTCCGGTTCCTCGTATTCGAAGCGCTCGGCCTCGTCGGTGTCGATGCCGCCGAGGCGGAAGACGGTGGTGACGATGAACGAGCCCAGCGAATGCGGAGAGCCGGCGGCGGCGGCCACGTCGAGATCGCCGGTGGCGTCGACAACGACCTTGCCGAGCACGGCCTGACGGCCGCTCTTGGTCTCGCAGATCACACCTTTGATGGCGCCGTCCTCGACGATGGGCTTGGAGAACCACGAATGCAGGCGAAGGTTGACGCCAGCTTCCGACACCATGTCGTTGGCGGCGCGCTTGAAGCCGTCCGGATCGAAGGCGGAAGCGTAGCAGACCGGCTGCGGCTTCTGGTGCGAATGGAAGTTGTAGCAGCCCCAGCGCGCCCATTGGCGGAACTTGGCGGTGTCGGAAATCCAGTCGCTTTCAGGCGGCGTGACGCACAAGTTCATCCGCGTCATGCGGTCGATGATCTCGCTGCACAGGCCGCGCACGGTCACTTCCGGGCCGTCGCACATGTCGTCGAGCACCAGCACCATGCCGCCGGAGGCGAGGCCCCCGAGATATGGATAGCGCTCGAGCAGCGTTACCGAGAGCCCGTTGCGGGCGCCGGCGACCGCCGCCGATATGCCGGCCGGTCCGCCGCCGACCACGACGAGATCGCTCGATGCGACGACGGGAACCTGACCGCCCGGCTCGGTGACGTAGTTAGGGGTTGTCATTTCATGACCTCCAGAAAATCCGCGTTTACGGTTGTCGATCAGGCCGTCTCGGCGACGTTCCACTTGAGGCTCAAGCGTTCCGCCCAGGAGATGATGCCGAAGAAGAGGGCGGAGAAGCAGGAGCCGACGACGATGGTCGCGTAGAGAAGCGGCGAGTCGAAATTGTAGGTGGCCTGGATGATGAGCGCCCCGATGCCCGTGGTGGAGCCTATCCACTCGCCGACGATGGCGCCGATCACGGACGTTGCGGCAGCGATCTTCAGCGCCGAGAAGAGATAGGGCAGGGAGTTCTTGAAGCGCAGCTTGAAGAAGATCTCCGTCGGCGACGCCGAAAGGATGCGCATCAGCTCCATGTGCTGCGGGTTCACGTTCCTCAGGCCGCGCGTCATGTTGACCAGCGTCGGGAAGAAACAGATCATCGCCGCGATCGCCACCTTCGCCGCCATGCCGTTGCCGAGGAGCAGGACGAGGATCGGCGCATAGGCCATGACCGGGATGGTGTGGACCATCACCGCGACGGGGAAGAAGGCTTCCTCGACCGTGCGCTGATAGACGAAGCTCGTCGCGATCAGGACCGCCGCGATGTTGCCGATCAGGAAGCCGCTGATGGCTTCGATCGCCGTCGGGCCGAGATTGGCCATCAGCAGGGGGAATTTCTGCACGAACATCACCGCGACCGCGCTCGGCGCCGGCGCGATGAAGGGCCGGATGCCGAAAATATGGACGGAGGCTTCCCAGACGATGAGGATGCCGACCGTCGCGATCACGGGGAGCAGCCGGCGGCGCCAGGCGAGATAGCGGCGGTCGGCGTCGAAACGGGCTTGCGCGTCGTCGTCGTCGAAGGTCTTGGACACGGGCGCGGCTTCGATGGCGGAGGCGGACATCAGCAGGTCTCCAGCACACGGCGCAGATGCGCGGCGAGTTCGATGAATTGCACGCTTTCGCGTTGCTCGATGTGGCGCGGGCTCGGCAGGGGCACCTCTACCGTCTCGCGCACGCGGCCGGGCCGGGCGGCGAGCAAGAGCACCTGTTGGCCGAGGAAGGCGGCCTCGTAGATGGAATGGGTAACGAACAGGATCGTCGTGTCCGTTTCCTGCCAGACGCTCAGCAACTCCTCGTTAAGCCGGTCGCGGGTGATCTCGTCGAGCGCCCCGAAGGGCTCGTCCATCAGGAGCAGCTTCGGATCGTTGACGAGCGCGCGGGCAATCGACACGCGCTGGCGCATGCCGCCCGAGAGTTCGTGCGGCAGGGCGTTCTCCCAGCCGGCGAGGCCGACCAGTTCGAGAAGCTCCTTGGGCGTGCGGCGGCCCGGACGGGCGTTCCTGCCGCCAACTTCCAGCGGCAAGGAGACGTTTTCGATCGCGGTCCGCCAGGGGAGCAGGGCCGCGTCCTGGAAGACGAAGCCGATCTCGCGGCGGGCGCGGGCGGCTGCCGCATCGCCGCCGAGCACCTTGACGCTGCCGGAGGTCGGCTGGATCAGGTCCGAAACGACGCGCAGCAATGTAGACTTGCCGCAGCCCGAGGGGCCGAGCAGGGTGAGGAAGCCGCCGTTCGGCACCGTCAGGTCGATGTTTTCCAGCGCGGTCACCGAGCCGCGATCCGTAGTGAAGCGCACGGTGACACGCGAGAGCTCGACGGCGGCCGCGTTAGCGGCCGGTTTCTGGTCGGTTCGTTCCATGACGGCGACTTCCATCATCGGTCCTCTCCTCAGCCGATCTTCGGCCGCGAGTCTTTGGTCATGTCGAGGATCGCGGTCGTCGCGACGCTATCGAGCGTCGGGGCGCCGGCGGAGAACTGGCCGAGATCGGCGTAGGTCTTGATCTGCTCCCGCCAGACGGCCATGTCGAAACTGCCCCAGCCATGCTCCTTGGTGCGCTCGGTGAATTCGTAGGAGAGCATGACGGGCGCGCCCGCCAACTCGTCCTTCTTGACCAGGTTCGGGTATTCCTGGACGAGAAGGTCGACGGCCTTTTCGGGATTGGCCTTGCAGTAGGCCCAGCCCTTGCCGGCGGCGCGCAGGAAGGCTGCGAGCATCTCGGCCTTGTTCTTCAGCGTATCCTGGGTGGCGTAGTAGGGCAGGCCGTAGAGCTGGATGCCCTCGTCCCACAATCTCATCGTCACATAGTCCGGCCCCAGCATCTTGAGCTGGGTGATGCTCGTCGCCCAACCGGTGAAGGCGTCCACCTGGCCGGTGAGGAGCGGCGTGAAGTCGGAGCCGACGATGACCTTCTCGACCTTGTCCTCGGGAATGTTGTGCTTCTTCAGAAGGGCGGTGAGCAGGATCTGGCCGGTCGCCTGGATGCCGATCTTCTTGCCGATCATCTCCTGCGGCGTCCGGATCGGGTCCTTGGCCAGCGAGAAGAAGGCATAGGGGTGCTTCTGGGCACCGACCGCGAAGCAGGTCACGGGGATGTGCTGCGAGGCCGCCAGCATGAGCGAGGGGCTCGAGGAGACCTGCCCGACCTCGTAGCGGCCGGAAGCGACGATCGCCACGCCGTCTATGCTCGGCCCGCCGGCCTGGATGGCGAAGTTTATCTTCTCTTCCTCGAAATAGCCGAGGCGTTTGGCGACGACCTCGCCGATCTGGTTGCCGCCGGTGATCCAGCCGATCTGCATGTTGACCGTCTGCGTGCCGCCGGCGGCCATGCCGCGGCTGGTCACGATCGTCGGCAGGGCGAGCGCGCCTGCCAATCCGGCGCCCGCCTTCAGGACGTTGCGCCGCGAAATCCGTGTAATGTTCATCCTAGATCTCCCATATCCGGTACTCGAAAGCCGGGTTCCCTTTCCGGCCGTATCCGCCCGGCAGTGCCGGAGCGGAATTCAGACCCAGCGTATAAGAACGTGATCCGCCGACATCACGGTCTCTCCACGCTGGTTGACCACATTCATGGTCTCGACAATTCGCCTCACGCCCTCGCGCTTCGGGTCCATCTGGCAACTGGTGACTTCGACGTCGACGCTGATCGTGTCGCCGATGAAGACCGGCTTGCGATAGCGGACGCGGTCATAGCCGTAGGAAATCCGCAATCCCTTCGACAGGTCGGTATCGAATTTCAGCCCCATCGCGATCGAGAGCGTCAGCGTCCCGTGCGCGATCCGCTGTCCATAGGGGGTCTTGCTCGCGGCCTCGGCATCGAGATGCGCCGGGAACAGGTCGCCGGTCTGCCCCGCGTGGAAGATGATGTCGGCTTCCGAGATGGTGCGGCCGCGCGTCTTGTAGGAATATCCCACACGATCGCATTCCGGCCTGATGTCTTCCTGCGTCATTTTCTTCCCATCAACCGATTTTGGCACGATCGTCCTTGGTCGCGGCCAGGATGCTCCCGTCGATGACGTCATCGAGCTTCGGAGCGCCGGCCGAGAATTGTCCGAGCCCGTCATAGAGCGCGATCTGGTCCTGCCACAGGTTGCGGCGGAAATGCCCCCATCCGTATTCCTTCGTGTCGGCATTGAAGGTGACGGCGACCGCAACGGCGGCGGCGTCGGTTTCCCCGGCGAGATCGAGATTGGGCAATTCCTTCACCAGCAATCCCGCCGCCTTGGCGGAGTCTTCGCGGGCAAGGGCCCAGCCGCGGGAAGAGGCCTTCATGAACTTGGCGTAGAGCTCGGGATCTTCCTTCAGCCGGTCGGCCTGTGCGTAATAGTTGTTGGCATAGAGCTTGATGCCGACATCCCACAGGCGCATCCTGATGGCGTCGGGGCCGAGAATCTTGAGGTTGGTCGTATTGGTCTGCCAGGCCGTGATCACGTCCACCTGCCCGGTGACGAGCGGCGTCAGCTCCGATCCCGTGATCTGGATCTTCACCTTGTCTTCCGGAATCCCATGTTTCTTGAGGAGGGCCGTGAGCAGGATCTTCGTCGTCTGCGGGATGCCGACGCGCTTGCCGATCAGGTCCTTGGGCTCGTGGACCGGGGCCTTGGGCAGCGAATAGAAGGCGAAGGGGTGTTCCTGGAAGCCGACGCCGAAACAGCGGATCGGAATGTGTTGGGAGGCGGCGAGCATGATGGAGGGGCTCGACGGCATCACGCCCATCTCGTACTGGCCCGACGCGACCATGGCGAGGCCATCGATGTTGGGCCCGCCGGGCTGCAGCCTGAAATCGACGCCTTCTTCCTCGAAATAGCCCATCTGCTTGGCCACGATCTCGCCAAGCTGATTGCCGTTGGCAAGCCAGCCGAGCTGCATGTTCAGGGTCTTGGTGCCCTTGGCGGCAAAGACGCGTCCGGAAAGTATCGTCGGCATGGCCAGCGCGCCGGCCACCGTGGCCCCCAATTTGAGCACGCCGCGACGCGAGAGCCCGTTTCGATTCATTCAATTCCTCCTCTTGCGGGTAGGAAACCGCCCTCGATCCCGCGTCTCCTCCGATACTCCTCCGACCGCTGCGCGCCACGGCTCGCAGCCGGGCGTGGGCGGTGTCGTTCATGGAGCCATGTCACTTTAGTAGTAGCAAAGTGCTGTCAGGAAGCATAAAGATTCGAGCTAGGTGCTGCCGAAAAGGCATCACGTTCGTAGAGGCTCCGCCCCATGCATGCCGCGGTCCTTCGCTATATCGATCAGGTGGCCCGCATGGGTTCGATCCGGCGCGCCGCGAGCGCGCTCAACGTCGCCTCGTCGGCGGTCAACCGGCAGATCCTGAAGCTCGAGGCCGATATCGGCACGCCGCTTTTCGAACGCGTCGGCAACGGCGTGCGCCCGACGGTGGCCGGCGAGTTCGTCATCCGCCATGCGCGCGACACGCTGGCGAAGTGGCAGAGCACCTGCCTGGAGGTCTCCGCGCTTTCCGGCGATATTCAGGGCGAGGTGCGGGTCGTCACCATTCCCTCGCCGATCGTGCGGCTTTTGCCGCGCGCGATCGGGACGACCGCAAGGCAGCATCCGCGCATCTCCTACCGCATCATCGATGCGGATCCGAACGAACATGCCGAGGAGATGCGCGCCGGCCGGCCGGACATCGCCGTTCTGTTCATCGACCGGCGCTATCGAGGCTATCAAGTCGCCGCGCGCATTCGCATGCGTCTCGGCGCCATCATGCGGCCCGACCATCCGCTGGCGAAGCGGCAGGAACTGACGCTGACGGAGTGCGCCGCCTATCCGGTGGTCATGCTCAACGATCCGTGGATCCTGAACGCCACGGCGGAAGCGGAATTCACCCATTCGGGCGCGCAGTTCAAGGCGCTGGTCGTCACCAATTCCCTGACCATGACCAAGGAAAGCCTGCATGCCGGGCTCGGCATCGGTTTCTTCACCCCGACCGGCTTCGTCGACGAACTCGCGACGGGCGGCCTCGTCCACGTGCCGCTCGCGGAGCCGGATCTCTCGGCGAGCGAGATCGGCCTCCTGATCCACCGCGACCGCCAGTCCTATCCAGCGGTGCGGGCTCTGAGCGCCAATCTGATCAGGGAGTTCGCCAATCTGGAGCGGGACATCGGCGGTTTGGCTCTGAGGGATTGACCGGGATTTCGGCACGGGAATCCACTTCCCGCAGTTAACCACTTCCGGTTGAACGAGTTGACCTGCGGCACGGCATCTGCACCTTTGGGCCGTTGAAAGCAGCCCGAATGCGAGAAGATGCTACGCCTGAGAAAATCCGACGGCCATGCCATCCGTGTCGCGATCCTGGGGGCCGTGCTTGGCGTCATCAGGATTATGCTGCCGGCCTCGCTGAAGCCCTATTATCTTCCCCTTCTCGTGATCCTGCTCATTGGCATCTTCGCCACGGCGATGATCCGAAACAAGATCCGCAAGGGCGCCTATCTCGTCCGCAAGGACGGACTCCCCGCGCGACAGTCGGAACCGAGGGCCAAGCGAGCGAGGTGGACGGTCCATGTCATGGTCTTCATCGCGGCTTTCGCCTTTCTACACCCCGTATTCATGCATTTGAGCCCGGCAGTTATTCCGGCGGAATTCCTCATCTGCATTTCGGTCTCGCTGCTTCTCGGAAGCTGGCTCAACAAGCGCTTCCTGGCCACCAACCGGAAGACCGCGGACGGTAACTAAGGCGACGGTCAGGGCCATCGGCGTGAATCTGGTCAAGTAGTTCGCGAGCCTGGAAAGGGATATCGGGATGCTGGTCCCAGGGAGCTGAACCCGCCTCGAAGGAAGGGGGCGGGTGACCGCCCGCGTCGATCCGACCGGGTCGCCCGCCCGGCGCCTGACGTCGCCGATTATGAAAATTGCGGCACGCGGCTTCATTTTTCCTTCAGCGCGAGGCTACATAGTACAGGCGGCCCAATCTCGCGGGGAGCCGTCAATGCCTGATTTTTTCGATCGCGCCGAGCGAAGCTGGCAGCTCGTTCGGGCCAGTTGGAATGTCCTGCGCTCCGACCGCGAGCTGCTGCTGTTGCCGGCGGCCTCGGGCGCGGCGGCGGTAGCGCTCGGCGCCAGCTTCCTGGGGCTGGCCTTCGAAGGGGGTGTTTTCGAGCGGGTTCAGGGCGCCATGGTCGACCATATCCCCCTGTCGCTCTACGCCTGGATCTTCATCTGGTACATCGTCCAGTATTTCATCGTCTTCTTCTTCAATACGGCGCTCGTTGCTGCGGCATTGGACCGGCTGAACGGCGGGCAGCCGACGCTCCGGGACGCGCTCGCGCTCGCCGCGAGCCGGACGGGCCAGATTTTCGGCTATGCCGTCATTTCGGCGACCGTCGGGATCCTGCTCCATGCGCTCTCCGAGCGCCTGGGGATCGTCGGCCGCATCATCGAGGGCGTGGTCGGGGTGGCATGGACCGCGGCCACGTTCCTCGTCGTTCCGGTGCTGGTGGTCGAAGACGTGGGCCCGGTGGAGGCGATCCGGCGCAGCGCCTCGCTCCTGCGCCGGAGCTGGGGCGAGAATCTGATCGGCAATGGCGGTATCTCGTTTGCGATGAGCTGCGCCTGCGGCGCCTTCGGCCTTGTCGGCATCGGCGGCGGAACCATCGCCATGCAAGCCGGCAACGAACCCTTGTCGGTGCTCCTCTACGCCGTCGCCTTTGTCGGGATCCTGGCCACCCTCCTGGTGGGTTCGGCGCTTACGGCGATCTACACAGCGTCGCTCTATTGCTATGCGGCATTCGGCGAACCGCCGCGCGGGTTCGACCAGAACCTCATCCGCGGCGCCTTCGTCGACCGCAAGAGCTGACCGAGAGGCCTATTTCCCGCGTCCCGATCCGCTTTTGCCCTGGTCCTCCGCCGGCTTCTCGAGATAGCCGAGCCCTTCCGGCCCGGTCTGGGCGCCTTCGACGGGCCCTATCGCCCGCTTCTTGTGCGGACCGGCGTTCCTTCGCCGGTTGTCGCCGGTGGGCGAGCGGGAGACGAGCGTCGGTCCCGGCCGCGGCGGGCGCATTCCGCTATGCCATCTCCGGCCAGTCGGCCCTTTCGCCCGGCGTTTCCGACCTGTCGGGCTCTCCTGTTGCATAAATTTTCGGGCCGGCGGCACAAAACGGGCCTATGGCGGTTGCTAGGGGAACCGGAGGTGGAATGTGGAGGCCGAAGCGAAGCGAATGAGAGGAAAGGCGCGGGGGCGGCATGCAAAGCATCCGTCCGCCATCCCCTGGCGTGGCTGGAAAGATATCCTCTGGCGCGTATGGAGCGAGATCGGCGAAGACCGCATCATGCTCGTCGCTGCCGGGGTGACGTTCTATCTGCTGCTGGCGTTGTTTCCGGCGCTTGCCGCTTTTGTGTCCCTCTACGGTTTCGTGGCCGATCCCAAGACGATCGCGGACCATGTCGCCAATTTGGGCTGGGTTCTGCCGAGCGGCGGCCTCGACATGATCCGTACACAGCTCCAGGCGCTTGCGAATGCGAGCGGAAAGGCGCTCAGCTTCGGCTTCGTCGTCGGATTCCTCGTCGCATTGTGGAGCGCGAACAGCGGCATGAAGGCGCTGTTCGAGGCCATGAACGTCGCCTATGAGGAGGAGGAAAAGCGCAGCTTCATCAGGCTGAACCTGCTCAGCCTCGCCTTCACGCTGGCGGCGATGGCGGTCGGTATACTGATGGTCGTGATGGTCGGCGTGGTGCCGGCCGTGCTTTCCTTCCTCAGTCTCGGCGACTTGACCGAAATCCTTGTCCGGATCCTTCGCTGGCCCCTGCTGCTGGTCGCGGCGGGCGTCGCGATCTCGATTATCTATCGCTACGGCCCAAGCCGCGAGAGGGCGCAGTGGCGGTGGATCAATTGGGGCGCCGCTCTGGCCGCCCTGGTGTGGCTCGTCGTATCGATCCTGTTCTCCTGGTACCTGGAGAACTTCGCCGACTACAACGCGACCTACGGCTCGCTCGGGGCCGTGATCGGCTTCATGATGTGGACATGGATCTCCGTGCTCGTCCTGCTTGTCGGCGCCGAGCTGGATTCCGAGATCGAGCACCAGACCGCGCGGGACACCACCACCGGGAAGCCAGTCCAGCGCGGCCGGCGCGGCGCGGTCATGGCCGATACGATCGGCGCGCCGCAGGAGGACGATTGACCGTCGACGTCAGCCTTGGCCGTGCCTCGGCTCGTTGTTTCCTTCGGTCTCCTCCGGTTCCTTCAGATAGCCGAGCCCTTCCGAGCCGGTCTGCGAGCCTTCGACAGGCTCGATCTTCCGGGGCTTCTTTTTCCGGTCGGCATTGCTGCGCCTGTCGTCGCCCGCCGGCGGAGTCCGGCGTTCCAGCTTTTCCTTCGTGGCCTGCATCTTTCGTGCTCCTCGAGATCAAACCGTAACGCTGGCACGGAATACTCGTTCCTCCGCGCGCGAAAAGGTCCCGACCTATTCCGCCCGCCGCACCTTCTCCAGCGTATCCAGAAAGCCGGTCAGCCAGGCGCGCGCGTCCTGCTTGCGGATGCGGGCGATAAGCGCCTTCTGGCGCCGCTGCCGTTCCTTCAGCGGCATCTGCAGCGCGCGGAACAGGTTCTCGGCCATGTCGTCTATGTCGTAAGGGTTGACGATCAACGCCTCGGTCATCTCCTCCGCCGCGCCGGCGAATTGCGACAGCACCAGCACGCCCGGATCCTCCATGTGCTGGGCGGCGACGAATTCCTTGGCGACGAGGTTCATGCCGTCGCGGAGCGGCGTCACGAAGCCGACCTGGCTGGCGCGGAACAGGGCGGCAAGCTTCTCGCGCGGCACGTTGCGCTGGATGTAGCGGATCGGCGTCCAGTTGAAGTCCGCGAACCGGCTGTTGATGGCGCCGGACAGTCTGGCGAGCTCCTCCTTGATGTCGGCGTAGGATTGCACCTCCTGACGGGACGATGGGGAAATCTGCAGGAGCGTCACCTTCTTGTGGATTTCCGGATGCCGCTCGAGCAGCCGGCCGAAGGCCTTGAAGCGGTCCGGCAGGCCCTTCGAATAGTCGAGCCTGTCGACGCCGATGATCTGCCTGCGGCCGAGTATCTTGCGCCGCAACTCGTCGATGGCGACTTCCTCCGATGCCCGGCTGGCCATTTCGGCGAATTGGTCCACGTCGATGCCGATCGGGAAGGCGCGGGCGCGGAAGCTGTGTTCCCCGGCCTTGAACGAACCGTCCTCTCTCGTTGTCGCCCCGGCCTGTTCCTCGGCGTAGCGGCGGAAATTGCCGAGATCGGCCTCGGTCTGGAAGCCGATCAGGTCGTATTCGAAGAGGCACGCCACCAGCCATTCATTGTCGGGCGCGGCGGCAAGGAGGTCGGGCGGCGGAAAGGGAATGTGCAGGAAGAAGCCGATGCGCTGACGGCAGCCGCGCCTGCGCAGTTCGGCGGCCAGCGGAATGAGGTGATAGTCGTGCACCCAGATGGTGTCGTCGGGCCGGAGGAAGGGGAGGACGGCTTCGGCGAATTTTTCGTTGACCCGCCGGTAGCCGTCGAGGAATTCCTGCCGGAAATTGACCAGGTCGAGCCGGTAGTGGAAGAGCGGCCACAGCACCGAATTGGCATAGCCGAGATAGTAGGCGGCGTAGTCGTCCGGCGTGAGCGCGAGCGAGATCTGCGTTACCTTGCCGATGCGGTCGACCTTCGGCTCGCCGGGCTCCTTCAGCTTCCTGCCGCTCCAGCCGAACCAGACGCCGCCGCGCTCCCTGACCGCATCGGCGAGGCCAACCGCAAGCCCGCCGGTCTGCGTCGTCTTGCGCAGATCGGCAACACGGTTCGATATGACGACGAGCCTTTTGACGTGCCCGCCCGGATTTGTCCCTTCGGAATTTCTCATGCTCCTCCGAGTGCCGCTCAGGCGCGGGCGGCGGTGCTCCTTTCCGTGTGGTTTAACTGTCGGGCGAGACTTGCGAGCCAGTCGCGGAAGGCATCGATGCCGCCGGCGCGATAGGCGGCGGCCGTGAGACCGGGCCCGACCTTTACCGAAATGCCCTTCATTTCCAGCATCCTGACGAATACATCCTCATCCGTTGAATCATCGCCGGCGAAGAAAGGCTTTCGACCCCGAAAGGGTTCCTCTTCCAGAAAGGCGGCGACGGCGTCGGCCTTGGTCGCATGCCCGGCCTTGAATTCGATCACCATCTTTCCGTGCAGGACATGCAGTCCTTCGTCCGCGTCCGTGATGCTTCTGGCGACCTCCAGGCATTGCGGTTCCAGTTCCGGGCGACTGCGGAAATGCAGCGCGACCGAGCCCGGTTTTTCCTCGACCAGCAGGCCGGGGTGGAGCCGCGCGAACGGTTGCAGGCGCGTGCGCGCGGCGGCGAGGGGAGCCTCCGGCACGTCGGCGTGGACGGTCTTGCCGCTCGCGTTCCGTCGTTCGAGGCCGTGCACGCCCGCCACCGGTACCTTCAGCGGCGCGAGCATGCGGTCGATGTCGGCAATGGCGCGGCCGGAGATGATCGCCACCGCGCCGCCGGTCGCCTCCGCCAGTTGACCGAGCGAGCGTCGCTCGCGCTCCGGCAGGAAGACGGCGGAAGGATCCTCGTTGAAATCGGCCAGCGTGCCGTCGAAATCGAGGAAGAAGGCGGTGCGCTCCGGCGCGAGCCGCGGCGGGTCGAGTTCGGCGAGAGGCTGGGGGTCTTCTGCCGTCATGTCTCCGTTTCCGTTCCTGCCGTTCATCTAGGGCAGGATCGCCGGAAACGGAGATGCGGAGGCGGATTCTTTGGCTCTTGCCGCCGATTTGCCCCGGCCGGCCGGCTTCCTCGGGCCGCACCGGCCGCAGCCGTCCGCCTGCCGCCATCATGCTGTCAGTATCTTTCGCGCCGGGCCTAGGGCAGCGGCGCAATCGGCGCTATCAAGCTCGCTCTCCGCTGCCCTCTCTTTCGTTCCGGCTTCCAGGCTTCATCGATGATCGACCACTACCTTCCTCAACTCCTTCTGGCCTGGTCGATCCAGTGGATGGGCGTCCTGTCGCCCGGTCCGAGCGTCATGCTGATCCTCTCCGTCGCCACGAGCAGAGGCCGTGCCCCCTCCCTGGTCACGGCCTTCGGCATCGCCTGCGGAACCATCATCCTGGCGACGGCCACGGTGCTGGGCCTGGCCTCGATCTTCGCCCGGTTCGCCGAAATGATGACGGCCATTCGCCTCATCGGCGCGGTCTATCTCCTGTGGCTCGCCTGGAAGGCGTTCCGCAACGCGGCGCTCGACAAGGAACTGATGCTCAAGCGATCGGCATCCGGCGGTGCGTGGCGTTCGGCCCTGAACGGCTTCACGCTGCAAATATCCAATCCGAAGGCGATCTTCTTCTGGCTCGCGGTGGCGAGCGTCGGCGGCGTCGGCGACGCGCCGCTGCCTGTGGTGCTTCTTTTCATCGCCGGCGCCTTCGTGAATTCGTTCGCGGGCCATGGAGGCTATGCGCTCCTCCTGTCCTCCGGGCCGGTCCGGCGCCTCTATCTCCGCTTCCGCAGGTGGATTGAAGGCGCGCTCGGCTGCTTCTTCCTCTATGCCGGCTATCTCCTGGCGACGGCGAGGGGCTGAGGGCCCGGGCCTTCCACGTCTGCAAGCTCCTGTGCGCCAGCCTCAAGGAAATCGTGCCGCGACCATCCTTGCGAGGTCGGCAAAGAGTTTCGTCCGTTCTTCGCGACTTGCCCGGGAACCACTCAGGAAGGCGGCTACGATCACCGTATGGCCGTCGGGCCAGGTCAGGACGCCGATGTCATTGAAGGCGCCGGTGATGCCGCCGCGTGTCACCGACGTTCCGCATTTGTCGGCAAGCCTCACTCCGGCCGGAAGCCCGGCGCGCAGGCGGACCGGGACGGTCTGGCCGTACATGAGATCAAGGAGCCGCTTCGCGGAAGCGGGCGACAGCAGCTTTCCTTGCCAAAGCTTCTGCAGGAAATCCGCGGCGGTTTCCGGCGTACTGCGGTTGCGCGGATCGGCGAGGAAGGCTTCCATCCCTTTGCGGAGCCGCGCCTCGCGCGCCGACCGCGTTTCATTCACCGGCGGCCCGCTCGCATCGCCGAGACCGGAGAAGACGTGCTCAACGCCGCCTTCGTCGAGATCGACGCGCATGCCCTCGATACCTTTCAGACGAAGGAATTGCGTCACTGCCTGCGGTCCACCGATCAGGGCGATCAGCCTGTCGGCGGCGGTGTTGTCGCTCTGACTGACCATGTCCTCCAGCAATTGCCGGACGGTGAAGGTCATGCTGTCGCCCCTGAAGTTCCTGGCGATCCGGCTGGCGCCACCCCGCAGGTCCTTTCTCGTGATCGATACGGGCTGATCCAGCGAGATCTCGCCATTGTCGGCCTTTGCCAGCACCGCCGCGGCGACCGGCGCCTTGAAGACGCTCATCATGGGCAGCGGCTTGCCAGCGTTCACACCCCAGCTCTTTCCCGTCCGCAGGTCGCGCACCTCGATGCCGAAAGTCGCCGGCCTCGCGCGCTTCGCGAGCGCGTCGAGTCCGGCCTGAAGGGGCTGCGTGGCCTGCAGGCTTTCGGCTCGCCCGGCGAAGGAAGCGCAAGCGATCAGTCCGGCGAGGCAGATTTTCAGGATCACGGCGCGGGCCCGCGGGCCGGGATATGACATGGGTTCCAGTTCCCTTGCGGAGAATTGTCCGCGCGACCCTGGCGGCGATCCGCTTCGATTTTGTTAAAATCGTGCTTAACCATTGCGGCGATCCGCTCGCCACGAGGCCACGCGGGCAGGGCCCGCTTGCGCACCATCCCGTTCCATGGTCATCCTGCGCGCGACGGAAACGCCGCCCGGGATTCACGGTGCAACAGACGCCGGACCGGGCACATGAAAGGAGCAGGCCCCTCATGCTCAAGGGCATCGATCCCATCCTCAACGCCGACGTCCTCTACGCGCTGCGCTCGATGGGCCATGGCGACGACCTCATCATCGCCGACACGAACTTTCCGTCGGATTCGGTGGCGCGGCAGACGCGGCTCGGCAAGCTGCTCCGGATCGATTGCGCCACCGCCGGCCGGGTGGCTGAGGCGATCCTCTCGGTGATGCCGCTCGACAGCTTCGTCGAGCACGCGGCGCTCAGGATGGAGATCGTCGATGCGCCGGACGAGGTGCCGCCGGTGCAGGTCGAGGTGCAGCGGGCAATCGATGCGGCCGAGGGCAAGCCGACGCCGATGGGCTCCATCGAGCGCTTCGCCTTCTACGACCTCGCCAAGAAGGCCTATTGCGTGATCCAGACCGGCGAGCGCCGCTTCTACGGCTGTTTCGCCTTCAAGAAGGGCGTCATCGCGCCGGACGCCTGAGCTGAAAATGTCAAAGAAAGGCGTCGCCATCCTCGGCATCTTCGTGGCCGATCTTGCCTTCCGCGCCGGCCGCATGCCGGGCATCGGCGAGACCATCAGCGGTTCCGGCTTCAAGCTCGGACCCGGCGGCAAGGGCTCGAACCAGTCGGTCGCGGCGGCACGCGCCGGAGCGGCGGTCACCTTCATCTCGCGCCTCGGCAAGGACGATTTCGGTCATGTCGCGCGCTCGACCTGGGAAGCCGAAGGGATCGTCGCGCGGGTGGCGGAGAGCGCGGACGAGCCGACCGGCGCCGCTTTCATCTACGTCAACGACAGGAACGGCGAGAACGCCATCATCGTCGTGCCCGGCGCGGCTGCCGGGATCGGTCCGGCGGACGTGGAGGCGGCCGCCGACGCGATCCGCGCCGCCGCCGTCTTCGTCACCCAGCTCGAGCAGCCGGTCGCGGCGGCGAAGCGGGGCCTCGAGATCGCGCGTGCGGCCGGCGTGACCACGATCTTCAACCCGGCGCCGGCCGAGCCGGTGCCGGACGATATCTATCCGCTCTGCGATTTCGTGACGCCGAACGAACACGAGGCGGCGCTGCTCATCGGCGCGCCGGTCCGGAATGTCGAGGAGGCGCGCCGCGCCGGCGACGCGTTTCTGGCCAGGGGTGCGGGAGCCGCGCTGATCACGCTCGGCGAGAAGGGCGCGCTGCTGCATACAGGCGAACGATCGGTGCATGTTCCCGCCGTCGATGCCGGCCCGGTGATCGAGACGGCCGGCGCGGGCGACGCCTTCAACGGCGCCTTCGCCGCGGCGCTGGCGCGAGGGCTGGAGGCCGAGGAGGCGGTGCGCTTCGCCTGCGCCGCCGCGGGTATTTCCGTGATCCGCCACGGCACGGCGCCGTCCATGCCGAGCCTTGCGGAAATCGAGAGGCTGCTCGAACGATCGAACGGAGTGCAAGGAATGCATCCTGGTGACTAGCCGATTGGCAATGTCTCACGTACATCCTATGTTCCAGCCGGACCCGTCAGGAGGCATGAATGGAAGACCGCAGCCTTTCTAGACTGATCGAGCTGGCAAAGGGCGTTCATATGAACGAGGAGCAGCGCAACGCACAGCGCAATAGCTTCGTGTATGGAAACACGAAGATCGAAAACAGCGATGTGACGCGCGAACTGGTGGAAGAGATCTCACGCCGCGTGCCGAGAAGGACCGACCACGACTGAAAGAGCCGTAAACGTGGCAGTCGATCACAACACCAAGCTTGAGATCGAGAACGGATTTCGCCAGTACGACCTGACGCTGGATGTTATACGTTACTACCTGGAACCCGAAAGGCCCTTCGCTCTTCGGGTTCCTTTGATATTGGACCTGCAGCGAGAGGCAGTCGCCGGAATTGAAGCGGAGCCTGGACAGATACGCAAGAACCCGGTTGGCATTCACGACAGCAAGCACACCCCGCCACCGCCGCACCTGGTCCCCACATACCTGACCGATTTCTGCGAATACATAAACGACAATTGGCACGAGCTGACCGCCTTCTATCTATCGGCGTATGCCATGTGGCGGCTGAATTGGATTCACCCGTTTACGGATGGGAACGGTCGCACGTCCAGAGCGCTTTCCTACGCATTGCTGAATATCAAATTGGGCTACGTATTGCCGGGTTTCCCTACGATTCCGCAGCAGATCGAGGCTGACAACAGCCATTATATCCTGGCGCTTGAAAAGGCAGATGCCGCAGCACGCTACGGCAGTGTGGATGTTAGCGAGATGGAGGCGATGATACGGTCCATGCTTGCGAAACAATTGCTTGGCGTGATCGACGCCGCTGACAGGCAGACCTCACGCTAAGACGCTGCCGAAGGCGGGAGAGTTGTTGACTTCCGCCTGAATTGCTCCCTACCATCGGCCACCTTCGATGGCCGAGCAGTTACCTCGGGAGGTGCAATGATCCGCTTCGGGCGTCTGCAGCCCGGCTCTATCCCAGGAAAGGCCGGCGCGAGCACGCGCGGCCGAAGAACGAACGACAAAAGGGAGGACATATCGTGAAGCCAGACGTCTATAACCGTATCATGGCGGCCCAGGCGAATCGGCGCGCCATGCTGAAGGGCGCCGCCGGCCTTGGCGCCCTCGCCGCCCTCAACGGCGCAGGCCTCGGCGCCTTCACCCGGCCCGCTTCGGCCGCCGCGGCGGGACTCGATACCGAGCTACGCAAGAAGATCCTGCAGATACCGGGCGTCGGCAAGGGTTCACCGACGGACGCCGATTACCGCAAGGTGGGTGAACTCTGCCTCGGCGGCACCAAGCAGACGGTAAAGGAAGGCGAACTGAAGGGCGTCGAGCTTACCTTCATGGGCCTCAACAACCAGAACACGCATGATTTCCTGTTCCGCGGCTTCCTGCATCCCTGGGAGGAATACACCGGCGCCAAGATCAACTGGATCGATCTCGCGCAGGCCGACTACAATGCGCGCCTGCAGCAGGCCATCTCGACCGGCACGATCGACTGGGACATGCTGGAGATGGGCGCGCCCTTCGAAGGCGACGTGTGCGGCAGGGGGCTGACCTCCGAGATGCCGGACTGGGTCAAGAACCTCATCGACATGGACGATTACGTCAACTACCTCAAGGCGCCGGTCGGCACCTGGGACGGCAAGCTCTACCGCGTCTCCATCGACGGCGACACGCACAATTTCAACTACCGTACCGACTATTTCTCCGACGCCGACCTCGCCAAGGCCTGGAAGGATGCCGGGAACAAGAGCGAATGGGGCGTCCCGAAGACCTGGCAGGAGGTACAGGCGGTCACGAAGTTCCTGAAGGGCAAGCAGGTCAAGGGCCAGGACGCCTATGGCTATCTCGACGCGCCCAAGCCCTGGGGCGGCTTCGGCTTCTACTTCCTTGGCAGCCGCGCGTCGGCCTACGCCAAATATCCCGGCGAGAAGGCTTGGCTTTTCGATGTCGACACCATGAAGCCGCGCGTCAACAATCCGGCCTGGGTGCGCGCCATCCAGGACGTGATCGACGCGCTGCCTTCCGAGCCGCCGAACCAGATCAACGCCGATCCCAACGAGACCGGCTTCGCGGAGTTTTTGGGCGGCACCGGCTCGATGGTGGTGTGGTGGGGCGACGTGGGCGCGGCGGCGAAAACCAGCGACAGCTCGGTCGTCGGCGACGTATGCGGCTTCTCCATCCTTCCCGGTTCGGACGATGTCTATAATTCCAAGACCGGAAAATGGGAGAAGCTCTCCAGCGGTCCCAACTATGCGCCGAACCTCGCCTATCTCGGCTGGGGCATCTATGTGATGAAGAAGGTGGACAGCGACGAGAAGAAAAAGAAGGCTGCGTGGAGCGCGGCCGCGCATCTCGGCGGCAAGGACCTGGCGCTCTGGACCTCCGCCTATCCGTCCGGCTTCCAGTGCTACCGCAACAGCCAGCACCATATCGACGAGTGGGTGGCCGCGGGCTACGACAAGGACTACATCACCAGCTATCTCGACTCGCAGTTCAACTCGTACAACCATCCCAACGGCGCGATCGAGCCCCGCATCCCCGGCATCTTCCAGTATTATTCCACCGCCGAGGACATTCTCGCCAACATCTTCGCCGGCAAACTGAAGGCGCAGGAAGGCGCCGACCAGATCGCCGCGGCATGGGAAAAGCTGACGGACCAGCTCGGGCGCGAAAGCCAGATTAAGCTCTACAAGGCAGCGCTCGGCATGTAGGGGCCGTCGTTTTGCCCACGAACGGCAACCGTCCCGTCCGGCGGGAGCGCCTGCGCCCGCCGGACGTTTTTTCATTCGTCCGTTCAGAGCCTTCCATGGCTGGCCGGAAGCGGTTCTGTTTCTCCGATGGCGAGGCGATCCGCCGGGAGGGCAGAATGTTTCCATCCGATCCTGAAAGGTTTCAAGAAAGCGTGGCCAAATGAACCAGCCCGTCGCCGCCGGCCAGACCGAGATCGTCATTGCCGATCCGATCGCGCCCGGCCGCAGGCTTTTCGGGCATGTGCTGTTGGCCGCCGCCACGCTGCTGCTCGTCGGCACGGCGCTGCTGCAGGTGCTGGATGTGGCCGGGATCGCGCCGGTCGGCTTCCTCAACTGGCGGCCGCTGCTCTACGCCTATCTTGTCTGGGCCGTCGCGCTCGGCGCGTGGCAGGTGATCACGCGTGGCTATATCGGCCAGCGCGCTCTCTTCGTGCTGCCGGCGGCGCTCTTCACGCTTGCGGTCGCGATCTTCCCTACGCTGTTCGGCTTCTACATCGCTTCGCTCGACTGGAACCTCTCTTCCGCCGAAGGGCCGCATTTCAACGGCTTCCACAATTTCGTGTCGATGTTCCACGATGCCTATTACTGGAATGCCCTCCTGAACATGGGCTTCTATCTGCTCGCCGTCATCGTCGAATACGCGATCGCCTTCGGCCTGGCGCTGCTCCTCAACGCCGAGATCCGGGCGCGCAAGTTCTTTCGCGTCTCGTTCCTGCTGCCCTTCATGCTGAGCCCGGTGGCGGTGAGCTGGATGATCGGCAAGTCGCTGATGGAATACCGCTTCGGGCCGGCGGCGCGGCTTGCCCGCGATCTCGGCTGGCACACGCCCGCCTTCTTCGCACAGCCCTGGACGGCCCGCATCGCCATCGAGGCGATGGATGCCTGGGTCTCCATTCCCTTCATCATGATCCTGCTGCTCGCCGGCCTGCAGGCGATGCCGAAGGAGGTGACCGAGGCGGCGAAGGTCGACGGCGCCAATGGCTGGCAGGCCTTCTGGCGCGTGACTTTCCCGATGATGCTGCCGGTTTCCGTTACCGCCGTCCTTATCCGCGTCATCTTCAAGCTGAAGCTCGCCGATATCGTCATCAACGTGACATCGGGCGGGCCGGGCGGAGCCACCGATACGGTATCGAGCTTCATCTACCGCGTCTATCGCGACCGCTCGAATGTCGGCTACGGCACCGCGCTCGCCATGTTCTATTTGGTGCTCATCATCGTCTTCCTGACCGTGCTCCTGCGCGTCACGCGGCACTGGACGAGAAGCGTCAATGACTAGGGCTCGATATACGGTTCGCCCGATTCAGAACATCCCGGTTGGCTTCGAGGGGAGGAGCGGCACGTGGAAACCCGCCTGAGCACCGGGGCAGCCCTCGAGATCCCGCCTGCCGAGCCGGGCATCAGCATCCGGCACGTCATCGGTCGCGTGCTCATCTACGGTGCGCTTCTCCTGTGGACGTTCATCTGCCTGTTCCCGATCTACTGGACCGTCACCACCTCCTTCAAATCGGCGGTCGACGTCACCCAGGGCCACATCATCCCCTTCGTCGATTTCATGCCGAACTGGAAGGGCTGGGGTTCGCTCGGCCTGTCGCCCGACACGATCTTCGAGATATCGACGCCGCGCACCGAATTCCTGAGCCGCTTCGCGAACAGCGTCATCACCTCGGTCGGCGCTTCGCTGCTCGCCATCGTGCTCGGCTCCCTCGCCGCCTACGGCCTCAGCCGCTTCAAATACCGCTTCGGTTTCATGCGCAACGACGACATCCTGTTCTTCTTCATCTCGCAGCTCATCCTGCCGCCGGTCGTGCTCGCGCTGCCCTTCCTCGTGCTCTACAAGGACCTCGCGCTGCTCGATACGCGCATCGGCCTCATCCTGCTCTACACGCTGACGGTGCTGCCGATCGTGGTGTGGATCATGCGCGACCAGTTCAACTCGATCCCCATCGAGCTCGACGAGGCGGCGCTGGTCGACGGACTTTCCGTATGGGGCGCCTTCATACGCATCATCCTGCCGATCGCGCTGCCGGGCATCGTCGCCGCCTTCATCCTGTCGCTGGTGCTGACGTGGAACGAATATTTCTTCGCGGCGCTTTTGACCGGATCCGACGCCAAGACCCTGCCGGTGATGGTTGCCAGCCAGACCGGCTCGCAGGGCATCAACTGGTGGTCGATGGCGGCGCTTTCGGCGGCGGCGATCGCGCCGCTGGTGCTCGTCGGCATCCTGCTCGAACGCTATATCGTCAAGGGCTTGTCGACCGGTGCTGTGAAGTAGATTCAAGGTTTTTGAATCGAAGGACGCGCCATGAAGATCAGGATCCGAGCCAAGCCCCGCGCATCTCATCCGCCGTCATCGTCCTCCGTCCGGCGGCGTCGATGATTGCCGTCACGGCCCCGACCAGATCGGCGTTCGTCCTTGCCGTCGAACCATCCGGCAAGAGAAGATTGTTCTCGAAGCCGACGCGCACATGGCCGCCGAGCAGCGCCGCCGTCGAGACGCAGGCCGCCTCGTCGCGGCCGAAGGCGCACACCATCCACGGACCGAAGCGCGGCTCGCCGGGCGCCAGGAAGGGCAGCAGGTCGGCGGGCGCGGATTGCTGCGTCTTCGTATAGCGGCCGAGCACGTAGAGCACCGGCACGTCATTCCAGGGCAGGGCGCCCTTGGATCGCAACCAGTCGAGCCGCCGGGCGTCCTCCGCATCGTAGAGGATGACCTGCGGCATCGCCTTCTCGCGCGCCAGCCAGGCGAGGAAATCGGCAAAGGCCTTCTCCTCGCCGCCGACGCCCAGATATTCGCGCAACGCCAGCGACACGGCCTCGGGCCGCGTTTCCCGGACGACGCGCATCTGCTCCTCGGGCTTGTAGACGCCGAGCGCTTCGCTGGTGATCTGGACGACGAGCCGGTCGCCGACCGCGTCGCGGATGGCGGCGGTCGCGGCGCGGTAGGCATCAGGGTCGAGCAGATGGCGGGCGTCGGCGTCGCGCACATGGACATGGATCATCGCCGCGCCCGCTTCCAGGCACTCCGCCGCCGCAGCGGCAAGTTCGACCGGCGTGAGCGGCAGCGCCGGATGGTCCGCCCTGGTCTTGCGGCCGCCATTCGGCGCGACCGCGATGGCTACGCTGCTGTTATTCATCGTCTGTCCGTCTCGGCTGTTGCCTGCCGCCGCTCCCTTGCCTAATCCTTCTTCCATGACACATCCCATACCGATTTTCGACGGACACAACGACGTCCTCCTCCGCCTCATGCACAAGGGCGACCACGCGGCCGGGGTGCAAGCCTTTCTCGAAGGCACCGACAAAGGGCATCTCGACCTGCCACGGGCGCGCCGGGGCGGCTTCACCGGCGGTCTCTTCGCCGTCTTCTGTCCGCCCATCGAACGCGGCCCCGGCAACGAGCAATTGATGAAGGACAGCCGCTACGATGTACCTCTGCCGCCCGATCTCACGCTGACCGACGCGCAGCAGGCCGCGATCGCCATGATCGCCGGTCTGTTCCGCATAGAGCGCGCGTCGAAGGGAAAGGTCAGGATCTGCCGCAGCGCCGCCGATATCGACCGCGCGGCCGAGGCGGACGCATTGGCGGCGGTGCTCCATATCGAGGGCGCCGAGCCGATCGACGCCGATCTCAGGATGCTCGACATCCTCTACCAGGCCGGACTGCGCTCGATCGGGCCTGTGTGGAGCCGGTCCAACATCTTCGGCCACGGCGTGCCGTTCCGCTTCCCGAGCACGCCCGACACCGGCCCCGGTCTCACCGACGCCGGCAAGGCGCTGGTCAGGGCCTGCAACGAGTTCAAGATCCTGATCGACCTCTCGCATCTCAACGAAAAAGGCTTCTGGGACGTGGCGAAGCTCTCCGACGCACCGCTCGTCGCCAGCCACTCCAATGCGCATGCGGTGTCGCCACATTCGCGCAACCTCACCGACGACCAGCTCCGCGCCATCCGCGACAGCGGCGGACTGGCGGGCATCAACTACGCGACCAGCTTCCTGCGCGAGGACGGCCGGATGAACGCCGACACCCCGCTCGAGCAGATGGTGCGCCATGCCGACCACCTGATCGGGATACTGGGCGTCGACGGCGTCGGCCTGGGCTCCGATTTCGACGGCGCCGTCATTCCGGCCGAAATCGGCGATGTCGCTGGCTTGCCGAAGCTGGTCGAAGCCTTCCGCGCCGCCGGCTACGGCGAGGAGACGATCCGCAAGATCTGCCGCGACAATTGGGTGAGTGTGCTCAGGCGCACCTGGGGGGAGTAGTCCTCCTCTCCCCGACGGAAGAGGGTGGCGAGCCCCCGGGTACGGCCTTTGGCCGGCCCGAGGACAAGCTCCGCGAGCCGGGTTAGGGGGCAACTGATTGCTCCTCTCCCCTCACCAAGTTCGCCCGACCGCTCGGCTTCGCCTTCGCGGGGGCTCTCTATCCTCTCCCCGCAGGGGCGAGGAAAGTGCCACGTCCCCTTGACCTTCCAGTGACTGGAATGACTACGTCTGCTCCAACATTGGAGAATCCGGACGTTGAACGATATGAGCGAGCACCATCATCACCACGGTCATTGCACGCACGGCGCGGCGGCAGACGCCGTGGTGCGCGATCCCGTTTGCGGCATGACCGTCGATCCGAATGCCGGCAAGCCCACCGCCGGGCATGACGGCCGCACCTATCATTTCTGCTCGGCCGGCTGCCGCGACAAGTTCGTCAAGGACCCCGACGCCTATCTGGAAGCCACCGATCCCGTCTGCGGCATGAAGGTCGACCGCGCGACGGCGAAGCATTTCGTTCGCCACGGGGGCAGGGGTCGCTATTTCTGCTCGGCCGGTTGCAAGGCCAAATTCGAGGCCGATCCCGACAAGTATCTCGGCGATCGCCCCGCTCCAAGGTCAGATCCCGAGGGGCCGATGCCGAGGGGGATGCAATATACCTGTCCCATGCATCCCGAGATCGTCCGCGACGCACCGGGCTCCTGCCCGATCTGCGGCATGGCGCTGGAGCCGATGGGTGTTCCGACCGGCGAGGAGGGACCGAACCCGGAGCTTGTCGATTTCACGCGGCGCTTCCGGATCAGCGCGGCGCTGGCCGCACCGCTCTTCGTGCTGGCGATGGCGCCGATGGTCGGCCTGCCGCTGCGCGACTGGATCGGCGAACGTATCTCCGTCTGGATCGAACTCGTGCTGGCGACGCCGGTTGTGCTGTGGGCCGCGATCCCGTTCTTCGAGCGGGGTTGGCAGTCCATTCTCAACCGCAGTCCCAACATGTGGACGCTGATCTCGCTCGGCGTCGGCGCCGCTTACGGCTACAGCCTCATCGCGACGTTCTTCCCCGGCATTTTCCCGCATACGATGCGCACCCATGGCGGCGCCGCACCCGTCTATTTCGAGGCGTCGGCCGTCATCGTGGCGCTGATCTTCCTCGGGCAGGTGCTGGAGCTTCGGGCGCGCGAGCGCACCGGCTCCGCCATCCGCGCCCTGCTCGACCTCGCGCCTAAGACGGCGCGGCTGGTCAGGGACGGCGAGGAGCGCGACGTGCCGCTGGAGGAAGTCAAGGCGGGCGATCTGCTTCGCATCCGGCCGGGCGAAAGCGTCCCGGTGGACGGCGTGGTGACCGAGGGCCGTTCCTCGGTGGATGAATCCATGATTTCCGGCGAGCCGGTGCCGGTCGAGAAGACGGAAGGCGACGTGCTCACCGGCGGGACGCTGAACCGCAACGGCACGCTGGTCATGCGCGCCGAGAAGGTCGGCGCCGAGACGATGCTGTCGCGCATCGTCGAAATGGTGGCGAAGGCCCAACGCAGCCGCGCGCCGATCCAGGGGCTGGCGGACCGGGTTTCCGCCTGGTTCGTGCCTGCGGTTGTCGCCGTCGCGATCCTCGCCTTTGCGGGATGGGCGTGGTTCGGGCCGGCGCCCGGGCTGATCCATGCCATCATCGCGGCGGTGTCGGTGCTGATCATCGCCTGTCCGTGCGCGCTCGGCCTCGCGACGCCGATGGCGATCATGACCGCGACCGGGCGCGGCGCGCAGGCCGGCGTGCTGGTCCGCGACGCCGAGGCGCTGGAGCGTTTCGCGAGCGTCGATACGCTCATCGTCGACAAGACCGGCACGCTGACCGAGGGCCGGCCGGAGCTGACCGATGTCATCGTCGCCGAAGGCGGGGATGAAAACGGCTTGCTGTCGCTGGCGGCGAGCCTGGAGCGGGTGTCGGAGCATCCATTGGCGGAGGCGATCGTCGAGGGCGCGAAGGAGCGCGGGGCGAAGCTCGGCGAGGTCACGGATTTCGATGCCGTCACCGGCAAGGGCGTCAAGGGCAAGGTCGGCGGCAGGACGGTCGTGCTCGGCAATCGCGCCATGATGGAGGGCATCGACCTGTCGGCGCTGGCGGAGCGGGCGGATGCGCTTGCCGGCGAGGGCAAGACGGCGATGTTCGTCGCGGTCGACGGGCGCGCGGCCGGCGTGATCGCGGTCGCCGACCCGGTCAAGCAGGGCAGCGCCGAAGCCATCCGGGCGCTGCACGAAAGCGGCATGCGCATCATCATGGCGACCGGCGACAACGAACGTACGGCGAAGGCCGTCGCTAGCCGGCTCGGCATCGACGAGGTGCGCGCCGGCATCCTGCCGGAGGGCAAGAAGGAACTGGTCGAGCGACTGCGCGCCGGCGGCGCGAAGGTCGCCATGGCCGGCGACGGCGTGAACGACGCGCCGGCGCTGGCCGCCGCCGATGTCGGCGTCGCCATGGGCACCGGGGCGGATGTCGCCATGGAGAGCGCCGGTATCACGCTGGTGAAGGGCGATCTCGGCGGCATCGTGCGGGCGCGGACGCTGGCGCGGGCGACGATCCGCAACATCCAGCAGAACCTCTTCTTCGCCTTCGTCTACAACGCGCTCGGCGTGCCGGTCGCGGCGGGCGTGCTCTATCCCTTCTTCGGCGCTCTGCTCTCGCCGATGATCGCGGCGGCGGCCATGAGCCTGTCGTCGGTATCGGTCATCGGCAACGCGCTGAGGCTGAGGGGGTTGAAGCTGTGAGGGGGAATAAGGGATACCCAGTCATTTCAGCCTCCCCCTCTCCGTCGCGCTTCGCGCGCCACCTCTCCCCCTGAAGGGGGCGAGGACGGGCGGCCGGCTTGGCTCCCGTCCTCGCCCCCTTCAGGGGGAGAGGTGGCGCGCGAAGCGCGACGGAGAGGGGGAGCTTTCCAGAGGGCAAGATAAGCTCATACTTGAAGTGATCGCCAAAACGATTCACCGGAAGTCCGCAGGCCCTTGTTTCCAGACTCTTTTCCCCGGCCGGCGTTCGTCAGCTCGGCCGTTCCGATATCCCGCCATGGGCCGCCGACCATTCGACGGGGGCGTTCAGGAATTTTTCCACCTCGGCCAGCGTGGTCGTGTCGAAGCGCTTTTCGTCCTTGCAGACTTTCAGCACGTCCCACCAGGTGGCGAGGTAGTGCAACCGCATGCCCGCCGCCTGAAGCCGCGCCGGCGTGTCCGGAAAGATGTCGTAATAGAAGACGGCAAAGGTGTCGCTGACCTTGGCGCCGGCCTTGCCGATCGCCTCGGCGAATTTGAGCTTCGAGCCGCCGTCGGTGGTCAAATCCTCGACCAGCAGCACGCGAGAGCCCTCCGGCAGGTTGCCCTCGATCTGCGCATTGCGGCCGAAGCCTTTCGGCTGCTTGCGGACATAGATCATGGGCAGGCCCATCTTGTCCGACAGCCATGCCGCGAAGGGGATGCCGGCCGTCTCGCCGCCGGCGACCACGTCGAACTGCTCGAAGCCGGCCGAGCGGAAGATGACCGAGGCGGCGAAGTCCATCAGCGCGGAGCGGATGCGCGGGTAAGAGATCAGCTTGCGGCCGTCGATATAGACCGGGCTCGCCAGGCCCGAGGTGAATTTGTAGGGCTGGTCGGCGCGGAAATGGACAGCCTCGATCTCCAGCAACATCCGGGCGACCGTCTCGGCGATCACCGCGCGGTCCGGAAACGTATTGGAGAACATCGGCTTCGCCCCCGTTGCTTGGTTGCCGCCTGCTACCAGCTTCCGCCGTCTCTATCCAGCAGAGGCTTCCACATTCCAGTGGATGGGGAACATCGGGTCGAAGACGGTGACCGGGCCGTCGCCGGTCGCGATCGATTTCGGGAAGGCGATCGGCTCGTCATGCCGCGTGAGCCGGACGCGCTTCTCATTCGGCGGCAGGCGATAGAAGGCCGGGCCGTTGAGCGAGGTGAAGGCTTCCAGCCGGCCGAGCGCGTTCTCCTCCTCGAAGACATGCGCCAGGCAGGAGAGCGTGACCGGCGCGGAGAAGATGCCGGCACAGCCGCAGGCGCATTCCTTGAGCGGATCGAGATGCGGTGCGGAATCGGTGCCGAGGAAGAAGCGCCGGTCGCCGGAGGTCGCCGCCTCGCGCAGCGCCAGACGGTGCGTCTCGCGCTTGGCCACGGGCAGGCAATAGTAGTGCGGGCGGATGCCGCCAGCGAGGATGGCGTTGCGGTTGATGATCAGATGGTGCGTCGTGATGGTGGCGCCGAGATTGTCGCCGGCCGAGCGGGCATACTCGACGCCCTCGCGGGTGGTGATGTGCTCCATGACGACGCGCAGTTCGGGAATGCGGCGGCGGAGCGGCTCCAGCACGCGCTCGATGAACACGGCCTCGCGGTCGAAGATGTCGATCGCCGGGTCCGTCACCTCGCCGTGGACGCAAAGCGGCATGCCGATCGCCGCCATGCGTTCCAGCACCGGATAGACTTTGGCGATGTCGCGGACGCCGCTCTGCGAATTGGTCGTCGCGCCGGCCGGATAAAGCTTCACCGCCGTCACGAGGCCGTCCCGGAAGCCGGCCTCGACGTCGTCGGGGCTGGTGCCTTCCGTCAGGTAGAGGGTCATAAGCGGCGTGAAATCATGGCCTTGCGGGAGCACGCTCAGGATCCGATTCCGATACGCGCGGGCGTCCGCCGTGGTCACGACAGGCGGCACCAGGTTCGGCATGACGATGGCGCGCGCGAAATCGGTGGAGGTCGCCGGCAGCACGGCCTTCAGCACCGCGCCGTCGCGCAGATGCAGATGCCAGTCGTCCGGCCGCCGGATGGTGATGGTTTTCAAGATGGCATTGCCCTCGATTTTACCGCTTGCCGTGTCCGCCAAGCCATGCCGCTCGTCAAGAGCATTCTCGGAGGGGGCACCATTGTTGCTGCACCTCGCTTCGATCGCCTTGGCCGATGATACCGCTTGATCTTGCGCCGTGGCCGGGTTTCAATCGCAGCCTGTACCGAAGTGGGGTGGGGGTACGTTATGCGTGCGGTGCCGGTCTTGGCGTGCTGTCGTTCGGGATTTGCAACGAAGGGTCTCTTACCGCCGGATTGAGGGGCCGCCATGCGGCTCCGGTTCAAGCCCGAAGGCCTCCGGCTTGCTCTCGCGGCAAGCGCGCTGACGGTATTTCCCGGCACGGCCCATGCCGGCGCTTGGCTGCAGCCGAAAGGGAAGGGGCTTCTGATCCTCTCCGGCACGATGCTTTCGAGCGGAAGCGCCTTCGATGACGGCGGCGGCTCGTTCGACGTTCCGCGCTACAACAAATTCGAACTTGGCGGCTGGCTGGAATACGGGTTGACGGACCACTTCACGGCGATCCTCCAGCCGCAATTCCGCTCCGTCAGCATCGCGGGCCCGACCGACGCAAGTCATAGCGACCTCGGCTATACCGGCATCGGCGCACGGATCGGCCTCTGGTCGAACGAGACTTCCGTCATTTCCTTCCAGTCGCTCCTGCGCATTCCCGGCAGCAGCGACGAAAACGATCCCGCCGAGGCCGGCAGCACGCAGGTGGAGGAGGACATCCGCCTGCTCTACGGCCGCTCGTTCCGGCTCGGCGCATGGCCTGCCTTTCTCGATACCGAGTTCGCCTACCGCTTCCGCGGCGGCGGCGCGCCGGACGAGATCCGCTCCGACGTGGCGTTCGGGGTGCGGCCGCGGCCGGACCTCATGCTGATGGCCCAGTCCTTTAGCACCTTCTCGCAAGGCAACGCGCGCGGCTTCTACGATGTGGGCTGGGAATGGAAAGCGGCCGCAAGCGTCGTCTGGGACTTCACGCCGGAGTGGTCCGTCCAGGTCGGCGGCATCGCCACCCTCGCCGGCGAGAACACGCTTCGGGAACGCGGGGGCTTCGTGGCGTTGTGGAAGCGATTTTAAATCGGGGTGCCTCCTTCGAGGCTCGCGGAGCCTGTCCTCGGGCTTGCCAAAGGCAAGACCCGGGGGCTCGCACCTCAGGATGAGGACTGTTGGAGCCGGCCTCTAATGCGTACGGCTTCGGCATCTCCGTGCGGGAATGTCCAGGATGAGGCAGGCGCTAGCCTCCCTCATGGTGAGGTGCGACCCAGCCTATGTCGCACGACGTCGCCAGAGATGAACGCTGCGGTTCAGTCGCGATACTGGCTGGGGAGCCTCGAACCACGCACCACTTCGGCAAGCCGGCGATCAATACGTCGCGCGGCCGCCGGTGAGGTCGAAGGTGAAGCCGGTGGTGAAGGAGCAATCGGGCGAGACGATGAACTCGATCATCGCGGCGGCCTCTTCCAGTTCGCCGGTGCGCTTCATCGGGATCTTGTCGGTCATGTACTTGACCTGATGCTCGGGCATCGCCGCCACCATGTCCGTGCGGATGACGGCCGGCGCCAGCGCGTTGATGGTGATGCCGGTCTCCGCATAGTCCTTGCCGGCGCTCTTCACCATGCCGATCAGCCCGGCCTTGGTGGCCGAGTAGGCGAGCATGCCCGCGTTGCCTTCCTTGCCGGCGATCGAGGCGACATGCAGGATGCGGCCCTTGCCGGACGGCAGCATGGCCCTCACGGCCGCGCGCGTCAGCAGGAACGCCGCACGGAGATTGATCGCATAGACCCGGTCGAAATCCTCGAGTTCGACTTCATGCGCGGGAATGCCGGTCTTGCCGGTGATGCCGGCGCAATTGACGAGAACTTCGGGGGCGCCGAATTCGGCCGCGATCCTTGCGAAGGCCTTTTCGACCTCGCCGGCGCTCGAAACGTCGGCGGGGATAGCCAGCGCCTTCCTGTCGTCGCCGATGGAGGCCATTGCCTTGCGCAGCACATCGGCCTGAAGATCGATGCCGACGATCCGGTCGCCTCTCGCCGCCAGCCGCTTCGCTGCCGCCAGCCCGATGCCCCGCGCCGCGCCCACGACGACCGCGATCCTGCCTTCGCTCATCTTCATTCCTCCGGTTCCTCGATGCCGCTTGATTTCAGATCGGGAGGAAGCTGGCAAGGGACAGGCTTGGGGAGCAGTCGAGCCAATCAGACGAGTTGATGGAGGCTAAAAGCCGAGGTGGCGACCGCCCGTCGCCTGGAGGTCGGCTCCGGTTATATAGCTGCCGGCGTCGGAACACAGAAGAAGCGCCGCGCCCGCCATCTCGGAAGGCTTGCCGGCGCGCCGCATGGGGCTGCAACCCGTCTCGATCGCCTTCCATTCCGCCGGGTCGTTGCGCCGCCATTTGTTGCGCTCGGTGGCGATCAGGCCCGGCGACAGGTTGTTGAAGGTCACGCCGTGGGGGGCGTATTCGCGAGCGAGGTTGATGACCAGATTGTGCTGCGCGCTCTTCAGCGCGGCATAGACCGACAGCACACTCTCCGGAGCCGTCTGGTTCACGCTGCCGATGGTGAGGATGCGTCCGAAGCGGCGCCGGCGCATCTCCGGCAACGCGGCCTGCAGCAGCTCGATCGTGGCACGGAAATTCACCTGGATCTGCCGTTCCGTCTGCTCCTCCGTCACCTGCTCGAAGGGGGTGCGGTACTGGATCGACGCGCATATGACGAGGACGTCGAGGCCGCCGAGGGAGCGGCGCGCCTCCTCGACCGAGCGTGTCGCCTCGTGCGGCTGGGCAAAGTCCGCTTCAACGGCGAAGCCGACGCGCCCGCGCGCGGCGATGGCCGCCACCGTCTCCTCCGCCGCGGAAGTGCGGCCGAAGGCGATGTCGGCGGCGCGGGCATGCTGGATCGCGACGTCGGCGCCGGCATCGGCGAAGGCCAGCGCGATCTCGCGGCCGATCGAGACGCTGCCTCCCGTCACCAGCGCCTTGCGGCCCCGCATCGAGAATCGCTCCGCGACCCGTCGGTTGTTCTCGATGGCCTGTTCGTCGATCGTCATTTTCACCGTCATATGTGGGTGCAATCCATGGATTTCCGGCTATCGCGCCGGCTCGGACGAATGGATGGAGGTGAGGCCGCTGCCGGGATCCGGAGCGTGCATCCCGAGGTCGGCCATCTCCGGAATTCGGTAAACCCGCGCCGCCGTGCGCCGGAAGATCATGTCCTTGTCGTCGTCCGCGAAATCATCCAGGACCGTCTCGAGATGGCGTATCTGGTCGAGCACCGGGCACATCAGCTTCTCCACCGGATAATTGCTCGCCCACATGCAGCGCTCCGGTCCGAAGAGATCGACCACCAGGCGGACCGGCCCGGCGATCCGCTCCGGCCGCCATTTTCGGTCGAGCGGCCAGAGGCCGGACAGTTTGACGACGACATTGGGGCAGCGCGCGCATTCGCGCATGCCGGCGGTCCAGGCGGTCTCGTCGGCGGGGGTCTCGAACCAGGGCGTGCCGAGATGGTCGAGAACGACAAGCTGGTCGGGATTGGCGCGCGCGAGACCGGCAAGCTGCGAAAGCTGGCCGGGCACGACGAGCACGTCGAAGACCATCTCCCGCCGCGTGAGTTCAGCCAGACCGCGCTTGAACTCCGCGGTCAGCATGACGTCGGGACGGTCGATGAAGCGCCAGCGCGGGCGTTCGTCCCAGCAGAGCGACATTCGGATGCCGCGCATGCGCCGGGAGCGCGAGAAGGCCGACAGGATTTCGCCGATATCCGGCCGGCGCAGGTCGGCGCTGCCGATGGCGACGGCGGGCAGCGCGCCCTCGGCCGCCGCCTCGTCCACCCAGTCGATCTCGGCCGCGCCGGGCGCGCCGGCATTCGCCTCGACGAAAACGGAAGCGACGAGGCCGACGCCGGCCATGTCTTTCCGGTAATCGGCGACGAGATAGTCGCGCTTGAGGCCGCCATGGTCGCCGAACGGGCGCGGCGGCGAATCCGGCGCCAGCCAGGCATAGGGAAAGCGACCGAGCTGCCACAGATGATGGTGCGCGTCGATCCTCTGCCGCAAGGGAACGTCTTTCAAATCATCCAAAACAGACCCATTGCTAGTTCTGTTTTCCGGAGGCGTCAATCACGGAGACGGAACGCCGCGAACGGGTTTGACAGCATGAACAGGATTACATATGGTTCTGTTAATTGCGCAGCCATGCCGGTAGTCTGATGGGCTTGCCGACCATGGGCTGCGGGGCAACTGGGAGGAAGCCATGCTCAAATCGCTTGCGGCCGCGCTCGTCGTCAGCGCGGCCATGCTCGGATCGATCCGGGCCGCAGCCGCCGATCCGGTGACGATCACTTTCCGCTTCAACGACACCGAGCAGGAGGTCAGGGGCGCGATCGACGAATTCCAGAAGGAAAACCCCGACATAAAGGTCGACCTGCAGCGCATCGGCTGGAAGGACGCGCGCAACCAGTTCCTGCGCGAGGCAGCGGTCGGTCAGGGGCCCGACGTCCAGCACAGCGCCCAGGTCTGGGTCACCGAAATGGGCGATGCCGGCGCGCTGCTTCCGCTCGACAACTTCCTGAAGAAGGACCCGCCGTCGAACGGCTTTGCGGATTTCGTCGCTCAGGACCTCGCCAAGGGCAAGGACGGCCATGTCTACGGCCTTCCGTGGACGACGGACACCTGGGCGATGGTCTACAGGACGGACCTGCTCAAGCAGGCGGGGATCGACAAGCTGCCGCAGAGCTGGGACGATCTGCGCGCCGACAGCGCCGCCGTCTACAAGAAGACGGGCAAGGCCGGCTTCGGCTTCCCGGCGGGAAGTTCCGCCTCGGGCGCGATCTGGTTCCTCGCCAATTTCTACTGGTGGTCGCACGGCAAGGCGCTGATCGTGCAGAAGGCGGACGGCTCCTATGCCCTCGGCGTGACGGTCGACGACGTTGCCGACGCCATGAAATATTTCAAGCAGTACATGGATGGCGGCGACAATCCGCAATCCAACCTCGCGGCGAGCGACGCGCACGATCCCTCGATCATGCAGGCGCTGGTGACCGGCAACCAGGCCATGGGCGCCATGCCGCCCAACACCTACAAGGAGATCATCAAGGCCTACGAAGACGCCAATCCCGGCAAGCCAGTTCCCTTCGTCTCGGCGCCGTTCCCGCATCCGGACGACACCAAGAGTTCCATGTTCGGCGGCCGCATGCTGGTCATCAACGCCAACACAAAGCATCCGGAGCAGGCCTGGAAGTTCGTGAAGTTCATGGCGTCCGAGCAGGTCTTCGCCAAATATTACCGGACGCAGTTCCCGGCGCAGAACTCGCTCCTGAAGAAGATCGATTTCGGCGCGCCGCTCAAGGGGTTCGCCGAGCAGTTCGAATATGCCCGCACCTGGGGGCCGTATGCCAGCGGACCGGTGCCGATCGGGACCATGTGGAACCTGACGGACCGGGCCTTCGGAACGGCGCTCTCCGGGCAGTCCAAGCCGGAAGAGGCGGCGAAGGGGCTGCTGCAGGAAATCGAGAAGCAGATGGCCGCGAAAGGCTGATAGGGTAATCCCTGCCGAAGGACGGCCGGGTAGCCCGGCCGTCGACCGGCCGGCATCGCGCCGGCCGTCCTTTTGTTGAAGACCGGGAGCCTATCCGGAAGCATGCGCGACAGACTCTTCATCACGACGATGCTGCTGCCGACGGTCGTGCTCCTGCTGCTCTTCTACGGCTATCCGATCTTCGACAATCTGAAGATCAGCTTCACGGATCTCTCGCTGCTCGGCATGAAGCGCGGCGGCAACTGGGTCGGCCTGGCCAACTATCGCGAACTGTTCCGCAGCGGCGATCTCGGCCACATCCTGTTCAACACGTTCATCTGGCTTACCGCGACCTCGGTGATCCTGCGCCTGCTGATCGGGCTCGGGATAGCGCTGCTGCTGAATACGAGGGCGATGAAGCTTCTCAGGCTTGCGGCGGTGTCGCGGTTCGCGCTGCTCATCCCCTGGGCGACACCGCCGATCGTGGCGGTGGTCATCTGGCGCTTCCTGCTGGAGCGCAACGGGGCGGTCAACGAGGCGCTGATCAAGCTCGGCGTGGTCGATCACCCGATCGCCTTCCTCGCCGACATGCGCACGGTCTGGCCTTCGCTCGTCGCCATCATGCTCTGGAACACGGTGCCGCTGATCGCGCTGTCGCTGCTTTCCAGCCTGCAGACGGTTCCCGATGAATATTACGAGGCGGCGGAGCTCGACGGAGCGACCAACTGGCAGAAATTCCGCTTCGTCACCCTGCCTTTCCTTATGCCGGCCATGCTGGTGCTCGGGCTGATGTCCGTCTTCTGGTCGTTCAACAATTTCGTCTATGTCTGGCTGGCGACGGGGGCCGGGCCGGGGACCTATACCAACGTGCTGGCGACGGAGGTCTATCTCAAGGCCTTTATCGATTTCCGGCTTGGCTACAGTTCGGCGATCGGCATGGTGATGGCGGTCATCATGGGCGCTTTCGGCATCCTCTACCTCAGGCTCGTCGCGCGACAGCAGCTGGAGGAGACGCTGTGAGTGCCCCGGCTTCTTCCCGGCACTGGCGCGACCCGGGACCGACGGCGCTCGCCGTCTCGGCCGTCCTCGCGGTCGTCGTGCTGTTCGTGATGGTCTATCCCGCCGTTTATGTCCTGATCGGGTCGTTCCGACCGGGAGGCGGGCTGCTTTCGGCGACCGGCACGTTCACTTTCCGCAATTATGTCAGGATTTTCCAGAGCGGTTTCGGGCGCTTCATCGTCAACAGCCTCGTCATCTGCGTGGCGGCGACGCTCGCCTCGACCGTGCTTTCCATCATGGCGGCCTACGCCTTCTCGCGCTTCGACTTCCGCTTCAAGCGCGCGCTTTTCACCGGCATCCTGTTCGGGCAGGTGTTCCCGTGGATCGTGCTGATCAACCCGCTTTTCGTGGCCTTCGCCACCATGCACCTCATCAACAGCTATATCGGCATGATCCTCACCTACACCGCGTTCACCGTACCGTTTTCGGTCTACATGCTCGTCGGCTATCTGGTGACGGTGCCGAAGAGCCTCGACGAGGCCGCCATCATCGACGGCGCCTCGCGCTGGCAGGTCATCTGGTACATTATCTGCCCGGTCATGCTGCCCGGCTTCGTGGCGACGGCGACCTACGCCTTCCTGCTCTGCTGGACCGAATACCTCTTCGCGCTCGCCTTCCTCACCCAGACCGACCTGAAGACGCTGCCCCTCGGGCTCTATCAGTTCTTCGGCGAGGACAATGTCGACTGGGGCGCGGTGATGGCGGCGTCGGTCGTCACCACGCTGCCGGTGTTCCTGCTTTTCCTGCCGATACAGGGCAGGATATCGCCGGGACGAATCGCCGGAGCCGTGAAATGAACAGCCTGCGGGCAAGGATTGCACTAGCGCATGGGACGATACAGCCGGTGACGAGGCACCTGGGTTCATGCGTGATGGCGCGACGGGCGAAGAGGAGGGGGCATTGAGCGCCTCGACCATCACGAAGCTCCGCGTGGCGCTGGTCGCCGCACCGCTCGCGGCACCGATCGTGGCGCCGTTCGGGACGGTCACGACGCGGCACAATATCCTCGTCCGCGTCGAGACGGAGGACGGCGCCTGGGGGATCGGCGAGGCCTGGGGCAATTTTCCGCCCTGGGGCTGTAGCGACCGCGTCGACATCCTCGTCAACGTGATCCGGCATCTTCTCGTCGGCCAGCCGCTCGATGATCCCGCACGGCTCTATTTTCTGCTGGCGGGGAAACTGAGGGCGCTCGCCAACCAGCTCGGTGCCGTCGGCCCTTTCCAGCAGGCGCTTGCCGGCGCGGACATCGCGCTTTGGGACGCCGCGGCCCGGAGCGCCGGCCAGCCGCTCGCGGACTTCATCCGCGGCGGCCCGTCGCCGCGCCGTGTCGAGGTCTATGCCACCAATCTGCCGATCGTTCGGCCCGGGTCGATCGAGGAGATGGCGGCGAAGGGCCATACGCGCTTCAAGTTCCGCGTTCCGGGCGACGACCCAGTGCTCCTGGAACGGCTCCGTGATGCCCGCGCCGCGGCCGGCGAGCGGCCGCTGATGGCGGATGCCACGCAATCCTTCCGGCTGGAAACGCTGAGGCCGCTTGCGCATCCGCTGGCCGAACTTTCGCTCGGCTGGCTGGAGGAGCCGTTCCTCGCCGACGATCTCGATTCCTATGCCGCTTGGCGCGACGAGGCCGTGCGCCCGCCGGTGGCGCTCGGAGAGAACAGCTATCGATTACAGGGTTTCCGCCAGGTCCTCGACGTTGTCCGGCCGGATGTCGTGCAGCCGGACATCACCAAGACGGGTGGGATCAGCGAGGGGCGCGACATCTGCCGGGAGATCCTCATGCGCGGCCGCCGGGCGTGCCTTCACATGTATGGCGGGCCGATCGGCCTCTACGCCAGTGCGCATCTCAGCGCCGCGATAGACGGAACGTCGTGGCTGGAGATGGATTCGATGCCCAATCCGCTGTTCGAGATGCTGCTGCGGGATGAGCCCGACGTGCGGGGCGGCGGGCTGGCGCTGCCGATCGGCCCGGGGCTGGGCGACGATTTGTTCCGCGAGGAAGTCTTCGAGCGATTCGAGGTCAGATAGCGGCGTAGGGGAGAGGGGATTTGAAGCAGGGTTCCAAGCAGCGGAAGAAGGGGAAGAGCATGCAAGCCCCGACGCGGCCGCGTCGGCTCGGCATCTCGACCTATCGCCGGGTGGCGTCCGTGCTGAGGCGCCGCATCTCGAGCGGCGAATGGCAGCCGGGCGACCGGCTGCCGGCGCTCGACGCGCTGGTGGAGGAATTCCGCGTCGGCCGCGTCACCGTCCGCCATGCACTCGACCTACTCGCCGACGAAGGGCTGATCGCGCGGCACCGGGACCGGCGCGGCAGCTCGGTCATCGCGCACCCGCTCGACCGGCGCTGGTTCACGCTGGCGCTCAATTTGGCGGAGCTCGAAACGCATTCCGCGTCCATCCGGGTTTCGGAGCTGGAAGCCGGGCCGTGGGAGCGGCCGCTGCCCGTTTCGGCGCAGGAAGGGAAGCCGGGAGAGGCCTATCACCGCGTCGTCCATCTGCACCACCATTCGGATTTTCCGCATGCGGTGGCAATGACCGAGATCCTGATCGAAAGCCGCGTCTATGCCGAGCTCGAGGGTTCCGCCGAGGACGACGGAGCAGCACCGCGCGACCGGCCGATCCTGGAGCGGCTGGCGGCGAGGCACGCCGATCTCGGCCATATCCAGCAGACCTTCACCATCGGCGAGGCCGACATCGAGCTTGCCCGCCATCTCGGCGTGCACGAGGCGGCGCCGATCGCCGAATTGCGCCGCATCGTCCGCGACGGCGGCGGCACGATCATCTATTTCGGCCACCTCTTTTTCCGGGGCGACCTCGTGCGGCTGGATTTCTCGGTGGATCTGAAATGAGCGAGTGCTGCCTGGAGCACTCTTCCGATACTCATCACCCCCTCCGGCCCTTCGACTGGAGGGGGTGATGAGCTCACCTACGGTCAACCAAAATGACCTTTGGCCTCAGGCCGCGATCAAGGCGCCGCCGTTCGGGATGTTTACGTCGATTTCCAGCGTCGACATCGTGTCGCCGCGATCCATGGCGACGCGGACATCCTCCTGCCCGACCTGGATGTGCCTGGCGATCACCGCCATGATCTCCTCGCGCAGGATGGCGACGAGATCCGGCTGGTTGCGGTTCTGCCGCTCATAGGCCAGCAGCACCTGCAGGCGCTCGCGCGCGACCGGCGCGCTGCCGCGCCGCTTGAAAAGGTCGAAAAGGGTCATGCCGCCCTCCTTCCGAACAGCCGGTCGAAGAAGCCTTGCCGCTGGAAGGGGAGGACGACCGGCAGGTCCTCGCCCTCCAGCCGTTTGGCGGCGTCGATATAGGCGCGCGCGGCGGCGTTGGAAGGTTCGCTGAGCGTCACCGGCGAGCCGATGTTCGATGCCCGCAGCACGCCCTGGTTCTCCGGGATGATGCCGAGAAGCGGCGTCGACAGGATCTCGAGCACGTCGTTGATGTTGAGCATCTCGCCGCGCGCGGCGCGCGCCGCGTCGAAGCGTGTCACCAGGATGTGCTTGTTGACGCTTTCACCGCGCTCGGCCTTCAGCGTCCTCGAATCGAGCAGCCCGATGATGCGGTCAGAATCGCGCACCGAGCTTACTTCCGGGTTGGTCACGATGACGGCGTCGTCCGCATAGCGCATCGCGAGCTGGGCGCCGCGCTCGATGCCCGCCGGGCTGTCGCAGAAGACATAGTCGAATTTCTCGCGCAGCGCGGAGATGACGTCGGCGACGCCTTCCTCGGTCAGCGCGTCCTTGTCGCGGGTCTGCGATGCGGGCAGCAGGAAGAGCGTGTCGACGCGCTTGTCGCGGATCAGCGCCTGCGGGAGCTTGGCGACGCCCTGCGTGACGTTGACGAGATCGAAGACCACGCGACGTTCCGCGCCCATGATCAGATCGAGGTTGCGCAGGCCGACATCGAAATCGACCAGCGCGACCCGCTTGCCGGTCTGCGCCAGCGCCGCGCCCAGGGCTGCGGTAGAAGTGGTCTTGCCCACCCCTCCCTTGCCCGATGTGACGACCACCACCTTACCCATGTTTTCTCTCCGCATCTGTTGTTGAACGCCGTTCAGTCGAGGGCCGAGACCCAGATCACTTCATTGTCCAGAAAGGCCTGGATCGCCCTGCCGCGCGAAGACGGCTCCATGTCGTCGGCGGTGCGATACCACCCGTCCACCGCCAGGAGCTCGGCCTCGTTCTTCTGGCAGAAGATGCGTGCGTTCGGATTGCCCATGACGCCGGCGAAGGCGCGACCGCGCAGCGTGCCGTAGATGTGCACGGAGCCGCCGGCGATGATCTCCGAGCCCGAGCCGACGGAGCCCAGCACGATCACGTCGCCATGCGGGTGGAAGATCGATTGGCCCGAGCGGATCGGCGCCTCGATGATCAGCGTCTTCTGCTCGACCGTACGCGCGGGCTCCGCCTGTTCGTTGGTGTTCGCAGGCCGGTGCGCCGGCTGCGGCTCCTCGACGGGGATCGCCCGGGCGCCGGTCAGGAGCGGGGGCAGGTCCGGCCCGAGGTCTTCGGCGTCCTTCGCTTCGATCGCGAAGACGCGGATACCGCGGTCGGCAAGCCCGTCGACAAGGTCGCCGATCTCCTCGGCGTCGAGCGTGAAATGATTGAGGTTCAGGACCACCGGCCGGCCGGCGAAGAAACCGGGCGAGTTCTCCGTCCATTGGTCGAGGCGGGCGAACCACTCCGTCAAGGGCGCCTCGGGCGCCAGCGCGAAGGTCACGAAGGAGCGCGCGTTGAAGCGGATCGGCTTCCTCTGGACGGGCTCGGACTGGGCGTTCTGGACCGGTGCGATGCTGTTCACGGATACGCTCCTTACTGATTTGTTAACGCTATGCGTGATTTGGTTAACGGAAAGTAAATCGGAGCCGTCTGGGACCGGCATTTTTTAACGGAATCGCAACGTGGCGGAGAAGTGTCCCGGTCGCCGTCGTCCGGGCGGCAAAGGGTGAGGCGAACGCCGATCGGCGTCGATAAATAATAATATCAATCTGTATTGATCGTATTAATCGGCTGTGCTTAGTTCAGCGCCTCGCGATCTGGAGGGACATGCAGTCGGGCTCCGAGCCTGCTGCCCCATCGCCGAACGCGTGGAGGAGCCAGGCTGCGTCCTGCAGCCGTCGCGCAAGGAGGAACAATATGAAACGTATCGCCCTGATGGGAGCGGCCGTCGCTCTCGCCCTGTCGTCCGTCGCCGGCCACGCGGCGGACAAGAAGACGCTCGTCTTCGTCGCAAACGGCGCGTCCGACTTCTGGAAGGCGGCAGAGGCCGGCGTGAAGAAGGCGAATTCCGAGCTTCCGAACTACGTGATGCAGTTCAAGTACCCGTCGCAATCCTCGGCCGCCATCCAGGAACGGCTGATGGACGACCTCGTGGCTGCCGGCGTCTCCGGCATCATGGTCAGCGCCGTCGATCCGAAGACGGAGACCGACGCGCTCGCCAAGATCGCCAAGCAGACCCTGCTTCTCACCACCGATAGCGACGCGGCGAAGAGCGGCCGGGTCGCTTATATCGGGTCGAGCAACGTCGCCGCCGGCAAGCAGGTCGGCGAGATCCTGAAGAAGGCGCTGCCGAAAGGCGGCAAGTGCATGGCCTTCGTCGGCCTGCCCGGCGCCGACAACGCGAAGGAGCGCATCCAGGGCATCAAGGACGTCATCAAGGGCACCAAGATCGATATCGTGGACGTGCGCGCCGACGACATCGACATGGCGCGTGCCAAGCGCAATGTCGAGGATACGCTGACGGCGCACCCTGAAGTGAACTGCATGCTCGGCATCTATTCCTACAACATCCCGCAGATCTACCAGGCGCTCAAGGAAGCCGGGCAGCTCGGCAAGATCACCGTCACCGGCTTCGATGACGATCCGATCACGCTCGGCGGCATCAAGGAGGGCACGGTGGCCGGCACCGTGGTCCAGCAGCCTTTCCTGTGGGGCTACGAGGGCATGAAGGACATGGCCAAGATCCTGGGCGGCGACAAGTCGTTCATCCCGAAGGACGGGCTTATCATCATCCCGACCAAGGTCGTCGACAAGTCGAGTGTGGACGAATACGCCAAGGAACTCGCCAAGATGCAGGGCAAGGGCTAATCCTGCATGAACTCGCCGGGCCGGTGGAAATTCCGCCGGTTCGGCCGGTTCCTCGCGCCGGGAGGGCAAGTGACTTGGAGCCGTTCCTCGAACTGGAGGGGATCAGCAAGGCCTATCCGGGCGTGCAGGCGCTTTCGGATGTGAGCCTGTCGGTTGCCCCCGGCGAGGTCATCGGCCTCATCGGCGAGAACGGCGCCGGCAAATCGACGCTGATGAAGATCCTCGGCGGGGTGACCGAGGCGAGCGCCGGGGCGATCCGCATAGACGGGGAAAGCCGCAAGGCGCTGAAGGTGGAGGAGGCGACGGCGGCCGGCATCGCCTTCGTGCACCAGGAACTCAACCTCTTCGACAATCTCGACGCGGCGGCCAACGTCTTCATCGGCCGCGAGCCGAGGACGCCGTTTCTCAAGCTGATCGACCGCAAGCGGCTCAACGCCGCCGTGCAGCCCCTGATGGACCGGCTCGGCCTCGATTTCGCGCCCGACACGTCCGTCGCCGAACTGTCGATCGCGCAGCGGCAACTTCTCGAAATCATCAAGGCATTGTCGCTAGACGCGCGCGTCGTCATCATGGACGAGCCGACCTCCAGCCTGACCATGTCGGAGACGCGCCGGCTGCTTTCCGTCGTGGACGAACTGAAGCGCAACGGCGTCGCCATCATCTTCATCTCGCACCGGCTGAACGAGGTGCAGGAATGCGCCGACCGGGTGGTGGTGCTGCGCGACGGCAGGATCAGCGGGCGGCTCGACGGCGGCGAGATTACGCATGAGCGCATGATCCGGCTGATGATCGGCCGCGACCTGAAATCGCTCTACACCCCGCCGGCCGCGCCCGCAGGCGAGGCGATGCTGGAGCTCGCCGGGTTCCGCACCGCCGCCTTTCCGGAGAGCGCGGTCGACCTCGCGCTCCGCCGTGGCGAGATCCTCGGCCTTGCCGGCCTCATCGGCGCCGGCCGGACCGAGCTTGCGCGCGCGCTGTTCGGCATCGACCGTCCGCTCGGCGGCACGATCCGGCTGGGGGGCCGGAATGTCTCCGTCAAATCACCCGACGAGGCGATCGCGCTCGGCATCTACCTCATTCCGGAAGACCGCAAGCAATCCGGCCTCATCCTCGACGACACCATCACCGCCAACATCTCGCTCGCCAATATCCGGGCCTTCGCGTCCTCGGGCCTGGTCAGCACCGCGCTGGAGGAAAAGAACGCCGCCGCCCAATGCCGCGCGCTGCGCATCAAGGCCCCCGGCGTCTCGACGATCGTCGGAAGCCTCTCGGGCGGCAACCAGCAGAAGGTGGTGCTGGGGAAATGGCTGTCGATGAAGCCGCGCATCCTCATTTTCGACGAGCCGACGCGGGGCATCGACGTCGGCTCCAAGAACGAGATCTACGCGCTGATGCGCGGCCTCGCGGACAACGGCGTCGGCGTGCTGATGATATCGAGCGACATGGAAGAGGTGGTCGGGGTCAGCGACAGGATGGCCGTCATGCATGAGGGCACGATCGCCGGCATCCTGACGCGCGACCGCTTCAGCGAGGAAGCGGTGATGCAGCTCGCCGTTGGCCACTCCGGCGGCGACGGCAGCCACACCACCCATTGAAGGATTCCCCATGCTGAAAAAGGACCTCGGTCTTCTCATCCTCCTGATCGTCGTCGCCGGCATCGTCGCGTTCCTCAATCCGCGCTTCATCTCGCCGATAAACCTTTCGAACACGGCGAACCTCGTCGGGCTCTTCGGCCTGATTTCCATCGGCCAGGGCTTCGTCATCATCACCAGCGGCATCGACCTTTCCGTGGGCTCGATGCTGGCGCTGCTCGGCGTCATCTTCATCGACCTTCTGACGACCTACCAGATGAACTGGGCGCTGGCGGTCATCGTCATCGTGCTTGCCGGCACCGGGCTCGGCTGTATCCACGGCTTCCTCATCACCAAGCTGAAGATGCAGCCCTTCATCGTCACGCTCTGCGGCCTCCTGCTCTACCGCGGCATCGCGCGCTGGTACACGGACGACGCCACGGCCGGCTTTGCGTTCGGACAGAGCTTTCCGTCGCTCGAATGGCTGACGACGGGCCGAGTCCACGGCGTGCCGCTCACCTTCGTCGTCTTCGTGCTGATCGCGATCGTCATGGGCGTCGTTCTGCACCGCTCGGTCTTCGGCCGCCATCTCTTCGCGGTCGGCCGCAACGAGGAGGCCGCCCGCTATTCGGGCATCAAGAGCGAGCGGGTGATCGCCGCAACCTACATCATCCTCGGCGCGCTCTCCGGCCTGTCGTCCATCTATTTCGCCATGTACACGCGCTCGATCTCGCCGGCGTCGCACGGGACCTTCTACGAACTCTACGCCATCGCCGCCGCCGTGCTCGGCGGGTGCTCGCTGCGCGGCGGCGAGGGTTCGGTGTTCGGCATCGTGCTCGGCACGATGCTGCTGCAGGTCCTGCAGAACCTCGTCAACCTTCTGGGCATCCCGAGTTCGCTCAATTTCGCGGTCATGGGCGCGGTCATTCTCATCGGCGTGCTGGCGGACCAGCAACTGGTCAAATACCGCAACCAGAGGGCCGCGGCACGTGCGCGCGGCGCGCTCGCGACAGGCGACAAGGCGCAGGCTGCCGAATAGAAGATCGGGCTGAGGTCGGGTAGGCCCGGGGGAGGGCGGCACAGGAAAATGAAGTCGGTCGCAGAGCGCATAGTTTCGGCGCCGGAGGATCGCCGGCCGATGCCGCGCGGCGCCTTCGCGGCCGCGCTCAGGGGGCTCGGCATCGGCATCGTGGCCGGCGAGTTTCCGGTAGGGCAGACGCTGCCCGGCAAGGACGTGCTGATGCGGCGTTTCGGCGTCTCCAACACCTCCCTGCGCGAGGCGCTGAAGACGCTGGAAGCGAAGGGCATGGTCGCCGCCCGCACCAAGGTCGGCTACTGGGTGCGCAGCGAGGAAAGCTGGAACTTCCTCGACGAGGAACTGCTCGGCTGGCAGCTCGAAGTCGGCGTCGACCGGCGCTTCATCGGCCGGCTGTTCGAGATGCGCCAAGCGATCGAGCCGACGGCGGCGGCGCTTGCCGCGCTGCGGCGGACGGAGGATCATCTCGCCCGCATGGAGCGGATGACGACCGGCATGCTGAATGCCGGGTTCGACCGGCAGCGCTTCACCGATGCCGACCTGTCCTTCCACCTTCTCGTGCTCGACGCTTCGGGCAACCTCATGATGCGCTCGATCGGCGCGCTGATCGGCGCGGCGCTCGCCGCTGCCTTCCGGCTGAGCGCGCCGAGCGACAGCCTGGAAACGCTGCATCGCAGCCATCGTCACCATTGCGCCATCACAGACGCCATCCGGGCGCGCGACCCGAAGGCGGCTGCCGACGCGATGACGACGGTGATCGAGGACGGCTGGGCCTCTCTCGGCGAAACCAGCGAGCCGACCATCGCCATGATCAGGACGCACCTATTTCCGTAAGCGCTGGCTTACCTCCCCCAAGGGTGGGAAACTCGATCGCCTCAGAACTCGAACGGTTCGACGACAATCCGCCGGCCGAGCGTAAACGCGTCGGCGACGTGGATCATCGGCGAGAGGTCGACGTCGCTCCTGCCGGTACGGATCAGTTCGGCGAAGCGGCGGTAGATGCCGGCATATTCGCGGTCGGCCGCCTGTTCGACGGTCCTGCCGTCGATGGCGAGTTCGGCGCCGCCGCGGGAAAGCTTCAGCCTGCCTGTCCCGGTCTCGACCTCGATATCCCAGGTCTGCGGGCCTTCCTGCCGCCAGTCGAACGCGGCGGTCACCTCCGCGCCTTCCGGATCGGCGAAGCGCAGCGAGGCGGCGATCGGCGTGCCGCGGTTCTCCGGGAAGGAAAGATCGGCCGATGCGAGGTGCAGCGGGCCGGGATGGATCTCCGTCAGGATCGACAGCGCGTTGATGCCGGGGTCGAAAACGCCGAGCCCACCCGGCTCCCATATCCATTCTTGGCCCGGATGCCAGCGGCGGACATCCTCCTTCCAGGTGATCGCCAGTCGCGTCACCTTCCGGCTGGCGAGCCAGGCCTTCGCCGCGGGCACGGAAACGGCGAAGCGCGAGTGCCAGGTGGCGAAGAGCGAGCACCCCGTCCTTGCCGCCAATCGCTCGAGGTCATGGACCTCGCTCAGCGTCGCGCCAGGCGGCTTTTCCAGAAGCACGTGACGACGCGCCGCCAGCGCCTCGGCCGCATAACGGTAGCGCGCCTGCGGCGGCATGCAGAGTGCGACCGCTTCGATATCCGGCCGCTTCGCGAGCATTTCGGAAAGGTCGGTATAGGCTTCGATGCCCTCGACCGAGCCGTGCCGGCTGACCGTCGCGGCAAGCTCGAAATCCGGATTGCCGGCGATCGAGGGCACGTGCTGGTCGTGCGCGATCTTGCCGACGCCGACGAGCGCGATGTTGTAAGGTGCGGTGGTCATGGGTTTCTTTCTCGGCAATCGGCAATCGGCAATCGGAATGAGGGGAGGCTGAATGGCCTGCTTTCCTATTGCCTATTGCCTACTGCCGCATTTCAGAGCATCCGAACCCGGACCGCGCCCGGTCCGGCCGGCGCCGCGACCGCCAGCGGATTCCTGAGCGGCAGGCCGAAGCCCGGCGCCTCGATCTCCATCAAGTCGCCGGGCTCGACGCGGATATTGTCGGCGAAGGAAAGTGTCGCGGTGCCGAACATGTGGACATGCAGGTCGCCCGGCTGCCGGAACAGGCCGTACTTGAAGTGATGATGCTCCAGATTGCCGATGGTGTGGGACATGTTGCCTTCGCCGGAGAGGAAGGGCTTTTCCCACAGCACCTTGCCGTCGCGACGGATGCGCGAAGCGCCCCTTATGTCGGCCGGCAATTCGCCGACCAGGATCTCCGGGCCGAAGGAGGCCGGGCGGAGCTTGGAATGGGCGAGGTAGAGATAATTCTGGCGCTCGGTGACGTGGTCGGAAAATTCGTTGGAGAGCGCGAAGCCGATGCGGAAAGGCGTGCCGCCGTCGCCGATGATGTAGATGCCGGCGATCTCCGGCTCCTCGCCGCCGTCGAGCGCGAAATCAGGCGATAGAAGCGGTGCGCCGGGAGCCGTGGCGATCGTGCCGTTGCCCTTGTAGAACCATTCCGGCTGGACGCCGATCTCGCCGGCGACGGGCTTGCCGCCTTCGATGCCCATTCGGAACATCTTCATGGAATCGGTGAGGGCTTCCTCCTTCTGCTTGGCGGCCGTGTGCATGGCGTCGCGTGTCGCGGCGGAGCCCAGATGGGTAAGGCCCGTGCCTGTGACATGCATGTGGGCGAGGTCGGGATGCACGACAGGTAGGAGCATCCGGCCTTCGCGATAGGCGGCTTCGAGGTCGACGGCATCGCCGATGCCGAGTTCGGCTATCCGTGCTGCGAGCGGCCTGCCGGCGCGCGCCGCTTCGGTCGCCAGTTCATAGACACTTTCGGCGCCCCTGACTGCACGCGTCTCGCCGCCTTCGCGCACGACCACCACCGTCCTGCCGTCCGGGGCCGCTATCTGGGAAATGAGCATCTGACCTCCTCGCCGAGCCTGCCTTTGTCGCCGACGCCGGAAACGGCGGCGGCAGGACAAGGCCAATCAGCCGCGCTCCGTCGATACTCCCGCGGCGACTTTCTGTCGAGGCCGCCGGCGCTCGACGCGGGCTCTTTCGCCTGCGGATAGGATAAAACGTTCAACGGCTTGCGGTCAGAACCTCAAGGCGTAGCGGATGCCGTCATAGATGGCGGCATGGATGTTGCGCGAGGCGACCGCGTCGCCGATCCTGACGAGAGCGAAACGGCCCTCCGGATTGCGGGCGGGGAAGACATTGCCGCCCTTGACGAGCGCCTCGTAGTCGACCGCGCCGCCGTTGGAAGAGCGCGGTTTCAGCGCGTGATAGAGCTCGTCATTCGCGGCGGTTCCGTGCTCGGCGACAACCTGGTCGACGCGGCGCTCCTCGCTCCATTCGGGCGCGAAATCGGAGCCGAGGGTCGCGACCAGCTTGTTGCCGTCGCGGCGGATCGCCTTCAGCCGCGTGTTGATGGTGACGCGCACGCCGCGGCGATGGAATTCGCGCATGTAGGGCACATGGTTCATGCCGCCCATTTCCGGCGCGAAGAAGCGCTCCGGCGAGACCATCTCGACATCCGAGCCGGCGATCGCCGCAAGCTCGGCCGCGGTCATGCCCTGGTGGCCGCCACTGTCGTCATAGACCAGCACCGTCTCGGCCGGCTTGACCGCGCCTGAAATGACGTCCCAGCTCGTGGTGACGAGATCGTCGCCCGCGTCGAGCGGCGGCGATTGGGGCAGGCCTCCCGTGGCGATCACGACGATGTCCGGTTCCTCCGCCGTCACGTCTTCCACCTCGGCCCAGCAATCATAGCGGATGGGGACGCCGAGCCGCTCCAGTTCCGAAAGCCGCCAGTCGACGATGCCGATCAGTTCGCGGCGGCGCGGGTTCTGTGCCGCGAGCCGTATCTGTCCGCCCGCCTGCGGCGCGGCTTCCAGAACGGAAACAAGATGGCCGCGCTCGGCCGCGGCGCGCGCCATCTCCAGCCCGGCCGGGCCGGCGCCGACGACGACCACCTTCTTCAGCGGTCCGTCCGAACGCGAAATGATGTGCGGGATCGTCGCCTCGCGCCCGGTCGCCGCGTTATGAATGCAAAGCGCCTCGCCGCCTTCGTAGATGCGGTCGAGGCAGTAGGTGGCGCCGACGCAGGGACGGATGCGGTGTTCCTCGCCGGCCGCGACCTTGGCCGCGATGTAGGGATCGGCGATGTGCGGACGGGTCATGCCGACCATGTCGAGCTTGCCGGTCGCGACCGCGTGCCGGGCAGTGGCGACATCCGAAATTCGGGCGGCATGGAAGACCGGGAACTTGGTGGCCGCGCGGACCTCGCCGACGAACTCGAGATGCGGGGCGGACCGCATGCCGGCGATCGGGATGACGTCGGCGAGCGCCGCGTCGGTCTCGATATGGCCGCGGATGATGTTGAGGAAATCGACCTTGCCGGAACGGGCGAAACGCTGGGCGATCTCGACGCCCTGGGCCCGCGACAGGCCCTTGTCCCAATCCTCGTCGGCGACCATGCGCACGCCGACAAGGAACTTCTCGCCGACGGCCTTGCGCACGGCATCGATGACCATGAAGGCGAATCGGAGCCGGTTATCGAGGCTGCCGCCGAAGGCATCGTCGCGCCGGTTGGTTGCCGGCGACCAGAAGGCATCCATCAGGTGGCCGTAGGCTTCGAACTCGATGCCGTCCAGGCCGGCAGCCTGCATCCGCTGGGCCGCTGCCGCATAGTCGGCGACGATGCGCTCGATATCCCAGTCCTCCGCCTGTTTGGGAAAGGAGCGGTGGGCCGGTTCGCGGACCGGCGAGGCGGAGAGCACCGGCAGCCAGTCGGCCTTGTTCCAGTTGGTCCGGCGGCCGAGATGGGTGATCTGGATCATCACCGCCGCGCCGTGACCGTGGCACTCGTCGGCGAGTTCCTTCAGCCACGGCACGATGGCGTCGTCATAGGCGTGCAGATTGCCGAAGGCTGCGGGGCTGTCGCGGGAGACGATGGCCGAGCCGGCGGTCATGGTGAGCGCGATGCCGCCCTTCGCCTTCTCGGCATGGTAGCGCCGGTAGCGCTCCTTCGGCATGCCGTCCTCGGAATAGGCCGGCTCGTGCGCCGTCGACATCAGCCGGTTCCTGAGCGTCAGGTGCTTGAGCCGGAAGGGCTGGAGAAGGGGATCGGAGGCTATGTTGGACGGCATGGCATGCACTCTGGGGAGATCAGCGAGGTCGGGCCGGCATGGATTTCGGGTTGCGGGCGCCGTGTCGGACGGCAATCACCTGAACCTCAACGGCCATGCGCCGGTAGAAAATCAGATAGGGATAGGGATGAGTATTGATGTACCTGATCGGTTTCCGGTTCGTTTGACGGCCAATATCGGGGTGTTCAGCCAAGCCATTCATGAGGGCGTTGATACGGGCGCCGACCTTGTCGGCTGTTACCGGCGAATCCCGACGAATGTAGGAGAGAATTTCATCTATGTCGGCGACCGCCGGTGGCGTAACCCTCAGCTTCACAGTTTGTACTTAGCAAAAAGAGCGGCGACCTCTTCCTCACTGGCAAATTCTCCGCGGTCGGCATATGCCAGACCACGGTCAATTGCCGCGTTTTCTTCTTCCGAAAGCACGTAAACCTCGTCATCGCCGCCATGCACGATCTCGAGGATCGTGCGGGCGAGTTCGTCCTGCTCTTCCGGAGAGAGTCGGGATGCGGCCTCGATGGCCATGTCGAGAAGCTTCGTCATGATCCGACCCTAGCATTTTCGCGAGGAAAGACATAGGTCGCGCTGCCCGGACGGCCAGGCAAGCGACAGAAGGCCTGAGCACGATAGCGGCTCAATACCAGGCATCTTCCATTTCCGCTTTCCGCCGCGCCATGAAATCACGAAGCGCCTCGCCGATCGCTTCGTCGAGCGGCGGCGCTTCGTATTCGGCGAGCTTCTTCTTCCAGAGCCGATTGGCGCGGACCGCGGCATCCTCGGAGCCGGCGGCCTCCCATTTCTCGAAGGGCTCGTTGTCGGCGGTCTCGCTGTCCCAGAAGGCAGTCTGGTAGTTGGCCATCGTATGGGCGCAGCCGAAGAAATGGCTGCCGGGCCCGACCTCCCGGAAAGCGTCGAGCGCGAGTTCGTTCTCGTCCACTTTCACGCCGTCGCAATAGGCGTGCAGCGCGCCGCAGAAATCCGTGTCCATGACGAATTTTTCGTAGGACATGGAAAGCAGTCCGTCGAGAAAGCCGGCCGAATGCAGGATGAAGTTGGCGCCGCAATGGATGGCCGCGAGCATCGACATCGTGCCTTCGTTCATGGCGTGCGCGTCGGGCAGCTTGGAGGTGGTGAAATTGCCGGAGCAGCGCAGCGGCAGGTTCAACCTCCGCGCAAGCTGGCCGATCACCATGGAGCCGATCGCCGGTTCCGGCGTGCCGAAGGTGGGCGAACCGGAACGCAGCGACATGGAAGAGAGGAAATTGCCGAAGATGACCGGCGCGCCCGGCCTTTCCAGTTGTGCCAGCGCACAGCCGGCCATAGTCTCGGCGAGCGACTGGGCGATGGCGCCGGCATTGGTCACCGGCCCCATAGCGCCCCCCAGAATGAACGGCACGACCACGGCGCACTGGTTGGCACGCGCATAGGCGCGCAGCGCCAGCGTCATTGTGCCGTCCCAGACGAGCGGCGAATTGACGTTGACGTTGCCGAGGATGACGCAGTTCTCCGCGACGAATTTCTCGCCGAAGAGGATGCGCGCCATGTCGATCGAATCCTCGGCGCGGCTTTCCGAGGTCACCGATCCCATGAAGGCGCGATCGGAATAGCGGATATGCGCATAGACCATGTCGAGGTGGCGCTTGTTCACCGGCACGTCGACCGGTTCGCAGATCGTGCCGCCGGAATGGTGCAGCCAGGGCGAGGATTGCGCGAGCTTCACGAAGTTCCGGAAATCCTCGATGGTGCCGTAGCGCCGGCCTCGGTCGAGATCCATGACGAAGGGCGAGCCGTAGGCGGGCGAGAAGACGACGCTCCTGCCGCCGATCTCGACCGACCGTTCGGGGTTGCGCGCATGCTGGGTGAAGGATGCCGGCGCGGTCCTCAGCACCTCGCGCAGGAGGCCGGGCTCAAACTTGACCAGCTGGTCTTCGACCTCGGCGCCCGCCCGCTTCCAATGGTCGAGCGCCACCGGATCGCCGCGGAACTCGATCCCGATCTCGGCCAGGATGCGGTCCGCCGCCTCCTCGATGCGGATCAGGTTCTCTTCCGATAGGATGTCGTAGGGCGGAATGTTGCGCACGATGTAGGGGCGACCGAGCCCCGCCGGCCCATGGCTGCGCTGCTCGCGGCGCGCCATCCTGCCGGCGCGCTCGCGTCGCCTTGTTCCCGTTTCGGCCGTGGCTTGGGTTGCGCTCACCCGCTCCTCCTTGACGAGACGAGGAGACTAGCCCCGGTCCGGCGTCGATGAAAAGCGACCGATGCGGCGGATGATGGCGCAAATGTCGTCGTCGGCGATCAGGCCTGGGAGCCCCTGGCGGATGCCGGCGGCGCAGCGTCGGCGCCGGCTGCAAGGCGCCGCCGGGCCGTCGCCTTGATCGTCGCGAACTGCAACAGGAAAAGCGCGATCTTGGAAGCCAGCGGGAAGAAGCCGATGAAGGCCGGCCAATCGCCGGTGAACCAGACCGCCACGACGAGGTTGAGCACGGCCGTCAGGAACATCAGCCCGGCCCAGACATAGCCGAAGAAGGTCATGCGGTCCTCGATCAGCGGCAGCGAGGCAGGCGGGACGTAGCGGTTCATCCAGCCGCGCTTCAGCATGACGGCGCCGACGACAAGATAGACGACGCTCGGCTTGGCCATGACGAAGCGCGGATCGTTGGTGAGATAGGTGGCTGCGGTCGACAGCAGCACGAGCGCCAGGCTGATCCATTGAAGCGGGGGTACGGAGCGGCCGCGCACGATCTCCCAGAGCACGATCGCGGCCGCGACGGCCGCGCCGGCGACGGCCGCTATGATGAAATCGACCTTCAGCGCCACCAGGACAGCGAAGACGATGACGCCGAGCGCGTCGAAGACGAGCGGCCGGACGGCGTAGAGGAACTGTTTCATGCTGCCTCCGGGACGAAATTGCCATGGAAACCGAACGGGACGCGCTGCGGCAGTTCGACCGTCGCGACCGGCCCCCTGCCGATGTCAAGCGCCTCGAAGACCAGCAGTTCGCTCATGCCTTTCGCGGCGCGCCAGACAACCGCCAGCACCCAGCCGTCGCCTTCCTCCGCGCCGCGCGGCGTGAAGACGGGCTCGGAGGTCGCGTCGCCCGCTGGCAGCCAGAAAGCCTCGCGCCGGCCGCTTCCGGCGTCGCGATGGACGATGCCGTCCAGCCCGCGCGCGTCGGAGAGGGGGTTGGCGGCCGCGTACCAGCCATGGCGGTTTCGCAGGCCGGACAGCCGGTCGTCGATGCGCGGGAATTCGCCGGTGAGATCATCGACGACATTCCGTCCAAAATGGCTCGTGCCGCCGGCAAGGTCGAACGTCCACCGTGTCAGCTTCGCCACCTGCTTTCGCGGGTCGCCCTCGCTGCCGTCCGCGTGCGGGAAAAGCGGCGGTTCCTCGAAGGCCATGACTTCCGCCACCAGCCGATCGCCTTCTTCCCAGGCGTTCATCACGTGGAAGGCGTAGCAGGATTCGCCCTGGTACCACCTTATGTCGGAGACGGTGCCCATACGCGGCATGACGCCGATGAAGGCGCCTCTGTCCGGCTCCCAGGCGTAGGGCGGGCGGCCGCTTCGCGCCCTTTCCATGCTGCCGGTCAGGGGCAGGATCGGGAACATCATGTAGCGCTCGGTGACCATGAAATCATGGACCATGCTGGCATAGGGCGCCTCGAAGCGCTCGTAGCGCTTCACCCGGCCGTCCGGGCCGATGGAGCCCAGATGGATTTCCGGCGTCAGCGGGCCGGCGGCATTGTAGCCAAAGAAAAGCATCTCGCCCGTCGCCGGGTCTATCTTCGGATGAGCCGTGAACGGCCCCCGAAGCGCGCCGAAATCGGCGTAGCCGTTCGTGGCGAGCGTGCGCGGATCGATTTCCGTAGGCCGATGGGCCTCCTCCAGCGCCAGAAGCCTGCCGGCATGCCACAGGATGTTCGTGTTGGCGACGCCGCTGTCGTCGCTCGCCCAGTCCGGCGCGTCCGGAAGCTTTCCGTGGAATCCGTTGAAGAGCGGACGCCCGGCGCGGTTTTCCGCTAGCCATTTCGGCGTGCGCACCCACCGGTTGCGATAGCTCGCCTGGCCCTCGTGGAGCGCGACGGCATGGATCATGCCGTCGCCGGTGAACCAGTGCGCGCCTGGAAGCGGAAAATGCGGGTTGGGGCCGTTGCGGAACAGGGTCCCGTTCAGTTCCCTCGGCAACTCGCCGCGCACGGTGAGACCGGCCACGTCGATCTCGCGCATCACGGGCGCGTAATTGCCGGCGAGGAACGGCGAGGCGCCGGCCATTTCCATAAGCTCATCCATCATGGAGCCTCTTATATTGACGATGTCAATATAGACTTCTACACTGGATTTCCAGTGAGTCAAGCATGAAATTGACACTGTCAATAAGAGGATGGAATGGCTGACGGATCATCGCTGTCGAACGCGTCCGGCGGAGCGGGCGGAAAAAGACCCTATCACCACGGCGCGCTGCGCGAGGCGCTTCTGGAGGCCAGCGAGCGCATCCTCGACCGCGACGGCATCAACGGCCTGACGTTGCGCGCCGCCGCGCGCGAGGCCGGTGCCTCCCATGCGGCGCCGAAGAACCATTTCGGCGACCTGGCCGGGCTGCTGAGCGAGCTCGCCGCCCTTGGCTTTCGCCGCTTCAGCTTCCGGCTCGAAGCAGCCGCCCGCGCGGCGAAGGCGCCGGAAGACCGAGGCCGCGCGATCGGCAAGGCCTATGTGCATTTCGCCATCGACCATCCGGGCCTTTTCCTGCTGATGTTTCGCGGCGAGCGGCTCGATTTTTCCCGGCCTTCGCTGCAGGAAGCCATGGATGCCGCGACGGCGGTGCTCGCGCAGGCCGCCGGATCGGGGAAGGGGGGAGCGGAGGCCCCCCAGGCGCTCGCCAGGGCCGGCAGGATGGTCGCCGCGTGGTCGCTGGTGCATGGCTTCGCGATGCTCTTGATCGATGGCCGGCTGGCGGGCCTTCTCTCGCATATGCCGGGGACCATCGGCATCGAAGCTCTTCTCGACGAGGTGCTGGGCGGGGGTCGGTAAGGCGGACAATGCCGCACAAGCGCGGAAACCCCGTTGTCCGGCGTCTGCGCCGGCAATAGATTGCCTCTCCGAGCGGACGGGGTGCGTTCATGCGAGAAACGAGGCCGGCGGCGATCCTGACGGCGGATGCGGTCGGCTACAGCCATGCGGCCGAGACGGATGAGGCGCTCGCCTTGCAGGCGCTGTCGAGCAGCCGCCGGCTGATCGATCCACTGATCGCGAGGCATGGAGGCCGCATCTTCAATACCGCGGGCGACAGCGTGCTGGCCGAATTCCGCAAGGCGGATGAGGCGGTGCGCTGCGGCCTTCGCCTTCAGGAAGAAATCAGGACAGCCGAGGACGCCCAAACGCTCTTCTCCTTTCGTGTCGGCATCTCCTTCGGCGAAGTCGTAACCGAGGGCGATGATCTTCTTGGCGGCACCGTCAATCTGGCGGCAAGGCTGGAGGCCATCGCGCCCGCCGGCGGTATCTGCATTTCCGGCGCGGTGCGCGAGGCCGTGGCGGACATAGGGGACGAGTGGCAGGATCTCGGGCTGCGCTACCTCAAGAACTTCAGCCGTCCGGTGCGGGTGTTCCGCCTTTCTCCGCCGAGCGCCAGCAGCCTGCCCGTCGTGGCCGAGGCGCGAAAGCCGCTCGTCATCGTGCTCCCCTTTACGAGCCAGGGCGGCCGGGAGGACGACAATTACCTGAGCGAAGGGATCACCGAGGACGTCATCGCGGGCCTCGCCCGCTTCGGGCGGCTGGCCGTCCTCGGCGCCGCCTCGTCGGAAGCCTACCGCAAGCGCGCGGCGCATCTTCCCGAACTGGTCAGGGAACTCGGCGTCGACTATGCCGTCAGCGGCAGCACGAGGAGCGCGGGCAACAATGTCCGGCTGTCGGTGCAGCTTGTCGACGCGCGATCCGGCCTGACGCTCTGGGCGGAGCGATACGAGCGCGCGCTCGGCGACCTGTTCGCCGTGCAGGATGAGATTTCCGCCATCATCGTGTCGACGCTCGCCGGCCAGCTCGAGGGAGAGGCCGCCGCGGCCGCCGCCCGCAAGCGCACGGAGAACATGGAGGCCTATGACTTCCTCCTGCGCGGCATCCATCTGGCGCGCGACCTCGATCCGAAGGCGGCCGATGCCGCGCTGCTCCTGTTCGAGAAGGCGCTGGCGCTCGATCCCGACTATGCCCTGGCGCTGGCCTGGTTCGCGCTGATGAAGCTGCGGCGCTGGGCATGGAACCCGGCCGCGGTACGCGCCGAGGACATGCTTGCGCCGGCCAGGCGGGCGCTCTCGCTCGATCCCTCGGAAAGCTGGTGCCACCTCGTCTTCGGCCAGGTCACCATGTATCTCGGCCGACTTGCCGAGGCCGAGCAGCATCACATCAAGGCCTATGATCTCAATCCGTTCGATGCGCATGTCATGGCGCTGCGCGCACCCCTCGCCGTCTATCTCGGCAAGCCGGAGGAGGGCGAGCGCTGGGCGCGGCGGGCGATGGCACTCAATCCGCGCCACCCGGACTGGTATGTGACCAATCTCGGCCTCGCCCTCTACATGCTTGGCCGCTACGAGGAGGCGGTGGCCGCCTACGCCATGGTCGCCGAGCCGCAGGTCGGCGTCCTCGCGGGGCTTGCCGCGAGCCACGCCCAGGCGGGGGACGAAAAGGCCGCGATCGATGCCAGGAACAGGCTGTTGGCGTTGACGCCGACCTTTTCGGCGCGCCGCTTCGTTGAATCGAAGCCTTTTCGGCAGGGCAATGACGGGGAGCGGCTGCTGAGCGGCCTCGAGAAGGCCGGCCTGCCTTCATAGCGGCGACAACTGCCGCCATCCGGCATGGCGGGAGCGCGGACGGGTTCACATTCTGCCGTTTCGCATCCTATTGTCCATTTCCATCTTGCAGCAAGGGAACGAGGCGGATGCATAGAGATCGCGTCATGATCGCCGGTGGCGGCATCGGCGGCCTTGCCATGGCGCTTACGCTCCACCAGATCGGCCTGCTCCCGGTCGTCTTCGAGGCGGTGCGCGAGCTGCGGCCCCTCGGAGTCGGCATCAACCTGCAGCCCAATGCGGTGCGCGAACTCTTCGACCTCGGCATCGGCCCCGCGGAGCTCGACCGGATCGGGCTGCCGGCAAAGGAATGGGCGCTCGTCGGGCTGAACGGCAGCGATATCTATTCGGAGCCGCGCGGCCTGCAGGCGGGCTACAGATGGCCGCAATATTCGGCGCATCGCGGCCGGCTGCAGATGCTGCTCCATGAGAAGGCCTTGGAGCGTATCGGAGCGGACGCAGTGCGGCCGGGACATCGTGTCAGTTCCTACCGCAACAATGCCGACGGGACCGTCACGGCCATGGTGGAGCGCGCCGACGGCGGCGTCACGGAGGAGACGGGAACGCTGCTGATCGGCGCGGACGGGCTTCATTCCGCAGTGCGCGCGCAGATGCATCCCGACCAGCCGCCGATCCGCTGGGGCGGGGCGATCATGTGGCGCGGCGTCAGCCCCGGCCTGCCGATCCGGACCGGGGCCTCCTTCGTCGGCTTCGGCACGCATCGCCAGCGCCTCGTCTTCTATCCGATCTCGCCGCCCGATCCGAAGACAGGACTGGCGACGATCAACTGGATCGCGGAAGTCACGGTCGACAATTCGGAAGGATGGAAGAGCAGCGGCTGGTTCAAGCCGGTGGCGATAGAGACGTTCATCCACCATTTCGAGGACTGGAAACATGACTGGCTGGACGTGCCGGCGCTGATCCGGCGCGCCGAGATCGCCTACGAGAACCCGATGATCGACCGGGACCCGATCCCCACCTGGCAGGACGGCGGGGTCGCCCTCATCGGGGACGCGGCGCATGTGATGTATCCCACGGGGTCGAACGGAGCCAGCCAGGCGATCGTCGATGCCCGCGTGCTGGGCGCGGCCATGGTGGAGCACGGGCCGACCCGGAAGGCGCTGGAAGCCTACGACGCGAGGCTTTGCGGGCCGATCTCGGAGCTTGTGCTGCGCAACCGCGGCGCCGGCCCGTTCGGTCTGCTTGCCATCGTCGACGAACGCTGCGGCGGAAAATTCGACGACATCGATACGGTCGTCCCGGCGGAAGAGCGGGCCCGTTTCATGGCCGGCTACAAGACGGCGGCCGGCTTCGCCGTCGAGGCGCTGAACGGCGCGCCGCCGACGATCGCGCCGGGCAGCCGGGCGGGAGGGGAGAGGCCGGGCGAGCCGCGCGCCTGACGGCGAAGCGCCACGCCGGAAACCTCAATGGTCCTAGAGCATGGGCCGTCCGCCGGTAACCGGGACCAGCGCGCCAGTGACGTAGCTGGATTCATGCGATGCCAGCATGACGTAGATCGGGGCCAGTTCGGCCGGCTGGCCGGGCCTGCCGAGCGGCGTATTGGCGCCGAATTTCTCCACATGATCGGCCGGCATCGTCGAAGGGATGAGGGGTGTCCAGATGGGTCCGGGCGCCACGGCGTTCACCCGGATGCCCTTCTCCGCGACCAGGCCCGCCAGGCCGGCGGTGAAGTTGGCGATCGCGCCCTTGGTAGTCGCGTAGGCAAGAAGTTCCGGGCTCGGATCCTTGGCGTTGATCGAACTGGTGTTGATGATCGCGCTGCCCGGTTTCATCTGCGGGATCGCGGCCCTGCATAGATAGAACATGCCGTAAACGTTCGTGCGGAAGGTGACGTCCCACTCCTCGTCCGTGATCTCCTCGATCGACGTGAAGGTGGCCTGGTGCGCCGCGTTGTTCACCAGGATGTCGATTCCACCAAGCTGTTCAGCGGCTTGATCGATCAGCCTCTCGCATTGCTTCGGATCCTTGATGTCGCTGCGGACGGGCACGGCCTTGCGTCCCGCCTTCCTGATCCAGTCCGCGGTCTCTTCGGCGTCGGCGTCCTCTTCACAATAGGCGAAGAGGATGTCGGCGCCTTCCCGCGCGAACGCGATCGCGACCGCGCGGCCGATCCCGGAATCGGCGCCCGTGATGATCGCCTTGCGATCCCGAAGCCGGCCGCTGCCCTTGTAGCTTTCCTCGCCGTGATCGGGCCTGGGGCGCATGGCGGAGGTTTCGCCGGGCATCTCCTGCTGCTGGCGCGGATGCGGCGGCCGTGGCGCGTCATTCTTCGGATCGGTGATCATGGATTTCCTCGCATGGCTTGATCGGAGCCCCTCGTCGGGGACAGTCCGCCTAACCCGCTCCCGGTTCCCATGTTCCTTCCGTCCCGGCCGTTCCGGCCTTTTGCCCGGCTGCCGAAACAAATCGGGTCCCCATCCGTTCGACATCAGGGAAGACTTCGCAACGATCGAAGGAACGGATGATGGAAAAGCGAAAAGAAGTGCCCATCGAGCGCGACGACATGCCCCGCGAGAACCGCCCGGATTGGGAAGCCTTGCGGCCCGCGGACCTGGATAGGGCGGCGCCGGCGGAGACCGAAGAGGATTCTCCGGTCAATGGCGGCATTGAAAAGTCCGGCGAGATGCAGGGAGAAGACGACGACAACGCCTTCCAGGAGAGCGACGAGGCGCTTCCCGACGACCGCGAGGAACGCGCGATCAGGCGCCATCCGGACAGGGAAGGCAGTCGCTTCGACGAAATATAGGAGTGAAGGAACGTTCGCTGTCATGGCCGGTTCTATCCGGCGGACAGGAACCCGAAACGGACAAGGAAGGAAGTTTGCAATGGCTCGAGAACGCAACGAATGGCCGCGAGACAGGCGCGGTGACTACGAGACCGACGACCTTCGTTATCGCGATCAGCAGGCCGGCATGGGCAGGGATCGCGAAAGCCGGCGCAGCGCCGACTATTACGAGGCCTACTGGCCCGCCGAAAGGGAATACGGCATGTACCCCTATTACCCGCGCAGCTGGATGGCCGACTATTCCGACGGAGGCTATGGCGCGGGCCGTTACGGCCGGGCCTATGAAGGCGATTATGGCCGCGCGGCGGGAGGGGATTCGCGCCGATACGGCGAAGATCGCGGCGGAGGCCGTGGCAACCGGCGCGATTTCTGGGACCGCGCCAGCGACGAGGTCGCTTCCTGGTTCGGCGACGAGCACGCCGAAAGGCGGCGCCAGCGCGACGAGCATCGCGGCCGGGGCCCGAAGGGATATGTCCGGTCCGATGCCCGCATCGAGGAGGACGTCAACGACCGCCTGACGGATGACGGCATGCTCGACGCTTCCGACATCGAGGTCGATGTGGCTGAGCGGGAGGTGACGCTGTCCGGCACCGTCACCAGCAGGATGGCCAAGCGCCGCGCGGAGGATCTCGCCGATTCGGTTTCCGGCGTCGAGCACGTCCAGAACAATCTGCGCGTCATCAAGCCGTCGAGCGTCGCGCTGGGCGGCGAGGCGGTATCCGCTTCGTAAGGCAGTCGAACGGCTCTCGGCCGGGAATTACGTATGGGCAATGCTCCTTGTGTCTCCCCTCGGGCCGGCCGGTCCGGGGGGCTCCGCGAGGGGGTTACTCTGATTCACACGATAGCCCTGGCGGGAAATCGTCTTACAGCAGGTCTTCGATCCTGATCGGCAGGTCGCGGATGCGTTTGCCGGTCGCGTGATAGACGGCGCTCGCGACCGCAGCCGGCGTCCCGACATTGCCGAGTTCGCCCAGTCCCTTGACGCCGGCGGGATTGACGTCGGTGTCCTTCTCCTCGACGAGGATCACCTTGACGTCCTGGATATCGGCATTGACCGGCACGAGGTAGTCCTGAAGGTCGGTGTTGACGTAACGGGCGCTGTGGCGGTCCATCTCCGTCGCCTCGTGCAAAGCGCAGCCCACGCCCCAGATCATGCCGCCCATGAGCTGGCTGCGCGCGGTCCTTGGATTCATGATTCGGCCGGCCGCGAAAGCGCCGACGAGTCTCGACACCCTTGTTTCCCTCGTCAGCCGATGAATACGGACCTCCACGAATTCCGCGCCGAAGGCGTATTTCACCTTGGCACCTTCCTCGCCCATCCGCATTTCGAGCTTGCCCTTGTAGAGGTTGGCGATGGCGTCGGCCGAACTGCCCTCCGGCGCGAATTCCGCATATTCCTCGATCTCGCCGACGCCCATGCGCTCCATCGCGTTCGCCACGGCTTCCACGCGGGCGCCGGCGACGATCCTGCCGTCCGCGATCCCGAGATCTGCCGGCGCCAGTCCGGACAACGGTCCGTCATTCGCCGTCACCGCGGCATGGAAAAGCCTGGCGCGAATGGCATCGCATGCCTTCATCACCGCCGAGCAGACGCTGGCCGTCGAGGTGGAACCGCCGGAGACGGGGGCCGGCGGCAGGCTGCTGTCGCCCATCTCGACCTCGACGGACCAGAACGGCGCGCCCAGCCGTTCGGCCGCCATCTGCGCCGCAACCGTGCGGATGCCCGTGCCGATCTCGTGGGAGCCGGATTGAACGCGGATGCGGCCGTCCGCCGTCAGCCGGACCCTTGCCGTGCAGGGCGCGACGTTGGTGGGATAGACGGCCGTGGCGCAGCCCATGCCGACCAGCCAGTCGCCGTCGCGCATCGAGCCGATCCCGCGGGTACGCCGGTTCCAGCCGAAGGCCTCGGCGGCCTGGTCGTAGCACTCCATCAGCGAGCGGCTGGAGAACGGCTTGCCCTCGATCGGCTCGGTCATCGTGTCGTTGACGCGGCGGAACTCGACAGGGTCCATGGCGAGCGCCACGGCCATCTCGTCCATGGCGTTTTCCAGCGCATAGACATAGGGCGTCTCGGGAGGAGAGCGCATGTAGCTCGGCGTGTTGCGGTCGGCCTTGACCAGGGACACCTTCGTCTCGACGGCGCCGTAGCCGTACATGCGCGCCGTCGTGCCTGTGCCGCCGACCACGTAATTGTCCGGCCGGGACGTCAATTCCCATCCCTCGTGCCGGAAGGCCACGATCCTGCCGTCCTTCATGGCCCCCATGCGGATATGATGGCGCGTCTCCGCGCGGTAGGTCTGGGTCGTGTAGGCCTGCTTGCGCGTGACCACGCAGCGCACGGGCCGGCCGAGCCGGCGCGCCGCGTGGGCAATGATCGCCGTGCGCGGGGTCATCGGGCCCCTCGAGCCGAAGGCGCCGCCGACATAGGGGCTGACGACCCGGACGTGCTCGGGGTCGACCTTCAGCTGTCTGGCGAGGGTGTTCTTCCAGCCGGTGACGTTCTGGCTCGATTCGTTCACCGTCACGTCACCGTCGAACCATGAAGCCGTCGTCGAGAACAGCTCCATGGGATTGTGATGCTGCGTGGGCGTGGAGTAGGTCTCGTCGATCGATATCTCCGCGGTTGCCCAAGCCGCATCGAAATCGCCGGCCTCGGGATTCTCCGGATACAGCGGACTGGCGCCGGCCGCCGGGATGATCTCGATGCCGGGCGATCCGAATCCGCTGCTCGGCTCTTCCGCCTGAAAGTCGGCCCGCACCAGGGCGGCGGCCTCGGAGGCGGCCTCGAAGGTCTCGGCCACGACGAGCGCGACGATCTGTCCGTCGTGCCATATCCGGCGGTCGTGCAGCGGCGCTATCGATGTCGATCCGGAGTTGCCGAATTGCGGCCTCTCCAGTTCGCCGTCCACGTCACCGGCCGCGATGATGTCGAGGACACCGGGTACGGCGCGCGCCGCCTCGGTGTGGAGTTGCGTCAGCCTTCCGCGTGCGATCGGACTGGTGACGAGGACGGCGTGCGCGACATCGCGCACCGGAAGGTCCGCTGGATAGCGCGCATCTCCTGTCACCTTGAGCCGGGCGTCGATCCGGGCGACGGGCTCTCCCATGTTGCCTTTCGGAAGAGGGGCGGCCTCGTTCATGTTCAAACCCTCATGTCACGGGTTTCGAGAAGCGCCCGCACGAGCGCCTGGCGGCCGAGCGATATTTTGAACGCGTTGTGTTCCCGCGGCATGGCGCCGGCGAATGCCGCCTCGGCGGCCCGCCCGGCCGTCCTTTCGTCAAGAGGTCCACCCTTGAGCTCGTCCTCCGCTTCCTGGGCGCGCCAGGGTACGGTCGCGAGACCGCCAAGGGCGATCCGCACATCCCGGACGGCGCCATCCTCCAGGTCCAGAACCACCGCGACGGAAGCCACGGCGAAGGCATAGGACTGGCGATCGCGGATCTTGAGATAGTGCGAACGGCGCGCCCAGGGCTTTGCCGGGATGTCGATGAGGGTGATCAACTCGTCCGCCATGAGCTGCGTTTCGACGTGGGGCGTTTCTCCGGGCAGCCTGTGGAGTTCCGAGAAGGCCATCGTTCGGCCGCCGCGGGGACTTTGCGTCTCGACCGACGCATCGAGCGCGATCAGCGCCTGGGCGAAATCGCCGTGATAGGTGGCGATGCACCGGTCGCTGACGCCCAGCACCGCATGCTGGCGGTTGAAGCCGTCCATCGCGGCGCATCCGGAGCCGGGATCGCGCTTGTTGCAGGCCCAGGAGATGTCGCGAAAATACTCGCAGCGCGTGCGCTGAAGGATGTTGCCGCCGAGGCTGGCCATGTTGCGTATCTGCTGGCTGGCGGCCTGTTGGAGGCTTTCGGCAATAACGGGATAGCCGATCCTGATATCGGCGTTCTCTTCCGCCTCGCTCATGCGGACCAGGGCGCCGAGCCGGATGCCGTCCGGAGAAGCGGCGATCCTGCGAAGGCCGGGATCGGCCAACCGGCCGATGTCGACGAGCAGGTTGGGACGCATCACGCCGAGCTTCATGTAGTCGGCCATGTTGGTGCCACCCGCGATGAACTGCGCGGAGGAGAGCGGCGGAGGCGCTGCGCGATCCTCCCGCGCGGCGACGATGCCGGCCGCACGTTCCAATGTTTCCGGACGCTCGAAGCCGAAGGGACGCATGTCAGGCCCTTTCCATCTCGTCCCGCGCCTGGCGAATGGCCGCAACGATGTTCGGATAGGCCGCGCAGCGGCAGATATTGCCGCTCATATATTCGCGGATGTCGGCGTCGGTTTCCGCATGGCCCTCGCTGATGCAGCCGATGGCGGACATGATCTGGCCCGGCGTGCAGTAGCCGCACTGGAAGGCGTCATGATCGATGAAGGCTTGCTGCACGGGATGCAGCCTGCCGTCGCTCGCCAAGCCCTCGACGGTCGTGATCTCGTCCCTGTCGTTCATTTGGGCGAAGCTCAGGCAGGAGAGGGTGCGCCGGCCATTCACGATCACCGTGCAGGCGCCGCACTGGCCATGGTCGCATCCTTTCTTCGTGCCCGTCAGGCCGACATGGTCGCGGAGCGCGTCGAGGAGCGTGGTGCGCGGATCGAGTTCCAGCCTGCAAGGCTTTCCGTTGACGATGAAATCGACGGCGACGACCGTGTCGGGCCGGGTTGCCGGCTCGGCGGGTCGATCGGTGTCCCGGAGCGCCATCCATGGCGTTGAGACGGAGGATGCGTCAGCGGTCATCGGAAATCTCCAGTCGGGTGATGTCGTTCTCCGCCATCACGGGTTCGAGCCGACGCAAGCGAGGCGGAAGCCCTCACCCGCTTTTCATCTCCTGGTAGATCTTGCGGATGGCCGCGAGGTGCTTCTTGAGCGTCGGCAGGGTTTTCCTGGCGAAGGCTTTCAGCGTCGGATCCTCGCCATGATCCGCGTAGCGCTCGAAGAGCATGATCGCCTCCTCATGGGCGCTACGCTGCATCTGGATGAACGGCTGGGCGAACGAACCCTTGGTCTCTCGCAAGGTGTCGAGCTGGCCCTGGTGCTTGGCATCGAGCTGCAAAGGCACGGAGATGCTCTCCTTCCCGGCGATCTCCGTCAGCTTCTGGTTCGCGGCGGTATGATCCTTGATCAGCATGTTCGCCAGTCCGGTGATCTTCGGATCGTGCGTCTTGGACAGGGCGGCCTTGCTCGACTGGACCTCGAACATCCCCCCGATCGCGGCATTCTTCACGAATTTGGCGGTCGCGCTGTCCGCGGCGATGGCGGGCAAGGGCAGTGCGAATGCGCAGGTTACCACCGCGGCGAGCAGGGCGCGTTTCATGGGAGCGTTCCTTTCCGAAGGCGTATCGAGATGCATCGGGGATCCGAACCCCTGCCGCCCGGCGATGTTCCACCCGCGCAGGAAATTTCTGGGAGGATGCCTCCCGCCGGATGCGGAAAAACTCGCCATGCACGCCATCACGACGAGCCGGGCGCCCCGTCGTAAAACACGCCATCGGAAAGCTGGATATGCGACTCCACGAAGGTTCTCGGTGAACTCTCGCCCAGTTCGTCCAGCAGGGAGGCCCGTGCCCGGTTCAGGCGGCTCTTTACGGTGCCGAGGGCGCAGCCGCAGATCTCGGCCGCTTCCTCATAGGTGACGCCCAGCATGCCGATGAGGACAAGCACCTGCCTTTGCTGTTCGGGCAGCCGTTCCAGCGCCGCCTTGACCTCGCTTCCGCGGACGCTCCAGTCCTGCGACGCCTCCACGGCCGGCAAGGCGGAAACGCAATCGGCGACGCCCGGCTGCTCCTTCCGGTAGGCCACGATCCGGGTGCAGAACGTGTTGCGCATGATGGTGAACAGCCAGGATTTCATCCGCGTGCCCGGCTTGAACTTGTCGATGTTGGCGATGCCTTTCGTCAGCGTTTCCTGAACGAGATCATCGGCATCCGACGGGTCGCGATAGAACGTTCGGGCGAAGGCGCGAAGCGCGGGGATCAGTTCGACGATCGCGGTATCGTCGCGGCCGTCAAACGGCCGTTGGCTCGAAACAGGCAACGCTGGTGTCCCTTCGGCGCGCAGATGGAGTTGTCCAGAAACAATGCGTGAGGCCGAAACTCGTTGCCGACAGGAACCAAAAAAACCGCGCCCGGAAGGATTGGAGTATTTCCTTACGGAATCTTGCAAGCTGGCCGCCGCAGGAGTTTCTGCCGCCGAACCTAGGAGGGACCGGCGTGTCCCACGTAGCCGCAAACGTCCGCCGCGACCCGGAACCTACCGCCAGCGACGGCGGGTTCCAGCCCTTGCGCCAAGCATCAGCGCGCCGCCGGCAAGCACCGCGAGGCCGAGCACGGCGCCGGCCGTCAGCAGCCTGGCCTGATTGCCGCCCCAGACCGACACGGAGGACTGCGCCTTCCGCCCGAAGGAGCCACGGGTCCGGTGCAGGCCGTGGACCGCCTCGAAGAGATTGTCGCGGCGGCTGTCGGGCACATAGGATCCGGTCTGCTGCGCCTTGACGCCCTTTCGGGCAAGATAACGGTCGACGAGGCCGGGAAAGATCATGTTGCCGAGGATCGTCACGATCGTGCTGCGGCCGAGCCAGTATTCGGGCTCGGTTCCCTTGGCGGCCTCGAGGATGGCCGCCGCGACCGCTTCCGGCTGATAGACCGGCGCCACGGGACGCGGGCTCTGCGCGACATGGGTGCGCGCCCAATCGAATTGCGGGGTGTTGACGGCGGGCAGTTGCACCATCGTCACCCTGATCCGGCTGCCTTCGTTCATGAGTTCCGTGCGCAGCGATTCCGTGAAGCCGCGAATGGCGTGCTTTGCGCCGCAATAGGCGGCCTGAAGCGGAATGCCGCGATAGGCGAGGGCGGAGCCGACCTGCACGATGGTGCCGCGATTGCGGCGGCGCATGCTCCGCAGCGCGGCCATGGTGCCATAGACGAAGCCGAGATAGGTGACCTCGGTCACGCGATGGAACTCTTCCGGCGTCATCTCGGCGACCGGGGAAAACACCGTCGCCATCGCGCAATTGACCCATATGTCGATTGGCCCGAGCTCTTCCTCGATCTGCCCGGCCGCATCCAGCACCGCCTTGGCGTCCGCCACGTCGGCCGTCGCCACCGTGACCTCGGCGCCGCTGCGAACGAGTTCGGCCCTGGTTTCCTCGAGCGCCTGGTCGTCGCGCGCGACGATCGCCACCGAGGCGCCCGCCTGGGCGAACCGCCTCGCCGTTGCGCGGCCGACGCCGGCCGAGGCGCCGGTGACGACGACGACCTTGCCGGCGAACTCGCGGCTGTTGCGAACGGAAGCGGAGGAAGATTGGGGGACGATCAGGTTCATGATGCAGAGGCCGTTCTTTTGGAGAGGAGGGAAATACGCGAATTCCGGGAATCGAGCCGCGTGTGCCGGAGGATCACCGGCCGCGAGGAGGTCTTGCGCCTGATATCCACGGCTCAGCCTTCCATCCTGATCAATGCGAGCCCGGTTTCGGGATCGTGCTTCTTGCGGAGATGCACGGGCGATTCGGTCAGGACGATTTCGAGCGTCGGCCGGACATGCGCCTTCCCCAGATGACCGGCGAGGGCCGAACCGTCGCGACGGCCGAGGACTGCGTGGATGTGGAGCGCGCGGCTGCCGTCCGGCGCGATCGCGACATCGCCAATCAGGGAGGCGACCTCGACCTGTTCCTCGACGGGAATGGTCCTGTAGGTCTTCGCCTCCCAGTCGAAATATTTCAGCTCCGCGTCGGAGAACGCCCCGATGGCTGAAAACTGGGCCGCCGAAACTTCCTTGCCGTCGACGAAGTGGCGAAGGATGGAAAGAACCTCGTCGCCGGTTTCCAGAACGATGGCGTAGGTCGCGCGCCCTGCCGATTTGTCGAGAAGTTTGCTCTGCACCGCGTCCTTCCTTCCATCCGGCCTTCCATTCGGAACGCCTTCCGAACGGGATCGGCCTCAATTCGTTCCGCCGCCTGTCGCGGAGGCGGGAAATGATGGCGGGGCGGAACGGTTTTGCGCCGGGCCAGTTATGCCGAGGCGAGGGCATGCCCCTTGCGTCCTCTGAACCCGCCCCGCACGGCCATCCCGACGGGAAGTCCTCCGCCTTTATGAGGAGATCGAACATGTCCGACCCAACCGCCGCCGACATACTCGTCCAGACCCTGATCGACTGGGGTGTCGATACGATCTTCGGAATACCGGGCGACGGCATCAACGGCGTGATCGAGGCGCTCAGGAAGCGGCAGGACGAGATCCGCTTCATTCAGGTCAGGCACGAAGAGGCCGCGGCCTTCGCCGCATGCGCCCATGCCAAATGGACCGGGAAGCTCGGCGTCTGCCTGGCCACTTCGGGGCCCGGCGGCATCCACCTCCTCAACGGACTCTACGACGCCAAGCTCGACCGTCAGCCGGTGCTCGCCATCACCGGGCTGCAGTTCCACGACCTCCTGCATACCTTCACCCAGCAGGACGTCGAGCTCGACAAGCTCTACATGGATGTCGCGGTCTATAATGTGCGCGTCATGGGGCCGGAGCACGTCCAGAATGCGGTCGAGCTCGCCTGCCGCACGGCGCTCGCCTACAAGGGCGTCGCCCATGTGACGATCCCGGTCGACATGCAGTCGGAGCCGCTGTCGAAGGGCATGCGCTCCCAGCGCAACATCCCCTCCCATGTCTCCGAGATGATGGCGGTTTCGGCCGGGCTGCCCAACGAAGACCAGTTGGCGCGTGCCGCGGCGATCCTCAACGGCGGCAGGAAAACGGCGATCCTTGCCGGGCAGGGCGCTCTCGGCGCGAGGGATCAGCTCATCGCCGTGGCCGAACGGCTCGGCGCGCCCGTCGTCAAGGCCCTGCTCGGCAAGGGCGCCCTGCCTGACGACAGCCCCTATTGCACGGGCGGCATCGGACTTCTGGGCACGAAGCCCTCGCAGGAAGCGCTCGAAGGCTGCGACACGCTCCTGATCGTCGGCAGCAATTTCCCCTATATCGAGTACTACCCCAAGCCGGGCGAGGCCCGTGCCGTCCAGATCGACCTCGACCCGCAATGCATAGGGTTGCGCTTTCCGGTGGAGGCGGGTCTCGTCGGGGATTCCGCGAAAGTGCTGGAGGCACTGCTTCCGAGGCTCGATTACCGCGAGAAGCGCTCCTTCCTGGAAGATGCCCAGGCCGGCATGAAGGAATGGAACGAGCTGATGACCGAGCGCGGCACGCGGCAGGACAAGCCGATGAAGCCGCAGGTGGTGGCGCACGAACTCAACAAGCTTCTGGAAGACGACGCCATCATCTCCACCGATTCCGGGACGATCACCACCTGGGCGGCGCGCCATCTGGCGATCCGCGGCGACATGAAATTCTCCTGTTCCGGCAATCTCGCCACGATGGCCTGCAGCCTGCCCTACGCGATCGCGGCGGCCATATCGCATCCGGACCGGCAGGTCGTCTGCTTCGTCGGCGACGGCGGCCTTGCCATGCTGTTGGGCGAGCTTGCGACCTGCGTGAAATACGACCTCAACGTCAAGATCGTGGTCATCAAGAACAACGCGCTCGGCCAGATCAAATGGGAGCAGATGGTGTTCCTCGGCAACCCCGAATATGTCTGCGAGCTGCAGCCGATCGAATTCGCCACCGTCGCCAAGGGGTTCGGACTGAAGGGCTATACGATAGAGGACCCGGCCGAATGCGCCGCCACGCTGCGGGAGGCCTTCTCCACGCGCGGCCCCGCGCTTGTGCAGGCGGTCGTCGATCCGCACGAGCCGCCGATGCCGCCCAAGGTCAAGCTCAGCCAGGCGGAGCATTTCGCCGAGGCTTTGGCAAAGGGCACGCCGGCGCGCAGGAAGATCGCGCTGACCGTCGCGTCCGACACGGTGCGCGAACTCGTCTGAGCAGCATGTCGGCGACGGCGCCGGCAAGCGCTCCGCGCTGGCCGGACACCTTCAGCAAGGGTCCTGGCGCCGTGCGACCCGCCGCGTTGTTCCACGAAGGGCTGATGTGCAGCCGGACGACGGGAGATGCGAGACGGCAAACTTCTAAGCCAGGGAATGAAAAGGTCACGTCCCCGGAAGATCAGCTGCTCGGCTTCTCGCGGATGGCATGGACTTCGCCCGCATCGACGCCGGCGGCGCGATTGCCGAAGGAGTTCCGGACGTAGTTGACGACGGCGGCGACCTCTCCGTCGGTCAGCTTCCATGCGAAGGACGGCATCGAATGCGGCGTCGGATATTTGTCCGTCGGCGCCGAGCGCACGCCTTCCAGGACGGCGCGGATCACCGTCTCCGGATTCCTTGATTGCGCGACCGAGGAGCCCTTGAGCGGACCGAACATGGTCGGCACGCCGCTTCCGTCCGGCGCGTGGCAGGCGGAGCATTGCGCGGCGTAGATCTGGCCTCCGACCGATTGCGCCTGCCTGTTCTGGTCGTCGCTCAGCCTGGCGGGTTCCTTGTCGTTTCGCGCGGGAATTTCCTTCACATAGGTGGCGATCGCCCCGAGGTCCTGATCGTTCAGGTATTGCGTCGAATGTTCGATCACGTCGGTCATCGGCCCGAAAGCGGCGGACTTGTCGTTGCGCCCATATTTCAGGAAGCTGACGAGATCGTCCTTCGACCAGTCGCCGATGCCGTCGCGCTTGTCGCCCGAGAGCGACGGCGCCCACCATCCCTCGACCTCGCCTCCCGAATAGCGGCCGCTGTCCTTCTCGGCGCCAAGCACATCCTTCGGCGAGTGGCACATGCCGCAATGGCCCAGGCCTTCGACGAGATATTTCCCGCGGTTCCATACCGCCGATTTTTGCGGGTCCGGCTGGAACGGATGGGGTTTGAAGTTGATGAGGTTCCAGCCGCGCATGAGAAAACGCCAGGTCAGCGGCCACGTGAATTCAGGCGGCCTTATGCGCTGGTCGATCGGCTCCAGCGTCTTCAGGTAGGCGAAGATCGCATCGGAATCCTCGCGCTTGAGGATCGTGAAATGGGTATAGGGAAAGGCGGGATAGAGACGGGTGCCGTCGGGCTCGCGTCCCTTGGTCATGGCCTGATAGAAATCGTCGGCGTTCCACTTGCCGATCCCCGTCTCCGGATCCGGTGTCAGGTTGGCGGTATAGATGATGCCGAACGGCGTCTGCAGCGCGAAATTGCCCGCCATCCGTTTCGCCGGATCGGCCGTGTGGCATGCCTCGCAATCGCCGGCACGCGTCAGGTACAGCCCGCGCTGGATCGTGGTCCACTGGTCCTGGCCGGCAAGCGCCGGCGCGACGGCCAAGGCCAGAAAAACGACGGTTGCAAGGAAGGACAGGTTCACCGCGCCCTCCTGGAATCCGGGCAAGGGGCTTTCCGCCCCAGATCGAGGGCTCCCGCCGTTACCGGAAGGGTCATGGTCTCGTGGGTCAAATCCGGGGCAAAGCCTCGCTCGCGATGGATGGACATCGCCTCGCTCATCTTTGCCTGATCCCGATCGACGATCCTCATGGCGATCCGTCTCCAATCCGTCCCCAGGGCCTACGCCTGCACAAGCGGGCCGGGCGCCCGCAAATATTGTTCGCGGATCGCCTTTGCCGCGTGATACGCCAGGGCGCCGACCGTGCCCGTCGGGTTGTAGCCCGCGTTCTGCGGGAAGGCTCCCGAGCCCAGCAGGAACAGGTTCGGGACATCCCAGCTCTGCAGAAATTTGTTGGTCACGCTCTCGCGCGGGTTGGCGCCCATGATGGTCCCGCCGGTATTGTGCGTGGTCTGATAGGGAACGATCGAATAGTGGCCGTCGCGGCCGTTCACCTTGAACTCGCGCGGCTTCATCGCCTTGGCGATAGCGGTGGCCTTGTCCGTCAGATATTTCGACATCTTGTGTTCGTTGTCGGTGAAGTCGAACGTCATGCGCAGCAGCGGGCGGCCATAGACGTCCTTGTAGGTCGGATCGAGATCGAGATAGTTCTGGCGGTGGCTCATGACCGCGCCGTGGGTCGCGACCGAGGTGGACCGGAGATAGCTGTCGCGCATGGCCTTCTTCCACTTCGCTCCCCATTTGGGGGTCCCGTCCGGAACCGGGCGGGTCTCGATCGGCCGGCCGTTGGTGGTCCACTGGGCGATGTAGCCGCCGCCGATGAAGCCGAGGCCCGCATGATCGAAATTGTCGCCGTTGAAGTCGTCGATGATCATGCCGAGCGCGCCGGCGCCGACGAAATTGTTGAAGTACTTGTCATCGAAGAAGAGGTCGACGCTGGAGGTGATCTGGTAGGCGTAGTTCTTGCCGACCACGCCCTGCCCCGTCGCCGGATCGTAAGGCTGCCCGATCTTGGAAACGAGCATCAGATGGGCGTTGTTCAGGATATAGGAGGCAAGGATGACGAGGTCGGCCGGCTGTTCCCACACCTGGCCCTCGGTGTCGATATATTCGACGCCCGTCGCCCGCTTGCCGGATCGGTCCTTGAGGATGCGCAGCACCTCGGATTCCGTGCGTAGCGTGAAATTGTCCCGGCGCATCAGGACCGGCAGGATGGTGGTCTGGGCGGTCGCCTTGGAATAGTTGCCGCACGCGAATTTCTCGCAGAACCCGCAATAGGTGCAGGGCCCCAATCCGATGCCGAGCGGATTGGTATAGGGCCGGCTCATATTGGCCGAAGGCGCGGGAAACGGATGGAAGCCCAAACCGGCCGCGGCTTCCCTGAAGAGGGCGGGTGCATAGACCATCTCCATGGGCGGATTGGGGTAGTCGCGGGAGCGGGCGCCCTCGAAGGGATTGCCGCCTTCCTGCTTGACGCCCTTCAGGTTTCCGGCCTTGCCGCTTATGCCGCAGAGATATTCGAACTGGTCGTAATAGGGCTCCAGTTCCTCATAGGTGATGGCCCAGTCCTGCACCGTCATGTCCGCCGCGAGCGGCCCGTAGCGTTGCTCGTTATGGGTCTTGGTCAGGAAGTCCGTCGGCAGGAAGCGCCAGGTCTGGCCGTTCCAGTGCACGCCTGAACCACCGACATTGGTGCCCGGCAGAAACGAACCCAGCCGTCGCATCGGAAGCGCTGTCTGGGTCGGGCTGTTGCGGAAGGTCAGCGTTCCGCGCGCCGGCTCCTCGAAGAGTTCGCCCCGATAGCGATAGCGCAACTCGTCCTGCGCGTTGGTGACGGCGAAGTCCGTCGAGGTGTCGCGCCAAACGCCGCGCTCGAGGGCAAGGACCTGGAGGCCCTCGGCCGTCAGCTGCTCTGCCATGATCGCCCCGGTCCAGCCGAAACCGATAATGAGGACATCGACGGAGGGGAGTTTGCGGGCCATGGGATGCTTCTTGTGTCGAGGGGGAAAGGCTATTTCGAAGGGGTGCCGGCGCCGAAGGAATCGACGCCGGCGACGGAGACCGGCTCGATGTCGAGCTTCTGATTGTGTTTCGAGATGTAGGGGCGATAATCGTAGCGGGCGCCGGGAAAACCGATCATCTTCCAGCCGACCATGTCCTTGTTGCCGCCGTGGACGGGATCGCTGAAGAAGCCTTCGATGGTGTTCTGCAGGAGCATCGTGAAGAAGGTCTTGGCGTCGACCCCCTTGAGCTTGACGTCTCCCTTTTCCAGCCCTTTGAGAACGTCGTCCTGGTCGGAGGAGGAGAGGTCGGCGAACTTCCTGCCGCCGTATTTCTCCCCGCAATGGTCATCGATGGCCTTGATGGCGGCCCGATAGAGCGGCGCCGGCGCCAGTCGCGACTGGAAGCCCTGGCTGTCCTCGCCCTTTTCCCAGGGCCCCTGCATGTACCAGGATTCCGCCCGGCCGAAAGCTCCAGCCAACTGGCCGTCGAGGAAGTGGGCGACGCCGGCTTCGGTCGCGCTCGGCCATTCGTCCTTGGGGATCAGGCGATCGACGGCCGCCTCGATGAACGTTCTCTCTTCCGGGCTGAAGAATTTAGCCGGCGCCGGAGTGGCGCGCTCGGGCGCCATGGCGACATCCGGCGTCCACGGCTCGGACCCCTGGTATTGCCGAGCCAGGGCGGGGAGGACAAGTGGGGCGGTGGAGCCGGCTGCGAGAGTTGCGGTGAGAAAACCGCGGCGGCTGATGGATTTCCTGCTCATTGCATGTACCTTCCCATCGGCACGTAGCGCGCTCGCATTCGCGGGCAAGAGCGGAAAGGATGTCACGTTCGCCTGTCCCGTCCATCTTTCTTCGGGGATCCCGCCGTGCGGCGCGGCGGGCACTCAACCCGGACGGTCTTTCCCGATGATGGTTCTCCGCCATATCGTCCGACCTAAAGGCGAGGCGAATGCTCTTCTTCACCAGCGACACCCATTTCAACGATCCCCGCATCCTCCGGATCGATCGACGTCCCTTCGCTTCGCTGGCGGAGCACGATAAAGTGCTGGTTGGCTTCTGGAACGAGACGGTCGGGGAGGAGGACGAGGTGTGGCATCTCGGCGACTTCGCCCGGCTGGGCAAGGCGGCCGTCGAGACGCTCCTTTCAAATCTCCACGGGCGCAAGAACCTGATCGTCGGCAACAATGACGGGCCCGACACGACAGCAGCCGCCGGTTGGGCCAGCGTCCAGCATTATGCGGAGATGACGGTCGACGGCTCGAAACTCATCCTCTGCCACTATCCTTTCCGGACCTGGAACCAGATGGGCAAGAAATCGATCGACCTTCACGGCCATTCGCATGGCAAGCTGAAGCCGCTGACGCGCCAATACGACGTCGGTGTCGACGCCTGGAATTTCCGGCCGGTCGAGCTCCCGGTCCTGCTCAGGAAACGGCGCTCGCGATGACGTCGCGGAGGACGCGCTTCACCGGAGGCAAGAGAGCTCCTTAAGGCAGCAGACCGTCGTCTTGCCTGTAAATGTGCCGTTCAAACCGGTCGACCAGGGTCAGCATCTTCTTTCGGGACGCTTCGAAATCCTCCGACGCCTTCCTCGCCGCCCTGTCGGCTTCGTATTCCTCCTGGCTGGCGAAAGCACATTCCCAGCGGACGTTCGGCCCGTCACCGTCGACCTTCACCAGTATCCTGCCGGCATCGAGCCCGAGCGACACCCTGATGGCCGTCGCCCGCCGCCGTTGTTCCAGCACTTCGCTCGTGTTGCCGTTCCTCGCAAAGTAGTTGGTCGCCTCGACAATCATTTCAGCCTCCTGCGCCTGGCCGGGCGTCGTTCCGTATTGAACCCACAGGGGCGCAACGCTTCTTGACGGCGCCCGGATTATGATCATAAAGTGTGATCACAGATGCAGATCGCAGCCTAGCTGCGCCCTCTCATCCTGACAAGAAGAAGGTTGCGGCGGTGCCAACGATCCAGTCTGTAGAAACAATAATTGTACAGTTGCCCACCCGCCGCGAGCACAAGTGGACAGGGCTGACCGAGGTCATCGGGCGCTACGTGATGGTCAAGATGACCGACAGCGACGGGCGCGTCGGCTGGGGCGAGGCGCCTGCACTGAAGGATTGGGGCGGAGAGTTCGGGCGCTATTTCGGGGAATCCGCGCTCATCACGCGCGCTGTCATCGACAATTATCTCGCCCCGGCCATCATCGGCATCGAGACCGCCAATCTGGTCGAGCTTCATGCGCGAATGGATGCGACGATCCGGGGCTATCCCTATTCGAAGGCGGCCATGGAATTCGCGGCCTACGATCTGGCTGGGCGCTGGCTGAACGTGCCCGTCCATACGTTGCTCGGCGGCAAGGCCCGCGACCGTGTCCCCGTCACGCATTCCATCGGCCTGATCTCGATCGACGAGGCCAGAAGCGAAGTGGCCAGGATCGTCGCCGAAGGCGTCAGGACCATCAAGGTTAAGATCGGCGTCGATCCGGAACGCGATATCGCCATGGTCAATGCTGTCCGCGAGGTCGCCGGTGAGGGCGTCGAAATCTGTGTCGACGCCAATGAAGGCTACAAGACGCCCGGCGAAGCGGTGCAGATCGTGCGGCGGATGGAGAAGAACCGGCTGAAATATGTCGAGCAGCCGGTCATGGGGATCGAACGGATCGCCGAAGTGGGCCGGCGCATCGACGCGCCGGTAATGGCCGACGAATCGGCGTGGAACGCCCACGATTCGATCCAGATCATCCGGAATGGCGGTATTCAGATCGTTTCCATCTACACCACCAAGGCCGGAGGCCTCCTGAAGGCCATGGAGGTCGGCGCGGTCTGCCGCGCGGCCGGGATAATATGCAACGTCAACGGTTCGATCGAGACCGGCATCGGCAATCTCGCGAACGTGCAACTGGCCGCGGCTTCTCCCGCCGTTACGCTTTCCTGTGTCATACCCGTTTCGACTCCGGCCGAGGCCCAGCACGGCCAGATCGGCGGAATCTATTACAAGGATGACTTGCTGAGCGAACCGATGGAGTTCGTGGACGGCGCGATCGTCGTGCCGTCCGGTCCCGGAATGGGAATCGAGGTCGATCTGAAGAAGATCGAGAAGTACAGGGTTCGCGACTGAGCGTCGGTACAATCACGAAGGGAAATAGGAATGCGAGCAGAAATCGTCGCCAAGCAGGTCGGTGCGATGAAGCGGCACGGGCTCGACGCCATCATCTGTTCGTCGCCCGAGAACTTCGCCTACACGGCCGGCTTCGTCGTTCCTTCGCAGCCGCTGATCCGTCACCGTCATGCGATGACTATCGTCAGCGCGGACGGCAGCAGCGCGATCTTCGGCGTCGATATGGAGGCCTCGACCATAAGGCGCCGCCTGCCGGATACGCCGGCCCGCATCTGGGCGGAGTTTTCCGACGATGCGATGCTTGTGCTGGCCGATCAGCTTTCGCAACTCGGCCTGGCGAAGGGGCGGATCGGGCTGGAGATGGACTACCTGCCGGCGGGGGATTTCGCGCGCTTGAGCGCGGCCATGCCGGGCGCCCGTTTCGAGCGTGCGGAGCCGATCCTGGCGCGCCTGCGCCAGATCAAGACGCCGGAGGAGATCGCGCTGTTGCGCAGGCTGTCGCGCATCTCCGACCAGGCGATCACCGATGCGCTCGCCATGGTCGACGCGGGCGATTCCGAGATGGACATTGCCGGTCACCTGACCCGCAATGTCTATTCGCTGGGCGCCGAGCATTTCAAGCTGCTGATCGTCGCCACCGGTGAACGCAGCATGCTTCCGAATGTCGGCCCCTCCGACCGGGTCCTGAAACGGGGCGACGTATGCCGCGTCGAGATATTCTCGCTGATCAACGGCTATCTGGCAGGCGTCTGCCGCACGGCAGTCGTGGGTGAAGCGCCGCCCATGGCGGATCGCATCTGGTCCCATCTCGTGGACTGCAAGTACGAGATCATGGAGAAGGTGAAGCCGGGCGCGAGTTGCCGGGAAATCTACGATGCCTTCATCGCCAAGCTGGCGAAGCTCGATCTGCCGCCGATCTCCTTCGTCGGGCACGGCATCGGATTGCATCTGCACGAGGACCCTTATCTAGGCATGACGCCAATCCTCGGAAAGCCGGGCGAGGACGCTCCCCTGGAGGAGAACATGGTGCTCGGCTTCGAGCCGCTCTGCTACGATACGGGACATGGTTTCGGCATGCAGAACAAGGATATGCTCCTGGTCACGGCGAGCGGCTCGGAATTGCTGTCCGACTACGCCGATACGGACAGGCTGATCGTCTGCGGGACCGGCATGCAGGACAGGAAGGTCAAGGCTGCCGTCTAGCCAGGAAGAGGGCGGGTCGTCCGGGCTTTGCGGGCGGCGTACCGTTCGTCCTGTTTGCAAGGGAAGGCATGGGTAGAAGTGCATGCGTACGCTGATTGAGAACCTGAATTTCGCGTTCACCGTCGATGAAAACGACACGGTCCTGCGCAATGCCAGCGTGGTCGTGGAGGATACCCGGATCACCGACATCGGCCCCGCCGGAGATGTGGCCGCCAGACATAAGGGCACGGCGTTCGATAAGGTGGTCGACGGTACGATGCATGGCATATGCCCCGGCTTCGTGGACAGCCATGTGCATCTGTCGGAGACGCTTTCCCGTGCCGTCTTTCCGGATAATCTCAATACGCGCGCATGGGTGTTCCATTGGGCTAAGCCCTTCTATGCGCATATCACCGAAGAGGACGAATATTGGGGCGCGCTGCTTGGCATCACCGAGATGCTCCGATGCGGCACGACCTGCTTCCTCGACATGGGTTCGCAATACGATCCGGGCATCGTCGTCAGGGCGATGGAGAAGACGGGCATGCGCGGTATCACCGGCCGCCACGCCGCCGACAACCGGCCGGCCGAACTGCCGCGCGGCTGGACCGAGGAGATGGCCGAGCATCATTTCTTCCCGGATGCCGAGACGGCGCTGAACGTGCTCGAGGAATGCGTGACGCGCTATAACGGCACGCTGGACGGCCGGGCGCGCTGCTGGGTCAATATCGAAGGCAAGGAGCCGTGCAGCCTCGAACTGCATGTCGGGGCCGTCGCGCTTTCCGAAAGGCTTGGCGTCGGCACGACCTATCATCTGGCGACTTCGATCGAGGAGGCCAGGATCTGCGAAAGCAAGTATGGCTGCTGGCCGATCACCCGGATCGACCGCGCGGGAGGGCTCCGCAGGAACCTCGTGATAGCCCACGGGGCAGCCGTTTCGGACGAAGAGGTCCAGCTGCTTGCCGCCCGGGGCGCGAGCGTTGCCTTTTGTCCCTGTTCTTCCTTCAAGCTCGGCAAGGGCGCGACTGCAATCGGCAAGTATCCGGAAATGGTGAAGGCCGGCGTCAAGGTCGGGCTGGGGACGGACGGCGTCTCCGCCGCCGGCAACATGAACCTCATGCGCCAGATGCTGGTCGTGGCAGGCATGTTCAAGGATGCACGTCTCAAGCCCGACGTGTTCACCGCCCGGCAGGCCTTGCGTGCGGCGACCATCGAAGGCGCGCGGGCGCTGATGTGGGACGACGAGATCGGCTCGCTCGAGATCGGCAAGAAGGCGGACTTCATCCTGTTCGATCTCGATCATGTCGAGTGGACGCCGTTCTACGATCCGCTGCAGGCGCTGGTCTTCTCGGCTTCGACCGCTTCGATCGTCCAGACCTGGGTCGACGGCAAGCCGCTTTATCTGGACGGGAAGGTGCAGGGCGTGGACGAAGGCGAGATACGCCGCAAGGCGCGCGAACTCGCCGCGGCGGCGGTGGTGCGTGCCGGCCTGCACAATGAGGACGTCGAAACGACCACCACGCTTTATGACGAGGGCAACTGACCGTGAGGACGCATGTCGCTGACGCGGCTTGCCACGCCGCCGGCGGCCGGGGCCGGTCGCGGAGGAAAAGATGAGAGTAGCCGTGTTGGGCTCGGGGGCGGGCGGCGCGGCGTCGGTGGCCGAACTGGTTCTGGCCGGTCACGACGTCCATTTCTGGGGGCGTTCGCCAAAGACGCTGCAGCCGCATATCGACCTCGGCGGCGTCGCCTATGACGGCAAGCTCGGCGAGGGCGTCGCAAAACCGGCGCTCATCACCACGGACCTGGAGGCGGCCATCGCCGGTGTCGATATCGCCATCGTAGTGCTGCCCACCTTTTCACATTCCGATATCGCAAGCGCGCTGGCGGGGGCCGGGTGGCCGTCGGGCAAGCCCGTGCTGCTCAATCCGGGACATACGGGGGGCGCGCTGGAATTCGCGGAAACTTTCAGCCGCACCGGCAAGGTGGCCCCTCCGGTCGTGGAATTCTCGACGCTCACCTATGTTGCGCGCAAGTACCGCCCCGACGGCGTCACCATCAGCGGCCGCGCAAAGGAACTGAAGGCCGCAGCGCTGAAAGGCGGCAACGAGGTGCTGGAGATCGCGGCGCATCTTTATCCCGGCGTGAAGCCGGTCGCCGACGTGCTGGCATCCGACCTTTCCAACGTCAACATGATCCTGCATCCCCCAGGTGCCGTCCTTGGCGCAGCCTGGGTCGAGGCCACCGGCGGGAATTTCACCTTCTATGTCGATGCCATGACGCCGGGCGTCGCCCGCGTCATGAAACAGCTCGACGCAGAGAGGCTGGCCGTGGCTAGGGCATTCGGCCATCACCTGCCCAACCTGATCGAGGAGATGAAATTGCTTGGCACGGTCGAGGCCGACGTGACGGACACCGATGATTTCCGCGCCGCGATCGCAGGCGGAAAGGCAAACAGGAACATCAAGGGGCCGGATTCGCTCGAATACAGGTACTACAAGGAGGATTTCGGTCACGGATTGCTGCCCTTCCTCGAATTTGCCCGCATTGCCGGGGTCGAGACGCCTGTCGCGCATTCGCTCTACAGCCTCGCGCAGATCGCGGTTGGCACGGATTATCGCAACGGCGGCCGCACCGCGGCAGCGATGGGCATTGCGGGAATGACCCGGGATCGGCTCATCGAGAAGGTGAGGGCCAGATGAGCTGGGAAGGCACCGTCATCGCCATCGTGGCGGGCGACGAGCGGGAACAGGAGATCGCGCGATGCGCCGCCGCTACCGGCGCCATGGTCCAAGCATACGGCTTTCCCTGGCCGGAAGACGGCATTGAAGGCGTCCACCGCGCCGAGAGCCTTGCCGCTGCGCTGGACGGCGCCGATTTCGCTTTGTTCCCCATTCCCGGCATCAGCCCGGAAGGAGCGTTGTTCGCCCCGAAATTCGGCGAAAAGATCATTCCAACGCGCGAAGCGCTCGCCGGCATGAACAAGCCCGGCGACATCATCCTCGGCTGGGCGGATCCCAGGCTGAAAGGCCATTGCGAGGCGCTCGGCATCACGCTGCACGAATATGAGTGGGACGTGGACCTTATGCTGCTGCGCGGCCCGGCGATCGTCGAGGGCCTGCTGAAGGTCATCATCGAGAACACGCGCATCACGATCCATAAATCGAACGTCATGCTGGTGGGCCAGGGCACGATCGGGTCGCTTTTGACCAACACGCTCGTCGGGCTCGGCGCGCATGTCCATGTCGCGGCCCGCAACCCGGTGCAGCGCGCGGGCGCCTATGCCGCGGGCGCCGAGTCGCTTTCACTGGAGCAGCTTGCCGACTACCTGCCCAAGATGGACATCGTGATCGGCAGCGTGCCGAAGCGCCTCCTGGAACGTGACCTTCTCGCCCTGCTGCCCAAGCACGCCCTGCTGGTCGACGTCGCCGCCCCGCCCGGCACGATCGACCGGGACGCCGCAGCCGAAATGGGACTGAAGGCGGTCTGGGCGAGAGGCATGGGGTCGCGGGCGCCCATCACCGTCGGCCGCAGCCAGTGGAGCGGCATCAGCCGGCGCATCGAAGGAATATTGGAGCAGAAATCATGAAGGCCGATCTGGTTATCAAGAATGCCCGCGTGGTCCGGCACGACGGCGAGTTTCACGGAGGCGTGGCCGTCAAGGATGGCAAGATCGTGCTCACCGGCGCCGATGCGGCGCTGCCCGATGCCAGCCGCATCATCGATGCGGGCGGCCGAGTCCTCATCCCCGGACTGATCGACCCGCATTGCCATCTCGGCGTCAAGTTCCCCTTCGCCGAGGACATGCGGACCGAGACGGCGGCGGCGGCCTCGGGCGGCGTCACGACGGCGCTGCTCTATATCCGCAATCTCAAGGAATCCTATCTGCCCTTCTACGAGGAGCGGAAGTCGATCGGCGAGGAGAATTCGGTCATCGATTTCGGCTTCCATTTCGGCATCCAGCGCGAAGAGCACATCGCCGAGATCCCGGAAGTCATCGCCAGGACCGGCGTCAAGTCGTTCAAGTGCTATTTCGGCTATGAGCCCGACAATCCGATCGGCATCGTGCCGGCAACCGATGGGTGGGTCTATGCGGCCATGCGCATCCTGTCCAAGGTGCCCGGCGGCGTCATCAACGTCCATTGCGAGAACACCCAGATCGCATCCTGGGTGAAGAAGGAGATCGCGGCGACCGGCCGGCAGGACCTCGGCGCCTATACCGAATCGCGGCCGGCCTTGTGCGAGGTCGAAACGATCCGCCGCATGATCTTCCTTGCCGAGAAGACAGGCTGCTCGCTGCATCTGGTGCATACGTCGGTTGGCATGGGGCCGGTGCTAGCGGCGGAGGCTCAAGCGCGCGGGGTGCATGTCACCGTCGAGACATGCCCGCACTACCTTACGCGGACCTGCTACGACGAGGACCTGGACATGCGTGCCAAGATCTCCCCGCCGCTGCGCGACCGTGACGAACTGGAAGGCCTGTGGGCCGGCGTCCTGAACGGCTCGGTCTACAGTCTCGGCACCGACCACGTACCGTTCCTGCCCAAGAAGCTGCAGGACATCTGGACCGAGTTCCCGGGCGTCGTCAGCTTCCCGTGGGAGCTGGCCTTGATGCTCCATTTCGGTGTCTATCAGCGTGGCCTGCCATTGTCGCGGCTGGTCCAGATGAATTCGTTCAACCCGGCGCGGCGCTTCGGCCTTTGGCCGCGCAAGGGCGAGATCGAAGTCGGCTTCGATGCCGACCTGGTCCTGGTCGATCTCGACGAGGAGCGCGTGGTCGAGCACAACGGCAAGGGCACTTGCATCTATGAAGGCTGGAAGCTCAAGGGCTGGCCGGTGATGACGGTGGCTCGCGGCGAGGTGGTCTACGAGAACGGCGAGGTTTCCGATCGCCATTACGGCCGCGGCCGCTGCGTGACGGTACCGTCATGAACACCGCGGTCTCCGATCACCTGAACCTTGCCGGCCGGACTCCGCTGATGCCGGGCCGCAGGACGGTGCGCGAGGCGGTGGCGGAGATCGTCGGTCGTGGTTCCACCATCCGCCAGGAGAGGCTGTCGGGCATTCACAACCCGTGGGGCCACTGCATCGGCCTGACCGATCCCTGGGTGTTCCTGGAGTTGTGCGAGAGCGACCTCGTTGTTGAGGCGGGACGTGCCATCCTTGGCGAGGATATCATCCTTTGGGACAGCGAGCTGTTTTGCAGGGCGGCCGGCTATGCCGCCTTCCTGGAGCGGGGAAGGGAAGGCCGCTATTGGCCCGTCGAGCCGCTTGCCGGCGCGCTGGTCCTGTTGCCCGTTAGCCGCGAACCGATGGAGGCAACCGCCGTGAGACTCGCGGAAATCGGCCCGTCTTCCCTCGATCCATTCGATGCGGACGAGCCGCTCCACGTCATCCGGCTGATGCCGGCGACGAGCCATTTCGTGCGCGATCCCGCCTATCCCCCCAATCGCAGATGCATGGAAGAGCAGGTCCTGATCAACTATTCGAACCGTCCCTTGTGGCTGATCTCCGGGTCGGACCGGGCCGGCAACGATCTGGTGACCGGCTTTGCGCCTACCGTTCCGCTATGGGCCTCCGGCGCGCCGTTGCCGGGTAATGAGGAGAAATAAGATGCCTTTCGTAGTGGTGGAGATGTGGGAGGGGCGCACGGTCGAGCAGAAGCGCAACCTCGTCAAGGCGATAACCGAAGCGATGGTCACGCAGGCCGGCTGCAAGCCCGAACATCTTCATGTGGTGATCCATGAGACGCCCAAGGATAGCTGGGGCCGGGCCGGCGTGCTCGGCATCGACATGACGGAGCAGAAATAATGAGCCTGGAAGCCCTCGACTATCGCAAGTCGGCCCTTTTGGTCATCGACCTGCAGAACGCCTTCATCCACGAAAAGGGCACCCTCGGCATCTCCGGGGTGAATACGGTGCGGCTTTCGGCCATCGTTTCGCCGCTTGCCAAGCTGATCAAGCGCTGCCAGGACGTCGGCATCCCCGTCATCTGGACCATGCAGGAGCATTTTGCGGTCGATCGCCATCGTGCCAAGAAGAAGCTGCTCGGCCACACGGCGCGTCGCAAGCAGGTCTCGGCGCTCGCCGGCACCTGGGATGAACAGATCGTCGACGAATTGAAGCCGCTGGCCGAATTCGATCCTTCCTTCGTCATCCGCAAGCACCGTTTCGGCGCGTTCTACGAAACGCGGCTGGAGATGATGCTGAAGATGCTCGGCACCCAGCATCTGTTCGTGACCGGCTCGACGACGAACGCCTGTGTCGAGACCTCGATCCGCGAAGCCTATCTGCGCGACTTCGACGTGATCGCCATCGACGACTGCATCTCCGGCGTCAACGCCGATTGGGAGGCGACGGCGAAGCAGGTGTGGAAGCAATATTTCTGCGAACTCGCCCAATCGTCCGAGGTGCTCGACTGGATCGGCGACCAGGTCAAGCCGCGTGTGACCAATTACGGGCACCAGCTGATCATGGTGAACGACATCGACAAGTCGGTCGCCTTCTATACCGACCTGCTCGGTTTCACCGTCCGTCCGGCCAAGCCGCTTGCCGACGGCCGGCCGTTCACGGCGTTCCATCAGGGGATAGCATTGATCGCGGGTAAGGCCGCCGATCACCGGCAGCTCGATCATATTGCTTTCGAGGTCAATGACGTCCGCGCCATGGACGCCAGGCTGAAGAAGGCCGGCGTCCGCTACTTCACCGACCTCCATGACGGGCCCTACGGCCTATCCATCTACATAGCCGATCCGGACGGCACGAAGATCGAGCTCTATCAGGTCGGTGCAACGGCCTGAGTCAAACCTTGCTGTACATTCCGAAACGGCATATTGATCACAATATGAGATCACAATCGCGCTGGCGGTAAACTGCGCCGGCATTGCGAGAAAAGGGCGCTTGCCGAATCCGACGAGAAAAGGATTCGGCAAGATCAGAAGGCTAAACTGCAGGATGCGGATCGACAAGGCCCACTCCAATGGCAGCGACGGAGCGAAGCGCGCACGCGGCCATGTGCATGAGCACGTGCTGCACTATATGCGACGTGGCCTCATGATCGGCGCCTTCGTGCCGGGCCAGGTCATGAGCTTGCGCAAGCTGGCGGCAGGACTGGGGACCAGTCCGATGCCGGTTCGCGAGGTGCTCAGCCGCCTGGTTGCCGCAAGCGCGCTCGAGGAAACCGCGGGAGGTTCGGTCCGCGTGCCCAAGCTTCGCCCCGAGAAATTGAGCGACCTCTTCGCCGTACGCGAGATGATCGAGGGGACGGCGGCTGAAAGCGCGGCAAAAAAGGCGGGGCCTGGCTTGTTGGCCGAACTGAACGGGATCAACGAGCAGCTCCTGACCGCGATCGAGAAGCGCGACATCCTCAATTGCCTGTCGTTCAATCAGAAATTCCACTTTACGCTGTACGAGGCATCGGGCTCCGAAGTGCTGATGCCTCTGATCGAATCGCTTTGGCTGCAGTTCGGGCCGACCATGTATATGTCGTTGCTCATCCCTTCCATGCCGTGGAACGCGTCGGACCACAAAGATATCCTGTCGGCGCTCAAGGATGGCCATGCCGCCGCCGTGAAGAAGGGCATCGTTCACGACATCCGCACGACAGGCAAGGCGCTGTTGAGCGTTGCCGGCCCCGATGGCGTCGATCTGCCATTCGCGCGCGGCCCCGAATTGCAATTCGATTACTAGGAGCACCATTGTGGCAGGACAGATCGAGAAGAGGCTGGCGGGTTTGGGGATAAAGTTGCCGGAGACCCCGTTGCCCGCGGCCAACTACGTTCCTACCCGCAGGGTCGGGAACCAGCTCTATGTTTCCGGGCAGGTGCCTACGCAGGATGGGAAGGACCGCTTTACCGGCAAGCTGGGCTCCACTTATTCCGTCGAGGAGGGGCAGGCCGCGGCGCGTCTATGCGCGATCAACATCCTTGCCCAAGCCAGACGTGCGCTCGATGGAGACCTCGACCGCGTGGTAGGCGTCGTGCGGCTTGGCGGCTTCGTGAACGCGGAGCCGGACTTCATGGACCATCCCAAGGTGATCAACGGTGCGTCCGACCTGATGGTCGAAGTTTTCGGCGAGGCCGGCAGGCACGCCCGCGCCTCTGTCGGGTGCTATTCGCTGCCGCGCAACGTGCCCGTCGAGGTGGAAGCGATTTTCGAGATCGGTTGACCGTGCGGCCGACCGTCCCGGCCGAAGACGACAGGGTCGAGGTCCATGTGCTGACCGGCTTCCTCGGCAGCGGCAAGACCACGTTTCTGCGGCACCTCCTCGACGATCCCGACATGGCCGACACGGCCGTGGTCATAAACGAGTTCGGCGAGGTCGGCCTCGATCATTTCCTCGTCCGCGAGATATCGGAAGACGCGGTGCTGCTGCCTTCCGGATGTCTCTGCTGCGCGGTGCGCGATGACCTTGTTTCGACGCTCGCGGATCTTCATGCAATGGTCTCCCGGGGCCAGAGCGCGCCGTTTCGCCGCGTCGTCGTCGAAACGACGGGACTCGCCGACCCGGCGCCCATCATTCAAGCGGTGATGAGCGATCTGCGGCTGCGGCGCGGCTACCGGCCTGGCGCGATCGTCGTTGCCGTGGATGCGGTCGGCGGCTCGCACAGTATCGCCAGCTTCACGGAAGCCAAGCAACAGGTCGCGCTGGCCGATTGCGTGATCGTGACCAAGACGGACCTGGTCGAACCGTGGCAGATCGACAGGCTCGCTATCGACATCGCCAGGGTCAATCCCGCCGTGCGGAGATTGTCGTCGAGCAAGGCGGCGATGCCGTCCGCCAATGAGGTGCTCGCATCGCCGGCGGATTGGAATCCCCGCCATGCCGCACTGATGGATACGCCCGCTGCACGGCACGGCGCGGGCATCGAGACCTTCACCCTCGAGATCACGGAACCGGTAAGCTGGCCGGCCTTCGTCGAGTGGCTGGAACTGTTGCTCGCGAGCCGGGGGAGATCCATTCTCCGGGTCAAGGGGCTGCTGCGCGTCGCGGGCGAAAACAGGCCTGTAGTCGTCCAGGGCGTTCAACACGTCGTCTATCCGCCGGAGTACCTGCCGGAATGGCCGGATGGCGATCCGTCCGGCTGGCTCGTCTTCATTGCCCGGGATCTGACCCACGCGGCGATCCGGAACTCGCTTTCCAGCCTTCTTGCTTCTCATTGAAGCGTCCGCAACCGGGATGCGGCGCATTTCGCCGTCGACGCAGGATCCCGGCTTTCCGCGGGCCATGCGGCAGGAATATCTCGAAATGGCAATACCCGGCCGGTCCGGAGCGCTTGACAATCACCAAATGTGATCACAGTATGAGATCAAGAATGGCTGCAATTACCTGTTTTCGGCCATTCCAGGGAAGGTGTGGGCCCCAAGGCCCGGTGACGCTCGAGTGCGTCGGAAAAGGGAGGATGAAGATGTCTTACGCGAAAACTCTTATGCGAGGAGCGGCGTTTGCTGCCGCATTGGCCTTCGCCGCGGTTTTTGCCGGTCAGAGCGCGAAAGCCGCAGACCTGAACGCCAGATTCAGCTGGAAGCTGAAGGGCGAGTACGGATTCTTCTACCTGGGCAAGGCGAAGGATCTCTACAAGGATGCCGGCATCACGCTCAATCTCGGGGAGGGCGCCGGCGCGCAGGCCGCGCTTGGGGCGCTGATCCAGGGCCAGGAGGATGTCGTGATCCTTCCCGGCATCTTCGCCGTCTCGGCGATCCAGAAAGGCATGCCGGTCAAGCTCATCGCGCTCTATCAGCCGGCGGCGCCCGTCGTATTGATCTCCCATCCCGAAAAGCCGGTTACAAAGCCCAAGGATCTGGAGGGCAAGACGATCGCGACGTCCGTCGGAGAAACCGGTACCAGCTATCTCGGCGTATTCTGTGAGATCAACAAGATCGATTGCAGCAAGATCAGCAAAGTCCAAATGGACTCGCAGGCCCGCGTGCCGCAATTCGTGCAAAACAAGGTCGATGTCGTCAGTGTCTACCTGACCAATGATTTCCCCAATCTCGAGGCGAAGACGGGGGTCAAATACCCGGTGCTGGACATGAGGAAGTATGGTCTGTCGATCCCCGGATTGGCCGTCGTCGCCAGCAATGACGGGATCGAGAAGAAGGCGGACCTGCTGCGCAAATTCCTTGCCGCCAATGCCAAGGCGATCGAGATGACCAGATCCGATCCCGCGGCGGCGACGGCGGCGCTGAAGGCGGTTTGGCAGCCCAGTCCTTCGGACAAGGTCATTCAGGAAGAGATCGTCGCGACCTCCGAATCCATCCGTTCGCCGGAAGGCAAGCCGATCGGCTGGATCGACGAGGAGGCGATCGCCAATGCGCTCAAGCTGATCGGTACCGAAGGGGATATCGGGACGCCGAAGCCGGTCTCGACCTTCTTTACCGACAGCCTTCTGACCAAGTGAGGATATCGTGGCGAGCACGGACGTTGTGCGCGCCGGTCGCGCGACGGGAAACCAAGGCAAGGTGATGGCCAAGAAGAAGTCGCGTGAGCCGTGGCTGGAGCGCTATTCGGCGCTCCTCCTCACGGCAGCCGTCATCGTGGCCTGGCAGATCTTCGTTCCACTGGCGGGATTGTCGAAATTCGTGCTGCCGACGCCGCTCGAAATCGCCGGCCGGATGGTCACCGAATGGCGTCTGCTTCTCCAGAACTCGTATGTCACGCTGTTCGAGGTCGTCTCCGGGTTCGTCGTTTCGGTGCTGATCGGCGTTCCGCTGGCGCTGTCGATTTTCTATTCGCGGCCTTTCGAGCGCGCCATATATCCCATCCTCGTTGCGTTCCAGACCATACCCAAGGTTGCCCTCGCCCCATTGCTGGTGCTCTACCTCGGCTATGGCTGGGCTCCGAAGATCACGCTGGCGTTCCTGATCTCGTTCTTCCCGATCGTGATCTCGACCGTCGTGGGCCTGCAGTCGCTCGACAAGAACCTGGTCAGCCTGGTTCGATCCATGGGCGCCAACGAATGGCAGACCTTCTTCAAGGTGCGCCTGCCGGCGGCGCTGCCGAGCATCTTCGGCGGGTTCAAGGTGGCGATTTCGCTGGCGGTCATCGGCGCCGTCATCGGCGAGTACGTCGCCGCGGAGCGCGGGCTCGGCTATCTTCAGCTTCAGGCGAATTCGCTGTTCGATACGACGCTCAACTTCGCCACCGTGGTGACCATCTCGATCATGGGCGTTCTTCTGTATTTCGTCGTCGATTTCGTCGAGCGCAAGGTAGCCTATAAGCGCGATGCCGCGAAGTAGCTGCCGGGACATCCCGAAACGATGAAGCAGGATCAGCGGGTGAACTTCATGAATGCCATTACCCAGACAGGCGCCGCCGTCAGCATTGCCCGGCTCAGCAAAGCGTACAGGACCCGTGAGGATGACGAGGTTCTGGCGCTCGATCAGATCGATCTCGATTTCGAGCCTGGAAGTTTCGTGGCCGTTGTCGGCCCCAGCGGCTGCGGCAAGAGCACCCTGTTGTCGCTCCTCGCCGGCCTGATCGGCGTGACCGAGGGTACGATTTCGATCGACGGGGAGGCGATCAGCAAGCCCCATCCCAAGATCGGGGTCGTGTTCCAGTCGGACCTTCTACTCTACTGGCGAACGGTCCTCGACAACATCCTGCTGCCGATCGAGATCAAGAAGCTCGACGTGTCGCGATACAGGCTCCGCGCGGAGGAGCTTTTGACCCAGGTCGGGCTCGACGGCTTCGGCAACAAATATCCCTCCGAATTGTCCGGCGGCATGCGCCAGCGGGTCGCCATCTGCCGCGCCTTCATCCAGGAACCGGGCCTTCTGCTCATGGACGAACCGTTTGGCGCGCTCGACGCGCTGACCCGCGAGCAGATGATCATGGACCTGCAGTCCATGTGGCTGCGGGTGCGCAACACGGTATTGTTCATCACCCACGGCATCGACGAGGCGGTATTCCTGGCGGATCGCGTCCTGGTCATGTCGCCGCGCCCGGGCCGGATCGATCTCGACCTCAAGATCGAGATGCCGAGACCCAGGCAGTGGAACAGCGCCCACGAGGACAAGGCTTATCACGGCTACGTCCGGCAGATACGCGACATCTTTGAAGCGAAGGGCATTCTCGTCGCTCACTGACGGTCGCCCTGGCCTGAAAAGCTCGGCCGCAGGTCAGGTCATGGCCGTTGGCGTCCGTGTTGGTAGTGCGCCTTCAGAAGAGCCTTTCCGAATCCTGGCGCATCCAAGGGTACGGCCGCGTCACCCAAAATGACGCCCGGCGTCGTCCGCGCGTGATCGCACGACCAGTATATCTGGTTATCACCTGAAATTATTGAAGAATTTGGTAGCGGAGGAGGGACTCGAACCCCCGACACAAGGATTATGATTCCTCTGCTCTAACCGACTGAGCTACTCCGCCCCGCTGCCGATCTCCGTCCGGTATGGCTCGAAAGCCGCGCCGGCCCCTGGCCAGGACGCGCGGATATAAGGTGGCCGCGCCGAACCTGTCAAGGACAGGAAGGCGTGCCTCTGGAATGGTCGATCGCGGGTTTCCCGGCGCGGCGGAGCGTTGCCGGCCACAAGGCGGGAACTGCCCTCGTGCCGCCGGCCGGTATCGGCGGCCGGCGCGGGCTTTTCCTGGAGTTCCGCCGCCTGAAAGGGTGCGAAACGAAGCCGCGCCGGGGTTGAGTTCGGCGGTTCGCGTCGATATGTGTCTCGGCATCGTCTTTCGGGTATTCTGTTGATGAAACCGCGCATCGCCGTTCTCGGTTGCGGATATTGGGGTTCCAACCATATCCGCACGCTCAAGTCGCTCGGCGTGCTCCATGCCGTCTCGGACGCCAACCGCCCGCGCGCGGAGGGCTTCGCCAGCGAGCAGGACTGCCTCGCGGTCGATCCGGAAGAGATCTATGCCCGCGACGACATCGACGCGATCGTCATGGCGCTGCCGCCGCAATTCCATTCCGAATGCGCGATCCGCGCCGTCCGCGCCGGCAAGGACGTGCTCGTCGAAAAGCCTGTCGCGCTCACCGTGCCCGACGCCGAGCGTGCGGTGAAGGCGGCGCGCGAGGCAGGCCGCATCTTCATGGTCGGCCATGTGCTGCGCTTCCACCCCGCCTTCGAGAAATTGAAGGAGCTCATCGACGCGGACGAACTCGGCCAGGTCAAATACATCCACTCGCACCGGCTGGGGCTCGGCAAGTTCCATACAGAGAACGACGCGCTGTGGGACCTCGCGCCGCACGATCTCTCGATGATCCTCGCCATCACCGGCGCCGCGCCGCTGGAGATACGCGGCGAGGGGGCGGCGCTGCTCGACCATTTGAGCGATTTCGCGCATCTCCACATGCGTTTCCCCAACGATCTGCGCAGCCATCTCTTCACCTCCAGGCTCAATCCCTATCGCGAGCGGCGGCTGACCGTCGTCGGAACGCGCGCCATGGCCGTCTTCGACGATGTCGAGCCCTGGGGGCGCAAGCTCGCCGTCTATCGCCACGCCGTCTGGCAGGACAGCGGCCAGTGGGCCTTCACCGCGAACGAACCGTCCTATGTCGAGGTCGAGGAGGGCATGCCGCTGACGCGCGAGCTGGAACATTTCATCCGCTGCATCGAAACGCGCGAGGAGCCGAGGACCAACGGCGAGGAAGCGATCCTCGTCCTCAAGGTACTGACCGCCGGCACGGTCACGCACGACACGCGCTTCGTGCCCGACCAGAAGGTCTCGATCGGCTGATCGCGTCCCGTTCCTCCGCTCCGGGGGAAGCCGCGCATTTTGTGAAAATTATAACAGGAACCATCCTCGTCCTATGCCGTTTGGCGATGCCGCATCCGCAAATGCGGCTTTCGTCAAGCTTCACCCGAGGACAGAGTTCAGCCCATGCTGCAAGCATCTTTCCGCCGGCCCGTCAGCGTCCTGGCAGGCCTTGGCCATGTCCGTCAGGTCGTCAGCGCCACCGACGCTCTCGCCTTTCTCAACGAATATCCGACCAGGCTGCGCGATGAAGCCTATCACGCCACCATCGAGGCGTGCCGGGACACGCTCATCGGAGCGGCAGAGGCGGAGGAGGCCTATGACGTCTTTTCCGCTTTCGCGCATCGCCGCGGCATATTGCTGGACGAACCGGTCGAGGGCCTGCTGCCGCAAAGCGAGATGAGGAACGCCGCCTGAGCGGTCGCTGGCCCCTCGCCAATGTCGCTGGTTCTCTCAGTCCAGGAAGGGCCAGCGTGTGCGGCGACCTACCTCCTCACCGGGTTGGAAAAGCAAACCGGGAAGGGGCTGTTATACGACCGCTCTACGCACACGAAATGCCGGCACGCGATGGGGCAGGCAGGTTCAGGCGTGCGCGTGATGCGCGCCGAGGCGTGCGAGCATCGCCTCGGCCTCGGCGCCGCGATGGGCTCTTTCGATAAAGCCGCCGCCGAGCACGCGCGCGTCGTCTCCGTCGTCCGAATAGAGCGCGCAGGCCTGTCCCGGCGCGACGCCGGATTCGCCGTCGACCAGTTCGACCCAGACCGAACCGCCCGAGCGCGTCAGTATCGCCGGACGCGGCGGCCGCGTGGAGCGCACCTTGGCGAAGAGCTCGACGCCTTCGGCCGGAATATCCTCCAGCGGCGTGTCGCCCAGCCAGTTCACCTGACGCAGCAAAAGACCGTGCGTCTCCAGCGCCTCGCGCGGGCCGACGATGACGCGCGAGCGCTCGGCGTCGAGATGGACGACGTAGAGCGGCTCGCCGGCGGCGACCCCGATGCCGCGCCGCTGCCCGACCGTATAGCGCAGGATGCCCTCGTGGCGACCGAGCACGCGCCCGTCTATATGCACGATGTCGCCAGGAGAGGCGGCGCCGGGCTTCAGCCTGGCGATGATGTCGGAATACTTGCCCTGCGGCACGAAGCAGATGTCCTGGCTGTCCTGCTTGGCGGCGACGGCGAGCCCCATCTCCGCCGCGATGCGGCGGACCTCGGGCTTGGGCAGCCCGCCCAGCGGGAAGCGCAGATAATCGATCTGCTCCTGCGTCGTAGCGAAAAGGAAATAGCTCTGGTCGCGTTCGGCGTCGAGCGGCCGGTAGAGCGCCCGGTGTCCGTTCCCGGCCGGGGCGGAGCGGATATAGTGGCCGGTGGCAAGCGCATCGGCGCCGAGTTCGCGCGCCGTCTCCAGAAGATCGGCGAACTTGACCGTCTGGTTGCATGAAACGCAAGGGATGGGCGTCTCGCCGGAGACATAGCTCTCGGCGAAGGGATCGATCACCGCCTTGCGGAAGCGCTCCTCGTAGTTCAGCACGTAATGCGGAAAGCCCAGCGTCTCCGCCACCCGGCGGGCGTCGTCTATGTCCTGGCCGGCGCAGCAGGAACCCGGCCGGTGCGTCGCCACGCCGTGATCGTAAAGCTGAAGCGTGACGCCGACGACATCATAGCTTTCCTTCCTGAGAAGGCCGGCGACGACGGAGGAATCGACGCCTCCCGACATCGCCACGACCACGCGCGTGTCTTCGGGACGTCCCGGCAGGTCCAGGCTGTTCATGTCAGGTACATTCCAAGGCGTTCACGGGCTCTGATGCCAATCCCGCGAATATAGGTCAAGCGCCGCGGCCGCGCCATATGACGGATCGGCCATCCGGGGCGGCCACGGGAAAGGCGGGAGAAGCGTAAAATAGATCCGCATTGGCTAACGTCCGATTCACCAAGCTTACCGTTGCATTACCTTTTATTTAGGCAATTTTTAAAGCTGTGGCGTTAAGGTGACCGACGATTGGTTCTTTGATTTTTGTAGAGAGTACGGATGACCGATCTCGTTAGGCCGCGCGTCAAATACGTCATAGGCCCCGACGGCAGCCCGCTTACCATAGCGGACTTGCCGCCATCCAACACCCGCCGCTGGGTGATCCGGCGCAAGGCGGAGGTCGTGGCCGCGGTGCGTGGCGGCCTGCTCAGTCTCGAGGAAGCCTGCCAGCGTTACAAGCTGACGACCGAGGAATTCCTCTCCTGGCAGGCCTCGATCGACGAATACGGGCTGGCGGGGCTCCGGACGACACGGATTCAGCAATACAGGCACTGAGGTACAAATCGGCAGTCGGCAATAGGCAGTCGGCAGTCGAATAAACAAATCCGCCGCGCGTCAGCGGGCGGACATGTTTTTGGCCGTCTCGTATTGCGCTATTTCGATTGCCGACTGCCGACCTGCCTATTGCCGATCAGCGCCGGCCGCCGCTTATCTTCAGCCGGTCATCGCGCGGCCGCCGTCGCCGTCGCGCGCCTTCGCATCGCGCGTTTCCAGCATCTCGGCCTTGGAAAGCTCGAGTTCGGCCTCGGCAAGCGCCGTTTCCGCGATCTCGCGCTGCTGGGCGAGATCCGCCTGCGAGTTCAGGAGGTTGTCGCGGCGCTGGCGGGCAGCCTTCGCGAAGGTAGGATAGGCGAAGTGATTCACGTCGCTGATCCCGGCCTTCTTCTCCTCGGCCGCGATCTGCACGTCGAGCTCGTTGGCCATTCGCTCGAACTCGGCGATCATCATATCGAGCTGCAGGAGCTGCCGGCGCTTCTCGTTCACCTGAAACTGCTTCAGCCGAACGAGGTTCTCACGTGATTTCATTCCATATACTCCCGAACGCGAACGCCTTGGCCCCCCGCGGCCCTCGGTCATGCCCCTCACAACCATGGCCCGCCTGGAAAGATCGCCGACGGCCATTCCTGCCCGGAAACAAATTCCTAAGCTTTTGCGCCGACGGTAACCATTCGTTTACGGGCATTGTTAATCATACGGGGCAGGACTTAAGGGCCGGTAAAAATCCGCAATGGGCCGACAAATCCCCACAAGTCGAGTCAGTTGAATCACTTAGCGTGGTTTGTTGAAGTTCATTTCAGGGTGTTTTCCACTACGATTCCGCAAAGGATTCAAAAAGGTGCCTAGGAGTGCTGGACAGATCGTTACCGCTTGCCAAGTGGAATTATATTTTGTTAACCATTCGGTGGCAGCCTGCGATTCACGTGTTGACTGCTGCGGTTCAGGATCGGGCGCGCCCGGCCGGGGTTGGGCGAACCGGGCTGGCGGCAGAAAAGGGGACCTAAATGCGCGTTCTGCTGATTGAAGACGACAGTGCGACAGCACAGAGCATCGAGTTGATGCTCAAATCGGAGAGTTTCAACGTCTATACGACGGATCTCGGGGAAGAGGGGGTCGACCTCGGCAAGCTCTACGACTACGACATCATCCTTCTCGACCTCAACCTGCCCGACATGTCGGGCTACGAGGTATTGAGGACCTTGCGTCTGTCGAAAGTGAAGACGCCGATCCTGATCCTCTCCGGCATGGCCGGCATCGAGGACAAGGTCCGCGGCCTCGGCTTCGGTGCCGACGATTACATGACCAAGCCATTCCACAAGGACGAACTCGTCGCGCGCATCCACGCCATCGTGCGGCGCTCGAAGGGCCACGCGCAGTCGGTCATCACGACAGGCGACCTGATCGTCAACCTGGACGCCAAGACCGTCGAGGTCGGCGGCCAGCGGGTGCATCTCACCGGCAAGGAATACCAGATGCTGGAGCTGCTCTCGCTGCGCAAGGGCACGACGCTGACCAAGGAGATGTTCCTCAACCATCTCTACGGCGGCATGGACGAGCCGGAACTGAAGATCATCGACGTCTTCATCTGCAAGCTTCGCAAGAAGCTCGACGCCGCGTCCGGCGGCCAGAATTACATCGAGACGGTGTGGGGCCGTGGCTATGTGCTGCGCGAACCCGAAGAAATCCGCGAAAGCGCCTAGAACAGGCAATCGGCAGCAGGCAATCGGTATTCGGGGATCACGCCGCACGGGTCGCGGCGGCAGTCTTTATTCCCGACTGCCAATTGCCTGTCGCCGTTCTCAGGCCGCCATCTGGAATTCGCGGAAACGCTCCAGCAATTGTGGCCGGTTGAAGGGCTTCAGGAGGTAACCTGAGGCGCCGGCGCGCTTGGCCCGCATGATGGCGCCGACATCGATCTCGGCGATGCAGATGACGACGCGCGGCTTGACCTCGGCGTCATAGGAAAGCACTTCCCGGGTGAAGTCGGCCGCGGTCATGTCGGGCAGGGTGGTGTCGACGACGATCAGGTCCGGCATATCCGTGGCGCACAGGCTCAGCGCCTCCATGGCGCTCGCCGCCTCGACGACCAGGAGATCGTTGCTCGTCAATATGCGTTTCGCGACTTTCCTTACGACGCTCGAATCGTCGACGATCATGCACCGCTTCATCTTCCATCCCCTGAATGGCGCGGCCGCGTATCGAGACCGAACGGCCGGCAACGGCTTAACCTAAATGGAAACGGTTAAGAAAGCAGGGAACGAAAGCGGTTAAATTTTAGCCAAGGGAAGGTTTCCCAATCATCATGCAAGGCGGCCTGCCGTCCCGCCATAACCTTCATCTGGCGCGAACTGAAACTCTCTACGCGGCTTTCACTGCACGCATTTCGACATTCAGGCTGCGGCCAACATCATGTTCACCAGCGTATCCGGCCCAAACAGGTGGATCCTGCCGCGCAGCATTTTCGCTTCCGCGAAGGTTCGGAAGCATATTTCGGGTTTCTGGCGCTATTTGACCGTCAGCCTGATTTCCTCGGCTGAAGCGCGGATCTCGATCGACATGCCGGTCTCGCGGGCGAGGAGGAGGGTGTAGTAGGGCTGGACCGCGTGGGCGTCGATCGCCTCTTCCGGCTTCTGGCCGGAATGCATCTCCAGGAATTTCGGCGGCACGCGCACCATCGGGCCGCTGGCGACGAGCGTGAATTTCGGCTCCGTCTCCGGAGTCTCCAGCGTCACCGCAAGCCTGCCGCCGCGCGGGATCGCGGCGTTGGCGATCAGGATGAGGTTGAGGAGGAGCTTGACCTTGTTCTTCGGCAGATAGGCGCGCGGGCCCGTCCAGGTGAATTCCGGCTTCTCGTTCTTCATGAAGGCGGTGGCGACGGTCTCGGCATCGCCCGTGTCGATCTGCATGCCCGCCGAGCCGGCGGCGCCGAAGGCGATGCGGGCGAATTGCAGCCTGGCCGAGGCGTTGCGCGCGGAGATACGGATCAGGTTCATCGCATCTTCGTCGGCGCCGCCCTCGTCGAGGAGTTCGAGACCGTTGTTGATGGCGCCGACGGGGGAAATGATGTCGTGGCAGACGCGGCTGCACAAAAGCGCCGCCAGTTCGGGTGCCGTCAGAGTGAATATGTCCGCCATTTATCGTCCTGCCTTCCTGTCAAAACGCCGGCCAGTGTGCCCCCCAAACGGCGCGCGAAGCGAATCACCGGAGCCCCGCTGATTATCGCCTCTGGCGCGGCAAACCGCATTCCTTCTGTCCGGCGCTGATTTTTCTGTTTTTCGACCCCCGGCGGCCGATTTCGCCGCTCGCTTCATGTGCGAGCTTAATAGTTGAAAAAGGATTACGGGCTAGTTTGGGTGTTTCCTGAGAAGTGGCCGCTTAAGGCCGCCCGGGAGCAAGGCGTCGGCGAATGGGCTCCCGTAGGGAGACCGAAACCATGAAATTCATCTCGCTGAAGCGGATCGGCATCCGTTTCGTCGCCGCTTTCGCCGCATGCCTCGCCGTAATCGCCATCGCCGCTCCCGGCGCGCGGGCGGAGTCGGGCTATACCGCCCAGGAAATCATCGATTCCGGCAACCAGTTCTTCGGATCGACATCCGGCGGCCTGGCGTCCGTCGTCGAAAAAATCTTCTCCACCTATGGTCTTCCCAACGGCTACGTGTTGGGAGAGCAGGGATCGGGCGCCATCATCGGCGGCCTGACCTACGGCGAAGGCACGCTCTACACCAAGAACGCCGGCGATCATAAGGTGTTCTGGCAGGGGCCGTCTATCGGCTGGGATTTCGGCGCCGAAGGCTCGCGGCTGATGGTGCTGGTCTATAATCTCAACAGCGTCGACAGCCTCTACCGGCGCTACGCGGGCGTCGCCGGTTCCGCCTATGTCGTCGCCGGCCTCGGCTTCAATGTACTGAAGCATGACGACGTATTGCTGGTGCCGGTACGGACCGGCGTCGGCGCCCGCCTCGGGGTCAATCTGGGCTATCTCAAGCTGACCGAGCGGCCGACCTGGAATCCGTTCTGATCGCGGAAAGGCCCGCTTCGGCCGGCCCCGGATCGCCGCTGGCCTGAACACCCGCCTCTGTGGCAAAAGACGATGCGCCGGAAGGTTCCGGCGCATCGTTCAAGCGAGTTCCGGTGATCCAGTCCCTTCTTTTCTTCGGCTTCGGCTTCCTATCGGCGCTGCTGCTCGCGCTCCTGGTGGCGCCGTCGTTCTGGCGCCGCGCGACGCGGCTGACCGAACGGCGCATCCAGGCGACCCTTCCGCTGACGATGAACGAGATCCAGGCCGAGAAGGACGCGCTGCGGGCCGAATTCGCCATGGCGACCCGGCGGCTCGAGATGAAAGTCAAGGAACTCAAGGACCGCGTCGCAAGCCAGATGGTCGAGATCGAGCGCGGCCGCCAGCAGCTCCAGCAGACGACGGAGGAACGCGACCGCCTGCTGGAAGAGGGTGGCGCGCTCGGGACCAAGAACGCCGAGCTGGAAGCCGCGCTCAAGGCAAGCAGCGACCAGCTCGAAACCATTTCCAGGAAGCTGGACGAGATCACCGCGCAGGTGGAAGGCAAGGACGCCGAGATCAGCCGGCTCGACATGGCCGCGACCGACGCCAACCTGGAAGTCAGCAACCGGCAGATCGAGCTTGTCGCCCGCGAGACCGAGATCGCCAAGCTGAAGGGCGATCTGACCAGGCTTCGGGAGCAGCGCCGCGAAAGCGAAGAGAAGCTCCGCCAGACCGGGATCGACAATAAATCCGGACGCGAGGCGCTGAAGGCCGAACGGGCCCGTGCGAACGAATTGGAGCGCCGCCTGGAAAGGGCGCTCGCTACCGTCGCCGACCGCGAGGAGGCGCTGGAGCGGCGCGAACGCGAGCTTGCCCGTTTGCGGGAGAATTCGGACAAGCCGGCCGACACGGCGGAGACAGCGCCGGTACCGGAGACGGGAAATATCGGCGAAGCCGCCGCCGGGCGCTCCGCGCTTTCGCCGGAGAACGGCGAAGTACCGGCCGCCACGGCCGCCTTGCCCGAGCGGCAGGAAGCATTGGCGCGGCTGGCGGCGGAGCGGAAGCGGCTGGAGGAGCGGCTCACCACGCTCACCCGCGAGAACAGGCGGCTGCGCACCGCCTCGCTTTCCGCGCCGGAGCCCGCGCCGGCCGCCGCGCCGCGGCCGGGCGAGATGGCGCTGCGCGAGCAGATCGGCAACCTGGCCGCCGAGATGGTCGCGCTGACCGCGCTGATCGAAGGTCCCGATTCCCCGATCGACAAGGCGCTCGCGGCGCCGGAGGCGGCGCTTCCGGGCGGACCGCCCAGCCTTGCCGAACGCGTTCGCGCCCTGAGGGAAGCGGCGGCGCGGCGGCAATAGACCGACGTCATCCTCGGGCTTATCCCGAGGATGACGTCGATGGCGTTGGCCAGCCCTACTGCTGCAGCACGGCCTTGATGTCGACGAGGTTGGAGCGCACGCGCAGGATATAGAAGCCCATCGTCGTCAGGTGGCTCGGAACGATCCACCCATCCTCGCGGCCATTGGCGACGATGAAGGGCTGGATGCGAAGCGCCGAACGAAGCTGCCCCTCCATGTCGTCCCAAAGCGTGGTCAGCTTCTTTTCCTTGATGACGTCGTCGAAATCGGCCTCGGCGGCGGTCAGCATGCCGTAATAGCCGTAGAGTTGGCCGTAGGCGAACCAGAAGCGGTCGTCGGCGCGGGTGTCGAACCAGCCATTGTTGTGGTTCTCGGCGCGGTCCTTCAGGATCGCCGAGGTCGAGCCGATATCGTTGGCGATGCGGTCGATGAACTGGATGAGGTTGTCGGCGCGCGCGTCGAAGGTCGCCTGGCATGCCGCCAGCCGGCTGTTGAAGGCGCGCAGTTTCTTGATCGCGGTCCGATAGTAGCTCGGCGTCGGCGTCTTCGGGCCGGGCGGGTTCCAGCCGAGATACCAGGTATATTCGTCGAACTGCAGCGCGCCGCGCGCATCCTGGAGGTCGGAATCGACCTGCGAGGTGCCGCGCACCCGGCCAAGCGTGTCCACCAGTTCGACCGACGTGCGGCGTGCCGCCTGGTTGATGCCGCGCTGGAAGGAGGCCTTGTTGTCGAAGAAGGGCGTGCTGTCCCAGTCCAGCCCGAAGAAGCCGAGCTTGTAGAGGATCATGGAGGAGATCCACTGGTTCTGGTTGACGTTGAAATCGACGAGGTCGGCGGTGACATCGGCGATGGCCGAGCGCGCGCATGTCTTCTGCCCGGCAGTGGCCTGGGCCGGAGCCGGCTCGCCGGCGGAAAGCTGGCGGTCCTTCAGACTGTATTTGGCGGCGTAGTCGGGGTCGAAATTCGTCCAGCGCTGGGTCTGCCAGAAGAAGTTGGCATAGAGACCGATGAGGACGAGGATGGCGAGGCCGACGACGATACGCAGGATCCAGCCGCGGCGCGTATACCAGCGGCCGGCGAGCACGAAAGGCCAGCACAGCCAGGCGATCGCCATGCCGATGGCGCGCCCGATCCACTGGAAGATGCGCGTCACGAATTCGACGATCGGATTGACCACGCTTCGATCTCCCGTGCGGGACCTCCCCCATGGGACGTCGCCGGCAGCCGGCGTCCAAACCCTCGGGGCGCGGCCGCAGCATCAGATAGGTGGTTTTCCGCCACCGGACAACAGGGGGCATGCCATGCGCCGGCATCGCATGGCGGGCGATCCGGCCGTGTCGCGGAGCGGCCAGCGAACGCCGCCGCATCGTCGCCAATCTTCTTGAAAGCACGGCAAAATGGTGTTTGGTTCAAAAGGGAAACCCGTCCGGCCGCCGAAGAACAGGACCGGACCCGCACAATGGGGAGAGCATGATGTCGCTTACCAGATCACTTGCCGCGGCGCTGGCGCTTGCCGCCGGCCTTTCGACGGGCATGGCCACCGGCGCCGCCTATGCCGGCGACTCCGCCTCCTGCCAGGCCGTGCGCTTCGCCGATGTCGGCTGGACCGACATCCAGGCCACCACGGCGACGGCGTCGGTGATCCTAGACGCCATCGGCTACAAGCCGGATACTCAGGTGCTCTCCGTACCGGTCACCTACCAGTCGCTGAAGAACAAGGACATCGACGTCTTCCTCGGCAACTGGATGCCGTCGATGAACGAGAACATCGCGCCTTTCCTCAAGGACAAGTCGGTCGAGTCGATCTCGACCAACCTCACCGGCGCCGGCTACGGGCTCGTCGTGCCGGACTATGTGGCGGAAGGCGGCGTCAAGACGCTGACCGACATCGGCAAGTTCAAGGACAAGTTCGATTCCAAGATATACGGTATCGAGCCCGGCAATGACGGCAATCGCATCGTGCTCGGCATGATCAAGGATCCGAAGAGCAATCTCAAGGGCTTCGAACTGGTCGAATCCTCGGAGGCAGGCATGCTGTCGCAGGCCCAGAAAGCCATGCGCAACAAAGACTGGATCGTCTTCCTCGGCTGGACGCCGCATCCGGTGATGGGCGAGATGAAGATCACCTATCTGGAAGGCATGGGCGATTCCGGTTTCGGCGCGGCCACCGTCCACACGAATGTCCGCGCGGGCTATCTCGGCGAATGCCCGAACGTCGGCAAGTTCATCAAGCAGCTCAAGTTCGACCTCTCCATGGAAAACAAGATGATGGACGGCATCCTCAAGGGCGGCGACGCCCACAAGGTCGCCGCGGACTGGCTGAAGGCGCATCCGGACGCCGCCGATGGCTGGCTCGACGGCGTCACCACCTTCGACGGCAAGGACGCCAAGGCGGCGCTCAAGGAAAAGCTGGGGTCGTGAGGGGCGTATTCCCTTCTCCCCGCCTGCGGGGAGAAGGTGGCCCGAAGGGCCGGATGAGGGGCAGCACTGGATTGATCGGGTGATCGCGTTCCGCGGCCCCTCACCTGCCTGCCGGCATCTTCTCCCCGCAGGCGGGGAGAAGAACGAGGCGGCCAGCGCGGCGCCTGAATATCACCGGAAGGGGCGGCATGGACCCGATCTCGCAATTCATCGCAGACTGGCAAATCCCCATCGGTGAATGGGGCAAGGACTTCTTCGATTTCCTGACCACCAACTTCTCCTGGTTCTTCGATCGCCTGTCGGACGGCCTCAAGACCGTCCTCGAAGCCCTCATCGACCTGATGCTGTGGATACCGCCGGTCGTACTGGTGATCCTGATCGTGGCGCTGGCGTGGTGGCTGCAGAAATCCTGGCGGCTGGCGCTCGCCGTCGCGATCGGGCTTCTCTTCATCATCAACCAGGGGCTCTGGCGCGAGACGGTGGAGACGCTGGTGCTCGTGGTCGCGGCCACCGCCGTCTCCATGGCGATCGGCGTGCCGATCGGCATCTGGGCGGCGCACAAGCCGCGCGTCTATCGCGTGCTGCATCCGCTGCTCGACCTGATGCAGACCATGCCGACCTTCGTCTATCTCATCCCGGTGCTCATCCTGTTCGGCCTCGGCATCGCGCCGGGTCTGATCGTGACGGTCATCTTCGCCATGCCCTCGCCGATCCGGCTCACCTATCTCGGCATCACCTCGGTGCCCAAACCGATGCTCGAGGCCGGACAGGCCTTCGGCGCCACCAAGCGGCAGCTCCTCTGGAAGGTCGAACTCCCCTCGGCGCTGCCGACCATCATGGCGGGGCTGACGCAATGCATCATGCTGTCGCTCTCCATGGTGGTCATCGCGGCGCTGATCGGCGCCAACGGTCTCGGCAAGCCCGTGGTCAGGGCGCTGAACTCCATCAACATCCCGCTCGGCATCGAAGCGGGTCTGGCTATCGTCGTCATCGCCATCGTGCTCGACCGCATCTGCCGGATCGGGGAGGCCAAATGAGCACGGCTGTCGACTTCCGGGACGTCGATATCGTGTTCGGCGAGGATCAGCGCGTCGCGCTCGACATGATCGACCGCGGCGCGACGCGCGAGGAGATCCTGGCCGCGACCGGCAGCGTGCTCGGCTGCGCCGGAGCCAACCTCACGGTCGAGACCGGCGAGATATGCGTGCTGATGGGGCTTTCCGGCTCCGGCAAGTCGACGCTTCTGCGCGCCGTCAACCGGCTGAACGTGCCGGCGCGGGGCAAGGTGCTCGTCAAGGACGGCGAGCACATGGTCGACGTGGTGAACTGCGATGAGAAGACGCTGCGCCACATACGCCAGACGCAGGTGGCGATGGTGTTCCAGCAATTCGCACTCCTGCCGTGGCGGACGGTCGAGCAGAATGTCGGGCTCGGCCTCGAGCTTGCCGGCGTGGCGGAGGCCGAACGCAAGGAGCGCGTGCGCAAACAACTGGCGCTGGTGGGTCTCGACCAATGGGCGAAGAAATACGCACACGAGCTTTCCGGCGGCATGCAGCAGCGCGTCGGACTGGCGCGCGCCTTCGCGACCGAGGCGCCGATCCTGCTGATGGACGAACCGTTCTCGGCGCTCGACCCGCTGATCCGCACCAAGCTGCAGGACGAGTTGCTGCAGCTCCAGGAGACGCTGCACAAGACCATCATCTTCGTCAGCCACGATCTCGAGGAGGCGCTCAAGATCGGTACGCACATCTCGATCATGGAGGGCGGCCGCATCGTGCAGACGGGCGCGCCGGAGGACATCGTGCTGAGGCCCGCCAACGACTATGTGCGCGAGTTCATCGCCAATGTTAATCCGCTTTCGGTGCTGACGGCTTGGAACGTGATGCGCGACCGCCGCGACCTCGCCGACGCCGGCGACGGCTGGGTATGGCTCGACCGGCGCAACACCACGCGCTTCAGGATCGACGCCGACGGGCTGGTCATCGCCGCCGAGCGCAACGGCAAGCCGGCGGAGTGGGTCTCCTGCGACGACATCGAGAAACTGCCGCCCGACGCGCCGCAGGTGTTCTGGGCCAAGCCCGGCACATCGCTGAAAACGGTCATGCATGCCATGCACGAGAGCCAGACGGCGCCGGTGGCGCTGTTCGACGAGCAGTCCCGCTTCGTCGGCTCGATCGGCGTTCGCGATGTCCTGAGCGCCATCGTCAGGCGCTGACGTTCCTTCAGCTCCGCTTCACGTAGCCGCTCACCTGCACGCCGTCCTCGGGCCGCAGGCGGAGGAAGCCCGGTATGGCGAGAAGCGGGATGACCGCGCTGATCAGGAATGCCTCGTGGAAACGTTCCGGCGTGAGGCTATGGCTCTCCATGGAAACGAGACCGAGCAGCATGGCCGCAACCGATACGCCGAAGGAGACCGAGAGCTGCTGCAGCACGCCGCCGAGGCTGGTGGCGCGGCTGAGCTTCGCCGCCGGCATGTCCGAATAGGAGAGCGTGTTGGAACTCATGAATTGCACCGACCGCGTCAGCCCGAAGACACCGATGTAGACGGCGATCAACCAGTGCGGCGTCTCCGGGCCGAGCAGCGTAAAGCCGGCCAGCGCGGCGGAGGCGGCGACGGCGCTGCCGACGAGCACTTTTGAAAAGCCGAACCAGCGGAGCAGCGGGGACAGCGTCGGCCGCACCACGAGCGCGCCGAGGCTCATGACGAAGGTGAGCGAACCGGAGGTGACCGCGCTGACTCCGAAGCCGACCTGCAGCATCAGCGGCAGCAGGAATGGGACGCCGTTTATACCGACCCTGGAGAGCCCGCCGGCAAGCGTGCCCACCTGGAAGGTGCGGAGGTGAAACAGCGTCATGTCGACCGCCGGAGCCGCCACATGCCGCTGATAGCGCCAGAAGGCCAGGAGCAGGACGACCGAAGCCGCGAGGATTATCCCGGTCCAGACATGCGGGAGCATCGGCCGACCGATATTCTCGAGGCCGAGCTGCATCAGGGCGACCGCCGTGCCGACCATGAGGAAGCCGGGAAAATCGAACTTTCGCACGGCCTCTTCCCGGGTGTCCTCCACGTAACGCAGCGCCGCCAGGATGCCGATCGCCCCGAAGGGCAGGTTGACGTAGAATATCCAGCGCCAGGAGGCGTAGGTGGTGAGCACGCCGCCGACGAGCGGCCCGATGACCGGTCCCATGATCGCCGGGAGGGTCATGTAGGTCATGGCCCTGACGAGCTGTCCGCGCGGGAAGCTGCGCAGCAGGATCAGCCGGCCGACAGGCGTCATCATGGCGCCGCCCATGCCCTGCAGCGCCCGCGTGGCGAGCAGCATTCCGAAATTCTCCGCCAGCCCGCAGAGGCCCGAGCCGAGCGTGAAAATGAAGAGCGCCAGCACGAATATGCGCCGCGATCCGTAACGGTCGGCGAACCAGCCGCTGACGGGAATGAACACGGCAAGGGTAAGCACATAGGTCGTGATCGCCAGGTTCAGCCGCAACGGCGTGGTGTCGAGGCTCCGCGCCATGTCGGGAATGGCGGTGGCGATGATGGTGGAATCGAGCTGTTCCATCAGGAAGGCCACGGCGACGATCATCGGAATGACGATCCTGAGGCGCGGGTCGCGGTCGATGGCGAATTGGGGAGGCGGGGCGTCCGAGGCGCTCATGGAAGAGGGTTTATCCGGCGCGCGGGCTCCCGACAATCGCCGGCGACGCGGAGCCGCCGGCTGCATGGCAGGCATGCGCCGGCGTCATTGCCGGCCGATCGGCTTCCCTGCCGTCATGCAGCGAAACGCGCGGTTAAGGATTTCATATCAAAAAGGAATCGGCGGCCCGGTAGCGCGCCGGCAACCGAAAAAGGCGGATCCGGAAAGTGGCGAACGGCATTCTGCTCCTCGTGGAGGCGCTGTTCTATTTCGGCGCGATGGCGCTGATGTTCCGGCTGCGCCGGCAGATCGGCATCGGCGTCTTCATGTGCGCGCTCGGCGTGATGCATTTTCTCGAGACCTATCTGGCCAGCGTATTCTACGTCGCGGTGCCGGTCGGGCTGCTTTCTCCCGGCTCGACCGTCCTGTTCTCCGGCAAGCTGGTCATGCTTCTCCTCCTCTACATCAAGGAGGATGCGGCGACGGTGAGGCAGCCGATCTACGGCCTCCTCCTGGGCAATGCGCTCACGGTCGGCCTGGTCCTGCTGCTGCGCATGCAGCATGTATCGCAACTGCCCGGCGAGAACACCCCCGACATCGCCTTCATCGACCAGATGGGATGGCTGATGGTGTGGGGGACGACCCTCCTGTTCGTCGATTCGATCTTCATCATCCTGCTCTACGAGAAACTCGGGAAGATGATCGGCCGCGCGCTCCTGCCGCGTGTCATGATTTCAGTAGGTTGCGTGCTCACCTTCGACCAGGTCGGCTTCTTCACGGCGTTGCATTTCTATGCCGGCGCGCCGGTGGCCGTCTTCTTCGGCGGCTGGGCGGCGAAGATGTGCGCCGCGTTGTTCTACAGCGTGCTGATGGTCGGCTATCTCAAATGGTTCGAGGCCGGGCCGCTGTCGTCGATGCGCGGCCTGACCGACATTTTCGACACGCTGACCTATCGCGAGAAGTACGAGGCGCTGGTCGAACATGCCGGACGCGACAGTCTGACCGGCCTGCTCCATCGAGGCCGCTTCGAGACGCTGGGCGAGCAGGCGGTCGCCGGCAGCATGCGCGGCGGCAGGACCTTGTCGCTGCTCGTCATCGACGTCGATCATTTCAAGTCGATCAACGACCGGCTCGGCCATTCCGAGGGCGACCGGGTGCTGAAATCGATCGCCTCCGCCATCGCCGAAGCCCTCGGGACGGACGATCGCGCGTTCCGCATCGGCGGCGAGGAATTCGCCGTGCTCTGCCCGCTGCCGCATCCGGTGGCGCGGCTTCTCGGCGAGAACATCCGTCAGCGGATCGGCGCCTTCGACGCCGGCGACGGTATCGCCCTTTCCGTCAGCGTCGGCGTTGCGAGCATGAATGGCGGCATCTCCAGCCTGGCGCAGCTCTTCGCCGTCGCCGACCGCAGGCTCTACGCCGCCAAATCGGACGGACGCAACCGGGTCGTGGGGGATCGCGGCCAGGATGCCGCCGAGGCGATTTTTCCTCAAGCCGCCGGAGACCGGCCGGCCTGACCATTGGGCCAAAGGCGGACGAGGGGCGGGTTGCGCGGGGTGCGTCCCGCCCGCTACCATCGGCTTCGTATTCAATAATTCCAGCCATATCGGAGGAAACATGAATCCGTCAGGACAGGTAGCGATCGTCACCGGCGGAGGGTCGGGACTGGGCGAAGCGACGGCGCGGCCGCTCGCCGCCAAAGGGGCAAAGGTGGCGATCTTCGACCTGCAGACGGAGAAGGCCGAAAAGGTCGCCGGCGAGATCGGCGGCGCGGCCTTCGAATGCAACGTGTCGAGCGCCGAAGGCGGCGAGAAGGCCTTCGCGGAAGCTGCTGCCAAGCTCGGGCCGGCGCGCATCCTGGTCAACTGCGCCGGCATCGCCATCGCCATGAAGACCGTCGGCAAGGACGGGCCGCATCCGCTCGACCTCTACCGCAAGGTCCTGGAGGTCAACCTCGTCGGCTCCTTCAACATGATCCGCCTGTTCGCTGCGCGGGCGCAGGACCTCGAACCGCTGGCCGGCGGCGAGCGCGGCGTCATCATCAACACCGCGTCCGTCGCGGCCTTCGACGGCCAGGTCGGCCAGGTCGCCTATTCGTCCTCCAAGGGCGGTATCGTCGGCCTGACGCTCCCGGTGGCGCGCGACCTCGCCCGCTCCGGCATCCGGGTTTGCACCATCGCGCCCGGCATCTTCCGCACGCCCATGATGGCGGGCCTGCCCGAAGAGGCCCAGCAGTCGCTCGGCCAGCAGGTGCCGTTCCCGCCGCGCCTCGGCGAACCCGCCGAATACGCCGCGCTTGCCTGCCATATCGTCGAGAACCAGATGCTGAACGGCGAGACGATTCGTCTCGACGGCGCGATCCGCATGGCGCCGCGCTGATCCGCCATGGCGGAAACCGGCCAGCAAGTCGGGCACGGGCCGCTCGCCGGCGTCACGATCCTCGAAATGGCCGGCATCGGACCGGTGCCGCTCGCCGGGCTCATTCTCGCCGAAATGGGCGCGCGGGTGGTCCGCATCGGGCGGCCGGGAAACTGTGACCTGATCCCGATCCCCGCCGAATTCGATCTCGACCTGCATGGCCGCGAGGTGCTGACGGTGGACATGAAGCGGCAGGAAGGCCGCGATCTTCTCATCCGCCTGATCGCGCGATCCGACGTGCTTCTTGAAGGCTACCGGCCAGGGGTCATGGAGCGCCTCGGCGCCGGCCCGGACGAGGCGATGGCGGCGAACCCGCGACTGGTCTACGGGCGCATGACCGGCTACGGCCGGGACGGGCCGCTCGCGGCGAGCGCGGGCCACGACCTCACCTATCTCGCCTATTCGGGCGTGCTGCACGCGATCGGGCCGAAGAGCGGCAAGCCGGTGCCGCCGCTCAACCTCGTCGCCGATTATGGCGGCGGCAGCATGTTCCTCGTCGCCGGCGTGCTCGCCGCCCTTTTTGAGCGCGGGCGGTCCGGCAAGGGGCAGGTGGTCGACGCGGCGATGGTCGACGGCGCCTCGATGCTCGCCTCGCGGTTCTTTGCCTCGCTTTCGGCGGGGCTCTGGCGCGACGAGCGCGGCGTCAACCTGCTCGACGGCGGCGCGCCCTTCTACGACACCTACGAGACCGCGGACGGCCGGCACATGGCGGTGGCGTGTCTGGAGCCGCAATTCTTCGCGGAGTTGGCGCGCCTGCTGCCGCTGGAAGACCGCTTCGCGGCAGCGCAGAACGACCGTTCCATATGGGATGAAATGCGAATGGCGATCGCGGCGCGGATGAAGGAAAAGACGATGGCGGAGTGGACGGCGCTGTTCGAGGGAACGGACGCTTGCGTCGCGCCGGTGCTTTCGCTTGCCGAAGCGCCACGACATCCACATGCGCGGGCGCGGGGTTCGCATGCGTCGGTGGGCGCGCTTTTCCGCCCGGCGGCCGCACCGCGGTTTTCGCGCACGCCGATGCGCGTGTCGCATATGCACGATCATGCCGCCGCCCGGACATTGAAGATGTTCGGCCTGACGGAACAGGACGCAAATTCCCTCATCGAGGGCGGCGTCGTCACATAATCGAGGAGTGGAATGCCGGAAAAGGACAAAGTCATCCGGGATACCGACGAGGAGAGTATCCGCCTGGCCAGGACGCTGCTCAGGACCGCCCGTTACGGAGCGCTCGCATCGCTCGACCCCGGGACCGGCGCTCCGTTCGCCAGCCGCGTCGCCGTGGCGACGGAAGTGGCGGGCGACCCCATCATCCTCGTTTCGCAACTTTCCGAGCATACCGGCGCGATCCTGGCGGATCCGCGCTGCTCGCTGCTTGTGGGCGAGCCGGGCAGCGGCGATCCTCTCGCCTATGCGCGCGTCACGCTGGCCTGCCAGGCGGAGAGGCTGGAACGCGGCACGCCCGGGAACGACATGGCCTCGCGCCGCTATCTGAACCGCCATCCGAAGGCGAGGCTCTATGCCGGCTTCGGCGATTTTTCCTTCTTCCGGCTGAGGATCGGCAAAGCGAGCCTCAATGGCGGCTTCGGCAAGGCCTACCGGCTCGACCGCGACGATATCGTCCTCAAAGGGCCGGCGGTGGCGGCGATCGCGGCGGGCGAGCAGTCCGCGCTCGATCACATGAACGCGGACCACGCCGCCGCGCTCGATTTCTACGCGCGGCAGTTCGCCGGCGCGGCCGATACGGGCTGGCACGTCGTTGCAATCGATCCGGAAGGGATGGAACTACAACGCTCGGATACGACCCGTCGCGTGTACTTTCCCGCGCAGGTCGGAGACCCATTCGAGCTTCGAAAAATACTGGTCGGGATGGCCGCGACCCGCGACCGTTCACAGTAGTCGCAACGCACGGTGCACGCCAGACGCATCTGCCACCGTTAGTTTTACCTTGAAATGATTTGGTATGCGCCAATATCATTCGAATGGTGATTCTGTCGAAGCGTAGGAGGGCGCCGGCAAATCTATTCGATCTGGACTTTCGTCCAGCTCTAGAATATATCATATTAGGAATTACTAATGATTTCCGGAGCGCTCTTTGAAAGAGCTGAAGAAGTTGCCAGATTTCTCGCTGTGCTCGGCAATGGAAAGCGGCTGGCGATCCTTTGTCTTCTGGTCAACGGAGAAATGTCGGTCGGCACGATCGCGGAGAAAGTGCAGTTGAGCCAGTCGGCGCTTTCCCAGCATCTGGCGAAGCTCCGCGGCGAGCAACTGGTGGCGACACGGCGCGTGCGGCAGACGATCTTCTATTCCTGCCGTTCCGAGGAAGTGAGAGAAGTGCTTGCCACGCTCGACGAGCTTTTCGGCGACCGGCGGGCCGACCGGTTGGATCGGGATCGCTCCGCCGGCGAGAGTCCGTCTTCGCTGAGCTAGCATCGCCATATCGGTCGCCCGCCACCGGGTTTCGTCCTTCCGCCCCGCCGCCATGAAATGCGTCGATCCCATCCGCATAACCGACCCGGCCGATCAGCGGATTGCCGCCTATCGGAATATCCGGGAAAGGGACCTTTCCGGCCGGGAGGGGCTTTTCATCGCCGAGGGCAAGGTCGTGCTCAACGTGCTCTTCGCGGCGCGGCGCTTCGCGGTGGAGTCGGTGCTCCTCCTGGAGAATCGCGTCGCGGGGATGGAGGAGACGCTGAGGACGGCACCGGAGGGCACACCGGTCTATGTAGCGGACCACGCGGTCATGGACGGGATCGCGGGGTTCCACCTGCATCGCGGCGTTCTCGCCGTCGGCCAGCGGCGGACCGGCGACAGGCTTCCGGACCTCATCGAAGAGCTTCCCGGAAGAGCGGTGATCGTCGTCCTGATCGGCATCTCCAATCACGACAATGTTGGCGCGATCTTCCGCAACGCGGCCGCGTTCGGCGCGGACGCCGTCCTTCTCGACCGGACCTCCTGCGATCCGCTCTACCGCAAGGCGATCCGCGTTTCGGTCGGAGCGGCGCTGAAGGTGCCGTTCGTGCGCGATGGAGATGCGGATAGTATCCTCGCGGCACTCAGCGGGGCGGGCTTCGAGGTGCTCGCGCTTTCGCCGGACGGCGGACTGGACATCGTAGAGTTCTCGCCTACCGGACGCACGGCGCTGGTGCTGGGCACGGAAGGGGAGGGGCTGCCGGCAGCCCTCCTCGCAAAGCTGCGAACGGCACGGATCGGCATGGCGGCCGGATTCGACAGCCTCAACGTGGCGGCCGCGTCGGCCGTCGCTCTCCATCATCTCTGGCGGCGATCGCAGGTTGGATAGGCCAAAACCTGTCGCAATCGGCGCATTGGGCGGCTGTTTTGAGACGGCGGAGTTTTGCGCCGTAGCGCTTTTATGCGTCGCCGTGACCGACGGGGAGGACAGGCGGAGGCGTGCCGGAGGAGGATCGAGCGACAGCGGCCGATGCACACGGCCGCGGTGCCCCGAGCGATCGTCCGGCTGCGGATTTGCACAAGGCCTCGGTCTTCTTTATCCCGTTTCGTCGTTCGACACTCCATTTCCGGTCTCCGCCGATCGGACCTGTTGCTCCATTGCCAGTTTGAAGGGAAGCCGAAATGGCCGAAGTCAAATCCGACATCGAAATCGCACGCGCCGCGAAGAAGAAGCCGATCATGGAAATCGGCGGGAAGCTCGGCATTCCGGCGGAGCACCTGCTCCCCTACGGCCATGACAAGGCGAAGGTTTCGGCCGACTACATCAAGTCGCTGTCGGGCAAGAAGGACGGCAAGCTGATCCTGGTGACCGCGATCAACCCGACGCCGGCCGGCGAGGGCAAGACGACCACGACCGTCGGTCTCGGCGACGGGCTGAACCGGATCGGGAAGAAGGCGATCATCTGCATCCGCGAGGCCTCCCTCGGCCCGAATTTCGGCATGAAGGGCGGCGCGGCCGGCGGCGGCTACGCGCAGATCGTGCCGATGGACGACATGAACCTCCACTTCACCGGCGATTTCCACGCGATCACCACGGCGCATAATCTTCTTTCGGCGCTGATCGACAATCACATCTACTGGGGCAACGAACTCGGCATCGATACGCGCCGGGTGACGTGGCGCCGCGTCATGGACATGAACGACCGGGCGCTGCGCGAGATCGTGTGCTCGCTGGGCGGGGTGGCCAACGGCTTTCCGCGCGAGGCGGGGTTCGACATCACGGTGGCTTCCGAGGTCATGGCGATCCTCTGCCTGGCGCGCGATCTGAAGGATTTGCAGAAGCGCCTCGGCGACATCATCGTCGCCTACCGCCGCGACAAGACCGCCGTCTATGCGCGCGACCTCAAGGCCGACGGCGCCATGGCGGTGCTGCTCAAGGACGCCATGCAGCCGAACCTCGTGCAGACGCTGGAGAACAACCCCGCCTTCGTCCATGGCGGTCCGTTCGCCAACATCGCACATGGCTGCAACTCCGTGGTCGCCACCACGACAGCGTTGAAACTCGCCGACTATGTGGTGACCGAGGCCGGCTTCGGCGCCGATCTCGGCGCTGAGAAGTTCTTCGACATCAAGTGCCGCAAGGCCGGGCTGAAGCCCGCCGCGGCGGTGATCGTCGCCACAGTGCGCGCCATGAAGATGAATGGCGGGGTAAAGAAGGAGGATCTCGGCAAGGAGAATGTGGAGGCGGTCAGGAAGGGCGCGCCCAATCTCGGCCGGCATATCGAGAATGTCCGCCAGTTCGGCGTGCCGGCGGTGGTCGCGATCAACCATTTCCATTCCGACACCGAGGCCGAGCTCCAGGCGCTGAAGGACTATGTCGCCTCGATGGGCGAGGAGGCGATCCTCTGCCGCCACTGGGCGGAGGGCTCGAAGGGCACGGAGGAACTGGCGAAGAAGATCTCGGCGCTCGCCGAATCCGGCGCTTCGCAGTTCGCGCCGCTCTATCCGGACGAGATGCCGCTTTTCGAGAAGATCAACACGATCGTGCAGCGCATCTATCGCGGCTCGGAGGCGATCGCCGACAAGAGCGTACGCGACCAGCTCCGTCAGTGGGAGGAAGCCGGCTACGGCAATTTGCCGGTTTGCATGGCCAAGACGCAATATTCCTTCTCGACCGATCCCAATCTGCGCGGCGCGCCGACCGGCCATGCCGTGCCGGTGCGCGAGGTCAGGCTGTCGGCCGGCGCTGGCTTCGTCGTGGCGATCTGCGGCGAGATCATGACCATGCCGGGGCTGCCGAGCCGACCATCCTCGGAGAAGATATTCCTCAACGAGCAGGGCCAGATCGAAGGCCTAAGCTGAGGTCGGGGAACAACACCACGGATCGCTGGCGCCATCCCCGCGCCGGCGATCCGGAAAGCGTCGCCATGATCGCCGGTTGCAGGGCGGCCGCTCGGAGACGCCGGATCATTGCCAGTCTGTGTCAGGATCGTGGCGATCGCCGCCTCAATTTGGCGCCGGAATGCCGGCCAGGACGGCAATCGCAGCGCCGAACCGGAGGATTTTTCCGGCCTGTCGATCCGGCCCGAGGCGCCGTTTCAGCCTCGAAATGCGGGCTTTCAGAGCGAAAAGATGCCTATTTTAGGCCCTGATCGCGCACTTTTGCCATTTGGGGGTTTACTAACGCCCCGAAACATAGAAGAAAATTGCTTTTTGAGCACGTGATTGCCACAATTATTTCGAATGGTGCAAATTCATCACAGAGCAGGCGCGGTTCGGATTTCCCATCCGTAAGCGCCGGAGGGAAGCAGGAACACTACGCTCGAGAGGCGGCTTGGGGGCTTGGATCGAAGCGGGTGTCGAGTTCGGAGTAGGAAATTTGATAGGCAGTCAAGGACTGAAATCCGCAGACGCCGCAAGGAATTCGCTGCCGCTTCAGCATAGCTCCTTGCCAGGATTGCAGGGCTATTCCAGCAGGAAGACCAGTGAGACGCAACTCCTGAATTTCAGACATCGCGATGTCTTCCAGCCGGCGCCGCAGCCGGCGGTGGGAGCCGGCCAGGCGAGCCCGCACACCCGTCCCGAACTGGCCGCCAACGATACTGTGGGATCGAAGAGGCGCGGCCGCTACAATTGGGACGGCCGCTATCTGGGCAAGCCGGCCTCCGCCGCTGCCGAACCATCGCTGGGACGCCGCGTCCTTGTTCCCGTGGCCGGGTTGGCCCTGCTTGCGGGCGTGGCGTTCGGCGCATTCTATTTCATGCACACTTTCGCGGCCGATCCGGGCGCAGCACCCGTCGCGGCGGCCAAGCCGCAAACCGTCATGGCGGCGGCCGCGGCGACCACCCCGGCGGTAACCGGTTCCACCAAGGCCGTGACCGCTTCTGACGGCGCCGCGAAGCAGGCGGCCACGCCCGAGGTGGCGGGACGTGTCGCGTCGGCCGACAAGGTCGGGATGGGGCCGGCCCTGGCCGTCGGCGCGGCGAACGTGAAGGTGCTGGCGCCCGACAATGCGCGATGGGGCAAGGCGACTGACAGCAAGCCCAGCGCGGCGCCCGCCGGACAGGCTAATGCCGCGCAGGCGAATGCCCCGGCGGCGGAGGCGGACAACGCGCAGGCGAAGGCCCCCGAGGCTGAAGCAGCCGTCAACGCGGCCGCCGCGCCCGACGTGAAGGATCCGCAAAGCGCGCCGGTGCCGACGGAAGCGCCCAAGAAACTCGCCTATGCGGCTCCCGAGCCGAAGCAGGCGCATCCGGTGGACAGGGCGGTGACCGCTTCCCTGCCGCCGGCGAAAGCCCCACAGGACACGACGCCACCCGGCGTCGATCCGAACCTGCTTTCCGTTCCCGCCAGCACATCGGCCAAGGCGGCCGAGGAGAGCGTGGCGGGAGGCTATATGAGCAAGGTCAAGTCCGGCGTGAGGATGCATTCGGGCGCCGGAAACCACACCGGCACGGTCGGCGTCATTCCGGACCACGCGGTGGTTCAAGTCCTGCACTGCGACGTATGGTGCAAAGTCTCCTACAACGGCAGGCAGGGCTACATCTACAAGACCTTCCTCGGAGGACACTCCGTAGCCGTCGCCGCCAAGCCCGCGCCGGCGGCGCCTGCGGCTCCGGCACAGGCACAGGCGCAGGAGCCGCAGAAGAAGACCGCGGAGGCTGCTGCGGCTACCCCTTCGACAAACGCCATGGAAGAGGCGGGACAGCAGACGATGACCCGCGGACGCTGAACGTCGGCGTCCGATCCACGGGGGTCCTGACACTCGAAGACGAAGAAGCGCCGGCGGCTCACCCCGCCGGCGTGTTGCGTTACGGCATCCGCCGGCGCCGCCCCAGGCATTTCCGGTTGCCTCGCCGGGCGAAGCCGGGTATTGAAGCTTCATGACCGCGCTTTCGATCAAGACCGTCTGGTGGTGGGGCTGCTGACAGCGGCCAGTCGACGCGCGTGCGCATGAGGATTGTGGTGGCCGCAACGGATGCTCCGGGCGGCCATTTTGTTTTCCCGGCTCCGTTCAGGACTGAAAGGGAATACAGGAATGACGATCGAAACACTTGAAGGCGGCGCCGAACGCTATCTTACGGCCGGCGGCATTTCGATCACGCGGGAGCGGCACGGCACCCCGTATGAAGGCGCGATAGAGCGCTTCATCGACGCGCTCGATTCAAGGCGCGGCGCCGTCTTCTCCTCCAATTACGAATATCCGGGCCGTTATACACGGTGGGACACGGCGATCATCGATCCCCCGCTCGTCGTCAGCGCCAGGGGCCGCACGATGCGAATCGAGGCGCTGAACAAGCGCGGCGAGACGATGCTGCCGGCGATCGTTCGTGCCGTCGAGGAGTTGGACGAGGTGACCCTGCTCGACAAAGGCGCGTCCGCCGCCCGGCTGAAAGTGGCGGAACCTAGCCGTGCCTTCACCGAGGAGGAGCGGTCACGGGCGCCGACGATCTTCACGGTCCTGCGCGCGATCGTGGCGCTGTTCCGCTCGCCTGAAGACGCCAATCTCGGCCTCTATGGCGCCTTCGGCTACGATCTCGCCTTCCAGTTCGATCCGGTCGAGTACAAGCTCAAGCGTCCGGACGACCAGCGCGACGTGGTGCTCTACCTCCCCGACGAGATCCTCGTCGTCGACCATTATTCGGCGGCGGCGTGGCTCGACCGCTACGATTTCGCCGGCGAAGGCTGGACGACGGAGGGGCTTCCTCGCAGGGGCGCCGAAGCGGCTTTCCATCCGTCGGACCGGATTCCGCCGCGCTCCGACCACGAGCCCGGCGAATATGCGCGGCTTGTCGAGAAGGCGAAGGAAAGCTTCCTGCGCGGCGACCTTTTCGAGGTGGTGCCCGGCCAGAAATTCCTGGAGCGCTGCGAAGGGAAGCCTTCGGAAATCGCCCGGAGGCTGAAGGCGATCAACCCGTCGCCTTATTCCTTCTTCATCAATCTGGGCGATCGCGAATATCTGATCGGCGCCTCGCCGGAGATGTTCGTGCGGGTCAACGGACGGCGTGTCGAGACCTGTCCGATCTCGGGCACCATCAAGCGCGGCGACGACGCCATCTCGGATTCGGAGCAGATCCTCAAGCTCCTGAATTCCAAGAAGGACGAGTCGGAGCTCACCATGTGCTCGGACGTCGACCGGAACGACAAATCGAGGGTCTGCGAGCCGGGATCGGTCCGCGTGATCGGGCGGCGCCAGATCGAGATGTATTCGCGGCTGATCCACACGGTCGACCATATCGAAGGCCGGCTGCGCGAGGGCATGGATGCGTTCGACGCCTTCCTGTCGCATGCATGGGCGGTGACGGTCACCGGCGCGCCGAAGCTGTGGGCGATGCGCTTCATCGAGAACCATGAGAAGAGCCCGCGCGCCTGGTATGGCGGGGCCATCGGCATGGTGCATTTCAACGGCGACCTCAACACCGGGCTGACGCTTCGCACGATCCGCATCAAGGACGGCATCGCCGAGGTGAGGGCTGGGGCGACGCTGCTCTACGATTCGGTGCCGGAAGACGAGGAAGCGGAGACCGAACTCAAGGCATCGGCGATGCTCGCGGCCATACGCGACGCGCGCGCCGGCAACCAGGCAAGCGTCGAACGCGGCGGCGCGCATGTCGGGGCAGGGGTCAACGTGCTCCTCGTCGACCATGAGGATTCCTTCGTCCACACGCTCGCCAACTACTTCCGGCAGACGGGTGCGACCGTCACCACCGTGCGCACCCCGGTCGCGGAGGAGATGTTCGACCGGCTTGCCCCGGACCTCGTCGTGCTTTCGCCCGGACCGGGGCTGCCGTCCGATTTCGGCTGCAAGGCGACGATCGAGATGGCGCGCAAGCGCGAACTGCCGATCTTCGGCGTATGCCTGGGGCTGCAGGCGCTGGCCGAAGCCTATGGCGGGGCGCTCAGGCAATTGCGCCTGCCGATGCACGGCAAGCCGTCACGCATCAAGGTGGCACGGCACGGCGTCATCTTCTCCGGCCTGCCGGGCGAGGTGACGGTCGGGCGCTATCATTCGATCTTCGCCGACCCCGCCACGCTGCCGGAGGATTTCGTCGTCACGGCCGAGACGGACGACGGCGTTATCATGGCTTTCGAGCATCGCAAGGAGCCGGTCGCGGCCGTACAGTTCCATCCCGAATCGATCATGACTCTCGGCCAGAACGCCGGCATGAGGATGATCGAGAACGTCGTGGCGCACCTGCCTCGGCGGGCAAAGGAAAAGGCGGCATAGTTCGACGTGGTTGTTTCTTCGCTCCTCTCCGGCTTGGCAGCCGTCTCCCCCTCGAGGGGTGAGACCGGCGGTTGCCGTCGTGCGGCCAGATCCCGGCCAGGTTCAGCGATTGTCGAGGGCGGTAACGAGGCGGTGATCTCCCCCCTTGAGGGGGAGATGGCCGGCAGGCCGGAGGGGAGTATCTAGGCCATGCCCTCCAAGCAGCGTGTGGCCAGGCTCGCGGCATGGTCCATTCCCGTGGCGCTCGCCGTTCTGGCGCTGAAGTTCGCCGCCTGGTGGATCACCGATTCCGTGGCGCTCTACTCGGATGCGCTGGAATCCATCGTCAACGTGATCGCGGCGTTCTTCGCGCTATGGGCGATCCGCGTCAGCCACCTGCCGGCGGACGACAATCATCCGTTCGGCCATCACAAGGCCGAATACCTTTCCGCCGTGGTCGAGGGGGCGCTGATCATCGTCGCCGCGCTTCTGATCTTTCGCGAGGCGTTCTTCGCCCTGCAATCGCCCTTGCCGCTCGAGCGCCCCTGGGCCGGACTTGTGGTCAATGCCGCCGGCGGGGCCGTCAACGCGGCCTGGGCGTGGGTGCTCATCCGCGCCGGGCGGCAGGAGAAGTCGCCGGCCCTCGACGCGGACGGCCGCCATATATTGACCGACGTGTGGACGTCGGCCGGCGTGATCGTCGGTCTCGTCGCAGCGGTCTCCACGGGGTGGGTCATCCTCGACCCGCTTCTCGCCATCGCGGTCGCCATGAACATCGTCTACCAGGGCTGGCGCGTCATCGGCTCTTCCGTCCAGGGGCTCATGGACGTGGGCGTCGATGCGGAGCAGTCGATGCGCATCCGGGAGGTCATCTCGTCCAATGCGGGCGGCGCACTCGAGGTGCACGATTTGAAGACGCGGATCGCCGGCCGCGCCACCTTCATCGAGTTCCATCTCGTCGTCGATGCGGCGATGAGCGTCGGCGACAGCCATGTCATCTGCGACCGGATCGAGGCGGCGCTGAAGGCGGAGATTCCGAGCGTCCGCGTGGTCATCCATGTCGAGCCGGACGATGAAGCCAAACTGCCCAGGGGAACGGTGTCGGTCCCGTTCGCGTGAGTCCGTACCTTCAAAAGAGGTCCCGGTTCTCCCTGCCGTAACGCGACAGGCTGACGATCGCCGCAAGGATGGCGAAGCCGGCGCCGACGAAGAGCGCCGTGGTGGCGCCATGGATACCGATCCGGCCGAGCAGCAGCGCGACAAGCGCGGCGCCGATCGTCTGGCCGCTCAGCCGGGCGGTGCCCAGCATCCCGCTCGCGGCTCCGCTGCGGGCGCGTGGCGCCGCCATGATCATCGTGCGGTTGTTGGGCGTCTGGAAACAGCCGAAGCCGAGGCCGCACAGCGCCATCCGCCAGACGATATCCGCTATCGAGGGATGCTGCGGCAGGAAGGCGAGCAGGAGCAGGCCGGCCGCCAGCAGGAGCAGGCCCGTACTGCCGAGCAGCGCCGCCGAATGGCGGTTCGACAGCTTTCCCGCTATCGGCGCCATCACCGCCACCGCGAGCGGCCAGGGCGCGATCAGCAGGCCGACCTCGCCGGGAGGAAAGCCGTAGATCGTCTGGAAGCTGAAAGGGAGCGAGACAAAGGCGAGGATCTGGGCCGTAAAGGAAGCGACCGACGTCCCGATCGAGAGGGCGAAGACCGGTATCTTCAAGAGGTCGAGCGGCAGCAGCGGTTCCGGCACGCGCAGCTCGCGCCGCACGAGGAGCGTGCAGGTCACGGCGCAGCCGGCGGCCTGCCCGACGACCAGCACCCATGAGAGCCCATGGCCTATGCTGTCGATCGTGGTGACGATGAGACCGATCGAGGCGGCACTGAGGGCCGCGCTGGCGAGGTCGAAGCGCCGGTCCGCGAGATCGTTGTCGGGAAGGCTGCGCAGGCCCATGAGCACGGTGACGATGCCGAGCGGCACGTTTATGATGAACAGCCACGGCCAACTCAGGACCGCGAGGATGAAGCCGGCAAGGGTGGGGCCGATCGTCGACGCCGCGCCGACGACCACGGCGTTCAGCCCGATGGCGGTGCCGAACTTCGCCTTGGGGACGATGTAGCGCAGGAGAGCGGAATTGACGCTCATCAGGCCCGAGGCGCCGATACCCTGCACGATGCGCGAGAGGGTCAGCAGGCCGAGCGAGCCGGAGAGCGCGCAGGCGAGGGAGGAGAGCGTGAAAAGCACGACGCCTAGGACATAGACGCGCCGATGGCCGTATATCTCGCCGAGCGAGGCAAAGGGCAGCAATGTGACGACGACGGCCATCTGGTAGCCGTTGACGATCCAGATCGAGACGGAGGGGCTCGCCTTGAAGTCCTCCGCGATGGTCGGCAGCGCCACGTTGGCGATGGTACCGTCGAGGACGGCAAGGGTGATGCCGACGATGAGCGTCGCCCATGCCCAGTAACGCCTCGGCGCATCGAGACCGTCGACGGGGATGCTGCTTGATGGTTTCACGGATCAGGGCCGTTGATTTCTGGTCTGTGCGGGGTGCAAGAGCACGAAATGCAATCTAGGCCATAGGCGCTGAGGGACAAACAGACTGGGCCACACCGCAAGTCCCGCCATCCGGGGTTCCAAGAACGGCGGGCGGCGCCCGCAGGCACCGCGCGGAAAGTCGGTGGGAAGGCTCTACGCGCCGCGCGCCGCCGAAGCGAGCGTGGCCGGAGACGCATGCGAAAGGTCCGGCACCACGACCAGACGCGTGACCTTGCCCCGCTTGAAGGCCTGCAGGAAGCGCTTGTAGTCCTTGAAGACGACGCAGCCGTTCGACTCGGCGAGGCCGCCGCGCAGCATGTAGGTATGCGCGAGCAGGCCGACGCGGCCGAATTTGTTGTTGCCGTCGATCGGCAGCAGCCTGATCGCCTCGACGCCGTGGAAACGCCGCTCCCGCAGCACCAGCTTGTAGGTGTTGGGCGGTGTCGGTCCGCGGTTCTTCTCGTCGACGTAGCGCGGTTTGTCGGCCATGGTCCCCATGCCGGAATGGGCCTCCAGCCTTTCGCCGTCAGGCATATAGACCACGGCGTTGCGGATGTCGTAGACGGCCACGCCGTTGCCCAGGCCGGGCAGGCGCGGCTTTCTCTCGAAGAGCCTGCCGAGGCCGGAGAGCGGACTTTCGTCGTCCAAATCGTCGGGCTTGGCATAGGCCATGATGGCGCGCGTCGGGCGCGCATTCTGCGGCGCCGGCGTGGGGGCGGGAGCCGGGGCCGGCGCTGCTGCCGGCTCTTCCGGCGCTTTCAATGCCGGGCGCCAGGTCGGCAAAGGCGGGTTGTCGGGCATGTTCTCGGAGAACGGCTCGCCGTCCCGCTTGCGGGTATCGTCAGCCGTGTCGTCGGGAACCGCCGCGTTGCGGGCCGGCGGCGCGCTGGGCAGGGGGGGCGACAGCACCTCGGTGCCCTTGTCCAGTTCCGCGTCGATGACGGCGAGCGCTATCCTCGACGGCTTCTCCGCATCGTTCCCGGCCGACCCGAAGCGGTCGGCGGAAGGCATGGTGGGAAGCAGCTTCGGAATGGCGTTGGCGACATCATGCGCGAAGCGCGTATTCGACGGTTCCTGCGGGAGAAGCGCCACCTGCTGCGGCAGCTTGACGACCGGTTTGGCCGGCGATGCCGCGCGTGCGGCCAGGAGTGCTGCGGCATCCGCGAGCGCCATGCGCGAGGACTTGACCGAACCGGCGGCCGCGAGACGGGAGCGGATGAAATCCGATCCGCGCTGATGGGCCGCTGACGCCTCCTTGGACATGCGCTCGCCGAAGCGCTCCGCCAGGGGCATATGCGATGCCGGCTGATGGGCGGAGGTGGTTGCCGCGACGACGCGGCCGGATTTTTCGTGGTGGCGGGCAGGCGCCGCCTGTGGGGCGGCCGCGTCCGGGTAGGCGAGATGCTGCCGCAGCTTGTCGCCCAGATGCTCGATGCGGTGCGCGGGATCGAAGAGGGCTATCGCGCCGGGCGCGAAGGCGCTTTCCGGCAGAAGGGTCGGCGTCGAGGAGAGCGAAGTCTCCATCTTGTGCACCGCGGCCACCGTCGCGAGCGACCAGCCCGCCAGCGCCACGCCCAATCCGAGCACGGCTACGCCGGAAAGAAGCCAGCTTGTGCGTATCGAAGGAAACCCTGCATTTGCGCGGGGGTAATCGTCCCAGATCGTGTCGCTTGCGAACGCCATGCCAGCCAACCGAACTCTATTCACCAAACTCAAGCCGCCAGCGCCCGCTGCCGCCGCGTTTCCACGCGCCGACAAAATTGGCCAGACGCCTCGGCGCCAGCCATCGGGGGCCGGTTCATCTAAAATTATCGACAAGCTTGGTTAACCAATCCCTTTGCTCGGCGTGGAATTTTTCATTTTGTCGAGAAAGGCCCTCTCTCACGACCGTATGCAGTGGTTAATCCCTCATTCACTTCATGGCAAGCGTTCGTAACCTCGCATCCGCGCCGGCTTGCGGTAAAGTAAACGCAAGAAATCCCACCAGACATCTCCCTCCGGAACCGTGGCGGCGACGATGCCGGACACGGTCGAAAGCTTGGGCTGCACTCACGGATGGAATCCTGCTCGCCCCGGCCGATCTCCATCTGCTGTCTTCTTATGCCGATCGACGCGGCAAGAATGCGGCGAGGATCGGTAACATCTTGCCTCGACGATATTTTCCCAACCTGCTGATTCGGGCAAGCGCGAACGTCGATGGTCGTGCCGTCAAGGCGCTTCCTCACCAATATTCGGAAACCGGGGCGCCTTCGAACGTTTCGGCGATGCGGCGGCGGGTGCCCGGCGTCGTCATCTCGGGCAATTCATCGAGAGCGAAAAAACCGCTGTCGGCGATCTCGCGGTCGGGAGCCTTCGCCAGATGCTGGCGGAAATCCTCGACCAGGAAGACGGCGACGTGGTCGCGGGGGCTCGCATGCCGGTTGAAATGAAGCGAGCGCAGCAGGGGAGGGGCGAGAAGCTGGAAATTGCCTTCTTCCGAAAGCTCGCGGGTCAGCGCCTGGACGACGGTTTCGTTCTTCTCCACGCCGCCGCCCGGCAGGTGCCAGCCGGGAACATAGGTGTGACGGATCAAGAAGACCTTGTGTCCGTTACGGTCATGGACGACGGCCCGGACGCCGAGCGTCATCGGCCGCGACAGGAGAAAGTAACCGTGAAAGAGCCTTGCCCTTATGCCCGGCCATCCGCCCTGGCGGAACGCGGCTTTGCTCATAAGGATCGTGCACCCGCAAAAGGCTGGCACGAGAAGGCTGCGTGGCGTAAGGGTCTATGATGTTTCGGCTGGCGCATATTTCCGATGTCCATCTGGGTCCCCTGCCCGACGTAGATTACCGCGAACTCGCCTCGAAACGCATTACCGGCTACGTCAACTGGCAACGCAACCGCCGGCGCCACATGCGCGATTCCATCCTCGATGCGATCGTCGGCGACATGAAGGTGGCGGCGCCCGATCATATCGCGGTCACCGGCGACCTCGTCAATCTGGCGCTCGACCGGGAAATCGAGATGGCGCGGCTGTGGCTGGAAACGCTGGGCTCGCCGCACGACGTCTCCATCATTCCCGGCAATCACGACGCCTACGTCCCTGGAGCCCTCGACAAGGCATGCCGGGCATGGAGCGCCTGGATGACGGGCGACGGCCAGAAGCCGATGACGGATTTCCGCCACCATTTCCCCTACATGCGCGTGCGCCAGGATATCGCGCTGATCGGGACGTCATCCGCGCGGGCGAGCGCTCCGTTCATGGCGACGGGCTATTTCCGGGCGGCGCAGGCGGCGAGGCTCGGCGCTTTGCTCGACAAGGCCGGCCGGGAAGGGCTCTTCCGCGTCGTCATGATCCACCATCCGCCGGTGCGCGGCTCGGCCGCCGCGCACAAGCGGCTGTTCGGCATTTCGCTCTTCCAGCGGACCGTGAGGCGACACGGCGCGGAACTGGTCCTGCACGGGCATACGCACGAACCCACGCTCTACCGCATCGGCGGCCGCGACAACGAGATACCCGTCGTCGGCGTGGCGGCGGCGGGAGAGGCGTTCGGCTCGCGCCGGCCGCTGGCGCAATACAACCAGATCGACATCGACCATGAGGGCAGGGAATGGTCGATCCGGCTGACGCGCCGCGGCGTCACCGGGCCGACAGCGACGGTCACGGAGATTTCGTCGGAATACCTGTCGCCTCACCGCTCGCACAAGGTGCTGCTCAGGGCGTGAAATCTAGAGCCTTTCATGGTTAGCTGGAAGCGTTCTGCCGGAGGGAATCCGGGCCTTGGCCTACCCTCGAGCCGGCCAGAGGCCGGACCCCAAAGGCTGAAGGATTTGGCCCGAATTCACCCAGCCCACCGGTCGCCCGCAGGCTTCGCCTGCGAAAGGACGACCGGCATCTATGGGTCTTGTCGATTTGCGGGGCAAATCGACGGGGCGGTTTCCCGCTGGCGGGCGCCCGCTTCGTCGGGCGGACTTGGCCGTACCACCGGTACGCCCCGCGCCGCCCTCCTGGCGGGTCGCCTCGCCATCGGAGAAACAGAACTGCTTCCAGCTAGTCATGAAAGGCTCTAGCCCAGGTCGGCGAGCCGGTCCCAGAAATAGGCAGCGGCGAAGGCCAGGCCGACCAGCGCGCCGGCGATCACCAGCAGGAGACCGTGCAGGAAGGCGCGCCAGCCATGGCGCGGGCGGTAGATGCTGCCCCACCTGGCGCGGGCCGCAATGCGCGCCACCGGCTCGACGGTTCCCTCGACCAGGCGCTGCCGCTCCACCATGCGCTCGGCGATGTAGCGCGTCACCTGATCGGCGACCGGCTTGATCTCGGGCGATTCGGCGAGCACGCTCCGTCCGAGCCGTGTATCGGCGAGGAAGCGGTAGGTGCGACGGTCGCGGCCGAGCGTCACGTGGGTGATGGCGTCGATCCAGAGCCTTGGCTGCAGGCCGGACGATATCGCGAAATCGAACCAGTCGTTCTCCGCCGGGACGGCGTCGAAGACCGGCTTCAGTTCCTGGGCCAGAAGCTCCAGCCGGACCCGGCTCGCCTCGCGGATCTCCACGACCACGTCGTCGCGGTCGGCGGCAGCGTTCTTCACCTCGCGGATGACGTCGTTCAGCCTCCGCACCTGATCGATCGACGTTACGCTGGCTTCAGGTTCAGCCATAGGAAAACTCCGCGGCACACAGTTAATGCCTTATTAACATAGCACCGCGACGTTTGCCACGATGTTCACGTTCCCTTCTCACCGGAAAGACAGGGCAATCGCATGCGGAAACTGCGCGGCGCCTCCCCATCAAGGGACAGGGGAATTGTATATGAAAGTACCCCACCCCTAACCCCTCCCCACAAGGGGGAGGGGAACTTTGCGCCTACGCCATACGGCGCAAAATTTCGAAGATTGCAGCCGAGAAAGCGGAGATGGCGTCTCCTCCCCCTTGTGGGGAGGGGACAGGGGTGGGGGTAAACGAGCGCGCAAATCCTACCCGACTTCCCTATGCGGTTCCCCTGCCCTTGAGGGGAAGGCGAATGCGCTCAGGCGGTCTGCCCGAGGATCCGGTTCGTCGCCGAAACGACGGCTTCGAGCGAGGCGCCGACGATGTTCGTATTGATGCCGGCACCGAAGATGCGCCCGCCCGGATGTTCCATTTCCATGTAGGAGATCGCGGCCGCGTTCGAGCCGCGCTGCATGGAATGCTCGGAATAGTCGAGCACCGAGAGCGGGATGCCGACATGGCGCGAAAGCGCGTCGACGAAGCCGTCGATCGGGCCGGTGCCGGTGCCGTTGATCGTCACTTCCCTGCCGCCATCGATGATGGTCGCCTCGACGATCCTCTGGCCCCTGATCTGGGTCGGGAAGGTGCGATGCTCGACGAATTTGAGCCTGGCGCCGGGCTGGTCGACATATTGCTTCAGGAATTCCTCGTGGATGCGCTTCGACGGCAGCTCCCTGCCTTCGGCGTCGGTGATCGCCTGGATCGCCTGGCTGAACTCGACCTGGAGGTTGCGCGGCAGGTTCAGCCCGTAATCCGCCTGCAGGATGTAGGCGATGCCGCCTTTGCCGGACTGCGAGTTGATGCGGATGATCGCCTCGTAGGAGCGGCCGACATCCTTCGGGTCGATGGGCAGGTACGGCACTTCCCAGAGCGGGCTGTTGGCCGTCTTGGCCGCCTTCATGCCCTTGTTGATCGCATCCTGGTGCGAGCCGGAAAAGGCCGTATAGACCAGTTCGCCGACATAGGGATGGCGCTCGGGGATGCGCAGCTGGTTCGAATATTCGTAGATGTCCTTCATCCGGGTGATGTCGGAGCAGTCCAGCATCGGATCGACGCCCTGCGTGTACATGTTGAGCGCCAAGGTAACGATATCGACATTGCCGGTGCGCTCGCCATTGCCGAACAGCGTGCCCTCGACGCGGTCGGCGCCGGCCATCAGGCCGAGTTCCGTGGTGGCGACGCCGGTGCCGCGGTCGTTGTGCGGATGCAGCGAGACGATCAGGTTCTCGCGGTTGTCGAGGTTGCGGCACATCCACTCGATGCGATCGGCATAGGTGTTGGGGGTGGCCATCTCGACGGTCGAGGGCAGGTTGACGATGAGCCTGTTCTCCCGCGTGGGCCGGACGATCTCGGCCACCGCGTTGCAGATCTCCAGCGCCACTTCGAGTTCGGTGCCGGTGAAGCTTTCCGGCGAATACTGGAAGCGGTAGCCACCGCCTGCCTTGGCGGCCATGTCGGTGATCATCTTCGCCGCATCGGTGGCGATCTTCTTGATGCCGGCAACGTCCTTCTCGAAGACGACGCGGCGCTGCAACTCGCTGGTGGAATTGTAGAAATGCACGATCGGCGTCTTCGCGCCCTCGAGCGATTCGAACGTGCGCTGGATCAGCTCGGGCCGGCATTGCACCAGCACCTGGAGGTCGACATCGTCGGGGACGTTGCCCTCCTCGATGCACCAGCGGGCGAAGTCGAAATCGGTCTGCGAGGCGGAAGGAAAACCGACCTCGATCTCCTTGAAGCCCATGTCCAGCAGAAGCTGGAACATGCGCGCCTTGCGGTCGTGCCCCATCGGGTCGATGAGCGCCTGGTTGCCGTCGCGCAGATCGACGGAGCACCAGATCGGGGCATGGTCGATGACCCTGTCCGGCCAGGTGCGGTCGGGCAGCGAAATGGTGGGGTAGGGCTGGTATTTGCGTGCGGCGTCCGGCATGCCCTTCTGGCGAACGATCTTCTCGTGCTGGTTCATCTCTTGCCTCCGGCGCGCGGACTCCCGTCCTGGCGTCGCCTTATGATCTTTTGAACGGTTCTGTGAAGGAGCGTCGGCGTCGCATCGACCGCCGGGTGCTCCTGTTCAACGAGCCCGACGGTCGCCGATAAGGCCGAGAAGAAGGAGGGTCGAGGAAAGCGCGCGAACCGTCGCCGTCGCGAAAGCGGCGGACGAGGAAACCGGCAGGGCGTGGCGCGTGTTCATGGTGGTTTCAATAAACAAGGCGGAATTGTTGCGCAAGGGGAAAGGCGGAGCGCCTCCTCTCCCCGTCGCTGAGAGGAGGGCTGCTAGGCAGCCTTCCTGAAACGATCGCGGTCGTGCGGGGCGGCGTAGTCGAGTTCCGGACCCTTCGGCACGATGCGTGTCGGGTTCACCGTCGGGTGGCTTTCGTAATAGTGATGCTTGATGTGGTAGAGGTTCACCGTACCGGCCACGCCCGGCACCTGGTAGAGATCACGCAGGTAATTCGACAGGTTTGGATAATCGGCTATCCGGCGCAAGTTGCACTTGAAATGGCCGACATAGACCGGGTCGAAGCGGACCAGTGTCGTGAACAGCCGCCAGTCGGCTTCGGTCAGCCGATCGTCGACGAGGTACCGGTGGCGCGACAGCCGCTCCTCCATCTCGTCGAGCGCGGCGAAGAGTTGGTCGAAAGCTTCCTCATAGGCTTCCTGCGTGGTGGCGAAGCCGGCGCGATAGACGCCGTTGTTGATCGTTGGATAGACGCGTGCGTTGACGGCGTCGATCTCGGCGCGCAGCGCGGCGGGATAGAAGTCGAGCGAGCGGTCGCCCCAGGCGTCGAAGGCCGAGTTCAGCATGCGGATGATCTCGGAGGATTCGTTGGAGACGATCGTCTCCCCGCGCTTGTCCCAGAGGATCGGCACCGTGGCCCGGCCGGTATAGTTCGGGTCGGCGCGCGTATAGACCTGGTGGAGGTAATCCAAGCCGTGGAGCGTGTCTCCGGTCGCCCCTTCCTCGAGCCTGAAGGTCCAGCCCTGTTCGCCCATGAAGTGATGGACGACCGAAACGGAAATGACATCTTCGAGTTTCTTCAGCCTGCGGAAGATCAGCGTGCGGTGCGCCCATGGGCAGGCGAGCGACACGTAGAGATGATAGCGGCCCGGCTCGGCCTTGAAGCCGCGCGTCCGCCCCGGAGCCGGTTTGCCGTCGACGGTGACGAAATCGCGCCACGGAGCCTCGGCGCGTTCGAAGCGGCCGTCCGTGGACTTCGTGTCGTACCATCTGTCGGTCCAGATTCCGTCGTTCAGCATGCCCATGCCGGAAATCCTCTTCTCTTCCGAAGAATCTAGGCCACGGGCGGGCGAAGCCCAACCCCGTGCCCCCTGAACAGACCGTCGTCGCCGGGCGACCGGAAGTTTCGCGCAATTGGCGATTGCGTGCCGGGACAAAATCGTCTAGCGGAAAATTCCCCTGGAGGAAGCGCCTTGACGATCATCCCTATCGAGCGACGACGAGCCCGCGCCTGAACCGGCGCCACGGCGCCGACCGCGCCGGCATATGCTCCCAACCCGTTCTCGAACCGGAACCGATCGACCATGAAGGCCACCGACTTCGCCTACCTGCAGGAGCAGGCGGCACACGACCCGCAAATCGAGGAAATCAACGAAGAAGCGTTCGGCCCCGGCCGTTACGCCCGCGCCGCCTACCGCATCCGCGAGGGCGGTGGGCATGAGCGCGGCCTCTCCTTCGTCGCCCTGCATGGCGAAACGGTCATCGGCTCCGTGCGCATGACGCGGGTCGCGGCGGGCAAGGGCAGGGCGCTGCTGCTCGGGCCGCTCGCGGTCAGGCCGGAATGGAAGAACATCGGCGTCGGCCGGCGGCTGGTGGCGATCGCGCTCGAGGCGGCGGCGAAAGCCGGGGCGGGCGCCGTCGTGCTGGTCGGCGACGAACCCTATTACGGCCCGCTCGGCTTCCAGCGCGTGCCGCGCGGGCAATTGTCGCTGCCCGCGCCGGTCGATCTCAACCGGCTGCTGGCGCACGAAATCAAGAGCGGCGCGGTCGCGGCGCTGACCGGCCTTCTCGACCACGAGAAGCGGGCCCGCGCATAGCGCCGCCCGCATGGCGGCCTCAGCGTCCGTACATCACCGTCAGCGTCGCCTTGTCGAGCAGGTCGGCATTGATCGCGAATCCCGCGGCCGCGCCGGGCGCCGACCTGTCGAGCGGCAGCTTGGCGGCCTTCAGCGCATAGATGGTGAAGATGTAGCGGTGCGGCTTGTCGCCGGCCGGCGGGCAGGGGCCGTCATATTCCGACTTGCCGAAATCATTGCGCGCCTGCATCGAGCCCTTGGGCATCTTTCCCGCGCTCGCGCCCTCGGCGAGTTTCATCGTCTTCGGCGGGATGTCCACCACTTCCCAGTGCCACCAGCCGGACCCGGACGGGGCATCGGGGTCATAGACCGTCAGCGCCAGGCTCCTGGCGTCCGCCGGAACACCCGACCATTCGAGCGCGGGAGACACGTTCCTGCCCTTGCAGCCTGTGCCGTTGAAGACGTGCTTCATCGGCATCGTGTCGCCCTCCTTGAAGTCGGGGCTTTTCAGTTCGAGGGCGAAGGCGGATGCTGAAAAGAGGCAGAAGGCGGAGATGGCCGCGAGCGTCAATTTCGTCTTCATCAGTTGATCCTGCCCCGGGGAGCGGGGCAGCCTTCCGAAAAATGAAGTCGCGAACGCCCGAGGATACCATGGAGCGGTAGCGCGCCGGAGGCAGTCCGCTATCTTCCCTCGCGATACCACATGGCGCCCATGGCAAGCAGCAGCAGCGCGAGGCCGAAGAACCCGCCGAAGAGCGGCACGCGGTCGACGGCCTTCAGGACGCTGTCGCCGGTGGTCCGGAGCCCGATCCAGTCGCGGCCGGAGGCGTCGCCGGAGCTGCTTACCGGCACGATGTTAGGAAGGGTCATGTTGCCCGACGCGTCGGCGAGCCGCCGGACGCTGCCGCCGGTCGCCTCGGCGAAGGGGCGCAGCTTCTCGGTGGTCGAAACCGGATCGGCGAATTCCGGCGCGTTGACCGGGCCGACATGGGCGAGCGCGGTGAGGTCGCCATTGCCGATCTGGTAAAGGCCGATCTCGTTCGTATCGACGCTGCCGGTGAACACGCCGGGCTCGGACTTGGCGAGCTTGACGGTCAGCGTCTTGCCCGTCGGCGTGATGACGCGGGCGTCGCCCGGATCGTCGCTCATCGTCTGGCGGCGTATATTCAGCGTCATGCCCGAACCATCGGCCGTCAGGCGCTCCTCCTCGAGGTCCGGCTCCTTCATCAGCCAGTGCGCGACACGGCGGTAGAGCGCCACGTCCGGCCCGCCGCCCTCATAGCCGCGCGACCAGAGCCAGCCCTGGTCGGAAAGGAGCATGCCGACCCGGCCCTTGCCCTTGCGGTCGAGGATCAGGAGCGGGCGGTTGTCCGGCCCCTTCATCACCACCTCGCCCTGCGGATGGTCGACGACGATGTCGCGGAACCAGCGTCCCCAATGCGGCGGTTCGGAAGCCGAGCCCTCGAGGCCGCGGGTGACGGGATGCCGCTTCCCCGTCTCGGTCAGCCGCGGATAGAAGCCTTTCTCGATGATGTCGCCGGTCGGCAGGGCAGGCAGCGCCGATATCAGCGGCGTGCGGGCGATCGAATTGTCGCCGGCATATTCCGGCCCGGCCGCGATCAGCAGTGCGCCGCCGTTTTCCACATATTGGGCGATGTAGTCGTAATAGAGGACCGGCAGCACGTCGCGGTGCTGGTACCGGTCGAAGATGATCAGGTCGAAATCGTTGATCTTCTCGACGAAAAGCTCGCGCGTCGGAAAGGCGATGAGCGACAGCTCGTTGATCGGCGTGCCGTCCTGCTTCTCCGGCGGGCGCAGGATGGTGAAGTGGACGAGATCGACCGAAGCGTCCGATTTCAACAGGTTGCGCCAGGTTCTTTCACCGGCATGCGGCTCGCCGGAGACGAGGAGGACGCGTAGATTCTCGCGGATGCCGTCGACGAGCGCGATCGTGTGATTGTTCGTCGTGCTGATCTCGCCCGGCACGGGATCGACCGACAGTTCGATGATGTTGCGGCCGGCATTCGGCACCTTGATCGAGAGATGGGTTTCCTGGCCGATCTCTGCCTGGTCGAAGGACAGGGTCTCGCCATTCACCGAAACGCGGACGTTCACCGCACCGCTGCCGCCGGCCGTGTCGGTGATCTTGTAGGTCAGGTCGAGCGGCTTGCCGACGATGCCGAAACGCGGCGCCTTCTCGAAGAAGATGCGGCGGTCGCGCTCGTCCGCCCGGCCGGTGATCAGCGCGTGGAGCGGTGCAGGGAAGGAGCCGGCCTTGGCCGGCACGTCGTGGACTTCGCCGTCGGTCACCATGATGGCGCCGCCGATGCGTGAGGGGGGCACGTCGCGGAAGGTGTTGTCGAGGGCGGCGAAGAGCCTAGTCTCGGCGCGTTCGTCGGCCTTCGGCGAGCGGCCGGCCTCGACCACGCGCACGTCGAAATCCTTGAAGCGGGCAAGCCTGGCCTTCAGTTCCTCCACCGCCGCGTCCGTCATCTTCGCGCGGTCGCCGATATCCTGGCTCTGGCTCTTGTCGACGATGAGCGCCACGACGCTCTTCAGCGGATCGCGCAGTTCGTTCAGCAGCACCGGATTGGCGAGGGCGAGCGCCAGGGCCAGGAAGGCGAGCATCCTCAGCCACGCCCCGCGCCGGCGCAGGAAGAAGCCGATACCCGCGAGGATCAGAAGCGGCGCGACGATCGCGGCGATCCATGGCCAGGCGACAAGGGGCTGGAAGCTGACGGACCAGTTCATTGCCCCAGCCTCTCGAGCAGTGCCGGCACATGCACCTGGTCGGATTTGTAGTTGCCGGTCAGCATGTACATCATGATGTTGACGCCGGCACGGTACGCATAGACGCGCTGCATCGGGTCGTCGGGCACGGTGGGCAGGAGCGGATTGCCGTTGTCATCGATCGCCCAGGCCCCGGCGAAATCATTGCCGGTGATAAGGATGGGCGAAACGCCGTCGCCGGTGCGTACCGGGCGGTCGACGCTGCTCTTGGCGCCGGCGGATGCCTCGACCCAGAGCGGCCCGCCGTCGTAGCGGCCGGGAAATTCCGGCAGGATGTAGAAGGACTTCGTCAGCACGTGGTCGGGCGGGACCGGCTCCAAAGGCGGCACGTTGAGGTTTGACAATATGTCCCGCAGCCGCTCCGTCGCGGGACTGACCGCGTTCGGATCGAGCCCGCTGGTGAACTGGTCGCGCGTATCGAACAGCACCGTCCCACCCTGCTTCATGTAGGCGTCGACGCGGGCGATGGCGTCTTCCGACGGCATCGGCGCCTTGGCATCGATCGGCCAGTAGATGAGCGGATAGAAGGAGAGCTCGTCCTTGGCGATATCGACGCCCGCCGGCTCGCCGGGCTCCAGCGCCGTCTTCTCGATCAGGAAGCGGGAAAGGCCGAGGATGCCGGCCCGGCTGATGTCGTCGATCTGCTTGTCGCCGGTGATGACGTAGGCGATGCGCGTCTTCGAGACGGCGTCGATCGCCGCCTGGTCGCCCGGCTTGCTGTCGTCGGCGAAAGCATGGCCGGGAGCAGCCAGGAGCATGCCGCCGGCGAGCGCCAGCGCCAGCAGCGAAGCGGCCGCCGCGGGCGAGCCCGCCCGGCGGGGACGGCGGCTGAAGAGGCCGCCGAGCCACAGCACCGCCAGCGCGTCGAGGAGCATGAGGATGAGGGCGGCGAGCAGGAAAGAGCCTTTCAGCGCCTGCGAACGGTCGAGGGCGTAGTCGATTTCCCTGACCGGCATCGACGTCCCGGGCCGCTTCAGCGGAATGAGCTTCGCGTCGGCGTCGAGCAGGTTGTGCGCGAGGACGCCGTCCTCGCCGCCATAGAGTCCGGGAGGGTTTTCGATCGTGACGGGAGCGGTGGCGGCATTGCGTTCCAGCGGCCTTGCATCGGGCGGCGGCGGGGTCAGCGTGCCGTCGGCCGCGATCATGCGGTAAGGCGGGAGCGCTCCTTGCGCCGTGTCTCCCGCAGCGTTCGCCGCGCTGCCCTGGTTGCGCGAGAGGGTGACGATCCGGTGCAGCATCTCGACGAAGGTGCCCGAGATCGGCAGGTTCGACCAGGTCGCCTCCGGCGTCACGTGGAAGAGGACGAGCGTGCCCTTGCCGCGCTTGGCTCCGGTGACCAGCGGCGTGCCGTCGGCGAGGCTCGCCCATGTGTGGTCGGCGAGGTCGGGTGTCGGCTCGGCCAGCACCTGCCGGGTAACGGTTACGTCCTGCGGCGCGGCGAGGTCGGAGAACGGTCCGATCGGCGGGAATTTCGCCACCGGCTGCGGCTTTGTCCAGGAAAGCGCACCGCCAAGCGAACGCTCGCCGAGCCGCAGCGGCACGGGCAGCAGTTCCTTGTCGTTCTCCGTCACCGCAGCCAGCCTCGGCCCGGCGAAACGCACGAGCGTACCTCCCTCGTCCAGCCATTCGAGGAGCTTGCGGCGGGCGCTCGGCGGCAGCGTGCCGATGTCGGCCATGATGATCATGGCCGGCTTCTGGTCCACCAGTTCCGGGATGGCCTTGGCAAGATCCTGGTCCCGCGGATTGATCAGGTCGGCGAAGGGTTTCAGAGCCCGGCTGATGTAGTAGAGCGGCGAGAGAAGCGGCTGCGCCAGATCGTTGGAGTCGGATTGCGACAGGAGGCCGACTCGCCGGCGCTTGGAACTGTCGTCGAGTACGCGCACGGCGCCGGCCTGCCGCTGGCCGTCGATGGCGATGGAGGCGAAATCATTGCGCAGTTCGAACGGCACCGGAACCTTCCCGGTGGCGCTCGATTCGCCCGGCGCGAAGGTCAGATTGGCGTCGGCGATGCGACGGCCCTTGCTGTCGAAAGCACCGACCGTCGCCTGGCGAGGCGCCTTGTCCGCCTCGGAGCGCACGGCGGTGACGGCAAACGCGTCGGGCTGGTTGTCGGCGGCCGTCAGGCCAAGGGTGGTCAGGCTGCCGGGCGCGGCCCATACCAGTCCGCTTTCCTTCTCGCCGAGGATCGCCTTGAAGGCCGCGTCGTCGCCTTTCGTCGCCAGGCCGTCGGAGAGGATGGCGAGGCGCGCTCCCGGAAACCGCTGCAGCGCGGCGGCGACGCGGCCATAGACCGAGGCGCGATCGACCGGCACCGGCCGGGGTCGTGCCGCGCGCAGCCGGTCCGTGGCGGCCTTGGCGTCGAAGGGGCCGATCTCGGCGTTCGGCTTCTCGGCGGTGAAGGCGAGGATCACCGGCTCGTTGCGGTCACGGGCGTCGGCGATCAGCCGCCTGGCCGTGGCGACCCGCTTGTCCCAATCCGGCGCCGATGCCCAGCCATTGTCCATCACGACGGCGAGCGCGCTTGCCTTCGCGGGCAGCGTCTCGCGTGGATTGATGATCGGATCGGCGAGCGCCAGGATCACCAGCGCCGCCATCGCCAGACGCAGCAGCGTCAGCCACCAGGGGCTGCGCTCTGGCGTCTCCTCGCGTTTGAGCACCCGCGCCAGGATGCGAAGCGGCGGGAAAATCTCGTCCTGCGGTCTGGGCGGTGTCGCCCGAAGCAGCCACCAGATGACCGGCAGCGCCGCCAGCCCAAACAGGACGAAAGGTTGTCCGAAGGAGAGGGCGAGCCAGCTCATGCGTGCGCCCGTTCGGCCAACCCGGCGTCGGCGGTCAATGCGAGATGGACGCGCACGAGCGCCTCGGAAGCGGGCCGGTCCGTGTGGTTGACGGTATAGCTCCAGCCGAGCCGGGTCGCCCAGCGGGCCAGTTCCTCGCGCCGCGCGCGGTAGAGGGCGGCATAGTCCTCGCGCAGCATCTCGGCGCGGCCGGCCGTCAGCCTCTCGCCGGTTTCGGGATCGCGGAACTCGGTGCGGCCGGCATAGGGGAAGCTTTCCTCGGCGGGATCGGCGACCTCGACGAGATGGGCGCGGGCGCCTCGCTCGGCCAGTTGCCGCAGCCAGGCCTGCGTCTCTTCGACCGTGTCGAGGAAATCGCCAATCAGCACCACTTCGGAAAAGCGGCGCACATGGCCGAGATCGGGGCGCAAGGCACGGTTCGGCGCATGGACGAGATGCGAAGCGAGCCGCTCAGCGCCGTTGCGCGAGGTGAAGGGATCGGTCAGTCCGGGCCAGGCGATGCGCTCGCCGCTGCGCGACAGGAGTTCGGCCAGAGCGAGGACCAGCACCAGCGCCCGCGATTCCTTGGAAGCCAGCGCGGTCGCCGACCTGAACAGCATGGAAGGCGAATTGTCGGCCCACAGCCAGACGGTGTGCGCGGCTTCCCATTCGCGGTCGCGGATATAGGTATGGTCGTCGCGGGCGGAACGCCGCCAGTCGATGCGGGAAATGGCGTCCCCCTCGACATAGGGGCGGAACTGCCAGAAATTCTCGCCGATGCCCTGCTTGCGCCGGCCATGCCAGCCGGCGATCACCGTGTTGACGACACGGCGCGCCTCGACCAGCAGGTCGGGCACGAGCGCCGCCTGGGAGCGACCGCGGGCAAGGGCGTCGCTCGTAAGCGCGGGAGCGGTCGCCTCGCCTATGCGCGCCATCACATCCCTTTCACCAGCCGCGCCACCACGTCGCGCACGCTCATGCCTTCGGCCCGCGCGGCGAAGGTCAGCGCCATGCGGTGCTGGAGCACGGGTTCCGCCAGCGCGCGCACGTCGTCCGTCGAGGGCGCCAGCCGGCCGTCATAGAGCGCGCGCGAGCGGGCGCAGAGCGTCAGTGCCTGGCTGGCGCGCGGGCCGGGACCCCAGGCGACATGCCGGTCGGTCTCGGCGTTGCCCTGGCCGGGGCGGGCGGAGCGCACGAGATCGAGAATGGCTGTCACGACGCTTTCGGGCACCGGCATGCGCCGCACCAGAAGCTGGATCTCCTTCAGCCTTGCGGCGGAAAGAACGTTTGCGGCCTTCACCTCATCGACGCCGGTGGTCTCGAGGAGAACGCGGCGTTCCGCCTCCAGTTCCGGATAGAGGATATCGATCTGCATCAGGAAGCGGTCGAGCTGCGCCTCGGGCAGCGGATAGGTGCCTTCCTGCTCGAGCGGGTTCTGGGTGGCGAGCACATGGAAGGGCGAGGGCAGATCATGGCGGGCCCCGGCGACGGTCACGTGATATTCCTGCATGGCCTGGAGCAGCGCCGACTGCGTGCGCGGCGAGGCGCGGTTGATCTCGTCGGCCATCAGGAGCTGCGCGAAGACCGGCCCGTGGATGAAGCGGAAGGAGCGTTTCCCGTTGGGGTCCTGTTCCATGACTTCCGAGCCGAGTATGTCGGAGGGCATCAGGTCGGGCGTGAACTGGATGCGGCGGGCGTCGAGGCCGAGCACGACGCCGAGCGTTTCGACGAGCTTCGTCTTGGCAAGGCCGGGCACGCCGACCAGAAGCCCGTGGCCGCCGGCGAAGAGCGTCACCAGTGCCCGCTCGACCACGCCGGCCTGGCCGAAAATGACCTTGCCGACCCCTTCCTTAACGCTCGCGATGTCGGCGAGCGCGCGTTCGGCCTCGGCGACCATTTCCTTGGCGTCGATGGGCTTGTCGGTGGCGATGACGCTCATGCCGCTTGCTTTCCTTGTTGCGCAATCCCCCGATATCGGGGTGATTCGCCTCTTTCCACAAACGATGAGGTGAACTTAAATCACCCCCAATGGCTGACAAGCGGAACAACGGTGACTATTTCGTGACGATGCCCGAGAGGAAACAGCAATCGCCCGCGACGCTTGCCGCCGCCCGCGACACCGGCGGACTGGAAGCGCTCATTTCGCGCGCGCCGCGCGCCGGCAAGGGCGCGGCGCCCGTGGAACGCTGGAATCCGCCCTTCTGCGGCGATCTCGACATGGAGATAAAGGCCGACGGGACATGGTTCTACATGGGGACGCCGATCGGACGGGCGCCTTTGGTCAGGCTGTTCTCGACGGTGCTGCGCAAGGACGCGGACGGCAGGACCTATCTCGTCACGCCGGTGGAAAAGGTCGGCATCCGGGTCGCCGACGCACCGTTCGTCGCCGTGGAGATCGATGTTTCCGGCGAGGGCGACAGCCGGGTGCTGACCTTCCGCACCAATGTCGGCGATGTGGTGGAGGCCGGCCCCGAGCATCCCCTGCGCTTCGTCGACGAGGCCGATACGGAGGGGCTCAAGCCCTATCTCCATATACGCGGCCGGCTGGAGGCGCTGGTGGCGCGGCCGGTCATGTACGAACTGGTCAATGCCGGGGAAGAGATCGAGATCGGCGGGCGGCGGATGTTCGCGGTCCGCTCGAAGGGGATGGTCTTCCCGATCATGGAGGCGGAGACGCTGAAGAAGCTGAGCGCGTGATGATGGACATGCCATCGGTCGAACCTTATTCCGCCGCCGATCTCCGGCGTCGCGTCGAGCGCCGGAAGCTGGCGGCCGACGACGATTGGGGCGATCACCGGGCCAACCCCGAACTCAGGCACCTGATCGTGCGCGAGGGCCTGCGCGACGCGGCCGTGCTCATTCCGGTGGTGGACCACGCGGACGGCGCGAGCGTCATCCTGACCAAGCGCACGGAGAAGCTTAGGCATCATTCCGGCCAGGTCGCCTTTCCGGGCGGCAGGATCGATCCGACGGACGCCTCCGCGGAAGACGCGGCGTTGCGCGAGACGGAGGAGGAGATCGGCCTCGACCGGAGCTTTATCGAGGTGATCGGGAGGCTGCCCGACTATGTCTCGGGGAGCGGCTTCCGGGTAGCGCCCGTTCTCGGCATCGTGCATCCGGGTTTCCTGCTCACGATCAACGAGGACGAGGTCGACGATGCCTTCGAGGTTCCGCTCCGCTTCATCATGGACGCGGCCAACCACAACAAGGAAAGCCGCGAATGGCAGGGCCATATAAGGCGTTACTACGCGATGCCCTATGGCGACCGCTACATATGGGGGCTGACCGCCGGCATCATCCGCATGCTCTACGAGCGGCTCTACGCATGAGCGCGGAAAAGCCGGCGGAAACGCTTGCCGGGCGCGCGGACTGGCTCTCCGACAGAAACCTGCAGCGCCTGCTTTCGGCGCTGGGCGAGAATGGCGAGGAAGCCAGGATCGCGGGCGGCGCGGTGCGGAACACCCTCATGGGCGGCGCCGTCACCGATATCGATATCGCCACGACCACGCAGCCGGAAGAGACGATGAGACGGGCGAAAGCCGCCGGCTTCAAGCCGGTGCCGACCGGCCTCGCGCATGGAACGGTGACAGTCATCGCCGGCGGCAGGGCATTCGAGGTGACCACGCTCAGGGCCGATGTCGAGACGGACGGCCGGCATGCCCGGGTGGCCTTCGGCCGCGACTGGAAGGCCGATGCCGAACGGCGGGACTTCACGATCAACGCGCTCTACGCCAAGGCGGACGGGACGATCGTCGATCTCGTCGGCGGGCTCGCCGACATCGGAAGCCGCACGCTGCGCTTCATCGGCGACCCGGAGGCGCGCATCCGCGAGGACTACCTGCGCATCCTCCGTTTCTTCCGCTTCTTCGCCTGGTACGGCGCGGGACGGCCCGACGCTGAAGGATTGAAAGCCTGCGCGCGGCTGAAAGACGGGCTGCGACAGCTTTCGGCCGAGCGCGTCTGGTCGGAACTGAAGAAGCTGCTTTCCGCGCCCGATCCCTCGCGCGCCCTGCTTTGGATGCGCCAGGCTGGGGTCCTGAGCCTCGTCCTGCCCGAGAGCGAAAAATGGGGCATCGACGCGATCCACGCACTGGCGAAGGCCGAGGCCGATCTCGGCTGGACCCCCGACCCGCTTTCCCGGCTGGAAGCGATCGTGCCGCCGGATGCGGTGCGCATGAAGGAGCTTGGCCGAAGGCTGAAGCTTTCCAGGGCCGAGGCGGACCGGCTGGTCGGATGGGCGCTGGCGGAGCCCGTTGCGGCCGCGACGAGCGATGCCGCGTTCTCAAGGCGGCTCTATCGGGGGGACCTGCGGGCGATCGAGGATCGCCTGCGCCTTGCCTTCGCATCGGCCCGCGGCCGCGCGGCCAAAGACGATGGGGCGCTTGTGGAGGCGGGCAGCTATTCGCGGCTGCTTGGTTTCCTCGAAAAGTGGCGACGACCCGTTTTCCCGATCACCGGGCAGGATCTGCGCGAACTCGGGCTCAAGCAGGGAAAGGCGCTCGGCAGTTTGCTCGCCGAACTCGAATCGGAATGGGTCGAGTCGGGCTTCAAACCGGATCGCGACGCGCTGATGGCGCGCGCCGCCGAAAAGATATCCGGATCAATACCTTAGAATCCGAAACGGGGAAATTGATTCCGCTCGTTCGGATATCGATTCAAGTCCGCCTTCTAAGCTGCGTCGCGGACCTTCTCGATACGCGAGCGGATGGCCTCGATCATCGTCTCGCGGATCGTGTCTTCGCCATGGACCTCGCGCAGATGCTCGACGGCCCGGCGCATGACTTCCGCCTCGTCCTCGGCGCGGGTGTGCCATTCGCAGCCGGGAACCAGTGAACCGCAATGAAATGCCTTCATCGGATATCCTCCTTGTCCACGGAACATATGTGGGAGGATAACACGGAATGCGGCGATTTCGTTGCCCGGCCGTTCAAAATTCCTCGACCTTACCGCGCCAGCCGGACATTGGTCAGCGACTGCGCGATGCCGGAGAAAGCCTGCGCGAGCGCCTCGGAATTGGTGGCGTCGTAGTAATGCTGGGCATCCGCGGCGCATCCCTGCAGGAGAGCGCGCGCCTCGTCCTCCTTGGCCCTGTCGTCCGCGGTCGCCGTGGGATTGGAGACGATGAAGGCGACCGAGAAGATCTCGATCTTCCGCTTCTTGGCATAGTCGCAAAGCGCGGCGGCATTGGCGTTCGACTGGGCGCGCTCGTCGGCCTCCTTGTTGGCGTCGAAGCCGACATGGCGTCCGTCCGAGGCGCGGAACTGGAGCGTGTTGTAGCCGTCCGTCATCAGCACCATGACCTTGCGCGGCTTGACATTGTCAGGGTCGTAGGCCTGGGCCTCGGTGAGCGGCGCCGACGGCGAAAGCTCGTTGATGCCCCACATGATCCCGGCCGGGATATAGGTGGAAGGCTTGTAGCCGCCGATGTTGATGATCAGATTGTTGATCGCGCTGACCAGCGTGTTCTTGTTGTCGGTCAGCGGCACGATCGGATTCAGGCAATGCTGGGACGTGTCGAGATAGCCCGGGTAGCGGCGCGAGGGATGCTCGTCGCTGAGGATCGGGTCCTGTCCGTTGGCTCGCGAGCCGACGCAGCCATACCAGGTGTAGTTGGTGACATAGTCGTTCGAGCAGCTCTGATAGGGCGTCACCGGCACGTCCGCCGCATACTTCGTGCAGCCGCCGCCGCACTGGTAGGTCGAGATGATCCCGTCCGTATTGCTTGTGCAGGTCTTTTGCGGAGCGTAGGCGAGGCAGGCGCCCTGCTTGCTGGTGATGGTCTGGCACGAGCCCTTGTGCGTAACCGAATAGTCCGCGGGTATATTGAGCCATGAGGCGCCGCGGTTCTGCGTTCCGACATTAACGTAGTCTGCGTAAGGCACGAGGCCGACCTTGATCGGCGCGTCGTTGTCCTTGAACACCTCGTTCACGAGATCGGACGCCGCTTTCTTCAGCGCCGCGATCTTCGTCGTGCTGGCGTCGGCCATTTCCGACATCGACCAGGTATTGTCGAGGACGAGGCTGACCTCGACGCTGCCCGAGACGGCGCGGATCGCCAGCGAGTTCGCATGGACATTCATGGTATCGATGTTGGCGAGTGCCATGAAGGTCGTCGGCAGCGTGGCCTCGAGCGTGAGATCGACCTTTTCCGTCGTCCCCGTCAGGCTGGCGACCCGGACATGGTCGAGATCCTTGTCGGAAGAATTGGCGGCGATGAAGTCGTCGCCGATCTTCCGAAGCGAGGCCTCGTCGGGCGATCGGGAGGCCGCCATGGCGAGCGACGCCGCGTCGGCGAGGCTCTGAAGATGGGCCTGGGCGCGCAGATAGCGCGCATAGTCGACGCCAAGCCCGACAGAGAGCATCAGCGGAATGGCGAGAATCCCCATGATCACAGCATAGGCGCCGCGGCGGTCGGCGAAAAAGGCACGTATCATATTCTGTAGCCCCCTGCATACGCCCGCCTGCCGGTCGGGCTCCGTGCAGTGAAACGCCGGCTGGTTGTCCTTTGGTTAGCCGCCGGGGAAAAACCGCCGCAGGGATAGGAAATTCGCCTCGATTGGTGAACGAATTCTCACATTTTGGGTGGTTGCAGGCGCAGCCGGCCCAAGAGCAGGGGTTTTCGCCCGACGCGGTGCGATGGCGGCGCAGGTCGCCTTTCCGTCAGACGGCCTCCGTCAAGGCCATTTCACTTCCGGCGGCATGCTGGAGAGGATCGAATCGACGTTGCCGCCGGTCTTCAGCCCGAAGATGGTGCCGCGGTCGTAGAGCAGGTTGAACTCGACATAGCGGCCGCGGCGGACGAGCTGCTCCTCGCGGTCGGCATCCGTCCAGTTGCCGAGGAAATTCCTGCGCACCAGGTGCGGGTAGATGACAAGGAAGGCGCGGCCGACATCCTGCGTGAAGGCGAAATCGGCATTCCAGCCGCCCTTGTCGTCCAGGCTTCTCAGCCAGTCGTAGAAGATGCCGCCAATGCCGCGCGGCTCGTTGCGGTGCGGCAGGAAGAAATATTCGTCGCACCATTTCTTCAGCCTGCCGTAGTCGACGATTGCCCCGTGACGATCGCAGACGAGCTGCATCGCCTTGTGGAAAGCGACCGTGTCCGGGTCGTCCTGGGTGCGGCGCCTGTCCAGCACCGGAGTCAAATCGGCCCCGCCGCCGAACCATTGCCGCGAAGTGACGACCATGCGCGTGTTCATGTGCACGGCCGGCACGTTCGGATTCCAGGGATGCGCGATGAGCGAGATGCCGGAAGCCCAGAAGCGCGGGTCTTCCTCGGCGCCGGGGATCTGCTTGCGGAATTCGGGCGAGAATTCGCCATAGACCGTGGAGGTATGGACGCCGACCTTCTCGAAGACGCGGCCGCGCATGGTCGACATGATGCCCCCGCCGCCCTTGCCCTCCTGGCGCAGCCATTGGTGGCGCTCGAAGCGGCCGGGCGCCCATGTGGCTTGCGGGCCGGCGGCTTCGTCCTCCAGTGTCTCGAAGGCGGCGCAGATGCGATCACGCAATTCGCGGAACCAGCTTTCGGCCGCGGCCTTCTTCTCGTCGATGGCGTCCGGCAGACCGGGCGAAAGATCCTGCGGTTCCATGCCTTCTCCCTTCGCCCCGTGCCGCCCCCGAGACCCGATTTGGACTCGTCTTTTTTGTCGGCCACACCTAAACTTTCTATATCGCGGGTCAAGGAGTTGCGTCATGCGGACGCCGTCAAGACCACCGCTCGACAGTCTGAAGGAAAGGCTGCGCCGCCAGCGCGCCGCCGAGGCGGTCAAGCCACGCGACGGCTTTTTGCGCGAAACGTTTCTCCTGCCGCGAACGGAAGCAAGGGCCAAGGCGCGCGAATGGCTCGACCGCTGGCCAAAGCAGGCCTACTGGACGGAAATCGAGAGCTGGCGCGAGCAGCCGGGCGACGTCATCGAGTTCACGATGCGGCGGCTGCCAAGCGCGGACTAGGAAGCGAAATGCCCCGCAAGGCCCGCGACATCGCGCGGCTCGGCTGACCGTCAATCGGCAAGCTGCCGGATCGCTTCGCCCACGGCCATGGCGGCCGACATGGCGACGTTCAGAGAACGGCCGCCGCCAGGCATCGGGATGAGCAGGCGATGATCCGCGGCTGCGTGCACATGGTCGGGGACGCCCGCCGATTCGCGCCCGAAAAGCAGGATATCGCCCGGCCCGAAGGAGAATTCTGTGTAGCGCACGGTCGCGCTCGTCGTGAAGAGGACGAGCCGCCGCTTCTCGCTTGCGCGCCAATCCTCGAAGGCCGCCCAGTCGACATGGCGCGTCAAGGCCGTCCTTTCGAGATAGTCCATGCCGGCGCGCCTCAGGGTGCGGTCGGAAAAGTCGAAGCCCGCCGGCTCGATGATATCGACGCCGAGCGCCATGCAGGCCGCGAGACGCAGGATCGTGCCGGTATTGCCGGCGATGTCCGGCTGGTAGAGCGCGATGCGGAGTGGATCGTCCATTGTTCCCTTCGGGCGGTCGCCAACGCCGTGGCCGAACGGCCACAGCTGTCAGGAGGCGTTCGTACAGCGCGGCGGACGGTCTGGCCATAGAAGGCAAAGCCGGCTATAAGACGTGGACTTTCGGGCCGGCCCGCTGTCGTCCGGCATGAGCATCAACACGAACCGCAAGGAGGCAGGAGTGAACGTGATCATGTTCCCATCGGCTTTCTGCCTTTTCGGCTGGCAATCAGCCTGACGGCGGCTTTCGTTACGACGCTTCCCGATACCCGGTTCCATCGTCGCGAATCCCGCCGGAGATCATCCCGGTTCCTTCTGGATTCGCCTCATGTCCGTTTTCTTCCCGAAGAGGCTTGCCGCCTCGTCTGACCACGCCCCGCCGGCCGCGCCGAGCGCCGGCCTCCATCTGGCGCCGCTCGTATTCCAGCCCGCGAGGCTGAAAAGGCCGCCTGCGGGTACCCATATTCTGCAAGTTCGTTCAAGGCTTTGATGATGTTTTCGTGGTTTGAACAGAGACTCGATCCCTTTCCGCCGGCCGAACCGGCCGAACCGCCGAAGACGCTTTTCGCCTTCTGCTGGTACTACACGCGCGCGTCCTGGCCGTTTGTGCTCCTGGCGGCGATCTGCATGGCGCTGATCGCCGTCATGGAAGTGTGGATGTTCGGCTTCCTCGGCCATATCGTGGACTGGCTGGCGGCTCAGAACCGCGAGACCTTCCTGCGGACGGAGAAGTGGAAGCTGGTCGGCATGGCCCTTGTCGCCGGCGTCGCGCTGCCTGCCGTCGTCACGGTGTCCTCGCTGACGACCTACCAGACGCTGTTCGGCAACTACCCGATGCGTATCCGCTGGCTGGTGCACCGCTATCTGCTCAAGCAGTCCATGACCTTCTACCAGGACGAATTCGCCGGGCGCATCGCCACCAAGCTGATGCAGACGGCGCTCGCCGTGCGCGAGACGGTCGTCAAGTTCGTCGAGGTCCTGAATTATGTCGTCGTCTATTTCCTCGGCGTGATCGTCATCGTGGGGTCGGCCGACTGGCGGCTTGCGGCGCCGCTGGCCGTCTGGCTAGTGGGATACCTGTTCGTTCTGCGCTATTTCATCCCGCGTCTTGGTCGCGTTGCCGAGGCGCAGGCCGACGCGCGCTCGCTCATGACCGGGCGGATCGTGGACAGCTATACGAACATCCAGACGGTGAAACTCTTCTCGCATGCCAGGCGCGAGGCCGACTATGCCCGTGAAGGCATGAGCGACTTCATGACGACCGTGTATAGGCAGGGGCGGCTGATCACGTCGCTCTACGCCATCATCTACGGAATGAACGCCCTTTTGCTGCTGGCCGTCGGGACGCTGGCCATCTGGCTGTGGCTGGGCGAAATCGTCACCGTCGGCGCGGTTGCCGTCGTCATCGGCCTGGTGCTGCGGCTCTGGGGCATGTCGCAATGGATCATGTGGGAAGTGTCTGGCCTGTTCGAGAACATCGGCACCGTACAGGACGGGATCGGCTCGATCTCGCTGCCGAGGCTGGTCGACGACAGGCCGGGCGCGCCGGAACTGGCCGTAACGCGCGGCGAGATCGAGTTCGAGCGTATCCGCTTCCACTACGGCAAGCAGAAGGGCGTCATCGAGGATCTGAGCCTGAAGGTCAGGGCAGGGGAGAAGGTCGGTCTCGTCGGGCCGTCCGGCGCCGGCAAGTCGACGCTGGTCAATCTGCTCCTCCGCTTCTATGACCTCGAAGGCGGCCGCATCCTGATCGATCGCCAGGACATCGCGGGCGTGGCGCAGGATTCGCTGCGCGCCAATATCGGCATGGTCACGCAGGACACTTCGCTGCTGCATCGCTCGGTGCGCGAGAACATCCTGTACGGCCGGCCGGACGCCGGCGAGGAAAGGATGATCGAGGCGGCAAGGCGGGCCGAGATCCACGGCTTCATCGACGCCATGGCCGATCCGGTGGGCCGCAAAGGCTATGACGCGCATGTCGGCGAACGCGGCGTCAAGCTTTCCGGCGGCCAGCGCCAGCGTATCGCGATCGCGCGCGTGATGCTGAAGGATGCCCCTATATTGATCCTCGACGAGGCGACCTCGGCACTCGATTCGGAGGTCGAGGCCGCGATCCAGGAGAACCTCTACCGGCTCATGCAGGGCAAGACCGTCATCGCCATCGCGCACCGTCTCTCGACCATCGCGGCGATGGACCGGCTGATCGTCATGGACAAGGGACGGATCATCGAGGAAGGCAGCCATGACCAACTGATCGCGCGGGGCGGGCTCTATGCCCGGCTCTGGCAGCGGCAGTCCGGCGGCTTCATCGATCCCGGACAGGCGGAGGCCGCGGAGTGAAGCTCGCTCATCGCATCTACACCGTATTCGAGAATTGGCTGCCTCCGTTCCGGGAGCCGGCCAATCTGCAACCGCCCGCGGGACTTGTCGGCTTCATCTGGCACTATATGAGGCAGGCGAAAGCGCCGTTCCTGCTCATGCTGGTCGTTGGCGGGCTGGCGCCCCTGATCGACGCCGGCCTATTCTACTTCGTCGGGCGGCTTGTCGACATACTCGACACGTCCAGCGCGCATCGAAGCTGGTCCGGGCTGATCGCCGCGTCGGGGCCGGAACTGCTCTTCATGCTGCTTACAGTGCTGGTGGCACGGACGGTGGTGCTATATCTTTCCGCGCTGGTCGACGAGCAGACGATCGCGCCCGGGTTCTACAATCTCGTGCGCTGGCAGGCCCACCGCTATGTTTCGCGGCAGTCCTACGATTTCTTCCAGAACGATCTCGCCGGCAGTATCGGCTCCAAGGTCTGGCAGAGCGGCCAGGCCGTCGGCGACCTGCTTGAAAGCGCGATCGCCGTCCTCTGGTTCATGCTGATCTATACGGCGACGACGCTCGCCATGATGATTCACCTGGACTGGCGCCTTGCCGGCCTCGTCGTGGTATGGATCCTCGGCTTCTGCCTGCTTGCCTGGTGGTTCCTGCCGCGGATACGCAAATATTCGGAAGAGGCGGCCGAACAGGGTGCCGTTGCCAACGGGCGCATCGTCGATGGCTATGCGAATATCGGGACGCTGAAGCTCTTTTCACGCGATGCGAACGACCGCGGCGTTCATATGGGCTTCGACGGCTATCTGGCTGCCTATCTGAAATTCACGCGCACATTGACCGCGGTGCGCGGTTCGCTGAACCTTTTCTCCGGCGTGATGATCGCCGCCATCGCCTGGATGTCGGTCGATCTGTGGACCCGCGAGACGGTCACGGTCGGAGCCGTCGCCTTCACGCTCGGGCTCGTCCTGCGCCTCAATGCGCTGCTCAGCAGGCTCATGACCCAGCTCAACAGCATGTTGCGCACCCTCGGTATCCTCGAGAACGCCAAGGCGCTGGTCGCGCGGCCGCTCGGCCTCGTCGATCGCCCCGGCGCGACCGATTTGCTGGTCTCCAAAGGAGAGATCAGGGTCGAGAACGTCGTGTTCAGCTATGACGGAACGAATGTGCTGAATGGGCTCGATTTGACCATCAAGGCCGGCGAGAAGGTCGGGCTGATCGGGCCGTCGGGTTCGGGCAAGACAACGCTCGTCAACCTGATCCTTCGTCTTTACGACGTCAAGGGCGGCCGCATCCTGATCGATGGACAGGACGTCGCTGCGGTAAAGCAGGATTCGCTGCGGGCCCAGATCGGCGTGGTGACGCAGAACACGGAACTCTTCCATCGCTCGTTGCGTGCGAATATCAAGATCGCGAAGGCCGATGCCAGCGACGCGGAGATGATAGAGGCCGCCAAGGAGGCGGAAGCCCACGATTTCATACTGAAGCTCCATGACAAGAAAGGTCGCTCCGGCTACGACGCCCATGTCGGCGAGCGCGGAGCGACATTGTCCGGCGGGCAGCGCCAGCGCATCGCCATCGCCCGGGTCTTCCTCAAGGACGCGCCGATCGTGATCCTTGACGAGGCGACTTCCGCCCTCGATTCCGAGGTCGAGGCGGCAATCCAGGGCAATCTCGATTCGTTGATGAAGGACAAGACGGTGATAGCCGTCGCACACCGGCTGTCCACCATCGCCCATCTCGACCGGCTGATCGTGCTGTCGGACGGCAAGATTACCGAAGAGGGGACGCATGACGAACTGCTGGCCCTCGACGGAATCTATGCGCGCCTGTGGAAACGCCAGTCCGGCGGCTTCCTTTTCCATGAGGGCAAGCCGCGCAGCGAACCGGAGCGGGAGCCCAAACCCGAGGCGGCACAATGAGCGGTGCCTTGCTCGATCGGCTGTGGCGCAAGGCCGAGGGGATCATCGATCCCTTCGGCGACACCGACCGCGAGGTGCTGCCGCGCGACGGCTGGCGTTTCATCCTCTACTTCGCCAGCCAGGCGAAGGGGCCGTTCGTGCTCCTGCTTTTCATCGGCGGGCTCGCGGGGATTGTCGACGCGTCGCTCTACTGGGCGGTCGGCTGGCTGATCGACCTGCTCGATTCCTCCAGTCCGAAGGCGCTGATCGCCGATCACTGGCCGGAACTGCTGGGGTTGCTGCTGCTCGTGCTTGTCGTGCGGGCCGCCATCCTGATCGTCAACGCGGTGGTCGAGCAGCAGGTGATCGTCCCGCATTTCTATCAGAAGGTCCGCTGGCAGTCGTTCCGTCGCGTCATCGAGCAGCCCTATGATTTCTACCAGAACGACTTCGCCGGCCGCATCGCCACGAAGATCATGCAGGCGGGCGAATCGACCGGCGATTTCATCATCTCCTCGCTGCAGACGCTGTGGAGCTTCGCCACCTTCCTCGTGCTCGCCACCTCCATTCTGGCGGCGCTCGATCCGCTGATGGTTCTGGTCATCGCGGTGTGGCTGGTGAGCTATCTCGCCGTTGCGCGCGTCCTGCTGCCGCCGCTTAGGGCGGCAGGGCGGCGTACCGCGGACGGCCGCTCGGTGCTCAACGGCCGCATGGTCGACGCCTTCACCAACATCCTCGCGGTGAAGCTCTTCGACAGCGGCCGGCGCGAGCACGCCTTCGTGCGCGAGGGCATGGACATGTTCCTGACCGCGGTCATCGACTTGACGCGCGCCATCACTTCCGTGCGCGCCGCGGTCGCCATCCTGAACGGCATCATGATCAGCGCGATCATGGCGCTCGCGGTGCACCGCTGGATCGAGGGCGACGCCACCACCGGCGCGATCGCCGCGGCGACGGGGCTCGTCTTCCGGCTGAACACCATGTCCGGCTACATGATGTTCAACATCAACGGGCTGATCCGGAATTTCGCCACCGTGCAGGACGCGACCGGCGTCATCTCGGTCGAGCCGACCATCCGCGACGCCGAGGACGCGGCCGACATTCCGCGCGCGACCGGCGATCTCGTCTTCGACGACGTCTCCTTCCACTACGGCAAGGGCGGCGGCATCATCGACGGGCTCTCCTTCCATATCCGGCCTGGCGAGCGCGTGGCGATCGTCGGCCCGTCGGGCGCGGGCAAGACCACGATCGTCAATCTCGCGCTCCGGATATTCGATATCGAGAAGGGCCGGATCCTTCTCGACGGGCGAGACATCCGCAAGCTCACCCAGGCGTCGCTCAGGGCCCAATTCGGCGTGGTCAGCCAGGAGCCGCTCCTGATGCACCGCTCGATCCGCGACAACATCGCCTACGGCAAGCCGGGCGCGAGCGAGGCGGAGATCATCCGCGCGGCGAAACGCGCCTCGGCGCATGATTTCATCCTGAACGTCGCCGATCCGAAGGGGCGCAAGGGATACGACGCCCATGTGGGCGAGCGCGGCGTCAAGCTTTCCGGCGGCCAGCGGCAGCGCATCGCGATCGCCCGGATGATCCTGAAGGATGCGCCGATCCTGGTCCTCGACGAAGCGACCTCGGCGCTCGATTCGGAGATCGAGGCGGCGATCCAGGAGAATCTGGCGCAGATGATGGAGGGCAAGACCGTCGTCGCCATCGCGCACCGGCTTTCGACCATCGCCGCGCTCGACCGGCTGATCGTCGTCGACCAGGGGCGGATCGTGGAGGAGGGCACGCATGAGGAACTCGTCCGGCGCGACGGGCTTTACGCGCAGCTCTGGAAGCGGCAATCCGGCGGTTTCCTGGCGGATCGGATCGCGGCGGAGTAGACAGTTCCGATGAGCCTGCGCTTGCCCGGACAGAATTCCTCGCCGGCTTCCGGCCAGACCGGGGTCGACGTGCTCGACTACGAGCTGATGGCCGAGAAGGCGGCCTCGCTCGGACGCGCCGGCTACTACGCCGAGCGATACCTTCGCGACCTGCGTGAGTACGAAGGCAGCGCCGAGGGGCGAGCGGCATTGCTCAAGAAGACGGCCGAGGCTGTCTATGCCTGGTTCATCCAGCGCGAATTGTGCGGCATGCGGCGCCACGACAGCCTGATCCGCGACTACGCGATCCCCAGGGAAGTGCTGGCGCGGCTCGGGGCGAAATAGCGGCCGTCAACCCGAAGCCGGCAGCCAGGGATTGAGGAGCTTCACCCCTGTGCCGCTGAAATCCTTGATGTTGCGGGTGACCACGGTCAGATTGTGCGCGAGCGCGGTGGCGGCGATCCACGCGTCTCTTTCGCCGCGCCTGTCGGGGATGTGAAGCCTGGCGCAGGCAAAGGCGATTTCCACCGTTGCCGGAAGGATGCGGTCGGCGAATTTCGGCAAGACGCTTTCCTCGACCCATCGCCTTAAGATCTTCCCGGCCCTCGCATCCCGGCGCTCCAGCAACAATGCGCCGTACTGGATTTCGAGGATGGTCATGACCGACAGGAAGGAACGTGTTTCGTCCTGGCGTTCTGTCCATGCGAGAAGTTGCGGGTCCGCCCGTCTCGGCACCCTCAGTTCCGAGACGACATTCGTATCAAGAAGATACATCAGCCGAATTCATGTCCTTTGAATACTCCCTTGAATTCGGGGATATCGAATTCGAAATCCGCTTCCAGGCTATTGTCCCTCAGTGCGCCCGCCAGACTGTGGAACTCCCTGTCTCCGGTCCTGTTGCCCTTCAACCGGTCATATTCCTCCATCGTCATCAGGACATGGGAAGGCTGGCCGCGGGTCGTGATGACTACGGGCTCCTTTTTCGCTGCTTTCTTTGCCCCGCCCGTATCCTGGTTGAACTGGCGGCTCGACATGATCATCGTCACGGTGCGCGCTCACTTTCCATCGTAAGAACCCAACGTCACACATTGTAGGAACGTTTCTACATTTTTCAAGTATCGAGCTGGCGGAGCCGTTGCCGCCGTCGGCCAAGTTTGCGCTGATTCGATCAGCCAGGGGCAGGGCCATAGTCGTCAGGATCGTTCGCGACCAGGATAGGAAGGAGGGACGGGGCCAGGGCGTCGAAGGGCACGAAAGCAGCTTTGCAGGGCGGCCACGAACGGCGCGGGCCCGGTCCCGCGACAATCTGCCGTCCCGTGCCGCAGGCGTCTGGACAAGCTTGGCAGGGACGCATAGAAACTTCGCCAATTGCCGGGGGAATCCGTCCGGCCCGAGGCATATTGCCTGGAGGCCGGCACGCTGGGACAAACGTCTAGGCGGACTTTCGCCGGCGGGATCGATTCGAAAGGATTCTGGGCCCGTGAGCGCACACGAAGCGGCAAACGAAACGGTTGACGGCAACCGGCGGGATTTCCTCTACATCGCGACGGGCATGGCAGGCGTGGTCGGCGCGGCGAGCGTCGCATGGCCGTTCATCGACCAGATGCAGCCGGACGCCTCGACTCTGGCGCTGGCGCAGGTCGAGGTCGACGTCTCCTCGGTCAAGAAGGGCGCCTCGCTGATCGTCAAATGGCGCGGCAAGCCGGTCGTCGTCCGCTACCGCACCGACAAGGAGGTGCAGGAAGGAAAGTCCGTCCAGCTCTCCGAACTCAAGGATCCCGTCGCCCGCAACGCCAATCTGCCGAGCGACGCGCCGGCGACGGATGCCAACCGCACCGTGCCGAAGCGGGAGGCCTGGATGGTCATGGTGCAGGTCTGCACCCATCTCGGCTGCATCCCACTCGGCCAGCAGGGCGAGTATGGCGGCTGGTTCTGCCCATGCCACGGCTCGCAATACGATACGGCCGGGCGCATCCGCAAAGGTCCGGCGCCGGAGAACATGGCGATCCCGGTCTATGAATTCACATCCGAGACCGTGGTACGGATCGGCTAGGGGCAGAGACGATGAGCGGTATGCAACACTCCACCTATACGCCGAAATCCGGCCTCGGCCGCTGGATCGACGCCCGCATGCCTCTGCCGAGGCTGATGTACGATTCTTTCGTCGCCTATCCGGTGCCGCGCAACCTCAACTACGCCTACACGTTCGGCGGCATCCTCTCCCTGATGCTCGGCCTGCAGATCGCGACCGGCGTCGTGCTCGCCATGCACTATGCGGCGAATTCGGGGCTGGCCTTCAACTCCGTCGAAGGCATCATGCGCGACGTGAACCAGGGCTGGCTCCTGCGCTACATGCACTCGACCGGCGCGTCGTTCTTCTTCATCGCCGTCTATGTGCACATGTTCCGCGGGCTCTATTACGGCTCCTACAAGGCGCCGCGCGAGCTGCTCTGGATCCTCGGCTGCATCATCTATCTCCTGATGATGGCGACCGCCTTCATGGGCTACGTACTGCCGTGGGGCCAGATGAGCTTCTGGGGCGCGACCGTCATCACCGGCTTCTTCTCGGCCATCCCGCTCGTCGGCGACTGGATCCAGCAGCTCCTGATCGGCGGCTTCGCGGTCGGCAATCCGACGCTCAACCGCTTCTTCTCGCTGCACTACCTGCTGCCATTCATGATCGCCGGCGTGGTCATCCTGCATATATGGGCGCTGCATGTGGCGGGTCAGACCAATCCGACCGGCATCGAGGTCAAGTCGAAGACCGACACGGTTCCCTTCTCGCCGCACGCCACGGTGAAGGACGGCTTCGCCATGGTCGTCTTCCTGTTCTTCTTCGCCTATTTCATCTTCTACATCCCGAACTTCCTTGGCCACGCCGACAACTATGTCGAGGCGAACCCGCTGAAGACGCCGTCGGAGATCGTTCCGGAATGGTACTTCCTGCCCTTCTACGCGATCTTGCGCGCCATCACCTTCAACATCGGGCCCATCAACTCCAAGCTCGGCGGCGTGCTCGCCATGTTCGGGTCGATCGTGCTGCTCTTCATCGTGCCGTGGCTCGACACGTCGAAGATCCGCTCCGCGGTGTACCGTCCGTGGTACAAGCTGTTCTTCTGGATATTCATCGCCGACGTCATCATGCTCGGCTGGATCGGCGCCAAGCCGCCGGAGGGCATCTACCCGACGCTCGCGCTGCTTGGCGCCATTTGGTACTACGCCCACTTCCTGATCATCCTGCCGGTTCTCGGCCTGATTGAGACACCTCGACGAATGCCCAATTCGATTACCGAAGCCGTTCTCGCGAAGAACGGAGGCTCGGCGCATCCCGCCGGCGCCACAGCAGAACCGCACACCAAAGGCTGATCCGGAAAGGATTTCGAGATGAGGAAAATCCTTCACGGATTGGCGGCGCTCGCCATCGTCGCGGCCGGCACGGTCGTCGTCGCGGCGGCCCAGGATGAAAAGAACGCCGAGCCGACACACTTCCCGATGCTGCCGCCGCAGCAACTGAGCTGGTCCTTCGCCGGGCCGTTCGGCACCTATGACAAGGAACAGCTTCAGCGCGGGCTGAAGGTCTACAGGGAGGTGTGCTCGGCCTGCCATTCGCTCAACCTTGTGGCTTTCCGCAGCCTCAAGGACCTCGGCTACAGCGACGCGCAGGTCAAGGCGTTCGCCGCCCAATACCAGATCCATGACGGGCCGAACGATGACGGCGACATGTTCGACCGTCCGGGCAAGCCGTCGGACCACTTCCCGGCGCCGTTCCCGAACGAAGAGGCGGCGGCCGCGGCCAATGGCGGCGCTGCGCCGCCCGATCTGTCGCTGATGGCCAAGGCGCGCGAGGTACAGCGCGGCTTCCCGCGCTTCATCTTCGATATCTTCACGCAGTACGAGGAAGGCGGGCCGGATTACATCCACGCCTTCGTCTCAGGCTTCGGCCAGAACCCGCCGGCCGGCGTGACGATCCCGGAGGGCACTTTCTACAACCCGCATTTCATGTCCGCCGTGTCGACGCACATGCCGCCGCCGCTGCAGGACGGGCAGGTCGCCTATGACGACGGCGCGCCGCAGACGGTCAACCAGTACGCGACGGATGTCGCCGCCTTCCTGATGTGGGCCGCCGAGCCGCATCTCCAGGTTCGCAAGGAGATCGGCTTCCGGGTCATGATCTTCCTCCTCATCTTCGGCGTGCTCGTCTATCTGACGAAGCGCAAGGTGTGGGCCGAGGTCGCGCACTGAGGCGCGCGATCGAAGGGAAATCCGCTCCGGGGGCGCCTTGAGGCGCCCTCGCTGTTTTTGGCCTTCTTTCTACGTTATCGGCAAGATCGTGCAGGCCATTCAGGTGCCGTCGTGCTCCGGCAGGAGGAACGAGAATGAACGGGACGAAAGATGTCCGGAGACTGGCAGGCAAATGTCTGTGCGGGACCGTGGAATATGCCGTCGCCGATGCGTTCCTCTATTCGGCCAACTGCCATTGCTCGAACTGCCGGCGCACCACGGGGTCGGCGTTCAAGCCGTTCGCCGGCATCGAGCGGGAGAAGCTCAAGGTCGTGAAGGGAGAGGAGAACATCCGCCGATATGGCGGGGAGGAGACGCATGACGCGCATTGCGCCGTCTGCGGCTCGCTTCTCTATTCCGTCGTGCGCGAAGGACAATACGTGCATGTGGCGATGGGCACGCTGATCGACGCCCCTTCGATCCGGCCTTCGGCGCATATCTTCGTCGGCTCCAAGGCGCCGTGGTTCACGATCACGGACGACCTGCCGCAATATCGGGAGTATGCCGGCTGAGGGCTGCTATTCCCTTTCCTTCGTCCGCCTCCGGCGCTACCACTGGTCGGTAAGCAACGGGACCTTCATGAAACCTTCCCTCGAAGACACGCTCCTGTCGTCGATCCGCACGATCCCCGACTATCCGAGGCCGGGCATCAAGTTCCGTGACATCACCACGCTGCTCGGCAATGCGCGGGCGTTCCGCCGCACGGTCGACGAACTGGTGCATCCCTATGCCGGGTCGAAGATCGACAAGATCGCGGGCATCGAGGCGCGCGGTTTCATCCTCGGCGGCGCCATAGCGCATCAGCTTTCCGCCGGCTTCATTCCCATCCGCAAGAAGGGCAAGCTGCCGCACGAGACCGTGCGCGTCGCTTACAGCCTGGAATACGGGCTCGACGAAATGGAGATGCACAAGGACGCCGTCTCGGCCGGCGAGAAGGTGATCCTGGTGGACGATCTGATCGCCACCGGCGGCACGGCGGAAGGCGCGGTCAAGCTTCTACGGCAGATGGGCGCGGAGATCGTGGCTGCGTGCTTCGTCATCGACCTGCCGGCGCTCGGCGGCCGCGCCAAGCTCGAAGGGCTCGGCGTCGATGTCCGCTGCCTCATCGCCTATGAGGGGCATTGAGACGCCGGGGCAGCCTATCCCGCCTTCACCAGCACGGCGCTTTCGAACTCGATGACCTTGTCGCCGGTCGAATCGAACGCCTCGGCGCGTACCGACATCAGCCGCCAGCCGGGCCTGGAAGCGAGCGGCCGATGCCCCAGCACCGTGCGCTTGAACGTGACCGTCTCGCCGGCATAGACCGGTTTCAGCCATTTCAAATTACGGAAGCCGGGGGAGGGGCCGAATTGCGGCTCCGGGCCGGGGCCGCTCCAGGCGGGCTCGGCGCGTTTTTCGACATTGTAGCGCATCCACATCGAGGCCGTGTGCCATCCGGACGCGCATAGCCGTCCGAAGACGCTGTTCTGGGCGCTCTTCTCGTCCATGTGGAAAGGCTGCGGATCGAACTTGCGGGCGAAGGTCTTGATCTCCTCGGGCTCGAAACGGTGCGAGCCGAGCGTCACGGTCCGGCCGACGCCGAGATAGTCATCGAGCGTCATGCCGCCATCTCCGGGTTGCGCAGCCGGAACATGCCTACATTCTCCAGTTCGAGCACGATTTCGCCATGCTGGTTCTCGAGTTCGCCGCGGCAATTGGCGAAGCCGAGGTCCGGCCGCGATTTCGAGCGCCTCTTGGTCGTGATGGTGGCGCGGCCGGTCAGGGTATCGCCCGGATGCACGGGCTTTTTCCAGCGCACATAGTCGATGCCGGGCGAGCCCTCGGAGGTCGATTGCAGGATGAAGGCGTCGCACACCATGCGCATGTAGATCGAGCAGGTATGCCATCCCGACGCCGAAAGCCTGCCGAGGATGCTCGCCTTTCCCGCAGCCTCGTCGAGATGCATCGGCTGCGGGTCGAATTCGCGTGCGAACGCTATGATTTCGTCGGCGGCGACGGTCTTTGTCCCAAGGTCGAGGACCTGTCCGATTTCGAGATCCTCGTAAGCCCATTTCTTGTCTGTCATCGCGATTCCAATCGTCCTGAAAGACGTAACTTGCCGCCTCGGCTTCCCGACCGCAAGCTTCAGAGGGCGGTGTTAACCGCTCACGAAAATTTGCCGGTGAACGGTCTTTTTCCCAAAAATGTTTGGGAGTATATATTGCGAACCGATCGGTTCGATCCCATATCGCGGGTCTTCTGGCAGAGATGTGTGTGTCGCCAGGACCGAAAGTGCATATTCCGGAGAATTGAAATGTTTGAACAAAATGTCGGCCTTAGCGACCGTGCCGTGCGCACCCTCTCGGGCATGTTCCTCATAGGCCTGATTTTCATGGCGCCCGACGCGCCCCTGCGCTGGCTAGGCCTGATCGGCGTTGTGCCGCTGGTGACGGGCATCGTCGGCACGTGCCCTTTCTACATGCTGATGGGCAAGACGACCTGCCCGTCCAAGGAAGAGGCCAAGATCCGCTGAATTCTGCCCCTGCGGGCGCGTCCTCCCAGGACCGTGGAAAGCCGGCCGATGCCGGCTTTCTGCTTTTCCGGCGCCCGCTTGTCAGACGTTGAACTTGAACAGCATCACGTCGCCGTCCTGGACGACGTATTCCTTGCCCTCGTCGCGCGCCTTGCCCGCCTCCTTGGCGGCCACCTCGCCGCCGAGCGACACGTAGTCTTCATAGGCAATGGTCTGCGCCCGGATGAAGCCGCGTTCGAAATCCGTGTGGATGACGCCGGCCGCCTGTGGCGCCTTCGCGCCCTTGTGCACGGTCCAGGCACGCGTCTCCTTCGGACCGGCGGTGAAGAAGGTGATCAGTTCCAGCAATTCGTAGCCGGCGCGGATCAGCCGGTCGAGGCCGGGTTCCTCCAGCCCCATCGCTTCGAGGAACTCCTTCTGCTCATCGTCCGGCAGCTGCGCGACCTCCGCCTCGATCGCCGCCGAGATGGTGACCGTGCGCGCACCCTGTTCCGCCGCCATCCCGCCAGCAGCCTTTGTATGCTCGTTGCCTCCCGAGGCATCGGCCTCCGCCACGTTGCAGACGTAGAGGACGGGTTTTGACGTCAGCAGGTTCAGCCCGCGCAGGATGCGCAGATCCTCCTGGGCGATGCCCTTCAGCATGAGCCGGACCGGCTTGCCATCCTGAAGCAGCGCCAGCGCCTTCTCCATGACGGGAAGCAGGGCCAGCGCCTCCTTGTCCTTGCCGGTGGCACGTTTCCTCACCTGCTGGATGCGGCGGTCGAGGCTTTCCAGATCGGCGAGCATCAGTTCGGTTTCGACCGTTTCGGCATCCGCGAGTGGATCGATCCGGCCCTCGACATGGGTGATGTCGTCGTCTTCGAAGCAGCGCAGGACGTGCACGATCGCATCGACCTCGCGGATATTGGCGAGGAACTGGTTGCCCAGGCCTTCTCCCTTGGAAGCGCCGCGCACGAGGCCGGCAATGTCGACGAAGGAAATGCGGGTCGGGATGATCTCCTTCGATTTGGCGATCGCCGCGAGCCTGTCGAGGCGCGCGTCGGGAACGGCGACCTCACCGGTGTTCGGCTCGATGGTGCAGAAAGGATAGTTGGCGGCCTGCGCCGCCGCCGTGCGCGTCAGCGCGTTGAAGAGCGTCGACTTGCCGACATTGGGCAGGCCGACGATGCCACATTTGAAACCCATCTGTTCCGTTGTCCTATGGGGAAGCCAGAATTCGTTGAGGGCTATGGGCGAAGGGGTCGACGATCGTCAAGCCTTCAACGACATGTCCATCCTGCAAATCCTCGGAAAGGAAGTACGTGCAGCCGAGTTCGAGCGCGGAGGCGAGGAGAAGGCAGTCCCACCAGGAATAGCCATAGCGGAGATGAAGATGGCGTGCGACGAGCACCTCTCTTTTCGTAAGCGGGCTATCCCCCAGTTCCGCAAAATCCCTCGATACCGAGAAAACCCGTTCGGGATTTTCGAGCCACTTTCTGCGAAGCAACACATCGGTGAATTCGTTCAGGACCTGAAGGTTGATGATCCCGATCCGGCGCTTTGCCAACTCTCGAAGCCAGGACCGGGAACGGTCGGCCTTTTCGGGATCTTTTCTATCGTGGGAGTAGAGAAGAACGTTGGTGTCAACGAATATCACTCTGCCGGCCCCGGAAATTGCGCTCCTCGGCGGTCGGCATTCTACCGTTTTCACTCACATCCCATTCTGGGCCGGAAAAGATGCGCTCAAGCGCTTCAAGCTGGCTGTTTCGCTTACTTTCCACTGCGGTCCTTTCATCGACAGCGATCTTCGCCTTCGCAGCTTCCGCCAAGAACCGCGACATGCTCTTGCCGGCCTTGGCGGCTTCGATCCGCGTCTTGCGGTAAAGCTCGTCGTCCATCGATATCGTCACATTCCGCATTCAGACCTCACGAAAACACGAAGTTTGTGTTCTCGTGATATAGGATTTATCTTGATTGGCGGCAACAGCACGGGCTTCGGAAGCAGGAATTGCGATCGAGCCTCGAGATCAGTCCTTCCCGAACAGCTTCTTCAGCATCGCCGCCATCGGGCCGGTTTCGGGAAGCTTGACCTCGGGCTTCTGCGGACGAGCCTGGCGGATATGGCTCTGGCCCTTGGCCGGCTTCGGAGCCTTCGGGGGAGGGCGGTCGTCGTCCCCAGTCGGCTGCAGTTTCTCGCGCAGATCGAGCGTGACGCGGTTCATGAAGCTCGAGCCGTCGTCCTTGACCAGAAGCGGCGCGTTGTCGGCAATGGAATCGAGAAGCGTCTCCAGCCACTCGCCGTCGGCCTTGGCGAAGTCGCCGAGCACGTAGCCATGCACCATCGGCTTGGCGCCGGGATGGCCGATGCCGATGCGCACGCGCCGGTATTCGGTGCCGACATGCTGGTCGATCGAGCGGATGCCATTGTGCCCGCCCGAGCCGCCGCCTGTCTTTACGCGCACCTTGCCCGGCGCGAGGTCGAGTTCGTCGTAGAAGACGATCAGGTTGGACGGATCGAGCTTGTAGAAGCGCATGGCCTCGCCGACAGACTGGCCGGAAAGGTTCATGAAGGTCTGGGGCTTCAGCAGAAGCGTCTTCTCGCCGGCCAGGCTGCCCTCGGCGAGGAGACCCTGGAACTTCTTCGACCAGGGCGAAAAGGAATGGCGGCGGGCAATCGCGTCCGCCGCCATGAAGCCGATATTGTGCCGGTTGCCGGCATGTTTCGGGCCGGGATTGCCGAGGCCTGCCAGGAGCAGCATCGACGCATCCTCCTCGGGCGTCGGATTACTCCTCCGAACCCTTCTCTTCTTCCGCCTCGGGCTCTTCCGCCGCGGTCGCCTCGGCGCCTTCCTCGGCGGGCTCGGGCTTCATGGCCGACGAGCCGGCGATGGTTGCGATGGTGAAGTCGCGGTCGGAGATCACCGGCCTCACGCCTTCGGGCAGCTTCACCGCCGAAATATGCAGCGAGTCGCCGATGTCCGTGCCATCGAGGTCGAGCGTGATGAACTCCGGGATCGAGGTCGCGGGGCAGTGGAACTCCACTTCGTGACGCACGACGTTGAGCACGCCGCCGCGCTTGATGCCGGGCGATTTTTCCTCGTTGATGAAATGGACCGGGATATCGACCGTGACGATCGTGTCCTTGCCGATGCGCAGGAAATCGACATGCATCGGGAAGTCGCGGACCGGGTCGAGCTGGTAGTCCTTCGGGAGAACCTGGATCTTCTCGCCGCCGACGTCGATCGTGGCGATGGTGGTCATGAAGCCGCCGCCATGGATCTTGTAATAGACGTCCTTGTAGGAGAGGGCGATCGCCAGGGGAGGCTTCTTCTCGCCGTAGATGACTGCGGGTATCTTGCCGTTGCGCCGAACTTCACGGGCGGACCCCTTACCGACCCGTTCGCGCGCATCGGCCTTGAGCTCGTACGTATCGTGGCTCATGGCTTTTCCTTTCGCGTTTTTGGAGCGTCGCCGCCGCGCCCGCGGGCGTGAAGCGGAAACGTCGAAAGCGTCCGCCCCGAAGGGAGCGTGATCTTTTCCGAACGAGATCGGGGACCACGCGGCCAGGCCGCCTTCATCCGCGTTGCCTCCAAGGGTGTCTACGCGGACGCGCGTCTATACCCAAAGCCGGAAGCCGGTGCAAGCCGGCGCTTTGCCGTGCGCAATGGGGATTGCCGCCTGTCAGTCGAAAAGGCTGGAAACCGACTCTTCGGTCGCAGTGCGGGAAACCGCCTCGCCGATCAGGTCGGCGATCGGCAGCACGCGGATATTGTGCGCGGCCTCGACGGACGAACTCGGCTGGATGGAGTCGGTGATGACGAGTTCGTTCAGCTTGGAGCCGGTGATGCGGGCGACCGCTCCGCCGGAGAGCACCCCGTGGGTAATGTAGGCGGTGACGCTGGTGGCGCCGTTGGCGAGCAAGGCGTCGGCGGCGTTGCATAGCGTGCCGCCGGAATCGACGATGTCGTCGATCAGGAGGCAGTCCTTGCCGCGCACATTGCCGATGATGTTCATGACCTCGGACTCGCCCGGGCGTTCACGCCTCTTGTCGACGATGGCGAGCTGGGCGTCGATGCGCTTGGCGACCGCGCGGGCGCGCACCACTCCGCCGACGTCGGGCGAGACCACCATGACGTTCGGCAGCCTGTACTTCGCCTTGATGTCGCGCGCCATCACCGGGGCGGCGAAGAGATTGTCGGTCGGGATATCGAAGAAGCCCTGGATCTGCCCGGCATGGAGGTCGAGGGTGAGCACGCGGTCGGCGCCGGCCTGGGTGATCAGGTTGGCGACGAGCTTCGCCGAGATCGGTGTGCGGCCGGAGGCGCGGCGATCCTGCCTTGCATAGCCGAAATAGGGGATGACGGCGGTGATGCGCCTGGCCGAGGAGCGGCGGAAGGCGTCCATCATGATGAGCATTTCCATCAGATGGTCGTTTGCCGGGTAGGAGGTCGATTGCAGGACGAAGACATCCTCGCCGCGCACGTTCTCCTGGATCTCGACGAATATCTCCTGGTCCGCGAACCGCCTGACGCTTGCCTTGCCCAGGGAAATGTTGAGGTAGCGGGCGACGGCCTCGGCCAACACCCGGTTGGAGTTTCCCGCGAAAAGTTTCATGGATTGTCCCTGGGGGAGAGCGGATAGACGGCTTTTAGCGTCCCGTTCCGGTATTGCAAGCGCGTTCGGATTTTTCCCCCGGCCGATGCCGGCTCAAGCCTTCCGCGCCGAGAGCCAGGCGACCAGCTGGTCGATCGTCTGGTCGGCGATCGAGCGCATCGTGTCGTCGGTGACGGCGGCGAAGCCCTGGCCGGTGCCGGACGGCGCCTTCTGCTGGCCTTCTATGCGATGCAGCCGGTTGCCGGCCGGGTCGAGCACGTCCCAGACATAGATCACCGTCGTCTGGCTGCTGTCGGTCAGCGCCGAGAAATAGCCCTTCATCAGGAGCGTGGTGGAAGGATCGTTCGCGGGGACCAGCTTGAGGCTGCGCTGCTGGGCCCGCGCCGACAGTTCCTTGGCCAAGGGACCCACCGACTGGACCGTCGCGCCGACGATGGGGGCAAACTGCACGCGCTGGCTGGAGAGATCGGCGGCGGGAAGGGCGGCCTTGGTGCTTCCGTCCGTCGGAGCAGCACCGTTCGCCGTCGTCGCCGGGAGCGGTGTCGCGGAAGCGGCCGGTGCTTGCGCCGTCGGCGCCGCCGAGTTCACGGCGGCATTGGTAGTGCAGCCCGCCAGGAAGAGTGCCGCAACCAGCCCCGAAACCGCAGGCAGCAAGCGTTTCACCGGTTCCTGTCCCTCCGCACTGCCCTTTGATCCGATCGATTACCCGTTCGGCGGCCTTTATTCAACGCACGATCAGGTCGAGACCATGGCGCGAAAAGGGCTTGGGATCGCCGTCGGTGGTCAGATAGGTGCGGCCAAGCGTCATGGCGGTGCCGGTTTCCGAATCCATGATGATCATGTGTGCGAAAAGCGTCATGTCGGGTGCGATCGGCTCGGGATTGCCGGAATAGAACATCGGCATGTCCATCCAGGAAGGCGTGAAGCGGGCGCCGAGCGAATAGCCGCAGGCGTTCAGCCGGTGCTTGGTCAGGCCGTGCGCCTCCATCACGCGCGCATGGGCGTCGAACACGTCGCCGAACGTATTTCCGGGCGTCATCGCCTTCTCCACGGCGAGCAAGGTCTCGCGCGCGGCGTCGAACAGCTCCTGATGGCGCTTCGACACCTTGCCGACGATGACCGTGCGCATCATCGCCGCGTGGTAATGATGGAAGACGCCCGCCCATTCCAGCGTGAGCTGGTCGTTCTTGTTCAGCTTGCGTCGGCCGGCCTTGTAGCGGCACAGGAGCGCATCCGGTCCCGAGCCGATGATGAACTCGTTGGCCGGATAGTCGCCGCCGCCGGCGAAGATGGTGCCCTGCATGGCGGCGAGGATCGCTGCCTCGTCGCCGCCCTGCTTGATGAGCGGCAGCGCGGCATCGAGCGCGTCGTCGGCGAGCGCCGCCGCCTTCTCCGCCTTGGCGATCTCGGCCGGGCTCTTGAACAGCCTCAGATGGCCGACGATGCCGGAGGCGTCGACGATCTGGCCGAAGGTCTGCAACTGCTCGTCCAGCCGCCGCCCGTTATAGGCGGTCAGCCCGTGCGTGTCGTATTCGACGCCGATGCGGCCGCCGAGCAGGTCGAGATCGTTCAGGAGATTGCGCAGTTCCACCGCGGGGTTGGCGTCGGCGCGGTCGGTCCACACGATGATGTTCTCGATGATCGAGGTGTGGCGCGCCTGGCGCAGGTCGGCCGAACGGGTAAGGAGCGTCATGCGCCCGTCCGCCTGCACGATCAGGCACTGGAAGAAGCAGAAGCCGAACGTGTCGTAGCCGGTCAGCCAATACATGCTCTCCTGGGCGAAGAGCAGGACCGCGTCGAGCTTCTTCTCGGCCATCTCGATCATCAGCCGGTCGCGCCTGGCGTCGAACTCCGCACGGTCGAAATGAAGCGCCATTCCTTATTTCTCCTCGATGACGATCGCCGAAATCTGCCGCCCGTAATCGGGTTCGCCCCGATGGGTGGCGCGGCGATAGGAATAAAAGCTCTCCTCTTCCGCATAGGTGCAGCGATCGAGGAAATCCGCCTGTACCCCGGCGGCATTCAGCCGGTCCACCGTGTAGCGGTTGAGGTCGAACCAGGCATGGCCGGGTTTCGGCGAGGGCGTGAAATAGCGCTGGTTGTCGGGCGTTGCCCCGACGAAGCGGGCGACGAATTCCGGGCCGACCTCGTAGTTGCGTCCGCTGATCGAGGGGCCGAGTTCGGCGACGATGTCTTCGCGCCGCGCGCCGAGCTTCTCCATGGCGGCGATGGTGGATTCCAGCACGCCGGTCAGCGCACCCTTCCAGCCGGCATGCGCCGCGCCGATCACCCGCGCCCGCGGATCGGCGAACAGCACGGGTCCGCAATCGGCCGCGAGCACGCCGATGGCGATGCCGGGAGTGGTCGTGACCATGGCGTCGGCCTTCGGCCGTTCGGCGTCCCAGGGTCCGGTGACGAGGATGGCGTCGGCCGAGTGGACCTGATGGACGGAGACGAGGGAAGCGGGGGAAACGTCCATCCACCGGGCGACGCGGGCGCGGTTCTCGGTCACCGAAGCGCGATCGTCGCCGGAGCCCGTTCCCACGTTCAGCCCGGCATATATGCCGGCCGAAACGCCGCCTTTGCGGGTAAAGAAGCCGTGGCGGATGCCGGATCGGCGCGCGGCGTCCAGCCTCGCCGAGCGCAGCGGCTCCGGCCCGGGATAATCAAGCATTCGTGGCTAGTCCTCGCATTCGCCGGGTTGTGCGTCGCGCGCGGATGATGGGCGATGCGGGGAGGGGAAGTCAATGCGGGCTGTGCCGGACAGTCGGCCCGCGGCCGTGCGGAGGACTATCGCTCCGCTGTCCGCGCCGGCGGTCACGGGCCTGGAGGTCACCGGCTCATGACCGCGATCGCGCGACGATCAGCCGGTCGGGCTGATGTTGTGGTTCATGCGGAACCGGTTCCGCGGATCCCAGCGCCGCTTCAGCTCGATCAGCCGCTTGTAGTTGTCGCCATAGACCTCACCGATCTTGCCGATATCGTCGGCCGGCATGAAGTTCACATAGGCGCTGCCCGTCGCGAAGGGCTCCGTCGCCTTGTAGAGCGCGCTCGCCCAGGCGAGGCACTTGCCGTCTTCCGCGGCGTCGCGCCAGCGCGTGTGCACGTTCATGATGAAATGAGCGTCGCGATAGGGGTAGGCGGTCTTGTCCTTCGCCACGCGCGCCATGGCGCCTCCGACCTGTGCAATGAAGACCTCGCATTCCGGCCCCGGCAGGTTCGACACCCCATCGACGATGGCTTCGATCGCGCCGTCCGAAAGCGTCGCGAAGTCATGCGTCTTCCAGTAGTTGCGTGCGCCCGGCGCGAGCAGCGGATCGAACGCCGCCTGCCAGCCGACAAGGGGATGCGGACCGAGCACGTCGACGATCGGATGGCCAAGCGCGCGGAGCGCCTTCGTCGCCTTCTCGCCGTCGGCGTTGGAGCCGGCATAGCATGCGGCGAAGATGAGCACCTCGCGACCGTGCCATTCGGCCGGGATGAAGGGGAGCGGCGGCGCCTTGCGCATCACCGTCCATATCGTCAACTCGTCCGGCGCCTTCGCGGCGATGTCGCGGTATTGCCTCAGGAGGGTTTCCGCCTCGCCGAACGGGTGGATGACGAGACCGGAAAAGACTTCCGGGCCAAGCTTGTGCAGGCGGAACTCGAAGGAGGTGACGATGCCGAAATTGCCGCCGCCGCCGCGAAGTCCCCAGAACAGGTCCGGATTCTCCTTTTCGCTGGCGTGGACGAGTCCGCCGTCGGCGGTGACGACATCCGCGCCGACAAGGTTGTCGACCGTCATGCCGAAGGGCCGCGTCAGCCAACCGAAGCCGCCGCCGAGCGTGAGGCCGGCGATGCCGGTCGTCGAGTTGATGCCGGTCGGCAGCACCAGCCCGAAGGCCTGCGTCTCGCGGTCGACCTCGCCGAGCGTGCAGCCGGGATCGACCCGGGCGCGCCTGGCCGCCGGATCGACATGCACCGATTTCATCGGCGACAGGTCGATCAGCATCCCTCCCTCGCAGACGGCATTGCCGGCGATATTGTGGCCGCCGCCGCGCACCGCGATGTCGAGATCGTGCGCGTTGGCGAAGCGCACGGCGCCGACGACGTCGGCGGCGCTGGTGCAACGTACGACCACCCCCGGCAAACGATCGATCATGGCATTCCAGATCGTGCGCGCCTCGTCATAGCCCGGCTCGCCCCGCGCGCAGACCTGACCCGTCAGCGACGCGCGCATGGAACGGATCTTGTCGGCGGTGATCGAGGGTGGATTCGAACGGATATTTTCCGCCACGTTTGCCATAGTTCCTCCTTCTTCCCCGCGTTCCATCGGATTGCCGCGGCGCTACCCGTCGATAAGGAACGTTGCGCGGCATCCGCTTTTCGCCGCATATGAGAACGCAGTCGGGTAGCACCGGCAACTGCACGATCTGTACCGGCCTGCCTGCGCGGTCGGACACGGGTCATGTCGCGAGGGAGGATTTGCCATGAACATGGCCGAGAGCTACGGGCAGTTCTGTCCGGTTGCGATGGCCGCGGAGATATTCTGCACGCGCTGGACGCCGCTTATCCTGCGCGAACTCGCCGCCGGGAGCACAAGGTTCAACGATCTCAAGCGCGGCGTTCCGCGCATCTCACCAACACTTCTCTCCAAGCGCTTGAAACAACTGGAGGAAGCGGGCGTCATCGAGCGCGTGAGATCGGCGGACGACGCGCCCGAATACCGCCTCACGCCGGCGGGCAACGATCTCAAGACCGTGGTCTTCGGCCTCGGCTTCTGGGGCCAGCGCTGGATCGAGGCGCAAAGCTCGCTGAAGAACCTCGATCCGTCGCTCCTGATGTGGGACATGCGCCGCAATCTCAACCCGACGCCCCTGCCACAGCCGCGCTGCGTGATACAGATTGTGTATCCGGAGCTGAAGCAGGGCCAGCGGCACTGGTGGCTCGTCATCGAAAACGGGGAGACGGATTTGTGCAAGGTCGATCCCGGCTTCGACGTCGACCTCTATATATCGACCGACCTGAGGACCATGACGGCGGTATGGATGGGGCTGACGACGGTCCGCAGCGAGATCGACGCGGGTCGCATGCATATCACCGGGAATGACGGGGTGAAGCACGCCATCAACCAATGGCTGGGCCTCAGCCCGTTCGCGGTGGAGAAGAAGCTCGTCAACGCCTGAGGGCGCTGACCTCGAGCACCTTGAAAAGCTCGCCCATGCCGTGCGGCCCGGCGAGGCGGTCCACTTCGGCGGTCAGCCTGTCCTGAAGCGCCATGTCGCCCATCGCCCCCAGCGCGCCCGCCCGTTCCAGCAGGCCCATGCGGAGCAGGAAGTCGCCCTGCGTGGTCATTGCGGTATCGAGCCCATGCGCGCGGGCGACCGCGGCAAGCGCGGCGAAATCGACATGGGCCGTCAGGTCTGCCTCGCCGGGATGGGCCAGCACTTCGTCATATTTATGCCGGCGGACCGCCTGCAGCGTGTCGCCGATCCCCGGCTCGATATGGCCGTAGTCGACGAAGAGCGCGGCGCCGCCGTTTGCCGCGAGCCTCTCCGCGACCGCTTCCATGAGCGCCGTCCGCGCCGGGGCAAGCTCGACGATGGCACCCTCCGGAGCGTCGGTGGCGCCGGGCGGCAGCAGGGCGGCGTCCGGCGCGCCCGGGCCGGCCAGGAAGGCGAGATTCCGCCGTTCGTCGAGGCCGACGACTCGTTCGCGCCAGCCAGACGGCGTCTTCACATATTGGCGGACGGGCAGGGCGTCGAAAAGCTCGTTGCCGACTATGATAAGCGGTTGGGAAGGTAGCGTTCCGATGTCCGGGTGCCAGGAGGGATGCGCCGCCGCGCCAGCCAGCGTGCGCTTCTGGACCTCGACCAGGCGCGGGCTCGTTTCGACGAGCGCGAACGTCGCGTCGCGGAGAAGGGCGCGATCGAGCTTATGGAGCGTTCGCAGCACGTCCTTCATGAGCGTGCCGCGGCCCGGCCCGATTTCGGCGATCGTGACGGCGGTGGGCGCGCCCGCCGCCTGCCAGCTCTCGTGGATCCATATGCCGACGAGCTCGCCGAACATCTGGCTGATCTCGGGCGCGGTGGTGAAGTCGCCATCGACGCCGAAGGGCTCGCGCGTCGCGTAGTAACCATGCGCCGGATCGAAGAGGCAGAGCGCCATGTAGTCGGCGACGCCGACCGGCCCCGACGCCTCGATGAGACCGGCGATGCGCTCAGCGAGCGGCGTCACCGGGAAGGCTCTGCGCATTCTGCGCCGCGCCGGGTTGCCGCGCGGTCAGCATCGCCCACAGCCCGACCAGCACCATCGGCGTGGAAAGGATCATGCCCATGGTCAGCCATCCGCCGAGGAGATAGCCGAGCTGCGGGTCCGGCTCGCGGAAGAATTCCACGAAGATGCGCGCCAGGCCGTAGCCGCAGATGAAGGCGCCGCCGACGAAGCCGGGCGCCTTCAGCTTCATGAAGCGGTGGGTGAGGAGCCTGAGGACGACGAACAGCACCAGCCCCTCCAGCGCCGCCTCGTAGAGCTGGCTCGGATGGCGCGGCTCCGGCCCGCCATTGGGGAAAACGATCGCCCAGGGCACGTCGGTCGGTCGGCCCCAGAGCTCGGAATTGATGAAATTGCAGAGCCGGACGATGCCGAGGCCGAAGGGGGCGGTCGCGGCGACCGTGTCGAGCAGCGACCAGGGATTGATCCCTCTTTTCAGCGCGAAGAGGACCATCGCGAGCACGGTGCCTAGCATGCCGCCGTGGAAGGACATGCCGCCCTGCCAGAGCGCGATCATGTCGAACGGGTGCTGGAGATAGCGGTCGAGATCGTAGAAGAGGATATAGCCGATGCGCCCGCCAAGGACGACGCCGACGGCCGCCCAGACGAGGAAATCGTCGAGGTCGTCGGGTTTCATCGGAACGCGGTCGTGCGCCCAGAGACGCGGCGTCGAGACCAGCCGGCGCGAATACCACCATGCGAACAGGATGCCGACGACATAGCCGAGGCCGTACCAGTGGATGGCGAGCGGGCCGATGCGGACGATCACCGGGTCGATTTGGGGGAACGGCAGTACCGCGGGCAGCATCATGAGGTGGATCAAATCGCGGGCTCCGGCGCTCGAAATCGCGCGGACCATGCGCGAGCCGCATGGCGAGGTCAAGGCGACCTCGATGGGCGAACCCCGATGGGCGATCCGAATAGGGCGACCCCAGTAAGCGGACAGCCAGGCGGGCAGGGCAATCGCATATGGCCGAATATCCCCCACTCCGCCTCCCCTTGGATCAAGTCCGGGGTCGGCACCTCTCCCCCACATCCGTGGGGTAGAGGAAGGGAGCCAAGCCTTTCGGCCAGAGCTTCCTCTCCCCCGTCGAACGGGGAAGAGGTGGTTTGCGAGGCAAACCGGAATGGGGTCGAACTTCATATACGATTGCCCTGGCCGGCCGCGTGCGCCTTGCATTCGTCGCCTTGCCCCACTAACTCCTGTCCAATCCTTGAGGGAGATCAGCATGAGCGACGGACCGAACCGCATCCTCGACGAATTCGCCCGGCTGATGACCGATGCGGCGGGCGCCGCGCAGGGTGTCCGGCGCGAGGTCGAGACGGCGTTCCGGGCGCAGGCCGAACGCCTCCTGAACTCCATGGACATCGTGCAGCGCGAGGAATTCGAGGCCATGCGCGACATGGCGGCGAAGGCGCGCGCCGAAAACGCAAAGCTCGCCGAGCGCATCGACGCGCTGGAGGCAAGGCTCGCCCTGCTCGAGGCCGAAAAGGCGACGAAGGCGGCCAAGAAGACGCCCGACACGCCACATCTGAAAAAATAATTCCGATTTTTGCCAGCCGGCGCCGGCCGCTGAAAAGCGCTTTCGGGTGAATCCCTTAGAGCGCGGCCCGCGCATTTTGATTCATGTTCTATCCACACCCCTGTCGGGCGCCGCGCAAAAAGGGGGTGGCGCCGTGACTCTCCATCAATACACTGAATTTACAGCGTGATTCGTTTCGGGGGCGTCACGCCGAATTTCGGGGTGGACGCTTCCTGTCCGACGTGGCCGTGCGTGGCGTATGCGGCTCCGGTTCTTCTGCTTGGCGTTCGGTCAGTCCGGTGCACTGCCTTGAAAGGCATGCGCGTCACCTCAAATCGACGGGAATTCTTGGATGGAACTGGTGGAACTGGAGATTGCGCGCGATCTGCATCCGGTGGATGTGATCGAGCAGGTGGCGCACAACAACGACTGGTCGTTCGAGCGGAATGGCGACGACGAGATCGCCATATCGGTCACCGGAACCTGGACGGACTATCACGTTTCCTTTTCCTGGATGGAGGATTTCGAGGCGCTGCACCTGGCCTGCGCCTTCGACATCAAGGTGCCGGACACGCGGACGCTCGAGGTCATGCGCCTTCTCTCGCTGATCAACGAGCAGATGCTTTTCGGCCATTTCGACCTGTGGGAGCAGGAGGGCGCGATCATGTTCCGCCAGTCGCTGCTGCTTTCGGGCGGCGCGGAGCCGACCAGCCAGCAGGTCGAGGTGCTGCTCAACAGCGCGCTCGAAGCCTGCGAATGCTACTTCCAGGCCTTCCAGTTCGTGGTCTGGTCGGGCATGAACGCCCGCGATGCGCTGGCAAGCGTGCTGTTCGAGACCTTCGGCTCGGCCTGAGATGGGTTCGCAGGAGCGCAAGCCGGAGATCGGCTTCGCCGATTTCGACAAGGTCGATATACGCGTCGGCACCATCGTCGAGGCGACGCCCTATCCGGAGGCGCGCAAGCCCGCGGTCAAGCTCAGGATCGATTTCGGGCCGGCGATCGGCGAGAAGAAATCGTCGGCGCAGGTGACGAAATACTATTCGCCGGAGACGCTGGTCGGCCGGCAGGTGGCGGCAGTCGTCAACTTCCCGCCGCGCCAGATCGGCAAGTTCATGTCGGAAGTGCTGACGCTCGGCTTCCCGGACGGCGAGGGCGACGTGGTGCTCGTCGCCGTCGAACGGCCGGTGCCGAACGGCGGACGGCTGTTCTAGGAGCGCGGCAGGGCCGTCCGGGGACAGCTCGATTTCCCGAAAATGCGGCGAGATCGGTTAACCGCCTGTTCATCGCCGACGGGACACTGCCTTCTTCGTCCGCCGGCTGTCAGTATATCTTTACGGTTTGGTAGAGATAAACTCGCATAAGCTTTGCCCGGGCTGCAAAAAGGCGGGCGGCGAATGCTGACCAGGACTCCCAAAAAACTTACGGTCATCGTGCCTGTCCATAACGAGCAGGAAACTGTCCTTGCATTCCTCGACAGGCTCCTCCCGGTTCTGGACGGTTGCCGGTCGCTGATGGGTGCGGATGCCGGCTACGATGTGCTGTTCGTCAATGACGGCAGCACCGATGCCACCCGCAAGGTACTGGAGGCGGCGGCGCGGCGGCTGCCGGCGGTCAAGCTCGTCAATCTCTCGCGCAATTTCGGCAAGGAGGCGGCCCTGTCCGCCGGCCTCAGTTTTGCTACCGGCGATGCCGTCGTTCCCATCGACGTCGATCTCCAGGATCCACCGGAAGTCATTCGGGAAATGGTGGCGAAGTGGCTCGGCGGAGCGAAAGTCGTCGACGGCGTGCGCGCCAGACGCGACGCCGACACCTGGCTGAAAAGAACCTCCGCTTCCGGCTTCTACCGCTTCTACAATCTGCTGGCCGATCACCCGATACCCAATAATGTCGGTGATTTCCGGCTGCTGGATCGCGAGGTCGTGGAGGCGCTGAAGGAATTCAACGAGCACACCCGCTTCAACAAGGCGATCTATTCGTGGGTGGGCTTCGAGCGGTCGACGGTAGAATTCGTTCGTGCCCCGCGTTCCGGCGGCACATCCAAATGGCGCTACTGGAAACTCTGGAATTTCGCGCTCGACGGCATCGTATCTTCTACGACCCTGCCGCTCAGGATCTGGACTTATCTCGGCGCGGCGATGGCCATGCTGGCGTTCCTGTATGCGCTGTTCATTTTCCTGCGCACGATCGTCTTCGGCGTCGATGCGCCCGGCTACGCGTCGCTGATGACCGTCCTCCTCTTCGTCAGCGGCCTCAACTTCCTCTCGCTCGGCGTGATGGGCGAGTATATCGGCCGGATATCCAGGGAAGTGCGGAGGCGCCCGCTCTATATCGTCCAGTCCACCGTCGGCATGGACGAGCCTGCGAAGGCGACCTGATGGACAGGCTCGTTTTCGATCGCATGGCGGCATTGGAAGGCCGCCACTGGTGGTTCGTCGGCAGGCGGGGGATCATCGGTACGCTCATCCGGCGCGAACTCGACCTGCCGGCCGGAGCGCGGATTCTTGAGGCCGGATGCGGCACAGGGGGCAATCTGGACCTTCTGAAGACGTTCGGCCGGCTCGAAGCATTCGAATTCGATCCGCAGGCGAGGGCGTTTGCCGAAGCCAAGCTTGGCGCGCCTGTCGCCGCGGGCGCGCTGCCGGAAGATGTTCCGCAGCCCGACGCCTCCTATGACCTCATCGGGCTCTTCGACGTCCTCGAACATGTCGAGGAGGATGTCGAATCGCTGCGCACGCTCGGCCGGAAGCTCGGGCCGTCCGGCAAATTGCTGGTGACGGTGCCGGCCATGCCGTGGCTATGGTCCGACCACGACGTCCGGCACCATCACAAGAGGCGTTACACGCGCGCATCGCTGGCCGCCGCGGTCGAACGGGCCGGCCTGAAGACCAGCAAGATCGGATATTTCAATTTCCTGCTCTTCCCGATCGCCGTCTTGGAACGGATTTCCGCCAAGCTGCTTCGGCGCCGGTCCGACAACGAGGCCATGCCGGCCTCCTTACTGAACAAGGCGCTGGGCGCGATATTCGGCCTGGAACGCCACCTTGTCGCGCGGTTGCAGGTTCCCTTCGGATTGTCGCTCTTTGCCGTCATCGAGAGGGACCGTTGATCGCGACCCTGCTGCAACTGGCGCGGTTCGGCAGCACCGGGGTCGCGGCGACGTTGCTTCACATACTGGTCGCGTTCGCTGCCGCCAAAGGGCCGGGTTTCGAGCCTTACGCCGCCAACGCCTGCGGCTTCGCTTCTGCTTTCGTCCTGTCCTATCTCGGGCATTTCTACTGGACGTTCGGACATCGCGAGGGTCATCGCCGATATCTGGGGCGGTTCCTGGTGCTCTCGGTGTGCGGATACGGGCTCTCAAACCTCGTCATCTGGCTCGTGGTCGACAGGCTCGGCCTTTCCTTCCTGCTGGCGTTGCCCTGGATTGCCATCGTCGTTCCGGCCTTCACCTTCGTCTCGTCCAAGTACTGGGCATTCAGCGACCGATGGAGCCTCAGTGGCCCGTCGAGCGGGACGCTTGTGATTGCTGCCGCGCTTGCGGCCGCAGCCGTGCTCTATCCCTTCAACCAGCTCAACCACGACACGAGCTGGTATCTCGTGGCGACACGCAAATGGCTCGATGGCGCCGCGCTCTATCGCGACATCATGGAGATCAATCCGCCGCTGGCCTTCTACCTGACGGCGCCGTCGATCCTCCTCTCCAAATACCTGGACGTGAACAGCACCGCCGCCTTCTGCTGGACGCTGCTTCTCTGCATCGCCGGTTCGCTGTTCTGGATAAAGTCGATACTGGATCGCCAGCGCGCCCTTCCGGAGAACGAAAGGCTGCTCCTGCTATCCGGGTTCACGGCCATGATGCTGTTCGTTCCCATGGCCTGTTTCGGCCAGCGGGAACATCTGATGCTCGTGCTCTCCGGCCCCTATTTCTGCTACGGCCTGACCTGCGCCGAGAAGAAGCGGTACTCCACCATTGAGCAGGTCGCGATAGGAGCCGTCGCATTTCTGGGCCTCGGGTTGAAACCCTATTTCCTTGCCGCGCCCGCGCTGCTGGCTGCCGTTACGGTCTGGCAGCGCCGAAGCTTCCGGCCGGTCGTAACCACGCCCAACCTGGTGATCGGCGCCGCCTGTGTGGCCTATCTCCTTGCCGTACGGACAGTCTATCCGGACTATTTCCATACGGTCGTTCCGCTGGCGCGCCTCACCTATGGAGCGTTCGGCTTCGATCCGCTCTCGGTGCTCGCCAAGCCGGCGGTGCTTGTCTTTGCCGGAGCGATGGCTGCCTGGGCCATGCTTCCGCGCAATGATCTCGCCGGAAGGCTCGCGGCAATCTCGGTCGGCTTTCTTCTTTGCTATTTCGTCCAGTTCAAGGGCTTCTATTATCAAGTAGCTCCGGCAGAGGGCTATCTGCTGATCTTCTGCCTGTGGACCGCTTTCCATGGTCTCCGAGACCCTTCACGCCCTGTGGCGGTAACCGGCATGCTGGTCGTGACGATCCTGCTGTGCGCCTATATCGGCCTGTTGGGGCTCTATCGGAATCCGGCTCCGGCCAGGTTTGCCGGCTATACGGACGGGCTGCAGGCCCCGCGCGTTCTGGTTCTGTCGTCGAATCTTTCCGCCGCCTTTCCTTTCGTGAACCAGGTTGGCGGCGAATGGACCAGCCGCTATCCGACACAGTGGATCGTCCCGGGCGCCGTCCGGGGACTGGAGGACCCTGGGTGCGGCCAAACCACCGAAACTTGCAACGAATATCGCAAAGCGCTCAATTTTGCCCGCAGCACCACCGTCGAGGATTTCCTCAAGGGCATGCCGGAGCGCGTCTATGTCGATGTTCGGCGCCGCAAGCCTTATTTCGGTGGCCTCCCGTTCGATTATGTCGCCTGGCTGGAGGGGGATCCCGCCTTTGCCGAGCGCTGGAAGAGCTACACGAGAATCGGAAAAATTTCCGGTTATGAAGTCTGGGCGCTGACGCCGAGGGGACGCGGATAGCACCGCCTTCCACGCCCTGGCTCGGGTGCCGCACAGTATTCCCGGCCGCCTTTAGAAGCGCGCTCGATGAGCGGGCGACCGGGGTGAAAACCCTGCGCCACATCGTCCAATGCAATCAAGCCGGCACGCGCACCACCGCGCGCAACCCGCCGAGCGGGCTGTCGTCCAGCGTGATGTCGCCGCCATGGCTGCGGGCGATGTCGCGGGCGATGGACAGGCCGAGTCCGGTTCCGCCTGAATCCTGGTTGCGCGCCTCGTCGAGGCGGACAAACGGCTTGAACACGTCCTCGCGTCGCTCCAGCGGGATGCCGGGGCCGTCGTCGTCGATGATGACGGTGAGGAAGCCGCGCGTATGCGAGGCGGTGATTCTCACATTCTTCGCATAGCGGAAGGCGTTGCCGATGAGGTTCGAAAGCAGCCGGGCGAACGCGTTCGGCCGGACGAGCACTTCCGTCTCGCCGGTCAGCTTCGCCGTGAGCTTGCGCTTGCGCAGCCGCGCCTCGGTCGAAAGCTTTTCCAGATAGCCGGCGAGGTCGAAGCTGCCCGTGTCCTCCGCCGCCTCGCCGCGCGCGAAGGACATATAGGCCTCGAGCATTGACTGCATGTCGTCGATGTCCTTGTCGAGTTCCTTCAGATTCGACGATTTGGTTCCGGCGACGGCGAGCTGCAGCCGGAAGCGGGTGAGGATGGTGCGCAGGTCGTGACTGACGCCGGTCAGCATGGCCGTGCGCTGCTCGATCTGGCGCTCGATGCGTTCGCGCATCTGGATGAAGGCGACGCCGGCGCGGCGGACCTCCTCGGCCCCGCGCGGCTTGAAATTGGGCGGCATGGGGCGGCCCTTGCCGAAGCTCTCCGCGGCCTCCGTCAGATCGAGGATCGGCCGGATCTGGTTCCTCAGGAAGGGGATGGCGATCAGCAGCAGCACGGCGGAGGTGCCGACCATCCAGAGCAGGAAGATGTGTGTCTGCGACTGGTAGGCCTGGCTGCGCTTGGCGAAGACGCGCAGCACCTTGCCGTCGAGCTGCACCCTGATCTCGAGGATGTTGGAATTGCCGACCGTGTCGATCCAGAAGGGCTTGCCGATCTGCTTAGTAATCTCCGAGCCCAATGTCTCGTCGAGGTAGGAGAAGAAAGGCTTCGGGCCGGGCGGAGGGAGGGGATCGGGCGGCAATATGTCGATCTTCAGTCCGAGCCTGTCCTGGGCGATGCGCACGACGTTGGAATAGTCGGCGTCGTGCGGATAGGTCTCGATCATGTCGATGATGGCGGCGATGTCGCGGGTGACGGCGACCGAAAGCCGGTTGGTGACCGTCTGCCACTGCCGCTCCATGAAGACGAAGGTGATGACCGACTGGAGCAGGATCATCGGCGCGATGACGATGATGAGGGAGCGGGCGTAGAGCCGCTTCGGCATATAGCGCGACACGACGCGCCAGGAATGGGTCCATAGCGCTGGCATGCGCGACAGCAGCCTGAGCGCTCCGCCGCCTGGGCCGCGGCGCGGCGGTTCGGGGCGCGCCGGCTTCTCCGGTGCGTCCGGCCTTTCCCTCGGCTTCTCCCTGTCGGCTTCGGTGGTCGCCATTTCCGTTCCGGCACATGTGGGCGCGGGCGCCCGGCGTCGCTCGTCAGTCTATTCCAGCGCGGCGCGTTGCAGAAACCCTATTTGGTCGCGCGGGGTCGCCGCGTCAAACCGCTCGCAGCCAAACTGGAAAGATCGCGCAATGAAGGGCATTCTGGCGATCGGCGGATATGGCACCACAAAGGTACCGAATGGAGCAATCCCTCGGCAGGCGTTCGTTCGAAGCGGTCGCACAGTTTCTCGTCTTCCTGGCGGCGCTGATCTTCCTGCCCGCCTGGTCCCTCCGGTACTGGCAGGGATGGCTCTTCCTTGCCGTGTTCTCGGCGGCCGTCATCGTGACGACGGTGTATTTCCTGCGGGCCGACCCGGCCCTTATCGAAAGGCGGCTGAAGGCCGGCGCCGCCGCCGAGGCGCGGCGAAGCCAGAAGGTGATCCAGGCGCTGGCCAGCGTCCTCTTTTTCCTCACGGTGCTCGTGCCGGTGCTGGATCACCGCTTCGGCCGGTCGCCGGTTCCCGCTTCCGTTTCCGTTTCCGTCGCCGGAGACGTGCTGGTCGTGCTCGGCTTCGTCGTCATCTTCCTCGTCTTCAAGGCGAACAGCTATACGTCCGGCGTGGTCGAGATCGGAGAAGACCAGAAGGTGATCAGCACGGGCCCCTATGCGATCGTCCGCCACCCGATGTATTCCGGCGCCCTTCTGATGTTCCTCGGCATACCGCTCGCGCTCGGCTCGTGGTGGGGCCTGCTGCTCCTCATCCCAATGACGGCGGTGCTGGTCTGGCGACTGGTCGACGAGGAGAAATTCCTCGAAGAGGAACTGCCGGGCTATCGCGCGTACCGGCAGAAGGTCCGCTACCGGCTGGCGCCGTGGATATATTGAACCGGAAGCGGCAGCCAAGGGGGCGGGACAGTCACTCCACGCTCAGGCGATAGCCGATGCCGCGCACCGTCTGCAGCCACACCGGATTGGACGGGTCGCGCTCGATCTTGCGGCGCAGCCGGTTGATCTGGACGTCGATGGTCCGTTCGCCGACCTCGGCATCGCCTGACACCAGTTCGTGGCGGGGTATGGTCTCGCCGGCGCGCTCCGCGAAGATCGCAAGGATCTCCTGCTCGCGATCGGTCAGCTTGAGCGGCTCGCCGCCGCGCTTCAATTCGCGCCGGGCGATCTGGAAGGTGTAGGGGCCGAATACCACCTGCTCCAGCTTCGGGGTGGAGGAGGGGCCGCCGCGGCGCAGGATGTTGTTGACCCGGAGGATCAGTTCGCGCGGATCGAAAGGCTTCGGCAGATAATCGTCGGCGCCGGCCTCCAGGCCGGTGATGCGGCTGTCCGTCTCCGAGAGCGCGGTCAGCATCAGGATGGGCACGCTCTTGTCGGCGCGCAGCGAGCGCGTCAGTTCGACGCCGCTCTCGCCGGGCATCATGATGTCGAGCACGATCAGGTCGAAGTCGAGGCCTTCCAGCTTGCGCCGCGCCTCGTCGGCGTCGCTGGCGACGGTCACCCGGAAGCCGTTGCTGGTCAGGAATTCGCGCAGGAGCGTGCGGATGCGGGTGTCGTCGTCGACGACGAGCAGATGCGGGGCGTCATCGACGGGGATGGGAGCTTGCTCCACCATTTCTCTTTCTCCTCAACTCTCCCCTGCGCCGCCCTTGCCTGCGCCGACGGGCGGTTTGCCGATCTGCGCCCGCAATTCCGGATTGACCATGTTCCTGAGGAAACGCTCGACCGCCGCGCGATCGCTTGGCTCCGCGTTCTCGAGTGCCTTGGCGATGCGGCGGGACTGTGGCATGGCCAGCGCCAGCGACAGCGCGCGTCCCTTGGCCGTCGGATAGAGTTCGCGCTGGCGCCGGTCGCGCGGCCCCTGCACCTGGACGATGTGGCCGGTGTCGATGAGCTGCTTCAGCACCCGCGCCAGGCTCTGCTTGGTGATCTTGAGGACGTCGAGAAGTTCGGCGACCGTCAGCCCCGGCCGACGGTTGACGAAGTGCACGACGCGATGGTGAGCGCGGCCGAAACCGTAGCGGGAGAGGATCTGGTCCGGATCGGAAGTGAAATCCCGGTAGGCGAAGAAAAGCAGTTCGATAATCGTAAAATCGATGCCTTCATCCTCCGGCATCACCGAGCGCACCGGCGCAATCCGGTCGTTGTCCCGTCCTGCATCTTTCGCGATCGCCGTCGACTGTTCCGCCATCCATTCCTCATTCGTCGCCGAAATTATGTCAGCCTTATTGACATATATCCCGAGCCCTGATAATTTTTGCCAAGCTTTTCGGCCGATTGCGAACGAAAAGGTATTTCACGGGCCGTTTTCCCTAATCTTCCGTCGAAATGCCCGGTCGGTCGGACGCGGACGCCGCGCGGTTGGCAATAACGCGCCGCGAGGTATAGAGTTCAATCATAACGGGCTTTGCCCAAGCGAGGTAGTCATGGCTTCGGTTCCCTTCGACCAGTTGGACGGTTTCATCTGGATGAACGGCGCGTTCGTGCCGTGGAAGGACGCCAAGATCCATGTACTTACCCACGGCCTGCACTATGCCAGCGCCGTATTCGAGGGCGAGCGCGCCTATGGCGGCGAGATCTTCAAGCTGGCGGAACACACCCAGAGACTGCATGAATCGGCGCGCATCCTCGGCTTCAAGATCCCCTACAGCGTCGCCGAGATCGAGGATGCCTGCCGCGAACTCCTGAGGAAGCAAGGCTTCCTCGACGCCTATGTGCGGCCGATCGCGTGGCGCGGCAGCGAGCAGATGGGCGTTTCGGCGCAGAACAACCGCATCAACTGCGCCATCGCCATCTGGCAGTGGCCGAGCTATTTCGATCCGGCGCAGAAGCTGAAGGGCATCCGGCTCGACATCGCCGAATACCGCCGGCCGGATCCGCGCACCGCGCCGTCGAAATCGAAGGCGGCGGGCCTCTACATGATCTGCACGCTTTCCAAGCACGCGGCCGAGGACAAGGGCTATGCCGACGCGCTGATGTTCGACTGGCGAGGCCAGGTCGCGGAGGCGACCGGCGCCAACGTCTTCTTCGTCAAGGACGGGGTGCTGCACACGCCGACGCCGGACTGCTTCCTCGACGGCATCACGCGGCGAACCGTCATCGACCTCGCCAAACGGCGCGGCTTCAAGGTGGTCGAGCGGGCGATCATGCCGGAGGAGATGGAAGGCTTCGAACAGTGCTTCCTGTCCGGCACGGCGGCGGAAGTGACACCGGTCTCCGAGATCGGGCCCTACCGCTTCCAGGTCGGCGAGATCACCAAGACGCTGATGAACGACTATTCGACCGAAGTGCAGCCCAAGCACGCGGCGGCCGCCGAATAGTTTTCCTCGCGATCCAGGCAGGTACGGGCGGGCGGAAGTTTTCCACCCGCCCTTTCTATTTCCCCGCTCCTTGCTTTCGGGAAATTTGCACTTTCCCGATATTCGGCGTCTCATGGACAGGCCGACTCAGTTCTGTCGGCACCTGCGAGGAGGGAATACGCATGAACAGCAGCGTCATCATGCAACTAGTCGTGCAGATCATCACCGGCATCATCGGCGGCCAGGCGGTCGGCGCCGCGGTCAAGTCCGCGGCAATGGCGCAACTGCCGAAGATCCTGAGCGGCGCCATCGGCGGCATCGCCGGCGGCCAGATCCTGACCAACTTGCTTGCCAATCCGGCGGCCGCCAGCGCGATGAGCGGAACGCTGGGCGACGCCGTAGGCGGCGTCGTCGGCGGAGGCATCCTGACGGCGATCGTCGGCGCCGTCATGAAGTCGATGAACAAGGCGTAATACGGCGGCTCCGAGGTCCGATCCTTCGGCGACGCCGACCCCACCCCCGGCCTGACGGCCGGACCATCCCCGTCGAGGGGAGGGAGGGTGCCTGGCGCGCCGACCTCCTCCCCCTAGACGGGGAGGCGGGCCGCCTGCATGGCAGCGGAAGGCGGAGTGACGGCCGTGTTCCTTGGACGCGATACCGGCGGCCGGGGAGGTGAGCGGTTCAGATCGCTCAAGCCATTGTTGGCGTGACTTTGCGAAGCGGGCGGTCCCATCCGGCAGGGCGGGGCCGCCCGATCCGTTTGCGGCGGGAAGCCCGGCGTGATAGCGGCATGGCAAAGTCGCGGGAAGAAATCCAATGGGCCAGTTGAACGCCGCCATCATCACCGTCACGCCGTTCCAGCAGAACTGCACCATCCTCTTCGACGCCGAGACGAAGCACGGCGTCGTCGTCGATCCGGGTGGCGAGGTCGGGCGCATCCGCAAGTTCATCGAGGACAACGGTCTCGTCATCGAGGCGATCTGGATCACGCACGGCCATATCGACCATGCCGGCGGCGCCATGGAACTGAAGGAGGCGCTCGGCGTCGACATCGTCGGCCCGCACGAGGCGGATGCGCCGATGCTGGCCAGACTGGAAGCGCAGGCCGAGCGCTACGGCATAGCCGACGGGGTGCGCAATTGCATGCCGGACCGCTTTCTCGACGAAGGGGAGGTGGTGTCCTTCGGCGATCATTCCTTCAAGGTGCTGCATTGCCCCGGCCATGCGCCGGGGCACGTCGTCTTCTACAATGACGCGGCAAAATTCGCCCATGTGGGCGACGTGCTCTTCCACGGCTCGGTCGGCCGCACCGACCTGCCGGGCGGCGACCACGCCGCGCTCATCCGCTCGATCAAGGAAAAGCTGCTGCCGCTCGGCGACGAGGTCGGCTTCATCTGCGGGCACGGGCCGGGCGGCCGCTTCGGCGAGGAACGGCGCGGCAATCCGTTCCTGACATAGATTCCCGGAGCTTCAACGCCAGCCTCCGGCTGATCGATCACGGTATCCGGCGGCGCCGACACCGTTACGCCTTGTTTTTGTCGCGGCGAGCGAGAACACTGGTCAAGACGAGCATTCCTGGCCTGGGAGGAAACGATCCTTACGCGCAGGACTTTCCTTGCAGGGGCGACCGCTTCGCAGCTTTGCGGCTGGAATTCGGCGCGCGCGGCCAGAACCTCGGTGCCGCTGTGGCCACACCAGCCTCCCGGAGGCGGAGGACCGACGGGGCCGGAGACGAATAATCACGACAGGATCCGCAATATTTCCGTTCCCGCCATGGAAGTCTGGTCCCCCGCGCGGGCAAACGGAACGGCGGTGCTGGTCGCCGGAGGCGGGGGCTATCGCAGCATCGCCCTCGGGACGGAATCGCGGCCCGCCGCGCGGTGGTTGAACGAGCGGAACATCACCGCCTTCGTCCTTTCCTATCGTCTGCCCGGGGAAGGGTGGACGGACGGCCCGCTCGCTCCGCTGCAAGATGCCCAAAGGGCGCTTCGTTTGATCCGCGCCGGTGCCGGGCAATTCGGCATTGACGGCGAGCGGATCGGCGTTCTGGGCTTTTCCGCCGGAGGCCATTTGATGGGTCTCGCGGCGACACGACCAGAGTTTCGATCCTACGAGCCGGTCGACGCGGCCGACGATCTTTCCGCACGACCTGCTTTCGCGGCGCTCATCTATCCTGTCATCACGCTGCAGGCGCCTTACGATCATACCTACACCCGCCGGATGCTGGTCGGGGATCATCCGACCGCTGCGGCGGCGGCGCAATGGTCGGTGGAAACCCACGTTACCGCGCGTTGTCCGCCGGTGTTCCTCGTGCAGGCAAAGGACGATCCGATCAGCAATCCCGCCAATACCGTGCTCATGGAGAAGGCGTGCGAACGCGTGGGCGTTCCGGTAGAACTGCATCAGTTCCCGGTGGGTGGGCACGGATTCGGAATGGGCCGCGCCGGTACGCCGACGGCGGCCTGGCCGGCCTATTTCGAAAAATGGCTATCGGCAATGGTCGGGTAGACCGGCCCGTGAATCATCGCGGACCGTCTGTTTCGCCTTGCCCGGTCAGCCCACCGACAGGTTGACCGCCTTCGGGCCTTTGCCGCGCTGGTCGGGCTCGGTGTCGAACGTCACCTTCTGCCCATCGTTCAGCCCGGTCAGGCCGGAAGCCTGCACGGCCGAGATATGGACGAAAACGTCCTTGTTGCCGTCATCCGGCGTGATAAAGCCGAACCCCTTGGCATGGTTGAAGAATTTGACGGTACCGGATTGCGGCATGGAAAGCTCCTTTTCTCCCATCAGATTGCTTTCCGACCTGGCGCGAGGGCGCCACGTCGCGTCGGTCCTTTACTGGAGGAGAAGAAACAGATGGACCGCGCCGGGGTCTTGCCGAAACCCTCTTGTTCCGCAGTCCAGCCGGGCCTCGCCAACGAGGTCCCATGCCACGCTATTCCGGTCTCCGGGCCGGCAAATGCCCGAACGTGAAACTTGTCCCCTATTTTTGTCGATGGGACAATGAAAAGTTTTTGAATCGGCCTGGCCGGGCGAATGCACGCGCCGGTGCAATGCTCCGCGGCCGGATCCGGCGATCGGCTCGCGGCCGCCTACTCGACGCGGAGATTGACCGCCTTCGGGCCCTTGCCCATGCGATCCGGCTCGGTGTCGAACGTCACCTTCTGGCCCTCGACCAGGCTCTGCAGCCCGGAAGCCTGCACGGCCGAGACGTGCACGAAGACATCCTTCGCGCCGCCGTCCGGCGTGATGAAGCCGAAGCCTTTGGTGGTATTGAAGAACTTTACGGTTCCAGTCTGCGCCATGGGAAATCCTCTTCCCGTTGGGTGGTTTCTGGCATCCGTGCGACGTGCACGGTTTCGCCCCCCGCGCAAGCGGGGCTGTCAGATATTCACGGTAGCGGGGAAAGGGTCGTCAATAACGTCCAGTCTCCGGGTTGGCAAATGCCCGAACTTGCACTTTGTGCCACGGAAACCGCGACTTGGCAAGATGGCAGCACTCGATAAAGCTCGTGCCAGACAGGCGAAGACCGGTTCGCGCCGGACAAGTTTCCGCCTGCCCGCCGCCGCACGTTTCCGTGCGTGCGACAAAAAGGCCGTCTCCGTCGATTACAATCCGGGGGGAATGCTCCTATATTACGAAATGTAACGGTGCGTAACGTGGCGTGAAAAACCCAAGAGGAGGAGAATGTCATGAACGAGAACATGGGCTTTTCCCAGCGCTGGGTAGCCTTTCGTCCGTCGAAGGCGATCTGGTTTTGGTCGTGCGTGGCTTGCGTCGTCGCCACCATGGTGGTCGGTTTCGTCTGGGGCGGCTGGACGACGGGTGGCACGGCCGCGAAAATGGCCTCGGATGCCGCCGATCATGCGCGGGCGGAACTCGCCGCGACCATGTGCGTCACCAGGTTCATGGAGGCGCCCAATGCCGCAACCCACCTCGCGACCCTCAAAAAGACCGACAGTTGGGAGCGCGGCGACATGATCCAGAAGGGCGGCTGGGCGACGATAGCGGGCGTGAAGGAGGTTCCCTCTGGCACCGACGATCTGTGCGCACAGAAGCTCGCCTCGATGGAAGCGCCGAAGCCGGTGGCCGAGACGAAGGATGTCACTCCGGTGAAGGCCGGCGGCTGATCCGCATCCGCCTCGCCCTGCCCCTCCCGACAGGCTGTCGGGAGGGGCAGGGGCTGGCCCAAAGGGTCGCAGTCGGGAGGCCTTCAAAAAGCCCGCAAATCAGCGCATAGCTCGCCGCGGCATCTCCCTTTCGGAAAGTTCCTTCCCGTTGTCGTCCTCCGTCGAACTCCTCGGCGCGCTTGCGGCCATCACCACGACGCTGTGCTGGCTGCCTCAGCTCTTCAAGATCGTGCGCGAACGCCAGGCCACAGGCATCTCGCTGATCACGACCACGGCGCTCGCCAGCGGCGTCTTCCTGTGGTGCGTCTACGGCGTGCTGATCGCATCCTGGCCGGTGATCCTGGCGAACGCGGTGACGCTGCTCTTCATCCTCGCCATCGTCGGGCTGAAACTGCGCTACGGCTGAGAGTCCGCATGCAGATCCGTGAGCCCGGTCGGCAGACGGCGTCCGGCCGCGCTCCGCTGCCCGCGTCCCTCGGCCACGCTCCGCTCCGGTGCCCGTCGCACATCGTTTTCGCCTCGGCCTGACGGATTTTCAAACGGACCCTGCGCGCTTTCCGCTTCCGCCACGCGCCCCTGTGGCGCCGTGACGCGCATGAGCCCGGCGACGGCGAAGAACACGAACAGCAGGATCGTGAGCCGCGTGAACATGCCCAATCCTATTGCGGCGGAGTGAACGGTTGGTGAAACGCGGCCGGCGCGTCTTGCCTCGACTTCCTGACATCGCAGTGTCAGGAGCCTCGCGCACCGCGCACCATACCGCGCGGCCGGTCTTTTCATCCGGCCGGACTCCGCCCATATTCGGAACATGGCCAGATCACCCGCAAGGAAGTTGCCGCCCGCAGGGGCGGAGAAAGAAGAACGCGAACCGCGCCGGCGCGGCAGTCCGCTGACGGATTATCTCGACGCGTCTGAGCCGCTGGAGCGGGGAGGCGGCTTCGAGGAAGCGCCGCAGCGGCCGCTTTCCGGCACGCCGCTGTCGGGATCGATCGCGGATTGGGCCGGGGAGATATCGCGGGAGGCAGAGGAAGATGCCTCCTCATCCGGCCCTTCGGGCCACCTTCTCTCCGGTGGGGAGAAGAGCGCCGGCATCGGCGACGGAGCCTCCTCTCCCCACCGGGGAGAGGGTGGCGAGCGCAGCGAGCCGGGTGAGGGGGCTCGACAGAAAACCCCTCCGAGGAAAAAAATCCCCGAGCGTTCCTCCTCTCCCACCCGCACCGGGCGCGGCACCTCGATGGGTGGCGCTGCGTCGGCCAAGGAGCGTGCCTCCGTCGGCCTGATGCCGGTCGCCGGCCTCGACGTGACGCTGGAAGAGGCCGACGCGCTGTCCAATTCGGGCGTCACGGCGACGGTCGCGGCGTTGTCGAAGCTGATCGAGGGCGGCAACCCGCTGCACAAGGACGGGCAACTCTGGGTGCCGCACCGGCCGGAGCGACCGCAGAAATCGGAAGGCGGCATCCGCATCAAGATGGTGTCGGACTACGAGCCGGCCGGCGACCAGCCGACCGCCATCGCCGATCTCGTCGAAGGTGTCAGCCGCAGCGACCGCACGCAGGTGCTGCTCGGCGTCACCGGCTCGGGCAAGACCTTCACCATGGCCAAGGTGATCGAGGAGACGCAG
>MKRJ01000018.1 GCA_001896885.1 Rhizobiales bacterium 65-79 | reverse complement strand
CTGCGAACGAAGCCGCGACGAGAGAGGCACAGGACCGTCTGTATGAACTGAGCAGGGTCGGAAGCGGGCCAGGCCCCTTTGCCGTTGAGTCACAACCAGCTAGAGGGCCGGGCCGAAGCTGGACTGCCGCGGAAATCCGTGAAAACAATCGGATTGGGAGGACTTACGGCTGTCACACCTGCGGGACTAAGGATCCGGAGACAGCCAGCGGAAATTATGTCTTGGATCATCAGGCGCCGATCCGTCTAAATAGAAATGGCTTGCCCATGCGGATTTACCCGCATTGTGCATTGTGCAGTGCCCGGCAAGGTGACATCGTAAATCATCTGGCTGATCGCGATGAATATTAAAAAGAGAGATTACGATGTCGAAAACGGAATATTCTTTGTATCGGATGTAAATGGCGGACGTCCGCCTTATCCTGTCACTAATGAAAGAGTTCAGTGGACATCTTCGTGCATCAACGTTCATTGCATGCACGAGATCGACGGAACGGTCACCTTCACCCTTGCGCCATTCGAAGACATTGCTGTCCCCTGTGAACTCATATTCGATGGAACAGTTGAGACACCAAGCCGGGAACTGATGATCTCCTCGGTTGAGACAATACCGTTGCTCAAGACGGAGGTTCCCGAAAGCGTCACTCGAATTCGAATCTGGACCAACCATCCTAAATGGCCCGACAAGGTTGTGGTTGGCTGGGGTTGACCGCAAGACGCTGGCTAACGTGGCGGCAACGGATTTTCCTGGTCCAGCGCTTCGCGGCGTCGCGTATCATGCAACAAGCCATCGACTGTCACCCGACTTGCCACCCTCGAACCCAGAAGCGATCGAAGCGATCGAGCGCGCCAATCAATTTGAACGGGTTCGTAACTACGAGGCGACAATGGTGCATGACCTGTCGGCCGATTCGTCCGCCTATGAATACTTTAATAGATTCTAATTTGTGCTTCTGCCAAAAATAAGCATATTGTAAGCCGTTGGTTTTGCCGCGATAGACTTGGAGCATTTCAAATTTTGATATGAGTTTGGAGCCGGGGGGCAATGAAACACAGGGACATATCTGCGCCAGACAGCAGTTGGCGCATTGGAAGCGATGCCGATCCGGACCGGGCGGTGAGCGCCCTGTTCGGAGGGCTGGTCTTCGTCATGATGCTATTGGTGGCAGGCTTCGCGACGAGTCCGGCGGCCGCTCAATCCGACAGCGTACCTGTGGCGACCCGCACACGTGTCGAGGCTGCAGTCACCAACATAATACAACTCGTGCGGCCAAACGAAGACGGGGTCGCCACGGTTTGGGACGGCAACAAATTCGTGCAATGCCGGCACATGGTGGATGAGCAATTGCGGTGCGAGGCAGCGGGTTCGGTAATGCAGCCAACGCTGGCGCACGTGCTGACGGCCGAGCGCGTGACGGCCTTGGCCGCAGCCGGCTGGCGGTTGGATCCGAGCTTCGGAAACTATGTGCAAACCTTCCCGACGACGCGTCCTGCATCGGAGATCGCAAATAAACTGATCGCCGCCCTGGCGGAAGGCTACGATGCCGATCTGGCAAAGCTTGAGGTAGGCACGTCGTGGATCGAGCGCCAGGCTTGCCCGCCACGCGCCGGCCCTAGCCAGAACCTTGCCGGCTCGATCAACGATTCTCCAAAAATGGCGGCGGTGGCCGTGATTGGCTGCGCCTATATCGCGCCCGCCGCCGACGCAGTGCCGCTTGAGACGCTGGATGCACTTGTTGCCCGGGATGGCCAGCGCGTCGCAGGCGAGATCGGCCGGTTGCGGGTCAATGCTGACCGCCACATCTTCGTCGTCTTCCAACTGGGGATCGGTTATGTCCAATGTGCGCCTCAGACCGAGCCGCTTGCCATTTACTGCGAGGCGCAGTCCGCCGCGGAATGGCAGGCCCTTACGGCGTTATTGACGCCGGAACATGTTACGCGCCTGCATGAGCTGGGCTTTACCGATCCGGGGCGCGTGCCGAACTATTGGCAAGTCTACGAAGCCGATAAGAATAGCAATGAGACCATCGCGCGCAATGTCCTGGCGGTGCTCTTCGACGTCTATGGCTACCGGGGACTGCCTGCTCTTGAGGTACTGGACGAGCGGACCGCGAAGTAGCTGTGTCCAAGCCGCAAGCCGCGCGTTGATGCGCGATCTCGCCTAAATGACTTCGTCACAAGGGCAGCAGAGCTGGTCCGACGCACGTTTGATGGCATAAATACCTGACCGCGGTGCAGTGAACGGCGAAACCCCGCTTTGGCTGAAGCGCCCTGGATATCCAGGTTTTTCGCTGAGCACGAACCGGTCTCTTCAATATTAAGGTGGATCATGTCCGACATGTCCAACGCCGCCCTTTTGTGGGCGGTGAAGGGCGCGGGCGCGGTGCTCGGCTCCGCGGTCTCGCTCGCTTACGTATTGCCGCGCGGAAGGCGCGAGGCGGGGATCCGCTTCGGCGTCGGCATCGCCTGCGGGGTCGTGTTCGGCAGTGCCGCGGGCCTCAAGATCGCAGACGAGCTTTCGCTGCCGGCCTCGATCGGCGACGCCGAGCTGATGCTGATGGGCTCGGCGGCGGCGAGTTTCGTCGCCTGGTGGGCGCTGGGCTTCGTCATCCGCACCCTGCAGCGCGGCAGCCTCACCGATTTCTGGAAAGGATAGGGAATGGAGCGCAAGCGCGTCGAGCTGCCGCTCGGAGAAATGGACCAGGACGGCAGCTTTTCCGGCTATGCCAGCCTGTTCGGCACGGTCGACCTCTCCAACGACCGGGTCGAGCGCGGGGCATTCGCCCGCTCGCTCGCCGAGCGCGGCGCGGCCGGCATCCGCATGCTCTACCAGCACGACCCGAACGAGCCGATCGGCGCCTGGACCGCGATCCGCGAGGACGAGCGCGGCCTTTTCGTGCGCGGCAGGCTCGCGCAGGGCGTGAAGCGGGCACGCGAGGTCCTCGACCTGATGCGCTCCGGCGCGCTCGACGGGCTTTCCATCGGCTTCCGCACGGTGAAGGCGCGCAAGGAGGCGTCCGGAGGCATCCGCCGCATCCTGGAGGCCGATCTGTGGGAGATCTCGGTGGTGACTTTCCCCATGCTGCCCGGCGCCCGCGTGGAGCGCGTCAAGGGCTTCGGAGCACGGGAGGCGCTGCCCACCATCCGTGAATTCGAACGCTGGCTCACGCGGGATGCTGGGCTGACGCGAGGCGACGCCCGGGCCGTGATTACCCGCGGCTTCGTCAGCCTGACGCGCGAGCGGGACGCCGCGCCGGACGATCCATCGGCGCTTGCGCGGAAGATCCGCAAGGCTGCAACCCTCTTCCAGTGAAAGGAAATGACCCGATGACGGCAGGAACGACCCCGGTCTCGCCCGAGACCAAGGCGGTGAGCGACGATGCGCTCGTCGCGTTCGACGATTTCATGCGGCTCTTCGAGAACTTCAAGCATGATAATGACGACCGCCTGAAGCAGATCGAGAAGCGCATGGGCGCCGACGTGATCACCACCGAGAAGGTGGACCGCATCTCCCGCTCGCTCGACGAGCACAAGCGCTCGCTTGACCAGCTGGCGCTGAAGAAGGTGCGTCCGGCGCTTGGCCGCGACGGCGGCTTCCCGGCCATGCCCAGCGAGCACAAGCAGGCCTTCGAGGCCTATATAAGGAGCGGCGACGACCGGCTGATCCGCTCGCTCGACACCAAGGCCATGTCCTACGGCTCCGGCCAGGACGGCGGCTATCTGGTGCCCGACGAGACCGAAGCGGCGATCGGCCGCCGGCTGGCGCAGATATCGCCGATCCGCTCGATCGCCTCGGTGCGGCAGGTATCCGGCGCGGTTCTGAAGAAGCCTTTCTCGATCTCCGGCCCGGCGGTCGGCTGGGTGGCGGAAACGGCCGAACGGCCGCAGACCACGACGGCGACCCTCGATGAACTGCAGTTCCCGACCGTCGAGCTCTACGCCATGCCGGCCGCCACCGCCTCGCTCCTCGAAGATGCCGTGGTCGATGTCGACCAGTGGATCGCGAGCGAGGTCGAAACGGCCTTCGCCGAGCAGGAAGGGGCCGCCTTCGTCAGCGGTAACGGCACCAACAAGCCGAAGGGGTTCCTGGCCTACACGCAGGTGGCCGAGGGTAGTTGGGCGTGGAACAAGGTCGGTTATGTCCTGACCGGCGTTTCCGGCGCGCTGCCGACGGATGACCCGTCCGATATCCTCATCGACACGGTCTATGCCCTGAAGGCCGGTTATCGCCAAAACGCGAGCTGGGTCATGAACCGCAAGACCCAGGCCACGATCCGCAAACTCAAGGATGCCGACGGCAATTATCTCTGGCAGCCGCCCGCCGCGCCCGGCAGCCGCGCCATGCTGATGGGCTTCCCGCTGGTCGAGGCGGAGGACATGCCCGACATCGCCGCCGCCGCCACCCCGATCGCCTTCGGCGACTTCGCCCGCGGCTACCTGGTGGTCGACCGTACCGGCGTGAAGGTGCTGCGCGATCCCTATTCCGCCAAGCCCTATGTGCTGTTCTACACGACCAAGCGCGTCGGCGGTGGGGTGCAGGACTTCGACGCGATCAAGCTCCTGAAGTTCGGCACGGCGTGAGGCGCGATACCTTCTCTCCGCCCGCGGGGAGAAGGTAGCCCCCGCGGGTCTCGCCTCTGGCGAGCCCGAGGACAGGCTCCAGGCCGGATGAGGGGCAGCGCCAACGCATCACGAGTAGGCCTGCCCCTCATCTGCCTGCCGGCATCTTCTCCCCGTGAACGGGGAGAAGAACGCTATTCTCCAACCGCTTACAGGCATTTCATGACTCTTTTCCGCACCACCGCGCCGGCGGTCGAGCCGGTGACCTTGGCCGACGCCAAGGCGCAATTGCGCATCGGCCATGACAGCGAGGATGATCTTGTCGCCGGCCTGATCCGCGCCGCGCGCGAGGAGGTAGAAGCGCAAGCCGGCGTCGCCATGATCTCCCAGAACTGGCGGCTGGCGCTCGACCGCTGGCCGCGCTTCGGCCGCGTGGCGCTGCTCGTCCATCCGGTGGTCGAGATTCTCTCGGTCACGGTCTATGGCGCCGACGGCGAGGCCTCGCTCGTCGATCCCTCGACCTACGAGGTTGACGTCGCTTCGCGCCCGGCGCGGCTCTATTTCGCCACCAGGCCGGAGCCGTCGTGCATCATGAACGGCATCGAGATCGATTTCTCGGCAGGCTTCGGCGCCGATGCGCAGAACGTGCCGGAAAGGCTGAAGCGGGCGACGCTGCTGCTGGTCGCGCACCGGTACGAGTTCCGTGCCGGTTTCGGCGCGGCCGACCAGCCGGTCTCGATCCCGCCGGAATTCGGGCGGCTGATCTCCGCCTTCCGCAGGGGGCGGCTGTGAAGCGCGCGCTCAGTATCGATCCGGGCCGGTTCCGCATGGAACTCGTGCTGGAGCAGGTCGGCGACACCTCCGACGGGATGGGCGGCGAGGTCGAGACGTGGTCGGCGGTCGCGACGGTTTTCGCCGGCCTGGAACCCATGGCGGCCAGGAGCGTGTTCGGCGCCGACCAGACGCTCGAGACGGTGACGCACCTCGTTACGCTGAGGCAGGAAGAGGACGTGCGAAGCGGCATGCGCTTTACCAAGGGGGCGCGTGTCTTCGATATCCTGACGGTCTACGATCCGGACGAAACGGGCCGCTATTTCCTCTGCGAAACGCGGGAGAACGGACGATGAGGATGAGCGCCGAACTGACGTTCGAGGACCTTGCCCGCACGCTTCGGGCGCTCGCCTACGATCTGGCGGACCGTGCGGAAGCGGGATATCTTCCGCGCATGCGATCGCGTGCCGTGTTCGAACAGGCGGACGGACCGAAAGCCGGTTCCGCGCTCGACAAGGGGGAGAGCCATGACCGCGCCGGCCGCTGAGCTGCAACGGGCGATCTTCGCCGCGCTTTCCGGCAGCGCCGGCCTTGTCGCGGCGCTGGGCGGCGAGCGCGTCTTCGACCATGCGCCGGCCAATATCGCCTTTCCCTATATCACCTTCGGCCGCACCAGCATCTATGACTGGAGCACCGGCACGGAGAGCGGCACCGAGCAGCTCTTCACCTTGCACGTCTGGTCGAAGGCCAAGGGCAAGAAGGAAGCGATCGAGATCATGGACGCGGCGCGCGCCGCGCTGCACGACCGGGCGCTGCCGCTCGACGGCCATGCGCTCGTCAACCTCAGGCTCGAATTCTCCGAGGTGCGCTTCGACGACGACCAGTCCGTCTATCACGGGCTGCTGCGCTTCAGGGCGGTGACCGAGCCGGCGGCGTAGGCGGCAGTCGGCAGATCGGCAATAGGCAGTAGGCAGTAGGCAACCGCAAGGTCGAACGCGCCGGCCGGAATCTAGGCGCTGCAAGTCTATTGCCGAGTGCCGACGGCCGCTTTTTTTATCACAACAAGGAGGCTTTGAATGGTCGCTCAGAAGGGCAAGGACCTGCTCCTCAAGCTCGACGGGGACGGGTCGGGAAATTTCGTGACGGTGGCCGGGCTGCGCTCGAAGCGGCTCGCCTTCAACAGCGCCACGGTCGACGTGACCGATGCCGATTCCGCCGGCCGCTGGCGCGAATTGCTCGCGGGCAGCGGCGTGCAGAGCGCCGCCATCAGCGGCTCCGGCATCTTCAAGGACGCCGAATCCGACGAGAAGATACGCGCGGAGTTCTTCGCCGGCGACATAACCGCCTGGCAGTTCACGGTGCCCGGCCTCGGCACCGTGGCGGGGCCGTTCCAGATCACGTCGCTCGAATATACCGGCGCGCATGATGGCGAGGTGACCTTCGATATCGCGCTCGAATCCGCCGGCGAGATCGGCTTCACGGCGGCGCCATGAGCGCGAACCACCGGCGCGGCGAGATCGCCGCAATGCTCGATGGGCGCGAGTACAGGCTTTGCCTCACCCTCGGCGCGCTGGCCGAGCTGGAATCCGCCTTCGCGGCGGAGGACCTCGGCGCGCTCGTCCAGCGCTTCTCGACGGGCCGCCTGTCGGCGAAGGACCTGGTCCGCATCATCGCCGCCGGCCTGCGCGGCGCCGGTGGAACCGTTTCGGACGAGGAGGTCTCCGCCATGCGGAGCGAGGACGGCGCGGCGGGCTTTGCGCGGATCGCTTCCGACCTCCTGGCCGCGACGTTCGGCGGCGCCGGGGAGGGCGCTTCGCCAAACCCCTGAAAGCCGCGGCGGCCGGTGCCGAACCGTTTCCCTGGGACGACGTGATGCATGTCGGCCTCGGCCTGCTGCGGCTTTCTCCCCATGATTTCTGGGCGATGACGCCGAGGGAGTTCGCCGCTGCGGCGGGCCTTTCCCGTCGAGCGGCTCCGCCGACGCGCGCCGACCTTGCGTGGCTGATGCGCGAATTCCCCGACGAACGAAGGAAAGACGATGGCCACGACTGAAGATGTGACGGTGAGGATCGACGCCGATACCGCGCCCTTCGCCGATGCGCTAAAGGATCTGCAGGATCTTTCCAAACGCTTCGGCACCGAATTGACGGGTGCGCTGAAAGGCGCCGCGGTCAGCGGACGCTCGCTGCAGGACGTGCTGCGGCAGATCGGCCTGAGCCTCGCGGGGATGGCGCTCAGCCAGGGGCTGAAGCCGCTGCAGTCGCTCGCCTCCTCGCTCTTTTCGAACCTGCTCGGCGGGCTCGGCGGCGCGCTTCACTTCGCCGACGGCGGCGTGCCGGGCCGTGTGACGCCTTTCGCCTCCGGAGGCGTGGTTTCGACGCCGACCTACTTTCCCATGGGCAAGGGGCTGGGGCTTGCCGGCGAGGCAGGCGCCGAGGCGATCCTGCCGCTTCGCCGTTCGGCCGACGGCAAGCTCGGCGTCGCGGCCGCCGGCGCCGCCGCGCCGGTCAACGTCGTCTTCAACGTGACGGCACAGGACGCAGCCTCCTTCCGCAAGTCGGAAGGCCAGATCACCGGCATGCTGGCCCGCGCCGTCTCGCGCGGCGCCCGCCGGCTTTGAGTCCGCCGATGAGCGATACGGCAAGCTTCCACGACGTGCTGTTCCCCCTGGCCGTCTCCTTCGGGGCGACCGGCGGACCGGAGCGGAAGAACGAGATCGTCCGGCTTTCCTCCGGCCGGGAGAAGCGCAACGCGCGCGTGGCGCTGTCGCGCCGCTCCTATGATGCCGGCACGGGCGTGCGGTCGCTCGACGACCTCTACGACGTGCTCGCTTTCTTCGAGGCGCGGCGCGGCTCGCTCTACGGCTTCCGCTTCCGCGACCCGTTCGACATGAAGTCCTGCCGGCCTGACGCCGTGCCCGCGCCGCTCGACCAGGCGCTGGGCACGGGTGACGGGGCAAGGGCCGGCTTTGCTCTCGCCAAGAACTACGGCGACGGCGCCGAGGCCTATGCAAGGCCGATCATGAAGCCGGTCGCCGGCACGTTGCGCGTCGCCGTGGCCGGCGTCGAGAAAGCAAGCCCCGCCGACTTCTCCTTTGACGAGACCACCGGGGCAGTGGTCTTCGCCGCCGGCGCCGTCCCGGCGGCAGGGCAGGCGGTGACCGCCGGCTATGAGTTCGACGTGCCGGTGCGCTTCGACACCGAGCGCATCGAGATCGGCCTGCACTCCTTCAAGGCCGGGCAGATCCCGAGCATCCCGCTGGTGGAGGTGATCCTTTGACGACCTATCCCGAGGCGCTCGCCGCGCATCTCGCCGGCGAGGTGACGACGATCTGCCAGTGCTGGAAGCTGACCCGCGAGGACGGCGTCGCGCGCGGCTTCACCGACCATGATCGGCCGCTTGTCGTCGACGGGATCGATTGCGAGCCGGGCTCCGGCTTTGCGGCCAGCGAGGCGCGTTCCTCGCTCGGGCTCGCGGTCGATACGGTCGATGTGGAGGGCGCGCTTTCCTCGGCCGATCTCGCCGAGGCGGATATCGAGGCCGGCCTCTTCGACGGCGCGACCGTCGAGACCTATCTCGTCAACTGGGCCGATCCAAGCCAGTTTGCGCGCATCCGCAAGGCGGTGATCGGCAAGATCACGCGAAGCGACGGCCGCTTCACCGCCGAGCTGGAAAGCATGGCGCAGGCGCTCGACCGGCCGAACGGCCGCACCGTGCGCCGCCATTGCGACGCTGAATTGGGCGATGCGCGCTGCGGCTTCGATCTCGGCCTCGCAGGCTATTCCTGTGCGGGAACCGTGACGTCGATGGAGACGGCCGACACGATTGTCGTCGCCGGCCTCGATTCCTTCGCCGCCGGCTGGTTCGCCAACGGCCTCCTTACATGGACGAGCGGCTCGGGGAGGGCGCGCAAGGTCCGCATCATCGATCATCTCGTTCACCCGGGCGAAATCCGCTTCGTGCTGTGGCGCGACGGGCCCGGCGTGCCGGCGGCCGGCGATGCGTTCACGGTCGTCGCCGGCTGCGACAAGCGTTTCGAGACCTGCAAGGCGAAATTCGCCAACGAGCTGAATTTCCGCGGGTTCCCGCATCTGCCCGGCAACGACGCGGCCTATGGCTACGTTACCGACGGCGGCAATTTCGACGGAGGCCCGCTGGTCCCATGACGAGCGAAGACATCATCGCGCCGGCCGCTTCGCGCATCATCGCCGAGGCGCGGACATGGATCGGCACGCCTTATCGGCACCAGGGCTCGCGCAAGGGCGTCGGCTGCGACTGCCTCGGCCTCGTCCGCGGCGTCTGGCACGGCGTTTACGGCGAAGAGCCGGAAACGCCCGGCCCCTATGCCGCCGACTGGGCCGAGGCGGGCGCCGAGGACCGCCTGCTGACCGCGGCGCGGCGCTACTGCATAGAGAAGGACAGGGAGGATATGGCCGCAGGCGACCTCCTGCTTTTCCGCTGGCGGCCGAACGTGCCGGCGAAGCATGCCGGCATTTTCGTCGCCGACGAACGCTTTATCCACGCCTACCAGGGCCATTCGGTCCTGGTCTCGGCGCTCGTTCCGCATTGGCGCCGCCGGATCGCTGGCGTCTTCGCCTTCCCCGAACTCCCCGTCGGACGATAAGCATGGCCACACTGGTGTTGCAGGCCGCCGGAGCCTTTCTCGGCGGCGCGTTCGGTGCTGTCGGCGCGGCGGTGGGCTCGGCCGTCGGCGCGACGGCGGGCTACCTCGTCGATCGCGCCCTGATCGAGAGCACCCGCCACATCGAGGGGCCGAGACTGGTGACCGCGCGCCCGTTTACCGCCGAGGAAGGCGCATCCATCCCGCGCATCTACGGCACGGCGCGCACCGGCGGCACGCTGATCTGGGCGACGCGTTTCGAGGAGAAGCGGACCAGCAAGCGCCAAGGCTTCAAGGGCGGCCCCAAGGTCACGACCTATTCCTATTTCGCCAACGCCGCCTTCGTGCTCTGCGAAGGCGAAATCGCCGGCGTGCGCCGCATCTGGGCCGACGGCAGGGAGTTCGACCGGACGAAATACGATATCCGCATCCATGAAGGCGGCGAGGACCAATTCGTCGATCCTCTGATCGAGGCTAAGCAGGGCGCCGGCAACGCGCCGGCCTATCGCGGCGTGGCCTACGCCGTCATCGAGCATTTCCCGCTCGACGACTACGGCAACCGTCTCCCGCAATTCCAGTTCGAGGTGATGCGCCCGCGCGACGATCTCAACCGGCAGATCCGTTCCGTGACGCTGATCCCGGGCTCGACCGAATACGGCCTGGAACCGGACGCGGTGACGCTCAGGATCCGCAAGGGCGAGACGCAGCCGGTCAACCGGCACGTGCTGACGGCAGCTTCCGATTTTGCGGCTTCCCTCGACGAACTGCAGGCGCTTTGCCCGGGCCTCGAGAACGTGGCGCTGGTCGTTGCCTGGTTCGGCAACGATCTCCGCGCCGGCCAATGCCGGGTGCGGCCGGCGGTGACGCAGGCGAACCCGTCCGGCCTGTCGCAGGACTGGTTGGTCTCGGGCGTGTCGCGCGAGGACGCCGTCATTGTGTCGACCCATGAGGGCGCGCCGGCCTATGGCGGCACGCCGTCGGACCGCTCCGTGCTTGACGCCATCGCCGAGCTCAAGGCGAGGGGGCTGAAGGTCACGCTCTATCCGTTCGTCATGATGGACGTACCGGCCGACAACGCGCTGCCGGATCCCTATGGCGGCGACGCCCAGGCCGCCTATCCCTGGCGCGGCCGCATCACGTCGCTGGTCGCTCCGGGTCAGCCGGGGACCACCGACAAGACGTCGGCGGTCAGGGCGGAGATCGACGCCTTTTGCGGAACGGCGGCAATCGGCGATTTCGACGCCGGCGACGACACCGTCCGCTTTGCCGGAGCCTCCGGCGACTGGGGCTATCGGCGGTTCATCCTGCACTACGCTGCCCTCGCCAGGGCGGCGGGTGGCGTCGACGCTTTCCTGATCGGCTCGGAATTGCGCGGCCTGACGACGCTCCGCGACGACGCGAACGCCTTCCCGTTCGTGGGATGCCTTTGTTCGCTAGCGGCCGACGTGCGGTCGGTCCTAGGGCCGACGGCGAAGATCACGTACGGCGCCGACTGGAGCGAGTATTTCGGCTACCATCCGGCGGACGGCTCGGGCGACGTCTTCTTCCATCTGGACGATCTATGGGCGCACGCGGCGATCGATGCGGTAGGCATCGACAATTACATGCCGCTCTCCGACTGGCGCGACGCCGACTATGGAGGCGGCAGCCGGGACGGCCTGGAGGGACCCTACGATCCCGTCGGGCTGGGCGCGGGAATAGCTGGCGGCGAAGGCTTCGACTGGTATTACGCCAGCGAGGAGGATCGCAAGGAGCGCCGGCGCACCGACATCACGGACGGCGCCTACGGCAAGCCGTGGGCCTTCCGCTGCAAGGACCTCGTCGGCTGGTGGTCGAATGCCCATTTCAACCGCGTCGGCGGCGTCGAGGCTCAGACCGCCACCGCCTGGGTGCCGGGCGGAAAGCCGATATGGTTCAGCGAAATCGGATGTCCGGCTGCCGACAAGGGGCCGAACCAGCCCAATGTCTTCCCCGATCCGAAATCCTCCGAGAACGCCTCGCCCTATTTCTCCAGCGGCGGGCGATCCGACCTGGCGCAGCAGCGCTTCCTCGAGGCGCACGGCCGATACTGGAATCCCGACGATCCGGATTTCGAGGATGCCGCCAATCCGGTCTCCGCCGTCTATGGCGACCGCATGGTCGATCCCTCGCGGCTTTATGTCTGGTGCTGGGACGCCAGGCCCTATCCGGCCTTTCCCCTGCTCCGCGACGTGTGGAGCGACGGTGACGACTGGTCGCTCGGCCATTGGCTGAACGGCCGGCTCTCGGGCGTCTCGCTTTCCGGCCTGATCGACGCGATCCTTGCCGACCACGGCCTTCCCCCGGCGGATACCGCGAAAGCGGACGGCTTCCTGGCTGGTTATGTCGTTTCCGACCCGTCGTCGGCGCGCTCGGCCCTGCAGCCATTGGTGGATCTCTACGGCCTTGCGGTCCACGAGGATGACGGCGCCCTTTTCTTCCGCTCGCCGACGGCGCTTGCGCTTGCTCCGATCGACATCGCCGATACGGCTTTGGACGACAATGCCGCGGCGATCGAGAAGACGCGCGCCGCCACGGGCGATCTTCCGGCTGGCGCCGCGCTCTCCTTCCAGGATGGCCTGCGCGACTATCAGGCGGCGGCGGCGCGCGCCCGACGCGAGGGCGCCGCCGACGACGCGGAACAGGCGCTGGCGCTGCCGGGCATCATCGACACCGGCGCGGCGGAAGCGCTGGTCGCCGACTGGCTGCGCCGCGCCTGGCAGGGCAGGGAAGCGATCAGCCTGGCCGTCCCGGCCGCCACGGTCGGCCCACAGGTCGGCTCCATCGTCCGCGTCTCCGGGAGTGCCGACGAGTTCCTGGTGACGGAGATCGACGAGGGCGTCCTGCGCAGGCTTTCCGCACGCCGCCTGTTGCGCGTCGCGCCGACGCCCTGGCGACCGGCCCTGCCGTTCGCCGTAGCTTCTGCGGGAGCCGTGATCGGGGAACCGCTGGTCGAGTTCATGGACCTGCCCATGGTTTCGGACGGCGCTCCGGAAGACCAGTTCCGCGTCGCCATATGGACGAACCCCTGGAAGACGGAGACGCTTTACGTCTCGCCCGAGGACACCGGCTTCGCCCTCCGTGCTTCCGTCGGCGCGCCGGCCGTGATCGGCGAGCTGCTGGAGCCGCTTCTTCCGGGCTTTGCCGGCCGCGTCGTCTCTTCGACGGAAATCAGCGTGCGCCTGTCGGACGGCGAGTTGCAGAGTGTCTCGGAACTCCAGCTTCTGAACGGCGCCAATGCCGCCGCCATCCGTTCGGCGAGCGGCGCCTGGGAACTTGTCCAGTTCCTGGCGGCGGAAGAGACCGCGCCTTCGGTCTGGTGGCTTTCCGGCCTGCTGCGCGGCCAGCTCGGAACGGACGACGCCATGGCCGCCGGCGCGGTGGCGGGCGCCTCCTTCGTGCTGCTGGACGAGGCGGTCAGGCCGGCCGGGCTGCTTTCCTCGGAAATCGGTCTCTCGCTCAACTGGCGGGTGGGACCGAGCGGCGAGGACTTTTCCGGTCCGTCCTTCGGCCGATACACGGAAACCGGCGGATTGCGCGCGCTGACGCCATTGTCGCCGGTCCATCTGAAGGCAGTCGCTCAAGTGGGCGGCGACATCGATATTTCATGGATCCGCCGCGGCCGGATCGATGCGGATAGCTGGCTCCCCGCCGAGATTCCGCTCGGCGAGGAGACCGAAGCCTACCAGGTCGATATCGCTCCGGCGGAGGGGGATACGGTACGTTCCGTAACGGTCTCCTCGCCGATGTGGTCGTACGCCGCGGGCGCCGTCGCCGAAGATTTCCCCGTTCCGCCGGAAGCCGTCCGCGTCACCGTCCGCCAGGTCAGCGCGACTGTCGGGCCGGGACTGCCTGCCTCCGTGACATTCCCGCTCGGCTGAACGCCGCTTCTCTCGTCTCAACTGGAAAGGAAACTGAAATGGATGCAACCAAACCCTGGTATCTCTCCCGCACGATCTGGGCATCGTTCGTGACGATCGCGATGTCCCTTGCCGGACTGTTCGGCTTCTCGACGGCCGGGATCGACGGCTCTTCCCTGACCGACACTCTCCTCCAGGCGATCAGCGGCATCGCCGGTATCGTCGCCATTACCGGCCGCTTTTTCGCGACGCACCAGCTCAAATAGATGGCCGCGAATTGCCATGGATGCCGGCGGATGGAATTTCCTCCGCCGGCATTCATTTCGCGTTCAGCCGCCATGCGCTAAAAGGGCGGAATGAGACGTTCTCTTCCTTTTTTCTTCATCGCCGGGACCGTGCTTGCGGGCCTTGCGGCCGCCACCGCGCCCGCCGCGGCGGCCGACTGCTATTCGGTCGGCCAGCGCGTCGCCGCCCAGAACGGCGGCCAGCTCGCCAGGGCGACGCCCGAGGCGAAGCGCGGGAAGACCGTCTGCGTCATCGTCGTCCTCATCCCCGCCAAGGACGGCCAACGCCCGCGCAGGGCCCAGATCGTCGTTCCCGCCGAGTGAGATTATGCGCATACTGATCGTCGAGGACGACAAGGACCTCAACCGGCAGCTCGCCGAAGCCCTGTCCGACGCGGGCTACGTCGTCGACAGGGCCCATGACGGCGAGGAGGGGCATTTCCTCGGCGACACCGAGCCCTACGACGCCGTCGTGCTCGATATCGGCCTGCCGCAGATGGACGGTATCAGCGTCGTCGAGCGCTGGCGTCGCGACGGCCGCAAGATGCCGGTGCTGATGCTGACGGCGCGCGACCGCTGGAGCGACAAGGTGGCCGGCATCGATGCCGGCGCCGACGACTACGTCGCCAAGCCCTTCCACATCGAGGAAGTGCTGGCCCGCGTGCGGGCGCTGATCCGCCGCGCCGCGGGCCATGCATCTTCGGAACTGGAATGCGGGCCGCTCAGGCTCGACACCAAGGCCTCGAAGGCGGATATCGACGGCAAGCCGCTGAAGCTCACCTCCCACGAATTCCGCCTGCTCGCCTATCTGATGCACCATATGGGCGAGGTGGTTTCCCGCACCGAACTCGTCGAGCATCTGTACGACCAGGACTTCGATCGCGATTCCAACACGATAGAAGTGTTCGTTGGCAGGTTGCGCAAGAAGATGGGCATGGATCTGATCGAGACGGTTCGCGGCATGGGCTACCGCATGCGCAAGCCGGCCTCTTCATGACCGGCGGCCGGACAGGGTCTCATCCGTGAATCTTGGCCCGCGCTCGGTCGCGTTCCGCGTCATCGCCTTTTCGACGGTATGGGCGATCATCACGCTGGTGATCATCGGCACGGTCATCTCGGCGCTATACTACCGGTCGAGCGCGGCCAGCTTCCGCACCCTTCTTTCGGCTCACCTCTTCAACCTGGTCAGTTCCGTCAGCGTTTCGGACGACGGGACGCTGACCGGCAATCCCGACCTCGGCGACCTGCGTTTCAGCGAGCCCAATTCCGGCTGGTACTGGTCGGTCACGCCGATTTCCGACGGGCTGCACGGCGAACTCCATTCGCTTTCGCTGACCCAGCCGATCCCCTCATCGTCGAGGAACATCCCCTTCGACCCCGATTTCCGCCGCCACTATCGCGCCAGGGGACCGGGCGGGCAGCGCCTCGAGGTGCTGGAAAGCGAGGTCGTTCTCGATACCAACAACCGCGTGGCCCGCTTCCGCGTGACCGGCAATCGCGACGAGTTGCAGGCGGACATCGACGGATTCCAGCACCGGGTCTTTCTCTACTTGTCGCTGTTCGGCATAGGCATGATCCTGATCAACGGCGTCGCCATCCTGCTCGGGCTGCGGCCGCTCGACAGGGTCCGCCAGTCGCTGCAGCGCGTGCGCGAGGGCAAGGCCCAGCGCCTAGACGGCGATTTCCCCGCCGAGATCGGGCCTCTCGCCGCCGAGACCAATGCGCTGATCGACAACAATCGCCGCATGATCGAGCGCTCCAGGCTGCAGGTGGGCAATCTGGCGCATTCGCTGAAGACGCCGATCGCCGTCCTGCTCAACGAGGGGAGGACGATCGGCGGCCGGCAGGGAAGGCTGGTGGTCGAGCAGACCGCCCAGATGCAGTTGCAGGTCGAGCACTATCTCAGGCGCGCCCGCATCGCCGCCCAGCGCGACAGCGTGGTCTTCCGTACGCCGCCGGCGCCGCCGCTGGAGCGGCTGGTGAGGGTGCTGGCCAAGCTCAACCCCGATATCGACATCAAGCTTCATCTGCCGGAAGGCGATCTGGCCTTCGCCGGCGAAACCGAGGATTTCGAGGAGATCGCGGGAAATCTGCTCGAAAACGCGATGAAGTGGGCAAGACGCCGCGTTTGCGTGAGCCTGCCGGATTCGGGCGAGGCGCCCCCCTCCGGCACCGTCAGGCTGGTCATCGAGGACGATGGCCCCGGCATCCCCGCCGAAAAGGCGGCCGAGGCGCTGAAGCGGGGCAGGCGACTGGACGAGACGAAGCCGGGCTCGGGTCTCGGCCTGTCGATCGTATCCGACCTGGTGGAGGAATATGGCGGGTCGCTCGAACTCGGCCGGTCGGAACTTGGCGGGCTCAAGGTGGTTGTGACATTGCCGGGCGCCTGAACGTGGGCCGACTTGTGTTGCGGTGCGATAAAGGTCAAACTTCGGCTGCATGAATCAGGCGGTGGCGGCAATTGGTTCGTGAGAGGAAGCAGTCTTTGGCAGCGAGAGAATTCGTCGGCATCGGGTGCGTTGTCGCGGTGGCGCTCGTTTCGGGTTGCGCGCCGCGGCCGAAGGCTACGGCGGCCGCCAATCCGGCCATAGCCGCCTATGCGGGGCCGCGTACCGGCAATCCGCTCCTGGACGCCATGGCCGGCGGACTGGTGGGCGGGCCGATCGGTCAGGATTTCAGCGTGGGCGACCGTCGCGCCGCGCTGGAAGCGGAATACAAGGCGCTCGAATATACGCGAAGCGGCGAGAAGGTGACGTGGCAGGGCAAGACGTCGGGGCTTCACGGAGAAGTGACGGTGGGCCAGCCCTATCAGGTGGGCTCGCAGAATTGCCGCCAATATTCCGATACGGTCTATGCCGGCGCTGCCGCCCGCACCGCAAAAGGTACGGCCTGCCGCAATGCCGACGGGTCCTGGACGCCGCTTACCTGACCGGCACCGGCGTGCGGACCGCGCCGGTTTCCGCCAAATAGCCGCACTCCCGGCTGTTGGCATTGCCCGGCCCTGCGGCTATTGAACCGCCATGTGGTTCTGGATCGTTGCCGCGCTGCTGACGCTGGGCGCCTCCCTGGCGATCCTGCTTCCGATGCTGCGCGCGCGCGGCCCCCGGGCGGCGGCCGGCGCTTACGATATCGAAGTCTATCGCGACCAGCTCGCCGAAGTCGACCGTGACGCCGGCAGGGGCCTGATCAGGCCCGCCGAAGCCGACGAGGCCCGGGCCGAGATCGGCCGGCGCATCGTGCGGGTCGGCCGGGCCGAAAGCGCCACGGGCCCGGCCGCCGCCAGCCGGAGCGGGCGCCTGCTGGCCTCCGTCGCGGTGCTTGCGGTGCCGCTGGTGAGCTGGAGCCTTTACGGCGTGCTCGGATCGCCCGACCTGCCGCCCGAGCCGCTTTCCGCGCGCCTTGCGAAGAATCCGGCCAACTCCACCATTGACGAGCTTGTCGCCCGCGCCGAGCGCCATCTGGCGGCGGTGCCTTCCGACGTCCGCGGCTGGGACGTGCTGGCGCCGATCTATGTCCGCATGAATCGCTTCGCCGACGCGGCCAACGCCTATAGCACCGCGATCCGCCTGGCCGGCTCCACGGCGCAGCGCGAGGCCGGCCTTGGCGAGGCGCTGGCGGCCGAACAGGGCGGGATGGTTTCCGCCGACGCCGAGGCCGCCTTCAGGAAGGCGCTGGCGCTCGATCCGAAGGACGCCAAGGCGCGGTTCTTCCTGGCGACCGCCGAGGCCCAGGAAGGCAGGTCGGACGAGGCCGCCAGGAGCTGGCAAGCCATGCTCGACGATCTCCCCCAAGATTCACCATGGCGCGGCGCGGCCGAGGAGGCCCTCGCGGCGCTCACCGGAAAACCGCCGGCGCCGGCTGCCGCGGGACCCGCTCCGGGCCCGACGCAGGATCAGGTCGCCGCGGCGAGTTCCATGTCGGCCGGCGACCGCGCCCAGATGATCGAGGCAATGGTCGCCCGTCTCGACGGGGATCTGCGCAAGAAACCCGACGATCCGGAAGGTTGGCGCAGGCTCGTTCGCTCCTACATGGTGCTGGGCAGGAAGACCGATGCGGAGGATGCGTTGAAGCGGGGCGTCGCGGCGCTCGGAGCCGACAGCGCCGCGGCGAAGGAGCTCGACCGGTTCGCGGCCTCGCTCGGCCTGACGCGGACGGAGTGACGGATGACGCGCAAGCAAAAGCGCCTTTCGGTGATTGCGGGTGCGCTCTGCTTTCTCGGCGCGGCGACGGCGCTCACCTTCGTCGCGCTCGGCCAGAAGGCCTCGTATTTCTATATGCCGGCTGATCTCAAGGCGGCGTCGGTGGAACCCGGCCAGCGCATCCGCCTCGGCGGGCTGGTGGAGAACGGCAGCATCGTCCACGGAAAGGGCGCGGAAGTGATGTTCGGCGTCACCGACAACAAGGACACGGTCAAGGTGACCTACACCGGCATCCTCCCCGACCTCTTCCGCGAAGGGCAGGGCGTGGTCACCGAAGGATCGTTCCGTCCCGACGGAACGTTCGTGGCCGACAGCGTCCTGGCCAAGCACGATGAGCGCTACATGCCGAAGGAAGTCGCCGAAGGCCTGAAGGCCAAGGGCGTTTGGCAGCCGGACTAGGCCCTGTGGACGGATTGGAGACGGATTTCGCCATGAGGGTTGCGCCGGATTTGATCGACAAGGCGATGGCCCTTCGGGTGGCGGCGGGAGCCGTCGGCCTGGCGAGGAAAGTCCCTTGCCCGTATTCCCGATACGATCTGCGGGGCTTTCCGCGCCATCTCTCGGCTCGCGCCAGCCACGAAATCCATCCCGAATCCGTCCACAGGGCCTAGAGATGGTCGAAACCGGACATTTCGCGCTCGTTCTCGCCTTCGCCATGGCGCTCGTCCAGTCGGTCGTGCCGATCGCGGGCGCGCGTACCGGCGACGAGCGGCTCATGGCCATCGGCACCCCGGCCGCGGTGACCGGCTTCCTGCTGACCGCGCTTTCCTTTGCGGCGCTGGTGACCGCCTATGTGCAGTCGGACTTCTCGGTCGCCAATGTGTGGGAAAATTCCCACTCCCTGCAGCCGCTGATCTACAAGATCACCGGGACCTGGGGAAACCACGAGGGCTCCATGCTCCTGTGGGTGCTGATCCTGACGCTTTTCGGCTGTCTCGTGGCGCTGTTCGGCGGCAACCTGCCGCCGACGCTCAAGGCGACCGTCCTTTCCGTCCAGGGCTGGATCGGCGCCGCCTTCTTCCTCTTCATCCTCGCCACGTCCAATCCGTTCGTGCGGCTGAACCCGGCCCCGATCGAGGGGCGCGAGCTCAATCCCGTCCTGCAGGATCTCGGGCTGGCGATCCACCCGCCGCTCCTCTATCTCGGCTATGTCGGCTTTTCGATCTCTTTCTCCTTCGCGGTGGCCGCGCTGATCGAAGGCAGGATCGATGCCGCCTGGGCGCGCTGGGTGCGGCCCTGGACGCTGCTTGCATGGCTGTGCCTCACCGGCGGTATTTCCATGGGCTCCTACTGGGCCTACTACGAGCTCGGCTGGGGCGGGTTCTGGTTCTGGGATCCGGTCGAGAACGCCTCCTTCATGCCCTGGCTCGCCGGCACGGCCCTCCTGCACTCGGCCATCGTGATGGAGAAGCGGTCGGCGCTGAAGATCTGGACGATCCTGCTCGCCATCCTGACCTTCTCCTTCTCGCTTCTCGGCACCTTCCTCGTGCGCTCCGGCGTGCTCACCTCCGTGCACGCCTTCGCCACCGATCCGAGCCGAGGCATTTTCATCCTCTGCATCCTGACGCTCTTCATCGGCGGCTCCTTCGCGCTCTTCGCATTTCGCGCCCAGACGCTTGCGGCGGGCGGCCTTTTCCATCCGATCTCTCGCGAGGGCGCGCTCGTCCTCAACAATCTGTTCCTGACGACGGCCGCGGCGACCGTGCTGGTCGGCACGCTCTATCCGCTCGTCATCGAAGCGCTCACGCGCGACCGGATTTCCGTCGGCGCGCCTTTCTTCGAGCTGACCTTCGTGCCGGTGATGGTGCCGCTTCTGCTGGCGGTGCCGTTCGGGCCGATGCTGGCGTGGAAGCGTGGCGACCTCTATGCCGCCGGCCAGCGCCTGTTCGCGGCCTTCTCCCTCGCCCTGCTGGCCGGCATCGGCGTGCTGCTCTTCATCGACCGCACCGCCGTCTTCGCGGCGCTCGGCATCGGGCTCGCGGCCTGGCTTCTCCTTGGCGCCGCCACGGACCTCGTCCTCCGCTCGGGCATAGGCTCTGTCCCGGCGCATGTCGTGTGGCGGCGCGTGGTCGGCCTGCCGCGATCGGTTTTCGGAACGGCGCTCGCCCATATGGGCCTTGGCCTGACATTGCTCGGCATCGTCTCGGTCAATACCTTTCAGGGCGAGAAGATCGTCGCGATGAACCCGGGCGACAACATCGCCGTCTCGGGCTACGCGTTGCATTTCGAGGGCATGAAGGCGGCGGAAGGGCCGAACTATTCCGAGAATCGCGGCGTCTTCGACGTCACCGCGCCGGACGGCCGGTCCCTCGGCACCATCTCGTCCGCCAAACGCTTCTTCCCGGCGAGGCAGATGCCGACGACGGAATCCGGCATCCGCACCTTCGGCCTCGGTCAGCTCTACGTGTCGCTCGGTGACCCCGACGCCAGCGGAGCCATGGTCGTGCGCGCATGGTGGAAGCCGCTGGTCGTGCTGATCTGGATGGGTGGCGTGGTGATGATGCTGGGCGCGGCGGTGTCGCTCCTCGACAGGCGCCTCCGCGTCGGGGCGCCTTCGCGTCGGCGCAAGCCCGTCCCGAAGCTGGCGGACAGTTCCTCGTGAGACGGCTGCTGCATGCGTTCTGCCTCGGCGTCGTGCTGGCGATCGGCGCCGGCGCGACGCAGGCATGGGCGGTCAGGCCCGACGAGATGCTGTCCGATCCGGCTTTGGAGGCGCGGGCGAGGGCGCTTTCCAAGGAACTCCGCTGCCTCGTCTGCCAGAACGAATCGATCGACGATTCCAACGCCGATCTTGCCCATGATCTGCGCGTTCTGGTGCGCGACCGCATCAAGAAGGGCGACACCGACCGGCAGGCCATCAACTATATCGTCGCCCGCTACGGCGAATTCGTCCTGCTGAAGCCGCGTTTCGACCTGCGCAACGCCGCGCTTTGGGGAACGCCGGTCGTGCTTCTCCTTGCCGGCGGATTGTTCATGCTCGCCGGCGCGCGCCGGCGCCGCCGGCTCTCCTCGCCGCCGCTCTCGGCCGGCGAGAAGCAGGAATTGGACGCGATCCTTTCCAGGCGGGAATAGCCTGCCGAAGCATACGCGGCCGGCTTCTCGCGCCTTCTTGATAATGTTACGAAAGTTTCATTCGCCGGAAACGGCATCGTAATGTCGTGCGTCCTATCTGTCTTTTCCAAGGATGCCGGCCACCGCATCCGGCAGAAAAAGAGGACACGATAAAATGAACAAGCAGATCCCTCCCCATACCCCACTGCGTAGTCGCCTTCTCGCAGCGGCCGCCGCAATCGCATTGACCGGTGCCGCCGGCTTCGCCGTCATTTCCAATACCGTTCCGGTTCTGGCCGATCCGGTCTATGTGAAAACGCCGCAGGCCATGCCGAGCTTCGCGGACGTCGTGCAGCAGGTTTCGCCGGCCGTCGTCAGCGTCTTGGTCAAGTCGCACGTGGAGCCGACCGCCAACGACGACGACGGCATGCAATTCTTCTTCAGCGGCCCCAATTTCAACAATCTGCCCGACAATTCGCCGCTCAAGCGCCTGTTCAAGCAGTTCCAGGAACGGCAGCATCATCACTACGACGACAACGACAAGGGCAGGCTGCGCCCGTCCGTGCAGGGCTCCGGCTTCTTCATTTCCGACGACGGCTATCTCGTCACCAACAATCACGTCGTAAAGGGCGGCGCGGCCTTTTCCGTGCGCATGGATGACGGCACCGAGTACGACGCCAAGCTCGTCGGCACCGATCCGCGCTCCGATCTCGCGGTCCTGAAGGTCGACGGCAAGGGCAAGAAGTTCACCTACGTCCAGTGGGCGGACGATTCGAAGGTGCGCGTCGGCGACTGGGTCGTTGCGGTCGGCAATCCCTTCGGCCTCGGCGGCACGGTGACTGCAGGTATCGTCTCGGGGTTGGGCCGCGACATCGGCGTCGACCCGCAGGATGACTTCATCCAGATCGACGCCGCCGTGAACCACGGCAATTCCGGCGGTCCCGCATTCAACATGAACGGCGAAGTGGTCGGCATCAATACCGCCATCCTGTCGCCTTCCGGCGGCAGCGTCGGCATCGCCTTCGCCATTCCCGCCTCGACCGCCAAGAGCGTCGTCCAGGACCTGATCAAGTCCGGCCATGTCGATCACGGCTGGCTGGGCGTGCAGATCCAGTCCGTCACGAAGGACATCGCCGAATCGCTCGGCCGCTCCGACCAGAAGGGCGCACTCGTCGCGCAGGCCCAGGACGACAGCCCGGCAAAGGCCGCGGGGATCAAGGCGGGTGATGTGATCGTCGGCGTCGATGGAAAAACCGTCGATTCGTCGAACGAGCTCGCCCGTGTGATCGGCAGCATGAATCCGGGGCAGACCGCCCACCTCAAGGTATGGCGCGACGGTTCGGAAAAGGACTTCGACGTCAAGCTCGGCAAGTTCCCCGAACCGGACAAGATGGCGTCCGCGGATAATTCGAACCAGTCGAACAACAGCAGCGCCAATACGCTCGACAAGTTCGGGCTGACGGTCCAGCCGTCCGACAACGGCAAGGGCCTCGTCGTGACGGACGTCGACCCCAACGGCGACGCCGCCGACAGCGGCATCCAGGCCGGTGACGTCATCGTGGCGGTCAATTCCAAGGACGTGAACTCGGCGGCCGATCTCCAGCACGCGGCGTCCGAAGCCGCCAAGGCCGGCCGCAAGGCGATCCTTGTGCAGATCATGCGCGACGACAACAGCCACTTCGTCGCGTTGCCGGTTGCCAACGGCTGACCGGGAAGTCGGATGCGTCTCCGGCCGGCCCGCCTCTAACACCCCCAGCGGGCCGGCACGGAGGGCATGGGGATCGGCGCGAGTGAAATTGTCCTTGCCGATCCAGCGGCAGCGGGTCCCATCGCCCGCTGCCGCCTTCGTGAGAATGCCTCGACAAGGGAGGCCATGTCATGGTTACTCAGACGGCGAACACGGGCGATTTGGCGCAAACGACGTCCATGAAGATCCTCATCATCGAAGACGATCGGGAAACGGCCGATTATCTCGAAAGAGCCTTTGCCGAGGCCGGCCATAACGCCCATCTGGCGCGCGACGGCGAGGCGGGATATGCGCTCGCCCGCAACGGCGACTACGACGTGCTGGTCGTCGATCGGATGCTGCCGCAGCGAGACGGGCTTTCCGTCATCGCCGGCTTGCGCGCCCATGGCAACGACACGCCGGTCCTCATCCTTTCGGCGCTGGGCGAAGTGGACGACCGCGTGACCGGCCTTCGCGCCGGCGGCGACGACTACCTGACCAAGCCCTACGCCTTCTCCGAATTGCTGGCGCGCGTGGAGGTGCTGAACCGCCGCGCGGCCGGAAAGGACGTGGAGACGACCTACCGCGCCGGCGACCTCGAACTCGACCGGCTCTCCCACACCGTCAAGCGCGCCGGCAAGGAGATCACGCTCCAGCCGCGCGAGTTCAGGCTGCTCGAATACCTCATGCGCCATGCCGGCCAGGTCGTGACCCGCACCATGCTTCTGGAAAACGTCTGGGACTATCATTTCGACCCGCAGACCAACGTGATCGACGTGCATGTGTCGCGGCTCCGCAGCAAGATCGAGAGGGGTTTCGACAAGCCCGTCCTGCACACGATCCGCGGCGCCGGCTACATGCTGAAGGCGGGGTAGGCCGGCCATGAAGCCCAGGGCGGGTTGACTATTCATGGCGGCCCTGCGCGCCATCATGAAGACAACCGCGGCGCGGCTGTCGGCGCTCTACCTGATCCTTTTCGCGATCTGCGCGACCTTGCTCGTCTTCTACATGACGTCGCTCTCCGTGCGCATGCTCGAGGCGCAGACGCGCGACACGATCAACGAGGACGTGCAGCGGCTCGCGGCCGGCTACGAGCGCGGCGGGCTGCAACTCCTCGTCCGCGTGATCGGGCAGCGCTCGCGCCAGCCGGGTGCCAACCTGTACCTGATCGCCGATCCGAACGGCCGCATCCTCGCCGGCAATGTCGAGAGCCTCGATCCCGGCGTGCTCTCCACCAACGGCTGGACCGAGCGGCCGTTTTCCTATGTCCGCTATGGCGAGGGGCCGGGGGAGAGGACGAGCCAGCCGGATACGGGTCGGGCGACGGAGCACCGGGCGATCGCCGTGATCCTGCGCCTCCCCAACCAACTCATCCTGCTGGTCGGGCGCGATCTCGGCGAGCCGGAACGCTTCCGCCTTGTCATGCGCCGCTCGCTTATGTTCGCCCTCGGCACGATGGGCTTCGGCGCGTTGCTGATCTGGTATTTCGTCGGCCGCCGCGCCTTGAAGCGCATCGACAACATGTCCGACGCCAGCCGCCGCATCATGGGCGGCGACCTCTCCGGCCGGTTGCCGGTGGTCGGGGCAGGCGATGAATTCGACCGACTTGCGGAAAACCTCAACGTCATGCTCGGCCGCATCGCCGAGTTGAACGAAGGGCTGAAGCAGGTATCGGACAACATCGCCCACGACCTGAAGACGCCGCTCACCCGGCTGCGCAACCGGGCTGAGGCGGCGCTGGCCGGGAAGCGCAGTACGGCTGAATACCGCGAGGTCCTGGAAGGAACGATCGCCGAATCCGACCAGCTCATCCGCACCTTCAACGCGATCCTGATGATCTCGCGTCTCGAAGCCGGCTATTCCGCTGAGTCGACGGTGCCGATCGATCTCGATACGATCCTCCACGACGTGGTCGAGCTTTATGAGCCGCTGGCGGAGGAGATGGGCGTGGAACTGGAGGCCGGCGCTGACGGCAATCACAGGATCGTGGGGAACCGCGAGCTCATTGGCCAGGCATTGTCGAATATCGTCGACAACGCGATCAAGTATTCGGCCGGCTCCTGTCTGAAGCCGGTGGTCACCGTCAAGGCGGAAAAAGTCGACGGCGAGATACGGCTGACGGTGGCCGACAATGGCCCCGGCATCCCGAAGGATGATCATGACAGGGCGACCGAGCGCTTCGTTCGCCTGGAACAGAGCCGTTCCCAGCCCGGCTCCGGCCTGGGGCTCAGCCTCTCCAAGGCGGTCATGAAATTCCATGGCGGCCGCTTCGTCCTCTCCTCCCGGGATCCCGGCCTCGAGGTCTCGATGATATTTCCGGTAAGCAAGGAAGCCGCCTGATGGGGAAGGCCGCGGCGTCCGCGAACGGCGAAGCCTGGTTCGGCGCGCCGGCCCGCCGGCTGGTTCCGCTGGACCCCGATTCGGCGGCGGGCGAAATCGCCGAACTTGCCGATGCCGCCGGCCGGGCGGGCCTGTCGCGCCTTGCCGCCCTTCTTTCCAGGCCAGGCCCGCTGAGGGATTTCCTGGCCGCCGCCTTCGACCTCTCTTTCTTCCTGCGCGACTGCGCACGGCGCCGGCCCGAAATGCTGGAGCGGCTTTTCGATGAGCCGCTCGAGCGGCGGCTGGCCTCGCTCATTCAGGATATAAGGCAGGCGCCGGCCGCGGCCGACGTGACGGAGCAGTCGCTGATGGCGTCGCTGCGGCGGCTGAAGACGGAGGCGCATTTCCTGGTCGCGCTTGCCGATCTCGCCGGTGCGGACTCCGCCCGCGCGACGGTGCGGCGGCTGAGCGAACTTGCCGAGGTCTCCATCGGCGCGGCGGTCGATTTCCTCCTCATCGACGCGGATCGGCAGGGCAGGCTGAAATTGCCGGATCCGAAAAACCCGGCCGAAGGTTCGGGCTGGATCGTCCTCGGCATGGGCAAGCTCGGCGCGTCCGAGCTCAATTTCTCCTCCGACATCGACCTTGTCGTCTTCTTCGATCCTCAGGCACCGGCGATCGTCGATCCTTTCGAAGCCGCCGACCTCTTCGCGCGCATGACAAAGCGGCTGGTCCGCATCCTGCAGGATCGTACCGGCGACGGCTACGTCTTCCGCACGGACCTGAGGCTGAGGCCAGATCCCGGTTCGACGCCGCTTGCGATACCCGTCGCGGCGGCCCTTCACTACTATGAAAGCCGCGGCCAGAACTGGGAGCGCGCCGCGATGATCAAGGCGCGGCCGGTGGCCGGTGACAGGAAGGCGGGCGAAGCCTTCCTCAAGGAACTGCAGCCCTATATCTGGCGGAAATATCTCGACTACGCCGCGATAGCCGACGTCCATTCCATCAAGCGCCAGATCCATGCCCACAAGGGCCATGGCGAGATCGCGGTGGCCGGCCACAACGTCAAGCTCGGGCGCGGCGGCATTCGCGAGATCGAGTTCTTCGTCCAGACGCAGCAGCTGATTGCCGGCGGCCGCTTTCCCGAATTGCGCGGCCGCGAGACGGTGCCGATGCTGGCCGAGCTTGCCGCCCGCGGCTGGATCACGGCGGAGGCGCGCGATGCGCTGATGCGGCAATACTGGTTCCTGCGCGATGTCGAGCACGCGATCCAGATGGTCGCCGACGAGCAGACCCATGTGCTGCCCGAGGACGACGAGGGGCTGGAGCGCATTGCCCGTATGCTCGGCTTTGCCGATCGCGAGGCCTTCGCCGCCGCCTTTCGCCGTTCCCTGCAGGAGGTGGAGGCGCACTACGCCGCGCTCTTCGAGACCGCGCCGCAGCTTTCCGCCGGCGTCGGCAATCTCGTCTTCACCGGCGATGTCGACGATCCCGACACGCTGAATACCCTTTCCGGTCTCGGCTTCGAGCGCCCGAGCGACATGTGCCGCGCCATACGCGGCTGGCATTTCGGCCGCTACCGCGCGACGCAGTCGGCGGAAGCGCGCGAGCGCCTGACCGAGCTGACGCCGGCGCTTTTGCAGGCTTTCGGCGAGACGCGGCGGGCCGACGAGGCGCTTATGCGCTTCGACGGCTTCCTTGCCGGCCTGCCCTCGGGCATCCAGCTCTTCTCGCTCCTGCAATCCAACCCGGCCCTCCTGAAACTCCTGGCGACGATCATGGGCGCCGCGCCGCGCCTTGCCGCCATCATCACGCGCCGCGCCCATATCTTTGACGGGCTTCTCGATCCCGGCCTGCTCAACGAACTGCCGAACCGGGCCTATCTCGCTGCCAGGCTCTCCGCCCTCCTGGAGGGCACGCGGCAGCATGAGGACACGCTCGACCGCCTCCGCATCTTCGCCGACGAGCAGAAATTCCTGATCGGCGTGCGCCTTCTGACCGGCGCGATCGACGCGGGGCGCGCCGGCAAGGCCTTCTCCGATCTCGCCGATTTGACCATCGGCGCGGCGCTCGACGCCGTCATCGGGGAGTTCGCGCGGCGCCATGGCAGGGTGAGGGGCGGGGTCGTCGCCATCCTCGGCATGGGCAAGCTCGGCAGCCGCGAGCTCACCGCCGGCTCGGATGTCGATCTGATCCTGCTCTACGATCACGACAAGGACGCGGAATGGTCGGACGGCGAAAAGCCTTTGGCGCCATCGCATTATTACGCGCGGCTGACTCAACGCCTCATTGCCGCCGTGTCGGCGCCCACGGCGCAGGGCGTACTCTATGAGCTCGATTTGCGCTTGCGTCCCTCCGGCAACAAGGGACCGGTCGCGACCCACATCGAATCCTTCGTCAAGTACCAGCGCGAGCAGGCCTGGACCTGGGAGCACATGGCGCTGACGCGCGCCCGCGCCGTCGCAGGCGATGCGGCGTTCCTCGATCGTGTCGAGCACGAGGTGGAAGCCATCATCTCCCGGCCGCGCGATACGGCGAAGCTGGCGAAGGACGCGCTCGACATGCGCGCGCTGATAGAGGAGGAAAAGCCGCCGCGCGACATCTGGGACCTGAAACTCATCCCGGGCGGACTGATCGACCTGGAATTCATCGCCCAGGTGGCGACGCTCGCCGGCAAGGTCACGGGCGAGGGCCGCGCTACGGGAACCGCGGAGACCCTCTCAAGGCTGTCGCCGGACTATGCCGACCCGCAAATCGTTCAGGAACTGTTCAGCTCGCATTCGCTTTACTCGGCCCTGACGCAGATCATCAGGCTCTGCCTGACCGGTCCGCTCGATCCGGACGACATTCCGCCGGGGCTCGTCGACTTGCTCCTCAGGAATACCGACCTGCCGGAAATCGGCGTGCTGGAGGCGCATATCAAGGAAACGTCGCGGCAGGTTCGCAGGGATTTCGACCTGCTGCTTCGTGGGAAACGTCCATAGGCGATGGGTTGTGCCGGACGCTTTCCGTTCGCATCGGGGGTGACGATGCAACAGGAGAAGACCATGAAGAGATCCACCAGGCTCGCACTCGGCTTCGCCGCGCTCGCGGGCGCCATCGCCACCGCGGCATATGCCGCCGAGGGCCCAGGAGGTTCCGCCGGCTGGGGCATGGGCATGCACGGAAACATGCGCAAGGCGGACGCCGACAAGAGCGGCGACATCACCTTCGACGAGTTCTCGGCGGCGATGAAGGGCCGCATTGAGAACGCCGACGCCAACCATGACGGCAAGGTCACGGTCGAGGAACTCGCCGCCTATCTGGAGAAGGCGCACTATGAGCGCCTGGCCAGGCGGATGATCAGCCGCTTCGACACCAACGGCGACGGCCAGCTGACCGAAGACGAGGTCGAGGCCCGGCAGAAGAAGCGCTTCGCGCTGCTCGACAAGAACGGCGACGGCAAGATCGAGAAGAGCGAGATGCGCGGCATGGGCGGCTGGCGCCATGGCGGCTGGCATCATCGTCACGGCGGCGGCTGGGGCGGCCAGGGTCCGAGCGGCGGCGACGTCGAATAGATCCATGGGTTGGGCGTGAAGGGCAGGAGTCCCGGAGCAGTGTGCTCCGGGGCTCCTTTCATGCCGCCTCGCGGACCGGGCGCTTTCCCTCGGGGATACGGATCGAGACGATCGTCCCGACGCCGTCGGTCGAGCGGATTTTCAGCGCCCCGCCGTGCAACTCGGCGAGCGAGCGCGAGATCGCCAGGCCGAGGCCGGACCCGGCATGGCTCTTGGAGAACTGGTTCTGCACCTGCTCGAAGGGCCGGCCGAGCTTCTTCAACGCCTCGCGCGGGATGCCGCAGCCATTGTCCTCGATGGTGACGACCATGGCGCCATAGGCCTTGCGGGCACGAACCAGGATGCGGCCGCCTTCGCCGGTGAACTTGACCGCGTTCGACAGCAGATTGATCGTGATCTGCTTGATGGCGCGCCGGTCGGCGAAGAGCGTCATGGAATCCGCGATCCGCGTCTCCACCCTGATCGATTTCTGCGCCGCCTGCAGCGAGATGACCTTCACCGTTTCGGTGATGAGCGGGCAGAGGTCGATCTCCTCCCGGTCTATCGAGAACTGACCGGCCTCGATCTTCGACATGTCGAGGATGTCGTTGATGACGCCAAGCAGGTAGTTGCCGGCGCCGTGGATATCCTTGACGTATTCCTCGTAGCGCTTGGAGCCGAGCGGCCCGAACAGGCTCTGCTGCATCAGCTCCGAGAAGCCGATAATGGCGTTGAGCGGCGTCCTCAGCTCGTGCGACATGTTGGCGAGGAATTCCGATTTCGCCCGGTTCGCCGCCTCGGCGCGCTCCGTCTCCTTGAGGTAGCGCCGGTTGAGCTCGGCCAGTTCCCGCGCGCGCTCCTCCTCCGCCTTCCGGGCGATGCTCAAATCGTGGATGGTCGCCATCTGCCGCCGCTCGCTGTCGACCAGCTTTTCCTGGTGCTGCTTGAGGAGCGTGATGTCGCTGCCGACGGAGACGATGCCCCCGTCACGCGTCGTCAACTCGTTGACCTGCAGCCATCGGCCGTCGGCGAGATGCCGCTCGAACGTGACGGCGCCGCGCATGCCGCTCGCCAGCCGTCGTTCGGCGAGGAGCGGCTTCATCCTTGCCTCGATTTCCCCGCGCGAAGTGCCGGGCGCCACGTCGCGGTCGGAGAGGCCGGCGTCCTGCTGGAACTTGGTGTTGCACATGATGAGCCGGTCGGCCGCATCCCAGAGCACGAAGGATTCGGTGATGTTCTCGATCGCCGTGCGCAGCCGCTGGTCGGCGACTTCCGTCTGCCGGGCGAGGTGAAGCTGCTCTGTGACGTCGACGGCGATGCCGATGAGGTGCAGTTCCGAGGCTTCCGGATCGATGACCTGGGCGCGGGCGCGCATCCAGACCCATTGCCCGTCGGCATGGCGCATGCGGAAGACTTGGTCGATGTGGTCGGTCTCGCGCGAGACGATCTGGTTGGCGATCGAGAAGAGGTCGCCGTCGTCCGGGTGGATGATCTCCGCCACGTCGCCGAAGGAGAGCATGGCCTCGCACGGCTTGTAGCCGAGCATGTCGTACATCGAGCGCGACCAGTACATGCGGCCGCGCGCCATGTCCCAGTCCCACAGGCCGCAGCGGCCGCGCACCAGCGCCAGGTCCACGCGCTGGTGCGCCTGGAGATAGATCGCGTCGGCGGCTTCCGCCCGCGCCGCCTGGCTGAAATAGGCGTAGAGGATGACCAGCAGGACGGCGGCGGTGAGAACAAAAAGGGTCGCGTTGAGCGTGACGGTGCGGCGCCACTCGGCGAACACTGTCCGGACGGGGACCAGCACCGAGGCGGAGCCCTTCTTGCCGTCGAGCCGGTTGATCGCGGCATACCAGTCCTCGTCTCCGATGCTCACCTTCATGACGCCGGCCCGTTCGGCGAACAGGAAGAGGGGCTGCCCGCCATGGACGAGCGACCGCAGCGACTTGCCCGTCCAGTCCGCCGCGGAGTCGTTGACGGCGGTGACGCGGAAATCGGCATCGGTCAGGGCGACGACGTAGCCCTCGCCGAAGGCCCCGAGATCGCCGGTCTGGCGCACGAGATCGCCATTGTCGCGGCCGCCTTTCTTCGGATCGTTGAGGGTTGCCGCGTTGGCCAACTGGCTGGCGGCGAGCGCAAGCATCGACCTCGCGCCGCGCTCGATGCTGTCATGCGTGTTCATCAGGGCGATGAACCGCGTCGCCGCGACGATCAATAGGAACAGGATGATCAGCGCCGGGATGGCGCGGCGCAGGAAGGGTTCGGCCGCGACGAGGCGCCGATAAGCCGGAGCGGCGATCATTCGAGCGTTTCCTGCTAGGCCCAGGCCGGTCTTTCTTCCGCCTGTTCGCTTGGCAAAAAAGGCACCCCCGGGCGCGCCCCACGCGTCCGCCTTTGCCATTCCAGATGGCTCCTTCAATGAATTGCCTGAAATTGATTACGCGCTACGCCGCACTTCCGAATCGTCCATAAAGAATCAAAGGTGATTCGCCTTGTCCAGTGCCTTTGGCGGTCAAGGGCGGATAAATTTTTTGCACCGGATTCGAAACATGCCGGGACACGCCATCCCGGGTTGCTGCGTTTCCCTCGATTTCCGGGATGACGGATCGGCTTCTACGCCAGCGTCCGCTCGACGATATCGCGCAGATCGGCCGAAAGGTCGGGCTTGGCGGCGATCCCGGCGAGCACGAGGCGCGCCTGCTCCTGCCGTTCCGGCTCGAAGGAGCGCCATGACCTGAAGGCCGTGGCAAGCCGTGCGGCCACCTGCGGATTGCGCTTCTCCACCTGAAGGATCGTCTCCCCGAACAGCCGGTAGCCGGCGCCGTCGCGGCGATTGAAGCCGGTCTGGTTGGCGGTGGCGAAGGTGCCGACAAGCGCCCGCACCCGGTTCGGATTGGCGATCGAAAAGCCCCTGTGCCGCATAAGCGCCGCTACGCTGTCGACCGTGTCCGGGCCGGGAACGGTCGCCTGGATCTGGAACCACTTGTCCATGACCAGCGGATCGGAGCCGTAGCGCTTCTCGAACGCGGCAAGGGCCGCGACCGCCTCGTCGGAACCCGGATGCCGGTGCGCCAGCACCGTCAGCGCGGCGGCGCGGTCGGTCATGTTGGTGGCCGTCCTGTACTGGTCGGCCGCGCGCGCCGGGCCGTCCGCGACCGCAAGATAGTCGAGCAGCACGTTGCGCAATGCCCGCCGGCCCGCGCTCGCCGCGTCGGGGCTGAAAGGCGCGTTTTCCGAAAGGTTCTCGTAAAGCCCGGCGAACGCTTCGCCATTGGCGCCGGCGATCGCCGCGACCAGCCCGTCGCGCGCCTTGAGGACGGCGTCCGGATCGATGTTGAGGCCGATCTCTCGCGCGATATCGGCCTCGCTCGGCAAGCTGAGCGCCAGCGCGCGATAGGCCGGCTCCAGCGTTTCGTCGCCGGCAATGACGCCGGCGAGCGCGATCATGTTCGCGTTGAATTTCAGCGCCTTGCCGCCACGATGCTGCCGGAAGGCGGCGATCAGCGCGTCGGTGAAGAGCGTGTTCAGCGCCTGCCAGCGGCAATAGAGGTCGTCGTCATGGCGGGCAAGGAACATGCGGTCCTCGCTCCGCCGCGCGACCGAGAGCGTGATCGGGGCGGAAAAGCCGCGATTGAGCGACACCACGGGCCGTTGCGGAAAGCCGCCGAAGCGCACCTGGTGACGGCGCTTGCGCACATGGATGATGCCGTTCTCGACGGTCGCGCCTTCGACGGACGCGTAGGGCGCGTCATGCCCGTTGCGGCCGACCAGTCCGAAGGCCAGCGGAATGTGCATCAGCCGCTTGCGGCTTTCGTGCGGGGTCGGCGGCACGGATTGCTCGATATCGAGGATCAGCTCGGCCGTCGCGGGGTCGTGCGAGGTCTTCACCGTCAGGTTCGGTGTTCCCGCCTGATGATACCAGAGGGCGAATTGCGAAAGGTCGCGCCCCGAGACATCCTCGAAGACCTTGAGGAAATCCTCCACCGTCGCCGCCTCGCCGTCATGGCGCTCGAAATAGAGATCCATGCCGCGCCGGAACGCTTCCTCGCCGAGGATGGTGCGGATCATGCGCACGACCTCGGAACCCTTCTCGTAGACGGTTGCCGTATAGAAATTGTTGATCTCGCGATAGCGCCTCGGCCGGACCGGATGCGCCAGCGGCCCCTGGTCTTCGGGGAACTGGTGGGCGCGCAAGGTCCTCACCTCCGCGATGCGCTTCACCGCGCGCGAACGCTGGTCGGCCGAGAATTCATGGTCGCGGAAGACTGTCAGCCCCTCCTTCAAGCAGAGCTGGAACCAGTCGCGGCAAGTGATTCTGTTGCCGGTCCAATTATGGAAATACTCATGCGCGATCACCGCCTCGATATTGGCGTAGTCGGCGTCGGTCGCGGTTTCCTCGTCGGCGAGCACGTATTTGTCGTTGAAGACGTTGAGCCCCTTGTTTTCCATCGCCCCCATGTTGAAGTCGGAGACGGCGACGATGTTGAACACGTCGAGATCGTATTCGCGGCCGAATTTCTCCTCGTCCCAGCGCATCGAACGCTTCAAGGCGTCCATTGCGTAGGATGCCCGCGATTCCTTGCCGTGCTCGACATGGATGCCGAGTTCGACCTTGCGCCCCGAGGCCGTGACGAAATGATCCTTTACCGAGCCGAGATCGCCGGCGACCAGCGCGAACAGGTAGGAAGGCTTCGGAAAAGGGTCGTGCCATTCGGCATAGTGGCGTCCGCCGCCGAGGTCGCCATGCGCGCCGGGATTGCCGTTGGAGAGGAGCAGCGGCGCGTCCTTCTTCGGCGCCTCGATGCGCACGGTATAGACCGAGAGCACGTCCGGACGGTCGAGGAAATAGGTGATGCTGCGGAAGCCTTCCGCCTCGCACTGCGTGCAATAGACGTTGCTGGAGCGGTAAAGCCCCATGAGCTGGGTGTTGCTCTCCGGCGAAAGCCGGGTGCGGATCGTCAGTATGAACCGCCTGGCGCGCGGCGGCCTGACGGTGAGCCGGTCCGCCGTCGCCTCGAATGCGGTTGCCGCCGCCGGCTTGCCGTCGATCGCCAGGCTGACCAGTTCGAGCCCGTCGCCGTCGAGGACAAGCGGCGTCCCTTCGGGAACGCCGGCGCGGCGCTCGATCGTCAGTTCGGCGGTGACCAGCGTGGCGTCGGGCGACAGGTCGAAGTCGAGATGCGTCAGCGGAATGAGGTAGTCGCTGGGGCGGTAGTCCTCCAGTCGAAAGACCTGGCCTGTGTCCGAACGCATCCTGAACCTTTCCCGCAGCCTCACACGCCAGCGCGCGCTGGCACAACAAAATTGAAGCGCTGCTCTTTACACGAAAGAACCACTCGACAAAACTGCGGCGAGGCATATTTCAGCTCATCGCTCCAAATCACCAAGCAGGTTAAGCCATGAACGTCATGACGCCGAAATTCGGCATGGGCGCGTCGGTCCTTCGCAAGGAAGACAACGCGTTCATCACCGGCCGTGGACGCTATACGGACGATATATCGCTGCCCGGAACGCTGCACGGCTACGTGCTGCGCTCGCCCGTCGCCAATGCGCGCTTCAGGATCGTCTCGACCGGCGACGCCGAAAAGTCGCCCGGCGTCCGCCTGGTCCTGACGGGGAAGGATATCGCCCATCTCGGCGACCTCCAGTCGCACGGCATGCAGAAGGAGCCGGACGGCACGCTGCCGCCTAACCGCGACATACCGATCCTCTGCCGCGAGCGCGTCCGTCACGTCGGCGACGCGGTCGCCTTCATCGTCGCGGAAACCCGCGCGCAGGCGCAGGACGCCGCCGAACTGATTGAGGTCGACTACGACAGCGAGGAGGCCATCGCCGATACGCGCCGCGCGCTCGACAAGGACGCGCCGCTGGTCTGGCCCGAGCTTGGCTCGAACAAGGTCGTCCTCAACCATGTCGGCGACAAGGAAAAGACGGACGCCGCCTTCGCGAAGGCGGCGGAGGTCACGCGCATCGAATTCGTCAACAACCGGCTCGTCACCAACTACATGGAGGTGCGATCGGCGATCGGCGAATGGCGCGCCGATGAGGACCGCTACGTGCTGACTGCCGGCACGCAGGGCGTGCACGGCGTGCGCGACATCATTGCCAGGGAGGCGCTGAAGATCCCGCCGGCGAAGCTGCGCGTCGTCACGCCCGATGTCGGCGGCGGCTTCGGCACCAAGACCTTCGCCTACAGGGAATACGTGCTGGTGCTGGAAGCGGCGAAGCGCCTCGGCGCGCCGGTGAAGTGGACGGCCGACCGTGGCGAGCATTTCATGTCCGACACGCAGGGACGCGACAATTTCGTCACCGCCGAGATGGCGATGGACGGGGAGGGCCGTTTCCTGGCGCTCCGCGTGAACCTGATCGCCAATCTCGGCGCCTATACGTCGCAATACGGGCCGTTCATTCCCTATCTCGGCGTGACCATGTCCACGGGCGTCTACGACATCCCGGCGATCGACGTGAACGTCACCTGCATCTACACGAACACCGTGCCGGTGGACGCCTATCGCGGGGCAGGGCGTCCTGAAGCCGCTTTCCTGCTCGAAAAGCTCGTCGACGAATGCGCGCGCGATCTCGGCCTTGCGCGCGAGGAGATCCGCCGGCGGAATTTCATCAAGAGCTTCCCCTATAGGACCCAGACGGGCCGCCTCTACGATACCGGCGACCTGAACGGCCACATGACCCAGGCGATGGAGCGGGCCGGCTGGGCGAGCTTCGACAAGCGCCTGGCGCAGTCGAAGAAGAACGGCAAGATCCGCGGCATCGGCATGTCCACCTATATCGAGGCCTGCGCCTTTCCCGGATCCGAGCCGGCCTTCGTCGAACTCAATGGTGACGGCACCGTCACGCTCAGGATCGGCACGCAAACGAACGGGCAGGGGCACGCAACCGCCTACGCCCAGTTCGTGGCCGAGAAGCTGAACCTCGACATCGACAGGATCACCGTCCGGCAGGGCGACACGGACGAATTGGAAAACGGCGGCGGTACGGGCGGCTCGCGTTCGGTTCCGCTCGGCGGGGTCTCGGCCGCGCGCGCCGGAGAGAGCCTCGCGGAAAAGATCAAGAAGATCGCCGCCGACGAACTCGAGGCTTCCGCCGGCGACATCGAGCTTGCCGACGGCACTGCGCGCATTGCCGGCACCGATCGAGTCATGGATTTCGCGGCAGTAGCCAAGGCGGCGAAGAGCCCTGACGATCTGAAGGCCATGGGCGAATTCAAGCAGGAAGAATGCACCTATCCGAACGGGACGCATATCTGCGAGGTCGAGATCGATCCGGAAACCGGCGTGACGAAGGTCGTGGCCTACACGATCGTCGACGATTTCGGCGCCACGGTGAACCCGATCCTGCTCGCCGGGCAGATTCATGGCGGCATCGTGCAGGGCATGGCCCAGGCGTTGTCGGAGAACACGGTCTATTCCGATGACGGCCAGCTTCTGACGGCGAGCTTCATGGACTACACCATGCCGCGCGCCGACGATTTCCCCTCCTTCTCCTTCGAGACGCGCAATGTGCCTTCGACGACCAACGCGCTCGGCATCAAGGGCGCGGGCGAGGCGGGCACCATCGGCGCCACGCCTGCGGCGCTGAACGCGGTCACCGACGCGCTCTACCGCGCCTACGGCATCCGGCATATCGACATGCCGACCACGCCCCATCGCGTCTGGAGCGCCATCCGGGAGGCGACGAAGGGAAAGTGACGAAGAGCGCGCCGCTCCGGAAAGGAGCGGAGCCGGACTGTCCGGAAGGGCCGTCGGGGAGGGAAGAAAAGATAAGGAACGCCGTCGAGGCGCCCGACACCGGCCGGCCGATGGCGGCGATCACGCTGAAGATCCTGTCGGTCATGATCTTCGTCGCGATGTCGACGCTGATCAAGGCCGCCGGCGAGCTGCCGACGGGCCAGATTTCCTTCTACCGCTCGCTCTTCGCGATCCTGCCGATCATCGTGGTCTTCGCCTGGCGCAGGCAACTGCTAAAATCTTTTCAGACCAGGCATCCGTTCAGCCACGTGGCGCGAGGCGTTGTCGGCGTGGTCGGCATGTGGTTCAGCTTCTATGGGCTGACGCGCCTGCCGCTGCCCGAGGCAGTGACGATCAATTACGCGCAGCCGCTGATCGTCGTCGCGCTGAGCGCGATCTTCCTTGGCGAGATGGTGCGGGTCTATCGCTGGAGCGCGGTGGTGGTCGGCTTCGCCGGCGTCGTCATCGTCTCCTGGCCGAATCTGACGCTCTTCTCTGAGCCTCAGGGTTTCGGACAGGCGCAGGCGCTGGGCGCGGCGGCATTGCTCGCGGCGGCGCTTGTGTCGGGGGTCGCGATGCTTCTGGTGCGCCGGCTGGTCAAGAGCGAATCCTCGGCAACGATCGTGCTTTATTTCTCCGTGACCGCGACTGTCCTTTCGCTGGTGACGCTGCCTTTCGGCTGGCAGACCCTTACCCAGGGACAACTCGCCTGTCTGACGCTTGCCGGCATCTGCGGCGGCATCGCCCAGATCCTGCTGACGGAAAGCTACAGGCATGCCGGCATGTCCGTCATCGCACCCTTCGAATATACGTCGATAGTCCTGGCGATCCTCGCCGGCTATTTCGTCTTCGGCGACATACCGACGGCCTATACGATCGTCGGCGGCGTGATCGTGATCGCCTCGGGCCTCTTCATCATCTGGCGCGAACAGCGGCTCGGCCTCCGGAGCGGGGCGGCGAGGAAGCTGGTGCCGCCGCAATAGTGTCTCGAGGCTCTGAGGGGCGATCTAGTCCCGATCGCCGTTGACCAGCGCCAGGATGAGCTGCTGGACGTGGCCGCCCTTGCCCATCTCGACATGATCGAAATCGTGGTTTTTCTTGCGCATTTCGTCGGCCAGCGCCGCGACGCGTGACGTGACCTCGGCGCGGATTTTTCGGCAGGCAGGATCGTCGGGAACCGTCAGCCCCTCGGTGGCGGAGCGGATCGCGTCCACCGTCGCCATGATGATCTCGCCATGGACGCGCTCATGCGCCGTTATCCCGGCGATGAAAGTGTTCCATAGCGCCTCGGTGCGCGCCGGCAATTGGCCGGACGGCTTCGGCAGGTGGGTGATCAGCGTCAGATGCGGCACCGCCGTCGCCAGCCGGCAGGCGCCGCCCGCAGGCACGTATTTCCGCGTCCAGGTCAGCCGGTAGTCGGTGAGCGCGACGGCGCGGCCGTTCCTCGATTCCGGACCACGCTCGCCGATGGAACGGTAGAGCTCAATGCCGGAAAAGCCTGAGATAGCGTAGAATTCCACCTTCCCGACCGCCTGCATCTGTTCTGCCAGCGCACGGGCCGGCAGTGCGGTGAGGAGCATCAGAAGAACCGTCGCCGTTCGTTTCACCTTCCCTCCATTCCTTGCCCGACATACCTTCCAAGGTCGATACAGGAACTTTGCCGCCGCGTCATCGGCGCGAAAAAGTCGCTGCTCGAACTGTCGAATTCGACGCGCGCCATACGTCATCGAGGAAAAGGGAAGGGTCGGCGCCGCGGCCTGTCCCACCGGTATTTCAGCGGCGGAAGAAGGGCATTGCTCCTGACGTCAAGTGTCAGGAGGTCCGGTCCGGGCTCCTTGCCGCGCGGACCCGGCCATGCCAGCTTCCCGCGCCGAACGGAGAGCAGAACATGATCCTCATCGGCCAGTACGATTCACCTTTCGTGCGCCGCACCGCCATCGCCATGCGCCTTTACGGCCTTGGCTACGAGCACCGCCCGTGGTCGACCTTCGGCGACGCCGAGAAAATCCGGCCCTACAATCCGCTGCTGCGGGTGCCGACGCTCGTGCTGGACGACGGCGACGTGCTCATCGAGAGCCTCGCCATCCTCGACTACCTCGACAGGAAAATGGCGCCTGCCGAACGCATGTTCCCGCAGGAAGAGCCCGCGCGCCACAGGGTGCTAAAGATCGCTTCGCTCGCCTCCGGCATCTCCGACAAGGCGGTCGCCCTCTATTACGAGCAGAACCTTCACGGCAAGGCCGAGGCCTCGGCGATGTGGCTGGAGCGCTGCCGCCGCCAGATAAAAGGTGCGCTCGCCGTGCTGGAGAAGGAACGCGCCGCCGTCGGCGAGCCGTACTTTGCCGGCGACCGCATCGGCCATGCCGACATCGCGGTGGCCTGTACGTTGAGACACCTTCGCGATGCGCATCCGGAATTCGCGCCGCTCGACGGCCTGCCGGCGCTCAAGCGCCATGCGGAGTTCATGGAAGCGCTGCCCGTCTTCCAGGAAATCCAGCAAGCCTTCATCCCGCCGAAAGGATAGGACATGAACTGGTCCCGCTTCACCGATACCGCACATGGTTCTTCGCCCGCCGAAGCGAAGGTCGGACGGACCGTGCCTTCCAGCCGTTATGCCGTCATTCAGGCGGACATCACCACGCTCAAGGTCGATGCCATCGTCAACGCCGCCAATTCCTCGCTTCTCGGCGGCGGCGGGGTCGACGGGGCGATCCACCGGGCGGCCGGGCCGGGACTCCTCGCCGAATGCCGGCGTCTCGGCGGCTGCGACACGGGCGACGCCAGGATCACCGGTGGCTACCGCCTGCCGGCGCGGCACGTCATTCATACGGTCGGCCCGGTCTGGCACGGCGGCCGCAAGGGAGAGCCGGAACTGCTCGCCTCCTGCTATCTTCGCTCGCTGGAGCTCGCGCTCGGGCACGGCTGTTCCAGCGTCGCCTTTCCGGCGATCTCGACCGGCATCTACGGCTATCCGAAGTTCGAGGCGGCGGAGGTAGCCGTGCGCGCCGTCGCGGCCTTCGTTGCCGAAAACGACCGGCCCGAGCGCATCCTCTTCTGCTGCTTCGACGCCTATGCCGCCGATCTGCATCGGAGGGCGATCGCGGCGCTCGACCAAAGGTGATGTAAGACCGCCGCTCTTGCGCTCGCGCCCCGCCGGGCTACTCTACCGGCTTCAAATCGCGCGGGAGCCCCGATGTCGCTTGCCTTTCTCCTGACCTCCCTGGTCGTCGTCATCGCGCCGGGCGCAGGCGTGCTCTACACGCTTTCCGCCGGGCTTTCGCGCGGCGCGCGGGCAAGCGTCGTCGCCGCCTTCGGCTGTACGCTCGGCATCCTGCCGCACATGGCGGCCGCGATCACCGGCCTCGCCGCGCTGCTCTACGCCAGTTCCGTGGCCTTCGAGGCGCTGAAATTCCTGGGCTGCGTCTACCTGCTATACATGGCCTGGAACACGTTGCGCGAGACCGGGGCCCTCAATATCGAGACGCGCTCGGCGCCGGGTTCGGCGCTGCGGATCGTGCTCCGCGGCATTCTCGTGAACATCCTCAATCCCAAGCTTTCCCTTTTCTTCTTCGCCTTTCTGCCGCAATTCGTGAATGCCGGCGCGCCGGACGCGCTGCCGCACATGCTCGAACTCAGCTTCGTCTTCATGCTGATGACCTTCGTCGTCTTCACCATCTACGGCGTCTTCGCCGCCGCGGTCAGAAGCCAAATCGTCTCGCGCCCGCGCGTGCTCGCCTGGATGCGCCGGAGCTTCGCTGCCGTGTTCGTCCTGCTCGGCGCCAGGCTGGCCTTCGCGGAGCGCTGACGCGGCCGGCGAGCGCAAACCAGGAGAAAGAGTTGTTCCAGAAGATCCTGATCGCCAACCGCGGCGAGATCGCCTGCCGGATCATCCGCACGGCGCGCCGTATGGGCATCGCGACCGTCGCCGTCTATTCGGACGCCGACGCCGGGGCTCTCCACGTCACGATGGCCGACGAGGCGGTGCATATCGGCGCCTCTCCGGTCGGGGAAAGCTATCTCAGAGGCGACCGCATCGTCGAGGCGGCGATCGGGACCGGCGCCGAGGCGATCCATCCGGGCTACGGCTTCCTTTCGGAGAATCCCGACTTCGTCGACCGGGTGACCGCCGCCGGCCTCGTCTTCATCGGCCCATCGGCGGCGTCGATCCGCGCCATGGGCCTGAAGGATGCCGCCAAGCGGCTGATGGAGAAGGCCGGCGTGCCGGTGGTGCCCGGCTATCACGGCGAGGCGCAGGAGATCGTCGTGCTCGCCTCCAAGGCGCGCGAGATCGGCTATCCGGTGCTGATCAAGGCGCGCGCCGGAGGCGGCGGCAAGGGCATGCGCCGGGTCGACGATCCCGATCGCTTCGCCGACGAGCTCGCCGCGGCGCGGCGCGAGGCCAAGGCAGCTTTCGGCGACGACCAGGTGCTGGTCGAGAAATATGTCGAGAAGCCGCGCCATATCGAGATCCAAATCTTCGGCGACAATCATGGCGGGGCGGTGCATCTGTTCGAGCGCGACTGCTCGGCGCAGCGCCGGCACCAGAAGGTGATCGAGGAAGCCCCGGCCCCTGCCATGACGCCGGAGATGCGCAAGGCGATGACCGACGCCGCGGTGAAGGCGGCGAAGGCGATCGGCTATTCCGGCGCGGGCACGATCGAATTCATCGTCGATGCCTCCCAGGGGCTGAGGCCCGACCGCTTCTGGTTCATGGAGATGAATACCCGGCTGCAGGTGGAGCATCCGGTGACCGAGATGGTGACCGGGCTCGACCTCGTCGAGTGGCAGCTTCGCGTCGCCGCCGGCGAGAAATTGCCGAAGAGCCAGAAGGAGATCGCCCTTTCCGGCCACGCCTTCGAGGCACGCATCTATGCTGAGGACGCCTCGAAAGGTTTTTTGCCGGCGATCGGCACGCTCTACCATCTGCGCTTCCCCGATCGCGCCGAAGGCGGCACGGTGCGGATCGAGACCGGCGTGCGCGAGGACGATGCCATCTCGCCCTACTACGATCCGATGATCGCCAAGCTGGTGGTGCACGCGGCCGATCGCGAGGCGGCGCTCGGCGCGCTCGCCGATGCGCTCGACCACACGCGCATCGCCGGTTCAGTCACCAACACGTCCTTCCTGGCGGCGCTGGCCCGCGACCCCGATTTCGCCGCCGGCAATATCGATACCGGCCTGATTGGCCGCAAGCAGGACGAACTGACGCGGACACGGCCGCCGGACGCAGCTGCCAAGGCGCTGGCCGCGCTCGCGGTCGCAAGCGCGGACGGCCGCCGCGGGAAATCGGCCGACCCCTGGTCGAGCCTCACCGGCTACGCGCATTTCCATCCGATGTCGCGACGCGCGAGCCTCCAATATGGCGAGGAGACGGTCGACGCGCGGGTCACGGCGCGCGGCGGCGGCCGTTTCGAGGTGGAGGTCGGCGGCGCTGCCTTCGCCTTTGCCGCCGATGCGGTCTCGAACCGTGCGGCGCTCTGGCCCGGCCATGTCACCGTCTTCGACGGCGTCTCGAGCTATAGCTTCTCGGCGCCCGATCCGCTGGCGCGCGAGGCGGATGCGGGAGCCGGCGCGGCAAGCCTGCGCGCGCCCATGCCGGGCCTAGTCAAGATCGTGCGCGCGGCAACGGGCGACGCCGTGAAGAAAGGCCAGCCGCTGCTGGTCCTGGAGGCGATGAAGATGGAGCACACCATCGCCGCGCCGCATGACGGCATCGTCGCCGAGATCGCCAGCGAGGGCGCGCAGGTGACCGACGGCACGGTGCTGGTGCGCTTCAGGGAAGATGAGAGGGTGTGAAAGTGCGTCCTTCGAGGCTCGCTGTGCTGCCTCCCGTACATTGAGCTTTCGACAACCGTGCTGTGAACCCTTGGTACCTGCCTCATCTCCGGCGGATCAGCGCATCCTGAGGTGCGAGCACAGCGAGCCTCGAAGGACGCACGGAAAGACGGTTCCTGCATGCAAAAAGGCCGCGCCGGCATTGTCCCCCGCCGGTCGCGGCCTTTCCGCAAGCTCCCGTCCCGGCGCCCCCCGATGCCGTGACAGCCGCTTCCCTGTTATCTCTTCCGGCGGCTTCGGCCGCTCTTGTCGTCGATCCATGCTGAACGATGCGATCAGTGCATCGTCATCCACTCGCGCGCCTCGCGCAATGCCTGGGCGATCTGCTGCTTGCTCATCGTGGCCGAGAGTTCGACGCGCAGTTCCGCCGCGCGGTCCGACCCCTTGATGGCGGCGATGTTGAACCATTTGTGGGCGGCCACCAGATCGACCGCGCAGTCGCGGCCGGTGGCGTACATCATGCCCATTTCGAAAAGAATGTCGGCCTGGGCGCCCGAACCCGCTGTCCCCAAACCCGCTTCCAGAACTTCATAACGTGCCATTTTTCTGGTCCCTGTCCAACTCCTGGAGCCGCGTTCTCTTTTCTCAACCGAACGCTTGCATCCGATGGTTCGAAGGATGCCGAGGAGCCTTGAATCCGTCGTTAAATGGCGTGCTTAATTTGAGGAAAACAAAGTTCAAACAATGAGTAAACCTCGGATTTCATTAAGTATATCGAGGCACGTCCTGCGCGGTTTCCCGGAAAATTCGATGAAAATGCCGGCGCCGGCGGGCAAGGCTTTGTTCACCACGAAAAACGGAAGCTCGAAGGGAAACGTCAGCAAAACCGGCCCTTCCGGCCGACAGGGAGCCTCGGCCGAAAGGCAGGGAGATACGCAGCCCGGCCGGAAATTAACCTTCCTGTTAAGGTCTTTGAATGGCGGATGAACGATGATCTCAGAAGGGGTTCAGGGGCGATCGCTAAAATTGTCTCCATTCGAATGGGGACTGGGACCGATGCTCGCACGCCGCTTCACGATCGTCTGTTTTCTGACCATGCTGTTCGCCATGGCCTTCGCCCGCATCGTCGCTCAATCCTCGGAAAATCCCGCCGAGTGGCGCGGCAATCTGCCGACCGGCTGCGTATCCTATACGAATGGCTGCCGGCCGGCCGCCGGTGCGTTCGCCAGGCTGTGACGGAAGGTCCGTCGGCGTCGGACGAGTGCTTTCCCTCGCCCTGCCGCCCAGACGGCCATCGAAAATCCGCATGGCGGGAATTCGCCGGCGCCTCTCGAAAACGCCCGGCGCGGTCTCTATAATGGGTCATGGAAAATCGAGCCCACCCGTCGCCCTTCGAAACCATCCTCTCGCCGGCGCCTGTCGCGCCGCAAAGCTTTACGGACGCGGACAAGGCGGTAGAGGCGCTCAAGACGCTCTACGATCGCAATACCGCCTTCCTGCGCGATTCCTTCGTCAAGCTCACGGAAGCCCCCGCTGAACACCGTCGCTACCGCGCCTTCTATCCGGAAGTGGCGGTGTCGACTTCCTCCTTCGCGCAGATCGACTCCCGTCTCGCCTACGGCCATATGCCGACCCCCGGTCGCTATGCGACGACCGTCACGCGTCCCAAGCTTTTCGAGACCTATCTGGTCGAGCAGCTCAGGCTTCTGATGCGCAATCACGGCATTCCGGTCACCGTGCGGGAGTCGGAAACGCCGATCCCGCTGCATTTCGCTTTCCTCGAAGGAAGCTATGTCGAGGCTTCCGCCGCCGAGCGGATCAAGCGCCCGCTGCGCGACATGTTCGACGTGCCGGACCTGAACGGCACGGACGACCAGATCGCCAACGGGACGTTCGAGACGCTGCCGGGCGACCCGATGCCGCTCGCGCCCTTCACTGCGCAGCGCATCGACTATTCGCTGCACCGGCTGTCGCACTATACCGCCACCACGCCGAACCATTTCCAGAACTTCGTCCTCTTCACCAATTACCAGTTCTACGTGGACGAGTTCTGCGCCTATGCCCGGAGCATGATGGCGACAGGGGGAGGGGGCTATACTGCCTTCGTCGAGCCCGGCAACATTGTCACCACGCCCGGCGAGGCCGCCGCGCAGGCTTCAGCTTCCGTCCGCCTGCCGCAGATGCCAGCCTATCATCTGGTGAAGCCGGACCATGGCGGCATCACCATGGTCAATATCGGCATCGGCCCTTCGAACGCGAAGACCATCACGGATCATATCGCGGTTCTCAGGCCGCATGCCTGGCTGATGCTCGGCCATTGCGCCGGCCTCAGGAACACCCAGGCGCTCGGCGACTACGTTCTGGCGCACGCCTATGTGCGCGAGGATCACGTGCTCGACGACGATTTGCCGGTCTGGGTGCCGGTGCCGCCGCTGGCCGAGGTGCAGGTGGCGATCGAGGAGGCCGTGGCGGAAGTCACCGGCCTTTCCGGTTACGACCTGAAGAAGATCATGAGGACCGGTACGGTGGCGACCATCGACAACCGCAATTGGGAACTGCGCGACCAGCGCGGTCCCGTCCAGCGCCTGTCGCAGTCGAGGGCCATCGCGCTCGACATGGAATCGGCGACCATCGCGGCGAACGGCTTCCGCTTCCGAGTGCCTTACGGCACGCTTCTGTGCGTCTCCGACAAGCCGCTCCACGGCGAGTTGAAACTGCCCGGCATGGCGACGGATTTCTACAAGCGCCAGGTGGCGCAGCATTTGACGATCGGCATCCGCGTGATGGAAAAGCTTGCGGGAATGCCGCTCGAACGGCTGCATTCCCGCAAGCTCAGAAGCTTCTCGGAAACGGCGTTTCAGTAGCGTGCCTTCCACGCTTGCCGGTTCATGACCGGCGACGCGGCCGCGCCCGGCCAGAACACCTTTCGCCGCCGGGATTTTCCAGCAGCAGCGTCCAAAGGCTGCGGTCCGCCACGCCCGGCGGGCCTCCGAGCATCATGCCGGTAAGCCTGCGGGCAAGGTCGGGACGTGTCTCGCGACACAGGCCGCCCCCATCATACGCGCGCTGTTTCGGCGCGAACCACTTGAAGAAAAATCTATGCATGAGCGCAGGATCGGTTCATTTTCTGCGGAGCACAAACGCGAAAAATTACGAAAAGATTTGAATTTTTCTCAATGGATGGAGAGCAGGAAATGGCACGGCTTCCTTCGCTGCGCGGCCTGCAGGCATTCGAGGCCGTGGCGCGTGCGGGCAATCTCGGCTCCGCTGCGGAGCAGCTTCGCATCACGCCGAGCGCCGTCAGCCACCGCGTCCGCGGCCTCGAGGAGGAGTTGGGACTTCAACTGCTTCAGCGCACGCATAACGGCTTGCGCCTTACCGATGCGGGGCGCCGATACCGCGCCGGGGTGGAGGACGCTTTCGCCACGCTGGCGCGCGCGACGAACGATCTGCTCGGCCCCGATCTGTCGCGGCCGCTTGCCGTCAGCCTATCGTCCTCGATCGGCGTGCGCTGGTTGATGCCGCGTTTCGACAGGTTCCGCACTGCGCATCCCGAGATCGAGATCGCCATCCTGAGCAGCAACCGCAGCGCCGACCTGACAAGTGGCGAGGCTGACCTGGCCCTGCGTTACGGACCCGGCGAATGGGCGGGGAGCTTGCGCGGGGACCTCGTGCTCTCCTGCACGGTTTCGCCGCTCTGCGCGCCCTCCGTGATGGAGAAGATCAAGGGCCTGACGCCGGCCGAGGCGCTCGCCCGGTCAACGCTCATCCGGCTTTCCTGGGACGACTGGGACGCCTGGCTTGAAGCGGCGGGCGCCGGCCATGTGGAGCCGGCACGGAAACTTACCTTTCCCGACTTCTCGATAGGCGTGGTGGCGGCCGTGCACGGACAAGGCATCGTGCTGGGCTATTCCGGCTTCGCCGACGCCGAGATCGCGGCGGGGACGCTGGTGCAGCCCTTCGAACTGACGGTGCCGGTGAAGAACGCCTACTACGTCGTCTACCTGGAAGAACGGTTTGCCGACCCGCGCGTGCGTGCCTTCCGCGATTGGGTGGTTGCAGAGGGCCGTTGCCAGTCTGCATAAGGCGCCGGAGCAGGCTCTTGCCCGATGCGGATGCTTGCCTCGACCACTCCACGCCCGCTACATACCGGCATGTCCACGCGCCAACGCTCTACACCGGCCCTCCGCTAGGCGATGCCCGAGCCGTCCAACGATCGCCGGCGCGAGCGCCTCGCCGTCTGGGCAAGCGCGCTTTGCGCCGCGCTCTACGCGCCGCTGGTCTTCGGCTTCTTCGGCCGGCTGCATCACTCGCTCGATCTCTTCGCGCATTTCCGCTGGCATCTTGCCGTCCTTTTGGCGCTGGCGGGGCTGTTCGCGCTCTGGTCCCGGGCCTGGAGCATCGGCGTCGTTTCGCTGGCCATGGCCGCGATCGCGTTCGCGACCACGCAAGGCATTGCCGGCATGCCGTTTTCCGGTCCGCAGCGCGCCGCCTTCCAGGCGGCGGACGACAGCCAGGCCGTCTATCGCCTGCTGCATCTCAATCTGCGCTACGACAATCCGACGCCGGAGAGGGTGCTTTCCCTGATCGGACGCACGCATCCGGACATCGTCACGCTTGCCGAAGTCTCGCCGATGTGGGCCGGGAAGCTGAAGCTGATCGAGGCGGCCTACCCGAACCCGTTGATATGCGGCTCGGACGTCCGGGTCGGCGGCGGAGCCATTCTTTCGACCCGGCCCATCAGCGGCGGGCGCTGCTTCGACCGGGGAACCTTCGCGATGGCGACGGTCAATCTCAACGGGCGCTCGGTCGATGCCGTGGCGCTCCACCTCGGCTGGCCATGGCCTTCCGACCAATGGTGGCAGATCGGGCGGCTCGCCGCCCCGATGGCCATGATCCGAAGTCCGGCGCTCGTCGCCGGCGATTTCAACGCCGTCTCCTGGAGCGCCGCCGTGACGGCGATGGCGAAGGCGGGCGGCCTGCATATCGTCGATCCGATCGGCGCAAGCTGGTTCTACCGCAGGGCGCCCGCATGGCTGCGTCCGTGGCTCGGGCTGGAGATCGACCATGTCATGGTCAAGGGCGGTATCATCGTCCGCTCGGCCCGCATCCTGGAAGATGTCGGCTCCGACCATGCGCCGGTTCTGGTCGAGTTCTCGCTTGGGCGCGAACTGGAACAGGGGCAGCCGGTACAGGTGGTCGACGATGCCTTTTGATTCCTGGCACCGAGTTTGGATGCCCAGGCATCGGTCGGGATGCCGGCGGCCGGTATTCGCGGCCTTCCCGAAAGCTCCGCCCTCACATATTCGGATAGACCGGCCCTTCGCCGCCCTGCGGTGGCACCCAGTTGATGTTCTGGTTCGGGTCCTTGATGTCGCAGGTCTTGCAGTGCACGCAGTTCTGCGCGTTGATGACGTAGCGCGCGTCGGGGTTCGTGTGCGAAATTTCCCCGCCCTTCGTCGGCGAACCGGGGCCGCCGGCGAGCGAATTGCCGTCGGCATCCACCCACTCATAGACGCCGGCCGGGCAATAGCGGGTCGAAGGGCCTGAAAACACCCCGTATTCCGAGCGCTTCTGCAATTCGGGATCGCCGACGATGAGATGCACCGGCTCGTTTTCCTCGTGGTTCGTGTTGGAGAGGAACACCGAGGAGAGCCGGTCGAAGGTGAGCACGCCGTCCGGCTTGGGGTAGTCGATGGGCTGATGTTTTCCGGCGGGCTCAAGAGTCGCGTAGTCGGCCTTGCCGTGCTTCAGCGTGCCGAAGGGGGAGACGCCGAAGAGCGTGTTCATCCACATGTCGAGGCCGCCCAGCACGACGCCGCCGACCGTGCCGTAGCGCGACCAGAGCGGCTTGACGTTGCGCACCTTCTTCAGGTCGCGGCCGATCTCCGAGCCGCGCCACGCGTCCTCGTAGCCCTTCAATTCGTCGTTGGCGCGGCCGGCGGCAAGCGCCGCGGCGGCATGTTCCGCCGCCTGCATGCCGGACAGGACCGCATTGTGCGATCCCTTGATGCGCGGCACGTTGACGAAGCCGGCCGAGCATCCGATCAGCACGCCGCCGGGGAAGGAGAGCTTCGGCACGGACTGCCAGCCGCCCTCGGTGATGGCGCGGGCGCCGTATGAAATGCGCTTGGCGCCCTCGAACGTGCCGCGGATCGCCGGATGCGTCTTGAAGCGCTGGAACTCCTCGAAGGGCGAGAGGTACGGGTTCTTGTAGTTCAGGTGGACGACGAAGCCGACCGCCACCTGGTTGTCCTCCATGTGATAGAGGAACGAACCCCCGCCTGTATTCATGTCGAGCGGCCAGCCGAACGAATGCTGGACCAGCCCCGGCCTGTGGTTCTCGGGCTTCACCTGCCAGAGTTCCTTCAGCCCGATGCCGAACTTGCCGGGTTGCCTTCCATCGGCAAGGCCGAAGCCGGCGATCAGCTTCTTGGCGAGCGAGCCGCGCGCGCCCTCTCCGATCATCACATATTTGCCCATCAGCGCCATGCCCGGCGCATAGTTCGGGCCATGCGTGCCGTCGCGCTCCACGCCCATATCCCCGGTGATGACGCCGGTGACGGCCTGGTTCTCGTCGAAGACGAGATCGACGGCGGCGAAGCCCGGATAGATCTCGACGCCGAGCGCCTCGGCATGCGTCGCCAGCCAGCGGCAGACATTGCCGAGCGAGACGATGTAGTTGCCGTGATTGTTCATCAGCGGCGGCATCATGAAATTCGGCAGCCGCATCGACCCGCCGGGGCCGAGGAAAAGGAAGCGGTCGTCGGTGACGGGCGTCCTGAAGGGATGCCCTTCCTCCTCGCGCCAGCCGGGGAGCAGCCGGTCGATCCCGACCGGATCGACCACCGCGCCCGAAAGAATATGCGCGCCTACCTCGGCGCCCTTCTCGAGCACGACGACGGAAAGCTCCGGATTGAGCTGCTTCAGCCGGATCGCCGCAGCAAGCCCCGCCGGCCCCGCGCCGACGATGACCACGTCGAATTCCATGCTTTCGCGTTCGACTTCGTCCATTCGGAAGACCTCCTCGCCGGCCGCCCGCCGGCGGCGTGACCATCGTGTTGCTGCTCATTATCGCAGTTTTCGCTGGCTTGAAACCGCGAAGCGGCGCCATACTGCGGCGGCGGATGCGACCAGCCGGGGATCGGTGGTGGTGAATGCGCGCGGATACGGGCTCCTCCTGCTTGCGCCGCTGGTCTGCGGCGCGGGCGCCGCGGATGATGGCCGCTTCTATGCCGGCGCCTACTCCTTCTCGGACGAACTTGGCGGCTTCCGCATCACCGGCATCTCCGGCAGCGGAAGCACGGCCGACCCGATCGTACTGGACGAAGAGCTTTCCTCGGCGAGCCCGGTCACGCTGGTCATCCGGGCGGCCCGTCCGCTCAAGCCTTTTGGCGATGGTGGCGGCCTCTATGCCAACGGTTTCCTGCATCTGCGCCTCGTGGTGCACAACGGCTCCGGCCAGGGATGGATCGAATTCGAGTTCGAACTCGAGGAGGAACTTGGCGTGCCGAGCGATTTCGGCGACGGGCTGTCCTTCAACCAGCGCAAGCTCACCGACGAAGGGCTGCTGTGCGACCGGTTCGCCGACTACCATCGCGACTACGAGCCCTATGACAGGCTGCTCTTCCGCGACGGCCATGTGGATCCGAAAAGCTTCGTGACGTTCGGTTTCTTCGTCTCGGATTTCACGCCGGACCCGATCTTCTATCTGCGCCAGGACCCGCGCATTCCCTTCTCGTGATTCTTGCAAATCCCGCCGCGATCTGCCACGCCCGTCCCATGGTTCCCGAAACCGGCAAGCAGTCCTGGTCGTTGCGAGAGCTCCTGCATTTCTATGCGGATGCGGGCGCCGACGAGGCGCTGGGCGAGGAGGCGGTGGACTGGTTCGCGGAGCGGATGCCGCCTTCGGAAGAACAGGCCCCCTCATCGGAGCGCGGAGCCGGTCCTCGGGCCGGCCAAAAGCCGGGCGAGGGGGGATTTTCGTCCGATGCTTCCATTCGCCCTTCAAAGGGGGAGATCAGCCGGCCTCTGCCCGCCGCCGTTCCCGACGGGGCGCAGGTGGCGCGGGCGAGGGAACTCGCGCGTGAAGCGCGCACGCTCGAAGAGCTGCGCGAGCAACTCGCCGCCTTCGACGGCTGCAATCTGAAATTCACCGCCAAGAACCTTGTCTTCGCCGATGGCAATCCTGGGGCCAACCTGATGCTGGTCGGCGAGGCGCCGGGCCGCGACGAGGACATAGAAGGCCTGCCCTTCGTCGGCGTTTCCGGCCAGCTTCTCGACCGCATGCTGGCGGCGATCGGCCGCGACCGGCGGTCGGCCTACATCGCCAACGTGATCCCCTGGCGACCGCCGGGCAACCGCACGCCGACGCCGATCGAGACCGAGATCTGCCGGCCCTTCATCGAGCGTCAGATCGAGCTTGCCGCACCGAAGGTGCTGGTCACACTCGGCAACCCGTCGACCAAGGCGCTCCTCGACACGCAGGTCGGCATCATGCGGCTGCGCGGCACCTGGCGCGAGCACCGGACCGCCGGCGGGCGTGTCATTCCCGCCATGCCGACGCTGCACCCGGCCTATCTCCTGCGCAACCCGGCGGCCAAGCGGCTCGCCTGGCGCGATTTCCTCGAGATAAAGGCGAAATTGGCGGCGACCGATCCGGAGTGAGATCGCGCCGCCTGTCGCCGCGCTACTGCATCTGCGGCTTCTTCAGCGCCGCGGCGCGGTCGATCGACTTGACGCGCAGCCATGTCTCGCGTCCGTCGCGCACGACGCGGAGCGGCAGTTCCGTCCCGGCCGGGCCGCTCGCCCAGATGCTGCGGTAGAAATCGGCGAGGCCCCGGACCTCCTGGTCCTTGACGTCGGAGATGATGTCGCCGCGCTGCAGGCCCGCCTTGGCTGCGGGGCCGTTGTCGGCGACGCTCATCACGACGACCTCGCCATTATATTCGGCGGAGAAGGCGCCGAGCCAGGGGCGCGGCGGCTTGGCGACCGCCCCGCGCTTCACCAGATCCTCGAAGATCGGCATCAGGAGATCGATCGGTACGACCATGTTGATGTCCTCGATCGTATCGTCCTGGCTCATCTGCAGCCTGAGCGAGCCGACCCCGAGCAACTTTCCTTCCGCATCGACCAGTGCCGCGCCGCCCCATGAGGGATGCGCCGGTGCGATGAAGATGGCGTTGTCGAGAAGATATTCCCAATAGCCGGCGAATTCCTGCCGGGCGACGATCTGGCCTTCGACGGTGCGGCCAAGCCCGTCGATGAGCGCGATTTCGTCGCTGACCTTGGCGCGGGCCGAATCGCCGAAGGGCAGCGCCGGCAGGCCGAGGTCGCCGAGCGCCTGAACGAGGCCGAAGCCGGTCTCCTGATCGTAGGCGAGCGCGTGGCCGGGGATCACGACACCGTCATGCCGGGTCAGCCACACCTCCTCGGCCTCGGTGATGAGATAGCCGATGGTGAGCACGAGCCCGTTCTGGCGGATCACCACGCCGCTGCCCTCGCGCCGTGTGCCGAGCGTGTCGGCGGTGAACGCGTCGGCAGGAATCGTCGCGCGGACGGCGACGACAGAGGGGCGGATCCGATCGAAGTTCATTTCCCTGTACCGTCATGGGGCGCGCAACGCCGCGCCCGAAAGTCCCTACGCCTTATAGGTATGCCGGATCGAGGCCGACACAAGGCGCCGTGGTTTCCCCATCGACAGTATTCCAGCCGCCGGGAAGATGGGCCACGGCGCAGCCGGCCGCCATCCGGACTTTCCGGAACAAATCCGGTGCCGCCGGGTTATGTCAGGAAAATCGCATTCGGTAAGCTCCACTTCAGGAAGGATTCGCCCGCGGATTTGCCTCTCCAAGCGAGGACTTCCGCGCTTCATGTCCAGGCTGTCCTGGCAAGCAGGCGAGCGGCCGCGCCGGTCGGGCAGCATGAACGGAAGACGGCGGTTCTCCTGAGCGGAGAACAGGGCAAGTCTCGGAATTTTCGCGGCCGGCATCGTAAATGGCACAGATTTTCCATCCGCGCGCCAACACCGTGGCCATTGCGGTCCTTGTTTCGATTCCTGTCGTGGTCGTCCTTGTCTTTGTCGTGAACTACCAGCTCCACGCCTCGTCCTATACGACGGGCGAGGGCAGGTTCGTCGACCAGCCCGTCCCATTCAGCCACAAGCATCATGTCGGCGATCTCGGGCTCGACTGCCGCTACTGCCATGGCGGAGTCGATAAGGTGGCATTCGCCGGCCTGCCGCCCACCCATACCTGCATGACCTGCCATTCGCAGCTTTTCACGAACGCCGCCATGCTGGCGCCTGTCCGGCAAAGCCTGGCGACGGGCATCCCGATCCGCTGGAACCGCGTCTATCGGCTGCCCGACTACGTCTATTTCGACCACAGCGTCCACATCCGCAACGGCATCGGCTGCACGACCTGCCATGGCGACATGAGCGAGCAGCCTCTGACCGAAAAGAAGACGCCGCTGACGATGGGCTGGTGCCTCGCCTGCCACCGCCATCCCGGCACGCACATGCGCGACGAGGCGGACATATTCGACCCGCACGTTCCGGACCCGCACAATGACCCCCGAAAGGCGGTCGCCATGTTGCGCCACTATGTCGTGGAGACCGCGAACATGACCGACTGCTCGGTGTGCCACCGATGAGCGCGGGAACCGAAATCAGCCGGCGCGCGGCGCTGAAGCTCTTCGCCGCCGGGGCCGCGGTTTCCCTTGCCGGCTGCTCGCGCCCATATGAGGAGATACTGCCTTACGTCGACATGCCCGAAGGCATGGCAGCCGGCGAGCCCGAATATTACGCGACCGCTCTGCCGCTCGGCGGCTATGCGCGCGGGGTGATCGTCAAGGCAGTCGAGGGGCGGCCGATCAAGATCGCTGGCAACCCCCGCCATCCGGCAAGCCTCGGCGCGACCGACATCTTCGGCGAAGCCGAGATCATGGCGCTCTACGATCCCGAGCGCTCCGGCACCATCCGCGGGCCGAATTCGATCAGCGGCTGGTCCGAATTCTTCGCCGAACTGCTCGCCCGGACGGACAAGGCGAAAAGCGGCGCCGCGCCGCTTCATATCCTGACTTCCACCGTCACGTCGCCGACGCTGCTGCGGCAGATCGCCGAACTGTCGGGCCAGGTGCCGGGCACGCGCTGGTTCGCCTACGATCCGGCAGGTGGAGCGGCGGAGGGCGCGCGCCTGGTACCGCGCCTCGACAAGGCGAAGGTGATCGTCTCGCTCGATGCCGATCCGCTCGGGCCCGGACCGATGCAGGTCGTGCTCGGCCGGCGCTTCATCGACGGCAGGCGGAGCGCGGACCAACGCATGTCGCGTCTCTATGCGGTCGAATCCATTTGGACGCTGACAGGGGCCAATGCCGACCACCGGCTGGCGCTGCCGCCCGCCGGCATCGAGGCGATCGCGATGGAGATCGCCGGACGCCTCGGCGGCGGCAATGCGCCGCCGGCGGATCTTCCCGGCGAGGCGCGGCATTTCGTGGAGGCCATGCTGGCCGATTTGAAGGCGGCGGGGCAGGGGGCCTTGCTCCTCGCCGGCGGCTCCCTGAGCGCCGCCGCGCGAAAGGCCGTCGACGACGCCAACCGGAAGGCCGGAGCGCCCGTCGATCGGATCGAGCCGCCCCAAGGTCTGCCGCATCCGGAAGCTTTGGGCGATTTCCTTGCGTCGCTTTATGGCGGCAAGGTCGAGAACCTGCTCGTGCTCGACTGTAACCCGGCCTACGACGCTGCGCCCGGCAAGACCTTCGCCGATCGGCTCGAGGCGGTGCCTTTCGCGGTGCACGCCGGCTGCTATGACGACGAGACGGCGGGGCTTTGCCGCTGGCACCTGCCGCTCTCGCATCCGCTCGAAGCGTGGTCCGACCTCACCTCGGCGGACGGCGCCGTCAGTATCGTCCAGCCCTTGATCCGGCCGCTTTACGAGACACGCTCCGCGCACGAGGTCGTCGCGCTCTATGCCGGGCAGCCGACGCCTTCCGGCCACGACATCGTGCGGGCGACATGGCGGCAGGACGAAACCGACGAGGCGTTCGAGAACTGGTGGCGTGGCACGCTGGTGAGCGGCATCGTCTCCGGCCGCGCGCCGAAAAGCTCCTCGCTGTCCCCTGCGGCCTCGCCTGCCGAGGCCTTGGCGCCGGAAGACGCGGCAAGGACTCCTCCGAAGGGCGGCTTCACGGCTGTGCTGAGGCCGGATCCGACCATCTATGACGGCCGCTTTTCCAACAATGCCTGGCTGCAGGAGTGCCCCAAGCCGTTGTCGAAGGGCACATGGACCAATGTGGTGTCGCTCGCTCCCGTTGACGCGCAGGCGCTGTCTGTCGAGGACGGCGACGTGGTCGCCGTCGCTTCCGTCGAAGGCGCCGTCGAGGGCCCGGCCCGCATCGATCGCGGGCAGGCGAAAGGCGTGGTCGGCCTCACGCTCGGCTATGGCCGGCTGCGCGCCGGCGCCATCGGCACCGGGCTCGGCTACAATGCGCGGCTGCTGGCGCCGGGAAGCCTCGGGAACGTCGTGGCCGGTGTCAAGGTGATCCGGACCGGCCGCAGGGCGCCGGTCCCCTCGACGCAGATGCATTTCTCGCTCGAGGGCGATCTTGGGAAGCTCCTGCCCGAGGTGACCGCGGGCGAGGCGCTGCCTGGCGCCGGCAAGCCCCGGGAGCCGGTCCCCAGCCTGTTCGGGCCGGGACCGGCGAAGGATCCCTATTCCTGGGCGATGGTGATCGATACCGCCGCCTGCATCGGCTGCAACGCCTGCGTCATCGCCTGCCAGTCGGAGAACAACATCGCGGTCGTCGGACCGGATGAAGTCGCCAACGGACGCGCCATGCATTGGCTGCGCATCGACCGCTACGATCTCGGCGACGCCGCCGAGCCCCGGCATGGCTTCGAGCCCGTTCCATGCATGCACTGCGAAAAGGCGCCGTGCGAGCCGGTCTGTCCGGTGGAGGCTTCCGTCCACGACACGGAAGGGCTGAACGTCCAGGTCTATAACCGCTGTGTCGGCACGCGTTTCTGCCAGTCGAATTGCCCCTACAAGGTGCGGCGCTTCAACTGGTTCGCCTATAATTCCGGGCAGGAATACCAGGACCTCGGCAAAGAACCCATGAGGGCCCGCTTCAATCCGGACGTGACCGTCCGGGCGCGCGGCGTCATGGAGAAATGCACCTATTGCGTCCAGCGCATCAGCGGCGCGCGCCGTGAGGCCGAGAAGACCGACACGCCGATCCCCGAGGGCGGCGTGACGACGGCCTGCCAGGACGCCTGCCCAACGCGCGCCATCCAGTTCGGCAACCTCCAGGATCCCGCGTCGAAGGTGAACAGGCTGCGCGCGGACCGGCGCCATTTCACGCTGCTTGCCGAACTCGGCACGCGCCCGCGCACCACCTATCTCGCGCGCGTCCGCAACCCCAACCCCAAGCTCGCGGGGGACAGCGCATGACGATGGCGGTTGGCGGCGCGGAAATCTTTCCGGCGGGCACGGCGCGGCCCGGCGACGACCGGCGCCTGACGCGGGTCAACACGAACGAAGCCGTCAACGTCCTGGTCACCGGCCCCTTGCTCGACAGCGAGCGCTGGCGGCGCTGGTGGATCGCCTTCGCGGTTTCCGCCGCGCTGACCGTGATCTTCTTCGGCTCGATGATCTATCTCTTCGTGGCGGGGATCGGCATCTTCGGCAACAACTCCATCGTCGTGTGGGGCTATCCGATCGCCAACTACGTCTGGTGGATCGGCATCGGCAATGCCGGCACGCTGATCTCCTCCATGCTGCTCCTGACGCACCAGCGCTGGCGTGCGGCGATCAACCGGCTGGCCGAGGCGATGACGCTGATGGCGGTCGCGATCGCCGGGCTGATGCCGATCATGCATATGGGCCGGCCGCAATATTTCTACTGGCTCGCGCCCTATCCCAACACGATGGGGCTCTGGCCTCAGTGGCGCAGCGCGCTGATCTGGGATTTCTGGGCGATCCTCAGCTACCTGCTGTTCTCGATCGTCTTCTGGTACACGGGCCTGATCCCCGACCTCGCGACGCTGCGCGACCGCGCCACGACGCGTGCCAAGCGCGTCGTCTATGGCGCGCTGGCGCTCGGCTGGCGCAATTCGGCGCGTCATTGGCATATCTACCAGACTTATTACCGGACCATGGCCGCGCTGGCGACGCCGCTCGTCTGCTCGGTGCATTCGATCGTCGGGCTGGACTTCGCGGCGAGCCTGATGCCGGGCTGGCAGGAGACGATCTTCCCGCCCTATTTCGTCGTCGGCGCCATGTATTCCGGCTTCGGCATGGTCGTCGTGCTGTGCGCCGCCGTGCGCTGGGGCCTGCGCCTCGAGGCGCTGATCACCATGCGCCACTTCGACATCATGGCCAAGGTGATGCTGATGGCCGGCACCGTCATGCTGATCTCCTACGCGACCGAATGGTTCAGCGGCTGGTATTCGGGCAGGGGCGTCGATCGCCGCTTCCTCGGCTTCGAATTCGCCGGGACCTATTCGCCGCTCTACTGGATCATGATTTTCTGCAACTGCATCGCGGTCCAGGCCTTCTGGTTCCGTTCGGTGCGCCGCAGCCTGCCGGCGATCATCCTGATCTCGGTCCTGATCAACATCGGCATGTGGCTGGAGCGTATCCTGATCGTGTGGAACACGCTTTCGCACCACTACGTCGCTTCGATGTGGCGGCTATTCTATCCGACGCTCTGGGACTGGCTGATCCTCTTCGGTTCGCTCGGCTTCTTCGCCTTCCTCTACCTGCTTTTCGTGCGTTTCTTCCCGGTCGTCTCGATGCACGAAGTGCGCCAACTGGTGCGCGAGGAGACGGCGTCATGAGCCTGGTCCTGTTGGCGGAATTCGAACGCGAGGAGGCGCTGGTGAACGCCGTCGGCCAGCTTGGCGAGCGCGACTATCGCGTCATCGATGCCTTCACGCCCTACGAGGTCGAGGGGCTGGGAGGGTTGCTGGGAGCGAGCCCCTTCCGCGTCCGCGCCGCGATGCTGATCGGCGGGCTCGGCGCGGCGGCGCTCTGCTGGTTCGTCGAATGGTACAGCGCGACGCTCGGCTTCCCCTTCGATTCCGGGTCTCGGCCGCCGAACAGTTGGCCGGTGTTTCCGCTTTTCCCGTTCGAGTTCGGGGTGCTGATGGCCGGCGTCTTCGGCTTTGCCGCGATGCTCTGGTCGACCGGCCTGCCGAGCCTCAACCATCCCTTCTTCGACAGCCCGCTTTCCGATCGCGCGAGCCAGGACCGGTTCCTGCTCGCGATCGACATTCCATCGACCGCACGGGCGCGCCGGACACTCGAACGGCTGCTCGCCGACATGGGCGCGGAAGCGATCGAGGAGGCGGAGCTGTGAGGTCGCACCTTGCCGCCATCGCCTTGCTTTTTCCGCTCGCCGGCTGCGGCCAGTCCATGGACCATCAGCCGCGCTACGATACGAACTCCACGGCCGACATCTTCCCCAACGGCGCCTCCGCCCAGCAGCCGCCGGAAGGTACGGTTCCGCAATCCGCGCTCGCATACCAGCAGGCGCTCGCCGATCCGCCTCCGGTGACCGAGGCTCTGTTGCAGCGGGGCAAGGAACGCTACGGCATCTTCTGCGCCCCCTGCCATGGCTTCGACGGCGACGGCGACGGCATCGTCGTGAAACGCGGTTTTCCCGCGCCGCCTTCCTATCATTCCGATGCGCTGATAGAGGCGCCGGCAAGCCATTTCCTCGACGTCATGAAGAACGGCTATGGCGTCATGTATTCCTATGCCGACCGCGTGGCGCCGGGCGACCGCTGGGCGATCGTCGCTTACATCCGCGCGCTCCAGCTTTCCAAACATGCCAGCCTTGCGGACGCCCAGGCGGCGGGAGTGAGGCTGCAATGAGCGGTCGCTCCGTCCCCATCGCGCTCGGCGTGATCGCTCTCGTCATTTTGACTATCGCCGCGTGGTACGACACGCGCGATGCCGCCGGCGCATGGCTCTTCGCCTTCGTGCTCGTCGCCGGGGTGCCCATCGGGGCGCTCAGCTTGAGACTCGTCGGCCGGCTGACCGGCGGCGCCTGGTATTCGGTCCTCGAACCGATCCTGAGCGGATTGTCGCTGCTCGTTCCCTTTGCCGGGATCGGCGCGATCCTGGTGCTCGCATCCGCCCCGCTCCTCTATCCCTGGGCCTCTTCGGGAGCGCATGACGCCTCGGTCGGGCTCTTCTACCTCAACATGCCGCTCGTCGTCCTGAAGACCGTAATCGCCTTCGCCGGCTGGAGCGTGCTGGCGCTCGATCTCCTGCCGAGCGAGGGAGAGCGCGGCCAGATCGTCGCCGGGCTCGGCCTCGTCTTCCACGCCGTGATCACCACTTTCGTCGCCTATGACTGGCTTCTGGCGATGACGCCCGGCTTCACATCCTCGGCCTTCGGCGCGGAGACCGTCATCGTCTGGATGCTCTCCGCGCTAGCCGTCGCGACGATCCTGGCTCCGGAGGTTCCGCGCAAGGCGTCCTACGACATCGCCGGGCTCACAACCGCCATGATCATGGGCGTCGGATACATGGTCTTCTTCCAGTTCCTGATCATCTGGTACGGCGATCTGCCCGACACCGTGCGGTTCTATCTCGCGCGGGCGGATGCGCCCGGCATCGTCCTCATGGTGGCCTCGCTTCTGGTGGGACTGGTCGTGCCGATGCTGGCGCTCGCCTTCGAGCCGGTACGCCGGTCTCCCCGGCGGCTGCGGGTCGTGGCCTTGCTCGTGCTCGCCGGCATCGCGCTCTATCGCGGCTGGTGCGTGCTGCCGCTGTTCGGGCCGCTCGCCTGGCTGCTGGCGCCGGTCGCGACGATCCTGTTCGTCTGCGTGCTGGCCGTATCGCGAAGATGGAGCCGCCGGCTCCCGTATGGCAGCGAGGAAGTCGGCCATGGCTGAAACCCACCGGCCTTCATTCGAGCCCGCCGAAGTCACGCGGCCCTGGATCGTCGGCGGCGCGGTCGCCGGCTTCCTTCTCTTCGCGGTCGTGCTCATGGGCATCCTGCTTGCCGTCTATCTCGATGTCGCGGTGAAGCCGCGGCCGCTGGAAAATTTCCCCGAACCGAGGCTCCAGTCCCATCCGCAGGCGGATCTCAAGGCATTCATGGAGGCCCAGCAGAAGAAGCTGAAACAGTCCGGCTGGATCGACAGGGAGGCCGGCATCGCCGCCATTCCGGTGGAACAGGCCATGAAGATCATCGCCGGACGCGGCGCGGCGGCCTACGCCCCGCTGGCGGATGTCTCCGCCGGGAAGGGAGCCAAGCCGTGAAGCCGCTCTTCGTCGCGCTCGCCTTTCTTTTCCTCGCGACAGCGCCCGCTTCGGCCGCGCTGACCCCGGCCGAACTCGGCAAGGTCGGCATCGACATGCCGAAGGACGCGCATCTGCCGCTCGGCGAGAAATTCGTCGCCTCGACGGGAACGCCCATGACGCTCGGCGAGGCGCTCGCGGGCAAGCCCGGCCTGATGGTGATCGCCGATTTCACCTGCAGGACGCTCTGCGGCACGGCCATCGCCATGGCCGCCGACGCTGCGGCGAAATCCGGGCTGACGCCCGGCAAGGACTTCAGCTTCGTCGTGGTCGGCTTCGACCCTCGCGATCGCCCGAGCGACGCGGCCGCGATGAAGGCGGAGCATATCAACGACGGCCCCGTCAAGAAGAACGCGGTCTTCCTGAGCGGATCGGCCGAGGCCGAAGCGGCTGTCACCAATGCTGTCGGCTTCTCCTATGCCTATGACAAGGCGGACGACATGTTCGCCCATCCTACCGCGGCCTTCGCAGTGGCGCCGAACGGACGCGTCACGCAGGTCCTGACCTCGATGAGCATCACCGGCGACAAGGTGCGGCTGGCGCTCGTCGAAGCCTCCCACGACCGCATCGGCACGATCGCCGACCACATAAGGCTGCTTTGCTACGGGCTCGATCCGGCGAGCGGCGTCTACAATGCCGGCGTGCTCACATGGCTGCGGATCGGGGGTGGCGCCATCGTCACGCTGCTTGCTCTCGGCATCGCCGGCATGGCGTTCGCGCGTCGCGAACGGCCGCGGAGAACGGGCTGATGAGGCATTTCATCTTCTTCCCGCCGGAGGCCTCCGTCTATGCCCGCCATGTCGACTGGATCCTTTTCGGCCTGCTCGGCGTCTCGGCGGCCATCATAGGCCTTGTCGTGGCCCTGCTGCTGGTATTCGGCATCCGGTACCGCCGCGGCTCGCGCGCGCCGCGCGGCCCGTTGCCGGCATGGGTCAGCCGTGATGTCGAGATCGGCTGGACGGTTGCCACGCTCTTCACCTTCGTCTTCATCTTCTGGTACGCCACCGCTTCCTTCCTCACCACGATCGGCGCGGCTCCCAATGCGCTCGAGATCCACGTCGTCGGCAAGCAGTGGATGTGGAAGATCGAACATTCCAACGGCGTGCGCGAGATCAACGAGCTGCATGTCCCCATCGGCATTCCGGTGAAGCTGGTGATGATCTCGCAGGACGTGATCCACTCCTTCTTCCTCCCGGCGCTCAGGATCAAACAGGACGTGCTGCCCGGCCGCTACACGTCGGAAAGCTTCACGGCCGACAAGACCGGCACCTACAACCTCTTCTGCGCCGAATATTGCGGCACCGACCACGCCAGGATGGGCGGCAGCATCGTCATCATGAAGAAGGCCGACTACCAGAAATGGCTCGACGCACAGCCGGGCGCCGAAAACCTCGCCGGCCAGGGCAGGCAACTCTTCGTCCGGCTAGGCTGCGCCGGCTGTCATTTCGAGAAAGGGCACCGGCGCGCGCCCGACCTCGCGGGACTCTACGGCAGCTATGTGGAGCTTGCCGACGGCCGCACCGTGCGCGCCGACGATTCCTACCTGCGCGATTCCATTCTCCAGCCGAAGCGCGATATCGTTGCCGGTTATGCGCCGATCATGCCGAGTTTCGAGGGAACGGTTTCCGAGGACCAGATTTTCGAGCTGGTCGCCTTCATCAAATCCTATTCCGGCGATGCGGAGACGACGCAATGAGCGATGCGGTTCTAGACGACACCAGCTTGCCGCACGATGTCAGCACGTTCGACAAGGGCTATCTGGGCGACGGTCACACGCTGCGCTCCTGGCTGCTTACGACCGACCACAAGCGCATCGCCATCCTCTACGCGCTGACGCTGACGATCTTCTTCTTCATCGGCGGGGTGGCGATCGCGCTGGTGCGCATCGAACTCGTGACCCCGGCGCAGGATTTCGTCACGGCGGACGAATACAACCGCCTGTTCACCCTGCACGGCATCATCATGGTCTGGTTCTTCCTGGTGCCTTCGATCCCCGCGACGTTCGGAAATTTCCTCCTGCCGCTGATGATCGGCGCGCGCGACCTCGCCTTTCCAAGGCTGAACCTGTTTTCCTGGTACCTGACGGTGATCGGCGGCGCCTTCACCGTCTATGTGCTGCTTGCCGGCGGCGTCGATACGGGCTGGACGTTCTATACGCCCTATTCCTCGATCTATTCGAACAGCCACGTCATCGCGGCGGCCATCGCCGTCTTCGTCGCCGGCTTCGGCACCATCGCCACCGGCATCAATTTCATCGTCACGACGCACACCATGCGGGCGCCGGGGCTGACCTGGTTCCGCCTGCCGCTTTTCGTCTGGGCGATGTACACCGTCAGCGTCGTCATCATCCTGGCGACGCCGGTCCTGGCGATGGCGCTCACCCTGATGATGGCGGAGCGCTTCTTCGGCGTCCCGATCTTCAATCCGCAAGGGGGCGGCGACCCCATCCTCTTCCAGCACCTGTTTTGGTTCTACAGCCACCCGGCCGTCTACATCATGATCCTGCCGGCGATGGGCGTCGTCTCGGAGGTGATCCCCTGCTTCGCCAGGCGGCGCCTCTTCGGCTACGACTTCATGGTCTACGCGCTCGTCGCGATCTCGGTCGTCGGCTTCTTCGTTTGGGGCCACCACATGTTCGTATCGGGTGAATCGCCCTATGCGAACCTCGTCTTCTCGTTCCTGTCCTTCGTCGTCGCGGTGCCGTCGGCCATCAAGGTGTTCAACTGGACGGCCACCCTCTATCGCGGCCAGATCACCTATGAAGCGCCGATGCTCTATGCGTTCGGCTTCGTCGGCCTGTTTACAATGGGCGGCCTCACGGGGCTCTTCCTCGCCTCGATCCCGATCGACGTGCAGGCGACGGACACCTATTTCGTCATCGCCCATTTCCACTATGTGATGGTCGGCGGAACGGTGTCCGCCTTCTTCGCGGCGCTGCATTTCTGGTGGTCGAAGATAACCGGCCGCATGTATCCCGAGACATGGGCGCGCTTTGCCGCCGTCCTCATGTATTTCGGCTTCAATTTCACCTTCTTCCCGCAATTCATCATGGGCTGGGCGGGAATGCCAAGGCGCTACGGCTCCTATCCGCCCGAGTTCCAGATCTATCACGTGCTCTCTTCGGCCGGCGCGGTCGTGCTTGCCGCGGCCTATCTGATGCCGCTTGGCTATCTCACCTGGTCGCTGCGATGGGGCCGGCGTGCCGGCGACAATCCATGGGGCGCGACGGGGCTGGAATGGCAGACCTCCTCGCCGCCGCCGACGCACAATTTCGACAAGCTGCCCACGGTCGAGCGGGCGCCGTACGACTATCACCCCGAAGGCTATGTCGAGACCGGGGAGGCCGCCAGGACGATCGAAGCGTCGCAGAAAGGCGGCGAGCAGGAATGACGGCCGCGCGCATCACGCCGGCTGAAAAGGCCGCCCTGCGCGAGCCGTGGGAGGATATCGCCCGACAGCGGCAGGCCGTCGAGCTGGGCATGTGGGCGTTCCTGGCGAGCGAGCTTCTCTTCTTCAGCGGCCTGTTCGCCGGCTATACGATCTATCGCTCGATCTATCCGCAGGCCTTCTGGGAAGCCGGCGCCGAGACCAGCCTCTGGTTCGGCGGAGCGAACACGGCCATCCTGCTGATATCGAGCGCTGTAGTCGCGCTCGTCCCGCGCGCGGCCCGCTGGCCCGGGCTTGGGCGTTTCGCGCGCGCCATGCTGTGGATCGGAGCGCTGCTCGGCGTCGCTTTCCTCGTCCTCAAGGGATTCGAGTACCGCGAGGATTTCCACGAGCATCTTTGGCCAGGACCGGATTTCAAACTCCATGCCGAGGGCGCCGAACTCTTTTTTTCCTTCTACTGGTGTCTGACTGCGATCCATGCCGTCCACCTGGTCGTCGGCATCTGCCTGCTGGCGCGGCTCGCCGTGGCGGGCGCGCGCGACCCCGGATGGTTCACCGAGACGCCGGCCGTGCAGGCGACAGCGCTCTATTGGGGCCTGGTCGACATCATCTGGACCGTGGTCTTCGTCATCATCTATCTGCCGGGGAGGGGAGGATGAGCGCCGCCGGACGCCGCCGACACGACGATATGCCGACGGTCCGCGAGATCGTCCGCCGGCCGGCCTGGGTGCTGCTCGTGCTGCTCGTCGCGCTCGGGCTCAATATCGGCGCGGCCTTCCTGCCGATTGCGCCTTTCCTGAAGACCGCCTTTCACCTGATCGTGGCCGCCGGGACCGTCGCTCTCATCGCCTTCATCTTCATGGAAATGGAGAAAAAGGGCCCGACCATCCGCCTTTTCGCGGCGGCGGGCTTCATATGGATCGCCATCTTGTTCCTGTTGATCTTCTCGGATTACGGGATCAGGAGATAGCATCGCCGGTCCGACAGGGTTCGGCACTTTGGCGGCCGTCTCGCTCCTGCCGGGCTGGATCGCTGCCGGCCGCGGCATCCTCATCGGTCGGTGCGACGCTCTCCGCGCGTTGCTGCGCCGGTCCGTGGGCGGAGATCAAATTGTAGGCCGTGTTGACCAGGCCGACATGGGAAAAGGCCTGCGGGAAATTGCCGAGCAGCCGCTTCGAGACGGCATCGTATTCCTCGGCGAGCAGACCGAGGTCATTGCGCAATGCGAGCAGGTTCTCGAACAGTTCGGCCGCATCGTCCAGCTGCCCCACCAGCACATAGGCATCGGCCAGCCAGAAGGAGCAGGCCAGGAACGCGCCCTCGCGCCCGCCGACGCCGTCGTCGACCTTGTCCGTCGAATAACGCCGGACCAGGCCGTCCTGGAGCAGTTCGTTCTCGACCGCCTTGATCGTCCCGATGACGCGGGGATCGTCGGGCGGCAGGAAGCCGGATTGCGGGATGAGCAACAGCGAAGCGTCCAGCGCCTCGCCGCCATAATACTGGACGAAAGTGTTGCGCTTTTTGTCGAAGCCGTTCTCGCAGATATCGGCATGGATGGCCTCGCGGCACTCGCGCCAGTGGTCGGTCGGCCCTTCGAGATCAAAGCGTTCGGCGGACTTTAGGGCGCGGTCGAAGGCGACCCAGCACATCATGCGGGAATGGGTGAACGCGCGGGCGGGTCCCCGGACCTCCCAGATGCCCCGGTCCGGCTTCCGCCATACGATTTCGAGGTGGGCGAGCAGGGATTTCTGCAGCCGCCATGCTTCGTCGAGCGCGCTGAGTTCCGCCTCGCGGGCCGCATGCAGCACCTCCATCAATTCGCCGAACACGTCGAGCTGGATCTGCTCGGCGGCCGCGTTGCCGACGCGCACCGGCCGGCTTCCCTCGTAGCCCGGCAGCCAGTCGATCTCGTTCTCCGTGAGCCGCCTTTCCCCGGCGACGCCGTACATGATCTGCAATTGCTGGGGATGACCGGCGACGGCGCGCAGCAGCCACTGGCGCCAGGCCTCGGCCTCCTCCCGGTAGCCGCCGTTGAGGAGCGCGTAGAGTGTAAGCGTGGAATCGCGGATCCAGGCGTAGCGGTAGTCCCAGTTGCGATGGCCCCCGATCGCCTCGGGAAGCGATGTCGTCGGCGCGGCGGCGATGCCGCCGGTCGGCGCGTAGGTCAGAAGCTTCAGCGTGATCAGCGAGCGCACGACCGCATCGCGCCATTTCCGGTCGTCATAGTCGAAGCGGCAGCGTTTCGACCATTCGCGCCACCAGGAGACCGTCCGGTCGAGGCTCTGGTTGCGGTCGGGCACGAAATGCGGCGTCTTGTGCGAGCGGTGGTAGGAGAGCGTGAAAGGCACGCTGTCGCCCTTCTTCACGGTGAAGACGCCGAGGGTCTTCATGTCTTGGCCATGAAGTTCGATATGGGTATGCAGCTCGACCGTATCGGGGCCGGCCACGGCCGCGAGCCCGTAGTCGCGGCGCTGCACCCAGGGAACGGTCCGGCCGTAGTTGAAGCGCAGCACCAGTTCCATCGCCATCTCGACCTTGCCCTTCACGCCCTTGACGATGCGGACGACGTCCACCTTTTCCTCGTCGTCGGTGAGCGGCATGAAATCCGTCAGCGTGACCGTGCCGGTCCCAGTCTCGAAACGGGTCTCGAGCACTGCCGTGTCGGGCAGGTAGCGTCGCGTGATGCGGCAGTCGGCGACGCGGGGGGCGATCAGCCAGCGGCCGTTTTCCGGCTCGCCGAGCAGCGCCGCGAAGCAGGCGTCCGAATCGAAGCGCGGCAGGCAGAGCCAGTCGATGGAGCCGCCGCGGGAGACGAGCGCGGCCGAGATCATGTTGCCGATCAGGCCATAGTCCTCGATCGGCCTGCTGGAATTCTGCTTGTCGGAAGTCACGTTGCGACGCCTCGATCGGTCGCGAGGAGGGGAAGTGTGGAAAACATCCCCTCCAAATGTCGCACTATCCTTGAATTTCAACTCTCCGGCCGGTCACCGCCGGCCGGAAAGGCCGCCGGACGCTTCCCGTATTCGCCGACGCCGATCCCGTGTTGACGCAGCCTGACATTTTTCGGAACCTTGGGGCCGATCCGTTCATTGCTTCCGGCAACCATGACATCAATTCCGGCGGCGGCAGGCGCGCGACATCAGGAAATTCATCGGCGATGAAAGCACCCCGCCTCCGCGCCGACGGCGTCATCGATCGCAGCCAGACCGACTGGTACAAGGACGCGATCATCTACCAGCTGCACGTCAAGGCCTTCCAGGACGCCAACAATGACGGGATCGGCGACTTCACCGGCCTGATGCAGCGCCTGGACTATATCCAGGACCTCGGCGTCACCGCGATCTGGCTCCTGCCGTTCTATCCCTCGCCGCTGCGCGACGACGGCTACGACATCGCCGACTACACCTCGATCAACCCCGCCTATGGCGGGATGCGCGATTTCCGTGCCTTCATCGCCGAGGCGCACCGGCGCGGCCTGCGCGTCATCACCGAACTGGTCATCAACCACACGTCCGACCAGCATCCCTGGTTCCAGCGGGCGCGCCGGGCGAAGCCGGGATCGGTGGCACGGGATTTCTACGTCTGGAGCGATACGGACCAGAAATTCCCGGGAACGCGCATCATCTTCCTGGACACGGAGAAATCGAACTGGACCTGGGACCCGGAGGCGGGCGCCTATTTCTGGCACCGTTTCTATTCGCACCAGCCGGACCTCAATTTCGACAATCCGCGCGTGCTGCGCGAAGTCCTGCGGGTCATGCGCCTGTGGCTGGACATGGGCGTGGACGGGCTCCGGCTCGACGCCATCCCGTATCTGGTCGAGCGTGAGGGAACGAACAACGAGAACCTGCCGGAGACGCATGCCGTCCTGAAGAAGATACGGGCGGAACTCGACGCGCATTATTCCGACCGAATGCTGCTGGCCGAGGCCAACCAGTGGCCGGAGGACACCCGCCCCTATTTCGGCGAGGGCGACGAGTGCCAGATGGGTTTCCACTTCCCGCTGATGCCGCGCATGTACATGGCGCTGGCCCAGGAGGACCGACATCCGATCACCGACATCATCCGGCAGACTCCGGACATCCCGGAGAACTGCCAGTGGGGCATCTTCCTGCGCAATCACGACGAACTGACGCTCGAAATGGTGACCGACCAGGAGCGCGACTATCTGTGGCGCACCTATGCGGAGGATTCGCGCGCCCGCATCAATCTCGGCATCCGGCGGCGGCTCGCGCCGCTCATGCAGAACGACCGCCGCAAGATCGAGCTCATGAATTCGCTTCTGCTCTCGATGCCGGGCACGCCGATCCTCTATTACGGCGACGAGATCGGCATGGGCGACAACTACTATCTCGGCGACCGCGACGGCGTGCGCACCCCGATGCAATGGTCGTCGGACCGCAACGCGGGTTTCTCCCGCGCGGACCCGCAGCAGCTCTACCTGCCCGTCATCCTCGACCCGGTCTATGGCTATCAGGCGATCAATGTCGAAGGGGAGAGCCGCGACCCGTCCTCGCTGCTCAACTGGATGCGGCGCATGGTCGCCGTGCGCAAGGAGCATCCCGCCTTCGGGCGCGGCGCGACGGTGCTGCTCTATCCACGCAACCGCAAGGTGCTCGCCTATGTCCGCCAGTATGACGGCGACAGCATATTGTGCGTGGTGAATCTCTCCCGCGCGGCTCAGGCGGTGGAACTCGACCTCGCCCAATGGAAGGGCGCGGTGCCGATCGAGCTTACCGGCCGCTCGGCCTTTCCGCCGGTCGGCGACCTGCCCTATCTCGTGACGCTCCCGGCCTACGGCTTCTACTGGTTCCTGCTTGCGGCCGAGGGCGAGGCGCCGCGCTGGCACCAGCCTCAGCCGGAGGCGCTGCCCGAATTCTTTACGCTCACCTGCCGCGACGGGCGCGTCGGCTCGGCCCTGTCCGGACGCGAAAAGGAGCTTCTGGAGCGGGACATCCTGCCGAAATTCCTGCCTTTGCAGCAATGGTACGGGTCGCCTGCCGGAAGGATGAAGGAAGCCCGGCTGACGCCGCTCGCCGAGACCGCCGACGGGCGCCATGCCGTGACGTCGGTGGAAGTGAATGCGGCTGGCGAGGCCCGGGAGTATCTTCTGCCTCTCTCGGCGCTCTGGGGCGAGGAGCATCTGGATGCCGGCGCGGCTCAGCTTTCGCATACGCTCGGCAAGCTCCGGCGCGGCTCGAAAGTCGGCGCGCTGGTCGACGGTGCCTTCGATGCCGATTTCGCCCGCCGGATCATCGGCGGCATGCGTGGCGAACAGGTCTTCGAAGACGCAAAGGCGGTCGCCTTCTCGGGCACCGAGGCCCTGCGCGGGCTGCCGGGCATCGGCGATCCCTATCCGGTGGCGGTGGGCGACGCCAATGTCTCGATCGCCTTCGGCGTCGATCTCGTGCTGAAATTCTACCGTCACATACGCCGGGGGATCAGGCCGGATATCGAAATCCAGAGATTTTTGACCGAGCGCGCCGGCTTCCGCCACACGCCGGCCTTTTTCGGCGAGATGGAGCACAGGCCGGCGACCGGCGAGCCGGCCACCCTTGCCGCCGCCTTCGCCTATCTCCAGAACCAGGGCAACGCCAGGAACGTGATCGCCGACGCCCTGCAGCGCGACCTCGAGGATTTCGACCTGGGGGCACCGGCGGAGCCGGGCATCGTGGCGGCCCGCTTCGGCTTTCCGCTGACGATCGGAACGCTCCTCGGGCAAAGGACGGCGGAAATGCACCGGGCGCTGGCGATCGTCACGGACGATCCGGCTTTTGCCGTCGAAAAGATCACGCGCCGGGATGTGGAGGCATGGACGCGGCAGGCGAACGAGGATTTCGGCCGGATGCTCGACCATCTCGGGCGTCCGGCGGCCGATCGGCCGGGAAGGATCGCGGCGCTGGTCGATAGCGTGATGAAAGGGCGCGAGGCCCTTCGTTCGCGCCTCGATGCGGCCCTGGAGATGAGCCCCGGCGGCGGCGTCTCGCGCGTCCACGGCGATTACCGCCTCGGCCGTGTGCTGGTGGCGCAGGACGATCTGGCGATCATCGGCTTCGGCGGCGCGCACGATGCCGGTCGCGACAAGGGCCCGCCGCTCGCCGACGTCGCTTCGATGCTCCTGTCGTTTCACGAGACGGCGGCGAAGGCGCTTCGCGCCGCGCAGCCCGCGCCGGAACGCGAGCCTGTGCTGGCGGGGAGGCTGGCGGAATGGAGCATGACGGCGCGGCGCGAATTCCTCGCCGCCTATCATGAACATGTTGCCGGCTCGCCGACGCATCCGCGCAATGGCCGTTTCGCCGGGGCGCTGCTCGACCTTTTCCTGATCGGCTCCGCCGCGCGGACCATCCATTCGGCCGTGGAAGAGCGGACTGCGCCAATCGATGGGCCGCTCGCCGCTCTGGCGGAACTGGCCGGTCGCGGGCTAGATGGTCTCTAGTCAAACCCCTTCCGCCAGAGGCCGTCATGCATTCTTCCGTCGATCGTTTTCTCGATGAACTCAGGACCTGGATCGAGATCGAGACGCCGACGCATGACCGCGAGGCGGTCAATCGTCTCGGCACGCTGATCGAGAAGACTTGTCGCGTCGGGGGGCTGATCGTGGACAAGGTGCCCGGCGCGCCGGGGCTCGGCGACACGATCCGGGCGAGGAGCATGGCGCCGAACGGCCGCAAGGGCCTGCTCGTGCTCGCCCATTTCGATACCGTGCATCCGGCCGGCACACTCGCCGACGGCCTGCCGTGGCGGCTGGAAGGCGACCGGCTCTACGGGCCGGGCACGTCGGACATGAAGGCCTGCGGCCTGCTCGTCATCGAGGCGTGGCGGACGATCAGGGCCGAGGGCAGTGTGCCCGCCTACCCGATCACCTTCCTGTTCACGCCGGACGAGGAGATCGGCAGCCCGGGCTCGCGCGCAATCATCGAGGAGGAGGCGCGGAACGCGTTTGCCGTGCTCGTCGTCGAGGCGGCGCGCGACGGCGGCAAGATCGTCACCGCGCGCAAGGGCGTGGCGCGCTTCACCGTCAAGGCGGAGGGCGTCGCCTCGCATGCCGGGACGGCCTTCGAGAAGGGGCATAGCGCCATCAGCGAGATGGCGCGGCAGATCGTCCATCTCGACGGCCTGGTCGATATGGAGAAAGGCATCACGCTCAATGTCGGACTGATCGAGGGCGGCACTGCGCCGAACACAGTGGCGCAGTTCTGCACGATCGAGGTGGACGTGCGCGTCAGGACGCTGGACCAGGCCGAGCCGATCGTGAAGGCCATCCATGCGATCCGGCCGCACGATCCCAATGTACGCCTGACGGTCGAGGGCGGACTGAACCGGCCGCCTTTCTTCCCCGATGCCGGCTCGACGGCGCTCTTCGAGCATGCGCGAAAGCTCGCGGCCCCGATCGGCATCGACCTCGTCGGCATCCATGCCGGCGGCGGCAGCGACGGCAATTTCACCGCCGCGCTCGGCGTGCCGACCCTCGACGGGCTCGGCGTCGATGGGGCCGGCGCGCATACGCTTCAGGAACACATCTTCGTTTCGAGCATCGAGCCGCGCGTCGATCTTTTCGCGGCGCTGCTCGCCGGAACGACGCCGGAGGATGTCGCACCCGCGGGGCGGACACGATAGGGGCTTGCATTCCGCCTCCGATCCGCGCGGAATGGCGAAAACCACGCTGGAGGAGATAGGGATGCCCAGTTCGCTGGAAGGCAGGAACGTCGTCGTCACCGGCGGTATCGGCGCGCTCGGCCAGGTGGTGGTGGCCCGCTTCCTGAAGGCGGGGGCGATCTGCCATGTGCCGAGCCGCCGGGCCGCTGAAAGGCCGGCCTGCTGGGGCGAGGGGCAGGCCAGCATCGTTCCCGGCGTCGACCTGACCGACGAAGGGGCCGTCGGCCGCTTCTATGATGCCGTTCCCGACCTATGGGCATCGGTCCATCTGGCAGGCGGCTTCGCCATGGCGCCGCTCGCAGATACGTCGCGCGCCGACTTCCTCCGCATGATGGAAACGAACGCCGTCGCCACCTTCATCTGCTGCCGCGCGGCGGCGCGCGGCATGCGCAAGACCGGGCAGGGCGGGCGCATCGTCAACGTCTCGGCCCGGCCGGGGCTCGATCCGCGCAAGGGCGGCGGCATGGTCGCCTACGCGGCGAGCAAGGCGGCGGTAACCGCGATCACGCTGGCGCTCGCCGAGGAACTGAAGAATGACCGCATCCTGGTGAACGCCGTCGCGCCTTCGACGATCGACACGCCGGCCAATCGCGAGGCGATGCCGAATGCCGACACGTCGAAATGGCTGTCGCCCAAGGCCGCCGCCGAGGCGATCCTGCAGCTCGCCTCTCCCTCCAACATGGAGATCAACGGCGCCGTCCTGCCGCTGTTCGCGCGGGCGTAGCGGATCGCACCGGTAGGTCGCGGGTTGAAGTCGAATTTGAGCGTCGCCCCCGAGATATCGTATGCTCGCTGGGTGGCTTCTCAAGCCGCCTCGACGCGGCTGTTGCCGTCCGTCGAGGGGGCGTGCCGCAAATCTCCCCGCCGCAGCATGAAATTCACATGCGCATGCACTTCCGAGAAGGCGAAGCTCAACTGGTGCGGGTCGAGTTGGCGCGGAAAGAGCACCGGCACGAGATCCGCGACCGAATGCGGCTTCCTCGCGCAGGCCTCGGCGATCAGCGCGCAGCGCCCGGCATGGTGCTCGGCGAGTTCGTCGCAGCGATCGTGAAGGCCGTAAAACGGCAGCTGGTGGCCGGGCAGTACCAGCGCATCGGCGGGAATGCGTGCCTTGATGCGTTTCAACGAGCGCAGATAGAGGCCGAGCGGGTCGCCCTCCGGATCGACCGCCCAGACGCTGATGTTCGGGCTGATCCGCGCGATCACCTGGTCGGCCGCGAGAAGCACGTTTTCCGAGGGACAGTAGAGCATCAACTGCTCCGGGGCGTGGCCGTCGCCCGTCAGCGCCTGGAATTCGCGGCCGCCGATCGTGAGCGTATCGCCGTCGACGACGCGGTGGAAGGAAAGCGGTAGGGGCGACACCATCCTCAGATAGTTGTGGCCTTGCGAACTGACGAGATCGACCGTCGCCGGGTCCATGCCATGACGGGCGTAGAAGTCGCGATAGGGCCGCGCGTCGAGTGCGCCGGGGCTGAGCGAGATGGTGAGGCAGCCGAGATAGGATGTCTGGGTGGTGAGGAGCGGCAGGCCGTATCGCTCGCAGAGCCATCCGGCGAGCCCGATATGGTCGGGGTGGTAGTGCGTGACGATCAGGCGGGTCAGCCTGCGGCCGGCAAGCGGTCCCGAAACGATCGCCTGCCAGATCTCCTTTGTCGCCGAATTGCCGATGCCGGTGTCGAGCAGGGCCCAGCCGTCGCCGTCCTCGATCAAATATATGTTGACGTGATCGAGCCGGAAGGGGAGAGGGATGCGCGTCCAGAAAATCCCCGGCGCCATTTCGACGAGCGTGCCGGTTCCAGGCGCTTGTTCATGGGGGAAGGAAAGGCGGCTCTCTTCGTTCTTCTTCAGCATCGTGCGCTCCGGGTTGGCGCGTGCGTACACGAAAAAGCCGGACCGGAACAGTTGCCGTACCGATAGCGCCGCCATCCGGCTGAAACTGGAACAGCATAAGAAGGTTGCTGGTGCTGCCGCCTTCAGCCGACATACCCGATGGTGCCCGTCCGCCGCGCCGAGAGAAGCGAGACGCCATGCCGACTGCGATCCATAGCGGGAGCCCGCACGCCTCCGACATAGACGGCCGCTACGCCTGGACTAGGCTTGTCGTGTCCATGCTCGTCGCCACCATCGGCGGCGTCGGCATGTGGGCGGTGGTCGTGGTGCTGCCGGCCGTCCAGGCCGAGTTCGCGGTCGATCGCGGCGAGGCCTCGCTGCCCTACACCCTGACCATGGTCGGCTTTGCGTTGGGCAATGTCTTCATCGGCCGCGCCATCGACCGGATGGGCTACATGCTGCCGGCGATGATCGCCGCGGTGGTGATGGGGTGCGGCTTCCTGCTCGCCTCGGCGAGCGGTTCGATCGTCCAGTTCGGCTTGGCGCAAGCGCTGATCGGCATCGGCACGGCGGCGACGTTCGGACCCTTGATCGCCGACCTGTCGCACTGGTTCCGGAAGCATCGCGGCAAGGCCGTGGCGGCGGCCGCCTGCGGCAACTATCTCGCCGGCGTGGTCTGGCCGACGGCGATCGAAGCGTTCATGCGCATCGAGGGGTGGAGGGGAGCCTATCTCGGCGTCGGCATCGTTTCGCTGGCGACCATGGTGCCGCTGCTCCTCCTCTTGCGTCGCAAGTCGCCGCATCAGTCCGGCGCCGCCGGTGCGCCCACCGACGCGGCGGTGAAGCTGATTTCCGTCTCTCCCGCCGCGTTGCAGGTCCTGCTGATCTTCGCCGGCCTCGGCTGCTGCGTCGCCATGTCGATGCCGCAGGTGCATATGGTCGCCTATTGCACCGACCTCGGCTACGGGCCGGCCGCCGGCGCCCATATGCTGTCGCTGATGCTTGCTGGCGGCGTGGTCAGCCGGCTCTCCTCCGGCGCGCTCGCCGACCGTATCGGCGGCATCCCGACGCTCCTTCTCGGCTCGGTGCTGCAGTGTATCGCGCTTTTCCTCTACATCCCCTTCGACGGGCTCGCCTCGCTCTACGTCGTTTCGCTGATCTTCGGGTTGGCGCAGGGCGGCATCGTGCCGTGCTACGCCATCATCGTGCGCGAGTACCTGCCGGCGGCGGAGGCCGGCAAGCGCGTCGGCATCGTCATCATGGCGACCATCGCCGGCATGGCGATAGGCGGCTGGATGTCGGGCTGGATTTACGACCAGACCGGCTCCTACGAGGCCGCCTTCCTCAACGGCATCGTCTGGAACCTGATGAACATCTCGGTGATGACGGTGCTGCTGTTCCGGTCCGGCACGCGGCGCGCAGTGACCGCCTGAACAGCCTTAGTCGACCTTCGCCTTGCGCAGCCGCTCGTTGCGCACGCGCAGCCATTCGACGACGAGAAGCAGCAGGATCGCCAGCGTCACCAGCATGGCGGCGACCGCCGTGATCGACGGGTTGAGGCTGTCGCGCATCCCGTCGAACATCTCGCGCGGGATGGTGCGCTGCTGCGGCGCGGCCAGCAGCAGGATCGTCACCACCTCGTCGAAGGAGACGGCGAAAGCGAACAGCGCACCGGAGATGACCCCCGGCCGCACCAGCGGCAGCATGACGCGGCGAAAGACGGTGACCGGCGGGGCACCCAGGCTGGCGGCGGCACGGGCGAGGTTGCGGTCGAAACTCGCCAGCGCCGAACTCACCGTCACCACGACGAAGGGCGCGCCGAGCGCGGCATGCGCCATGATGAGGCCGGCATAGGTCTGGGTGAGGCCGAGCGGCGCGAAGAAGAAATAGAGGCCGACGGCCACGATGATGATCGGCACGACGAGCGGCGACAGCAGAAGCGCGGTGACGATCGCCTTGCCGCGGAAATCGGCGAGCGACAGCCCGATCGCCGCGAGCGTGCCGAGCGCCGTCGCGATCGCGGCGGCCGGGATGCCGATCAGGAAGGAGTTCTGCACGGCGAGCCGCCATTTCTCGCTGGCGAAGACGTCGCCGTACCAATGCAGCGTGAAGCCGTGCATCGGATAGACGAGGAAGGTCGAATCGTTGAACGAAAGCGGCAGGATCGCGAGGATCGGCGCGATCAGGAAGATGAAGACGAGCGTTGCGAAGACGGCGAGCAGCAGCCTCGAAACGCGCTCGGTCAAGGTCTTGGCGGAAGCTTCCATTACCCCAGCCTCACCTGGTTCAGCCCGGCAAGCCGCGAATAGGCAAAATAGAGGATGGCGGTCGCCACCAGCAGCAGCACGCCGAGCGCCGCGGCGAGCCCCCAGTTCGAGCTCTGCGTCGTGTAGAAGGCGATGAAATAAGCGAGCATCTGGTCCTTCGGCCCGCCGACCAGCGTCGGCGTCACGTAGTAGCCGAGCGCCATGATGAAGACGAGCAGCGTGCCGGCCGCCACGCCCGGCAGCGTCTGCGGCAGATAGACCTTCCAGAAGGCTACGGCCGGATGGGCGCCGAGCGAGATCGCGGCGCGGACATAGGTCGGCGGGATCGATCGCATCGTGGCGATGATCGGCAGGATCATGAAGGGCAGCAGCACATGCGTCATGGCGATGACCACGCCGGTCCGGTTGAAGATCAGCCTGAGCGGCGCGTCGATCAGCCCAACGGCCATGAGCATCTGGTTGACGATGCCCTGGTCCTGCAGGAGCACGATCCACGCCACCGTCCGCACCAGAAGCGAGGTCCACAAGGGAAGCAGCACCAGGATCATCAGCAGACCGGCGCGATCGGGCGGCGCGCTCGCCACGTAGTAGGCTAGCGGGAAGCCGAGAAGCAGGCAAAGCACCGTCACGGTGACGGAGATCAGGACGGTGCGCGCCAGCACCTCGATGTAGAGCGATTGCTGCGCCGGGCGGTGGACGATGCGGTTGGCCGAATCCCGTTCGAGATCGACCGCCGTTAGGAGATAGAAATCGGTAAGCGGACCGGACGCCTCGGCGAGCGCGATCCAGGTTTTCTTGTCGCCCCAGGCGGGATTGGCGGCGACCAGCGCCTCGCGCCACGAGGGGGGCTCCGCATCGAGTTTCCTGAGCGCGCGTCCCGTATCCATGACCAGGCTGCGGCCGCCGTCGATCGCGTAGTTCAGCCTCCGGGCGGCCGTCGCCACGGTATGCGCCTTGGCCGACGCCTCTATATCGCGGCCGAGAACCGCGAACATCGCCTCGTCCGGATCCTTCCGCCGGTCCCATTGGCGCAGCATGGCCGCCGCATGCGGCCAGGTCTCGGCGATTTCACTGTCGACCACCGCACGGCGCAGCATGTCGCCGATCGGTATGATGAAGGAGAAGAGCAGGAACAGGAAAAGCGGCGCGATCAGGCCGATCGCCAGCAACCGCCGGCGCCTTCCCGCCCGGGCGAGGTCGCGGCGCAGCCGCGACCGGTCCTGCGTCGCCGGGATGGCTGCGGCGGTCACGGCCGTTGACCTATGAAACGGGGAGGTGCGGCAACTTGCCTGTTGGTGCCATCCCCCCCTATCCTGTCGAGTTCCCGCTTGGGGGCAGGGCACTCGCGCACGAAACCTGCCCCCTCTCCGTCTCGGCTTCGCCTCGACACCTCTCCCCCACTGCGTAGGGGAGAGGACAGGTGCTTGGCTCGACGCCCGTCCTCTCCACCCGGAACGGGGGGAGAGGTGGTTTGCGAAGCAAACCGGAGAGGGGGGGTGCAGGCACGTCTGGACATTGGTGACGACTCCGGGGGAGATGTCGGCACAACCGACAGGAACCTCCCGCAGTGCATGTGCCTCTGATCCGCAGACCTCAGTTGCTCGCCGCCCAGGTGTTGAAGCGCTCGGTCAGCTTGTCGATGTTCTCCAGCCAGAACGCGTCCGAGATGTGGATCACGTTGGCGAAGTTGTCGGGCGCCGTCGGCAGGTCGGGCAGCCGCTTCTTGTCGATAAGCGGCGTCGCGTTCTTGTTGGTCACGCCGTAGGCGATCGCCTCGGGCAGCTTGGCCTGGTTCTCCGCCTTGCCGACGAAGTCGAGATATTTGTAGGCCTGGTCGACGTTCGGCGAGGTCTTCAGGATGACCCAGCTATCGAGCGTATAGAGGCCGCCGTTCCACTGGATGCCGAAATTGCGGTGGTCGTCGTGGTTGGCGGCGTCGATGCGGCCGTTATAGACCGAGGTCAGGCTGACTTCGCCGGAGGCGAGAAGCTGCGGCGGCTGGGCGCCGGCCTTCCACCAGACGATGTCCTTCTTGATGCTGTCGAGCTTCTTGAAGGCGCGATCCACCCCTTCCGGCGTCGCCAGCACCTTGTAGACGTCGGCGGGCGCCACGCCGTCCGCCATCAGCGCGATCTCGAGGTTCGTCTTCGGCCCCTGGCGCAGGCCGCGCTTGCCCGGATATTTCTTCAGGTCGAAGAAATCGGCCCAGCCCTTGGGCGCATCCTTGATCTTGTCCTTGTCGTAGCCGAGGACGAAGTCATAGACGATGGCGCCGACGCCGCAATCGTTGACCGCCGCATCGAGATACTGGTCCTTGCCGCCGATCTTCGACCAGTCGAGCGGCAGGAAAAGACCCTCGTCGCAGCCGGCCGCCAGCTCCTCGCTTTCGACCTGCACCACGTCCCATCCCGAATCCGTCCCGCCTTCGACCTTGGAGCGCAGCACGCCGATGCCGCCGTCCCAGCTCTCGTCGATCATGTCGATGCCGGTCGCCTTCTTGAACGGCTCGAAATAGACCTGCTTCTGCGCCGCCTGGTAGGCGCCGCCCCACGACACGACGGTGAGCGGCCGCGCCGACGCCGGCAGGGCCGCCATCGCGGTGCCGGCAAGCATTAATGCAAGAAAGCCCACCCGTTTCAGTGATTTCCTCATGTTCCTTCTCCTTTGTTACAACTAAAAAAGCCGCACCTTCCGCCGCCATTCAGATCGGCAGAGCCCGTGCATCCCTCGCATTCCAAACGATCTCGACATTCGTCCCTATCGTCGCGTGTTCCGCCTGGCGTGTCGGCGCCTTGACGACGAATTCCTCGCCGCTTCCGGCGGCGACGGTCAGGCGTATGTGGTCCCCGTGATAGATGACGTTGCTGACCGTCGCCGGCAGCGCGTTCTCGCCGCCGGTGCCCGGCGAGGCGACCGACAGCGCTTCCGGCCGGATCGAGACGAGCACGTCTTCGCCGGCCTTCGCCTCGGCCGCCGGCTCGCACAGGATGCGCTGGCCCGACCGCGTGACCGCGATCGCCTGCGCCCCGGCCAGCTTTTCGATCTTCGCGGTGATCCGGTTGTTCTCGCCGATGAACTGGGCGACGAACGCAGTTTGCGGCCGTTCGTAGATGTCGCGCGGCGGGGCGACCTGCTGCACGCGGCCATGGTTGAACACAGCGACGCGGTCCGACATGGTGAGCGCCTCGGTCTGGTCGTGGGTGACGTAGATCACCGTCACGCCGAGCCGGCGGTGCAGGTCCTTGATCTCGTACTGCATATGCTCGCGCAATTGCTTGTCGAGTGCGCCGAGCGGTTCGTCCATCAGGACCAGCGTCGGCTCGAAGATGAGCGCCCGCGCCAGCGCCACCCGCTGCTGCTGGCCGCCGGAAAGCTGGCCCGGCATGCGGGCGCCGAAATCCTCCATGCGCACCATCTCGAGCGCGTTCGTCACGCGGGATTTCCGTTCGGGCTTGCCGATACCGCGCACGCCGAGCGGGAAGGCGAGGTTCTCCGCCACGCTCATATGCGGAAAGAGCGCGTAGTTCTGGAAGACCATGCCGATGCCGCGCTTGTGCGGCGGCACGCGGGTGATGTCTCGTCCGCCGACCGAGATCGTTCCGCGCGTCGGCACCTCGAAGCCGGCGAGCATCATCAGCGTCGTGGTCTTGCCCGATCCCGAAGGGCCGAGCAGCGTCAGGAACTCGCCGGCGGCGATGTCGAGATCGAGGTCGTGGACGACAAGCGTCTCGCCGTCATAGGTCTTCTCCACACCCTCGAAGCGGACGGCGCCGGCATCGGCGTGGCGACCGGCGTCGCGCGGTTCATCGGCAAGGGGAGATATTGCGTTCAAGCGGGACCCGTCGGGCACTCGGCAGATGAGGGCGCATTCAAATTAAGCGCGGGCCCGATGTCCAGCCGTTATTTTGGCTACGGCGGGACTTACCGCCGGATGGAGATGCGATTGATCCGGCGGGCCTCCGTCTGTAATCATTTGTTTTTGCCTGGCGCGGGCGTCCCGCGCGTCGCAGCAGAGAGGGACCGTCATGAAGACACGCGCCGCCGTCGCCACCGCCGCGGGCAAGCCGCTGGAGATCATGGAGGTCGATCTCGACGGGCCGAGGGATGGCGAGGTGCTGGTCGAGATCAAGGCGACGGGCATCTGCCACACCGACGAGTTCACGCTGTCGGGCGCCGATCCGGAGGGGCTGTTCCCGGCGATCCTCGGCCATGAGGGCGCGGGCGTCGTCGTCGATGTCGGCAGGGGCGTGACGAGCGTGAAGAAGGGCGACCACGTCATCCCGCTCTATACGCCGGAGTGTCGGCAGTGCCCGTCCTGCCTGTCGCGCAAGACCAATCTCTGCACCGCGATCCGCGCCACCCAGGGCCAGGGCGTGATGCCGGACGGCACCAGCCGCTTCTCGATCGGCAAGGAGAAGCTCCACCACTACATGGGCTGCTCGACCTTCTCCAACTTCACCGTGCTGCCGGAGATCGCGGTGGCGAAGGTCGATCCCGCCGCGCCCTTCGACAAGATCTGCTACATCGGTTGCGGCGTCACGACCGGCATCGGCGCGGTCATCAACACCGCAAAAGTCGAGGAGGGGGCCACCACCGCGGTCTTCGGGCTCGGCGGCATCGGGCTGAACGTCATCCAGGGGCTGAAGCTTGCCGGCGCCGACATGATCATCGGTGTCGACGTCAACAACGACAAGAAGAAATGGGGCGAGCGCTTTGGAATGACTCACTTCGTCAACCCGAAGGAAGTCGGCGACGTGGTGCCCCATCTCGTCAATCTGACCAAGCGCGGGGCCGACCAGATCGGCGGTGCGGACTACACCTTCGACTGCACCGGCAACGTCAACGTCATGCGCCAGGCGCTGGAGGCCTGCCACCGCGGCTGGGGCCAGTCGATCATCATCGGCGTGGCCGGCGCCGGGCAGGAGATTGCGACGCGTCCGTTCCAGCTCGTCACCGGGCGAGTCTGGAAGGGCACCGCCTTCGGCGGGGCGCGCGGCCGCACCGACGTGCCGAAGATCGTCGACTGGTACATGGCCGGCAAGATCCAGATCGACCCGATGATCACCCACACGCTGAAGCTCGAGGAGATCAATAAGGGCTTCGACCTCATGCATGAGGGCAAGTCCATCCGCAGCGTCGTCGTGTACTGATTTCAGGAGGAGAAGGAGTCGCCGAATCCGCGAGGCCGGCGACTTCGTTTTGGAAGAAGGGAGGAGAGCATGGCTGAGAAATTGCATCCGAACATCGAAAAGGGGTTGCCGAAGAAGAGCGCCAGGTTCAAGGGCGGCACGCTTGTGTGCGATTGCGTGAACAATCCGGTGGAGGTCGAGATCACCGGGCAGGTCGCGCACAATCACGCCTGCGGCTGCACCAAGTGCTGGAAGCCCGCCGGCGCGCTGTTTTCGATGGTCGCCGTCGTACCGACCGACAACGTCAAGGTCACCGCCAACAAGTCGAAGCTCAGGGTCGTGGACAAGAAGGCGCTGATCCAGCGTCATGCCTGCCGAGCCTGCGGCGTCCATATGTACGGGCCGGTCGAGCGCGACCATCCGTTCAAAGGCCTGTCTTTCATCCATCCGGAGAAGTTCCGCGAGAGCGGCTGGGCGCCGCCCGGCTTCGCCGCCTTCGTCTCCTCGATCATAGAGGCCGGCGTCCAGCCGGCGAAGATGAAGGGCATCCGTAACCGGCTGAAGAAGGTGGGGCTGGAGCCCTATGACTGCCTGTCGCCCGGTCTGATGGACTATATCGCCGAGTGGACGGCCAAGAAGTCGGGCGCGCTGCCGGCATAGCGCCAGGGCCTGCCGGCGCTTTCCCTCCCCATCGAGGGGAGGGTCCGGCCGAATGGCCGGGGGTGAAGATGGTGAAGGGGCGGATATTGTCTCTTGATACAAACGCACGCGGCGTAGCGATCTGATGGCGAAGACATTCGAGGGCGGCTGTACCTGCCGGCGGGTCCGTTACCGGATGAACGACCGGCCATTCTTCGTGCATTGCTGCCATTGTAGCTGGTGCCAGCGCGAGACCGGCTCCGCCTTCGCTGTCAACGCCATGATCGAGGCCGACCGCGTCGACCTCCTGGCCGGCGAGCCGGAGCGCGTCGTCACGCCGAGTCTGAGCGGCAAGGGGCAGATCGTCCTGCGTTGTCCCGATTGCCGCGTGGCGCTGTGGAGCCATTATGCCGGCTCAGGGGAAGCCGTGAACTTCATGCGGGTCGGTACGCTGGACGAACCCGCGGCGATGCCGCCCGATATCCACATCTATACCTCGACGAAACTGCCCTGGGTGGCGCTGCCGGAAGGCGTGCCGGCCGTGCCCGAATTCTACGACGTGCGGCAGTACTGGCCGCCCGAGACCATGGCGCGCTGGCAGGCGACGCGCGCGAAGGCAAGGACGTGACGTGCTCGTCCGGCATCGGGATGGCGCGGACATCGCGAGAGAGGTTCGGGTAGAGCTCGAGCGGTTCGTCCGAATTCTCCCTCAGCCGGCTCGCTACCCTCGCCCCTCTCCCCGGTGGGGAGAGGGGCGCCGGCCTTACGTCCGCCTCCCGCCCGATGCCGCCGTCAGCGCGTCGGCGGCGTCTTTCACCCTGGGTCCCAGTTCCTCGACCCGTTCATAGGGCAGCCGCACGACGGGCCCGGAGACGGAAAGGCCGGCGATGGCCTCGCCATATTCGTTGAAGACCGGGGCGGCGATGCAGCGCATGCCGATCGTGTGCTCCTCGTCGTCGATCGACCAGCCGCGGCGGCGGATGGCTTCGAGATCGGCATGGAGCGCCTGCTGCGTGTGGAGTGTCTTCTCCGTGAAGCGCTCCAGCTTGCGGCGCCCGATGAGCGCGGCGACCTCGCCGTCCGGGCGCGCCGCGAGGATCGCCTTGCCGATGCCCGAGGCATGCATCGGACCGCGCCGGCCCGGGCGGAAGAAGGCGCGCATCGGCGCGTGGCTCTCCACCTGAGAAATGAAGACCACGTCGCCGGCGTCCTCCATGGCGAGGTTGGCCGTCTCGCCGCTCTCCTCCATCAGCCGCGTCAGGAAAGGTCGGCTGATCGTGCCGAGCTTGCGGTGGCGCAGGAAGCCGTTGCCGATCTCGAACGCTTTCACCCCGATCGTCCACTGCCCCGTCTCCGGATCGGCGGTCACCATTCCGTGGCTGGCAAGCGAGCTCAGCAGCCGGTGCGTGGTCGATGGCGCCATGCCGGCGGCGTCGGCGATGTCGGTCAAAAGCGCACCGTCACGGGCCGAGACGATTGCCAGCATGGCGAGCGCCCGGTCGAGCACCTGCACCGAAGCCGGCGCGGCATGTTCGCCCGGCTTGCGCCCGCGCCGGGCGCGATGCGGTTCCGCTGTCTGGTCCATTCGATCCGGTCCTCTTCAGGTAGCGTTCCTTACACCATCGGCATGGGCCGGGGACAAGCGGATCGCACCCATTCCTTCGGAAAACTTGAAAATGCTTATTTCCGTATCATGGAAATAATTTCCATTTAATGCTTTTCAATCGGCCGGGCGAAGCTATGATCGGACGCATCAGGATGGAGGTTGCCATGGCCAGGATGCGTGCCGTCGATGCCGCGGTGTTGGTTCTCGAGAAGGAAGGCGTGAGCTGCGCCTTCGGTGTGCCGGGCGCCGCGATCAATCCCCTTTATTCGGCATTGAAGGCACGCGGCTCGATCCGCCACATCCTCGCCCGCCACGTCGAGGGCGCTTCGCACATGGCCGAAGGCTATACCCGCGCCAGTCCCGGCAACATCGGCGTCTGCCTCGGCACGTCCGGCCCCGCCGGCACGGACATGATTACCGGGCTCTATTCCGCGTCGGCCGATTCCATTCCCATCCTCTGCATCACCGGGCAGGCGCCGCGGGCGCGGCTGACCAAGGAGGATTTCCAGGCCGTCGATATCGCGGCGATCGCCGCGCCGGTCACGAAGTGGGCCGTCACGGTCATGGAGCCGGCGCTGGTGCCGTTCGTGCTGCAGAAGGCGTTCCACACCATGCGCTCGGGCCGGCCGGGGCCGGTGCTGGTCGACCTGCCGATCGACGTGCAGCTTGCCGAGATCGAGTTCGACGCCGACACCTACGCGCCGCTGAAGCCCTACCGGCCGGAGGCGACGCGGGCGCAGGCCGAGAAGGCGCTTGCCATGCTGAACGCGGCCGAGCGGCCGCTGATCGTCGCCGGCGGCGGCATCATCAACGCGGATGCGTCGGACCTGCTGGTCGAGTTCGCGGAGATCACCGGCGTGCCCGTCATCCCGACCTTGATGGGCTGGGGCGTCATCCCCGACGACCACAGGCTGATGGCCGGCATGTGCGGGCTACAGACCTCGCACCGCTACGGCAACGCGACGCTGCTCGCCTCCGACTTCGTGCTCGGCATCGGCAATCGCTGGGCAAACCGTCACACCGGCAATGTCGAGACCTACATCAAGGGCCGCAAATTCGTGCATGTCGATATAGAGCCGACGCAGATCGGCCGCGTCTTCGCGCCGGATTTCGGCGTCGTCTCCGACGCCGGAGCGGCGCTGAAGCTCTTCCTCGACGTCGCCACCGAGTGGAAGACGGCGGGCAAGCTGCGCGACTGGTCGGGCTGGGCGGCCGAGTGCCGCGAGCGCAAGAAGACCATGCTGCGCAAGACGCATTTCGACCAGGTACCGCTCAAGCCGCAGCGCGTTTACGAGGAGATGAACAAGGCCTTCGACCGCGACACCTGCTTCGTCTCGACCATTGGGTTGAGCCAGATCGCCGGCGCGCAATTCCTGCATGTCTATCGGCCGAGGAACTGGATCAATTGCGGCCAGGCCGGGCCGCTCGGCTGGACACTGCCGGCGGCGCTCGGCGTCCGCGCCGCCGATCCGGACCGGCACATCGTCGCGCTTTCGGGCGACTATGATTTCCAGTTCCTGATCGAGGAACTGGCCGTCGGGGCGCAGCACAAGCTGCCCTACCTGCACGTCGTCGTGAACAACGCCTATCTCGGCCTGATCCGCCAGTCGCAGCGCGGCTTCGACATGGATTACGAGGTCAGCCTCGCCTTCGACAACGTCAATGCGGGCAAGGATGGCGAGGCCGGCTATGGCGTCGACCACGTCGCTGTGGCCGAAGCGCTGGGCTGCAAGGCTTTGCGGGTCAGGAGCCCGAACGAATTCGCGGGCGCCTTCGACGAGGCGAAGAAGCTGATGAAGGAACATCAGGTGCCCGTCGTCGTCGAGTTCATCCTGGAGCGCGTCACCAACGTTTCCATGGGCGCCGATATCGACAAGGTCGTGGAATTCGAGGAACTTGCCGAAAGAGGCGAGGACGCGCCGACCGCCATCGCCGCGCTTGCCGCGCTGGACTGACAACCGGATCGAGGGGAGGAGCCGCGGCGACATGCCATCGAAGGCAGCGCCGCGGCCCGCATCTCAAGCAATGGAGGCCCGAATGCCCAGATTCAATGCCAACCTGACCATGCTCTTCACCGAGGCGCCGTTCCTCGATCGCTTCGCCCGCGCCCGCAAGGCGGGCTTCGACGCGGTGGAGTTCCTGTTCCCCTACGATTTCGACAAGGACGACCTGAAGAAGGCACTCGGCGAGAACGGCCTGAAACAGGTGCTGTTCAACCTGCCGGCCGGCGACTGGGCCGCCGGCGAAAGGGGGTTCGCCATCTTCCCCGACCGCATCGATGAATTCCGCCGCGGTGTGCGCTCGGCGATCGAATATGCCGGTGCGCTCGGTTGCCGGCAGATCAACTGCCTTTCGGGCGTAGCGCCGCAGAAATATACGGTCGAGACCCTGCACACGACCTTTGTCGCCAATCTCCGTTTCGCGGCGGAGGAATTGAAGAAGCACGGCATCAAGGCGCTGATCGAACCGATCAACCACTACGATATTCCGGGTTTCTTCCTGAACACCGTCGAGCAGGCCGACGCGATCATCGGGGAGGTCGGCAGCGACAATCTCTTCATCCAGTACGATCTCTACCATCAGCAGAGGACGCGCGGCGAACTGATCGCGACCTACCAGAAATACAAGGACCGCATCGCCCACATCCAGCTTGCCGATAATCCAGGCCGCAACGAGCCGGGCACGGGCGAGATCAACTACGGTTTCCTCTTCGCCGCGCTCGACGCCGCCGGCTATGACGGCTGGATCGGCTGCGAGTACAAGCCGAAGGCCGGTACGGAGGAGGGGCTCGGCTGGCTGAGGCGGGCGGAGAAGGCCAAGGCGGCGGCGTAGCGCCTTATCCCCCTCATCCGGCCCTGCGGGCCACCTTCTCCCCGACGGGGAGAAGAGGACGCGGCGGTGCGGCCGGCGCTCCTCTCCCCGTCGGGGAGAGGGTGGGTCGCGAAGCGAACCGGGTGAGGGGGCATCGGTTTCGGAATGCGAACTTTAAGTAGGACACTCACATGACCACGATCGGTTTCATCGGGCTCGGCATCATGGGAACGCCGATGGCGCTCAATTTGCAGAAGGCGGGCCATTCCCTCGTCACCTCGAAGCACCGCAAGGCGCCGGCGAAGGAACTGACGGAGGGCGGGCTGAAGGTGCTCGACACGCCCGCCGACGTGGCGCGCGCCGCCGAGATCGTCATTCTCATGCTGCCCGACACCCCGCAGGTGAAGGACGTGCTCTTCTCCGAAAAAGGCCTAGCCTCAGGCCTTTCCAAGGGGAAGCTCATCATCGACATGAGCTCGATCTCGCCGATCGAGACGAAAGCGTTCGCGAAGAAGATCCGCGATCTCGGCGCCGAATATGTCGACGCGCCCGTTTCGGGTGGCGAGGTCGGCGCCAAGGCGGGCACCCTCACGATCATGGCGGGCGGATCCCAGGCCGCCTTCGACCGCGCCAAGCCCCTATTCGAGAAGATGGGGAAGAACATCACGCTGGTCGGCGATTGCGGCGACGGGCAGGTGGCCAAGGTCGCCAACCAGATCATCGTCGCGCTCAACATCGCTGCCGTCTCGGAGGCGCTGGTCTTCGCCGCCAAGGCGGGAGCAGACCCGGCCAAGGTGCGCTCGGCGCTGATGGGCGGCTTCGCCTCCTCGCGCATCCTCGAAGTGCACGGCGAGCGCATGATCAAGCGCACCTTCGATCCAGGCTTCCGCATCGAGCTGCACCAGAAGGACCTCAACCTCGCCCTCGAAGGCGCCCGCGCGCTGAGCCTCGCGCTGCCCAACACGGCCTCCACGCAGCAGCTCTTCCATTCGATGGTCGCCAACGGGGAGGGCGGGCTCGATCATTCCGGCCTCGTGCGCGCGCTGGAGCGGCTGGCGAACCATACGGTGGGATAGCCCCATGAAGACCATTCCGCTTCGCCCCCTGATACGCGAAGACTTCGCGCCCTTCGGCGACGTGATAGAAGCCGAGGGCGCGTATCACTTCGCCATCAATGGCGGCATGGCGGAGCGCTACCACGATCTGGCGCTGGTCGAGCTTGCCGGGGACAAGGCGCGTCCCATGATCTCGCTGGCTCGCGGCGAGCCCTATGCGCTGCCGCTTACATTGACCTTCGTCGAGCGGCACCCGCTCGGCAGCCAGGCTTTCTTCCCGCTTTCGCCATATCCATTCCTCGTCGTCGTGGCGCCGGATTCCGGCGGTACGGCGGGCGAGCCGCTCGCCTTCGTCACCGGGCCGGGGCAGGGGATCAACATCCGCCGCAACGTCTGGCACGGCATCCTGACGCCGCTCGAAGGCGTCTCCGATTTCGTGATCGTCGATCGCGGCGGTGAGGGAAACAATCTCGAGGAATTCCACTACCCCGCGCCTTTCCTGATCGCGGACACAGCCGGCTAATCCGCATCACGACGATGAAATTCGCATCCCCACGATTGCGACCTATCCGGCCTTCCTCCCGTCCATCGAAGATAGTTTGAGACAAAACTATATTGCCGTGGCATCGGCCCTCCGATAATGTAGGGTGCGGTCCCTGGACACCCTTGCCGAGGGCGCGGGATTTGGCAATACGGAGAGCCGTCAATGACATCGCGGATCGCGGCGTCCCGAACCATCCGCCATGCCGCGCCGGAAAAGGCGGCGCAGACCGGCGATCCGGCGACGAAGCCGAGGGATTTCAGCCTCGGGCCGTTGGAAGACCGCATCGGCTTTCATCTCCGGCTGGCGCAGAACGCCTCCTTCAAGGCCTTCAAGAAGAAGACCGGCGAGGCCGACCTGAAGCCGGGCTGGTTCGCCGTCCTCAGCCTCATTCATGACAATCCGGGCATCACGCCGCTTGTGCTCAGCCGCGCCAGCGGTCGCGACAAGTCGACGATTACGCCGGTGCTGCGCGACCTGCTGCGCAACCATCTCATCGAGCAGAAGCCCATGCCGGCGGACAAGCGGAGCTACATGCTGTCGCTCACCGATGCCGGCAAGGGCAGGCTGAAGGAGCTGACCGAACACGCCATGGAGCACGACCGCGTCCTTGACGAGATCGTCGGCGACAGCAAGCCGGAGCTCCTGCGCATCCTGCGGCTCATCATCTCGTCGGTGGACTGAAGCCGGGCCGATGTACACAGCCAGCACCGCCTTTCTCGAAGCGCTGACCGAGGCCGGCGTCTCCTATATCTTCGCCAATTTCGGCAGCGACCACCCGGCGCTGATCGAGGCGATAGCCGAGGCGAGGGCGCATGGAAGGCGCATTCCGGCGATCGTCACCTGTCCGAACGAGATGGCCGGCATGAGCGCGGCGCAGGGCTATGCCCAGGTTTCCGGACGGCCGCAGGCGGTGATCGTGCATGTCGAATGCGGCACGCAGGCGCTTGCCGGCGCGGTCCACAACGCCGCCAAGGGCCGTGTGCCGATGCTGGTCTTCGCCGGCTCCTCGCCCTTCACGCAGGAAGGCGAAATGCGCGGCAGCCGCAACGAGTTCATCCAGTGGATACAGGATGTGCCCGATCAGCGCAGCATCGTGCGCGGCTACATGAAATACGAGAACGAACTGCGCACCGGCAGGAACATCAAGCAGATGGTGCACCGCTCGCTGCAATTCGCCATGAGCGAGCCGAAAGGGCCGGTCTATCTGATGGGCGCGCGCGAAGTCATGGAGGAGGAACTGGCAGAAGCCGTCCATATCGACATGGCGAAATGGCGACCGGTCGCGCCGGCGGCGTTGCCGGAAGAGGGCATCGGAGAAGTGCTGACGGCGTTCGCGCGGGCGAAGCGGCCGCTCGTGGTGACGTCCTATCTCGGCCGCAATCCCGATGCCGTGGCCGGACTGGTGCGCTTCTGCGAAAGCGTCGGCGCGGGCGTGCACGAATCCGTGCCGAGCGCGATGAATTTCCCGCACGACCACGATCTTTGTCTCGGCAATCAGTGGAACGAGCCCTTCCAGAACGAGGCGCTGGCGGAGGCCGACTGCATCATCGTCATCGACAGCGACGTGCCCTGGATACCGACGATCAGCCGGCCGGCCGACGGCGTGCCGATCTTCCACATCGACGTCGATCCGCTGAAGGAGAAGATGCCGCTCTGGTATATCGGCGCGGAACGTTCCTTCCGCGCCGATGCCGCGACCGCGCTGAGCCAGCTCAACGAAGCGCTCGCTTCACGACCTTTCGACGCTACGGCGGTCGCGGAGCGGCGTGCCCATTTCACCGCGAAAAGCAAGGCGCGGCGCAAACGGCTCGCGAAATTGGAGACCGGCGACAGCGGCGTCATCACACCGGAATTCCTGACGGCCGCCGTGCGCCGGCATGTCGACGACGACACGATCGTGCTCAACGAGGGCATCACCAACTATCCGGCGATCGCGAACCACATGGCGATGACGCGGCCGGGTTCGATCTTCGCCAGCGGCGGGGGTTCGCTCGGCTGGAACGGCGGTGCCGCTTTCGGTGCCAAGCTCGCGGCGCCGGAGAAGACCGTCGTCGCGCTGACGGGCGATGGCTCCTACATGTTCTCGGTGCCGGCATCGGTCCATTGGATGGCCGCCAAGTACAAGGCGCCGTTCCTGCAGGTCGTCTACAACAATCGCGGCTGGAAGGCGCCACGCTTCTCTGCCCTCGGCGTCCATCCCGATGGTTATGCCAGCCGCGCCAACGATCTCGACCTTTCCTTCGATCCGCCTCCGGACTACGCCGGCATCGCCAGGGCGGCCGGCGGCGCCCATGCGCGAAAGGTAGAGCGGCCGGAAGAGGTGGAGGAGGCGGTTGCCGAAGCCTTCCGCGTCGTGCGCGAGGAGAAGCGCGCGGCGGTCCTGGACGTGTGGCTGCCGCAGGGCTGACGCGTTGCCGCGCGGCCGGCGGCGGCTGCTGCCTATCTCGGCGAGGCCGTGACGGCCATGGCGGCCGAATTCGCCGCGAGATAGCGGCGTGGCGGCTCGCCCAGCACGCGCTTGAACATGGTGGTGAACGCGGCCGCGCTCTCATAGCCGAGATCGAAGGCGATCGCGGCGATCCGTTCGCCCGACATCAGGCGCGGCAGCGCCGCCAGGATGCAGGCGCGCTGGCGCCATTCCGACACGGCAAGGCCGGTCTCGCGGCGGAAGGCGCGGGTGAAGGCGGACCGGCTCATCGCCATCTCGGCCGCCCAGAGATCGATCGTTCCATGCGCGGTAGGCGAGGCGATGAAGCGCCGGCAGAGCGCCGTCAGGCGCGCCTCGCGCGGCAGCGGCAGCGACAACGGCGTGCGCCTCAGGAGAGGTATCTCCTCGAGGATCAGCGCCATGATGAGGCCGGGCCGGCCCGCGGGCTCGTATTCGTGGGGCAGGTTTACGGCCTCCAGGAAGAGGCTCTTCATGAGGTCGGTCATTCGGACGACGTGGCTTTGCGCCGGCTGGCCGGACAGCGCCTCCGGGTCGACATAGATCGATCCTGTGGTGAGCGGTTCGATCACCTCGACGGAATGCCGGACGCCGGCGGGAATCCACAAGGCATGATCGGGCAGGATCAGCCACCGGTTCCGCTCGGCGCTGACGACGGCCACGCCTTCTAGCGCGCAAAGGAGCTGTGAGCGGCGATGGCTGTGCGGCAGGATGCGGTCGCCGGCCGCATAATACGACCGCCTGACCAGAACGGGTCGCGGGACCATTTCCAGATCGCTGATGTCGATGACGGTCAATGCTTTGACCCACTTGCGAAAGAAATTGAGCTAACCACGAAAGCAGGTCAAACGGCAAGGCGCTATATCGCTTCGCTCGTGGAAATGGAATCGAGAGAATGGGCGTTTTGCAGAATGTGACGAGCGAGGCTGCCAAGCCGACGAAGGCGCCGGGCCTTCCGACCGACAGCGGACCGGGAGCCGAGCAGACGGCTTTCATGATCTTGTCGGCGCTGGCCTTCTGCCATTTCCTCAATGACATGATGCAGTCGATGCTGCCGGCCATCTATCCGATGCTGAAGGAGAATTATGCGCTGTCCTTCGCCCAGATCGGCGTGATCACGCTGGCCTTCCAGGGCACCGCCTCGATGCTGCAGCCCATTGTCGGCATCGTGACCGACAAGCGCTCCTGGCCCTATGCGCTCTCCGTCGGAATGGGGTTCACGCTGGTCGGGCTGTTCGTGCTCGCCAATGCCTCGCACTATCCGGTCCTTATCCTGGGCGCCGCCATGGTCGGAATGGGTTCGTCGATCTTCCATCCGGATTCGTCGCGCGTCGCGCGCATGGCCTCGGGCGGGCGGCATGGGCTGGCGCAGTCCTATTTCCAGGTCGGCGGCTATGTCGGCACCGCGATCGGGCCGCTGCTCGCCGCCTTCATCATCGTGCCGCGCGGCCAGGGCAGCATTTCCTGGTTTTCGGTCGCCGCGCTCATCGCCATGATCGTCCTGTTCAGGGTCGGCAACTGGTACGCGAGCCAGCAGCGGGCCGCGCGGAAGAAACCGGCCGCGGCTTCCGGGCACTCCCTGCCCCGGGGACGCGTCCGGCTGACGCTCCTGTTGCTGACGGTGCTCGTCTTCTCCAAGCATTTCTACCTGGCGAGCATATCCAGCTACTACACCTTCTTCCTGATCCACAAATTCGGGGTCTCGGTGCGCAGTTCGGAAGTCCTGCTCTTCGTCTTCCTCGCCGCCGCGGCGGTGGGAACGCTCGTCGGCGGGCCGGTCGGTGACCGGATCGGCCGCAAATACGTTATCTGGGTCTCGATCCTCGGCGTGTTGCCGTTCACGCTCGCGCTGCCCTACGTCAACCTCTTCTGGACCGTTATCCTGTCGGTCGTGATCGGGCTTATCCTGTCCTCCGCCTTCTCCGCGATCGTTGTCTACGGCCAGGAACTGATGCCGGGCCGGGTCGGCATGGTCGCCGGCATTTTCTTCGGGCTGGCCTTCGGCATCGGCGGCATCGGCGCCGCCGCGCTCGGCAAGCTCGCCGACTGGGAAGGCATCGAATTCGTCTATCACGTCTGTTCCTGGCTGCCTGCGATCGGGCTGCTCACCGTCTTCCTTCCCGACATCGAAGGAAAGCGATGGCGGAGGGCCAAGGCGGCCTGAACTTCGTCAGAACCTCGAGATCACGAGGCTATTCATGACGGCGCCCAGATGCAGCGCGGCGCCGAGAAGGACGCAGCCGTGCCAGATGGCGGTCTGGTAGCGAAGGCGCTCCCAGACGTGGAAGATCACGCCAACGCTGTAGGCGACGCCGCCGGCCGCGATCAGCCACAGGGTTGCGCGCGGCAGCGACACCGACAGCGTATTGAACATGATCACTCCGCTCCAGCCCATCGCCAGATAGAACACCACGGCGACACGCTCCAGGCGGCCCGGGAAGACGAGTTTCATGACGATGCCGAGCGCCGCGGCTCCCCATATGATGCCGAGCATGAGGCGTGCCGCCTGCGGGTCGTTCATCTGCGTGAGGAAAGGCGTGTAGGTTCCGGCTATCAGCAGGAAAATCGCGGCGTGGTCGAAGCGCCGCAACGCCTGCTTGAACGGCGAGATCGGCCACATGTTGTAGGCGGCTGAAAGCGACAGGACGGTGACGAGCGACGCCACGTAGACGACCGTCCCGAAATACTCCCATGGGCGTGCATGGAAGGCCGAAAGCGCCAGCAGGACCGACCCGGCGGAGATCGCCAGGGTGACGCCCAGGGCGTGCACGATGCCGTCAGCGATCAGTTCGCCGCGTGAACAGTGAAAGCGCGCGCTGAACGGGGCCCGCGTCGTTGCAGGATAGAGGCTCTGATCACTCATGACTTACTTTATCATGCGGAATTCGACGGGGGTTTGACAAAAGGAGCGCATGTTGCCGCGCCCGCGACCCGGCCGCCTATTGGACATAGATCGAAACGCTCGCGGCGCGCCCGACCGCGTCGATGACCGTCAGCGTCGAATAGCCGTCGCCGTCGGGCGTCCAGCGGCTGGTCCGGGTCCTTGCGATCTGCGGCAGCGGCTTGCCGTTGGCAAGCCAGCGGAACGGCGCGCGCCCGCCCTGCAGCTTAAGCACCAGCGGCGAGACAGGGCCTCCGTCGACCGATCCGAGCTCCACATGCGCGCCCTCGGGCGGGAAGATGATGCGGGGCGGCGGCTCGGGAACGCCGTGTACCGGCGGCAGTTCGCCGGGCGGCGTGAAGTCGCGCAGCGTCACCGGAAGGCCGGCGCGCGCCTGGCGCAGGGCCCCGGCCGGCGCGCGCGGCAATGGCGCGATGGCAAGGCCGGATTTGGCGAAGGCGTCGAAGAGGATGGGCGCGGCCGAGACATAGCCGGCGAGACCCGGCACAGGACCGCCATCGGGACGGCCGACCCACACGCCGAGCACATGGCGGCCGTCGAAGCCGATCGACCAGGCATCGCGATAACCGTAGCTGGTCCCGGTCTTGTAGGCGATGCCGACCGTGCGCGAGCCCTCCGGCGGCCGCACGCCCGACAATATGTCGGCGACCTGCCACGCCGCCTGCGGTTCCAGCAATCTCGCGGTGGTGGGCTGGTCGACCGGGCGGTCATGCAGCATCGTCGCGCGGCCTCCATTTGGAAATGCAGTGTAAAGCTGGACGAGGTCGGACAGCGTGACGCCGACGCCGCCGAGCCCGATGGCGAGGCCCGGCGCCTCGCCGCGGGGGAGAGCGGGCTTCACCCCGGCCTCGCGAAAGCGCGCCATCAGCCGCAGCGGTCCGACCGCGTCGAGCAGCCGGATCGCCGGCACGTTGAGCGACATCTGCAGGGCCTGCCGGATGGTGACGTTGCCCTGATAGCGCATGTCGAAATTCTTCGGCTTGTAGCCGCCGAAATCGGCGGGCCGGTCTTCGATCATCGTTTCCTGCGCGATCAGCCCTTCCTCGAAGGCCAGCCCGTAGATGAAGGGCTTCAGCGTCGAGCCGGGCGAGCGCTCGGCGTCGGTCATGTCGATCCAGCCGGAGCGGCGGGCATCGAAGAAATCGGCCGAGCCGACCTCGCCCAGTATGTCGCCGGTCGGCGCGTCGGCGAGGATCATGGCGATCGAGACTTTCGGCCCGAGGCGGCGGGCGGTTTCGCGCGCCACTTCTTCCAGCCTTTGCTGGGTGCCGCGATCGATGGTCAGTTGCAGACGCCTGGCCGACGGGGTCTTCCGCAGGGCGTCACCCGCCGCTTGCGCGGCGAGCGCGGGCAGTTCGCCCCGCATGCGCGGGATCGGCTCGGCGGAAGCCAGCGCGATCTCGCGCGGCACGATGATGCCCGCTTTCTTCATGCGCTCGAGCACGCGCGCCCTTGCGGCCTTCGCCTCGGCGGGGTGGCGGTCGGGCCGGCGCGCCTCCGGCGATTGCGGAAGCGATACGAGCAGCGCGGCCTCGGCGACCGTCAAGCGCTTCGGCTCCTTGCCGAAATAGGCGAGCGAGGCGGCGCGCACGCCTTCCAGATTGCCGCCATAGGGCGCGAGCGTCAGGTAATCCTCGAGGATCTGCTTCTTCGTCAGCCGCCGCTCGATCTGGAGAGCGCGGACGATCTGGATGAGCTTGGCGCCGATCGAGCGCTCCTCGCGTGGCTCGACCAGCCGGGCAAGCTGCATGGAAAGCGTCGAGCCGCCCGAGACGATATGGCCGTTCAGCAGCAGTTGCCCGGCGGCGCGGAAGAGGGCGCCGATGTCGACGCCGTGGTGCGAATAGAAGCGATGATCCTCGTAGGCGATCAGCATCCTGGTCAGTTTCGGGTCGACATCCTCGATGCGGGTCGCCAGCCGCCAGCGGCCTTCGGGCGTGGCGAAGGCGCGAAGCAAATTGCCGTCGCGGTCGACGATCTCGGTCGAGACCAGCCCGGCTTCGGCAAGCGGCGGCGGATAGGAGCGGTCGAGCGCGCGGAGGCCGACCCACGCGCTGGCGCAGAGGAGCGAGGCGAGGGCGACGGCGATGAGGGAGTATGTGAAGGGGCGGATCATGTGGCCGCGCCCATATCCGATATCGGCTGCACCCCCCTCTGTCCTGCCGGACATCTCCCCCTCAAGGGGGGAGATCGGACTTCATCGGAGCATCGGCCAATCGCCACCCCCGGCAAAATGGGAGCAGGCGGGGGTGCTAGCCGATCTCCCCCCTTGAGGGGGAGATGTCCGGCAGGACAGAGGGGGGTGAAAGCGGACATATCAGCCCACCAAGACTTCATCTCTACCGCGCCGCCTTCACCTCCATCCTGCCGGTGGCCGTGCGCGCCGAATATTGCGGGCGGTACATGTCCTCGATCGTCGCCGCCGGCAGCGTATAGACGCCCGGCGTCACCGCGCGCACCACATAGGCGAGCGTCATGGCACGGTCGTCGCCGGTGGCGCGGTTGAAGGCGGCCACGAAGCGGTCGTCGCGGAACTCCGTATGCGCGGCCTCGGTGCTGCCCAGCCAATCGAAATTGGAAAGCTGGGCGCTGCCGACGAGACCCGGATTGTCGATCTCGAAGCCGGCGGGCAGCAGGTCCGTGACCAGCACGCGCGAGGGCCAGTCGTTGAGTTCGGTCGCCTTGAGGACGACGACGAAGCGTTCGTTCTGCTTCGCCTCCGTCACGTCGGCTTCCTGGCCGTCGAGCGTATAATAGGTGCGCGTGATCGAGAAGCCGTTGCCGCCGGCCGGCAGCGGCTGCCGGGGCGCGGCGACCGAGGTGACGACCGCATCGACGGCGTGGCCGCCGCGATTGGTGACCGTCACCGGATGGTCCTGCAGTTCCACGCCGCTGACGCGCTCCGCGAACGGGCCCGAATGCGCCGTGCCGTCGATATCCAGCGATATCGCCTCTGTACCGGCCTTGATGGCGCGGGCGGCCAGAAGCAGCCAGGCTTCTTCCTGCGTGCTGGTATGGCCGTCCTTGTACCGCTCGTCGGCGCGTTCCGCCGTCACCAGCCTGATCATGGCCGGGATCAGGGAAGGCGCGGGCTTCGTCTCCGCGGCCAGTGCCAGCATGGCGGCGCCGTCGCGCAACCTCGAGCCGTAGTCGGCGCGCGAGTCGTCCGGCGCCGTCGCCGGGGCCTGGGCAAGCTGGAAGGCCGAGGCGAAGGCGCGGTCCGCCCGCTGGCTGTCGCCGTAAAGCGCCAGGCTAGCCCCGATCTGCGCCCGCGCCATCGGGTTCCGGAAGGCGCTCATCTGCGTGTCGGCGTAGTAGCGCAAATCGCCCATCGAGGCGCGATGGTTGCGTGCCAGGACATAGAGCGCATAGGCGATCTCTGTCGAATGCTCCTTCAGGTCGTTGCTGTAGGAAAGCGTGTTCTGCAGATTGTCGAGCGCCTGCCGCATCGCCACGTCAGGCACGTCGAAACCCTGCTCGCGCGCCCTGGTCAGGAAATCGCTGACATAGGCGTCGAGCCAGAGATCGCCCGAGCCCGGTCCCCACAGGCCGAAGCTGCCGGACGAGGACTGGTCGTTCAGCACGCGGTAGATCGCATCCTGGATACGCTTGTGCAGGTCGGCATCGACCGGCATGCCGGCCGCCGTCGAAAGCTGGCTGACATAGAGCAGCGGCAGCGCGCGGCTGGTCGTCTGCTCGGCGCAGCCATAGGGATAGCGGTCGAGCGTCATCAGAAGCGAGGGAATATCGAGCGCCGCCGAATTCGAGACGCCGATCGAGACCGAGGCGCCGTCGAGCAGGCTCGCCGCAAGCAGTTCCCTGTCGATTTTCAGGCTGCCGCCATTGGCGGCAAGGCTGATGACACGGCGTGTCGTCACCGGCATCTCCCCCAGCCTGACCGGGAAGGTCAGGTCCTGCGCGATCGTCAGGCCGCCGGCGTGGGAAAGTTTTACATGCACGTCCGCCTCGCCGATCGATTTCGCCGTGAGCGGCACTGTAACTGTCGTGCGCCCGCCCGCGGCAAGCGTCACCTTCTGCGCCGAAATCTGGCCGGCCGAAACCTTGCCCCCAGTCTCGACCGACAGCGTGTAGTCGCCGGCCGGGCCATCCGTGTTGGCGATGTCGAGCCGCATCAGGGCCGTGTCGCCGGGCGCCATGAAACGCGGCAGCCCGGCGGTTACGACGACCGGGTCGCGCACGATCACGTCGGACGAGGCATGGCCGACGGCCGTCTTCGACCAGGCCGTTGCCATGACCCGAACCGTGCCGTTGAACTGCGGCAGGTCGAAGGAGACGACGGCGCGGCCGTCATTGTCGACCTTCACCGGGCCGGCGAAGAAGGCGACGAGCTTCTGTGTGGGCGGCGAGCCTTCCGACGCCATCTGCGCGCCGTCGCCGCCGGTGCGGATGCGGCCCATGACGCCGGCCGAGCCGTCGATCAGCTTGCCGTAGATGTCGCGGATTTCGAGGCCGAGCCGCCGCTGGCCGTAATACCAGCCGTCGGGATCGGGCGGCGTGTAGCGGGTGAGGTTCAGGATGCCGACATCGACGGCGGCGACCGTCACATAGGCTTCCTCGCCGGGCTGCAGCCCGCCGAGCTTGACGGGGATCGTCAGCGGCGCGCGCGGCATGACCTTGGCCGGCGTCTCCAGCGAGACGTCGAGCTTGCGCTCGCCCGGGTCGATCTTCAGCCATTCGACGCCGATGGCGCGCATCGGCATGCGTGAAGCCTGCGCTTCGCCGGGCCGGTAGAGCGTCGCCGTCACGTAAGTGCCGGCGCCCCATTCGTCCTTGACGGGAAGATCGACCGTCGTCCCTCCCGCTGGAACCGACGCCGTCTTCGTGTCGAGCAGCCGGTCGCCGCCGACGGTCACCAGCACTTCGCCGGCGAAGCGCGGGGATATCTTCAGATGCGCGGTGTCGCCGACATGGTAGCTGTCCTTGTCGAGCGCGATCTCCAGCGCGTCCGGCGTCTCGGTTGTCGAGGCCGCGACATACCAGCCGGCGTCGAACTCGACGCTGGAGGCCGGGCCGTCCGCCGCCGGACTCGTCACCTCCAGCCGGTAGCGGCCCCAGCCGACCGGGGCGGAGATCGATGCCTCGGCGTTCGCCGAGACATCGACATGGCCGTTCGCCACCTTCTGCGTGACATCGATCGGTTCATAGCGCCAGGAGCTGCCGTCGCGGTACCATTGATAGTTGCGCACAAGCTTGACCAGCGACCAGTCCAGCCCCTGCATGTCGATCTTCCTGCCGTCCGGATCGACCGCGATGACGTTGAACTTCGCCACCGAATTCTCCGGCACCGATCCGTCGGCCGAGGCGGGCCTGATGCCGATACGCGGGCCGTCGGGCTTCACGTCGAGCTCGAGCTTGCGCTCCACCGCGCGCCCGCTGCCTTCGCGCATGCGCACGACCAGTTCGGCGTTCAGCAGCCTTGTGGTGGAGGGCAGGTTGTCGAGCGATACGTCGAAGGAAGATTTGCCCTCTTCGTCGGTGACGGGCAGGTCGTTCAAATCATAGGCGGTTGCTTCCGCGTTCTCCTCTTCGGCGAGCCCGAACTGGTAGCCGGGGAAGGCCTTCCAGTCGCGTTTCGTCGTGACATTGACCTCGCCTTCCAGCGAAAGTCCCGCGCCGGGCGCGCCGTAGAGGAAGCGCCCCACGACGTCGACCGGAAAGGGCTGGCCGGGGACGAGCAGCGCGCCGGCGGCGGCCATGTCGAATTCGATGCGGTCGGGCACGAAGTCCTCGACCAGGAACATCGTCTCCGCCACCGGATCCTTCTTCGGATCGGTATAGATGCGCATGTGCCACGTACCGCGCATGGCGGTCGTCGACAGCGCCAGCTCGACGGCCCGGCCGCCGAGCGAGGCCGCGTCGCTGACGATGCGCCGGTCCTCGACGCCGTCCGGCCGGCTGAAGATGAAGGTCAGCGGCAGGTCCGCTACCGCCTTCGCGTCGTCGTCGCGGGCAAGAGCGGCCGCGTGCACCGTCTCTCCGGCGCGGTAGATGCCGCGCTCCGTCCACGCATAGACGTCGAGCGCGCCGGGCGAGGGACGCCCGGTGACGCCCCGGTCGGAAAGGTCGAAGCCGGCCTTGGTCATGTCGAGGAAGTCGAAATCGCCGCCGTCCTTGCTCGCGGTCAGCACGGCGGGCGTCATGCCGCCTTCGCCGCGCGACAGGCCGGCGGTGAAGACGGCATGGCCGTCGGCGTCCGTCTTCGCGGTGCCGAGCACCTCGTTGTTCTTGGCGATCAGCTTGAGTTCGACCCCGGCGAGCGGCTTGGCGGTGCCGAGCGAACGGACGAAGACATTGAGCCCGTCCTGACCCGCGAAGGTCGACAGGCCGATATCGGAGACGACAAACCATTGGGTCGCCTGTGAATCGTAGCTTTCCGCCGCGCCTGCCGGGGTCGCGGTCAGGATGTAGATGCCGGGCTTGCGGGTGGGCAGCGCCTCGTCCACGGGGAAACTGGTCACCACTTCCTTGTTGAGCTCCGAGGCGATGTCGATCGTGCCTTGCCACACGGCATTGCCGGTCTGGTCGGCGATGTTCTGGGCGCTGTACCGGTCGAGTTGGTCGAGGAACTGGTAGCCCGTCACCAGTTCGGCGAGCGAACGGTCGTTGATCCGGTAGAGCTTGAAGGTGGCGGAACTCGTGTTGACCGAGACCAGTGGAATGCCGTGGCGAGCCGTGCCCGGCAGGATGAAGTTCTCGCCCGTGAAGCGGATGTAGGGCGAGCGGTCGCGCACATAGACATTGAGTGCGACGGGGCTCTGCAGCGTTTCGCCGATCGCCGCCGGCAATCCGGCGCGGAAGGTGACCTGGTAGCGCTTGCCGTGCTCCAGTCCCTCGACGCAGATTTGCTTGGCGTCGGCGGTGATCGCCTTCGGCGCCTGGCCGTCGACGGTCACGAAGGGCGCGTAATCGACGCCGCTCCTCACCAACGGGTCGGAGAACTGCGCGCAGACGCGCGGCGTCTGGTTGTCGGAATCGACGGTGTTTCCGACGATGCGGAAGCCCTTCCGCGCCTTGAGATCGAGATAGGCCGCCTTCACGGCGGCGTTCGGTGCGAGCGCCAGGCTGGCCTCGTAGGTCTGGATGGCGGCGCGGAACGCCTGCCGCTGCTCCAGCGCCGGCGCCAGGACCGCGAGCGCGCCCGCGCGGTCGCCGGTCGTGCGCGAGGTGAGATAGGCGTTGTAGGCCGCGGAGGACGCATTGCCGTGGAGTTCGCCGGCATCGGTATCGTTCGCCGGCTTCACGGCCAGCGCCGCGCGGGCCAGGCTCGTCCATAAAGTGCTGTCGTCCGGCGCGGTGGCGAGCGCGTCCGCATATTTCTGCATGGCCGAGCGCGGATCGGACGACATCGCCGCGTCCGCCTGGGAGGTGAGGGCGTTCAATCCTTCATCCTGGGCGGGATTGGCGGTCGTGATCTTCTGGCGGTATTTGACGGCCTCGTCGGCGAGCCAATTCGGCAGGAAATCGAGCGTCGCGGGCGCACCGAGGTCCGGCCCCGCGCCGTTCTGGACGACCTTGCCCGCGACCGCGCCGTTGAACGGGTTGAGCTTCCGGTAATCCGATTTCAGGAAGCACCAGCGCGCCTTCGAGTTGTAGGTGAAGGCGCGGCAGGAACGGTCTGCGAGGCAAGCGGATTTGCACTGATCGAGGCTGAAATTCTGCTCGGAGCGCAGGTCGAAGCCGAAATAGTCCGAATTATCGGTCGTGACGATCGAGCGCGCGCTTTCGGCGGCCCGCGCGGGTCCGGGCAGAACCAGGAAAAGGCTTGCGAAAAAGAGGAAAAAGCCGTTAGCCGCGCGCATTCCTGCCTCCAACGCTGCCGCCGTCCCCGGGCGATGATGAAGGTTCGGGCCGCGATGTCAATCGAGGGATGGCGTGAAAGGCGCCCACTATCTGCGGAAGCGGATGGTCGCGGCGAAGGTGAGCGTGCGGCCGCCGACGCCGTCCGGGGGCGGCGGATAGGGGGAGGCGCGCGAAACGGTCGCTTTTGCCGCCTCGTCCAGGATCGCGGAACCCGAACTGCCGGCGAGCCGCGAGGAAAGGAGGCGGCCGCCGCGGTCGATCGTGATCGCCATGCGCGTCGAACCGGAGATGCCGTCGCGCTGCGCTTCGGCCGGATAGCGCTGGAAGCGCTGCAAATGGCTGTTCAGCCGGGCCGCGTACGCGGCTTTCTCGCCGGCGCTGGCCCCGCCGCGCGAGGCGACGGAGCCGCGCCCGGCCGCGTCGCCGACGCCGGCGGAAGAACTGCGATCGGATGCGCGGCGCTCCGGACGTGGCGCGCGTGTGGCCGAATGCTCATCGGGTTCGGGACGCGCATTCCTCCTCGCTTCCTGCTTCTCCCGGACGGCTGTCGGGGTCTCCTTGATCGCCGTTGCCTTGTCGGCTTTCGCCGCCGGCTCCGGCTCATCCGGTGCCGGCGCAGGCAGGGGCGCTTCGTCGGGCAGCGCGAGCGGTGGCTCCGCGTCGTTCGTAATCGGCGGCGGCGCGTCCGGCAGCTTGAGGGCAGGAGCCGGCACGGCCTTCGCCACTATATCCGGACTCATCGGCGCCGGCTTTTCGATCTCCACTTTCGGCGGGGTATTGGGCAGGACGAGAGAGGGCTGCGGGACCTGAATTTCGGCCGCTTGCGGCGTAGCCAGGACCTTCGGAGTCTCGATGGCCGGCGGGGTCTGCGGCAACGAAAACGCCGGTAGCGGCACCTCTGTGCGGGTTGCCACGGACTCCTCCGCCTGAGGAGGCATCTTGATGTCCGGTGGCGTGGCGGGCAGAGAAAACGCCGGCATCGGCAGGACGACGGCCGTATCGCCTGATTGCGTCTCAGGGCTCGCGGCTGGCGTCTCGTCGGTTGAGGCCTTGGCCGTTTCCGGTTTCTTCTCGGCCGGGGGGGGGGAGGGCTGTTCGGCCCTGGCTTCCTGGGGCTTGGCCTCGGTGCGGACCTGGTGCGCCTTGTCTCTAGTCGTGTCGGCCTCGGCCGCCGCTTCGCCGGCCAGCGAAGGATCGGTGTTGGGGTTCGGCGTTGCGTCCACCACGATCTCGACCGACACGGCGTCGGTCTCGGCCTCGACGCCGGGCGGGGTCAGGAAATGCGCGGTAAGCGCGATCGCCGCGGCATGAACGGCGAGCGAGCCAAACAGAAGCAGGGGCGAGAAGCGCGCGCCGCGCGCCGCAGTCGGCCGCGCCGCCTGGTCGGCCGGATCGACGGCGGGCGGAACAGGCGATTGCGCCGCCGCCGCGGCCGATGTCTCCGGCTCGACCGGAACGGCCGCTTCTATTTTTTCCGGATCCTCGTCCGGCACGACGGAGGACCAAAGGGCAAGGAACCTGCCGCTTTCGCCCGCACTCCCGAACGGCTCGAAGCTGGGCCAGTGATTCATGGGCGCGCCTCGCGGTGAGCCGTACCGCCGGCCAGCGCCACCGGCGCCAGGATCATCCCGCCCGCGTCGTGATCGATATGGGCGAGGATGCCGAACACCTCGCCGAGCCGCTCGGCCGTGAGCACGTCCGCCGGCGCGCCTTCGGCAACCAGCCTGCCCTCCTTCATCAGGAGGATGCGGTCGCACCAGCGAGCGGCGAGTGTCAGATCGTGCAGCGAGACGAGCAGCGTTCGGCCCTTGGCCGCAAGCTTCCTCAGGCCTGCCATCATCGTCATCTGGTGCGCCGGGTCGAGGCCGGATGCGGGCTCGTCGGCGAGCAGTACCGGCGTATCCTGGGCGATGGCGCGGGCGGCAAGGACGCGCGCCTGCTCGCCGCCGGAAAGCTCGGTCGCCGGACGCTCGGCAAGGCCGGCGACATCCATCATCTCCATGGCTTCGGTGCAGAGCGCCCGGTCGCCGTTCGAGAAGGCGCGGCTGACACCCTGCCAGGGCATGCGTCCAAGGCCGACCAGATCCCGGACTGTAAGCGGCCAGCTTATGATGCGCGCCTGCGGCAGATGGGCGACGAGCCGTGCGCGCTCGGCAAAGGAAAGCGAGGCCAATTCGCGGCCATCGACCGCGATGCTGCCGGTGCTGGCAATCTGCCCGGCGAGCGCCCGCATCAGCGTCGACTTGCCGGCGCCGTTCGGCCCGAGCACGCCGGTGATCGTGCCCGGAACGAGCCCCAAGCTGATGCCGCTTACCACGCGGCGGCTGGAGAGATCGACGGAGAGGTTTCGCGCCTCGATCATCAGAAGATCTCCCGGCGCGAGCGGACGATGAGCCACAGGAAGAACGGCGCGCCGATCAGCGCCGTCACCACGCCGACATTGAGTTCGCCCGCGCGGACGGCGGTCCGCGCGACGATGTCGGCGGCGAGCAGCAGCGCGGCCCCGCCCATGGCGCTGGGCAGAAGCAGGCTGGATGGCATGCGGTTGGTCAGCGGCCGCAGCATATGGGGCACGACCAGCCCGACGAAGCTGATTGCGCCGGTGACGGCGGTGCCCGCCCCGACGGCGAGCGCGGTTCCGACGATGACGAAAAGGCGCGTGCGCCTGCGGTCGATGCCGAGGCTTTCCGCGCCTTCCTCGCCGAGCGAGAAGGCGTCGAGCGCGCGGCCGGTGGTGGCGAGAAGCGCGCCTCCGGCCGCGATCAGTGGCAGGGCGATCGCGACATGGGTCATCGACCGGTCCTTCAGCGATCCGAGCAGCCAGAAGATGATCTCGTAGCTCGCGAAGGGATTGGGCGAGAGGTTGAGCGCGAGCGAGGTCAGCGCGGCGGCGAGGCTGGACAGCGCCACGCCGGACAAAATCAGCGTCAGCGTCGAGCCATGGCGCGCGGCGATGGCGAGGAGCACGATGACGGCGAGGAACGCGCCGGCGAGCGCGCCGGCCGGCAAGGCATAGAGCGACGCGCCGGCAAGGCCGCTGTAGAACATGATCACCGCGCCGAGCGAAGCCATGGCCGAGACGCCGACGATGCCGGGCTCGGCGAGCGGGTTGCGCAGGAAACCCTGAAGCACCGCGCCCGACAGGCCGAGCGAGGCGCCGACCATGAGCCCGAGCAGGGCGCGCGGCAGCCTGATCTCGCGCATGATGATGCGGGTCGCCTCGTCGCCGCCGGCGACGAGCGCGCGGATGGAGGCGACCGGACCGAGATGCGCCGGTCCGATCAGCAGCGACAGTACGAACAGGACCGCCGTCAGCGCCGCGAGCGCGAGATTAAGCCGGAGCGGTGTCATTGCGTCGGCGCTCCGGAAGAAGGGCAGGGCGAGACTTGCTGCCTTACCTTGGCCAGCGCCTTCACTGCCTCAAGCACGAAGGGCCCGCCGCAAGACCACGCGCCTTCCGGCACGAAATGGCCGAAGCGGGTGCCTTTCAGCGCGCGCAGCGCAGGGTCCTTCAAGGTGAGGTCGGCGAGCGAAGGAGCCGTCGAAAGCTGCCGAGGCAGGATAACGATATCCGGTCGGTGCTCGATCAGGAGTTCGAGCGGGAAGGGGACCATGCCGGCATATCCGAGTTCGGCGGCGAGGTTCTTCAGCCCCGCCGCGCGCATGACCGAATCGCCGAGCGTGCCGGCGCCCTGTGTGATGCCGTTCTGGCCGTAGACGATGGCCGTCGGCGCCGGACCGCAAACGGAAGCCTTGACGGCCGCAAGCCCGCTTTCGAACCGCGTGGCGACCTCGTCGGCCTTCGCCTCGCGGTGCAGGATCTCGCCCATGCGCCGGATTTCGCTGGGGATGGTGTCGAGCGTCTGCGAATAGGCGAACTCCTCGACATGGAAGCCGAGATGCTTGAGCAGGTCGGTCGTGTTGTGGAGCGAATAGGTGCCGGTGACGACGACATCGGGACGGGCGAGGAACACTTCTTCCGCAAGCCCCCGGTTCTTCGGATATGTGGCTGCCTCTTCATGCATGAAGGAAAGGCCTGGATCCGAGGCGAGGTTGGAGATCGAGACGATCTGCCCGGGCGCGGCCAGCGTCATGGCAAGCTGGTCGGTGCAGACATTGAGCGACATGACGCGTGGCAGGTCGGCGGCATTGGCGGGGAGGGCTGCATAAAGAACAAAGATCGCGGCGGCGTAGGCCCTACGTTGCCCCCCTCTGTCCTGCCGGACATCTCCCCCACAAGGGGGGAGATCAGCCGTCGCCACCGTTCTCGCCAATCGCGAAGGCTGCAGAAGAAGGGCTGACTGAACGGCCGGTTTGATTTCCCCCCTTGCGGGGGAGATGTCCGGCAGGACAGAGGAAGGTGCGAAGGAAAGCCGAACCTTCGCAACCATCCCCTTCAGCCGATTCATCCGCGGGAGCATCGTTCACGCCTACCGCATCTAGAACGTCGCCTTGAAGCCGGCGAACACCCCGAGGCCCGGCGTGCCGTAGCCTCGCACGACCTCGTATTTCTGGTTGAGCAGGTTCTCGCCGCGCAGGTACAGTTCGGTGGCGTCGGTCGGCTTGTAGGCGATCTTCGCGTCGAGAAGCACGTAATCGCCGAGCGGGCCGATCCCCAGACCCTCGAAATCGACGGTATCGAGGGCCACCCGGGTGGTCGTCGAAACGGTCCATTTCTCCGCCGGCTGGACAGCGGCCGTCAGTCCGATCACGTGGCGCGGGATACGGACCTGCCGGGAACCGTCGGGCTGGGTGGCCTGGGTGTAGGTGTAGGCCCCCCGGAAGTCGAGCCAGCTGGTCGGCGCATAGGCGAGCGAAGCCTCGACGCCGCGCGTCTTTACCTTGCCTTCGAGCTGCTCATAGCGGTTGGTCGTGAAATCGTAGCCGATATAGTCGCCGATATCGGCTGCGAAGAAGGTCACATCGGCCACCATCCTGTCATCCAGAAGCCGCTGCTCCACGCCGAAGTCGAAGCTCAGGCTGGTCTCCGGATGCAGGTCCGCATTGCCGTAGGTGGGATCATAGAGTTCGTAGAGGGACGGCGCGCGATAACCGGTGCCGATCGAGGAGTGGAGCCGCGTTCCGGTATCGAAATTATAGGAGCCGGTGGCCCGCCATGTCGTATGGCCGCCATAGAGCGAATGCTCGTCCTGCCGGACACTCGCCGTCAGGGTGAGCGGGTCGGTTGGCGTCCAGATGGCCTGGACCCATCCGCCGCCCATCGACACCGAGCGGTTGATGCCGGAAGATGTCTTGGCGTGATCCTGCTCCCAATCCGCTCCGAAATTCGCCGTCAGCGCAGGCGTGATGGCAAGCGAGCCCAGATAGTCGATCTTCGTGCGCGTGCCGTCGAACGTATCGACGGTGCCCGTGCCGCTGACGCTGTTTCGGGAGATGTCCGAATATTGCAGCGCTATGGTGTTGGATAGCCGCCCGTCGAACAGCTTGAAATCGGCGCCTGCCCGGCCCGCGGCTTGCTGGTATTTGGAATGGGCGTCGCTGTCCGACACCAGATAATTCGGCGGCGGGCCGAAACCGTCATCGAAATCGGTGTCGCCTTTGATGAAGAGTCCATTGGCGAACAAGGACAGGTTCTCGTTGATGTTGACGCGGCCGCCGATTGTGCCCGACAGATTGCGGTAGCCATCCTTTTCCGTGCCGGAGGCCGCGGTGGAGAAGCCGTCCGTCGTCAGGCCGGATATGTTGAGGCCGAAGCGGCTGCGGTCCGTGGCGCTGTTCAGCGCGTACCCGCCGAGGAACGTGCCGCGCGATCCGCCCTCTCCGTAGATGCTCTGGTGGATCCCGTTTTCAGGGGTCCCGAGCGTGCTGATATCGATCACGCCGGCGATGGCGTCGGCGCCGTATAAAGCGCCCTGCGAACCCTGGAGCACTTCGATGCGGTCGAGGTCGCCTGCAAGGAATTGGCCAAACTGCGCCTGGGTTTTGGTATAGGTAACGTCCGAGACATCGATGCCGTCGATGAAGGTCTTCACATATTCGCCCGGCAGGCCGCGCATGAAGAAGGTCGTGATGTGGCCGTCGCCGCCCTGGGAAGCGACGTTGATGCCCGGTATCTGCGCAAGGTAGTCCGTGGCTGCCGGCAGCGACTGCTTGTCCATGTCCTTCTTCGTCGTGACATAGACCGTCGAGCCTACCTTCGATTTCTCGGTCGGCGTCTTGTTCGCCGTCACCACGACCTCCCCGATGTCGAGGTCCTGGGCGAGTGCCGATGTCGCGCCGCCGGCCACTAGGGCGGCGAAAACGGCAATTGTCCTCTTGAATGTACTTTGCATCTGTCCCCCTGCGGCGCCGATGCGCCGATGGCTTCAAAAAAGCCGGTGGGACATCCGCTTGGAGAAGGCCCGCCAGCGACGACTTTCGATCGTCACCACTGCGAGACCACAGCCCCGGAAGCTTCCCGCATCCGGAAGGTGACGGCCTGAGGCAGGTTTCCTGGCTCGCGCTTCATCGGCAGGTCGGCCTTCCCGGGCTGGCGCCCAGTGGCGTAGTCGACATGCCTCCGCGCTCACAGTTGCGGGAGCAGCCACGGCGGGGGCCTTTCCGGCCCTTCCGTATTCCCTCTTAACCCCGACCGCGTTCCGGTCCGAGGCACCTCAAGCGTGGCAAAACGGTAGCAAGCCGGCGGAGAGTCGTCAAATGCCCACGCCTTCGACGGCGCATGCTCCGCTTGTTCTATTTCGACGGACAAAGGGCGGGAATTGCCCGGTAGTTTGCGAATTTGCGCCAGTCTTGTCGCAATTGCGGCATCCGCCAACATACCAAAGTTGCACATTCATTCGTGATTTCCGCTGGGGCACGGTTTTTGACATCCTAGGCCAGATGCGGAATGCTAGGGGCAGAAAGCCAATCAATGGGAGAAGGCAATGACAATGTACAAGAGTAATGGCGATCGCGTACCCGCGGTGGTCGAGGAACTGGCGGAAGCCGCGAAGGCCGGGAAGATGGATCGCCGCGAATTCCTTGCCATCGCCAGCGTCATGGGCGCGTCGACGGCGATGGCCTACAGCCTGATCGGGCTCGCCGATCCGACGCCCGCTAAGGCAGCCGAAGCGACGCCCAAGAAGGGCGGCGTCATCCGCTGCGCCATGTCGGTCAAGGCCCAGAAGGACCCGCGGACCTATGACTGGTCGGAACTTGCCAACGCGACGCGCACCTTCCTCGAGCCGCTGGTCAAGTACACCACCGAATATACCTTCCAGCCGATGCTGCTCGAGAGCTGGGAAGTGAACGACGACGCCACCGAATACGTGCTCCACGTGCGCAAGGGCGTCGAGTGGAACAACGGCGATAAGTTCGACGCCGACGACGTCATGTTCAACCTTCTGCGCTGGGCCGAGAAGGCCGACGGCAATTCCATGCAGGCACGCATGGGCGGCATGGTGGATCCGAAGACCAACAAGGCGCGCGACGGCGCCATCACCAAGACCGACGACTACACGATCAAGCTGAAGCTCCCGGCTTCCGACATTTCCATCATACCGAATTTCGCCGACTATCCGGGTCTGGTCGTGCACCGCGATTTCGAGAAGATGGGTTCCGACATCGTCAAGAACCCGATCGGCACCGGCGCCTTCGAACTGGTGTCTTACGACGTTGGCTCAAAGGTCGTGGCCAAGCGCCGCGAACACGGCAAATGGTGGGGCGGCGAGGCGCTCCTCGACGGCGTGCAATTCATCGACTACGGCACCGATTTCAATGCCTACGTCAATGCCTATGACGCCGGCGAGATCGACACCGACTACCAGACCATGGCGGACTTCATCCAGATCCTGGACAAGATGGGCCTGGTGAAATCGGCGTGCAAGACCGCTACCACGATCGTGGCGCGCACCAACGTTACCCACAAACCCTACGACGATCAGAAGGTGCGCAATGCGCTGCAGATGGCCGTCGACAACGCGGTCGTTCTGCAACTCGGCTACAATAACCTCGGAACGGTGGCCGAGAACCATCACGTTGCGCCGATCCACCCGGAATATTACCAGCTGCCGAAAAAGAACCGCGACGCCGCTGGCGCCAAGAAACTGATGACCGAAGCCGGCCAGATAGACTTTGAGCACGAGCTGATTTCGGTCGATGAAGCGTGGCACAAGAACACCGGCGATGCCATCGCCGGACAGCTGCGCGACGCCGGCATCAAGGTCAAGCGGACGATCCTGCCCGGCTCCACCTTCTGGAACGACTGGACGAAGTATCCCTATTCGACGACCAACTGGAACATGCGTCCACTTGGCGTGCAGGTCCTCGCCCTCGGCTACACGTCGGGCGCGGCCTGGAACGAATCGGCTTACTCCAATCCCGAGTTCGACAAGAAGCTCGGCGAGGCGATGGCGATCGCCGATCCGGAAAAGCGCAAGCTGGTGATGAAGGATGTAGAGCAGATCCTGCAGGATTCGGGCGTGATCATCCAGCCCTTCTGGCTGACGATCGTGAACCACTCGACGAAGCAGGTGAAGAACAATCCGATGCACCCGACATTCGAGATCAACTTCGAGAAGACCTGGCTCGATACCAACGCCTGACAATAAAAACCTGCCAAAAGAAAAGGGGGAGCGATCCTGCTCCCCCAATGCAGCTACACGGGGAACACAGACCTACCGCGAACCCAAGCCTTGAGGAGGGGCAGAGGTGCTCTCATTCATAGCCAGGCGTTTGGGGGTCATGGTCCTCACCATGATCGCCCTGACATTCGTTGTCTTTTATCTCGTCAATCTGGAACCCAATCTCAAGAAGCTGGCCCTGACGGAGACCAACAGCCGGGCCAGCCAGGCAGAAATCGAAAACTGGCTCGACCGGTACGGCTACCGTGATTCCTTTCTGAAGCGCTATGCGGAGTGGATCGGGGTATGGCCGAAGCAGCCCGCGCGCGACATCAAGGGCAACCCCATTCCGCGGTTCTCCTATTGCGGGGAGACGGTGGAACCGCGTCTTTCGGGCATTCTGGAAGGTGATTTCGGCTGCTCGACCAAATTCCGGACCAAGGTCAGCAACAAGCTGTTTCCGGCTCTGGAGGCGACCGGCATCCTGATGTTCTGGGTGATGATGGTCATGGTCCCCGGCGCGCTCGTCATCGGTGTCCTCGCCGGCATGAGGGAAGGATCGAGGACCGACCGCACGCTTTCGATCCTGGCGATCGGCAGCACGGCGACGCCGGAATATGTCTCCGGCGTCATCTTCACCGTCGTCTTCGCCACCTGGCTCGGCTGGTTCAACGGCTCCGCGGCCAGCGCCACGTTCCACGGCATCACCTTCGTCAATTTCACGCTGCCGGTGATGACGCTCGCCATATACGGCATGGGCTACATTGCCCGCATGACGCGCGCCTCGATGGTCGAGGTGATGACGGCGCAATATATCCGCACGGCCCGGCTCAAGGGATTGAGTTTCAATGCGGTGGTGCTGAAGCATGCGCTGCGCAACGCGCTGATCGCGCCGTTCACCGTCATCATGCTGCAATTTCCCTGGCTCCTGACCGGCGTCGTGGTGGTGGAGATCATGTTCCGCTACCAGGGCTTCGGCTACACGCTGGTCGAGGCGGCCGGGAACAACGACATCGATCTGCTGCTCGGCTGTTCGCTGGTGTCGGTCTTCATCGTCCTCGTTACCCAACTTATTTCCGACATCGGTTACGCTCTGCTCAACCCGCGTATCCGCGTGCAGTAGGGGAAGGCCATGCAGCTGCATTTCATCTCCCCCGCCGATATCGTCTTCCAGATCCTCGTCTATCGCCTGTGGCCGGTATGGCTGGCGATGGCGATCCTCATGGGCACGAGCTATCGCTATCGCAAGAAGCTCGGCCTCTACGGCCAGCTCTATGACAGCGGCGTCGGGATTGCCGGCGTCGCCATCCTGAGCTTCTGGTTCTTCGCCGCGGTCTTTTCACGCTACGTTTCCCCCTTCAATCCGCTCGAGCAGATCGCGGTGATGCGCAACGCTCTGCCCGGCGCGATCGAGCCGCACAGCGGACAGGCCTACCTGCTGGGCGGAGACAAGCTGGCGCGCGACGTATTCAGCCGCGTCGTCGACGGCAGCCGCATCGTTCTCCTCATCGCGCCGCTGGCGACGCTGGTGGCGCTCACCGTCGGCATCACGCTCGGCCTTCCCGCCGGCTATTTCGGCAGGAAGGCGGATTCCTTACTCTCTTTCCTGGCCAATCTGGTCCTCGCCTTTCCGGTGATCCTGCTCTTCTACCTGCTGGTGTCGCCCGAAATCGTGGAGACGGGACTGCCGCGCTGGACGGCGGGCGTCTTCTTCGCCTTTCCGATCATCCTCGCCTGCATCGCCTTCGGCACCCGCTATATCGGCCGGCCGCTGCTCCTCGCGGTCCAGCTGCTGATCGTGCTTGCCATCACCTACTGGCTCTATTCCACCTTCGTCTTCTTCGACGATCCGTTCGGCCTGATCCAGGTGACGCCGAGCACGCTCAACATCTTCGTGGCGGTGGTGTTCGCCTCATCGCCGGGCGTCTTCCGCATCGTCCGTGGCCTTGTGATGGACATCAAGACGCGCGATTATGTGGCGGCGGCGCAGACACGTGGCGAGAACCCGTGGTACATCATGGTGTGGGAAGTCCTGCCCAACGCGCGCGGTCCCTTGATCGTCGATGCGTGCCTCAGGATCGGCTACACGACCATCCTTCTCGGTACGCTGGGTTTCTTCGGCCTCGGCATGCCGCCGGAGAGCCCGGATTGGGGAACGACCATCAAGGACGGCAGCCAGTTGCTGCGCGCCTTCGTTCACCCCGCCTTGCCGCCGGCAATCGCGCTTATGTCGTTCGTGCTCGGTCTGAACCTGCTCGCCGACGCGCTGCGCGAAGAATCCCTGAAGGACTGACGGAGTGAGAAGATGAACGCCGTCCAGCCGATCGTCGAGATCGAAAACCTCTCCATCTCCTTCTTCACCCGCAGGGGGGAGATCCCCGCCGTGATGGATTTCTCCTGCACGGTCATGCCGGGCGAAGCGATGGGCATCGTTGGCGAATCCGGATGCGGCAAGTCGACCGTGTCGCTCGGCATCATGCGCGACCTTTCCAATATCGGGAAGATCGTCGGCGGCCGCATCCTGTTCCAGGGCCGCGACATGGGCGAACTGTCGGAGGCGGAGCTTCGCGCCATCCGCGGCAACAAGATCGCCATGATCTACCAGGAGCCGATGGCGAGCCTCAATCCGGCGATGAAGATCGGCCAGCAATTGATGGAAGTGCCGATCATTCACGAGAAGGTCTCGAAGGACGAGGCCTATAAGCGCTCGCTGGAGATGCTGCGCTCGGTCCGCCTCCCCGATCCCGAACGGATGATGAAATCCTATCCGCACCAGCTCTCCGGCGGTCAGCAGCAGCGCATCGTCATCGCCATGGCGCTGCTGTCGAAACCGGCGCTGCTTCTCCTCGACGAGCCGACGACGGCGCTCGACGTTACCGTCGAGGCCGGCATCGTCGACCTCGTCAAGGGGCTCGGCAAGGAGTTCGGCACGTCGATGATCTTCGTGTCGCACAATCTCGGCCTGATCCTGGAGACGTGCGACCGTATCACGGTCATGTATTCGGGCGAGGCGGTCGAGACGGGTTCGGTGAAGGACGTGTTCGACCGCATGCGCCACCCCTATACGCAGGGATTGTTCCGATCGATCCCGCTGCCGGGCGCCGACAAGAACAGCCGGCCGCTGGTGGCGATCCCCGGCCAGTTGCCGCTGCCGCACGAGCGGCCGAAGGGCTGCAATTTCGGCCCGCGCTGCCACCACTTCGTCGAGGGCGTATGCAACGCCGCCGAAATCCCGATGATCCCGGTCAAGGGGCACGAGAATCATTTCAGCCGCTGCGTACGCTTCAACGAGATCGACTGGTCCGCGCTGCCCGACGACGCCAAGAAGAAGAGCGAGCCGGTCAAGGCCGGCGATACGGTGCTCAAGATCGACGACGTGCGCAAATATTACCGCGTGGCGGCGAACGAGGTCTTCGGCGCAGGCGAGCCGCGCGTCGTCAAGGCCAACGAGACGATCAGCTTCGAGGCGCGCGAATCCGAGACGGTGGCCATCGTCGGCGAATCGGGCTGCGGCAAGTCCACGCTGGCCAAGATGCTGCTCGGCCTGGAGACGGCGAGCGGCGGCACCATCACGCTCGGCGATAAGCCGATCCAGTCGACGCCGGTCGAATTGCGTGACGTCAAGACCGTCGCCTCGATCCAGATGGTGTTCCAGAATCCGTTCGACACGCTCAATCCGAGCCACAGCGTCGGCTCGCAGATCGTGCGGACGCTGGAGAAATTCCATGTGGGCAAGAGCCCGGCCGACCGGCGCCAGAAGATGCTGGAACTGCTCGATCTCGTGAAGCTGCCGCGCGCCTTCGCGGCGCGCCGGCCGCGCCAGCTTTCCGGCGGCCAGAAGCAGCGCATCGGCGTCGCGCGTGCCTTCGCCGGCAACGCCAGGGTGGTGGTCGCCGACGAGCCGGTCTCGGCGCTCGATGTTTCCGTGCAGGCGGCCGTGACCGAACTGCTGATGGACATCCAGCGCAAGAACAAGACGACGATGCTGTTCATCAGCCACGACCTTTCGGTCGTGCGCTACATCGCCGACCGCGTCGTGGTGATGTATCTCGGCTACATCGTCGAACAGGGGACGACCGACCAGATATTCTCGCCGCCCTACCATCCCTATACGGAGGCGCTGCTCTCGGCGATCCCGATCGCCGACACGAGCGTGGTGAAGAAGCACGTGGTTCTCGAAGGCGACATACCCTCGGCGATGAACCCGCCGACCGGCTGCCCCTTCCAGACGCGCTGCGGCTACAAGCACCTGGTGCCGGACAATCTGTGCGAAACCGAGGTGCCGCCGGCTAAGGATCTCGGCAACGGGCACAAGTCGCTCTGCTGGCTCTCCGACGACGTGCTCGCCACGATGGAGCCGGTCATCAAGTTCGACACGGCCCACGCCGGCAAGGAAGGCGTGCCGGACGACGCTTTGGGCCAGAAGGAGCGTCGCAGCGCCAAGGGCGATCCCGGTTTCGCCGGCCCGCCGCCGAAGCGGCCGCACGGCAAGACCGCCAGTGCCGCGGCCGACGAGGCGGAGTTCGAGGTGGAGGAGGAACAGGAGGCGCAGCGCGTACGCCGCGAGGAAGTGCGCGACGATGTCGGCGGGCAGGGCGCAGGCGCGCGGCCCATGAGGACTTCTGCCTCCGTGCCGCTCCGGCAGGGCCGGGTCGGCAGCGGCCGGCAGGCGGTCGATCCCGATGCGCCGATGGCTTTCGACCGGGGGCAGGCGCCGTCGCGCCGCGCCCGTGCCGCGGATTCCGGCAAACCCGCCCGCGGGAGCGTCGCAGCCGGCGACGGTTCACCGGGAACGCGGCCTCAGCGCATGGTCAAGCCGAAGAAGCCGGACGACCTGAAGCTGATCTCAGGCGTCGGGCCGAAGATCGAGGCGATCCTTAACGGGCTCGGCATCTATCGCTTTTCCCAGATCGCCGCCTGGAGGAAAGCGGAGCGGGAATGGGTCGACCATCATCTCAGGTTCGGCGGCCGCATCGAGCGCGACGACTGGGTGAAGCAGGCGAAGGCGCTGGCGAAAGGCGGGGAAGCGGAATACATCCGCGTCTTCGGCCGGAAGCCGCGCTGACGCATTCCATGCCGGAGCGGCCGAAGGCATTCCTGTCCTGGAGTTCCGGCAAGGATGCCGCCTTCGCGCTCCTTGAGGCGCGCCGGCTCGGGCTGGCGGACATCGTGGGCGTCCTGACCGCCATCAACGAGGCAGCCGACCGCGTCCAGATGCACGGCGTCCGCCACGCGCTGCTCGACCGCCAGATCGACGCGCTCGGGCTTCCGGCGATCAAGGTGATGCTGCCGAGCCCGTGCCCCAACGCGATCTACGAAGCGCGGATGGAAGAAGCCTTCGGCGGGCTCGGGGCCGAAGACGTCCGGCACATCGTCTATGGCGATCTTTTTCTCGAGGACATCCGCGCCTATCGGCTGAAGCAGATGGAAAGGGCGGGCATGCAGGCGATCTTTCCGCTTTGGGGCCGCGATACCGGCGAACTCGCTCGCGAGATGATCGCTTCCGGGCTGGAGGCGCGTGTCGCCTGCATCGACACCAAAAAGCTCGATCCTTCTTTTGCGGGCCGCGCCTTCGACGTCAGTTTTCTGCGCGACCTGCCGGCCGGCATCGATCCGTGCGGCGAAAACGGCGAATTCCACACCGTCGTCACCGCCGGCCCGATTTTCGCCGCACCGATCGCTACATCGGTCGGCGAGATCGTGGAAAGGGATAGCTTCGCCTATGCGGACGTCATCCCGCAATAGATCAAGGCGATTCGTTGAGACGGTTCACTCCCACCCCTGTCCCTTCCCCGCAAGGGGGAAGGGGACTTTGCTCCGATATCATACGGCGCGGGATATCGAGGATTCCGGTCCGGAAGGCGATGACGGCATTCGCCTCCTCCTTATGGGAGAGGAGCGTGGGCAAACGCTTTCGGGCAATCCTCTGGTCGATGGCCGCAATGCTTCTCCTCTCGGCCTGCACGACGGCGGAGCCGCCGCTCGACCCGAACGGTCCGCTTTCGGTCGCCTATTCGGAAACCGAGTTCAGTCGTTACGAGCGGCCCGGCGATGCGACCCTCACGGGGCAGGCGTTCCTGCACGACCAGGGCGACACGGTCCCCTGCACCGGGCAGTCGGTCCTGCTCTTCCCGCATACCCGATCCTTCGATCGTGTGGTCGAACTCGCCCGCATGAAAGCGCATCCGGTGCTGCCGGAGGCGACCGATCCGCGCTTCAATTCGGTTACGCGGCGGGCGACCTGCGACACGAATGGCAATTTTCAGTTCAAGCGATTGCCGCGCGGGAAATGGTACGTCTTCACCCGTGTACGCTGGTCAGCGGGCGATGCCGGGGTACAGGGCGCCGACCTGATCGGCGAGGCCGATACGTCAGCGGGGTCGGCGCGCGTCGTGCTCGACGACCGCAACCGGATCTAGCAGCCGCTCGAGCTTGTTTCGGACCGCCTGGCTGGCTCCATACAGGATGCAGCGCTTTCATACATCGATGCCCTCCGAAGGCTGAAGCCGATTTCGCTTTTACGCGGCGATGCTGTAGGGCCTTCGGCGGAGGCATCTCACATGCGAATGAGCGAATCGAAAGACGAAGTCGTGCACCCGCCGATTTCGTCGGAGCACCTGGGCAGGAACGACGGCGCCTGGCTCAGCCATGGGCGGGCGACGGTCGTGCTTGCCGTGCCGCTGATCGGCACGCAGCTCGCGCAAATGGCGCTCAACGTCACCGATACGGTGATGGTGGGCTGGCTGGGCGCGACCGAACTCGCAGCCGCGGTGCTCGGCACGCAGATATTCTTCACCGTCTATATTTTCGGCAGCGGCTTTGCCATCGCGGTGATGCCGGTTGCTGCGGCGGCGGAGGGGCGCGGCGATTTCCGCGCGGTGCGCCGTTCGGTGCGCATGAGCCTCTGGGTGGTCGGCCTCTACAGCCTGATCGCCATGTTCTTTCTCTGGCACACTGAAACCTTCCTTCTCTTCCTCGATCAGGATCCGCGCGTTGCCGCGCTCGCCGGCGCCTATGTGCGTGTCGTCCAATGGTCGATGCTGCCCGCGCTGATCCTCGCGGCGCTTCGTTCCTATCTTGCCGTCGCCGACCGCGCCTATGTGGCGCTTGCCGTCATCATCATCGGGGGCTTTACCAACGGCGCGCTCAACTACGCGCTGATCTTCGGCCATTTCGGCATGCCGGCGCTCGGCATTATCGGCTCCGCGGTGGCGACGCTCGCCACGCAGATCGTCATGGCGCTCCTCGTCATTCTCTACAGCGGAATGGCCCCATCGCTTCGCCGCCACGATCTCTTCGCCCGCTTCTGGCGGCCCGACTGGCCGGACTTTCGTGATATTGTGCGGCTCGGCTGGCCGATTTCGGCGACGATCATCTCCGAGGTCGGGCTTTTTTCCGCCGCTTCGATCATGATGGGATGGCTTGGCGCGGTGACGCTCGCCGCCCACGGCATTGCGCTGCAGATCACCTCGGTCGCCTTCATGCTGCCGCTGGGGCTTGCCAGTGCCGCCACCGTTCGGGTTGGCCTGCACCATGGGCGTGGCGACCGCGGCGGGGTAGGCCGCGCGGGGCTCGTGGCGATGATGATTGCCGCCGCGATAGCTGTCTGCTCGGCGCTTCTCTTCTGGACGATGCCGGATCGTCTGATCGGGCTTTATCTTGATGAGCACAACGACAACGCCGCCGCGGTGCTCGCTACCGCAAAGCCCTTCCTGTTCATCGCCGCCTGCTTCCAGATCGTCGATTCGCTGCAGGCGATCGGCAGCGGCATGCTGCGAGGTTTGAAGGACACCCGCGTGCCGATGATGATCGCCCTGATCAGCTATTGGGTAGTCGGCATGCCGGCGGCCTATCTGCTCGGCTTTGTTGCGGGCTTTGGCGGCGTTGGCATCTGGTGGGGACTGGCGCTCGGACTTTTAGCCGCGGCGATCCTGATGAACCGCCGCTTTCTCCTTCGCGAGCGGCTTGGGCTCCTGGAGCGGCACTGAAGGCGGGGCCGTATCCAGGCCTTCTATCTTCCGCACCCCTGCATCTGCGCGGCGTAGCTGCGGGCCATGTCGTCGGTGGCGCGGGCATAGCGCTGCACCTCCGCGCTGCCGCGGTCGCCCCGTGCATAGGCGACCCGGCCGAGATAGTAGGCGAGATAGAGATTATAGGTGTCGTTGCGGGCGATGCCGAGCGACCTGGCGCTCTTGTCGTGGTACCAGCCGACGAAATCGATGGCGTCGGCGAAGTTGGAACGTTGAGCGGAGGTGTTGCCGGTCTCGATCTCGTATTGCGTCCAGGTTCCGTCGAGTGCCTGCGAGTAGCCGTAGGCGCTGGAGACATGGCTCCACGGGATGAAACCGAGAAGATAGGTGCGCGGCGGCCGCACGCGGCCCTTGAAGCCGGACTCCTTGCGCACCGTCGCCATCAGCACCGGAACGGGGATGTTGTACTTGGCTTCCGTGCGCTTCGCGGCGCGCTCCCAATTGTTGAACCAGCCGTCGCGCTGGTCGAACACGGCGCAGACATTGTTGATATGGGCGGGAGCGGACGCGCAGGCGGCGAGCGCCAGCGGCAGGCCAATCGCTAAAACTCGAATAAAACTCGACTGAACCATTCGTTGAGGAACTAGGCCCAATTCCTAAACGGAATCTTGCCATGCTGCTTTCCAGGCGGGCTGCGGCCCGGCATGGTTAAGGATGCGTCAATCCCGTCCGACCGGCATTCCTGTCGGCAATCCGACGCTTGATGCCGCCATGCCGAAACCCGATCCGCCGATCTGACGCCTGTTCTAAAATCACGCCTGCCGGTGACGGATTCCCGACAGAAGCCGCGCCGGTTTGGGCTATGCCGGAGGCATGGACGCAGAACCCCGCCGCCGCCGCTCCGCCGAGCGGGCCCATAAGGGCCCGGCGCCGATACCGCAATTGCCGCGGCGCCGGGTCGTGAACCCCTATCCTCCGATGCAGTTGCTGTCGGCCGGGCAGGTGGAGGCGATCCACGAAGCCTCGATGCACATCCTCGAGAATTTCGGCATCGAGGTGATGAGCCCGCGCGCCCTTTCGCTGTTCGAGAAGGCTGGCGCCATCGTCGACCACGCGACGCAGAACGTCCGCATCGGCCGCGAGCTGGTGGCGGAGGCGCTGAAGACGACGCGGGCGCTCTACACGCTGACCCCACGCAACCCGGATCATCAGGTGATCCTCGGCGGCAACAACATCAATTTCACGCTCGTCGCCGGGCCACCCAACGTCCACGATCTGGAGCGCGGCCGCCGCGCCGGCAATCTGCGCGACTATCAGGACCTCGTGCGGCTCGCGCAGCACTTCAACTGCATCACCATGATCGGCAACCAGGTCTGCGCGCCGATCGAACTGCCGGCCAATTCGCGTCATCTCGATACCTATTTTGCCAACCTCACGCTGACCGACAAGAGCTTCCATTGCACGGCGATCGGCCGGGGCAGGGCGCTCGACGGCATCTCCATGATGGCGATCGCGAGAGGCTTGACGCTGGAGGAGCTCGCCGACGATCCCGGCGTCACCACCATCATTTCCGTCAATTCGCCGCGCCGCTTCGACGACCAGATGGCGGAGGGCCTGATGACCATGGCCGAGCATGGCCAGTCGGTGTGCGTCACACCCTTCACGCTGATGGGCGCGATGAGCCCGGTGACGCTTGCCGGCGCGCTGGCGCAGCAGAACGCCGAGGCGCTCTTCGGCGTGGTGCTCACACAGTTGGTCCGGCCGGGCGCGCCGGTCATGTACGGCGCCTTCACCTCCAATGTCGACATGAAGTCGGGCGCGCCGGCCTTCGGCACGCCGGAGAACACCAAGGCGAACATCGCGTCCGGGCAGTTGGCGCGGAGATATTCGCTGCCTTACCGCACGACGCCGGGCTCAGCTTCCAATGTGGCCGACGCGCAGGGCGCCTATGAGACGATGATGGCGCTATGGGGCGCGATCCTCGGCCACGGCAATCTGATCTACCATGCCGCCGGGTGGCAGGAAGGCGGATTGACGGCCTCCTTCGAAAAGTTCGTCATCGATGTCGAGCTGATCCAGCACATGATGGAATTCCTCAAACCCATTGAAGTTAATGAGGGCGAACTGGCGCTCGACGCACTGGGCAGCGTTCCGACCGGCGGGCATTTCTTCGGCGAGCCGCATACGCTGGAGCGCTATGCGACGGCCTTCTACCAGCCGATCCTGTCGAACTGGCAGAACTACGAGGCGTGGAAGGAAGCGGGCGGGCTCGATGCCACGCAGCGCGCGACGAAGGTCTGGAAGAAGGCGCTCGAGGAATATCACGAGCCGGCGATGGACCCGGCGCGGCGCGAGGAACTGGGGGCCTATGTCGCCAGGCGCAAGGAAGCGATCGGGAGCGGGGAACCGTAATGTACTGTTCCGGCCCCCGGCGGCTCACGCTCACCTGCCGGCCCTCAGCAGGAGCTTGATCGCATATGCCGGAGCAATGCGTATCCGTCATTCCGGGGCCGCGCAGCGGAGCCCGGAATCCAGAACGCGGGTGGCCCTCGTGTCACGCGGTTTTAAGGTCTTGCCACGACCGACGTCAGTGTCTGGATCAATTGTGCCGAAGGCTTTTAGGTCGATGCGCTGGATTCCAGGTTCCGCTGCGCGGCCCCGGAATGACGTCCGCGCGGTTCGCACTTCCTTTTGTCATGCAACTCTCTGAAATGCGGAGAAAATCATGAAATCCCATACGCGTGTCGCGGTCATCGGCGGGGGCGTCGTCGGCTGCTCGGTGCTGTTCCATCTCGCCCGCCACGGCTGGACCGACGTGGTGCTGATCGAGCGCAGCGAGCTCACATCGGGCTCGACCTGGCACGCCGCGGGCGGCATGCACACGATCAACGGCGATCCGAACGTCGCCAAGCTGCAGAAATACACGATCGAGCTCTACAAGGAGATCGAGGAGCTTTCCGGTCAGGCGACGGGCGTGCATGTCACCGGCGGCGTGCTTCTCGCCGCGACGCAGGCGCGCATGGACTGGCTGCGCGGCGTCGTCGCCAAGGGCCGCTATCTAGGCCTCGATCTGGAGGAGATCTCGGCGGAGGAGGCGGCACGGCTGATGCCGCTTCTCGATCCCAAGCAGTTCGTCGGCGCGGTGCGCAATTCCGAAGACGGACACCTCGACCCGTCCGGCGTGACCCATGCCTATGCGAAGGCGGCGCGGAATCTCGGCGCGGAGATCTATCGGCACACGAAAGTCGAGGATCTGGTGCAGCGCGAGGACGGCCAATGGCGCGTCATCACTGACAAGGGCGAGATCGTCGCCGAGCACGTCGTCAATGCCAGCGGGCTGTGGGCGCGCGAGATCGGACGCATGGTGGGGCTTGAACTGCCGGTGCTCGCCATGGAGCACATGTACCTCATCACCGAGGATATGCCGGAAGTCGCCGAGTGGAACGAGAAGACCGGCACCGAGATCATCCATGCGGTCGATTTCGACGGCGAACTCTATCTGCGCCAGGAGCGCGGCGGCATGCTGATGGGCACCTACGAGAAGGCGGGCAAGCCCTGGTCGGAAAAGATGACGCCGTGGGATTTCGGCCATGAGCTTCTGGAGCCCGACATCGACCGCATCGCCCCCTCGCTCGAGGTCGGCTTCCGCCACTTCCCGGCGTTCCAGAAGACCGGGATCAAGCAGATCATCAACGGCCCCTTCACCTTCGCACCGGACGGCAATCCGCTGGTCGGGCCGATCCGGGGCCTGAAAGGCTTCTGGTCGGCCTGCGGCGTCATGGCGGGCTTTTCGCAGGGCGGCGGCGTCGGCCTGGCGCTATCCAACTGGATGATCGAGGGCGATCCCGGCTTCGACATCTGGGCGATGGACGTGGCGCGCTACGGCGATTGGGCCTCGATGGCCTATACCAACGCCAAGGTACGCGAGAATTATTCGCGCCGTTTCTCCATCCGCTTCCCCAACGAGGAACTGCCGGCCGGCCGACCGCTCAGGACCACGCCGATCTACGACCTGCTCTCGGCGCGCGGCGCGCAATGGGGCACGGCTTTCGGGCTGGAAATCCCGCTCTGGTACGCGCCCGAAGGCGTGAAGGACGAATTCTCCTGGCGCCGCTCGACCGATTTCGAGCATGTGGCGAAAGAGGTGAGGGCCGTGCGTGAAAGCGTGGGGCTCTGCGAGACCACGTCCTTTGCCAAATACGAGGTGGAAGGCGCCGGCGCCGAAGCCTTCCTCGACCGTCTGCTCGCTTGCCGGCTGCCGAAGGAAGGGCGCATGGCGCTGGCCCCGATGCTCAAGGAAGACGGCAAGCTGATCGGCGATTTCACGGTGGCCAATCTCGGCGGCGGCAAGTGGATGATCTTCGGCTCGGGCGTCGCCGAGGAATACCATATGCGCTGGTTCGAAGAGCACCTGCCGGCCGACGGCTCGGTTAGGGTTCGCGCGCGCGGCGCGGGCCTTACCGGCCTCGCCATTGCCGGCCCGCGCGCCCGCGACCTGCTGGCCAAGGTCACCGGCGAGGACGTTTCCAACGCGGCCTTTCCCTTCATGGCGATCCGCAGGATGCATGTCGGCATGGCGCCGGCGCTGGTCGGCCGCGTCTCCTATACGGGCGATCTCGGCTATGAATTGTGGATCGAGCCGGAGTACCAGCGCGCCGTGTTCAATATGTTGGTCGCGGCCGGCGAGGAATTCGGGCTTGGCCTGTTCGGATCGCGCGCGCTCAACGCGCTTCGGCTGGAGAAGAACTATGCTTCCTGGGCGCGCGAGTACCGGCCAATCTATGGCCCGCTCGAAGCCGGGCTCGACCGTTTCGTGGCGTATAACAAAGGAGCCGATTTCATCGGGAAGGCGGGTGCGGCGGCCGAGAAGTCGAGCGGCGGGAAACTGCGCCTCCGCGCCTTCGTCATGGATGCGATCGATGCCGATGTGATCGGCGACGAGGCGATCTGGTTCGGCGGCGCGGTCCGCGGCTGGGTGACCTCGGGCGGCTACGCGCACAATTCGAAGGCATCGGTCGCCATGGGCTACGTGCCGAAGGAGATCGCCGAGGAGACGGACGGCTTCGAGATCGAGCTGCTCGGCAGGCGGCACAAGGCGCGCATGCAGCCCACGCCACTCTTCGACGCGAACTACGAGCGGATGCGGGGGTGAGAACCTCCCTTGCCATCCCCGGTTCCTCCTCGGCGCTGCTCTGCATCGACCTGCAGGAGGAGCACCGGCAGGACCGGCGCCTGCTGGCCGTCGAATTCGACCGCGTGATCCAAAACACCGTGCGGCTGCAGCAGGCCGCGCGGCGAAACGGCATCCCCCTCTATCACTTCGCCTATATCGTCGATCCGGGGGCGGAGACGACGCTGGCGCACCATCCGCGCCTGGCGGACGGCCGCTCGGCCTTCAGCGACAAGGACGACCCGCTGACGGCAATCTGCCCGGAAGTGGCGCCTGTAGAAGGCGAACATCTGATCATCAAGTCCGAAGCGAGCGCCTTCGGGACGGGCCTCGGCGATGAATTGAAGGCCGCCGGCACGGAATGGCTCTACATTTGCGGCGTTTGGACCGAAGCTTGTGTCGACGCCACCGTCAAGGCGGCGCTGAAGCTCGGCTTCCGCGTTGCTCTCGTCAAGGATGCGTGCGGCAGCGGCTCGGTCGCCATGCACCAGACCGGTATCCTCAATCTCGCCAACCGGCTCTATGGCGGTGCGGTGCTGAAGACTGAGGCCGCATGCCGGCTGATGGCCGGCGAGGCGGCAGAGGGATGGACGCCGGAAACGCCGGTTCCCATCCGCTATCGCTATGAGGATGCGGCTACGATCTATGAGGGACTTTAAGCAGCCGCCTAAGACGAACGGCGATTGTCCAGCGCGAGAGCTCCGGCTCCGGCAAATACCAGATAGAGGAAGACGAAGCAGAACAGCACCGCCGCTTCGCCGCCATTCTGGATCGGGAAGAAGCTTTTCGGGAAATGCGCCATGAAATAGGCGATCGCCATTTCGCCGGCGAGCAGGAACGCCACCGGCCTTGTGAACAGGCCGACCAGCACGAGAAGACCGCCGATCGATTCAAGCAGGGCCGCCACGAGGAACAGTCCGCCCAGGCTGCCGCCGGCATGACCGCTCGCCGGGAAGTCGAACAGCTTCTGCGTGCCGTGCTCGATGAACAGAAGCGCGGCGACGATGCGCAGGGCGGCGAGCGCCCAGGGGCGGTAGCGATCGACGCGTTCAAAAAGTTGCATGCGTGACTCCACTTTATGATCACGCATGCGTTAGATTATTCGCCTGCACGGGTACATCGCTTTTTGGCACTCCGCGCTCACTTGTTTGTGAGCATGGAAATGTCGCCGCCGGCCACAATCATTTCGTATTCGACACCAGCGCGAAGTGCGCGCCCTGCGGGTCCTGGCATAGGACGACCCATTGCCCGTTGGGCACCTGCATGGGCCCCATCAGGATCTTGCCGCCATTGCCGGAAACCCGTTTTGCCGCGCCGTCGATCCCTTCGACGTTGAAATAGAACTGCCAGACCGGGTTCGGGATCTGCTGCGGCTTGTTCATCATGCCGCCTGCGTCCTCCTCGCCCATGGCGAAGATGGCGTAGATGCCCATCTCGCCCATGTCGAATTCGCGCATCTTCCTCCAGCCGAACTGGCTGGAATAGAAATCGACGGCCTTCTTCCAGTCGCTTGTATAAAGCTCGTGCCAGCCGACATGGCCGGGCGTCCCAGCCGGTACCGGCGGCTGGTCAGGCCCGTTTGGTTGCAGGAGCTGGAACATGGCGCCTTGTGGATCGGAAACGACGGCGAAACGGCCGACATCGGGGATGTTCTCGGGGCCGCGATGAACCTTGCCGCCTGCCTTTTTGAGTTTCTCGGCGGCGGCATCGACATCGGGCGTATGGATATAGCCGACCCAGGCCGGATGGCCGCCGCCCTTCTTGTATCCTTCCGGCATGTCCATGATGCCGCCGACGCCGCGTTCGCCGGCGCTGAGCACCGTATAGGGTATGCCGCCGTCGCCGCGGAAAGGCGCGGCGCTCCAGCCGACGACGTCGGAATAGAAATGCGCCGCCGCTTTCGGCTCGGTGGTCATCAGTTCGTACCAGAAGAAGGGTTTTGCCTTTTCAGCCATCGTCATCTCCTCTCGTTCAGCCTTGATCCTTGCTATGGACGCCATCACAGGCGGCCTGAAGCGCGCCGACATGGAGCTTGACCATGCCCGTCATTGCTCCGCCTGATCCTTGCAGTGGTCGTTGAAACACAGCCGGGAGGAAATCCGGGACATGACGTACTCCTTGTCGGATAACTGGTCCAAGGACGGTGCGTGGGTAGCCGTTCCGACACCCGCCGCGATTTTTTTGCGAAAGTCGACCGGCGCCACACGAAAATCTGCATGGCGGGGTTTCTCTTGTCACACCCAAGGATCGCCGGAATGCTTTCGTCCGACGGGCGATGACGGAAGCGGCGCTGCTGGAGGACGAGGCATCCGACGCTGGCCTGCTCGACAGGGCGCGGGCAGGGGACCGCGCGGCCTGCAAGCTGCCGGACGGCGCACGGACACGTCCTTGACCGTCGCCTCGTCGTTTGTCGGTCGAAAAATTTGACCGATTGATAAAAAAATAAAACGTGCTAGCCTTCCGGAAAACGAAAATGGGGAACCCGCACGATGGCGGAAGGTCTTCTCAAGGAAGGGATCGTGGCGGGCCGGTTGCCGCCCGAGGCGTATGCCGAGAATTTCGGCGACCTGCACCCGCCGCTCGATCATCACGAAGCGCTGGTCGAGAGCGACCGCTGCTACTTCTGCTACGACGCACCCTGCATGCAGGCCTGCCCGACGACGATCGACATTCCGATGTTCATCCGCCAGATCGGCAACGGCAATCCGCTCGGCGCGGCCAAGACCATCTTCGACCAGAACATATTGGGCGGCATGTGCGCCCGCGTCTGCCCGACCGAGACGCTGTGCGAGGAAGCCTGCGTGCGCGAGGCTGCCGAGGGCAAGCCGGTGCAGATCGGCCGCTTGCAGCGCTACGCCACCGATACGGCGATGGCGCGGAACCGGCAGTTCTACGAGCGCCCCGCTCCAACGGGCCGGAAGATCGCCGTCGTCGGAGCAGGGCCGGCCGGTCTCGCCTGCGCGCATCGGCTCGCCATGCATGGGCACGACGTCGTCGTCTTCGAGGTGCGCGAGAAGTCGGGCGGGCTCAACGAATACGGCATCGCCGCCTACAAGACGGTCGACGGTTTTGCCCAGGCCGAGGTCGATTATGTCACCGCCATCGGCGGCATCCGGATCGAGAACGGCAAGGCGCTCGGCCGGGATTTTTCGCTCGCCGACCTTACCGCCGAATACGACGCCGTGTTCCTCGGGGCCGGGCTCGGCGGGGTCAATGCGCTCCGCGCCGAGGGCGAGGATGCCGATGGCGTCGCCAACGCCGTCGATTTCATCGAGACGCTCCGGCAGGCGGACGACCTTGCCGCGCTGCCGGTCGGCCGTCGCGTAGTGGTCATCGGCGGCGGCATGACGGCGATCGACGCCGCCGTGCAGTCCAAGCTGCTCGGCGCCGAGGAGGTGACCATCTGCTACCGGCGTGGGCAGGAGCATATGAACGCCTCGGATTACGAACAGGATCTGGCGGCCGCGAACGGCGTCGCCATCCGCCATTGGCTGCAGCCGAAAAAGGTGATCGCAGAGGGCGGCAGGGTCGCGGCGATCGAGCTCGAATACACCGCGCTCAGGGATGGCAGGCTGGCCGGGACCGGGGAGATGCTGAGGATCGAAGCCGATCAGGTGTTCAAGGCGATCGGCCAAAGCTTCGACGCCGCGCCGCTCAATGGCAGCGGCAATTCGATTGCGATGGAGAACGGCAAGATCAGGGTCGATGCCGAGGGCCGCACCTCGCTCGCCAAGGTATGGGCGGGCGGCGACTGCGTCGCGGACGGCAGGGAAGACCTGACCGTCTCAGCGGTCGCGGCCGGCCGCGACGCGGCGGAGAGCATCCACCGGGCGCTGAGTGCCTGAGCGGAACGGCAAGATGACGCCTCAAGTCAGACAGCCATGAGGAGGCGCGATGATGGACGGTGAATTTCAGGGCGGCTGCTACTGCGGCGCGTTGCGCTACCGCGTTTCCGCCGCGCCCGTCCTCAAGGCCGAATGCCACTGCCGCGCCTGCCAGCATGTCTCGGGAGGCGGCCCGAACTATTTCATGCTCATCCCTCCCGAAGGCTTTGCCTATGTGAAAGGCGAGCCGAAGCAATACAAACGGCCCGACCTCCCAAATGCGGTGACCCGCGATTTCTGCGCGGCGTGCGGCACGCATATCCTGTCGCGCCGGCCCAGCCTGCCGCAACTCGTGCTCAAGGTCGGTACGCTGGACGATCCGGAAGTCTATGGCGGGCCGAAGATGGCGATCTTCTGCGAGGAGAAGACCGGTTTCCATATCATTCCGGACGGCATCCCGGCCTTCGACAAACTGCCGGAGCAGCGTCGATGAACGTGCCTGTTACCATCCCCTCCGCGCCGTCACCGGCTGAGAAGGAGTAAAGCCATGGCTGACATCCGCAACAACTTCCTCGGCATCAGATCCCCGAATCCGTTCTGGCTGGCCTCCGCGCCGCCGACCGACAAGGAGTACAACGTCGTGCGCGCCTTCAAGGCGGGCTGGGGCGGCGTGGTGTGGAAGACGCTGGGCGAGGCTGGACCGCCGATCGTCAACGTCAACGGCCCCCGCTACGGCGCGATCTGGGGCGCCGACCGGCGGCTGCTCGGCCTCAACAATATCGAGCTCATCACCGACCGGCCGCTGGAGGTGAACCTGCGCGAGATGAAGCAGGTGAAGCGCGACTGGCCGGACCGCGCGCTGATCGCCTCGATCATGGTGCCTTGCGAAGAGGCGGCGTGGAAGGCGATCCTGCCGCTGGTCGAGGAAACCGGTGCCGACGGCATCGAGCTCAATTTCGGCTGCCCGCACGGCATGTCGGAGCGCGGCATGGGATCGGCCGTCGGCCAGGTGCCGGAATATATCGAGATGGTGGCGCGCTGGTGCAAGCAGAACACGCGCATGCCCGTCATCGTCAAGCTGACGCCGAACATCACCGACATACGCTATCCGGCGCGCGCGGCGAAGAAGGGCGGCGCGGACGCCGTCTCGCTCATCAACACGATCTCATCGATCACCTCGGTCGATCTCGACGATTTCTCGCCGGAGCCCTCCATCGACGGCAAGGGCTCGCATGGCGGCTATTGCGGCCCGGCGGTGAAGCCGATCGCGCTCAATATGGTCGCCGAAATCGCGCGTGACCCGGAAACGCGCGGCCTGCCGATCTCGGGCATCGGCGGCGTCACCAACTGGCGCGACGCAGCCGAGTTCATGGCGCTCGGCGCCGGCAACGTGCAGGTCTGCACCGCGGCGATGACCTACGGCTTCAAGATCGTGCAGGAGATGATCGAAGGGCTGAAGAACTGGATGGACGAGAAGGGCCACGCCACGCTCGACGACATCATCGGCCGCGCGACGCCGAACGTCACCGACTGGCAGTATCTCAACCTCAACTATGTCGCCAAGGCGCATATCGATCAGGAAGCCTGCATCAAATGCGGGCGCTGCTACATCGCCTGCGAGGACACCTCGCACCAGGCGATCACCTCTATGGTCGATGGCGTGCGGCATTTCGAGGTGATGGAAGACGAATGCGTGGGCTGCAATCTCTGCGTCAATGTCTGCCCGGTGGAGAGCTGCATCACGCTTGTGCCGCTGGCGGCGGGCACGATGGACGAACGGACGAAGAAGAAGGTGTCGCCGACCTACGCCAATTGGACGACGCATCCGAACAATCCGATGGCGAAGGCGAGGGTGGCCGAACTGGCGGAATAGGACTTGGGAAGCGGCTGGATCCTACCCTTTATGCGGCCTTGGGTTCCATGCGGGTGACCTGGATATCTTGCTCACGTGCGCGGGCGAGATCATAGTTCATCTGCATGCGAAGCCATGTATCGGCCGAACCACCAAAGGCCTTCTCCAGGCGTACGGCCATTTCCGGACTTATGCTGCTCTCGCCCTTGATTACCTTGTAGATCTGTTGGCGCGTCACGCCGAGCCCCTTAGCGGCATCGGCGACGCTGAGCCCGAGTTCCTCGATATTGTCCTTTACCAAATTGCCCGGATGGGCTGGGTTCTTCATCGCCATTTCAGCAGCCTCAATGATAATCCATGAAGTCCACGTCTATCGCACCACCGTCCTCGAAACCAAATACGATGCGCCAGTTCGCGCGGACCGTTATTGCCCATAGTCCCCGCAGCCTACCTTTGAGGGGATGCAATCGGAAACTCGGCTGATCCAACTCCTCGATTTTGCTTGCAGCGTCCAGGAACGAAAGAATGGTCCGAATACGCTCCAGCATATCGGCAGGTAGTTTGCTGGCCTCGTCGTCCTCGAAAAATCGCCTGAGCCCTTTGTGGCGGAAGCTCCGGATCATAGCGGAAGTGTAATCTGTCAATTTACAGGCGTCAAGAGAGGCAGCTTTCCGAAATGGCCTCAATCCGCGCTTAAGGAAAGTTCTTGATAGAGCGAAATTGAGTGCGTCAGAATATTGCAGATAAAAAATATCCATGATATTAGATATCCATGAATAGAGGATCGAGTCGATGAAGCTCGGTGACGGCGTCGAAGCCGCAATCCACTGCTGTGCCGTCCTGGCTTCGCTGGAAGACGGAGCGACCATGCCGGGCGCCGCCCTGGCCGAGACGCATGGCCTCTCGCCGAGCTACCTTCTCAAGCATTTGAATGCACTGACGACGGCGAAAGTGCTGGAATCCTTGTCGGGTCCGCTTGGCGGCTACCGGCTGGCGCGCGCCCCGGAGCGCATCACGCTGCTCGATATCGTGCTTGCGGTTGAAGGACCCGAGCCTGCCTATCGCTGCGCCGAGATTCGCCGGGGCGGACCAAACCCGCTTCCGGCCTCGGCCTATGTGAAGCCGTGCGGCATCAATGTCGCGATGTTGAAGGCGGAAAAGGCTTATCGCGCCGCGCTGGCCGAGGTGAGGCTTTCCGATATCGTCGCCGATTTTCTCGAAGAGGCAGATCCGCGCTCGATTGCACGAAGCTGCGCCTTCGTCGAGCGGCATCAACGAATGCAGAAATCCGTTTCGAAGCAAGGATGAAAGGAAAGAAGATGCAACAGAGGATAAAGTACCACGGCTTCGCGCCGGAACTGATGAAGCATGTCTATGCGCTGAACAAGGCGGTGGATGAATGCGGGCTGGAGAAAAGCCTGCTGCATCTGGTCAAGCTCAGGGCATCGCAGATCAACGGCTGCTCCTTCTGCGTCGACATGCATAGCAAGGAGGCGATGCGGGACGGCGAGACCCAGCAGCGCGTGTTCCTGGTCTCTGCCTGGAAGGAATCGCCGCTCTTCTCCGACCGCGAGCGCGCCGCCTTCGCCTATACCGATGCGGTGACGCGGATCGCCGACCAGGGCGTTCCCGAGCCGCTGTGGGAGGCGACGCGAAAGCATTTTTCCGAGGAGGAGCTGGTCAAGCTCACCGTGGCGCTCGGCATGATCAATGTCTGGAACCGCCTCTGCGTCTCTTTCCACGTGCTCCATCCGGTCGAACAGGCGAAGGCAGCCTGAGCGGGCTCCCCAAGCCAGGACGCCTTTTCGTCGCCAAGAGACGGCGCCTCGATGTCGCCGTCCGCGAAGTGTCGCGGGCGGCGGCCGCGCTCGACGCGCCCTTCTCCCCTTCCTCCGGTATTTCCGCCGTCCGGAAACGACCGCCTGCGGCTCGCGGGGTGGTCTAGGGCTTCGCCCGCAAACCGTCGATATAGAGCTGTTCCAGAAAGCGCGCGGCGTCATGGAAGCGGCCGTCGCCGCCGCGGTCGGGGCCGAGCACGGCGCGGACCTGCACGTCGAAATCCGCATAGTGCTGGGTTGTCGCCCAGATCGAGAAAATCAGATGCCTCGGATCGGTCGTCGCGATCTTTCCGGCCCGCATCCAGCCGGAGATGATCGCCGCCTTCTCGTCGACGAGCGTTTTCAGTTCGCCTTCCAGAAGCGGCATGATGCGCGGCGCGCCCTGCAATATCTCGTTGGCGAAGAGCCGGCTTTCGCGTGGATAGTCGCGCGCCATCTCCAGTTTGCGGCGGATATAACCGCGTAGCTCGGCGATCGGGTCGCCGACGTCGTCGAGTTCGCGAAGCGGCTGCAGCCACGTCTTCAGGAGCCGCTGGATCAACGTCTCGTGGATGTCTTCCTTGCGGCGGAAATAATAGAGCAGGTTCGGCTTCGACATGCCGGCGGCTTCGGCGATCTGGTCGATGGTCGAGCCACGGAAGCCATGCGTGGAGAACACTTCCAGCGCCGCTTCCAGGATGAGCTCCCGTTTCTCCGTCTGGATGCGTGTGCGCCGTTTTTTCGCCGGTGCGTCCACGTTCATTCCTCCGACGCCATGTCTTGCCGGCCGCTTTTCTGGACCAACAAACTGGACCAGCTTCTGCCTTTCCGTGGAGGGCGCGCAGGACGATCCATTTGCGCTACTATTTCCTTGACCGCCTCCGTGGCGATGCTAACGTTTGTCCATCCGGTCAAAAATTTGCGTAGCACGACTACGCACCAAAAACCAAGCGTTGGCCGTCACAATGGGGCACTAACAAAAAAGGAAGGCTTGGTAATGTCCAACAGATTGAATGTCGCGCCGAATGATCTCAGCGCTTTCTGGATGCCGTTCTCGGCGAACCGGCAGTTCAAGAAGGCGCCGCGCATGCTCGTCAGCGCCAAGGACATGCATTATACGGCGAGCGACGGGCGCAAGATCCTCGACGGCACGTCGGGGCTGTGGTGCGTCAACGCCGGGCATTGCCGTCCGAAGATCGTCGAGGCCATCCAGCAGCAGGTCGCGACCCTCGACTACGCGCCTGCCTTCCAGATGGGCCATCCGCTGGTCTTCGAGCTGGCCAACCGGCTGGTCGATATCGCGCCCAAGGGCATGGACCATGTCTTCTTCACCAATTCCGGGTCAGAATCGGTCGAGACTGCGCTGAAGATCGCGCTTGCCTATCATCGCGCCAAGGGCAATGGCTCGCGCTTCCGCCTGATCGGCCGCGAGCGCGGCTACCACGGCGTCAATTTCGGCGGCATCTCGGTCGGCGGCATCGTCTCCAACCGAAAGATGTTCGGCACGCTGCTCACCGGCGTCGACCACCTGCCGCACACGCATCTGCCGCAGAAGAACGCGTTTTCGCGCGGCGTTCCGGAGCATGGCGCCGAGCTCGCCGATGAGCTGGAGCGCATCGTCGCGCTGCACGACGCCTCGACCATCGCGGCGGTCATCGTGGAGCCGGTGGCAGGCTCGACCGGCGTGCTCATCCCGCCGAAGGGTTACCTCAAGCGGCTACGCGAGATCTGCGACAGGCATGGCATCCTGCTCATCTTCGACGAGGTCATCACCGGTTTCGGCCGCCTCGGCGTGCCGTTCTCGTCGGACTATTTCGGCGTCATCCCGGACATCATCACGACCGCGAAGGGCGTCACCAACGGCACGATCCCGATGGGCGCGGTGTTCGTGAAGAAGGAAATCCACGACGCCTTCATGAACGGCCCCGAACACCTGATCGAGTTCATGCACGGCTACACCTATTCGGGCAATCCGGTGGCCTCCGCGGCGGGCATCGCGACCCTCGACACATACAAGGAGGAGGGGCTCCTGAACCGCGGGCCGGAACTGGAAGGCTATTTCGAGGACGCGCTGCACTCGCTGAAGGACGCGCCGCACGTCATCGACATCCGCAATATCGGCCTCGTCGGCGCGGTCGAACTGGAGCCGATCGCCGGCGAGCCGACCAAGCGGGCCTTTTCGGCTTTCGTGAAGGCGTTCGAAAATGGCTGCCTGATCCGCACCACCGGCGACATCATCGCGCTGTCGCCGCCCCTGATGATCACCAAGGGGCAGATCGACGAACTGATCGATCACGTCCGCAACGTTCTGGAACAGGTGGAGTAGGCACATTTCCAGACCGCAAGCCACGCACGAGGTCCTTGTCGACGACGAGCGGGTGTGCGTCACCCGCTGGGACTTCGCGCCTGGCGCGGAAACGGGGTGGCACCGCCATCAGCTCGACTATGTCGTGACGCCCGTCACCGACTGCGCCTTCCTGCTGGAGGAACCCGGCGGGACGTCGCGACGCGTGGATATGAAGGCGGGCGCGTCTTACCGTCGCGCGGCGGGTGTCGAGCACAACGTCGTGAACGGCGGGACGGCGGCGATGTCTTTCGTCGAAGTGGAACTGAAGGGTTAGGGTAGGAACATGGCAGCGCCGGGCGAGAATCTTCGAATAAATCCGGATCGTTTATGGGATTCGATCATGGAGATGGCGAAGATCGGCCCCGGCGTCGCTGGCGGCAACAACCGCCAGACCCTGACCGATGAAGACGGAGAGGGGCGCAAGCTCTTCCGGACATGGTGCGACGAGGCGGGGCTTTCGACGGGCGTCGACCGTATGGGCACCATGTTCGCCAGGCGTGAGGGCACGGACCCCGAGGCGTTGCCGGTCTATGTCGGCTCGCATCTCGACACCCAGCCGACGGGCGGCAAATATGACGGCGTGCTCGGCGTGCTTTCCGGGCTGGAGGTCGTGCGCACGCTGAACGATCTCGGTATCAGGACCAGGCATCCGATCGTCGTCACCAACTGGACGAACGAGGAGGGCGCGCGCTTCGCGCCGGCCATGCTGGCCTCGGGCGTGTTCGCGGGCGCCCTCGACCTCGACTACGCCTACCAGCGCAAGGACGGCGAGGGGAAGAGCTTCGGCGACGAGCTGAAGCGCATCGGCTGGGTCGGCGACGAGGAGGTCGGCGCCCGCAAGATGCACGCCTATTTCGAGTATCATATCGAGCAGGGGCCGATCCTCGAGGCGGAGGACAAGACGATCGGTGTCGTCACCCATTGCCAGGGCCTGTGGTGGCTGGAATTCACGCTGACCGGCAAGGAGGCCCATACCGGCTCGACGCCGATGAACATGCGCGTCAATGCCGGGCTCGCCATGGCGCGCATCCTGGAGATGGTGCAGAAGGTGGCGATGGACGCGCAGCCGGGCGCGGTCGGCGGCGTCGGGCAGATGCGTTTCTCGCCCAATTCCCGCAATGTCCTGCCGGGAAAGGTCGTCTTCACCGTCGACATCCGCTCGCCCGACCAGGCGAAGCTCGACGGCATGCGTGCCCGCGTCGAGAAGGAGGCGGCCGCCATCTGCGCGGAACTTGGCGTAGGCTGCTCGGTCGAGGCGGTCGGCCATTTCGATCCCGTCACCTTTGACCCGACGCTCGTGGGGCGCGTGCGCGCCGCTGCGGAGAAGCTGGGCTACAGCCATATGAACATCATCTCCGGCGCCGGCCACGACGCCTGCTGGGCGGCAAAGGTCGCGCCGGCGACGATGGTGATGTGCCCCTGCGTCGACGGGCTCAGCCACAACGAGGCCGAGGAGATCTCGAAGGACTGGGCCCGCGCCGGCGCCGACGTGCTTTTCCATGCCGTGGTGGAGACGGCGGAGATCGTTGAATGAGAGCTGGAAAGCGCCGATAATAGGCGTTTTCGCCAGAAGGAGGTCGCCATGGGTCGACCGAAGGAATTGACGGAAGAGGAAAAGCGGCAGCTTCGATCCAAGGCCTTTCATCCTGTCGAGGTTTGGCTGCCCGACTTCTCCGATCCAAACGTCTATGCACAGGCGGTCGCTGAAGCGAAGCGGATTGCGGTTGCCGATAGTGAAGAGGACATCCTGACCTGGATGGAAGCTCTACAAAAAGACATGTGGGAGGGCGAGGATCAGATATGAAGCGGGGTGACGTCGTTGTCGTCGCCCTGCCCGGCGATTTGGGCAAGCCACGTCCTGCGGTGATCGTTCAGACAGATATTCTCAACGAGCATCTTCGAACCGTGCTGCTCTGCCCGGTCAGCAGCTACTCCTCGGATCCGATCTTCTTTCGAGTTCCGATCGAGCCAACGCTTGAGAACGGCCTACACTTGCCGTCGGAGATAATGATCGAGAAGCTGCAGGCCGCCAACAAGTCCAAGATCGGCAAAGTTATTGGTCGGCTGGACGATCAGACAATGGAGCGTCTGGCTCAGTCGCTGACGATCGCTTTGAATCTCGGAGTTTGAAGGAACGCTATGTCCAAAGTCATCAAGAACGGAACCATCGTCACCGCGGACCGCACCTGGAAGGCGGACGTGCTGGTCCAGCACGACAAGATCGTAGCGATCGGTCCGGACCTCCACGCCGATCACGAGCTCGACGCGACCGGCTGCTACGTCATGCCGGGCGGCATCGATCCGCACACCCATCTCGAAATGCCCTTCATGGGCACCTATTCGACCGACGATTTCGAGTCGGGTACGCGCGCCGCCCTTTCCGGCGGCACCACCATGGTCGTCGATTTTTGCCTTCCTGCGCCCAACCAGTCGCTGCTCGAAGCGCTTCAGATGTGGGACAACAAGACGTCGAAGGCGTCGTGCGATTATTCCTTCCATATGGCGATCACCTGGTGGGGCGAGCAGATCTTCAACGAGATGGCCGAGGTGGTGGATCGCGGCATCACCTCGTTCAAGCATTTCATGGCCTACAAGGGCTCGCTGATGGTGAACGACGACGAGATGTTCGCCTCGTTCCAGCGCTGCGCTGGCCTTGGAGCGCTGCCGCTCGTCCATGCGGAAAACGGCGACGTCGTCGCCTCACTGTCGCAGAAGCTGCTCGCCGAGGGCAATAACGGGCCGGAGGGCCATGCCTATTCGCGCCCGCCCGAAGTCGAGGGCGAGGCGACCAACCGCGCCATCATGATCGCGGACATGGCCGGCGTGCCGCTCTATGTCGTGCATACCTCGTGCGAGCAGTCGCACGAGGCGATCCGGCGCGCCCGGCAGAAGGGCATGCGCGTCTATGGCGAGCCGCTGATCCAGCACCTGGTCCTCGACGAGAGCGAGTATTTCAACAAGGACTGGGACCACGCGGCGCGCCGTGTGATGAGTCCGCCCTTCCGCAACAAGCTGCACCAGGATTCGCTCTGGGCGGGGTTGTCGGCCGGTTCGCTGCAGGTGGTGGCGACCGACCATTGCGCCTTCACGACAGAGCAGAAGCGCTACGGCGTCGGCGATTTCACCAAGATCCCGAACGGGACGGGCGGTCTCGAGGACCGTATGCCCGTGCTATGGACGAAGGGCGTCAACACGGGACGGCTGACCATGAACGAGTTCGTCGCCGTCACCTCGACGAACATCGCCAAGATACTCAACATGTACCCGAAGAAGGGTGCCATCGTCGAAGGGGCCGACGCCGATATCGTCGTCTGGGACCCGAAGAAGAAGAAGAAGATCAGCGCCAAAAAGCAGCAGTCGATCATCGACTACAACGTCTTCGAGGGCATGGAGGTCGAAGGCGTGCCGCGTTACGTGCTGACGCGCGGCGAGATCGCGCTCGACGACGGCAAGGTGGATGCCAGGCCGGGTCACGGCGAGTTCGTCGCCCGCGAACCCTATCAGGCGGTCAACCGGGCGCTCTCCAAATGGAAGGAAATCACCGCGCCGCGCAAGATCGAGCGTTCGGGCATTCCGGCGAGCGGGGTGTGAGGCTGGTCCGGCTTTCCGAAAGCAGCGGTTGGGTCCGGGTGCGGCGGGGCGGCCGGGCGGTCGCCCGCTTCGCCGTCAAGCCGGTTTCGCTTCCGGAGCCGGCACCATCGCTTCGAGTTCCGGCAGCAGCACGACGCTCTCCTGCTCGTGCGGATCGGTGCGCGCGATCACGGCGCGCGCCGGCTGGTCGTAGGGGTTTTCCGGCAGATGCGGCATGTCGGCCGGTATGTAGACCATGTCGCCCGCCTTCACCTCCATCGCCTCTTCCAGCCTCCGGCCGAACCACATCCGGGCACGGCCTTCGAGCACATAGATCGCGGTTTCATGGTGCTCGTGCTTGTGGGCTTTCGCCCGCCCGCCCGGCGGGATGGTCAGTAGGTGCATACAGATGTGGGTTGAGCCGACGGTCTCTTGCGCGACGCCTTCAAAATAACGAAAACCCTGCTTCCCTTCGAAAGTCCCTTCGGCACGTACCAGCCGGCAGGTCGGGGACGTTGACGTTGGCATGGACGTGGAGCCTTGATCGATGAGTGTCAGCGCAGCCGCTGCAAGCGCCGGAAACGTTGCGCGCGGGGCCGCGTCCGTGTCAAGCGGCGCCACGGTCGTGTCGGCGCGCCAGCTCAGCCTGACTTTCGAGACTAATGACGGCCCGGTCAATGCGCTTGCCGATATCGATCTCGATGTCCGCAAGGGCGAGTTCGTCTCCTTCATCGGCCCGTCCGGCTGCGGCAAGACGACCTTCCTGCGCGTCATCGCCGATCTGGAGAAGCCGACCTCGGGCACGATCAGCGTCAACGGCATGACGCCGGAACAGGCGCGGCAGAAGCGCGCCTATGGCTATGTCTTCCAGGCGGCCGGCCTGTTCCCGTGGCGCACGATCGAGCGCAACGTCACGCTGCCGCTCGAGATCATGGGCTATTCCAGCGCCGAGCAGGCGGAGCGTGTCCGCCGCACGCTTGAACTCGTCAACCTCACCGGCTTCGAGAAGAAGTTCCCGTGGCAGCTTTCCGGCGGCATGCAGCAGCGCGCCTCGATCGCCCGTGCGCTCGCCTTCGACGCCGACCTTCTCCTGATGGACGAGCCGTTCGGCGCGCTCGACGAGATCGTGCGCGATCATCTGAATTCGCAGCTTCTGGAACTGTGGGCACGGACAAACAAGACCATCTGCTTCGTCACCCATTCCATTCCCGAGGCGGTCTATCTCTCGACCAAGATCGTGGTGATGTCGCCCCGGCCGGGTCGGGTGACAGACATGATCGAATCGACGCTGCCGAAGGACCGGCCGCTTGAGATCCGCGAGACGCCGGAATTCCTCGAGATCGCCCACCGCGTCCGCGAGGGGCTGAGGGCAGGGCACTCCTATGAGGATTGAGGGTGAAACCGCGCCTCCTCTCCCCAACGGGGAGAGGGTGGCCGCGAAGCGGCCGGGTGAGGGGGCAATTCCCGCCAAAAGGAAAGACGGCGCGACAGAACGGGCTCGAAGGCTGCGAACCGACGAGACCGAAGCGGAATACCGCCTTTGGGGCGAATTGCGAGGCCGTTACCTCAATGGCTATAAATTTGTCCGTCAGATTCCGCTTGGCCCGTACGTTGTGGATTTTGTCTGCCGGCGAAAAAGGTTGGTGATTGAAGTCGATGGCTCGCAGCATGCGGAATCTGCCGGCGATTTTACCAGAACGGCTTGGCTGAACGATCAGGGATATTCTGTGCTGCGCTTCTGGAATGATGAAGTGTTGCGCGAACGTCGGGCCGTGCTGGAGACGTTCCTGGCGGTTTTGAACGGCGAGATTTCCTCCCCCTCACCCGGCCTCCGCTTCGCTCCGGCCACCCTCTCCCCGTTGGGGAGAGGAGTGGGGACTGCATGACCGCCCTGCGCGACAGGATCATCCCGGTCGCCGTGGTCGTGGCGGCGATCCTGGCCGTCTGGTACATCGCCGCGATCTTCATGAACGCGCCCTACCAGCGCGAGCTGAACGACCGCGCGCACGAGACGCCGGACCTCAGGGCTTTCATCGGGCAGACCTGGGCGCAGAACAAGCCGACATTGCCGGCGCCGCACCAGATTGCCGAAAACTTCTTCAAGAATACGTTCCAGGTGAAGATCACCAGCCGGCGCAGCCTCGTCTACAATTCCTGGGTGACGCTCTCCTCGACCCTGCTCGGCTTCGCCTTCGGCACCGTGCTCGGTATCCTGATCGCGGTCGGCATCGTCCACGTGCCGGTGCTCGACCGCAGCCTGATGCCCTGGATCATCGCCTCGCAGACCATTCCCATCCTGGCGATCGCACCGATGGTCATTGTCGTCCTGGCAGCCATCGGCGTCACCGGCCTTATCCCGAAGGCGCTCATCTCGACCTATCTCTCCTTCTTCCCGGTCGCAGTCGGCATGGTGAAGGGGCTGCGTTCGCCCGATATCCTTCATCTCGACCTGATGCACACCTATAATGCCGGCAAGGCCCAGACCTTCTGGAAGCTGCGCGTTCCGGCATCGGTCCCGTTCCTCTTCACCTCGATGAAGGTCGCGGTCGCGGCAAGCCTCGTCGGCGCGATCGTCGGCGAACTGCCGACCGGAGCGGTTGCCGGCATCGGCGCCAAGTTGCTCGCCGGTTCCTATTACAGCCAGACCATCGACATGTGGTCGGCGCTTGTCGCCGGCTCGGTCGTGGCCGTTCTCCTCGTCGCGGCTGTCGGCGTGGTCGGACGCTTCGTCGAACTCAAGATGGGGGCGCGGCCCTGATGCGGCGTTTCGCGTGGCAATCGGTGCTGGCGCTGCTGCTCTGCCTTGCGGGCGCGACGATGCTGCCGCTTGCCGACGCCGTCACGGCGCTGCCTTTCACGATCGCACGGACCGGCGCGATAGAGCTCCTCCTCCTTGGCTCCGTGGTCGTCACGATGAGCGGGGTCAACAGGCTCGGCGGGGCCGTCCTGCTGCTCTTCACCGTACATATCGCGGCCTTCATGCTGCTCGGCGGCATCGCCGGGAATGAAGGCGCTGCGCGGCCTTCCTTTTTCTGCCTGCTGGCCGCCGCCTGGCTGCTGGCATGGCGGCTCAACGTCGTTCTTTCGAGGCTGAAGCTGGAGAACAGGGGAGAGCGCAGCCTGCAACGGCTTGCCATCCCCGCGCTCTTCGGCGTCTGGATCCTGATCCTGTGGGAGGGGATCACGCGCGGCGCCGGCATTCCCTTCGTGCTGCTGCCGCCGCCGACCGCGATCGCCGCCCGCTTCGCCAGTTCGCTACCCATCCTCGGCGCCGATCTGGTGCAGACGGTATTCAAGGCGGTGCTTGCGGGCTACGTGATCGGCTGCGGGTCGGGGTTCGTCGTGGCGATCCTGGCCGATCGCGTGCCCTTCCTGCGCAAGGGCATGTTGCCGATCGGCAATCTGGTCTCGGCCCTTCCCATCATCGGCATCGCCCCGATCATGGTGATGTGGTTCGGCTTCGACTGGCAGTCCAAGGCGGCCGTGGTCGTGGTGATGACCTTCTTCCCGATGCTGGTGAACACCGTCGCCGGGCTGGCCGCGTCCGGCCACATGGAACGCGACCTGATGCGCACCTACGCGTCCAGCTACTGGCAGACATTGTTCAAGCTGCGCCTGCCGGCGGCCGCGCCTTTCATCTTCAACGCCTTGAAGATCAATTCGACGCTTGCATTGATCGGCGCCATTGTCGCAGAATTTTTCGGCACGCCGATCGTCGGCATGGGCTTCCGCATTTCGACCGAGGTGGGGCGCATGAATATCGACATGGTGTGGGCCGAGATCGCGGTCGCCGCGGTCGCCGGCTCCGTCTTCTACGGCGTCGTGGCCTTCGTGGAACGGGCCGTGACGTTCTGGCATCCGTCTATCCGTGGTGGGTAGGCGTCCTTCAGAGGGTGAATGAAATGAAAAAGAGAGTTGGAATGAAAAGACTTTCCACCGCGCTCCTGTCCGGCGCGCTGGCCTTGGCCGTGGTTCCGGCAATGGCGGCGGACAAGGTGACCCTGCAATTGAAATGGGTCGCGCAGGCGCAGTTCGCCGGCTATTTCGTCGCAAAGGACAAGGGCTACTACAAGGATGAGGGCCTGGACGTCGACATCAAGCCGGGCGGTCCGGACATCGCGCCCGAGCAGGTGATCGCCGGCGGCGGCGCGGACGTGATCGTCGACTGGATGGCGGCGGCGCTGGCCGCGCGCGACAAGGGCGTCGAACTCGTCAATATCGCCCAGCCCTTCGACAAGGCCGGCCTCGAGATCGCCTGCCCGAAGAATGGCCCGATCAAGAAGCCGGAGGATTTCAAGGGCCACACGGTGGGCGTCTGGTTCTTCGGCAATGAATATCCCTTCTTCGCCTGGATGAACAAGCTCGGCATCCCCACCGACGGCGGGCCGAACGGCGTCAAGGTCTTGAAGCAGAGCTTCGACGTGCAGCCGCTGATCCAGCATCAGGCCGACTGCATCCATGTCATGACCTACAACGAGTACGGCCAGCTCCTCGACGCCGGCTACAAGCCGGATGACCTGCTCGTCTTCAACTATTCCAAGCTTGGCCAGAACATGCTCGAAGACGGGCTCTACGTGCAGCAGGACAAGCTCAAGGACCCGGCCTTCCAGGACAAGATGGTGCGTTTCGTGCGCGCCTCCATGAAGGGCTGGCACTATGCGGTCGAGCATCCGGACGAAGCAGCCGAAATCACCACCGACGCCGGCGCGCAGGACGAAAACCATCAGAAATACATGGCCGGCGAAGTCGCCAAGCTGATTGGCAGCGGCAAGCTCGACGAGGCGGCCTACGACCGCACGGCCAAGATGGTCGTCGACCAGAAGATCGTGAGCAAGGCACCGGAGGGCGCCTGGACCCACGAGATCACCGACAAGGCGATCAAATAGCGTATTGCCGCGGTCGAAAACATGAAAGGGGCGGGCGACCGCCCCTTTTTCTCGTATCGGGATATTCCCGGTGGCGTATCAGCCGTTCAGCCCTTCTTCCTTGAGCGCGCGCTTGACGCCGGCGCGCGCCGCGACGCGGTCGAAATAGGCAGCGAGCTTCGGCCCGAATTCGACGCCCGTCGCCTTGGCCCAGCGCAGCATGGTGAAGAGATAGCCGTCGGCGACGGTGAAGGCGGACCCGGTCAGATAGTCGCCGCCGAGCTTGCCCTCGACATAGTTGAACTGCTTGACGAGGTTTGTCCGGAAGACCTGCTTGGCGTCGTCGGACAGCGCCTTGTTGAAGAGCGGCGAGAAGCCCTTGTGCAATTCGGTCGCGATGTAGTTCAGCCATTCCTGCAGGCGGAGGCGCTCGGAGGAGGCGGGCTTGGGCGCCAGCTTGCCGGTCTTGTCGGCCACATAGCCGAGGATGACCGCATTTTCGGTCAGCCGCTCGCCGTCGTCCATTTCCAGCACCGGCACCTTGCCCTTCGCGGTCACGGCATTGAAATCCGCTCCGCTCTCCGTCTGGCGCGACTTGAAATCGACCTTGTCGAGCGAATAGTCCGAGCCCGATTCGGAAAGCGCGATATGGGTGGCGAGCGAGCAGGCGCCCGGCGCGTAGTAAAGCTTCATTCTGGTCACTCCTTGGGATGGGCGGCGTAAGCCGGACAGGGCGCTTGGTAGCCTAATTACTTACAAAAAGGAAGCAGCATCCCGTTTTATAGGTATTCAAATTTTCGTCACGGGAGTGCATATTCGAGTCATGAGCCGCGTTCCTCCGCATTCGGAGCATTTGTGCCGCTATTTTCAGGCGGCGATGGATATCCTTGCGCGGCCATGGAACGGGCTGATCATCGCCGCGCTCCATGCGCATGGCGAACTGCGCTTCAGCGAAATCGGCGGCCTGATCGACATCGCCGACCGGATGCTGTCGGAGCGGCTGAAGGAACTCGAGACGCGGGGCCTGCTGGAGCGGGTGGTCGATGGCGGACCCCCGGTCCGCGTCTCCTACCGGCTGACCGAGATCGGCCAGGGCTTCGGCGAGGCGCATAAGGGCCTCTCGAAATGGGGGCGGGAACTCGTCCCGTAGTCGTTTGCAGATCTGGATTGGCTGCTTTCAGGTAATGAGCCGCCATACGCGATAGGCTTGGCCGGATTAGCGTGCACAGGCAATAATCTCCTGCCCTCGCTATCAGACGGCGGACCTTCCCCGCTGGGCACCCCTATAACGCCCCGGCGTCATGCCGGTCTTCTTCCGGAAATACCGGTTGAAATAGGCCGGATCGGAAAATCCCAGCGAAAATGCGATCGACTGAGCCGGAAAGCGCGAAAAGACCAGCTCGCGCTTCGCCGCGGCGACGAGCTTGCGGTCGATCAGGGCCTGTACGCTTTCGCCGAAATGCAGCCGACAGAGCCGGTTGAGATGGGTCGGCGAGATGCCCAGCCTTTCCGCGTAGAAGGCGATCGGCCGATGCTCCCGCAAATGGACGTCGGTCAGTTCTTCAAGCGACTGCATACGCGCCGCGTCCCGGCTTTCCGCCCAACCCGGCTCGGAGCCGCCCCACGCGCCCACCCTCGCGAGATGGATCATGATTTCGGTCAAAAGCGCCGCGATAAGCGTCATGCGTCCCGCTTCGTTGCCGGAAAGCTCATGGCGGATGCGTTCGAGTCCGCGTCGGAGATGACCGGTCTGCTCGTCATTGCCGTCCAGCGCCAGCAATCGCGGCTCGAGGAAGAACGGAGCGAAGCGCCGGTCGGCGCGCGCCGCTTCATCGAGCCTGTCTCCGCGCACGGTCAGCACCGTCCCGTCGCTTTCATGCTCGAAACGGAAGCCATGCACGGCGCCGGTTGGGATGAATATCAGGCAGGGAGCCTGGAAATGCTGCGGGGCTGCCTCGCCGAGCAGTTCGCCGCCGCCTTTCGAAATGGTAAAAATTTGAAAGAAGTTCCCATGGCGATGCCGGCCTATCTCCCAGCGATAGGGTCGGCTGCGTACCGGAAGCTCTTCGAAATGCAGCCAGAAATCAACTTCTTCCCGCCGGTCTTCACCGTAGAGCTGATAGGTCGGAACGGGAGCGTTCATCGGCGGTTGATCCTCGTGATGGTGGGATAGTCCAATTTTTTGGGGTCATTGTCCATTGCGCAGGAGACTTCGTGACAGGAGCATGCGGCCGGGATCGAGGGGAGGAAATTTTGCGGTCGCAGGTCGTGATCATCGGTTCGGGGCCGGCCGGCCTTCTGCTCGGGCAATTGCTGACCAATGCCGGCATCGACAATGTGATCCTCGAACGCTCGAGCAAGGAGCACGTGCTGTCGCGCGTCCGCGCCGGCGTGCTGGAGGAGGGGACGGTGGCGATGCTCGAAGAGGCCGGCGCCGGTCGGCGCATGCGCCGCGAGGGCCTGCCGCATGACGGCTTCGATGTCGCCTTCGACGGCAAGCACCACCGCATCGACCTTTTCGGCCTCACCGGGGGCAAGCGCGTGATGGTCTATGGCCAGACCGAACTGACCCACGATCTCATGGATGCGCGCGAGGCCGCCGGCACGGAGACCGTCTACGAGGCGGCCGACGTGGCGCCGCACGATTTCGATGGCGATCAGCCTTACGTCACCTACAGGAAGGAAGGCGTGACTCACCGCATCGACTGCGATTTCATCGCCGGTTGCGACGGCTATCACGGCATCAGCCGCCGTTCGGTGCCGGAAAGGGCAATCAGTCTTTTCGAGCGCACCTATCCGTTCGGCTGGCTGGGCATACTGGTCGACGTGCCCCCGGTCAGCGATGAACTGATCTACTGCAACCACAGGCGCGGCTTCGCCCTTTGCTCGATGCGTTCGACGACGCGCAGCCGCTACTACGTGCAGTGCCTGCTTGACGACAGGACGGAGGATTGGCCGGACGAGCGCTTCTGGGACGAGATCCGCCGCCGGTTGCCCGAGGATGTCGCGCAGCGCATGAAAACCGGCAAATCCTTCGAGAAGTCGATCGCGCCGCTGCGCTCCTTCGTCGCCGAGCCGATGCGTTTCGGCCGTCTTTTCCTCGCCGGCGATGCGGCGCATATCGTGCCGCCGACCGGCGCCAAAGGGCTCAATCTCGCCTGCGGCGATGTCCGCTATCTCTTCGACGGGCTGCAGGAATATTATACCGGCAAGTCCGCTGCCGGGATCGACGCCTATTCGGCGAAAGCGCTGTCGCGCGTATGGAAGGCCGAGCGTTTCTCCTGGTGGATGACGACGACGCTGCACCTGTTTCCCGAGACGGGAGCTTTCGGACGCCGTATCCAGGAAGCGGAACTCGACTATCTCGTCCATTCGCGCGCGGCCTCGATGGCGCTTGCGGAGAATTATGTGGGGCTGCCTTTCTGAGCCTGGAGAGAGAAAAGATGACCGGAAAGACCGATACACCCGGGGATCGCTACGGCGAGGGGATGGCGACGCGGCGATCCGTGCTCGGCGCCGCTTATGTGGACCGGGCGCAGGCGGCCAAAACCGAGTTCGACGCGCCGTTCCAGCAATTGATCACCGAGTCCGCATGGGGCCATGTCTGGTCGCGGCCGAACATCACGAAGCGCGAGCGCTCGATGATTACGCTCGCCCTGCTCGCCGCGCTCGGCCAATGGGACGAGCTTGCGCTGCATACCCGCGCCACCGCCAATACGGGGACGAGTGCGGAGGACATCCGTGAGGCGATGCTGCATGTCGCCATCTATGCCGGCGTGCCCGCCGCCAACCACGCGATGAAGGTCGTCAAGCAGACGCTTGCCGAAATGAAGGCCTCGGAAGGAAAGTGACGTGATATCGAACCGGAAACCCGAAACGGGATCGTTTTTCCAGCGCGACCGCCTCTGGCATCCACCGGCCTATGCGCCGGGCTACAAGACGACCGTCCTGCGCTCGCCGAAATACGCTTATCTGTCGCTCGACAACACGATCAGCGAGATCACCGGGCCGGTCTTCGGCCATTCGGTGCTGGGCGAGCTCGACAACGACCTGATCCACAATTTCGCGAAGCCCGGCGAAAGCGCGATCGGCGAACGCATCATCGTCCACGGACGCGTGCTCGACGAGCGCGGCATCGGCGTCGGGGGAGCGCTGCTCGAATTCTGGCAGGCGAATGCCGGTGGGCGTTACCGCCACCAGAAGGAACTCTATATGGCGCCGCTCGACCCGAATTTCGGGGGTTGCGGTCGCACCATCACCGACGAGAACGGGTACTACACCTTTCGCACCGTCCGCCCGGGCGCTTATCCGTGGCCGAACGGCCCGAACGACTGGCGCCCGGCGCATATCCATTTCTCCGTCTTCGGACACGGCTTCGCCCAGCGCCTCATCACGCAGATGTATTTCGAGGGTGATCCGATGATCCCGCATTGCCCCATCGTGCGCACCATCAACGACCAGAAGGCGATCGAGATGCTTGTCGCTGCGCTCGACATGTCGGCCACGATCCCGATGGACGCGCGCGCCTACAAGTTCGACATCGTGCTGCGCGGCCGCCGCTCGACCATGTTCGAGAACCGCAAGGAAGGGAATTGAACTTTCGGAAGGGTGAATACATTGAATACGAGTATTCAATGGAGAAATCCCATGCCGACTTCTGTACGCCTGAGCCCCGACATCGAGCGTCGGCTTGACGCATTGGTAGCCAGGACCGGCCGGACCAAAAGCGTACTACCTTCGCGAAATCATCGAGCGCGGATTGGAGGATGTCGAAGACTATTATCTCGCGACGGCTGCTATGGAGCGCCTGCGCAAGGTGAAGAACAAACCCATTCCTCCGCCGAGGTGAGGAAAGAGCTTGGTCTGGACAATTGAATACCTCACCTCCGTCAAAAAGGAACTGCGCAAACTGGACCGGCAGGTCGCGCGCAGGATCGTCGATTTCATGGATAATCGCATCGCGGGCCTGGAGAATCCGAGAAACGTCGGCTTGGCTCTGAGCGGGCAATATGAAGGCCTCTGGCGTTATCGCGTAGGTGACTCCCGGATTCTCTGTGATACCCGTGACGATAAATTGGTCGTTCTCGTAGTGGCGATTGGCCATCGCATCGAAGTCTATCGGTAAGGAAACAGAATGATCCAGTCTCTCAACCGTCTCAAGGAAACGCCGTCGCAGACGGCCGGCCCCTATGTCCATATCGGCTGCGTGCCGAATTTCTCCGGCATCGCCGGGGTCTATCCGGAAGACCTCGGCGGGGCGATGGTCAACGACAAGACCAGGGGTGAGCGCATCACCGTCAGGGGGAAGGTCATCGACGGTTCGGGCACGCCGCTGCGCGACGCATTGCTCGAGATATGGCAGGCGGACGCGGACGGGCTCTACAACAGTCCTTCGGAGATGCGCGGCACGGCCGATCCGAACTTCACCGGTTGGGGCCGCAGCCCCACCGACATGCAGACCGGCGAATATGTCTTCCGCACGATCAAGCCGGGCAAGGTCCCGTTCCGCGATGGGCGGCCGATGGCGCCCCACATCACCTTCTGGATCGTGGCACGCGGCATCAATATCGGGCTGCAGACGCGTATGTATTTCGGCGACGAGGCAGAAGCCAACGAGGCCGATCCGATCCTCTCCCGTATCGAGCACCGCGTGCGCGTGCCGACGCTGATCGCGCCGCGCGAGGGCGACACCTACACCTTCGACATCCATCTGCAGGGTGACAGGGAGACGATCTTCTTCGATATTTAGCTTCCCATCCTGTGAAGCAGGTCCGGCGATGAGCGCTTCCGTCTTCGACCATCCTTTCTTGTCCGGTCTGCTTGGCGACGATCAGGTGGCGGCCTTTTTCTCGGCTGAGGCCGAGTTGAAGGCGATGCTAGATTTTGAGGATGCCTTGGCCGCCGCCGAGGCGGAGAAGGGCGTCATTCCCGAGGCGGCTGGAAAGGCCATCGCCGAGGGTATCCCGAGCTTTCGGCCGGACATCCAAAAGCTCCGCCACGCAACGGCGCGCGACGGCGTCGTGGTGCCGGAACTCGTCCGGCAATTGCGCGCCGCGGTCGGCAAGCCATATGCCGACCATGTCCATTTCGGCGCGACGAGCCAGGACGTCATCGATACCGGTTTCGCGCTCAGGATAGGCAGGGTGCTCGATATCCTGCAGGAGCGCATCGACACGCTGGTCGAGCGCCTTGGCGAACTCGATATGCGCGCCGGCGCCGTTCCCTTAATGGCGCACACCCGCATGCAAGCGGCGATCGAGGTGCCGGCCTCGCGCAAGATATTGAGCTGGCGGGAGCCGCTGCTTCGCCAACGGGCCCGGCTTTCGGCGGTGCGCAAGGAAATCGCGGTGCTGACCTTCGGCGGCGCCGCCGGCACGCTCGACAAGCTTGGCGCGGCGGGCGAGCAGGTGACGGCGCGCATGGCGACGCGTCTCGGTCTCGGCATCGTTCCCCGGGCCCGCCATTCGGAACGCGACGGGCAGGCGGAGCTTGCCGACTGGCTGTCGCTCGTCACCGGGAGCCTCGGCAAGATGGGCGCCGATATCGCGCTCGCGGCGCAAAGTGAAATCGGCGAGATCAGGCTGAAGGGCGGCGGCGGTTCGTCTGCGATGCCGCACAAGGTCAACCCGGTCGGCGCCGAGATGCTGGTTACGCTGGCGCGCTTCAACGCGACGCTGGTCTCGGGCATGCACCAGGCGCTGGTGCATGAGAACGAGCGTTCGGGTGCGGCCTGGACGCTCGAATGGATGCTGCTGCCGCAGATGGCGATGGCGACCGGTGCGGCGCTGAGGACGGCGATCGGGCTGGCCGGGGATATCGAATTTGTCCGCAAATAGGTGCGCCCTTCGGGGCTCGCCCGCAAAGGCGGCGTGAAGCCTTCGAATGGATTGTGGGCTCGCACCTCAGGATGAGGGCGTTCAGCGCTGGGGTCGCCAGTGTTCAAATGAAGGTTTTGGGAAGCTGTGTTCGCAGCAGCGGTCCTTATCCTGAGGTGCGAGCCCTCATTGAATATGCGATTGAAGGCGGAGTTCCACGGGCGAGCCTCGAAGGACGCATTCGACCTCACATCGCATTCATCGTCAGCAATTCGTACCCCGCGACCTGCTCGCCGTCCTGGTTGGTCACGGCGACGTCCCAGCGCACCTCGCCATACTCGTCGTTGCGCCGCGTCTTCTCCTTTGCGGTGAGCTGCACGGAAAGCGTGTCCCCCGGCGAGACCGGCTTCATGAAGCGGAGGTTGTCGAGCCCGTAATTGGCGAGCACCGGACCCGGCGCGGGGTCGACGAACAGCCCGGCCGCGAAGGACAGGATCAGGTAGCCATGCGCTACGCGGCCGGGGAAGAACGGGTTCGCCTTCGCCGCTTCCTCGTCCATGTGAGCGTAGAAATTGTCGCCGGTGAATTCCGCGAAGTGCTCGATATCCGCCAGCGTGACGGTGCGCGAAGCCGTGCGGATCGTGCGGCCGATCTCCAGTTCGCCGAAGCGCAGGCGGAAGGGATGCGCGTCGCCCTCGATCGTCCTCGCGCCCTTCACCCAGCGCCGCGTGACGCCGGTAAGAAGATCGGGGCTCGCCTGTACGGCGGTGCGCTGCATGTAGTGGAGGACGCCGCGGATGCCGCCCATCTCCTCGCCGCCGCCGGCCCGCCCGGGCCCTCCATGGACGAGATGGGGGAGCGGCGAGCCATGGCCGGTCGCCTCCTTGCCGGTATCGCGATCGGCCAAATAGAGGCGGCCGTGGAAGGCGCCGGCCTCCAATACGGCCTCGCGCGCCACGGCCGGGTCATGCGTGAAGACGGAAGCGACGAGCGAGCCCTTGCCGCGATTGGCAAGCGCCAGCGCGTGGGCGAGATCGCGATAGCCCATGACGGTGGAGACCGGGCCGAAGGCTTCCACCGAATGCGCCTTGTCGGCCGCATCGGGATCGTCGAGCTGGAAGAGCATGGGGGAGACGAAGGCGCCGCGCTCGGCGTCCGCGCCGTTCAGCACCGGTTCGCCGCCGAACACCTTGCGCGCTTCCGTTTCGATCAGCGCCGCCTTTTCCAGCACGTCTTCGCGCTGGGCGAGGCTCGCCAGCGCGCCCATGCGGGTCTTCTCGTCGCGCGGATCGCCGATCACCGTCTTCGCCAGCCGCTCGGTGACCGCTTCGACGACCGCATCGCGATGCTTCAGCGGCACGATGATCCGTCGGATCGCCGTGCATTTCTGCCCGGCCTTGGCCGTCATCTCGCGATGCACCTCGCGGACGAAACTGTCGAATTCCGGCGTTCCCGGCGCGGCGTCCGGACCGAGGATCGAGGCGTTGAGCGAATCCTGCTCGGCGACGAAGCGGACCGAATTGCGGAGGATGTTCGGGTTCGCCCGCAGCATGGATGCCGTCGCAGCCGAGCCGGTGAAGGAAACGACGTCCTGGCCTGCGAGCCTGTCGAGCAGGTCTCCCGTGTCGCCGGCAACGAACTGCACCGCGCCGTCCGGCAGGATGCCGCTCTCCACGATCATGCGGAAGGCGGCTTCCGCCAGCCATGCCGTCGCCGAGGCCGGCTTGACGATCGCCGGCACTCCGGCAAGCAGCGTCGGAGCCAGCTTCTCCAGCATGCCCCAGACGGGGAAGTTGAAGGCATTGATGTGGACGGCGACGCCCTGAAGCGAGGTCGCGACATGCTGGCCGACGAAGGCTCCGGTCTTGCCGAGCTGCTCCACCGGCCCGTCGACGTAAAGCACCTCGTCCGGCAGCTCGCGCCGCCCCTTCGAGGCATAGACGAAGAGCGTGCCGATGCCGCCGTCTATGTCGATCACGGAATCGGCCTTGGTGGCGCCGGTATCGTAGGAAAGCTCGTAGAGTGGGTCCCGCCGTTCGTTCAGATATTGCGCCAGCGCTTTCAGTCGCGCCGCGCGCTCGTGGAAGGTGAGTTTCCGGAGCGCCGGGGCTCCGACCTTGCGGGCGTGCTCCGCCATCTCGGCGAAGTCGAGCCCGGCGGACCCGAGTTCGGCGATCACCTCGCCGGAGATGGCGCTTTTCAGCTTCTTCGACGGACCGGCCGGGCCGATCCACTTTCCGGCGACGAAGCTTTGCAGGGAAAGGATGGTCATCTTCGGATCCTCCGCCGGATGTCGACACCTGGTCTTCGAACACCGCCGAAGTATTATTGACCGTCCGGCCGGTTTATGCAAGGCTCTCAGGGTGGATGTGTCGGGAGGAACCATGAAGCTGTCGCCGGAGGAAGTGGCGAAAAAAAGCGCCGAGACGATGTGGGCGAAGGACAGCGCCTCGAAATGGCTCGGTATGTCGCTCGATACGGTTGGGCCGGGCACGGCGACCACCTCGATGGCGGTCGAGAAGCACCACACCAACGGCCACGATATCTGCCATGGCGGCTACATCTTCACGCTGGCGGATTCGGCCTTCGCCTTCGCCTGCAATTCCTACAACCGGCTGGCCGTGGCGCAGCACAATTCCATCACCTTCATCGCGCCCGGAAAGCTCGGCGACCGGCTGACTGCGACCTGCCGCGAGATTGCCCGCTACGGCCGTTCCGGCATCTACGACGTGAAGGTCACGAACCGGGAAGGCGCGCTGGTCGCCGAGTTCCGCGGCGTCTCGCGCACGATCGAAGGCAGGCATTTCGACGGCGAGCAGCTTTAGCGTCCAGCCTGCGCAGGGCCGGGCGAGGGAGGTATGAAATGAAGGATTTGACCCCGAGGAAGCAGGACCTCGATCCGATCGAGATCGCCTCCCGTGACGAGATCGAGGCGCTGCAGCTTCAGCGCCTGAAATGGTCGCTGAAGCACGCCTACGAGAACGTCCCGCACTACAGGAAGGCGTTCGACGCGAAGGGCGTGCATCCCTATGATCTGAAGCAGCTTTCCGACCTCCGGCACTTTCCGTTCACGGCGAAACAGGATCTTCGCGACAATTATCCGTTCGGCATGTTCGCGGTGCCGCGCGAGAAGGTGCTACGCATCCATGCCTCGTCCGGCACGACCGGCAAGCCGACCGTCGTCGGCTATACCCGGAACGACCTCGACGTCTGGGCCGACTGCATGGCACGGTCGCTGAGGGCATCAGGCACGCGGCCGGGTGATGTCGTGCACGTCGCCTATGGCTACGGGCTCTTCACCGGCGGGCTCGGCGCGCATTACGGCGCGGAGCGGCTCGGCTGCACCGTCGTGCCGGCCTCGGGCGGCATGACGACCAGGCAGGTGACGCTGATCGAGGATTTCGCGGCGACCACCATCATGGTGACGCCGTCCTACATGCTTTCCATTCTCGATGAATACCGCGCGCAGGGCCTCGACCCGCGGAGGAGCCCGCTCGAGGTCGGCATCTTCGGCGCCGAGCCCTGGACCAACGCCATGCGCGCCGAGATCGAGGAAGCCTTCGACATGCATGCAGTCGACATCTATGGCCTGTCGGAGGTGATCGGTCCGGGCGTCGCAAACGAATGCGTGGAGACCAAGGACGGGCTGCACATCTGGGAGGATCATTTCTATCCCGAGATCGTGGACCCCGAGACGGGCGAGCCGGTGGCCGACGGCGAGAAGGGCGAACTCGTCTTCACCTCGCTCACCAAGGAAGCGTTCCCGATCGTCCGCTACCGCACGCGCGACCTGACGCGGCTGCTGCCGGGCACGGCGCGCTCCATGCGGCGCATGGAGAAGATCACCGGCCGTTCCGACGACATGATGATCCTGCGCGGCGTCAATGTCTTCCCGACGCAGATCGAGGAACAGATCCTGAGGATCGACGGGCTGGCGCCGCATTTCCAGATCGAACTCACGCGAGAAGGGCGCATGGACGAGATGATCGTCCATGTCGAGGCCGCGGCCGCCGATCTGGCCGAAGAACATCGCGCCAACGCGTCAAACGCGCTGCGCGAGCGCATCAAGGCCGTGGTGGGGTTGACGGTGAAGGTCAATTGCCTGCCGCCGGAAGGCGTCGCCCGCAGCCAGGGCAAGGCCGTGCGCATCGTCGACCGGCGGCCGAAGGGATAGCCCTTGGACTCTCCGGCTGAACCTGGGCTTGCTGTCTGATGCCCCGCACCCGCGCCCGCGACTATGACGACAAGCGTGACGCGATCCTGCATCGCGCCGCGATCGCCTTCGCCCGCGACGGCTACGACCGCGCCTCCATGGCGGGGCTCGCCGCCGAGTGCGGCGTCTCCAAGGCGCTGCTCTATCACTACTACGCCTCCAAGGAGGCACTGCTTTTCGGCATTCTTTCCAACCATCTGGAAGCGCTGGTTGAAGTCGCGGAGTCGGCGGACAGGCCCGACCTCACGCCCGACGAGCGACTCGGCCGGCTTGTCGCGGCGCTGCTCGACGCCTATCGCGACGCCGATGCCGAGCACAAGGTGCAGATCAACGCGCTCGCCTTGCTGCCGCAGGCCGAGCAGCGGGAACTGAAGGCGCTGGAACGGCGGCTGGTCGCCATATTCGCCGAGGCGATCCGCGGCGTGGAACCGGAGGCGTTCGAGAACGGCCGGCTGCTCAAGCCGGTGACCATGAGCCTCTTCGGCATGCTCAACTGGTTCTACATGTGGTTTCGCGAGGACGGGGCCATCAGCCGCGCGGAATATGCCGATATGGCCACGAAGATGCTGGTGAACGGGGTGAAGGGCGTTCGCTGAACGATATCCGCCGCCGCCGCTTCGCCGCCATTGCCAACCGCACCTTCCAGGGAGTAGCTTCTGTCCGGATCGGTTTGTCAGGTTTCGGAGGCTGCGATGCTTGCGAGGCTCTTGCTTGCGGGTTTCTTTGCGATTGCATGGCTTGCGCCGGGTTGGGCGGCGCCGAGGACGATCGATATTTCCGACAATCACGGCGGCAGTGTCGCGGTCTACAGCCAACGCTGGAAGAAACTGGCCGCGCAGGATGTTCGCGTGCGCATCGTGGGCGCGTGCCAATCCGCCTGTACGGTTCTTCTGGGCTATATTCCGCGCGACCACATCTGCGTCATGCCGGCGGCGCGCTTCGGCTTCCATCTCGCCCACAATCCGCAGATGCAGGGCGTGCTCTGGCACGCTTACGCGCCCGATATCAGGGGCTGGATAAATTCCCATGGCGGGCTCGCTCCCAGCTTCAAATGGATGGGCGCGCCGGATACCTACCGCTACTTCAAGCGTTGCTGAAGACACATGACGACGCCTGTCGCCGGCAGCGACAGGCTCATTTCTCCGCCGCGATCATAAGGAACATCGGCCGGTCGACTTCTTCCGCGAGCGCCGGATTGGCTTCTATCTGCTCGGCGGTCGGGCAGAATTCCTCCAGCCTCAGGATGCGGAATCCGGCGCGGATGAGCAGGTTGACTGTGGTCGCCACGGTCCGGTGGTATTTGACGACCCCGGCGCCGAGCCAGTCGATCACGCGCCGGCCTTCGACCGAATAGCCGTCGACCGGCCAGGTTCTGCTCCCGTCCGTCTTCGTCATCCAGCCGCTATGGCTCGACGCCATGAAGATCGGGTGCTCGGTGGAAAAGACCAGCCGCCCGCCGGGAACGAGCGCATGATGGATCGTGCGGTAGAGGCGCTCCGCGTCCTCGACATAGTGGAAGGCGAGGGAGCTGTAGGCGAGGTCGAAGGCCTCCGGCGGCAGCGTCAGTTCATCCAGATTTGCGCGGCGATAGGATATCGCGTCGTCGTCCGTTGCCGCCCGCGCACGATCGAGCATCTTTTCCGAAATGTCCAGCCCGAGCACCGTGCTGGCGCCGTTTTCGGCCGCCCAGCGGCAGAACCAGCCATAGCCGCAGCCGAGATCGATCACTCTCAGACCGGCTATGGCGGGCAGCATGGACCTTAGCACCGGCCATTCCGCTGCGCCGGCCAACCCATGGACGGAGCGCTCCAGCCGGCTGTAGCCTCCGAAGAAGCCCGGTTCGTCGTAGATGTTCTGCGCCATGTCGCCTTCCGTGTTGTCGAACGCCTGTTAAAGACAGGCGAGGCTCCCGTCCAACCCAAAAGAGCCGCTACTTGCAGCCCGCATGGGCCTATGCCATCTGGCCGGTTCCGGTCGCGCCAATCCGCGATCGGGTTCCGGATTGTGGCGGAGCGGGCATGGCGGGCGATTTCGGGCTCAACGAATATCTGGCGCGGACGGGCTTCACGGACACGCCCGCACCCGACATCGAGACGCTCACCGCATTGCATTCCGCCCATGTCGCGGCGATTCCTTTCGAGAACATCGACCCGCTGCTCGGCCGTCCGGTTTCGCTCGATATCGCCGCCTTGCAGGAAAAGATGGTCCGCGGCCGGCGCGGCGGTTATTGCTTCGAGCAGAACATGCTTTTCCGGGCGGCGCTGGAAGCGATCGGCTTCCGCGTGAGGGGGCTTGCCGGGCGCGTGCGATGGATGTCGCCTCCCGACGCGCCGCTCGGCCCGAGGACGCACATGCTCCTCAAGGTGGATTTGGCCGACGGCGCGTACCTCGCCGACGTCGGCTTCGGCGGCTGCCTGCTCGACCGGCCGCTGCGTTTCGAGACGGGGGCCGAGCAGAAGACGCCGGCCGGAACCTACCGGCTGACCGAGGACGACGGCCTGTTCACGCTTTCCTTCCGCCAGCCCGGCGGCTGGCGCACGATGTACATGTTCGACCTGACGCGGCAGGAGCGGTCGGATTACGAGATGGCGAACTGGTTCACCTCCACCAAGCCCGATCACGTCCTCGTCCGCAACCTCATCATGGAACGCGTCGCCAGGGGCCGGCGCTTCAAGATCGTCAATCGCCGCTTCGTCGTCGAGGAGGCCGACGGACGGGCTATCGAAGGCAGCAACATCGAGAGCGCGGAGAAATTGGGAGAGCTCCTCGCGACGATGTTCGGCGTGGTCGCGCCTGTGCCCGTCGAGGAGATCTTTGCGGCTCTCGGATCATCATAGCGGCTGTGGATCAGAACCGATCGTGACGGCGCTGTCCGCAATCCATCATGCTTGCGGGAGCCGCCCATGCCGTGTCAATTGATGCCATGGACGTTCCATCCAGACCCGCCGAGGCGGTGCTCGACCGCCTGATTGCCCGTCTGCATGGGCGCGGCCGGCCGCGCGTCTGGTCGATGGTCATCACCGTCTTCGGCGACGCCGTCGTGCCGCGCGGCGGCCGTATCGCGCTCACCGCGCTTCAGGACATCATGGGCCGCTTGCGCGTCGAAGCGGGCGCGCTGAGGACCGCCATGTCGCGGCTTGCCGCCGACGGATGGGTCATCCGCGAACGCAACGGCCGCAGCAGCTTCTATCGGCTCGCCGAGGAGGGCCGGCACGCCTTCGACCGCGCCACGAGGCGCATCTATGCCGCCGGTCCGCCGGCCTGGGACGGTGCCTGGACCGTCGCCGTCGCTCCGCCGGACGGCGCGGCCGAGTTGCGCGAAAAGATGGAAGAGGCCGGGTTCCTGCGTGTCGAGGCAAGCGTCTATCTGAGGCCCGAGACCCGCAACGCCCCCGACCCCGCCGATGCGCTTGCCGGCATGCTGGTCATCCACGGCAACAGCGCCGAGCATCCGGAGGCGATGCGCATGCTGTGGCCGAGCGACGAGATCGCGGCGGCTTATCGCGCCTTCATCGAGGCGCATCGGCCGCTGCTTGGGGCCTTCAGGCGGAGCGGTTCTATCCGGCCGCTCGATGCGATGGCCGCTCGGACGCTTCTCGTCCACGACTGGCGCCGTATCGTGCTGCGCGATCCGGGGCTGCCGCTGGCCCTGCTGCCCAGGCACTGGCCCGGCGAGGAAGCACGAACCCTGGCGCGCGACGTCTATGGCCGGCTTCTGGAACCGAGCGAAGCCTGGCTCGGCGAAAACGGCCTGCCGCCGCTTGCGCATCCCCGCGAATTCGCCGGCCGCTTCGGCAGGGGCGAGCGACAGGACTAGGCGATCCGAGGCACCCCCTGGGTCAGGGCAATCGCCGAACGTTGGACCGGACAACACTCCACTTCCTGGAGCGGTTGCCCGCTCCGAAGCCTGAGGCGGTTGCGGCAGGAACCGACTGCCGCTATGCCCCGTCATCATCTTTCCATTTGGTCGGGCGACCATGACCAGTGAACGGCCCCTTGACGATTTTCGCGTCCTGCTCGCCGCGCCGCGGCCGCGGGATGGACAGGCGGCGGAGCGCGTCGTCCGGGAGTTCGGCAACTATGCCCCGGCCGGCGGCTCGCTCGGCCGGCTGGAGGAGCTTGCCGCCTGGCTGGCAGGTTGGAGTGGCCGTCCCCGTCCGATGATCCTGAGGCCGCTTCTGGCGATCTTCGCGGGCAGCCATGGCGTCGCGGCGCGGAACGTCTCGCCTCTGCCGACGGATTCGGCAGCGGCGCAGGTGGAGCGGTGCCGTTCCGGCGCCGCGCCGGTCTGTCAGCTTTGTTCCACCCACGATATCGGGCTGAAAGTCTTCGACCTGGCGCTCGATTTACCGACCGGCGACATCACGGTCGGACCGGCGCTCGACGAGCGCGCCACCGCCGCGACCATGGCCTTCGGCATGGAAGCGATCGCCGGCGGCACGGACTTGCTTTGCCTCAGCGATTTCGGCGTCGGCAATTCGACCGTCGCCGCCGCCGTCTGCGCCGCCCTTTTCGGCGGACGGGGTGCCGACTGGGTCGGCGGCGAACCCGGCGCGGCCGGCTCGCTGGCCGGGCGCAAGGCCGGCATGGTCGATGCGGCGCTCTCCGTGCACGGGGGCAAACTGACCGATCCGCTGGAGGTTTTGCGCCGGCTCGGCGGGCGCGAGTTTGCCGCCGTCGCCGGGGCGATCATCGCCGCCCGTTCCGAGCGCATCCCGGTGGTGCTGGACGGCCATGTCGCGGTCGCCGCCGCGGCGGTGCTGCACGCCGTGAACCCCGATGCGATCGGCCATTGCCTGCTTGCGGGATTGTCCGGCGATGCCGGCCAGGCAAAGGCCGCCTCACGCCTCGGCCTGAAACCGCTTCTCGATCTCGAAATATCCGACAGCGGCGTTGCGGGGGCGCTTGCCGCGGGCCTCCTGAAGGCGGCCGTGACCTGCCATTCGGCCATCGCGATCTCTGGCGCGCGGTAGCGGCTCTAGCGCCTGGCGGCGCGGCGCGGAGCCTCTCCTGTCGGCATCGCCGGAAGCTCTTCCATGACGCGCGATGCCGGGAAGACCGCCAGCGCCTCGGTGCCTTCCCGCAGCTTCGAGATCAGCTCGAACTCGCCGCCATGCATGCGCATCATGCCCTGTACGATGGGAAGCCCGAGCCCGGTTCCCTGCTCTGCGCTCTTGATGGCGATGGCGCCCTGGCCGAAGGCGGAAAGAACCACCGGTATCTCGTCCGGGGGGATGCCGGGGCCGTTGTCCTTGACCGAAATGTACTGGCCCCCGCCGATCGTCCAGCCGACGCGCACGCGGATTTCACCGTTGCTCGGCGTGAACTTCACGGCGTTCGAGAGGAGATTGAGCGTGATCTGCCGGAGCGCCCGCTCGTCCGCGTAGAGCCTGGGCAGGTTCTCCTCATATTGCTGGACGATGCGCAGGCCCTTGTTATGGGCCTTCAACTCCATCATGCGGCAGCAATCTTCGACGATATGCGCCAGCCGGAGCGGCTCCTCGTTGAGCGCGTAGCGCCCGGCCTCTATGCGTGAAAGGTCGAGGATCTCGTTGATGAGATCGAGCAGGTGCTGGCCGGAATCGTTTATGTCCCGCGCATATTGCCGGTAGCTGTCGTTCTCGATCGGCCCGAGCACCTCCTTGGCCATCACCTCCGAGAAGCCGAGGATGGCGTTGAGCGGGGTCCTCAGCTCATGGCTCATCGAGGCGAGGAACCGCGACTTGGCGAGGTTCGCTTCCTCCGCGCGCCGTCTCGCCTCGTCGGAAACCGATTTGGCCGTCTCCAGTTCGGCGATGAGCGCATCCTTCTCCGACCGGAAGGAGAGCAGCATCGTCGCGGTGCGGTTCAGGTGCCTCGCGATGTAGGAGAAGAAGGGCAGGGCGAGGAACAGCAGCCCCGCCATGATCGCCTCTACCGGATTGGAGAGGTTCGCGCCGAAGGCGATGTAGGCGGCTACCGGCAGCGCGAAGGTGACGATCAGCGCATAGCGCAGCGACGAGGCGATCAGCGCCGTCGCGGCGATCGCGATCAGAAGCACCACCGCCTTGATGACCGGGAACTGGTCGACGCGGCATTCCGCGCAGCCGATCCAGGCGAGATAGGCCCAGCCGAGGCCGCTGAAGAAATGCCCGATAAGCAGGCTGCGCGTGACAGCCGCGATATCGATGGAGGAAATCTCTGTCTGGTCGATCCGCCGTGCCGTGACGGCAAGCACCGCGTAGAAAGTGACCGTACAGAAGGCCCAGATGATGATTTCGCCGCTCATGCCGGCGAACAGCCCGGCTGCGGTGACGAGCAGCACCATCAGCGGAATGGCGGTCGCGCCGCCGAGAATCGCGTGGGCGTGCAGTTTCAGGAGTTCGCGGTCGAAGGCCGGATTGCCGGCCTGCTGGGACAGGCGCTCGCGCGTACGCCGCACCGCACGGGCCACGTCGCTGTGGCGATGTGGTTTCCTGCGGTCGACGATGATCTTGTCGGCTGTTTGCGAGGGCTGCAGCACCGTTCCGTTCTTCGGTATTCCAGACATCGCAAACTAAGGTTGAATGATTAAGAGACCCTTCTTGGCCGGGCGTGCCTTGCGGCGACGGCACCGGCCCCTGTAAGCAGGAGGGACAAGGAAGATCGCGATGAAGCTTTACGACGGTGGGCGCGCTCCGAACCCGCGCCGGGTGAGGGTATTCCTGGCGGAAAAGGGCATCGAGGTGCCCCTGGTGCCGATCGACATGGGCGCGCTCGGCCATCGCTCGGAGGAGGTCGCCAGCCGCAATCCGCTGAAGCGCCTGCCGGTGCTCGAACTCGATGACGGCACCGTCATCACCGAATCGGTCGCCATCTGCCGCTATTTCGAGGAGCTTCATCCCGAGCCGCCGCTCTTCGGCAAGGGCGTGCTCGGCAAGGCGCTGGTCGAGATGTGGCAGCGGCGAATGGAACTGAACTTCATGTTCTGCGTCGCCCAGGCTTTCCGCCATATCCATCCGGCCATGAAGGGCTGGGAGGTGCCGCAGATCCCCGAATGGGGCGAGGCGAACAAGCCGCGCGTTCTCGAATTCCTGGCCCTGCTCGATCGCGAGCTTGGCGCTCGGAAATTCGCCGCCGGCGATGAATATTCGATCGCGGACATCACGGGCCTGATCGGGGTCGATTTCATGAAGCCGGCGAAGATCGTCATGCCGCCCGAGTTCACCAACGTGATCCGCTGGCACGCCGCCTTGGCCGCGAGGCCGAGCGCACAGGCTTGAGGCGAAGTGTCCGAAACGCTGGAGAGCCTGCTTCGCGAGATCGGAGCCTGCCGGATATGCCTCGATCATCCGACGCGGCCGCTCCCGCATGAGCCGCGGCCCGTCCTCGTCGCCTCCGATACGGCGAAGATTCTGATCGCCGGCCAGGCGCCGGGCACGCGTGTCCATGCGAGCGGCGTGCCTTTCGACGACCGTTCCGGCGACCGCCTGCGCGAATGGCTCGGCATGACCAAGGAGGCCTTCTACGATCCGGCGCGGCTGGCCATCGTGCCGATGGGCTTCTGCTTTCCCGGGCTCGACGCGCATGGCGGCGACCGGCCGCCGCGCTCCGAATGCGCGCCGGCCTGGCAGTCCCGCCTTCTGGCGCTGATGCCGCAGGTCGAACTCGTCCTCGTCATCGGCCTTTACGCGCAGGCCTGGCACCTTGGTGCTGCCAGGGGTCCGTCCGTCGATGCGACGGTGCGCGATTGGAAACGCATCTTCGAGCGGCCAGGTCTCCCGAAATATCTGCCGCTACCGCATCCCTCCTGGCGCAACACGGCCTGGCTGAAGCGGAATCCCTGGTTCGAGAGCGAGGTGCTGCCCGTTCTGCGGGCGGAAGTGGCGCGCCTCGCGAACTGAAGCCATCTCGATGAAAAAATTTTATCTATGTCTTCATTGTGAGTAGATTATTGTTGAAAAAGTCGAAGAAATCGCTAGATGCGAGACAAATTTTCTTCCGGAGCTTTTTCCATGGACCGCCTCGACCGTAAGATCCTGCGCCTGTTGCAGGAAAACGCGACCCTTGCCGTGGCCGATGTCGCCAAGAAGGTGGGACTTTCGACCACGCCCTGCTGGCGCCGCATCCAGAAGCTCGAAGAGGAGGGCGTCATCCGCCGCCGCGTCGCGCTGCTCGACCCGGTCAAGATCAACGCCCGCGTCACTGCCTTCGTCTCCATCCGCACCGGGTCGCACTCGCATGAGTGGCTGCGGCGCTTTTCTGAAGTGGTGCAGGATTTTCCCGAGGTCGTCGAGTTCTACCGCATGAGCGGCGATGTCGACTATCTGCTGAGGGTCGTCGTCCCGGACATCGCCGCCTACGATACCTTCTACAAGAAGCTCATTTCCAAGATCGAGATACGTGACGTTTCCTCCGCCTTCGCCATGGAGCAGATCAAGTACACGACCGAATTGCCGCTCGATTATCTGGTGATGGAGAAGGAGGCCGCCGCCTCGGCCGCGTAGCCGGCCTTCGACGCCTTGGCGGCTATCCGCTCGACCGTTTTTGCCGCGGACAATTCCCGCAGCGCGTCCTTGCCGATCCAGCGCGCCGTCCGGTCGTTCGCCGCGGCAAGCCGGCGCGCCAGTTCCAGCGCCGGGGCGTGCAGCGCCAGCGAACGCTTGCCGGTCTGGCGGAGCGCCCAGTTGACGGCCTTTCTCACGAAGTTGCGCGGATCGGCCGAATGCGCCTCGATGAGAGGCAGGTAGCCGAGAAAGGTCGCGTCCGGCTCCTTCTTCCGGTGGACAGCGGCCCAGGCGAGCATGGCAAAGGCTGTGCGGCGCACGAACTCGCGTCCGTCTCCGGCGAATTCTTCGATTAGTTCGCGCCAGAAGGGCGTATCGACGAAAAGGTCGGCTACCCCGTCCACGATCTCCCAGGAGTCGAAATCCGCCGCCCAGCGCCGGCATTGCCCGATCGTGACCTTCGCCGGATCATCGGTGAAGGCGGCGAGCAGCCGCGCCTCGCGCCAGCCGCTCTCCCAAAGCCGATGCGCGCGGTAGTGGTCGCGGCCGACCTTGCGGGCAAGCGGCCTCAGCACGGTATGGCCGACGCCGAACGCGCGATCGGTGCGGATGCCGAAACGCGCCATGCCGGCGCGGTTCTCCTGGCTGCCGGCCGTCTTCAGATGTGCGACGACATCCTCGGCGGTCCAGCCGGGCGAGGGCAGGGGCAAGGCTACCGCTCCAGCCGCGCGAGCAGCGACGAGGTATCCCAGCGGCGGCCGCCCATCTCCTGTACGTCCTTGTAGAACTGGTCGACCAGCGCCGTCACCGGCAGCCTGGCGCCGTTGCGGTCGGCTTCCGACAGGCAGATGCCGAGGTCCTTGCGCATCCAGTCGACCGCGAAGCCGTAGTCGTACTTGCCGGCATTCATGGTCTTGTGGCGGTTTTCCATCTGCCATGAGCCGGCGGCGCCCTTGGAGATGACCTCGACCACTTTCTCTATGTCGAGCCCCGCCTTCTTGCCGAAATGGATGCCCTCGGCGAGGCCCTGGACGAGGCCGGCGATGCAGATCTGGTTGATCATCTTGGTGAGCTGGCCGGCCCCGGCCGGTCCCATCAGCCCGACCATGCGCGCATAGGCCTCGATCACCGGCCTCGCCTTGTCGAACGTCGCCCTGTCGCCGCCGACCATGACGGTGAGCACGCCGTTCTCCGCGCCCGCCTGTCCGCCGGAAACCGGCGCGTCGAGGAAGCCGAAGCCGCGCTTTTCCGATTCGGCGGCCAGTTCGCGCGCGATCTCGGCCGACGCCGTGGTGTTGTCGATGAAGACGGAACCCTTCTTCATCGACCGGAAAGCGCCTTCCTCGCCAAGCGTGACGGCGCGGAGATCGTCGTCGTTGCCGACGCAGGCGAATACGAAATCCTGATCCTTCGCCGCTTCCGCCGGCGTCGGCGCGTTTTTGCCTCCGTGTTCGGCGACCCATTTCCCGGCGCGCGCGGCGGTTCGGTTATAGACGGTGACGTCGTGGCCGCCCTTGTTCTTCAGATGCGCGGCCATCGGGTAGCCCATGACGCCGAGACCCAGAAACGCGACTTTCGCCATTTTCATTTCCTCATTTCCAATATGCCGGTCCATATGCGACGGACTTGCTCCGGCGTATCGCGAAGGTTTTCAGCCTCCGTAGATGTCGAAGTCGAAATATTTGTCGTTGATCCTCTTGTAGGTCCCGTCCGTGCGGATGGCCGCGATGGCTGCGTTGAACCTGTTCACGAGGTCGGTATCGCCCCTGCGCACGGCGATGGCGACGCCTTCGCCATGGATCGCTGGGTCCGGCTTGAGCGTGCCGAGTATGCGGCAGCATTGGCCGGCCTCGGTCTTCAGCCAGTTCTCGAGGACGAACCTGCCGTCCATCGCCGCGTCGAGGGTGCCGTCGGCGAGATCGTGCTCATAGCCGGCGATGGCCGGATATTTGCGGATGTCGCTCTCCTTGTACTTCTCCTTGGCGTACCTGAAATGGACGGTCCCTTCCTGCACGCCGAGCGACTTGCCCTTCAGGTCCTCGGGCGTGACGCCGGCGATGGCGGAGCTTTTCGGGACGGCAATGGCCGGCACGGAATGATAATAGGCATGCGTAAAGTCGACCTTGCCCTTGCGCTCGCTGGTCACCGCCATCGAGATGATGGCGTCGAACCGGCCGGCCTGCAGGGCGGGGATGACGCCCTGCCAGGCCTGCGTCACGAAGGTGCAGTCGGCCCGCATCTCGGCGCACAGGGCTTTGGCGATGTCGATATCGAAGCCGACGAGGCTGCCGTCGGGCGCGACGCTGTTGAAGGGCGGATAGCCGCCTTCCGTCCCGATGGTGAGCTTCAGCTGCTGCGGCTGCTCGGCATGGGCGCAGGCGATAAAAATCGTCGCTGCGACGGCCGTGGCGGCGAGGCGGATAGGGCTGAGAATTCCCATGCTGATCCTTTTGGCCGACGCCCTGCCTGGCAGGCGCATTGCGGCGGAGGCGGATATTCCCACCACCGTGCGCGAAAACGCAATCGTAAATCCCTGCATCGAAAAGGCTTTATGCCGCATCGCCATGCCGGTCACCTCAAGCCCGTCTCGTGCTCGATGAAATCCGTGATGCCGGTAATGTCATCGAGCGAGAACACCGGCACGGTTTCACCGCTGACCGGATGGTCCGCCGCGATCGCCGCGATGTTGCTGTCGGTGGCGGTGAGGGGGCTCCTGTCCTTCGCTTCCATGCGCCGCGCTTCGATCTTGCGGTGCGAGCCGCGCTTGTAGCCCTCGACCAGGACGAGGTCGGCGGGCGAAAGGCGGGACAGCACCTCTTCCAGCGTCGGTTCCTCTTCCTTCCCGAGTTCGTGCATCAGTGCCCAGCGGCGCCCCGAGACGATCGCCACCTCGCTCGCGCCGGCCTTTCGGTGACGGAAGGAATCGGTGCCTTCCTTGTCGATGTCGAAATCGTGATGCGCGTGCTTGACGGTCGCCACCCGCCAGCCGCGCACGGTCAATTCGCGCACCAGCGCCTCGACCAGCGTCGTCTTGCCTGAGTTCTTCCAGCCGGTGACGCCGAATACGCGCGCAGTCATTTCCGCTCTCCCGCCAGAAGCCGTTCGGCCTCTTCCATATCCGCCGGCGTGTTGATGTTGAAGAAGGGATCGACATCGCGTCCGCCGACACGGACCGGGCCGAACGGGCATATCGCGGGATCGTGCCGCATGGCGAAAACCGATACCTTGCGTTCCTTCTCCTCGGTCAGGAAGGTCGCCAGCCCGTCGTGCAGGGCGAGGGGCCATAGCGCGATGGGCGGATGCGTCCTTCCGCCGGAAGCCGCGATCGCCAGACCGCTCGCGGCCTTGGCGGCGGCGTCCTGCAGGCGTGCCACAAGATCCGCCGGCACGAAGGGCGTGTCGGCCGGAACCGAGACGATGTGGCCGATGCCCGGAAGGCCCGCCGCCCACTCCATTCCCGCCAGTATCCCCGCCAGCGGCCCGGGATGGCCTGGAAGGGTATCGGTGATCACCTGCAGGCCGAATTGGCCGAAACGGGCCGGGTCGCCGTTGGCGCTGATGGCGAGCGCTGCCGTCTGCGGCCCGAACCGGTCGAGGAGATGGGCGAGCACCGGCCTGCGCCCGAGCAGGCCGAGCGGCTTGTCGCCGCCACCCATGCGTGTCGAAAGCCCGCCGGCGAGCAGGATGCCGGCGATCACGGCCTTGGCGTCTCCTGGTTCCTCGGTTTCCATGGGGTCTTCGCGATCGAAGGTTTCGTCGAGTCGCATCGCAATACGACTATTGTGGGCAAACGTCATCCCTCGAGCGCGCGATGGACTATGCCTGCAAGCGCTCCGGGTCGATTAAGTCAATTTTCCCCGAAGGGCGCGGCGGGCCGGTTCGGATCGCATCGGCTTTCCGTTTGTCCGCAAGAGGAGCGGCGGATTGCATCAGGCCGTGCAAGAAGGTAATTTGCGCCTTCTGATTAAAAAAAATCGAACTGATGGCCTACCGCCTGCCGCCGTTGAATTCGCTTCGCGCCTTCGAGGTCGCCGCCCGCCATATGAGCTTCCAGAAGGCGGCCGAGGAACTCAGCGTCACGCCCTCCGCGCTCTCCTACCAGATCAGGCAGTTGGAGGACTATCTGCAGACCCCGCTCTTCCTGCGGCTGAACCGCGCCGTCAGCCTGACCGAGGCCGGCCAGCGCGTCGCGCCGGGTGTCCACGACGCTTTCGAGCGGCTCGCCGAGGCCGTGGCCCGGTTGAAGGGGGCAACGCCCGCCAATGTGCTTACCGTGTCGACCGGGCCGGCCTTCGCGGCCAAATGGCTGTCGCCGCGGCTGCACAAGTTTCTCGAGCGCTATCCCGACATCGATATCCGGATCTCCGCCAACTTGAAGCTGACCGATTTCCGCTCCGACGAGGTCGATCTCTCCATTCGCTTCGGCGGGGGCAATTATCCCGATCTCCATGTGGAGAGGCTTGCCGACGAGCATGTCCTGCCCTTGATCAGCCCCCATTTGCTGGAGCGGCTGGGGGGCCGGCTCACGATCGGCGACCTTAGCCGTGTCACGCTGCTGCATGACGACTCGGCGAACTTCATGACCAACGCGGTCAGCTGGGCCGACTGGCTGCGGCGGGCGCGCATCACCCATGTCGATTCGACGCGCGGACCGCGTTTCTCGCATGCCGACCATGCTCTCGAAGCGGCGCTGGACGGCGCCGGCATGGTGCTCGGGCGGCTGACGCTCTCGATGCGCGACATCGCGTCGGGCCGTCTTGTCGCGCCCTTCGACCTGATGGTCCCGGCGCAGGCCGGCTTCTACTTCTGCTGCCTGCCGGAGCGCCTCTCCGAACCGAAGATCCGCGCCTTCCGTGATTTCCTTTTTTCCGAGATCGCGGCCGAGCGCGGCATCCTGGACGATTTCAGGCTGCGCAAGTCCCAAGGCTAGCGCCCGCCGTCGGTACGGGCCGTCATTAGCATGTAATACGAACGGCTTAGCCGGATGACGGGAAGCCGGCCTGCCGACCGATTCACGGGTGAGACCAAGATGCCACACCGGCCGGAAAGAAGCCGTCCATCCGCCTCGTTTCACTAAAAATTAATTCGTGTAATTTGAGTTTATGTTAGCTTCGCAGCGGCTGGGGGGACCGAAATGTGGTGATTCGAACGCTCAGAATGGGTCTTCGTCGAATGCGATTAACAGGTGGATGGCTATCTGCCTTCGGGGAGAAGTCTGAGGCCACTCCCGTTTCCTCGATGCGGACGTTCTGGGGTCTGATGCGGGCCTACTGGCTCTCGGATCGCTGGAAAGAAGCCTGGGCGCTCACCCTGTTCATCGCCGTCCTGACGGCGCTTGCCAGCAAGGCCAGCGTCTGGATGGCCGAATCCTCCGGCGACCTCGTCAACGCCATCGCTTTCTACCACGACAGGAACAACACCACGCCGCTTGCCTCGATCCTCTCGAGCGGCGGCATGTTGCTCTTGATCGTCGTGATCAAGGATGCCGGCTTCATCGGCATACGCGGCTATATCTCCTCGACGCTGCACCGGCGCTGGCGCGGATGGCTGGACGACCGCTTCAACGAGGCGCTGTTGAACGACAACCACACGCATTTCCACATCCAGCACGGAACCGACGACAGCCACTCCCGCCATGTCGCGCCGGACAACATCGACCAGCGCGTCCAGGAATCGATCAAGGGGATGACGGGCGGCGCCATCGGCCTCGCCATGGGCGTGATGAGCGTGCTGATGTCGCTGTTCTTCGTCGGGCAGCGGCTGCTGGAGACCTCGGCGCCGGTCAACGGGCTGGAATTCCTCGGCACTTATGGGAGCGCCGTCCTGGCCTTCGGGGCGGTCGCCGTCTATGTGCCGCTCAACACCTATATCGCCGTCAAGCTGGGCCGCATCCTCGAATTCATCAACATCGCCATGCAGCAGGCGGAAGGCAGCTACCGCGGCGAATTGACGACGCTCTTCCGGCGCAGCTTCCAGGTCGCCGCGTCCTGCGGCGAAAAGGTCCAGAAGGCGATGCACGACAGGCTCTATGTCGACATCGACCAGAACTGGGCGAAGCTCAACAAGGTCAGCGCCGTCTACACGTCCTTCCAGAGCGTGTACGATTTTTTCGCCGCGCGCATGGTGGCCTACGCGCCGGGGCTCATCCCCTACATCAACGAGAAGATCAGCCTGCGCTCCTACATCACCGGAGCCGAACTGGTCAGCTCGCTGATCGGCCAATGCTCATGGTTCATCCATGTCATGCCCGCGATCGCCACGCTGAGAGCCAACTCCAAGCGCGTGACGGACCTGGCGGAAGCGATCGAGAAGGTTCGCCATCCTGCCGAATTCTACCGCTCGACCGGCCTCTCGGACTTCCGTTTCGGCCGTCAGAACGCCCGCTTCGGGCTGACCGTCCGCCGGCTCGAACTCATGCATAGGGGCGACGAGGCCGCGCCCTTCCTCACCGCCACCGGCCTGCGCTTCAAGCCGGGCGAATGGACGTTCATCAAGGGGGATTCGGGCTGCGGCAAGACGAGCCTCTTGAAGGCGCTGAACGGACTTTGGGCCTATGGGCGGGGCGATATCGTCTATCCGCAGGGCATCGATTCCTTCTACGCCTCGCAGGACATCAAGCTGCAGGCCCTGTCGCTGAAGCAACTGGTCTGCCTGCCGGACGACGGCGAGTTGTTCTCCGACGCGCGCGTCGCGGCGGCGCTGCACAAAGCGGGGATCGGCGAGTTCATCGAGTTCCTGGGCGACCATATGGCCGCCGGCAAGCCATGGGACCAGGTGCTCTCCGGCGGCCAGAAGCAGAAGCTGATGCTGGCGCGGATATTGCTGCACAAGCCGGGGCTGCTCTTCCTCGACGAGGCGACCGGCGCGCTCGACCCGGAGGCGCGCATCGCCTTCCACCAGGCGATCAAGGACAATTGCGCGGAGGCGACCGTCATCAGCGTCATGCACGAGAGCGAGCCGCCGCGCTCGCATGGCGGAGCGGAATTCTACGACAGCGTGCTGCACATCCAGGACGGCACCGCCGTCAAGGCCGGCTGGGAGGTCTTCTGGCCGCGGCAGGACCGTGCCGGCGCACCGGTGCACTGAGGCGCGCGGGCCTGAATGAATAGTCAACGCAGAGCGGATTAGGCTGCGAACGGTCAGCGGCCCGTTCTTCCGGTCCGTTATGGCCGATCGATCAAGCGATGTGCTGGCACCACCCCGTCCGCAGAGCGTGGGCCGCTACCATCGCCCGGGGCAGACCACGCTCTATATGAGTCCGAAACTGGAATGGGCAATGATCGCGGTATCGGGTTATATCCGCGAGGATGGTCGCCCTCGTGTCGTGGTGCCGTTGCTGGTTGGTGAGGCACATGTGCTCGATCAGCACGACGAGGAAGCCTGTCGCCTGCTCGGTATCGATCGTGAGCTTTCAAACGCTCAATGGCGTCCCGCCTTGGATGCTGGATTGGAACCACCATCATGGCGCAATGCCGATGTCGCGCGCGAGGCCGGCGCGGATGGAATCATCGATCGCTCGCGAATGATCCCGGGAGGATGGCACGTTAACCTGTTCCGCTGGAACGAACTGGGAGGCCCGTCAGTCGTGGTTGCCGGCGATCCCATCGCCTTCAGGCTATCACCCGACGGCGCGAAGTGGGGCTTGTAGCCGGCCTACGCGCAGTCGCTTAAACTCGGCCTGGCGCAGGATTCCGCCCCCTCTGCAAATGCCCTCCTTGAAGGCGTGGCGGGAGTCTATTCCAGCCCGGCCGCCTTGCGCAATGCGCTGTTCATGCGCGTTTGCCATCCCGGGCCGCCAGCCTTGAAACGTTGGAGCACCTCTTCATCGACGCGCAACTGTATGCGTTGCTTCGGATGATCGAGCCGCGGCCGGCCGCGGCCGCGACGCGCGAGGAGATCGTCGGCAGGCGGATTATCGGGATCCGCGTTTGCATCGGCCGTGATCGCGGCGTCTTCCTCGTCGCTCATATCCGTAAGCGCCTGCAGTGCTTTGCGCCGGGCTTCGTTCCAGTCAGGTTTTCTCGACATAGCGCCTGATCTCCCGCTTGTTGGCCTTGCGCAACGAAATCACATGGCAGGTTGCGCCGCGCATCGTAAAGACGAGGATGTGAAGACGTGTGCCGATAAAGCCGGCCGCGACTTCCCTGACCTCGCCATAATCCTTCCGGTCATCAACTGCCGAAACCGCTGTCGCGAAATCGAACGCCTTCGCGCCCTGGATCAGATCGAGGCCGCGCTCGGCAAGATTTCGCGCGTTCTTGACCGGATCGGCAGTGAAGTGGCGCGGCGGTTCCATGGGATTCTGTACTCCCATTTAATCCGCTAGCACAAGAATTTATGTATATACGGAATTAGGATTTGCCAGAGAGATGCCGACAAATGATGCAATTTTAGCCGCCGGTGACGCTCATGTGGCGGGCGACGGCGGGTCGCCGTGTATTCCTGTCGATGACGAAATCGTGCCCCTTCGGCTTGCGTCCGATCGCTTCGTCGATCGCCGCGGAGACGAGTTCATTGCCTTCGGACTGGCGCAAAGGCGCCCTCAGATCCGCGGCGTCGTCCTGACCGAGGCACATATAAAGCGTGCCGGTGCAGGTCAGCCGCACGCGGTTGCAGCTTTCGCAGAAATTGTGGGTCATCGGCGTGATGAAACCGAGCCGTCCGCCGGTCTCCTTGACCTCGACATAGCGCGCCGGCCCCCCCGTTTTGTAGGGGATGTCGGTGAGCGTGAATTCGCGCTCGAGTTCGGCCCGCAGCAGCGAAAGCGGCAGGTACTGGTCGGTGCGGTCGGCGTCGATCTCGCCCATCGGCATGGTCTCGATGACGGTGAGGTCTATGCCCCGCCCATGCGCCCAGCGCAGGAGTTCCGGGATTTCCCGGTCGTTGAAATCCTTGAGCGCCACCGCGTTGAGCTTGATCTTGAGGCCGGCGCGCTCGGCCGCCTCGATCCCCTGCAGGACCTTTTCGAGATTGCCCCAGCGCGTGATCGTCCGGAATTTCTCGGGATCGAGCGTGTCGAGCGAGACATTGATGCGCCTGACCCCGCAATCGGCGAGTTCTTCGGCGAAGCGCGAAAGCTGCGAGCCATTGGTCGTCAGCGTCAGTTCGTCGAGCGCGCCGCTCTTCAGATGCCGGGAAAGGTCGCGCACCAGATGCATGACGTTCTTGCGCACGAGCGGCTCGCCGCCGGTGAGCCTGAGCTTACGCACGCCCTTCTCGATGAAGACCGTGCAGAGCCGGTCGAGTTCTTCCAGCGTAAGCAGGTCCCTTTTCGGCAGGAACGCCATGTCTTCCGCCATGCAATAGGTGCAGCGGAAGTCGCAGCGATCGGTCACGGAAACGCGCAAATAGGAGATGGCGCGTCCGAATGGATCGATCATGCCGGCGGTGTTGAAATCCATTTTCCGTCCAGTTTCCTCAGCCGGCCGATCTGCCGGAGAACCCCGACTTCGTAAGGAATGTCGGGCCTTCGCACCATGGTTTCAAGCCATACGAAGGTGCATTGCCTACCATTTGGGCGGCGGCAAAGCCAATCCGCGCGACACCCGCCTGGAAATGCGCTCGGCTCCGGCCTATTTCGGCGCCAGCTTTTCGATGGGAAGGCCGGCCTCCCGCCACGCGCCGAACCCGCCCTCGATGTGCTTGACCGGCGACAGTCCCATATCCTGGACCGTCTTGGTTGCCAGCGCCGAGCGCAGCCCGCCTGCGCAGAAGAAGACGAAGGTCTTGCCCGACGAGAACACCGGCTTGTGATAGGGGCTGTCGGGATCGACCCAGAATTCCAGCATGCCGCGCGGCGCATGGAGCGCGCCGGGTATTTTCCCTTCCCTCTCGAGTTCCCTTACGTCCCTTATGTCGACGAGGAGCACGTCGTCGCGTTCTGCCAGCCGGTGCGCCTCCGCGGGCGTGACGGCCTCTATTTCGGCATTCGCCTCCTCGACCAGCGCCTTGTAGCCTTTCTTCATCGCGGCAATTCCTTTCCTTGCGCAGGCCGAGGATCGCCCGTTCGGACCGGCGAAACAAGGCCTGATCCGTGCCGAATGATCGGCGAGCGCGCGGGGCCGGGCCTGCAGCCGTCAACAAGATGTGATCGAAAAGGCACGGGCGCGACGCATTCCTGGCGGAGTGCTTAACGTCCCGGCAATGAATCGCTATGCTTAATACAGCGTATCCTGCAACGGCTGTCCGAGGAATGGCTGCATGCTTCAGCACAGCGTTTGGACGGCGAAGGGCGGTGCGGACATGCGCTCCGTCTTGAATTTTCCTTCAGGCGGTTCTGATCGCGACAGGTGAAATTGTGAAAACTTTCCGACGCCGCTTCGTGGCGCTGTCTCTTCTGGCGCTCGGCGCCTCCGTCGCGATGGGCGCCTCCGGCGCCTTCGCGCAGACCTTTTTCGAGCGCCTGTTCGGCGGCCCCCGCTACGAGCGCTACAATGATATGCGCGATCGCGGCCAATACCAGTGGCGGGGCCCCTACAACGGGCGTGGCTATGGAGACGCTCCGCCCGTCCAGGAGCGGGCGCCTACGCCTAGGCCGATGGTGAAGATCAGCGGCCCGACCTATCGCCCGTACAAGGCCGATCCGCTCGTCCGGGTGGATTTTACGCCGGTCATCGACGCGCCGCACGAAACGACGTTCCAGCCTTCCCTCCAGGCCAGCGGATTTGCCGACGCCCGCTCCGCGCTCGCCGGCTTCGACCTTTATGCGACGAAGGACGTCGCCAAGGCACTGAACGACTACTATTCCCAGCATCCGGATTTCATCTGGGTCAGCGGCTTCGGCCCCAACAGCCGGGCGGAAGAGGCTATCCGCGTTCTGGGAGACGCCGCCAGCTACGGGCTCAATCCGGCCGACTACGCGGTGACCGTCCCCTCCACCAGCTTTTCGTTCGACGACACGGCCGGACGCATGCGCGATCTCGTGCGGTTCGAGGTCGAGCTTTCGGCACGCGTGCTACGCTATGTCCACGATGCCTATGACGGCAGGGTCGTTCCGGACCGCATGTCGGAATATTACGACCTGCCGGTCAAGCCGCTCGACATGGCGGCGGTGCTGGGCGATCTGTCGCATACTTTCGAGGTGCGCCAGTATCTCGAGGCCAAACACCCGCAGGCGCCGCAATATCAGCAGCTCAGGACCGAGCTTGCCGCGCTGCGAGGCAGCGGCGAGGACGATATCGTTGTCGTACGGCCGGACTTCCTGTTGAAGCCGGGCGGCAGCGACCCCGATTTTCCGAAGGTCCTGAAACTCATCTCCCGCAAGGCCGACGACGCCTTCAAGACGGAGTACGGCACGCTTCTGCAGGACAACGCCTCGAACGAGACCTATTCGCAGGATCTCGTGCCGCTCATAAAGGCGGCGCAGAAAGCCCACGGCCTGTCGCCGGACGGGGTGATCGGCCCGCGCACGGTGAAGGTGCTGGCCGGCGAGACCAACGACGCCAAGATCGCCAAGGTGACGCTTGCGCTGGAGGAGATGCGCTGGTTGCCGCATACGCTCGGCGACGCTTACGTTTTCATCAACGAGCCGGCCTACCGGGTGACCTTCACCAAGGGCGGCCAGCAGCTTCTCTCCATGCGCGCCGTGGTCGGCCGGCCGACAAACCAGACGACCTTCTTCTATGACCAGATCGAGGAAGTGGTGTTCAATCCCTATTGGGGCGTGCCGCAGTCGATCATCGTCAACGAGATGCTGCCGCGCCTGGTCAACGACCCTGGCTATCTCGACCGCGCGGGCTATGAAGTGACCGACATGAAGGGCAATCGCATCCCTTCGGCCGCCATCGACTGGGGCCGCTACGGGACGCATATTCCCTATAATGTCCGTCAGATCCCGAGCGACGACAACGCGCTTGGCGAACTGAAGATACTGTTCCCCAACAAGCACGCGATCTACATGCACGACACCCCGGCGAAGAGCCTGTTCAACAAGGACATGCGCGCCTTCAGCCACGGCTGCGTGCGCCTGCAGCAGCCTCGCGATATGGCGGCCGCCGTGCTCGACACCAGCGTCGAGGCGATCGCCGCCAAGTTGAAGCAGGGCCATTCGTCGGAAAAGGTGCCGGTCAAGATCCCGGTCTATGTCGCGTATTTCACGGCATGGCCGGATGCCGACGGCAAGATCCGGTATTACGACGATGTCTATGGCCGCGACGCGCGGCTGACGGAGGCCATGCAGAAGACCGACGCGGCGAGAACGCCGGTTTCGGAGGAAGTGTCCGGCGCCATCCAGAAAGCCGATTCGGCGCCCCTTCCGAAGCTGTAGGAAGAGCTTTCTTCGTGGGACGGCAGGGCGGTACCTAGAAGGCGCCGTGCGCCCGCTCGGTGCGGGTCGCGGCGTCGACCTTGTCCTGCAGGATCTGTTCCTGCGTCTTGGGCTCGCTGTAACGCTGCTCGACGGTCATGGGCGAGCCGGCGCCGCAGGCGGCCAGGGAAACGAGCATTCCGCCAAGCATCGATATCGCCACCGACGCTCCGAGCGCCGCGCGCATCAGTTTTTTCAGCATGGATTGTTGCCCGCTATGGTCGACATGCCGCTCCCGGATCGGCTGGTTCGCGGCGACGGCCCGGATCGATGGTGGGCGATGCAGGGATTGAACCTGCGACCCCACCCGTGTGAAGGGTGTGCTCTCCCGCTGAGCTAATCGCCCGTCCGATGCCGTCCGTCGAACGCCGCCGGATATAAGGGGCGCCCGCCCGGCAAGTCAAGCGCGCCGCTGGTGGAGGATTTGACATTTGGATCCCGGTTGCGTCGGGCGCCTTTTCGAAGGTCGAATTCAAGGCTCCTAGGCGCGCGCCGGGCTCCGCGCCTTATCGATGAGATCGACGGCCATGGCGACCGTCAACTCGTCATAATGCGAGATGATCCTCGAAGGCTCGAACGTCGACACCGGCAGGTCGGTATAGCCGAAATGGACCGCAACGACCGGGATGCCGGCCGCCTTGGCCGTATCGATGTCGGTGCGCGAATCGCCGACCATAAGCGCCCGCTCGACATCACCGCCGGCTGCCTTGATCGTGCCGAACAGGTGGCGCGGGTCGGGCTTGCGGTACGCGAAGGTATCCTGGCCGCAAATGGCGGAGAACCGCCCGGCCAACCCAAGCGCCTCGAGCAGCCGCCTTGAAGGCTGCTCCGTCTTGTTGGTGCACACGGCCAGCCGGCAGCCTGCCGCGGAAAACCGGTCCAGCGCGGCGATGAGCCCGGGATACGGGGCCGACTTGCCCGGAATGCCGCCGGCATAGTGCTCGATGAAGGCGGCGTAGAGGCTGTCGAGTTGCCCGTCGGCCAGGGGCTTGCCATGGGCTTCGAACGCCCGCTCGATCATGACGCGGCCGCCGAAGCCGATGAAGCGCCGCAACTCCTGGACGTCTACCCGCTTGAGGCCGGCGATATCCATGCAATGATTGAGGCTGTCGAGAAGGTCGGGGGCCGTATCGACAAGCGTGCCGTCGAGGTCGAATGCGATGGTCGGTGCGGTCATCGGAATTTCCAAGATTGCTGGAAGCATGGCCGGCATAGCGTTGCCTGTCGGGCAGGGCAAGCCAGGACGTAACGTTTTGCCGCGTTTGGCGGGACCTTTGACGGGGACGGCAAAGATGATAGGTGCGGACGCTGGATCAGGGAATTCTGCTGATGGACGCCAGGACGGCGAAGAGGGAGGCGGCGCGTGCGGCGCTGGAATATGTCGAGCCGGGCATGCGGCTCGGCATCGGCTCCGGCACGACCGCCGAGGAATTCGTGCGCCTGCTTGCCGGCTGCGTCTCGGAGGGGCTCCGGATCATCGGCGTGCCGACCTCCGAACGGACGGCGGCGCTATGCCGCGAAACCGGCGTGCCGCTTTCCGATCTCGACGAGACGCCGCAGCTCGACCTCGCCGTCGACGGCGCGGACGAGATCGATCCGCATCTTTCGCTGATCAAGGGCGGAGGCGGGGCGCTGCTGCGCGAGAAGATCGTTGCCGCCGCCGCTTCACGCATGATCGTGATTGCGGACGCCTCCAAGCTCGTCGAAGTGCTGGGGCGCTTTCCGCTGCCGATCGAGGTCAACCGCTTCGGTCTCGGCGCGACCCGCCTCGCGATCGGGAAAGTCGCCGGCGCGCTTGGCCTTTCCGGACCGCTGACATTGAGGATGACGAGCGGCCAGCCTTTTGTTACAGACGGTGGACATTTCATCGTCGACGCATCTTTTGGCCGCATTCCGGATACAAGAGCGCTGTCGAACGCTCTCTTCGCCATTCCCGGCGTCGTGGAGCATGGTCTGTTTTTGGGGATGGCGGACACTGCGATTATCGCGGGGACCGATGGGGTCAGAACCCTTCACGCCATCGGATAGTCAATCGGGAGTTCCAGGACACATGATTTCGACGGGTAAGGTTCGCAATATGCTGGCCGCTGGTGCGGCGGTCGCGTTTCTGGCGATTGCCGCCGCGCCATCCAGGGCCGACGATATTTCTGCTTCGCACCTGCAAGCGGCTCGGGGCGCGATCACGGCGATTAAGGCGACGGACCCTTTCGACCAGATATTGCCGAATGCCGCACAGGCGCTGAAGGGACAGCTCATCCAGAAGGATCCGAACCTTCAGGAAGACATTATCGCCATCGTCGACAAGCAGGCGCTTGCGATGGCCTCGCGCCGGGCCGATCTGGAGACCGAATCGGCGACCGACTACGCCAAGGCTTTCACCGAGGATGAACTGAAGGCGATCGCCGCCTTCTATAATTCCGAGGCCGGGAAGAAGCTTCTCGAAAAGGGCCCGGAAGTTACCGCCGAACTGGCGCGCGCCGCCGATATCTGGCAGCGCGGCATCGCACGCGACCTCGCGGAGGCCGTGGCCAAGGAGATGGCCGAGAAACATCCGATCAAGAATACCGCGCCTGTCGTCGACGGCGGCAACGGCAGCCAGCCGCAGCAGGACAGTTCGAAGAAGCAGTAGCTTCGGGGAATTCGCTTTCACAGGATCGGCCCGGCGAGAAAACCGCCGGGCTTTTCTTTTGCCTTCCGCGCTCTTAGACCTCTCCTCCGACAAAGGATGGCAGGCCGATGGCAAAATACGATTACGATCTCTTCGTCATTGGCGGCGGCTCGGGAGGCGTCAGGGCCGGCCGCGTGACCGCCTCGCTCGGCAAGCGCGTGGGGATCGCGGAAGAATACCGCTTCGGCGGCACCTGCGTCATCCGCGGCTGCGTGCCGAAGAAGCTTTTCGTCTATGCCTCGCAGTTTTCCGAACATTTCGAGGACGCCGCCGGCTACGGCTGGACGGTGCCGGAGCCGAGCTTCGACTGGCCGACGCTGATCGCCAACAAGGATCGCGAGATCGCGCGGCTCGAAGGGCTCTATAGGCACGGACTGGACAAGGCCGGCGCCGACATATTCGACACGCGGGCCGAACTCGTGGACTGCCATACGATCCGCCTCATTTCCGAGGATCGGACGGTGACGGCCGAGCGGATCCTGCTTGCCACCGGCGGCCACCCCAACCCGCACCTTTCGCTGCCCGGGCATGAACTCTGCATCAGCTCCAACGAGACGTTCCACCTCGCCGAACTGCCGAAGGCGATCGCCATCGCCGGTGGCGGCTATATAGCGGTGGAGTTCGCCAATATCTTCCATGGGCTGGGGGTCGAGACGACGCTGGTCTATCGCGGGTTGGAGATCCTCAATCGTTTCGATCAGGATCTGCGCCGTCGCCTGCACGAGACGATGGAGAAGAAAGGCATCCGCATCCATTGCCAGGCCATTTTCGAGCGCATCCACCGCGCGGCGGACGGTCGGCTGCACGGCCGCCTGTCCGATGGCGGCACGGTGGTCGCCGACCAGGTGATGCTGGCGCTCGGCCGGGTGCCGAACACCGAGGGTCTGGGACTGGAGGCTGCCGGCGTCGAGACCGGCAAGACCGGCGAGATCGTCGTCGACGAGTATTCACGCACGAACGTCGACAATATCTGGGCCATCGGCGATGTCACCGACCGCGTGCAATTGACGCCGGTCGCCATCCATGAGGCGATGTGCTTCGTCGAGACGGTGTTCAAGGGCAACCCGACGCCTCCCGATTTCGACACGATCGCCACGGCCGTCTTTTCGCAGCCGGAGATCGGGACGGTCGGCCTGACCGAAGAGGTCGCGGCGAAGAAGTTCGAGGAACTGGAGATCTACAGCGCCTCCTTCCGGCCGATGCGGCATATCCTCGCTGGCCGTGACGAGAAGATGCTGATGAAGCTCGTGGTGAATGCGAGGAGCCGCAAGGTGCTCGGCGCCCATATCATCGGGCCGGATGCCGGCGAGGCGGCGCAGCTTCTCGCCATCCCGATCAAGGCCGGGCTGACCAAGGACGATTTCGACCGCACCATGGCCGTCCACCCGACCATGGCGGAGGAACTGGTCACCATGTACCAGCCCTCCTACCGGGTGAAGGACGGCGAACGCGTCGGTTGAACGCGGCCAGGCGGCACGAATTTACAGCATCGTCCCGTGCAGGATGACGAGCGCGACCGAGAAATAGATCACCAGTCCCGACACGTCGACGAGGGTGGCGACGAAGGGAGCGGAGGCGCTCGCCGGATCGAAGCCGAGCGCCTTCAGCAGGAATGGCAGCATCGAGCCGGCCAGGGTCCCGAAAGTCACGATGCCGACCAGCGCCGCCCCCACGGTCAGCGCGACGAGCGGCCAGAAGTGGCCGTAGTCGTAGAACCCGAGATATTGCCAGGTCACGATCCGGCAGATCGCGACGATCCCGAGGACCGAGCCGAGCGCCAGCCCCGTCGGTATCTCGCGCGCGGCGATCCGCCACCAATCGGCAAGGCCGATCTCCCTCAGCGCCATGGCGCGGATGATGAGCGACGTCGCCTGCGAGCCGGAATTGCCGCCGGAACTCATGATGAGCGGAATGAAGAGCGTGAGCACGATCGCCTTTTCCAGTTCCGTCTGGTAGCCCTGCATCGCGGTCGCGGTCAGCATCTCGCTCAGGAACAGCACGAGCAGCCAGCCCACGCGCTTGCGGAACATGTCGAGGAAGCCGATCTTCATGTAGGGCTCGTCGAGCGCCTCGACGCCGCCGAACTTCTGCACGTCCTCGGTCGTCTCCTCGAGGATCGCGTCCACGATGTCGTCGACCGTGACGATACCGATCACATGCCCATCCTCCACGACCGGCACGGCTAAGAGGTCGTATTTGGAGATCAGTTGCGCCGCCTTCTCGCGTTCGGCAAGGGGGCTGACCGCGATGGGCTTCGTCCTCTGGGCCACATCGACGATGAGGCTCGACGGATCGCTCACCACGAGCCGCCGCAGGCCGACGGAACGCACCAGCCTGCCGCTTTTCGGATCCGTGACGTAGATGGCGTAGACGGTCTCGCGCGTCCGCTCCACCTTGCGGATATGGTCGAGCGCGCGGCCGACGGTCCAGTCCGACGGCACGCTGACGAACTCAGTCGTCATGATCGCTCCGGCGCTGTTCTCGGGATAGCCGAGAATGCGCAGGACAGCCTGCCTCGCATCCGCGTCGACCGCTTCCAGAAGGGTTTTTCGCGACGAGGGTTCGAGATCGCGGAAGAGATCGGCCGCGCGGTCCGAGGACATGGCCGACAGGATGGAGGCCGCCCGCGCGTCCGGCAGGCTGCTGATCAGTTCGGCCGGCGCATCGAGGCCGGGCTGATCGAACACTTCCACCGCACGCTCGAAGGGCAGCGCGGCGATGATCCGCGCGGCATCCTCTTGCGTCTCTTCGTTCAGCCTGTCGACGAGATCGGCGACATGCTCTTTAGCCAGTTTTTCGGCGATGGCCGGTTCGACCTCGCCGGCGATGACCGGGATTTCATTCATGGCTCGCTCCGCTGCCGTCCGCGGCAGCGCGCGAGCCGAAGGACGGATCAGGCGCCTGCCGTGGACGGCGATTGAGTTCGACTTCGACTGTCGCCAGGCATGGCGGCGTGATCCTTTCCGTTCGCTCTATTCAAGGATGAAAATCGAGCGAGGCTTGGATATACCCGTTGCTTCCGAAGTCAATGAAGAACTTTCACGATGCGCGTTCGGGTCGCGGAATGTTGAAGGAGAACCCGGCCGCTGCGTCCGGCGAACGGCCCGGGGCAGGGGCTCTGGTCGCCTATTTCGGCTATGGCTCGCTGGTCAACCGCGCGACGCTGAGAACCGACATCGTCGATATGGTGCCGGCACGGTTGGTCGGCTGGCGGCGATGCTGGCGGCCGCGGCCGGACATGCCGGGCTTTCCGGCGGCATTGCTGACGGTGCGCCGCGAACCCGGCGCGTGCTGCGACGGCGTCCTCATCTTGGATCGCGCCGAGAACCTGGCCTCGGTCGATGCCAGGGAGGCGCGCTACCGGCGCATCCCGCTGAGCGATGCGGAACTCGAATTCCCGCGCGCCCTCGGCGCAGATGTCGCGACCTATGTCTATGAGGCGGATCCCGATCTGCCGCCGCATCGCGAGCCGCCGCTGATCCTGCAGTCCTATCTGGATGCGGTGATGCAGGGCTTTCTGCATATGCACGGGGAAGAGGGATTGCGCCGGTTCTTCGTGGAAACCGAAGGGTTCGAGACGCCCATGCTGATCGACCGCGCGACGCCGGCCTATCCCCGGGCCGTGGCGCTCTCGGCTGCCGAAGCGGCGCTGTTCGACAGGATCTGCGAGGAGCATGGCTGCAGCCAGATCCCGCCCGGGCCGTCGTCCATCCTCCCGTGAGAGGTTCCCTCTCTTCTCAGCTTCCGCCTATCTCGGCGCGGCGTCCACGGCTCGGCGCTCCAACGCCGTCTTGCGGATGATTTCGGCTATCTGCGAGTTCCGGCTCGCAAGGATGTGGAAGTCCAGCGCATTGAGCGACAGGAACGAGATCTGGGTCGATGCGACGACCGTGGCATTCCGCGGCTCGCCGGTGATCAGCGCCATTTCTCCGAAGAAACTGCCGGGCCCGAGCTCCACCGGCGCGGCGGTGGCGACGCCGACATGGCCGTCGACGATGAAGAACATGCGGTCGCCCTTCTCCCCCTTGCGGCAGAGGACCGCGCCGGGAGACGCCTTTCCCGGATGGAGGCAGCGCACGATTGCGAGCAGTTCTTCCGGGCCCAGTTGCCGGAAGAGCGGGACGGCGGAGACGAGCTGCCATTTGCGCAGGAAGTCCTCCCGGCGCAGCTGCTCCGAGAAGCCGCTGGCCAGGATGCCGGCCCATAGCGCAAATACGCCTATGCCGCTCATCATGACCATTCCGGCGAGCAGGCGGCCGGCGAAGCTCCGGGGTATCTCGTCTCCGTAGCCCGTCGTCGTGAGCGTCACGACCCCCCACCACATCGCTTTCGGTATGCTGCCGAACTGCTCCGGCTGGAGATTGCGCTCGAGCACGTATCCGCCGAGCGAGGCGGCGAAGAGGATGGCCAGGAAGATGGCGAGGACGCCGAGCAGGTTCGCGCCTTCTGTCGCGAGAACCGCGCCCATCAGGCGGACTACCGGCAGGTCCCGAAGCGGTTTCAGCAGCCACAGGGCGCAGGACAGGCTTGCATCGCCGGAATGGGGAGCGACGATGAAGGTGGCCGCCGGTATGGCGACCGCCAGGAGGTCGATGACCGAAACCGATTTTCCGGGAGCGGCTCCGTTTCGCCAGACCAGCGCTGCCGCCAGTTCCGCGGCGTAGATGCACCAGATCACGACCAGTACGGCCTTGAGCGCGGCCCGTTCCGCGTCCGGCAACTCGCGGATCGACAGCGCGGTCAGGCAACACAACCCGAGAACCGCGAGCAGCGCCTCCAAAGGCGCGCGCGTGCCCCGCATCCCGACCTGGCCGACGATAGCCCTGATCCCACGCATACCAAACGGCACCCGAAGAACGTCATGAGCATACACGCTCGCATCAACTCGGGCGATCTCTATTCGGTTTGGCCACGAAGAAGGGTAGAATGACAAAATGGCTTGGTGTATGGAGCCGTCTCCCACGACAGTGGAGGCGAACGGGGCGGAAGACCGCCGATCGAGCATATCGGGTGCGACAATGACGAAGAAATGGACACCGAATTCCTGGAGGGCGATGCCGATCCAGCAGGTCCCATCCTATCCGGACAAGGACGCGCTCGCCGCCACCGAGAAGCAGCTTTCGACCTTTCCGCCGCTGGTGTTTGCAGGTGAGGCGCGCAAGCTGAAGCGGGCGCTGGCCAGTGTCGCGAATGGCGAAAGCTTCCTGCTCCAGGGCGGCGACTGCGCCGAGAGCTTCGCCGAGCACGGCGCCGACAACATCCGCGACTTCTTCCGCGTGTTCCTGCAGATGGCGGTGGTGCTCACCTTCGCCGGCTCGCAGCCGGTGGTGAAGGTCGGCCGCATCGCCGGGCAGTTCGCCAAGCCGCGTTCCGCCGACAACGAGACGAAGGACGGAATGACGTTGCCGTCCTACCGCGGCGACATCATCAACGGCATCGAGTTCGAGGAGAAGTCGCGCGTGCCCGATCCGGCGCGCCAGATCATGGCCTACCGGCAGTCGGCGGCGACGCTCAACCTTTTGAGGGCGTTCGCCCAGGGCGGCTATGCGAGCCTCGACAATGTCCACAGGTGGATGCTGGGCTTTGTCGCCGACAGCCCGCAGGCGGAGCGCTACGAGGCGCTGGCGAGCCGCATTTCCGAGACGATCGAGTTCATGCGCTCGATCGGCATCACGGCGGAGACGAATGCCTCGCTGCGTGAGACGGATTTCTACACCAGCCACGAGGCGCTGCTTCTCGGTTACGAGGAGGCGATGACCCGCGTCGATTCCACCTCGGGCGACTGGTACGCGACCTCCGGCCACATGATCTGGATCGGCGACCGCACGCGCCAGCCGGACCACGCCCATGTCGAATATTGCCGTGGCATCAAGAACCCGCTCGGACTGAAATGCGGACCGTCGATGACGGCCGACGGGCTGCTGCAACTGATCGACCTGCTCAACCCCGAGAACGAGCCGGGCCGGCTGACCCTCATCGCGCGCTTCGGCGCCGACAAGGTCGCGGAACACCTGCCGAAGCTGGCGCGCGCCGTGAAGAAGGAAGGGCGCAAGGTGGTCTGGTCCTGCGATCCCATGCACGGCAACACCATCACCGCCGCCGGCTTCAAGACTCGGCCATTCGAGCGCATCCTCAAGGAGGTGCAGACCTTCTTCGACGTGCACCACGCCGAGGGTTCGCATCCGGGCGGCATCCATGTCGAGATGACGGGCAAGAACGTCACCGAATGCACCGGCGGCGCGCGCGCGGTCACGGCGGAGGAATTGCAGGACCGCTACCACACGCATTGCGATCCGCGCCTCAACGCGGACCAGGCGCTGGAACTGGCTTTCCTCGTGGCGGAACTCCTGAACAAGAACCGCGCCGGCTTCTCGCACAAGAAGGCGGTCAACGGGTAAAGGGCCGGGAACCTCGGCGCTGCCCCTCATCGCCCCCTGAGTTTATCGAAGGGCGGCACTTCTCCCCGTCAACGGGGAGAAGACTGTGGGCGGCGTCGCGCTCTGCGCTTCGCCGGCGGCATATCATCAACATCCGAAATGTCGTCGAGATCGTAAGGGCTCGTTCGTCTCGACCTCCGCCTGCAGGATGAGGCTTACGTTGCCGGGGATGGCTCTTCCACGGGCACTGCGCCCCTGAGCCTTTGCCACCGCCGTCAGGCTCTTTTCCCTGCCGAGGGTCCGGCGCCCTTTTTGTCTGCACCGGCGTCGCATTTCGCTGATCGCAGCGTTCAGCGATTTGCGATGGTCCGGCAACGCCTTCAGGGCATAGCTTCATGCTAGAGAAGAGGAGAGGCCGCTTGAGCGAAATCCATTCGGGAAGTTGCCTCTGCGGCGCGGTGCGGTTCACGACGCAGGGACTGCTGCGCGGGGTCATCTACTGTCATTGCTCGCAATGCCGCAAGCAGAGCGGCCATTACTACGCGGCTACCAATGTCACGGACGGGAAGATCACGGTCGAAGGAGGCGGGAACCTGACCTGGTACAGGGCTTCGCCAGATGCGCGCCGGGGATTTTGCCGCACCTGCGGCTCGGCGCTCTTCTGGAAGCGGGACGGATCCGACTACATTTCCGTCCTCGCCGGCTCCTTCGACCAGCCCTCGGGGCTCAGCGGCGCGTACCATATCTTCGTCGCCGACAAGGGCGATTATTATACGATAGCCGACGGATTGCCGATGCACGACCGCGGGACGGAATGAACGGCTGCGTCGAGCCGTTCAGGGCCGCTGGTCGTTCCTGATCCCGTGTTGCCCGACATGGACGCTGCTCCCGCCGGGCCGATAGGACGGACGGCCGCGATACGATGGACGACTGCCGCTTTCGCGATAGGAGACATGGCTGCCGTAGCTGTTCTGCCCGTATCGATGATGGCCGTCATGATGGTCCCGGTAACGGTGATGGTGCCTGCGGTAGTATCCGTCGTAATAACCGCCATAGATGGCGCCGCCATAATAGGGGTCATAGTAGCCCGGACCGTAGTAGGACCCGTAATAGTCGGAATAGCTATACGCGCCGTAATAGGGCCCGCCGTCCACGCACCCGCCGAGCCCGAGCCCGAGCACGGCGACCGCTCCGGCCAGTGCCAATCCTTTGATAGACATTTCAGTTTTCCTTTCTGAAAGACGATATGGGACAGGCCGGGGCGGCGGCAAGGAGATTCCACCGCCGGCTGAACCTGTTATTTGCGGGGGCATTTTCTTCATGCGTCGCGAGCGGTAAGAGCGGGTGGAGAAGCGGAGGGAGCCCATGCTGCGGCTGATCAATGCGTTCAGGAATTCCGTGCGGGCGTTCGGCCGCCTCGTCCGTTTTGAAGCCGCTTTCCAGCAGGAGGTCTTCCTGCTCCTGCTTTCGCTCCCGGTAGGCTGGTTTCTCGCCAGGACGTGGCGCGGCTATGCGCTTCTGGTCGGCTCCCTGGTCGTGCTGATGATCGTCGAGGTGCTGAACACGGCGGTCGAGGCCGCCTGCAACGCGCTCTCGCGCGAGTTCAACCCCGATATCCAGCTTGCCAAGGATTGTGGCTCGCTCGCCGTGCTGCTAGCCGTGATCCTCGCGGCGGGTGTGTGGCTGCTGGCGCTCGTCGACCTGTTCCTGGGGACCTAGAGATTTCTTTCAATCGGCGGCTCGCGGCGTGCGGCGGCTCTCCAGCCTCCGGATATCCTCCGCCAGCCTTTCGATACGGGCAAGGATCGTGACGAGCTGATCGTTGCGTAACTGGTCGAGCTTGTCGTGCAGCGCCATGATCTCGATCTCCGATTTCAGGTTCACTTCGTAATCGTGCGTGGCGTCGATGCGGTCATGCTCGGCCTGCCGGTTCTGCGACATCATGATGACCGGCGCCTGGATCGCGGCGAGCATCGAAAGCAGCAGGTTGAGGAAGATGAACGGATAGGGGTCGAAGGCATCCCTCGCCAGCCAGATGTTGCTGAGCGCCCAGACCGCAAGGAAAAGGCAGAAGCCCATGATGAACCGCCACGAGCCGCCGATGCGCGCGATCGAGTCGGCCATCCGGTCACCGACGGAAAGATGCCGCTCATAGGCCTCGTTCGTGTCGCGCGAGACCGGCCGCCTGTCCATCGTGCTTTGCAGCACATTGCGCTCGCCGCTGGTGAGGGCTTCCGGGTGCCGCTTCAGCCAATGAAGCGCGAGTTCGGATATCGATTTCATCGTCCTATCTTCCGTCGTCTGGCGGCGCAGGCTCTTGCGCCCGCTCCAGAAGTAGAGGCAATTTGCGGCGCCGCATAGCGGCTGTTCATCGCATGTCGGGGTCCGGAGATGGCGCGTTCGATCGAAGCTTTCGCAAGGATCCGGGAGCGCGCGGCCGAGCGGAAAGGCGGCGATGCCGTCCTCCGCTCGTTGCTCGGACCGGTTCCGGACAGCGCCGCCCTGGCCGGACTGCCGGACAACCGCGTCCTTTCCGCGATGTCGGAGCGCATTTTCGCAGCCGGTTTCGTCTGGCGCGTGATCCGCGAGAAATGGCCGAGTTTCGAGGAGGCCTTCCTCGAGTTCGAGCCGAAGCGTCTGCTGTTCCAGCCGGACGATTACTGGCACGACCTCTCCGCCGACAAGCGCATCGTGCGCAATCCGCAGAAGATCAGGGCCGTGCGCGACAACGCCGCGTTCGTCGAGCGGGTTTCCGGCGAGCATGGCGGCTTCGGGAAATTCCTGGCTAAGTGGCCGAAGGACGACCAGGTCGGGCTTGTGGCCTTTCTGGCGAAGAACGGCACCCGTCTCGGCGGCCACACGGGCCAGTATTTCCTCCGCTGGATCGGCTGGGATGCCTTCATCCTCTCGACGGACATGGTGCTGGCGCTGCGCGACGCCGGGCTGGATATCGCCGAGGCGCCGGGTTCGCGGAAGGATATGGCCGCCGTGCAGGAGCAAATGAACCGTTGGGCCGCCGAGACCGGGCTGCCCTATGCCCATCTCTCGCGCATCCTGGCGATGTCGATCGGCGAGAACCGCTCGCTGGAAGCCTTGAAGAGCCGGCTGGGGGGCGAGGACTAGCCGCTGCATTGCAACGCCGGAACCGTCAAGCTACAGGTCGCGCATGACCACGACCCGCGACACGCTTGCCATCGCAATTGCCCAGCTCAATCCAATCGTCGGCGATATCGCCGGCAATCTGGCGAAGGCGCGCGCGGCCCGCGCCGACGCCGCGCAACAGGGCGCGGACCTTGTCCTTTTCACCGAACTCTTCATCGCCGGCTACCCGCCTGAAGACTTGGTGGTCAGGCCGGCATTCCTCGCCGCCTGCGAGCGCGCCGTCGCCGAATTGGCGAAGGACACCGCCGATGGCGGCCCGGGCGTCGTCATCGGCGCGCCGCTGAAGCGGCCGTCCGGAATCCATAATTCGATCCTGCTGCTCGACGGCGGCAAGGTCGCCGCCGAGCGCTACAAGGTCAACCTGCCGAACTATGGCGAGTTCGACGAGAAGCGCGTCTTCGAGTCCGGCCCCAGCCTGCCCGGGCCGGTGAATTTCCGCGGCGTCCGGCTTGGCCTCCCGATCTGCGAGGACATCTGGGGCGATATGGGCGTCTGCGAGACGCTGGCGGAGAGCGGCGCGGAGATGCTTCTCGTGCCGAACGGCTCGCCCTTCTATCGCGGCAAGGTCGATGTGCGCCACCAGGTGGCCATCCGTCAGGTCATCGAAAGCGGGCTGCCGCTCATCTATGCCAACCAGCTCGGCGGCCAGGACGAACTGGTCTTCGACGGCGCCTCCTTCGCCATCCAGGCCGACCGCACGCTCGCTTTCCAGATGAGCCAGTTCGAGGAAGCGCTCAGCGTTACCGTCTGGAAGCGGGAGGGCGAAGCCTGGCGCTGCCAGCACGGGCCGATGTCGAGGATCCCGGAGCGGGAGGAAGCGGACTACCGCGCCTGCATGCTCGGCCTGCGCGACTATGTGAACAAGAACGGCTTCAGGAACGTCGTGCTCGGCCTTTCTGGCGGCATCGATTCGGCGCTCTGCGCGGCGCTTGCCGTAGACGCGCTCGGCGAGGAGCGGGTGCATGCCGTCATGCTGCCTTACCGCTACACCTCCAAGGCCTCGCTGAAGGATGCGGAGGATTGCGCCCGGGCGCTCGGCTGCCGCTACGACATCGTGCCGATCATGGATCCCGTGCAGGGTTTCTCGCATGCGCTGTCGCAACTCTTCGAGGGCACGACGGAAGGCATTACGGAAGAAAACCTGCAGAGCCGCGCGCGCGGCACGATCCTCATGGCCATCTCCAACAAGTTCGGCTCGATGGTCGTCACTACGGGGAACAAGTCGGAGATGTCGGTGGGCTACGCCACGCTCTACGGCGACATGAACGGCGGCTTCAATCCGATCAAGGATCTCTACAAGATGCAGGTCTATGCGCTGTCGCGGTGGCGGAACGCGCATGTGCCGCCGAGCGGGCTGGGACCGTCGGGCGAAGTGATCCCGGCGAACATCATCGACAAGGCGCCGTCGGCCGAGTTGCGGGAGAACCAGACGGATCAGGATTCGCTGCCGCCCTATCCCGCCCTCGACGAGATCCTCGAATGCCTCGTCGAGAAGGAGATGGGGGTCGACGAGATCGTGGAGAGGGGCTTCGACCGCGCGACCGTGGAGCGTGTCGAGAATCTGCTCTATATCGCCGAATATAAGCGGCGGCAGGCGGCGCCGGGCGTCAAGATCACGCAGAAGAATTTCGGCCGCGACCGCCGCTACCCGATCACCAATCGTTTCCGCGATCGCGGCTGAATGTGACGATGGAAGTCACTTCCGATCTCGCACGACTCGACTTCGCGCGTACCTCGGAACTGCTGAAAGCCACATAATGGGGCGGCCAGCGTACCGACGAACTTAATCGCCGCGCGTTCGCCAATTCCATTTGCGTGATCGCCCTGACCGAGAGACGCCAGGTCGGCTTTGCCCGCGCCTCCGGAGACCGGACGCTGTTCGCCCGTATTTCCGACGTTATCGTATGGCCTGACTACCGGGGGAGAGGCATCGGCAAGGCGCTGGTCAAGGCGCTGCTGGATCACCCCGACCTTGCCTCGGTCACCACCTGGACACTCAATACCGCGGACGCGCATGCATTATACGAGGCGTTCGGATTCCGCCGCTGCCTCGACGGCGACGAGATGCGGCTGGATCGCTGAGCGATCCTTCCCGTTGCCGCGCCGGGCGTTTGCCGGACCGGCCGCGACCGGCATTATCCGATCACCGATCGTTTCGGCGATCGCGGCTGACCAGCCTTCCGTAGCCGGAAGCCGGTGCGAATCAATAGCGTCCGCGCGGAGCGTTGGGCCCATTGGTGAGGTCGGGCGCTCCTTCCAGCCCGTGGATCATCTGGCCGATGAAGGTGGTCTCCTTGCCGCCGGTCGGCGTCGTGCGCGAGACGAAGTCGAAGAGCTTGCCGTCCTTCAGGCCGTATTTGGCGATCCTCGTGACGCGGTCGTCGTCGCCGAAATAGACCGCCAGCACCGTTTGCGACACGATATGCGTGTTCTGGAACTCTGCGGCGCGCGACCGCTTCTGCGATATATAGTAATAGACCTCGTTGCCGAACGTCGCGGTCGTCGAGGGCGTGCCGAGCGCGAGGAGGACCTGCTCCCGGCTCGATCCGACCGGAACCTGGTCGAGCATTTCCTGGTCGATGACGTAGCCGTTGGTGAAGGTCTCGTGGCCGTTGATCGTCGACATCACGTCCTTGCTGCACGCCGCCAGCGACAGCGATGCTGCCGAAAAAGCAGCCGCTGCGGCGCCGGCCCGCCATTTTCTCTTGAAATTTGTCCGCTGCAACGACAACTCCCCGCTATCAATGCGCCGCTTCGCCTTGCGGCAGGGCGCGAAACCGGTAAACCAGCTTTGGCTCCGATGCAACCGAGCGAAGGCAGCCAATCCTGCGGAAAGGAACGAGCAGGGCATGTTCTCACGGTTATTCGGATCGAACCGGCGAATGAACCGGGCCGTCACCGACCGCCTCTACGGGGAGATCGTGGCAGCGGCGCGGCAGCCGCTTCTTTATGCCGCGTATAATGTTCCCGATACGCCGCTCGGCCGCTTCGAGATGCTGTCGTTGCATCTGTTTCTCGTCCTGCACCGCCTGCGCCCTGAAGAGGGAGCGGCGAAAGAGGTGGCCCAGGAACTGACGGACGAATTCTTCCTCGATGTGGACCATTCGCTAAGAGAGCTCGGCATCGGCGACCATGGCATACCGAGGCGCGTGAAGAAGCTCGGCCGGATGTTCTACGGAAGGGCGGCCGCCTACGGCCAGGCTCTCGACGAAGGCGACCGCGCGGCGCTCGCGGCCTCGTTGAAGCGCAATGTCCGCCCCGAGACGCCATCCTGGCCGGAAGCGGAGCAACTGGCGGACTATGTGATGGCCGCTTGGGCGCACGCCGCGGGCGCCGCGCCGGGTATGTTCGCCGACGGAAGCTTCCGCTTCGAGCGGCCGGAAATGCTGGAGCCGGCGAAATGACGGCGCCGGTGAAGAGCCCCGTATCTTTTCGCGTGAGCGTGGTGCGGCTGCCGAAGAAGGGAATGCCCGTCTCGCTCGATGCCGGACCGGAGCAGCTTGCCGCGCTGGCGCGCGAGCATCATCTGCTCGAGGCGAAGCGATTTCATGCCGATCTCGTCGTTTCCCCCTGGAAGCGCGACGGCGTCGCCGTCTCCGGAATGGTCGAAGGCGACATCGTCCAGGAATGCGTCGTCACCCTGGAGCCGATCGAGGCCCATGTGGAGGAAAACATATCCGCCGTCTTCGTCCCCGAAGGATCGAAGCTCGGCCGATTTGAGGCAGCCTCCGGCGGCGAAATGGTTCTGGACCCGGACGGTCCCGACATGCCGGAAAGCTTCTCGGGCACGGCTATCGACGTGGGGGCGCTTGCCGAGGAGTTCTTCGCGCTCGGGATCGATCCCTATCCGCGAAAACAGGGGATCGAGATGCCGACGATGGCCGATGCCGGGGAAAGCGACCGGCCTCTTGGAACGCTGGCGGAAAAGCTGGCCGCACTGAAACGAAAGAGCTGAAAACCCAGGCGCGACCGCGGAAGTTAGTTGTGCCGCGCTTCAAAACGGCTATTTTCGCCGCACTTCACAACACCGGTTCCCGCCGGGAAAGACGAGAAAAAGCCGCGTGATCAGGATTTCCATTGACGCCATGGGAGGCGACCACGGCCCCGGCGTGGTGCTGCCCGGCTTGATGAAGGTGGTGGAGCGGCGCCCCGACATACGCTTCGTCGTCTTCGGACGTCGCGAGGTCATCGATCCGCTGCTGGAGACCATGCCCCGGCTCAAGGCCGCCTGCGAGGTCGTCCATTGCGAGGTGGCGGTCGGCTCCGACGAGAAGCCGAGCCAAGCGTTGCGCCACGGACGCTGGAAATCGTCCATGTGGAAAGCGATCGAGGCGGTCAAGAACGGGGAAGCCGAGGTTTGCGTGTCCGCCGGCAATACCGGCGCGCTGATGGCGATGTCGAAATTCTGCCTGCGCACCATGGCCGGGACCGACCGGCCGGCGATCGCCGCCATCTGGCCGAACCTGCGCAGCGAGAGCATCGTGCTCGACGTCGGCGCCACGATCGGGGCCGATGCCCGCCAGTTGATCGATTTTGCCATTCTGGGTGCCGCGATGGCGCGCTCCGTTTTCGATATCCAGCTCCCGACCGTGGGCCTCCTCAACATCGGCGTCGAGGAGATTAAGGGCCAGGAGGAGGTGAAGGAAGCCGGGCGGCTCCTGCGCGAAGCCGACATGAAATCGATGCAGTACAAGGGCTTCGTGGAAGGCGACGACATCGGCAAAGGGACGGTGGATGTGGTCGTGACCGAAGGCTTTTCGGGCAACATCGCCCTGAAGTCCGCCGAGGGCACGGCCCGCCAGATCGCCGAATATCTGCGCGCGGCGATGAGCCGTACGCTGCTTGCCCGCATCGGCTATCTGCTCGCCAAGGGCGCGTTCGACCGCCTGCGCGAGAAGATGGATGTGCGCAAGACCAATGGCGGCGTCTTCCTGGGGCTGAACGGCCTCGTGGTCAAAAGTCACGGCGGCACGGATGCCGAGGGGTTCGCCGCGGCGGTGGAACTGGCCTACGATATGGCCAGGCGGGATCTCCTCGGTCGCATCAAGCGCGATCTAGAGCTTTTCCATGGCCCCCAGCCGGAGACCGCTGTCGAGACGGCTAACGAGGCTTCCGGCGTTCGTCATGCCGGTTAGGATGCTTGCACCATGATAAGATCTCTCGTTCGTGGCGTCGGCAGCGCCTTGCCTCGCCGCGCGATGAAGAACGCGGAATTCGAAGCCATCGTCGATACATCCGACGAGTGGATCACGCAGCGGACGGGCATTCGGGAGCGGCGAATCGCGGATGCGGACGAGACCACCGCTTCGCTGGGCGAGGCGGCCGCGCGCGCCGCGCTGGAGAACGCCGGCCTGACGCCGGCCGACATCGACCTCGTCGTGCTTGCCACGTCCACGCCGAACAACACCTTTCCCGCGACGGCGGTGGAGATCCAGGAACGGCTCGGCATGCGCCACGGCTTCGCTTTCGACATGCAGGCCGTGTGCAGTGGTTTCGTCTATGCCGTCACCACGACCGACCTCTACCTGCGCGGCGGGCAGGCGAGACGTGCGCTCGTCATCGGATCGGAGACCTTTTCCCGCATCCTCGACTGGACCGACCGCGGCACCTGCGTCCTGTTCGGCGACGGCGCCGGCGCGATGGTCCTGGAAGCGACGGAAGGGCAGGGGACGATCGCCGACCGCGGCGTGCTTGCCGCCAGCCTGCGCTCCGACGGCTCCCATCGCGACAAGCTCTTTGTCGACGGCGGCCCTTCCACGACCGGTACTGTCGGGCATCTGCGCATGGAGGGGCGCGAGGTGTTCAAGCACGCGGTGGCGATGATCACCGACGTGATCGAGGCCGTGTTCGCCCAGGCCGGCATCACCGCCGGGGACCTCGACTGGTTCGTTCCCCATCAGGCCAACCGCCGCATCATCGACGCCTCGGCCAAGAAACTCGGCATCGCCGAGGAAAAGGTGGTGATCACCGTCGACCGGCACGGCAACACGTCGGCCGCCTCGGTCCCGCTGGCACTGAGCGCGGCCGTCGGCGACGGCCGCATAAAGAAGGGCGACCTGGTGCTTCTGGAAGCGATGGGCGGCGGCTTCACCTGGGGCGCGGTGCTGTTGCGCTGGTAGCCGTCAGACGCGCGGCGTCCGGGGATATAGACGGTCTTGCCGAAACCGGATCGCCGGCCGTGCCGGGCCGGCGCCTCATCGCCATGAGCTAAGTCCTTGACCTTCCGGGCCCGATTTCTTAACGTCCACCTTTCTTTTGCGGCGTTCATGTTTCAGCACGGTTAGGTGGTCGGATGGGGGCAAAGACTTTGACGCGGGCCGACCTCGCTGAAGCTGTCTATCGGAAGGTCGGCCTTTCACGAACCGAATCCGCGCAGTTGGTCGAAATGGTCATCGACGAGATCTGCGATGCGATCGTCCGTTGCGAGACCGTGAAATTGTCTTCCTTCGCCACCTTCCAGGTGCGCGGCAAGAACGAGCGTATCGGCCGTAACCCGAAGACCGGGCAGGAAGTGCCCATCCTTCCGCGCAAGGTCATGACCTTCAAGGCGTCCAACGTTCTGAAGCAGCGCATCCTGAAGGCGCATAAGGATTTCAAGGTCAGCGACGGGCATTAGGGCGGCCCCCCGTTCGGTCGCGATCGAGCGGCTGCTTTCGCCCGCTTTCGTTTTGCCGTATGGAAGGGGTAAAACGAAAGAGAAAAGCCGGCCATGTATCTGCCGCCCCGACATTCCGAAATCCTGCAGATGGCGAAGGATCGCGGCCGGGTGCTGGTGGACGCGCTGGCGTCCCATTTCAGCGTCACGCCGCAGACGATCCGCAAGGATCTGAACGAACTCTGCGAGCAGCATCTTCTGACACGCATCCATGGAGGCGCGCTCTTTCCCGCCGGGATCGAGAACATGGAATACGAGGCGCGCCGCAAGATCGCCGCGGAGGAAAAGGAGGCGATCGGGCAGGCGGCGGCACGGCTCATTCCGGACAATTCCTCCCTTTTCATCAATATCGGAACGACGACGGAGGCGGTCGGCAAGGCGCTGCTCGACCATAGCGGCCTCATGGTGATCACCAATAACATCAACGTCGCCAACAGGATGCGCATCTATCCTTCCATAGAGGTCGTGATAGCGAGCGGCGTCGTGCGCGGTTCGGACGGAGGCATCGTCGGCGAGGCGGCGGTCGATTTCATCAAGCAGTTCAAGGTCGATTACGCGGTGATCGGCACGTCGGCGATCGATCACGACGGGGCGCTTCTCGATTTCGACTTCCGCGAGGTGAAGGTGGCGCAGGCGATCATCGCCAATGCGCGCCACGTCATCCTCGTCTCGGATTCCACGAAGTTCGAGCGCACGGCACCCGTGCGCATCGGCCACCTTTCGCAGGTGAACACCTTCATCACCGATCGCTGCGACATTCCGTCGATCCGCCGGATCTGTGAGGAATCCGACGTGCGCCTGATCGAAACCGCGCCCGTCGAGGCGGAGGCCGGGCAGGATTGAGCTCTGTTCCATTCCGGGACGCATATTCTGGCACGGAAATCGCATCGCAGTCCTTAAAAGAGGAGTGCTCAGCCATGCCAGGCAGGAAACTTGCCTCGCCTTCTAGCGAAGGCAATGCCGAACGGAGGTCGCAGCCGCGGCAGCGCGTGCTGAAGGGCGCGATCATTCGCTTCAACAAAGGCTACGGCGCGCTGGAATGCGTCGTGCGCAACCTGTCCGAAAACGGGGCGAGGCTTGCGTTCGGCGAAACCACCGCCGTTCCGGCCGTCTTCGACCTCAAGATCGCCGGAAACGAAGACGTTCGCGAGGCGCGCGTCCGCTGGCGGACGCCGGATTCCGTCGGCATTTCCTTTAGTTAGATCAAAATTCTCCCATCGGGCGGGGAGAACGGGTGCCGGACCGCCGTGAAAGGCGGTCCGGACGCCTTGCGTCAACCATAAGGCGAGTAGCACTGCTGCCGCGGCCCGTTATAGGGCTGGAACGTGTTATCGTAGGCCCTATAAGAGCGATAGCGGTTGTAGCACCACTGGATATGGGCATCGCTCATGCGCATCGAACTCCGATAGACGACACGCGGCCGGTAGATCACGCGCGGGCCGTAGTAGGGGCCATAGTAGCTCGGATAATAGCCGCCGCAGCCATACATCGGGTCGCAGCCATAGTATGACCCGTAATAGGAAGGCCCCGCCAGCGCGCTGCCGATGATCGCGCCGCCGAGAATGCCTGCGCCGATCGCCGCGCCGGGGCCCCAGCCACGATGCCAACCATGGTGCCAGTGATGGTTCCAGCCAGGGTGCCATTCGCGTGCCGACGCGTAGTTGCTCGTTGCCGCGAGCGTGCCCGTGGCCAGAGCCGCGGACAATGCCAACGCCATAACCCGTTTCATGATGCTTCTCCTTCAGAAAAGCCCTTCTGCCACGCTCTCGGCATCGAAAGCCTCTTGAGCAGCCTTGCGCGCGGAAGTTGCCTGTCGCGCGGGAACGTGGGTAGGCTCACTCCTGAACGCGAATCATGTCCAAAAGTTGCCGTGGGAGGCGGAATCGAACAGCCTTCCGGTGGTGTTCGATGTCGAGAACCTGATGAACCGGTTCGATTTCCCCGGCTGCCGCAACGAACCGCACCAGCACCGTTGCCCGGCGGCCATCGTCTTCGGCATCACCTGAGCGCGGGAGAACCATGCCCTTCGATCTGCCCCGCGATACCATCGTCCCGGTCCGTTCCGCCGCGGTCAGGCTCGATCCCGGCCAGCACCCCTTCGAGCGGGAAAACGGCGCCGCCATCGACACGAACTGGCGGGAGGAGACAGCGCGCAACCCAGCGCTTTTCGACGGCAAGGTCGTACTGCTTTCAAGCCTGACCTATGCCGGCGGCCGGCTTGACGGGACCTGCCACGCCGTCCGCTTCGCGACCTTCATGCTCTGGCGCAAGACGCGGCCGCTGGGCTCGGCCGAGCATGCCTATGCCCACGCCATGCCGGTGACGAGCGACAATGCCCTGGTTCTGATCCGCATGGCCGGTCACACGGTGAATGCCGGCCGCGCCTATTTCGCGGCGGGTTCCTTCGAGCCGCAGGATTTCCACGACGGCATGGCCGATATCGACTTCAACATGGTCCGCGAGGTCACGGAAGAGACCGGGCTGGTGCTTGCGGGCTGCAGGCGGGACCCGATCTTTCACTTGCGTTCCTCGGAGGGCGCGAGCGTCATCTTCCGCCGCTACTACATCCCCGAGCCGGCGCAAGCGGTCGCCGACCGCATACGCGCCTTCGTGGCCGCGGAAGCGGAGCCGGAGATCGAAGGCCCGATCATCGTCCGCAGCCCCCGAGACCTGCCGGCCAATACGGCGCTGCACATCCCCGCCATGATCGAATGGCATTTCGGCAATCCGCCGGATTGCTGACCAAGGCGTTCAGCCTGGGTGCGTCTTTCGAGGCTCCCCTTCGGTCCCTCGACAAGCTCAGGCCCAGGGGAGCCTCGAAGGACGCGTTGCGGCAGCGGCGGCTTATTCATGCCTCAAGGCGTCGATGGGATCGAGGCGGGCGCCGCGCAGCGCCGGAAAGAAGCCGAAGACCATGCCGATCAGCCCGGAGAAGCCGACCGCGAGCAGGATCACGGCCGCGCTCGGCGCGAACGGGATCGACATGGTCGAGGAAGCGAGGCCGGCAAGGCTGAGCCCGATCAGGATGCCGATGATGCCGCCAAGCAGCGACAGCACCGTCGCCTCGACAAGGAACTGGACGAGGATGTGCCTTTCCTGCGCGCCGATGGCGAGCCTTATGCCGATCTCGCGCGTGCGCTCGGTGACCGACACGAGCATGATATTCATGATGCCGATGCCGCCGACGAGCAGGCTGACGCCGGCGACCGCGCCGAGCATCCCGGTCATCACCGCCGTCGTGCTCGCCATGGCGTCGGCGATCTGAGTCATGTCGCGGACGGTAAAGTCGTCCTCCTTGTCCGGCGTGATGCGCCTCACTTCCCGGAGCAGCGTCTCCATCTGGTCCTGAAGGGCCGATGTCGTCGTTCCCGGCGCCGCCGAGACATAGATCGTATCGATGTCGCGGCTGCCGGAGATGCGCCGCTGGAAGCCGGAAAGCGGCATCATGACGACATTGTCCTGGTCCGTGCCGAAGCCGGAAAAGCCTTTCGTCTCCAGGACGCCGATGACCTTGCACGTCATCTTGCCGACGCGGAACGACATGCCGAGCGGATTGCCGCCGCCGAAGAACTGCTTGCGCACCGTGTTGCCGATGATGCAGACGCCGGCGCCGGTCCGCGTCTCGCTGTCGCTGAAATTGCGGCCCTCGACGATCTTCCAGTCGCGCGCGGTGAAATAGGCTGGATCCGTGCCGGTCACGCCGGTGGTGATGCTGTCGGTGCCGAAGACGGCGCGCACCTGCATCTGGGAGGCGGCCGAGACGGCCTTCGCGCCGGAAAGTTGCGTGGAGAGCGCCGCCAGTTCCTTGTCACCGAGCGGCCGGGCCGCCTCGCGCGACGCGCCGCGGCTCGACTGCGCGCCGGAGCGCACGACGAGGAGGTTGCTGCCGAGCTTGGAGATGTCGGACTTGACCTTCTCCGTCGTGCCGGAGCCGATGGTGATCATGGCGATCACCGCCGCCACCCCGATGACGATACCGAGGAGCGTGAGGAAGGAGCGCAGCGCGTTGCGCTTGACCGAGCGGAGCGCCAGCCGGACCGTTTCGAAAAGCATCACGCCACCTCGCGCGAAGGGACGCCGGGCACGATATGGCCGTCAATGAAGTGGATCGAGCGATCGGCGTATGCCGCCACGTCCGGCTCGTGCGTGACCATGACGATGGTGAGCCCGCGCTCGCGGTTGAGCGCGGTGAGCAGTTCCATGATCTCGTGGGTGCGTTCGGTGTCGAGATTGCCGGTCGGCTCGTCGGCGACGAGCAGCATCGGCTCGGTGACGATGGCGCGAGCGATGGCGACGCGCTGCTGCTGGCCGCCGGAGAGCTCGGCCGGCGTGTGCTTCTCGCGGCCCGTCAGCCCGACCTTGGCGAGCGCGTCCATGGCCTGTTCGCGCCGCTCGCGCGCCGGCACGCCGCGATAGACGAGCGGCAGCTCGACATTCTCCGCAGCGGTGGTGCGGGGCAGCAGATTGTAGCCCTGGAAGACGAAGCCGATATAGAGGTTGCGCAGGATCGCACGGCGGCCGCGGTCGAGCCGGCCGGCATCGACGCCCATGAAATCGTAGCGGCCGCTCGTCGGCGTATCGAGGCAGCCGATGATGTTCATCGAGGTCGATTTGCCCGAGCCGGACGGCCCCATGATGGCGACGAATTCGCCGCGCGCGATCGCGAGGTCGACGCCGGCCAGCGCATGCACCTGCGCTTCGCCCTGGCCGTAGCTTTTCCATACCTGATCGAAGCGGATGAGCGCCTCGCGCTCGGGGAGGGGAGCTCTCTGCAGCATGGCTTCTAGCTTCCCGGTTGCGACGACGCGGTGATGACGCTGTCGCCTTCCTTCAGCCCCGAAACGATCTCGGTATAGGTGCCGTCGGTGTCGCCCGGCTTGACCATCATCTTGTGAGGGTGGTCGTTGCGCAGCACGTAGAGCGCCCGGGTACCGTCGGCCGCCTTGGGTGCTTCCGTCCCTTCCCGCCGGTGCGGGAAACGCGGCATGAAGAGGTCGCGCAGGCTGAAGCCGCGGCGTGAGCTCGCATCGCGGGTGGGAGGGCTATAGCGGAAGGCGGCGTTCGGCACGGTCAGCACGCCGTTCGCCTGCCGGGTCACGATGTCCACCGCCGCCGTCATGCCGGGACGCAAGAGCAGCTTCGAATTATCCACGTCGAGCTTGGCCTGGTAGGTCACGACATTGTCGGTGGTGACCGAGGCGTAGGCGATGTCGCTGATCTTGGCGTCGAAATTCTTGCCGGGAAAGGCGTCGACCGTGAAGTGTCCGGTCTGGCCCTTGGCGACCTTGCCGATATCGGCTTCGTCGATCGCCGCCTCGAGCTGCATGCTCTTGAGGTCCTGGGCGATGATGAAGAGCACCGGCGCGGAGAAGGACGAGGCCACCGTCTGGCCGGGATCGACCGAGCGCGTCAGCACGACGCCGTCGATCGGCGCGTAGATCGTGCTCTTGTCGAGGTCGGTTTCCTGCAGCTTCTCGTTGGCCTGCGCGACCGCGACATTCGCCTTGGCGACGGAAAGGGCGGCCTGGGCCCGGTCGCGGTCCGCCGTGGCGGTGTCGAGCGCCTGCTTGGCGGCCATGCCCTTGGCGGCAAGCTGCTGGGTGCGATCGAGCGTGCGCGAGGTGTCGGCAAGCGTCGTCTCGGCCTGCTCGACCTGCGCCTGGGCGGCCATGACTGAAGCCTTCGCTCCCTCGATCTGGGCGAGAATCCGGGTTTTGTCGAGAACGGCGAGTACGTCGCCCTTCTTCACTTCCTGGTTTTCCTCCACGGCGACCGAGCGCACCACTCCGGACAACTCGCTCGAAACATCGACCTGTGTCAGCGGCTGCAGCGTGCCGGTGGCGGAAACCTTGACCGTCATGTCGCGGAGCGCGGCCGGCGCCGTCGTATAGACGATCTTCGCCGGCGCCTGGTCGAACCACTGCCATGCGCCGAGGCCCGCGAGGACCGGAAGCAGCGCGGCCATCCACCAGACCCATTTGCGGCGCCGCCGGTGCGCACGGCCCCTGGCGTCCAGCCCGAGCGATTGTTCGATGCTGACGCTCGCCGGCAATTCGACCTTCGGCCGTTCAACCGTCTGGTCCATGGTGTTTCCAGTCCTTCCCGCTTCGGCGTCCGCCGGACGCCGGGCCGCGATCCGAAATCCCGGAATCGGCTCGATCGCAGGAGATCATGCCGGAACATCGGATTTTCAAATCAAATTTCGCCCATATTATATCCGGCACGACCTGAACCGGAGATGACCGCGTGATTAAGCGCCGCTACATGGTTTACGACGTCTTTGCCGACGGCAAGCTGGCCGGGAACCCGCTCGCCGTCGTCCTCGACAGCGAAGGGCTCGATACGGCGGCGATGCAGAGGATCGCCGGCGAGTTCAATCTATCCGAAACCGTCTTTGTCGGCGCGCCGGAAAAGCCTGCCCATTCGGCGAGGATACGCATCTTCACGCCGCGCGTCGAACTGCCCTTCGCCGGCCATCCGACCGTCGGCACCGCCGTTGCGATTGCCGAGACGCGGGCTCCCGAGGGCATCGGTGTCCCCGAGATCCTCGTCCTGGAGGAGGGCGTGGGACCGGTGCGCTGCGCGGTGTCGCGCGGCAAGGACCCGAGCTTCGCCGAGTTCGACCTGCCGTGCCTGCCGGAGAAGGTCGCCTTCGACGTGGTGCAGGAAGCGGTGGCCGCCGCTCTCGATCTCGGACCGCACGAGATCGGCTTCGAGAACCACCGGGTCGGGGCCTGGTCGGCCGGCGTGCCCTACGTGACCGTGCCGGTGCGCGGGCTGCCGGCTGCCGCGAAGGCGCGGATGGACATCGACGCCTGGGTGAAGCTTGCGCCGCGCGCCGGCCATCTCGTCGCCGCGCCCTACATCTACTGCCGGGAGACGATCGGCCACGAGGCGTCGTTCCATGCCCGCATGCTGGCGCCGCACGAGGGCATTCCGGAGGATCCGGCGACCGGCTCGGCCGCTGCCGCCTTTGCGGGCGCGGTGATGCTTTTCGACGCTCCGACCGACGGCTCGACGCCAATCCTGATCGAGCAGGGCATCGAGATGGGCCGGCCCTCGAAGATAAGGCTGGAACTCGACGTTGAGCGCGGCAAGCTCGCCGCCGCGCGCATCGGCGGACATGCGGTCAAGGTGGCCGAAGGAACGCTCTTCGTCTGAGGAAGCGGAAATTTCCGCAAGGGCTGGACAGGCTCTGCCTCACTGGCTATATCCGCGCCGTCCCGTGCCGTCCGGCGCGCGGTGGGTGATTAGCTCAGTTGGTAGAGCAGCTGACTCTTAATCAGCGGGTCACAGGTTCGATCCCTGTATCACCCACCATCTAGTCCCATGTTTTTGCCACGTTTTCGTCGCTCCCAAAGAATGTCCGACATTTCCGAGGCTTAGCGGGCGGTCACCGGAACGTGCGGGGATGGAGACGCGAAACATGTGGCCGGAACGGGCAAAATCTACCCTCGGTCTCTGTAGGCCCAGCTTGGCGTCCCGCTCTTTTCGGTAAGCGATCATCGGTGATGATGCAAAATTCGAGGAGACGATGATCAACGGAGCCTGCTTGGCGGATTGGCTATATTCATGTCGCTACTTGTCGGGCTGAGGAGCGCTTTCTAAGCCGACAGAGTTGTACGGCCGACGCTGCGATCAGAAGCCGAGCTGATGTACCTGGTGCTGCCAGTCAAGTGGCAGCTCGCTGGCGCGCATCAGCTGGTGCGGCGTGAGCTCGGGAGGATGCTTTCCCCTGAGGATGGCTTCGACGATGGCCGGGGCAAGATAGGTGAGCTTCAGCATGCGGCTGAGATCGGAGACGTCGAGTTGCTCGCGCCGGGCGAGTTCCGCGATCGTGGTTCCCGATCCGTCGGTCAGAGCACACATATAGATGTGGCTACGAGCAATCAGCCTGATCAGGCCAGGATCCGGTATGCGGGCCGCATCGGCGATGACCAGGCGGGTCTCGACGCCGCGACGCTTCAGGGCAAAGGGAACGCTGATGGTGTGGGTGGTGACTGCGTCCGTTGCATCAATCTGGTCTACATCGCAGCCGTTCTGTACCGCCAGTGCTCCGCACAGGATCGCTATCGATATCGCATCGCGATCGACGATGACGCGCTGGACGAGCCTTCGGAGGACAGCCTGGCGCGCGGCTGGGGAGGTCGCTTTCAGTTCATCGGCAAGGGCGGCGGCTCCGGCGAAGAGGCGGTTGAGGTTGGCCGTGTCCAGCAACCAGTCACGTGACATCTCAATGAGATCTACCCGCGAGTTCAGAAACTTATGCAGGTATTCGCAGACGAGATCGTCCAGCTGGCTGGCCGGGATTCGCCAGCCTTCGCCGCGATCCGATGCGCTCTTCGTCAGGAGACGACGCGAGACGTAGTAACGGTATCGCCTGCCTGCTTTGGTGGCATGGGTCGGGCCAAGCTGATCACCGTCCCGACTGAACACAAGCCCGGTGAGAAGGTGGACACCATCGCGGCTTTCCGCAGTGATGGAGCGATTGGCCCGTGAGGCAAGCAGCGCCTGCGCTTTCTCAAAGGTGGCCAAGTCTATGATGGCCTGGTGTTGCCCATCGTAAAGTTCGCGGCCATGCCGGATCCGGCCGACATAGATCGGATTGGTGAGGATGGCGCGCAGATGACCACAGAAGAAGGAGCGTCTGCGATCGGCCCGCGCCGCCCCCAACTTGCCGCAAGTGTGCAGGCCGAGTACTTCCGATCGCCTCTGCAACTCGCGGATTGAGTGGCAATCGAGATAAAGCTCAAAGAGCTTCCTGACCGTAGTCGCGCCTGAGTGCCTTAACGACACGCTGTTCTCGACACTATCCGAGGCCCGCTGTGCCATCAACTCATGGAAGGAGGATATAACCATCACATACCACACTCGGCCCTCGGCAACATGCCACCCGCCGAGTTCGCCATGAAATCCACGCTGGAAAAACAGGCTGCATAAGGCCCAAAACGAAACCTAGGACTCTCCCTCAAACCGGGAGGAGATTAGGGTCTCAGGTCAGATCGAAAACACCGTTCGATACCTCGGTGTCGATATTGATGATGCGCTTACGCTTCCAGAAGCAGACGGCCGCCTACAAGCTCCTCATCATCGATGAGCTCGGCTTCGTGCCGCTGTCAAAGACCGGCGCGGAACTGCTGTTCGAGCGGATATCGCAACGCTACGAGCGGGGCGCGACCCTCATCATCAGCAATCTTCCCTTTGACGAATGGACCGAAACGCTGGGGTCGGAACACCTGACCGGGGCGCTGCTCGACCGCATCGCCACCACGTCAACATTCTCGAGATGAACGGCGAAAGCTACCGTCTCGATCAAAGCCCTGCCCGAAAGGTCGGCTGAAACCCTTCGAAAAATTGCCGACGCCACATGCAAGAAACTCCGGTCGGGTTACACCCTCCCGGGGTTCCCTGCTTGCGCCAAGTGGCTTGCTTTTACTCCGCCCAATGGTCGGGTTTTGCTCCGCCTTTGACAAACCAGTTCCTACCAATGCACCATTGGCAGCCCTGCAACCGGAGAGTGAAACCACGGAATCGTCGTCCCGCGCAGGCTACCGATATAGACGTTGTGCAGGTTCGGCCCGCCGAATGTCACGCTCGCCATCCAGGGGGCGATGCTGCCGCCGCAGGCCAGCATCAGTGCCGGTGTCGCACGGTCCTCGTAGAACGCTTTGATCAAGGCCTTTCCAGCTTCCGAGCTGTGGTCATCATCGAGAAGTATGCGCAGGTCGCCATCCGGCGTGATCGCGAAGACGCGATCGGTCTGGATATGTGTTCCCCACAGATTGCCGAAGGCGTCGAAGGCTATCCCATCGATGAAGGCGTCATGGCTTTCCGGTCCGAAGGTTTCGCGATGTGAGAGTGAGGCGTCCTTGCCTACGCGCAGCCGCGTGATCTTCATCCCGCAGGTTTCGACGACGTAGAGCCACTCTTCCCTGGCATCCAGTCTGATCTCGTTGGTGAAATGGAAGCCGTCGGCGACGATTCTCAACCCGCGCTCGTCAGCGACGGCCACGAAGCCGTCGCGAATGTTGGGGCTGATAGCCTCCATCCAGTTCGGAATTGTGGTCGAGACGGTGAGCCAGATACGGTTGCGGCTATCTCGCAGGACGAAATTGACCTTGCCTATCGGCTTGCCGTCGATCTTGTCGTAAAGCACGCGCGTTTCGCCCGTCCGTTTCATGACTTCAAGCCGGTCGGTGCCGAAATTGGAGACCAGGATGTCGCCGTTGCGGGCGAAAGCCAGGCCGTTTGGCAAGGTACCTTCGGTGAATCGCCTGGCTTCGTCTGTAGCCGTCGCGAACGCATTTCCTGTTGACTGCGTGATGATATGTTGCGAGCCGTCCGGGGTGATATGCACCACACCGCCGCGCGCGTCGGCGACCCAGAGCGAGCCGTCGCGTTCCGCCAATATGCATTCCGGGCGCTGGAGGTCTCGGCCAATCGTCTTGATCCGCCGGGGATCGACCTGGAACCCGTCAATAGGGTTGTGAGTCATTGCGTTCGGCTTCTAGAATTTCACCATGTCGCCGCCCTTGAGCGCGAGAGCGGCACGCGCTTCGGCCGGGGATGCAATCTCATGGCCCAGTTCCTCGAGGATGCGTCGGACCTTGCGGACCTGTTCGGCATTGGAACCCGCAAGTTTGCCCTTGGCGATGTGGAGCGAATCTTCCAGTCCGACGCGCACATTGCCGCCCAGCATGGCCGCCTGCGTCACGAAGGGCATCTGGTAGCGGCCCGCGGCAAGCACGGACCAGACATAATCGGCACCGAACAGACGGTCCGCCGTCTGCTTCATGAACATGACATTTTCCATCTCCGCGCCTATGCCGCCGAGAATTCCGAAGATCGACTGCACTAGGAAGGGCGGCTTCACCAGCCCGGCATCTATAAAGTAGGCAAGGTTGTAGAGGTGGCCTATGTCGTAGCATTCATGCTCGAACCGTGTGCCGTGCCCGTCACCGAGCTCTCGGAGAACCCTGGCGATATCGCGGAATGTATTGCGGAAAATGAAGTCGTCGCTGGATTCGAGGAACGGCTTTTCCCAATCATGCTTCCACTCGTTGAATTTCTTGGCCATCGGATGCAGCGCGAAATTCATCGAGCCCATGTTGAGGGAGCACATCTCCGGCGATGCGCGCAACGCCGCCGCAAGGCGCTCCTCGATCGTCATGCCCAGTCCGCCGCCGGTTGTGATGTTTACCACCGCATCTGTCGACTGCTTGATGCGCGGCAGAAACTGCATGAATACTTCAGGATCCGGCGTCGGCCTGCCTGTTTCGGGGTCGCGTGCATGCAGATGGATGATCGATGCGCCGGCCTCGGCAGCCTCGATCGACTGTCTGGCGATTTCGTCCGGAGTGATCGGCAATGCATCCGACATGGTCGGCGTGTGCACGCCGCCGGTCACGGCGCAGGTGATGATGATCTTGTCCATTTTGCGTGCCATATGGCTTGTCTCCTCAAAGATCGCGAAGGTTCGCCCCGATATTCACCATGCGGTGTGGTGCGAGGTACCGATCCCGGGGCATCTCGCGCGGTGCATGCGGAAGGATCATCGCGCCCGGCCGCGCCAGATGAGCAGCCTGTGCTCGACGGCGGCGATCGCCATGGAACTGACATAGCCCAGCACGCCGAGCAGGATGACGCCGGCATAAAGGTCCGGTGCGCGGAAGGAGCGCGCGGAAAGCAGGATCCAGTTGCCGAGCCCGTCGCGGCCGGCAAGCATCTCGCAGACGACGGAAAGGATGAGCGCCACCGTCAGCCCGAGCCGCATGCCGGCGAGGATGTCGGGGCTGGCGGAGGGCAGGGCGATCTTGAAGATGACGGCGGGTCGCGACAGGCGGAGCGCCCGGCCTACCTCGTAAAGCCTGGGCTCGACGGCGGAGAACCCGTGGATGGTGGCGAGCAGCACCGGCCACAGCGAGCCGAAGGCGATGACGGCGAGCGCCATCGGATCGGAGAGGCCGAGAAGGGCGATCGCGACCGGGATGATTGCCGAGGCGGGAAGCGGCCGCAGGAACTCGAACATCGGCGCCAGATATTCGCGCAGCGCCTTCGACGTGCCGATGGCCGCGCCGAGCGCGATGCCGACGAGCGAGGCGAGCAGCCAGCCGTAGATCATGCGCCTGATGGTGGCGAAGAGTTTCTCGGTCAGGTCGCCGTCGGTCATGCCCTTGACCAGCGCCGCCCAGGCGCGGTCGGGTCCCGGCAGGAAGACCGGGGAGATCAACCGGTGATCGGCGATCCATTGCCAGATCCAGACGAAGCCCGCCGCGACAAGGAAGCTGCCGGCGAGCCAGAGGACGCGGCGGCCGTTCATTGCCGGACCTCCCCCATCGCCGCGCGGCCGAGCAGTCTCTGCTGCGCCAGCGAAAGAAGCACGTTCAGCCCGTAGCCGACGAGGCCGATCCAGAGGAGATAGGCGAGCATCAGTTGCGGACTGAGCGATTGCTGCGCGATCAGGATGCCGTAGCCCATCCCCTGCGGGTTGGCGGCGATCTCGACGGTGACCGCCACCACCAGCGCGAAGCCGGCCGCCAGCCGGAAGGCGACGATGATGCGCGGAAGCGCCGCCGGAATGACGATCTTGAAAATGCGCTGCAGCGTGGAGAGGCGCAGCGCTCGCGAAACCTCCAGCAGGCGCGGCTCGATGCCGCCGATCGCCGCGCGCGTCATGATGAGCATGGTCCAGACGCAGGCGAAGGCGACGATCGCTATCTCGAAGCTGTAGCCGAAGCCGAGCGAGAGCATGCCGATCGGGATGAGCGCCACGGAAGGGATCGGGCGGATCGCCTCGACGGTCAGTTCCATCAGCCGGTCGAGCGGCCGGACGAGCCCGAAGAGAAGGCCGAGAACCAGCCCGATCGCACCGCCCACGAAAAGGCCGCCGAAAGCGCAGGCCAGCGTGTCGCGCGTCGCCGCGAGCATGGTTCCGTCGCCGAGCGCCGCCAGCAGCGCGACGGCCACGGAACTCGGTGGCGCGACCGCGAGGCTGGTCGTGCCCGAGAGGCGGGTGGCGATTTCGGCCGCGACCAGCAGCAAGGCCGGGACAGCAAGCGCCTTTGCCGCGCGGTTCATCCTTCCGCCTTCCCGATGAAGTCGAAAAGTGCGCGCCTCAGCCTCAGGAACTCCGCCATCTCGCGGGTTTCGAGCTGGTTGCGCGGGCGGGGCAGGGTCACCTTGGCGATGGTGCCGATGCGCCCGGGATTGGGCAGGAGCCCGATCACGCGGTCGCCAAGATAGATCGCCTCCTCGAGATCGTGGGTGACGAAGAAGACGGTCGCGCCGGTTTCGGCGGCGATCGAGAGCATCTCGTCCTGAAGCGTCTGGCGCGTCATGGCATCGAGCGCGCCGAAGGGTTCGTCCATGAGGAGCACCGACGGCTCCTGGGCGAGGCAGCGGGCGATCTGCAGCCGCTGCTGCATGCCGCCCGACATCTCAGTCGGATATTTGTCGGCATGGCCGTGCAGTCCGACCTTTTCGAGCAGCGCGTGGATGCGTTCCTTGCGCTGGCGCGCGGGCGTGCCGGCCGCCTCGAGCGCCAGCGACACGTTGCCGGCGGCGGTGCGCCAGGGCAAGAGCGCCTTGCCGTAGTCCTGAAAGACGATGGCGACGTCGCGGCGCGGGCCGGTGACCGGCTTGCCACCGACCTTCACGCTGCCGGAATCCGGCTTGATGAGGCCGCCCGCCACCCTCAGCGCCGTCGTCTTGCCGCAGCCGGAAGGTCCGATGACGCAGACGATTTCGCCCTTGCCGACGGCGAGCGACAGGCCAGCGAGGATCGGCTTGCCGCTATAGGAGAGGTCGACGTTGTGGAATTCGATCGCCGCGGCTCCCACCGCACAGGCTCCCGCCTCCGCGAGACCGTGGAGATCAGCCCTTTCCATAAACTACCTCCAGCGTAGAGGCGAGATGCCCCGAGAGCAGCTTCACCGCGGCGTCCGCGTCCCGCGAGAGGACCAGGTCGGCAAGCTCCTGATGCACCCTGGTGAACCATTGCGGGTCCTCGAAACGGCTCATCATGACGCGCCGGTAGCGATAGGCCTGGAGGTAGAGGTCGTCGTGAAGCGCGAGCAGCCGTTCCGAGCCGCAGGCGACTATGAGCGAACGGTGGAAGGCCTTGTGCAGCGTGTCGAATTCCGGCGCGCCCTCGCGCATGGTCTCCGGGTCGCGCAGCAGCTTCTGCCTGAGCCGATGCAGGCAGGCGACGATGGCCGCCTCCCATTCGTCGTCGCCGTTCTCGATCGAGCGGCGAAGCGCCTCCGCTTCGATCAGCGTGCGCACCCGGGTGATGTCCTCGAGGTCCGCGCGCGACACGCTCGCCACGCGGAAGCCACGCTGGCCGACCGCCGTCACCAGCCCGCGCGAGACGAGGCGCGACATTCCCTCCCGCAGCGGCGTCGCGCCGATGCCGTAATGGGCGGAAAGCGCATGGATTCCGAGACGCGCTTCCGGCCCCCACAGGCCAGAAAGGATGTCGCGCTCGATCAGGCCGGCGGCGCGCGCGCTCAACGTATCCGCGCCGGTTTCGGTTTCGGCCTCGCGCCGGATCGCGCGTGCGCTTTCCGTCGCCGGCGTCGCTTGACCCGGCGTCACTTGGCGATCAGGGCCGCCGTGTCCGGCGTCTTCTTCTGCAGCATGTCCTGCTTGTTCATGACGTCGACCCACCAGTCGAGCTGCTCCTTGGTGATCTTCGGGTCGGAAACCGACACCTTGATCGTATTGAGCACCTTCATCGGGATCTTGGTAAAGCCCGAAAGAGCCTCGCGCGCCTTGTCGGGGTCGGAATTGACGATCTTCGCCGCTTCGTCGAGCGATTTGCGGAAGGCGGCAAGCTGGGCGGGATGCGCATCCGCCCAGGAGCGGGTCGCGGCCAGCATCACCTGCGGCTTGCCGTCCGGCAGTTCCTCCAGATAGTGCGAGACGACGACACCGGTCTTCGAGTTGATCATGTTGGCCATCACCGGGCCTGCGGTCACCACCGCGTCGACCGCGCCGGATTTCAGCACGTCGTTCATGGTCGGGAAGGTGACCTCGACGAAGTTGACCTGTTTCGGATCGACGCCGTTCTGGATGAGCCATTGCGCGAAGAGCACCTGCAGGAAGGCGCCGATGCCGGGCGCGCCGACTTTCTTGCCCACGAAATCCTTGGCCGTCTTGATGCCGGAATCCGGCCTCGCGACGACAGCCGCGGTATCGGCGGTCGACTTGTCGCTCACCGATGCACCGGCGACCGCGACGAGGTCGAGGCCACCATCGACCGCCTGCAGGAACACCGAAGGGGTCGGCCCGCCGATCTGGATCGAATTGGAAAGAAGCGCGGCTGGGATGTTCGAGTTGAGGCCGATCAGGAGCATATGGGCGTCGAGGCCGTTCTTCTCGAATATGCCTTCCTTCTCCGCGACCGCCGCGCTCGCGCAGTCTGTCGTGGCGGTGCAGCCGATGATGATCTTGTCGGCTGCGCCGGCTGCGGCAAAGGGGACGAGCGCCGTGAAAGCAAGCGCGGCGGCCGTCACTATGGCCGATTTCAGGATGTTCATTGGTTTCCTCCGTTGGGCGGCTTCCCACGGCCGCGCTTTTAGTTTATCGACAAAACCATAAAATATATACATCTGCAAGAGGAGGTCTCATGAAGCTCGCCACTTTCGAGAATGCGCGGAAGGAGCAGCGCATCGCCCTCGTCCATGGCGCCGGCAACCGGCTGTTCGATCTGGCTGCAGCGGCCGGGCGCGCCGGCGGCGCCAATCCGGCGTTCGTTTCCATGATCGCGCTTGCGGAAGCAGGAAGGAAGGGCCTCGACGCGGCGGTGGACCTCTTCGCCAGGCGCGGCGGGGAGGAGGACCTGTCACACGCGCTCGCCGACGTGAAGCTGCTTGCGCCGCTGCCGGAGCCGCGCCAGATGCGCGACGGGATGAGCTTCGAGGAGCATATCCGCAGATCGGGCCGCGGCATGCGCAAGCTCCTCGCGAAAGATGCCGCCGCGGTGGCGGCGATCGAGGCCGAGCCGGTGGCGCCGCTCGCCGTCGTCTATCGCCAGATGCCGATCTACTACATCACCAACCGGATGATCGTGCGCGGGCCCGGGGCGACGATCGTCTGGCCGCGCTATTCGAAGGTCATGGACTATGAGCTCGAATTCGGCATCGTCACCATGAATACGTCGGCCAACATCAAGGCGGCGAATGCCGGCGACCACATCCTCGGTTACACGATCTTCAATGACTTCTCCGCCCGCGACCAGCAGGGCAGGGAGATGCCCGGCCATCTCGGCCCGGCCAAGGGCAAGAGCTTCGACGGCGGCAACGTGATCGGGCCGTGGATCGTGACGCCGGACGAGATCGGCGATCCGTACAACCTCGGGATGGAAGCGCGGGTGAACGGTGAGACCTGGTCGAGCAATGTGTCCAAGGGCATGCTCTTCTCTTTCGAGGAGATTCTCGCGCATATGTCGCAGGACGAGACGGTGTTCGCCGGCGAGTTCATGGGGTCGGGTACGGTTGGCGGCGGCTGCGGGCTGGAGCACGGGCGTTTCCTGTCCGACGGCGACACGATCGAGCTCGAAGTGGAGAAGATCGGCGTTCTCCGCAACAAAGTGGTGCGCCAGCACTGACCGCGTCGCAAGAAGAAAATCACGCAGGAGGAAACCATGCCCCGCACCATCATCGACCTGTCCATTCCGATCGCCAACGGCATTCCGGCCGATCCGCCGGGGCAGGATCTTTCCGTCACCTATTTCGATCATCAGCAGAGCCTTGAGGCGATGCTGAAGTTCTTTCCGGGGCTGAAGGCCGAGGATCTTCCCGACGGGCAGGGCTGGGCGGTCGAGCGCGTCAATCTCTCCACGCATAACGGCACGCATCTCGACGCGCCCTGGCACTACCATCCGACGCAGGATCGGGGCAAACCGGCCATGCGCATCGACGAGGTGCCGCTTGAATGGTGCTTCCAGCCAGGCGTGAAGCTCGACTTCCGCCATTTCGAGGACGGCTATGTGACCACCGCCTCCGATGTCGAGGCGGAACTGAAGCGCATCGGCCACGAATTGAAGCCGCTGGAGATCGTCGTGGTGAACACCTCCGCCGGCGCCAAATTCGGCCGGCAGGACTATGTCGCGAGCGGCTGCGGCATGGGCTACGAGGCGACCATGTACCTGCTCGAAAAGGGCGTGCGCGTCACCGGTACGGATGGCTGGAGCTGGGACGCGCCGTTCGTGCACACCGCGAGGAAATATGCCGAGACGCACGACGCCTCGATCATCTGGGAAGGTCACAAGGCCGGCCGGCACATCGGCTACAGCCATATCGAGAAGCTGCACAACCTGGAAAAGCTGCCCGCCGACGGCTTCATGATAAGCTGTTTCCCCGTGAAGATCGAAAAGGCGTCCGCCGGCTGGACGCGCGCCGTCGCCATAATGGAGGATTAGGTTCCGCAGGGTTTATCGCCATTCGATATCGACTCCGCACTCCAGCCATTCTGCGGAGCGACCAGCACCAGATACGATATGGAGACCATGACTCCCATCGTCGAACGCGGCCAGACGATCCTTCTTGCATTGCGAGTCAGTCGGAAACGACCATCGCAGGTGGGCGATCAGGCGCCGGGCTGCCTCATGCGTCTGGAGATGCTCCTTGAACTCGGCGTTCAGCGCGCCGATTCTTTGGTCGAGGTCCCGCCATTCATCGCGCATCTCGATGACCAACGTGCTCATCCTGCCGCTGATATCCAGATCGTCGCCGGCGAGCATCTCGTCTAGAGCCCGGTCGAGCTGTTGCGACCTCTTGACGATGACGTGGCCACGCTCGAGCAAAACCGCTCGCAACAGATTGATCAGCGTCTTGAGCGCATTCACCAGCCGGGACCGCGCCCGATGTAGCGACTGCAGGTCGAACTGATCCTGGCTCTTCAGTTCCACGAACCGCATCGTTGGCCGTGACGCCGCCTCCGCGATAGCCTCGGCATCTCGAACATGGGCGGACCTGCCCGTTGCGGTAGGCAGCAGCTGCATTCGCTCTGTCCTTTGATGCCGCAATACCCGGAACAGTCATCACATATGATACAATACACTATATGACTTGTGTCATACGTACTCCTACGATACATCTGCTAGCGGAGGATATCGTAGAATGAATCTGGAATACCTCCTGCTCGGCCTTTTGGCGCTCAAGCCCCAGACCGGATACGACCTGAAGAAGTTCCTCGACACGTTCGGGCGCTTCCTCCGCTCCCACACGCAGCTCAGCCAGATCTACCGGACCATGGGGCGCATGGTGAAGGAAGGCTGGGTGGAGTTCGAGGTCACGCACCGGCAGGGCCTGCCCGATTTCAAGACTTACAGCCTGACCGAGGACGGCGCGGCCATCTTTCTCGACTGGCTGGGCAGTCCCTATGTCCCGCCGAGCCGCTTCACCGATCCGGAGTTCTCGCTGCGATTCCATTATTCGGCGTTCCTAGGCAAGGAGGCGACGCTGAAGCTGCTCAACCAGGAGTTGGAGGCGCGGCTCGACCAGGTGAGGACCTATCGCGGCCGCTCGCGCACGCTGCACGATCTCGAACTTCCGCTCGGCGGCGATCCAGAAGCGGTGCAGCGCCGTTTCACCCTGGCGCATGAATGGGGAAAGCTTCAGGTCGACAAGTGGATCGAATGGCTGGAGCAGACGATTGCCGTCATCGAACAGGAACCCGACAGCGCAGCGCCGAGGCTGCGCATCGTCGGCGGCCGCCGGGGGGCTGACGCATGAAGGCCGTCATGGTGCTCTTCGACAGCCTCAATCGGCATATGCTGCCGCCCTATGGTGGCAATTACGTCAAGGCGCCGAATTTCTCGCAGCTTGCCGAACGAAGCGTGGTCTTCGACAATTGCTATATCGGATCGATGCCGTGCATCCCGGCCCGCCGCGAACTGCATACGGGTCGCTACAATTTCCTGCACCGCGGCTGGGGCCCGCTGGAGCCCTTCGACGATTCGATGCCGGAGATCCTCAAGGATAACGGCATCTACACGCATCTCGTCACCGACCATCAGCACTATTTCGAGGATGGCGGGGCCACCTTCCATACGCGCTACAGCAGTTGGGAGTTCTTTCGCGGCCAGGAGGGTGATGCCTGGAAGGGACACGTCGCCGATCCCGACATCCCGCCTAGCATCGGCGGGCGGAGCGGCCGCATCTGGCGCCAGGACTGGGTGAACCGTCAGTACCTGGCGTCCGAGGCGGACCAGCCGCAGACGCTGACATTCGATGCCGGCATCGAATTCATGCGCCGCAACGCCGGCGAGGACCGCTGGTTCTTGCAGATCGAATCGTTCGATCCGCACGAGCCGTTCTACGCGCAACAGCACTACAGGGATCTCTACCCGCACGGCTACGAGGGGCCGCATTTCGACTGGCCGGCCTACGCGCCGGTGTCCGAGGATGCCGGGACGATCGACCACCTGCGGGCCGAATACGCGGCGCTGGTCACGATGTGCGACCGCTCGCTCGGCCGGGTCATGGACCTGATGGACGAGCTCAACCTGTGGCGCGACACGATGCTGATCGTCTGCACCGACCACGGCTTTCTTCTCGGCGAGCACGGCTGGTGGGGCAAGAACGTCCAGCCCTGGTACAACGAACTCGCCAACACGCCGCTGTTCATCTGGGACCCTCGTGCCGGCCGCGAGGGCGCGCGCAGCAGCGCGCTGGTGCAGATGATAGACTTGGCGCCGACGCTGCTCGACCTGTTCGGGATCGAACCGACCCCGGACATGCAGGGCGTGCGTCTCGCCGACATCATCGCCGGCGCGGGCGATGGCCGGCAACACGGCCTGTTCGGCGCCTTTGGCGGCCATGTCAACATCACCGACGGGCGCTACGTCTACATGCGCGCCAGCAGCGGCCCGGAGAACGGTCCGCTTTACGAATACACGCTGATGCCGACACGTATCTGGAGTCGCTTCCGACCGGAGGAGCTCAATGGCACCGAACTGGCGGCTCCCTTCCGTTTCACCAAGGGGGTGCCGACGCTGCGGGTGCGCGGGCATTCCTATGTCGATTCGCATCGTTTCGGAACGCTCCTCTACGACCTGGAGACCGATCCGGACCAGTCCGCGCCAATCGCCAATGAAGCGGTCGAACTTAGGATGATCGAACTGATGCTGGAGCTGATGCGTCAGACCGACGCGCCTGCGGAACAATATGAACGCCTTGGCCTGCCCGCGACCGGCCGGGCCGGACGGCGGCATCTGGCTGCGTCCCTGGGAGGGAACGCGCCGGAGAACGACAGACGGCTGCCGCCGGTCGCCACTCGGGAGAGCTGAAGTTACGCCGGAAAAAACATCGAAGGACCCGGTGAGAACATCAAGCGGAGGAATGGAAATGAATGCAAAATGGAAAGTCACGGCCGCGCTGGCCGTCCTGTTCGGCTTGGCGGCAGCTTCGAACGCCGGAGCGGAGGAAAAACGCGCCGAAGTGATCCACTGGCTGACGGCCAAGAGTGAATCGGCCGCCATCGGCGAGTTCGCCAAGGCGTTCAATGCGGCGGGCGGCACCTGGGTCGACAGCGCGGTCGCGGGAGGCTCGAATGCCAAGGCGACCGCCATCAACCGTATCGTCGGCGGCACCCCTCCGAGCGCCGCCATGTTCAACCTCGGTCCTGAATTCGTCGAGCTGGCGCAGGGCAACCTGCTGCGCGACCTGAACGACATCGCCGCGAAGAACGACTGGCGCGGCAAGCTGCCCGAGGCGCTCGCCGAGGCGGCCCAGTTCAACGGCCATTTCTACGTCGTGCCGACCGCGCTGAACGGCCAGAACTTCGTCTGGTACAACAAGGCGCTCCTCAAGCAGATCGGCGCCGAGGAGCCGAAAAGCTGGGACGAGCTGATCGGCGTGCTAGACAAGGTAAAGGCAGCGGGCAAGATCCCGCTGGCGATGGCGGGGCAGAAAACCTGGGAGGCGCAGCTCTTCTGGGCGGTGCTGCTCGGCAATGGTGGCCGCGACGTGTACCTCAAGGTCATGAAAGGGCATAGCGCCGACGCGGTTCGCTCCGACGCCTTCCGCAAGGCGGTGAAGACCTTCGCCCATCTGCACGACTATATCGACGAGGGCAGCCCCGGACGTAACTGGAACGACGCGGCCAATATGGTCATCACCGGCAAGGCCGTCTTCATGCAGATGGGCACCTGGGCGCGGGGCGAGTTCAACGCGGCCGGCATGAAGCCGGACGTGGACTATGGCTGCACCATCCTCGACCTCGACCAGGGCTACCAGCTCCAGGGCGGCGTCTTCGTCTATCCAAAACTCTCCGACAAGGCGGCGATCGACGCGCAGACACTGCTGATCGAGACCATGTCGAACCCCGCCAACCAGGCGAAGTTCGCCAGCCAGAACGGTTCAATTCCCTTCTGGAAGGGCGCGGACCGCTCGAAGCTCGATGCCTGCGTGGCGAAGAGCGCGGAATGGGCGACCCGGCCGGGCCTCGCGGTCGGTGCTCAGGGGGTGCTGATGTCGCCGGCGCTCAACGGCGACCTCAACGACCTGATTTCGAGCTTCTGGAACACGCCCGGCTCCTCGGCCGACACGTTCGTGGAGAATTTCGCCTCGACGATCGCCAACGCGCAATAGAACGGCCAGCCGCGCCGGCGATGGCTGGAGTGGCGCCAATCCGGAACGGGCAATGGACGAGACGCGATACTTTCACTGGAGACCCGGCCGCGCGGCGGCGGCGCTGGCTCTGCTGCCGACGGCCTTCGTCGTGCTGTTCGTCTTCATTGGCGGCGCCGGATGGGCCGCGCTGGTCTCCTTTACAAGCTCGCGCATGCTGACGATCTGGAACTTCGTCGGCTTCGACCAGTACGCCGCGCTGTTCCGCTTTCCGCGCTGGCAGGTGTCGCTGGAGAACATGGTCATCTTCGGTTTCTGCTTCATCCTCGCCAGCCTGGTACTCGGCATCCTGCTTGCCGTCTTCATCGACCAGAAGGTCAAGGGCGAGAGCGTCTTCCGTACTATCTACCTCTATTCCTATGCCACCTCCTTCATCGTCGTCGGGCTGGTCTGGCGCTGGATCCTGGATCCGAGCCTGGGCATCCAGCACGTCGTGCGCGATCTCGGCTTTCCCAGCTTCACCTTCGACTGGATCGTCAGCCAGAAGATGGCGATCTTCACCATTGTCATCGCCGCGACCTGGCACGGGGCTGGCCTCGTCATGGTCATCACGCTCGCCGGCATCCGGGGCGTCGACGCAGAGATATGGAAGGCGCTCAAGGTCGATGGCGTGCCCAACTGGAAGGCTTATCTGTTCGTGATCCTGCCGACGATCCGGGGCTCGATCGTCACCGCGGTCGTACTAATGACGATCGGCGTCGTGCGCCTCTACGACATCGTCGTGGCCATGACCAATGGCGGGCCCGGCAGCGCCACCGAGGTGCCGGCGAAATTCGTCGTCGACAACCTCTTCGAGCGTCAGAACATCGGATTGGCGACGGCCGCCTCCACGACGCTCCTGGTCCTCATCCTCCTTGTCGTGGTGCCATGGGCGCTATGGCAGCGCGCGCGGCAACGGAGGATGGCGTGACTGCGCGCCAGATGGTTCCGGACGGCCCAAGACCGACGGCTTTCGGCCCGGCAAGGCTGGGAATCTACGGCTTCTTGGTGGTCTCTGCCGTCTTCTTCCTGATGCCGCTTTATGTGATGATCGTCACCTCGCTTAAGCCGATGGAAGAGATCCGCCACGGTGCGTTGTTCGCCTGGCCGGCGAATCCCACCCTGGCGCCCTGGATCGAGGCCTGGTCGAGCGCTTGCACCGGTCTCAAATGCGAGGGGCTCAAGGTGGGATTCGCCAACTCGGTCTTCATCACGGTGCCCAGCGCTGTCCTCGCCATCACCATCGGCATGGTCAACGGCTATGCGCTGTCGCTCTGGCGGCTGCGCTGGTCGAGCCTTTTGTTCGGTGCCCTCCTGATGGGCGCCTTCATTCCCTACCAAGTGCTCTTCTTCCCGCTGGTCAGGATGCTGGCAGCCATCGGCTTCTTCGGCAATCTGGCCGGTATCGTCACCGTGCAGGTGATCTTCTCGCTGCCGGTCATGACGCTGCTTTTCCGCAACTACTATGCCTCGCTGCCCTACGACCTCTTCAAGGCCGCGCGGGTGGACGGCGCCGGCTTCTGGCGCACCTGGCGTAGCGTTATGCTCCCGCTTTCCGGTCCGATGATCGTCGTCGCCCTCATCCTGAAGGTCACCAACACCTGGAACGACTACGTGCTCGGCTTGGTCTTTGCCGGGCATCGCTACCTGCCGATGACCGTCGAGCTGAACAACATCGTCAACACCACTCATGGGGAGCGGGAGTACAATATGGAAATGGCGGCGACGCTTTTGACGGCGCTGGTCCCGCTGGCGATCTATTTCGTCTCGGGCCGCTGGTTCGTGCGCGGCATCGCCGCCGGCGCGGTGAAGGGATAACGCGGCGATGGCTCATGTCTCGGTCCGCAAGGTCGACATCGCCTTTGGCACCGTCTCGGTGCTCGACCAGCTCGACCTCGATGTGCAGCCGGGCGAGTTCGTCGTGCTGCTCGGGCCCTCGGGCTGCGGCAAGTCCACGCTGCTCAACGCCATCGCTGGCCTGCTCGACGTCAATCGCGGCCAGATATGGATCGGCGGGCGAAACGTCACCTGGGCGGAGCCCAAGGACCGCGGCATCGCCATGGTCTTCCAGACCTACGCGCTCTATCCGCAGATGACGGTCCGCGAGAACATGGCCTTCGGCCTGAAGATCGCGGGACTGCCGCGGCTCGAGATCGAAAACCGGGTCAGGGAAGCTGCCGCGATCCTGCAGCTCAAGCCGCTGATGACGCGCAAGCCCGCCGAGCTTTCCGGCGGCCAGCGCCAGCGCGTCGCCATCGGCCGGGCGCTGGTGCGCGAGGCGAGCGTCTTCCTCTTCGACGAGCCTCTCTCCAATCTCGACGCGCAATTGCGCAACGAACTCCGCGTCGAGATCAAGCGGCTGCACCAGCGCCTGGGCGCTACGATGATCTACGTCACGCACGACCAGATCGAGGCGCTGACGCTCGCCGACCGGATCGCAGTGATGAAGGACCGCAGGATCCAACAATTCTCGACACCGGAGAAGCTGTACCAGCAACCAGCAAACCGCTTCGTTGCCGGCTTCGTCGGCTCGCCGGCTATGAATTTCCAGGCCGGCGTCATGGAGCGCGCGGACGGCGGCATGCGGTTCCGCAGCGGCGCTTTCGAGCTGCCTGTCGACGTGATGGCGCACACCGGCACGGAAGTGGAACTCGGCATGCGGCCCGAGCATATCCTGGTCGGCGAAAGCGAGGGCCAAGACGAAGGCGGTATGCCGGCAACTGTTGAGATGGTCGAGCCGATGGGCGCTGAGACGCTGGTATGGACGAGCGTGGCGGGGTTGCCCTTCAGCGTGCGGGTCGACCAACGCCGACGCCTGTCGGTCGGCCAGAAAGTCAGCCTCCGCTTTCCGTCCCAAGAGATCCATCTCTTCGATCGCGAGACGGGTGCGCGGCTGTAGGGGCAGGGATCATTCAGGGGAGTGCTTCATGGAACGCGTCGGGGTGGGCATCGTCGGTTGCGGCAATATTTCGGCAGCCTATCTCAAGGCGATGGCGGGGTTTCCGATCCTAGACATCAGGTGTCTGGCCGACATCGACCCGGTGGCGGCCGAGACGCGCGCGCGGGAATTCGGCCTCCGCGCCGTCCCTCTCGACGCCCTCTTCGCAGATCCGGCGATTGAGATCGTGCTCAACCTGACCGTTCCCAAGGCGCATGTCCCGGTCGGCCTTCGCACGCTCGAGGCGGGCAAGCACCTCTATGCGGAGAAGCCTCTCGGCGTCCTGTTCGAAGAGGGACGCAGGCTCGTTGAGACCGCCGCGGCGCGGAAGCTGCGCGTCGGCTCCGCACCCGACACCTTCCTCGGTGGTTCGCACCAGACCTCGCGCCGGCTGATCGACGAGGGTGCGATCGGTCAGGCGGTGGGCGGCACGGCCTTCTTCATGTGTCCTGGCCACGAGCGCTGGCACCCCAATCCGGCTTTTTACTACGAGGCTGGCGGCGGTCCGATGCTCGACATGGGCCCATACTATATCACCGACCTCGTCAATCTGCTCGGGCCGGTGGAGAAGGTCGCCGGTTTCGCCACGGTGCCGCGCTCGACGCGGACGATCACCAGCGAGCCGCGGAAAGGGGAAGTCATCCCCGTGCATGTCCCGACCCATGTCACCGGCATGCTCTCCTTTGCCTCCGGAGCCGTCGTCCAGATCGCGATGAGCTTCGACGTCGCCGGCCACGGTCATGCGCCGCTCGAGATCTACGGTACCGAGGGAACGCTCGCCGTTCCCGACCCGAACTATTTCGGCGGCCAGATCAGGCATCTCGCCAAGGGCGGCGCCTGGACGGACGTGGCGACCGACATGCCCTATGCCGACGCCAACTATCGTTCGCTTGGTCTCACCGACATGGCGTACGCATTGCGGTCCGGACGGCCACATCGCGCCAGCGGCGAACTTGCGCTGCACGTGCTGGAAGTGATGGAAGCGATCGGCAAGGCGTCGGAGCGGAATGCGGTGGTCGCGCTGACAACGCGCACGGAGCGGCCGGCGCCGCTTTCACAATCGCTGCGGGACGGGCACATTTTCTGAGATCAACAGGGAGACATTACATGCGCGAAGCCCTCATCGTTTGGGGAGGCTGGGCCGGCCATGAGCCGGAACAAGGTGCCCACATCATCCGCGACATGCTGACGGAAGACGGATTCTCCGTCCGCCTGGCGACGGAGACGAAGGCGTTCGCCGATCCCGCGATCCACAGCCTCAGCCTGATCGTGCCGATCTACACCATGTCGAAGATCGAGAAAGAGGAGGCGAAGAACCTAGCTGCCGCCGTCGAAAGCGGCGTCGGCCTCGCCGGTTATCATGGCGGCATGGCTGACGCCTTCCGCGACAATGTCGACTATCAGTTCATGGTTGGCGGGCAATGGGTCGCCCATCCCGGCAACGTCATCGACTATCGCGTCGATATCACCCGTCCCGACGACCCCGTGATGCAGGGGCTCTCGGGGTTTCCCTATCGCTCCGAGCAATACTACATGCATGTCGACCCCTCCAACGAAGTACTGGCGACAACGACCTTCTCGGGCGAACACGCGTGGTGGATCGACGGCGCCGTCATGCCTGTGGTGTGGAAAAGGCAGCATGGCAAAGGGCGCGTCTTCTATTCTTCGCTTGGCCACGTGTCGACCGAGTTCGAGGTGCCCGAAATGCGCACCATCCTCAGGCGCGGTATGAACTGGGCTGCGCGCTGACCGACCGCGAACGACAGCATTTATCAGCGGACGAAAGAGCCGGTCATCCCGACGCGGCCGTCACACCTGGATACGCTTGGCCACCCCCGACGACGCTCCAGAGGCCCAGGCGTTTTCCTAATCCAAGCGCGCCTGGCTCTCTCGCCGGTTTGCTCTTTTTTGCCTGAGATTAGAGTTCCAGCCTACTGGATTCTGCCTGGATCGTTCGCGATGGACTTCTCGAACTCGCTGGCCATTGGAATGCTCCGGTTGAATAAGATCACCGCAACCGGGGATGATTTGAGGCGGGCTGACGGCTGATCGGGTCGCGCGCATACCATGTGTGTTGGTTCGCCGATTACGCCGCGCCGTAGTGAAACGGCACGAACACCTCGCTCGGCCGACGAGTATAGACTGCCATCGTAACGCCCTGGTTCCATGACCGCCGCTCGCTTCATTAGCTGATCCGGATTTCAAAAGCGGAAGCTGAGGACGGCAAATTTCGCCGAGGGTTGGACCTTCTATGAATTGACCTCTTACTCCGCTTCCCCGGCTGGCATTTCACTCAAGGCAGGCAAAGCAGCGCCCATCAAATTGAGGCAGGCCTCAAGCGCCGAGCGTCTCTTGACAGGTTCTCAAGCTTGGATGATTATTGGATAGTAAAATATAAAAATTGGTATCCAATACTCCGGTGAAGCACAGGTGTTTTTGTCAGAAGAACCAGAAGGACGGGTCAGGATTCTGACTTTGTGCCGCCCCGACAAGCTCAACGCCTGGCACAAGGAAATGCGCGGCGAGCTGGCCGCCGCCCTGCGGCGCGCGGAAGCCGATTCGGCAGTCGCGGCGGTATTGCTCACCGGTGCAGGCGAAAAGGCGTTCTGTGCCGGCGCCGACATCGCGGAGATCGCCGAGCATCAATCGGAGGAGAGCATCCGAACGAGTTTGCAGGAATGGCGCGATTTCTACACGGCGATCCTCGCGTTCGAAAAGCCGCTTGTCGTGGGCCTGAACGGTCTGGCCGCAGGCTCCGGGTTCCAGGTGGCACTGCTTGGAGACATGCGGATCGGGCATCCGGGGGTGCGGATGGGGCAGGTCGAGATCAATTCGGGGATCCCGAGCGTAACTGGCTCGCTCATCATGGCTCAGCGGCTCGGCGCGGCGAAGGCGCGCGAACTGGCGCTAAGCGGGCGAATGATCGAGGCTGACGAGGCGAGTCGACTGGGCCTGCTCGACAGGATCGTTCCGCCGCAGCGGGTAAGGGCGGAGGCGGTAGCATCAGCCGTCGCGCTCGGCTCGCAATCGGCGGCCGCCATCAGGCTTACTAAACAATGGTTCCGCCAGATGGAGCAGCCGCAGATCGATGCCGCATTCGATTTCGCAGAGTCCGCGCAGATCGCGGCGCTCAGAGAAGGCGATATGGCCGAGCGTACGCGGCGATTCCTTACACGCAATAGAGGAAGCAATTAGATGAATGGCGAGTGCCGGGAAGTAGTGGAAAATCCCACCAGCGTTCTGTCCGACTACTTCGCTCGGCTCGCGCTCGAGGATGTGCCCGCCGATGTGATCGCGGAGGCCAAGCGCTTCATACTCGATCTCATCGCCTGTGTCGCGGCAGCCGCAAATACGGAAATCGGGCCGCTTAGCATCGAGCTTGCCGGGATGCTGGGCCTGGGCGAGCAAGCCAGCGTGGCCGGCAGTGATAGGCGTTTCACAGTTGCGGCCGCAGCTTACGCTAACGGCCGCATGGGCAATTGCATGGACTTCGAGGAGGCATATCCCTCAGGCGTGCATTTCGGCTGCGGCGCCTTTGCGGCTGCGCTCGCCATAGCGGAGGCACGCAAGCTTTCGGGGCGCGAATTTCTGCTTGCCGCGATCGCGGGTTATGAACTTGGCGGCCGGGTCTCAGAGGCGAGCGGCACCTATCTGAGGGTTGAGAACGGTCGAGTGGTCGGCCTGCCGGATGTTTGGGGCATTTCCACCTGTGTAGTCTTTGCCGCCGCCGGAGCCGCTGCCAAGGCTCTGCGCTTCGATGCGCCGGCGATGGCCCAGGCTTTTGGCGTTGCCGGCTCCAACACCCCGGTGCCCATCGGCGCAAAATGGGCGGTGGAGGTGAAACTGCCCAATACAAAATATTGCGACACCGGCTGGTGTACGCTTGCCGGCGTTTTTGGTGCGCTCTCGGCCGAAGCCGGATCGACCGCCGTGCCGACGCTCATGGATGGAGAGCGCGGGCTTTTCCGTATGGCCGGCATCGAAAAGGCTGATACCTATGCGCTTGCCGGTCGGTTGGGCGAACGCTGGCTTTTGCGTGACATCATGTACAAGCCGTGGCCTTGCTGCCGGTGGATGCACTATCCGCTGACCGCGCTGGAGGAATTGCTGGAGCGGCACCGGTTTGAACCGGAGGATATCCAGGAAATCGTGGTGGAGACCAATCCATGCGCGATGTCGGAGCGCTTCCTTAACCCCGACCCCGACAATTTCGTCAGCAAACAGTTCAGCTATCCGCATGCCGTGGTGATGCGGATTCTGAATGTGCCATCCGGCGCACAATGGCTTTCAGAGGATATCGGCCGCGATCCGCTCGTCCGGCGGCTGCGCAATTGCGTGAAGGTGACTGAGCACGAGCGCGCGTCGGCTTTCTTGCGTGAAATGGAAGAAACGCAAGATCGCGTGGTGCGGCACATGCCGAGCGCGGTGAGCATTCGCACCAGCAACGGATCCTTCCGCGCGGAAAGCGACCATGCGTGGGGCGATCCTTGGCATGAGCATACGCGATGGGGTGACGAGGAGATGGCGCGCAAGGTCGCATCCTTGATGCCGCGTGCCGACGTTTCAGACCTGTTGCACAGGATCGCCACGCTCGAGTCGCAGTCAGACGTGGACTTCATAGCGAGGGCGTTGCGCACGGCCGTCAGCGGCCGAACACGCCGGCAAACAGCCGCGTGACCATCGATAGAAGCCAAATGGAGGAAAGGGCAGGTACCATGACGATTTCTTTGCGTTCTAAGGCGTCGATATCGCGGCGCTCGTTCATCGGCGCGGCGGGTGTGACGCTTGCTGCTCCGTTCGTCCTCGGCTCGCGCAGCGCCCTGGCAAAGGATGGTCCAGTGGTGCTCGCGACCTGGGGCGGGCTCGTTGCCAAGGCGGTCAAGGAATCCTGGGCCGATCCGTTCACGAAGGAGACGGGTATTTCCGTCGTCGTTGCGGAGGGGCCCGATCTTGCCAAGGTGAAGGCGCAGATCCAGACAGGGAACATCGAATGGGACGTCCTCGATCTTCCTGGCTCAATGGCCATGTCCGGGGCCAAACTGGGTTTTTGGGAGCCGATTGACACCAATATCGTAGACACTTCCAACCTGGTGCTTCCAAGTTCGTCGCCCGATCTCGTACGAATGTATACCTATGCCGGTGGCGTCGGCTGGGACAGCAAGCGCAACCCCGCCGGGACCCATCCCAGCAACGTGGCGGAATATTTCGACGTGAAGCGGTTTCCTGGCTCGCGCACGCTGCGCGCGCGTGTCAGCGAGACACTGGAGATGGCCTTGGTCGGGTCGGGCGTGCCGGCCGACAAGCTGTATCCGCTTGACGTGGAGCGCGGGTTTAAGGCGCTCGACGAGATAAAGCCGCATATACGCAATTGGGTGAGCGAAACGGCGCAGATGACGGCCCTGCTGCAGAATGGGGAAGTCGACTTCAGCTATGTGTATACGAGCCGGGTCCGCGCGGCCCAGGAAGCCGGCATCCCGATGGAAATGTCCATGAGCCAATGCGTCATCGGGTCTATCTATTATGGCGTGGTGAAGAACAGCCCGAGACGGGAAGCTGCGATGAAATTCATCAATTTCGCAGCGAAGCCTGCCCAGATGGCTGCATTCTGTGCTGCGACTACCGGCATCCCGAACGTCAGGGGTGCGCGCGAGCTCATGAACGAGTCGGTCCAGAAATGGGTGCCGGATCTTGCCGATCCGAAGCATATCGTCGTCAGCGACGCCTATTGGTCGGATCACTATGAGAAACTGAACGGCCGCTTCAAGGAATGGCTGCTGACCTGACGATAGCAGAGATGAGGGCCACGTCGCAGAAAGGCCTCCCTCGTCCCGTCAGCATATGGTCCCGGTTTCGCGCAGCGTTTTCAGATCGACCGTGCTGGATCGACGCGAAGAGTTGCCACCGGAATCCCGCGAAGTGTGGAATATCGTATGAGCAAGGGTGATTTGCCACAAGGGACTGAGGCGCGCGCCGCCATGCTGCTCGCCCGGGAAGGCGGCACCGGCGGCCTGCCAGGTCTCGCCTTTGTTCCACGCCGCTATCGTCCGACCGCCATTGCCGGCCTCCTCACGCCGGGAATTGCCGTGATGACGGTCGGATTCCTGACCCCGCTTGCCATTGCCTTGTGGACGAGCTTGCACGGGGCGGGGGGCTGGTCGATCGATGCTTACATGGCGCTCGCCGGCAGCACCCTTTTCTGGCGAGTCATGAGCGGAACCTTCCAGATCGCGTTGCTCTCCAGCATCGCCGCCCTTCTGCTCGGTTATCCGCTAGCGCTGCATATGTCGCAACGCAGCCCCAAGGTGCGGCGCGTGCTGATGATGCTCGTGCTGATCCCGTTCTGGACCAGCATCCTTGTCAAAAGCTACGCCTTTATCGTTCTGTTCGGGCGCGAAGGCCTGCTGAACCAAGCGCTCCGGGCGTGGTACTTTCCTTTCGGGCCGCTCGACCTGATGTTCAACCGCACGGGCGTAGGGATCGCCATGGCGCATCAGGTGATCCCGTTTGTAGTATTCCCGCTCCTGACGAGCATGCTGCAGGTCGACCGGAACGTCTATCGCGCCGCCGAGATCATGGGCGCTTCGCCTTATACCATATTCTGGCGAGTGACATTGCCGCTCACGTTGCCGGGAGCGGCAGCAGCTTTTCTCATTGCGTTCACGCTTGGGCTAGGGGCGTATATCACGCCGGCGCTTCTGGGTGGCCGCCGGGACCTGATGATCGCCAATCTGATCGACTTCCGTCTGCGCGAGACTCTGGATTGGCCTGCGGCATCGGCCATCGCGATCACGCTGACTGGGCTTGTTTGTGCACTGATAGCACTGGCGCGTCGCGTCAGCCGTCCACAGCATTAAGGACGAACCGATGGCTACCAGAAGCAAATTCGCGCCGTTGCGTCCGCTCAACCTGCTGGCTGGGCTTATCTACTGCTTCCTCCTTTTGCCGACGCTGATCGTGATCCCGATCTCCTTCGACGGGAGCGGGGTTATCAGCTTTCCGCCGCTACAGCCTTCTCTGAAGCTCTATCGGGAATTCCTGCTCGACCCTTCTTGGATGATAGCGGCCCTGCACAGCTTGATAGTCGCAGTGTGCAGCTTGGCCATTGCGCTTTCGATCGGTGTGCCGGCGGCCTTCGCGCTGGGTCGCCGTGTATTCCGTGGCAGGAGCGCGCTGAGCGGCCTGTTCATCGGTCCGCTCGTACTGCCGACTGTCGTCATTGCGCTCGGCACTTACCTGTTCTTTTCCTACCTGCACCTGACGGGCACGATCCCAGGGCTGGTGCTGGCCCACGCCGCCTTCATCACGCCCTTCGTTTTCGTGACGGTTAGCGCGGGGCTCCGTCAGGTCGATCCGCTCGCCGAGACGGCTGCTGCGCTGATGGGCGCCGGCTGGTTCACCATCTTCTTCAGGGTAGCGCTGCCGCAGCTGTGGCATTCGGTGATTTCTGCGGCGCTGCTCGCCTTCCTCATGTCTTTCGACGAAGTGGTGATCGCCTGGTTCATCACCGACGCGACCACCGTGACGCTGCCTGTCAAGATGTACAGCTCGATCCAATGGGAGGTCTCGCCTGTTCTGGCCGCGATCTCGACGCTGCTCACTGCGGTGTCGCTGCTGATCTGTATCGTCACGTACCGGATCCAATCGGCTGAGCCCCCTTCGACTTGAAATCATCATGGCTTCTGGAGAGCACCATATGCAGATCGCCTTGCCAGGCACTCCTCTGTCCGACCGCACGGTTCGCGACCTTCTCGACGAGCGGGCGCGCGACCATCCGGACCACATACTGTGCCGCTTCGAGGACCGGGCATACTCGATACGCGAACTGACGGAGCGTGCCGATCGCCTGGCGCATGGCCTTCTTCACGCTGGCATCGTCAAGGGCGATCGGGTGTTGGTGATGCTGCCCCAACACGTCGATCACGTGATCACCATCTTCGCGCTGCTACGGGCCGGCATCGTATGGGTTCCGGTCAATGTGCACAGCAAGGGCGAAGCGCTGGCCTTCATTGCCGAACATGCACAGCCGGTCGCCGCGATCGTGGATGAAGCCTATCGTGACGCTTTCGAACCGGTGCTTGCAATCCAAGGCATACGCACCCTCATATGGCGTGGCCGTGCCGGGGACCCGCTCGCCTTCGAGGTGCTGGCGCGCTGCAGCGCCACAGACGCGCTGCCGCCCGGGCCAGGTCCAGACGACATCGTTTGCCTGAGTTACAGTTCCGGCACGACGGGAGAACCCAAGGGATCGCTGGTCACGGATAGGGGCCTGCGCACGGGGGCGCAGACCTGCATCCATGTCGCCGGCATGGCTCGCGGCGACGTGATGTTGCTTTGGGAGCCTCTCCACCATCTGGCCGGGGGCCAGGTGCCGCTCATCGCGCTGCTCACGCTCTCCACATTCGCTCTGGTGCCGCGTTTCAGCGCCTCCCGCTTCTGGGTACAGGCGAAACGGTATGGGGTGACCCATGTGCACTACCTGGGAGGCGTTCTGCCAATCCTGCTCAAGCAGCCTGTGGGGCCGGCGGACCGGGATCACAATGTGCGCATCGCCTGGGGCGGAGGCTGTCCGATTCAGGTGTGGAGGATGTTTGAAGAACGCTTCGGCGTAGCCATCCGTGAAGGCTATGGCCTGACCGAGATCACGAGCTTTGTCACGGCCAACCGCTTGGGCAGGACGGGCTCGATCGGCCGCGCAATTCCGCCCTTCGAGGTTTGCATCTTGGACGACGACCGCAGACCGATGCGTGACGGCGAGCCCGGTGAGATCGTGGTTAAACCTCAGGTGCCGGGACTCGCTTCCAAGGGCTATTTCCGTAATGCAGAAGCGACCGCGAACATGCAGCGAGACGGGTGGTTTCACACCGGCGATCTCGGTTATCGCGATGAGGACGGCTATTTTTATTTCATTGGCCGCAAGAAGGATAGCGTGCGCCGGCGTGGCGAGAACGTCTCGGCGTGGGAGGTAGAGCGCGTTATCAATCAGCATCCTGCCGTGGAGGAGTCGGCGCTCGTCGGAGTTCCAAGCGAATTGGGAGAAGACGATCTGAAGGTCATCCTGCGCCTTGTGAAAGGCGCTACGCTTCTGCCGCTCGACCTGATCCGTTGGTGCGAGGAACGGATGCCGTATTTCCAGGTTCCACGCTACGTCGCCTTTGTGGACGATTTTCCACGCACGCCTACCCAGCGCATCAAGAAGCCGGACCTGCCGCGGACCACCGAGGATTGCTGGGATCTCGAGGCTTCCGGCTATGTCCTGAGCCGAGGCGGAGGAACATCCGAACGCGAGGCTGCCAATGGCTGACAGGGCGGGGAGCGGAACGCCTATTTCGTTCCGTGGTATCGAAAAGCGCTTCGGTGGAGTCTCGGCGCTGTCTCCGGTCACGCTCGATATCGAACCGGGGGAATTCCTGACGCTGCTGGGGCCCTCGGGCTCAGGGAAGACGACGTTGCTCAACATCGTCGCCGGGCTGGTCGAGCCCAGCGCGGGCCAGTTGTGGTTCGGCGAACAAGAGGTCACCGATCTGCCGGCGCGGGAACGCGGCGTCGGCATGGTCTTTCAGAACTACGCCCTGATGCCGCATTTGAGCGTGTTCGAGAATATTGCCTTCCCTCTCCGCGTCCGCAAGATTTCGAGGGCCGATATCGCTGTCCGCGTGAAGGAGGTTTTGCAATTGGTCGGCATGCTTTCGCTTGCCGATCGGCGCCCTAGGCAGCTTTCAGGAGGCCAGCAGCAACGGGTCTCGATTGCGCGCTGTCTGGTCTACAAGCCTTCAATTGTGTTGATGGACGAGCCGCTTGGCGCCCTTGATAAGAAGCTGCGTATGCAGCTTCAGCTCGAGATCAAGCGCCTGCACGAGCAGCTTGGCTTCACTGCGCTCTATGTCACGCACGACCAGGACGAGGCCATGTCGATGTCGGACCGTATCTGTCTGATGGATGGCGGCCGGACTGTGCAGATATCGGAACCGACGGAGCTCTATTTCCGGCCGCAGTCTTCCTTCGCGGCGGGTTTCCTGGGCGAGGCCAATCTTTTCGAAGCAACGCTTGTGCAGCAGAATGGGCATGCTTTTCTGGAGGGAGCCGGTGGATTGCGCCTTGGGCCTGCTCCGGAAGGGGCGCGACCGGGCAGCCGGCGGACAGCTCTGCTGCGTCCGGAGAATGTGCGCGTGCTGGCCACGGATGAAAGCGCTGAAAACGAGGCGATAGGACAAGTCAGCGAGGTAGCTTTCTTCGGTGGGGACACCCGCCTGACGGTGACGCTACCCTCCGGAATGAGCCTCGTCATACGCGGCAGCACCGGCCATGGTCTGGTGAAGAGCGGACGCGGTGAAACCCTGCGGATAGGCTGGTGTGATTCAGCGGTGACGGCTCTGCCGGAACAGTCAGCATGAGAGACGTTCTCGTTACCGATCCGGATATTCCTGAAGCGCGCCGTTGCACCCAGGCCACTGAATTCTGGCAATTGCTGTTCTCCAGCCTCAATCTGACAGTCTATCGTGAAACGGGCGAGGACGGCTTGCGAAAGCTTTGGCAGGGAATGCTTGGCCCTCGCCATCAGGGGCAATTCTTGGAAGGATTGGCCAAGCTCGGCATCGATCCCGATGGCCCGCCGGCGGTCGTCGCCGGTAAGTATCACTATCTTTCCAACCTTATCGGCGGACTGCGCATGCAGTACGTGGAAGAGTCCCCCGCAAAGGTCTGGAACCGCAACATGGGCCCGATGTGGGCGTTTCCCGGTCTTGCGATGCTCGCTATCCCAACGACGCTGCGTCGCGAGATCATGGCAATCTGGCATCCGAACGACGGGCCCTTGCTCGGCTCCGACCGGCTGGCGTGGGTAATCACCAAGACGATGACGGAGGGGCACCCATACGATGAGGGCTATTTCTGCGAATATCCCCACCGGATAGGTCCTTCCGAGAGGGTGCGCTACGAAGTAGCCGTCCGCACGCCGGAATGCGACGAGGCAGCGCAGCCCAGACTTGATCCGGTGCTATGGCCACAGGCCAGGCTGCTCAAGGCGCGCAAGCGGTATGTCGGCGGTTATGTTCGTGCGGTCATGGATTCCTTGCTTGATCGTTACGGGGAGCGAACCGCGAGCTACATGCTGGAACAGGCACTGATCGGCCTCGCCATCCAATTCACGCCGCAGCTGCTACGCTCTCATGGCATCGATGGGAGTGATGCCGAGGCATTCGTCACGTTCATGACATCGTTGCTTCGGGCCTGCGATCAGGACCATGAATTGCAAGTGATTGACCGGCTAAACTTCCGCATCCTGGTTCCAGGAGATATCGCGCCTTATGCTGCGCCGGCGGGGGAGCGTTTGCGTACAGTGCATTTCCGCTTCTTCGAGGCAGCGGCCAGAATGGTCAACGGCCATTTGGCAGTGACTCGCCGGGCCGTCGACCGCGACACTCCTCTGGAAATTTGGAATGTAAACGATACCGGCAAGTGGCTGTGGTGAATACAGGTGGCCCAACGGATATGTCTTTAGAAAAAAGACCAGAAAAGAAAAAGGCGCAAGTGAAACGACCAGCGGTCGGCCCCGGAGCGCAGACGCGCTCGGCCGGCCGGGCAGCCGCCCCGGAAGGCGAGGCGCCAGATGAACGTCTGTTTATTGCTTCTCTAGAGAAGGGGCTGAAGGTACTGGAGACCTTCCCCGACATGACCAGCGAGTTGGGACTGCAGGAACTCGCTGCCGCTACGGGATTGGGCAAGAGCGCCGTCCAGCGCTTAGTCTATACCCTCCATCATTTGCGGTATTTGCGGCGGGATCCGGCCACGCGGAAGTACCGGCTTTCTTCGAAGGTGTTCTTGCGCGGATATACGCTCGCCCGCGCTTCGGATCTCGTGCAGGAGGCCCATGGCCAATTGGTGCGGATCAACCGCGAGTGCGGCGATACTTGCGTGCTGGCGATCCTGGAAGGCCCCGAGATCGTGATTTTGTCGTCCGTCCACGGACGGCATATCGATTCACTCAACGTCGCAGTTGGTATGCGCTTTCCCGCCACCACCGCTTCCTCCGGGCTTGTCCTACTCGCATGGTTGCCACCTGAAGAGACCAAATTGATCCTGAATGAGGCGGCCAAGACACTCAACGACGGTGCTCTACGCCATTGGATCGACGATCTTGCGGCTGAATTCGTCACTATCCGTGCACAAGGCTTCTGCATCACCGAAGACAAAATCGCGGCCGGTCACCTCTCAATCTCTGTTCCGGTGTTCGATGCGTCGGGATATCCAGTCGCCGCTGTGAACGTATCGACCCTCAAACATCTCTATTCATCGCCGGAGGCTCGACGCGCTCTTGCTGAACTTGTGATCGGTGCCGGCAAGCTTGTCTCTGCGCGGCTGGGTTACGCTTCAAATGCCGATGATCGGGCTTTTGGACACGACTGAGCGATTGGCTGACGCTTCATCTCGCCTACCTAGGGCGGATGAATGCGCCGTTCCCGAGGGCCAGCTGTTGATTTCCGGTGAGAGCTGACCCGGGATTTTCGCCGGGAAGTGACCCGCCTTCATGTATGGTT
>MKRJ01000017.1 GCA_001896885.1 Rhizobiales bacterium 65-79 | reverse complement strand
TATAGTCGTCGATATCGTTGTGGAAATACGCCGCCTTCAGCCTGAGGGCGTCGCCGTTTTGCAAGAGGGAATCGGTCTTGTAGTTGACACCGAATTCCCAGGTCTTGCCGGTCTCGGGCGTGAGATCGGGATTGGGGAGGAAGGGGAAGGTTATGCCGGCGGGATGGAGCCCGCTGATGAGCGTCTCCGAAAGGGAGGGCGAGCGGTAGCCTTCGGCATATGTGCCGTAGAACTGGAGGCCGTCGAGGCGCGGGCCGTCGAACGGGCTTACGCCGACGGTGACGCGCGGCGACAGCCTGTCGCCCGAATGGTCGATCCCGCCGCCCTTCAAACTGTAGCTGTCGTAGCGCAGGCCGGCGACGACCTCGAGCCATTCCCAGGTCGCCTTGTCCTGGATATAGCCGCCCCAGACGGTGCGGCGGCCCGAAGGCGTGTAGAAGCTGCTGCCGCCGGCCACGCCGGAAGTGTCGACATCGTCGCTTACCCAATCGCCGCCATAGGTGAGTTCGTGCGCGACGTTGCCCGTCTCGAACCTGGACGTGTTCCAGATGTCGAAGCTCAGCGTGCCGATATCGAATATGGATTTGGAGCCGGCGGGCAATACCACCGGGTCGCCGGTTGTCGGGTCGAACCGGCCCGGGACGTCGACCAGCGCCGTCTGATCGAGGCGGGCCTTGTTGTACGAGCCGTTGATATGCAGGTCGAGCCAGGTTCGGTCCGGGTCGGTGACGTTGTAGCGCGCGGTGAAGGTGTTCTGCTTGAGGCCGAGATCGTAGACCGGGACGCCGCCGCTGATCTCGTTCCATCCGTCGCTGGCGCCGATCCATCCGAGCTTCAGCTCGCTGTAGTCCGTCGGCCGGAACGTTCCCTTCAGCATGCCGCCCAGCACGTCGTAGCCCGTGCCGGCCTGGCGGTCCCCGTCGCCGTTCTTGTAGTCGCCATAGTCGCGGTAGACGATGTTGCCGAGGATGTCGGCGCTGTCGCTGAAGCGGTAGGCGCCGGTCGTGCTGGTCGACCAGCCGTGCCCGTTCGACTCGTAGCGGCCGGTCTCGGACACTGCCCAGGTCTCGTCGGGCTTGAGGAAATCGCCGGCGTCCTTGGTGTCGAAGAAGACCACGCCGCCGATGGCGCCGGAACCATAGGTGTTGGCGACCGGCCCGCGTATCACGTCGACCGACTGGATCAGGTCGGGATCGATCCAGAAGGTCGATTGCGTGCCGTGATCGGAACGCTGGAAGTTCTGCCGGGCCCCGTCGACGATGACGGCGACGCGCCCGAAATCCTGCAAGCCGCGGATGTTGATGCTGGAATCGACCCGCCTGGCATCCGCCTGGCCCGTTACGCCCGGCATGCCGAAGAAGATGTCGGTCGGCGTGGAAGCTATACGCCGCTCGATGTCTTCCTGGTCGACATGGCTGGCGGAAGCCATTGTTTCCATGGCTGATTCGCCGGTGCGGCTGACGACCGTGATCTTGTCGAGCCGCGTCGTCTTGCCGGATGCCGCCTTTGTCGCGTCGGCCTCTTTCCCGGATGCCTGCTTCTTGTCCTGCGTTGCCTGTTGCGCCAGCGCGGCGCCTGCTCCCGCCATCAATCCCAGGGCGGTGCTTCCCAAAAGAATCAGATCACGCAATCGACGTCGCCTAGCCAGCCCCGAGCCAGCCCGGCGCAGACCAAGGGACATCGACCCGTGAACGCCCACAAGCCTCCCGAGATTCCGCGCGAGTACCGCCGGCTGGATTTCGCTTCCCCGGCGCCGCGACGGCCGCAATCCGGCGACACCCGCACGCTCGACAGCGCCACGCTGTTCGCCGGCCGCACCGAGATCGTCATCGATCACGCCGGCGCGCTCTATCGGCTCAAGATCACCCGTCAGGGCAAGCTCATTCTCAACAAATAAGGGGGCATCCATGGATGCGATAGCACGGCCCGCGCCGGACGAGATCAACCGCGCGCGTATCGAGAACCCGAAGATGCGCGAGCGTGACCTTGCCGCGCAGCTCGGCATTTCCGAGGCGGAACTGGTGGCCGCCCGATGCGGCGACGGCGTGGTTCGCCTCGACGCGCGCGTCGGCGACCTGCTGAACGGTCTCGGATCGGTCGGCGAGGTGATGGCGCTGACGCGCAACGAAAGCGCCGTCCACGAGAAGATCGGCATCTATGCGAACGTCACCGTCGGCAGCCAGCATGCGCTGGTCCTGAACAAGGACATCGACCTCAGGATTTTCCCTTCCGTCTGGGCGCACGGCTTCGCCGTGGAGAAGCGCGACGGCGAGGAGATCCGCCGCAGCCTCCAGTTCTTCGATGCCGCCGGGGAGGCCGTGCACAAGGTGCATCTCAGGCCAGGGTCGAATGTCTATGCCTACCAGAAGCTCGTCGAGGACCTGGCGTCGCCGAGCCAATCGCGGACGGTGCGGTTGCAGGAGCGGGAACCGGAAGAGGACGACGATTCCCGCCCCGTGGAAGTGAACGAGCTTCGCCGGCGCTGGCAGGCGATGAAGGACGTCCACCAGTTCTTCGGGATGCTGAAGGCGCTCAAGCTGCACCGGCACCGGGCCCTGGAACTGGTCGGCGAGGATTATGCCTGGCCGCTCGACCGCGAAGCCGTCGCCGCGCTCCTCAACCTTGCCGCGAATGACGGGCTTCCGATCATGGCCTTCGTGGGCAATCGCGGCTGCGTCCAGATCCATACCGGCCCGGTCGCCAACATCAAGCCGATGGGACCGTGGCTGAACGTGATGGACGAGACGTTCCATCTGCATCTGCGTCTCGACCACATCGCCGAGGCCTGGGCGGTGCGCAAGCCGACGCGCGACGGCCATGTCACCTCGGTCGAGGCGTTCGACGCGGACCGCAACCTCATCATCCAGTTCTTCGGCGAGCGGCACGAGGGCGAGGAGGAGCGCAAGGACTGGCGCTTCCTTGCCGAGAACCTGCCGCGCATCGCCCGCTCGACAGCGGCCTGAGGGGAGGAGAGTCGTGCGAAGGCAGTTGATGTCAGGAACCATTCTCGATGAGCATTTGCCCGCGTTGAGTCGCCATGCTCCCGTCCTCGTCCCCTTCAGGGGGAGAGGTGTCGCGCGAAGCGCGACGGAGAAGGGGACAGCCGCGTGTGTATTCACTTCGCTTCGCAGAGATGGCTCGTGGCGTGAGGATCGAGTTCTATGGGGCTCATGAACCGGCGAATTTTCCTCGCGGGAGGGACCGCCGTAATCGCGGCCCTCGTGTCGCAGCCGATTGTTCTCCATGCCAAAGAGAAGCCGGCCGGATCGGCAGTCGATACGTCGCGTCTGGTGACGGTCGGCGGCTCGGTGACCGAGATCGTCTATGCGCTCGGCGGCGGTGACCGGCTGGTCGCGCGCGACATGACGAGCACCTATCCGCCCGAGGCCGGGAAGCTGCCCGACATCGGCTACATGCGCCAGCTCTCGCCTGAGAGCGTGCTTTCCGTCGATCCGACGGCGATCCTCGCCGAGGAGGGCAGCGGCCCGCCGGAAACCCTCGACGTCCTGAAGAAGGCGGCGGTGCCGTTGATCGTGGTGCCGGAGAAATATTCCGAGGATGGCATACTGGACAAGATACGCATCGTCGGCGAGGCGCTCGGCAAGGCCGAAGCCGCCGGGAAGCTCGCGCGCACGGTCCGCGCGGAGATCGATGCCGCCGAGAAGCACCTGGCCGGGGTCAAGGCGCCGAGGCGCGTTCTCTTCCTCCTGTCGGCGCAGGGCGGCAAGCTTTTGGCTTCGGGAACGGGAACGGCCGCCGACGGCATCATCCGCCTTGCCGGCGCCGAAAACGCTGTCGGCGGCTTTGCCGGCTACAAGCAGCTTTCCGACGAGGCGGTGATCGGCGCGAGGCCGGACGCCATATTGATGATGAGCGGCGGCGCGCCGGGCGGCGCGAGCGACGAGGATATCCTTTCGCAGCCGGCTATCGCGGCGACGCCCGCCGGCTTGTCGAAGACACTCATCCGCATGGACGGTCTCTATCTGCTCGGCTTCGGCCCGAGGACGGCCGGCGCGATCCGCGAGCTTTCGTCGAAACTCTATCCGAGGCTTTCGGACTAGGCACATGGTGATGGGACGCAGCACTGTGGCATCCGCCTTCATGGCCCCGCGCAGGGCTGATGGCGACCGTTCCGGCCGCGCGCGCGTCGCCCTCGCCGGGCTCGCCGTACTGCTGGTCGCGACGGCTTTCGTCAGCCTCGCGGCCGGCGCGTCGGACGCTTCGATTTTCGGCGTGCTTGGCCGGATGCTTGGCGGCACGGAAGCCGGCCTTTCGCATCGCGACGCCGTCATCATCTACGACATCCGCCTGCCGCGCGTCCTGCTGGGCGCACTGGTGGGGGCGGCGCTCGCCGTCTCCGGCGCGCTCATGCAGGGGCTCTTCCGCAATCCGCTCGCCGATCCGGCCATCGTCGGTGTCTCGGCGGGCGCGAGCCTCGGCGCGGTTTCGGTGATCGTGCTCGGCGCCACCGTCCTTGCACCCGTGACGGCGTTCTTCGGCATCTTCGCGCTGCCGCTCGCCGCCTTTGCCGGCGCGCTCGTCGTGACGCTCGCGCTCTACCGCATATCGACGAGGCGCGGGCGGACCTCGGTCGCCACCATGCTGCTCGCCGGCATCGCGGTCGGGGCCATGGCCATGGCCTTCACCGGCCTGCTGATCTTCGCGGCCGACGACCGGCAATTGCGCGAGCTGACCTTCTGGACGCTCGGCTCGCTCGCCGGCTCGACCTGGACGAAGCTCTGGGCGGCCGCGCCGATCATCCTTGCCGCATTCGCCCTTTCGCCCTTCCTGGCGCGCGGGCTGAACGCGCTGGCGCTCGGCGAGGCTTCCGCCGGCCATCTCGGCATCGCCGTGGAGCGGCTGAAGGGCGGCGCGATCTTTGCCGTCGCGGCCGCGGCCGGAGCGTCGGTCGCCGTCAGCGGCGGCATCGCCTTCATCGGCATCATCGTGCCGCATCTCCTGCGCCTCGCGATCGGCCCGGACCACCGCTATCTGCTGCCGGCCTCGGGGCTGCTCGGCGCGAGCCTTCTGCTGGTGGCGGACGCGGCGAGCCGCACGATTGTGGCGCCAGCCGAACTGCCGATCGGCATCGTCACGGCGGCCGTCGGCGCGCCCTTCTTCCTCTGGCTGCTCCTGCGCAAGCGCGGCCTGCTCGACATGTGAGGCAAGACCATGATCTCGGCCCGGTCCCTTTCCGTTTCCATAGGCCGCCAGCGCATCCTCCACGATGTTTCCATCGAGGCCGAGCCGGGTGCGGTCACGGCGATCATCGGGCCGAACGGTTCGGGCAAGACGACGCTGTTGAAGGCGCTGTCCGGCGAACTTGCCTATGAGGGGGCGGTCAGCATCAACGGCCGTTCGCTTGCCGGGCTGAAGCCGTGGCAGGCGGCGGCCATGCGCGCCGTGCTGCCGCAGGCGGCGACCCTGTCCTTTCCCTTCACGGTACGCGAGGTGGTGGGCCTCGGCCTTACCAACGCCCGGCCCGGCATGCTGCCGGGCGAAGAGCGGAACCTGCCGGAGCGCGCGCTTTCCCGCGTCGGTCTGGCCGGCTATGGCGGCCGGCATTACCAGGAGCTTTCCGGCGGCGAGCAGCAACGCGTGCAGCTTGCCCGCGTGCTGTGCCAGGTGTGGGCGCCGGTCTTCGACGGCGAACCGCGTTATCTCCTGCTCGACGAACCGGTCTCCAACCTCGACATCAAGCACCAGCTTGCGATCATGCGCATCGCGCGCGATTTCGCCGCGCGCGGCGGCGGGGTCGTCGCCGTGCTGCACGACCTCAACCTGACGGCGATGTTCGCCGACCATGTGATCGCCATGCATCGGGGCAGGGTGGCCGCTTCCGGTCCCGCCGCCGAGCTTCTGACAGACGATCTCCTCGAAACGGTCTTCGAATGCGCGCTAAGGGTCGGCTTGCCGCCGGCTGGCGGCGCGCCGTTCGTGCTGCCGCAGTCCGCCGCGATCTAGCTTTCAGTCAGTCGGCGGCGGAGTTCAGGCAGCGGCGGATTTCAGCTGTGAAATGCCGAGGATGGCGGCGATGTTCGGGCGCGCCTTGACCAGATCGTCGATGCTGTAGCGGGCGAGCACCTCGAAGAATGCTCCGAGCGCCTCGCGAAGCGCCGCGTTCATGCCGCAGGAATCCACCAGCGGGCAATCGACCGCGTCGTTCTCGAAGCATTCCGCCATGGCGAAATTCTCTTCCGTCACCCGCACGATGTCGAAGAGCGAGATGTCGGTCGCCGGCTTGCCGAGCCGGATGCCGCCGTGACGTCCGCGCACGGTCTCGATGAACCCGTTGTCGACAAGAGGCTTGAGGATCTTGAACAGGAAGAGTTCCGACACCTTGTAGGCGCCGGCGATTTCCGGCACGTGGCTCAGCCGGCCGCTGTTCGCCTCGCAATACATCAGGATGCGGATCGCGTAGTTGGTCTGTCGTGTGAGCCGCATCCCGCTCCCTTTCGCGTCGAGTCCAAGGCTGGACGGCCATCATAGGCTTTTTAGAATCGTTATAAAGTGGTTTCTATAAAAGATGACGGGGATTGTCCAGTTTTATGAACGACGCTAACCGTCGGCGAACATCTGTGCGCCGATATAGGAGCCCTCCTGCGGCGCCGGCGGGACGAAGAAGATCGCCGAGCCGATATGCGAGATGTATTCGTTGAGGCGGTCCGACGCACCGAGCTTCGTCTGCAGCGTCTCGAAATGGGCAGGATCGCTCTGGTAGGAGATGAACAGCAGGCCCGCGTCGAGCACGCCGTACTGGTTGATCCCGTCGGTGTAATTGTAGGACCGGCGCAGGATCCTCAGGCCCTCGTTGTTCTCGAAAGCCGCGAGGCGGACATGGCATGTCGCCGGCATCACCGGATTGCCGGCGACATCCATCTTCGCGAAGTCCGGCGTATCGAATTCATGGACGCCGGTGAGCGGCGCGCCGGAGACCTTGTGGCGGCCGAACACCGCGTTCTGGTCGCTGATCCGGTCGGTGTCCCAGGCTTCGATGTGCATCTGAATCTTGCGCACGACCTGGTATGTGCCGTGATGCTGCCATCCCGGCCCGTCCTTGACCCACACGAAACGGTCGAAATCGGCATCCTCGCGGATGTTGCGCGTGCCGTCCTTGAAACCGAGCAGGTTGCGCGGCGTCGATTGTCCCTTGCCGGCGGAAGCGCGGCCGAACCCCATCACCGTCCAGCGCGTCGCCGCCGCGCCGGTGACCTTGGCGATGCGGGCGAGGTCACGGACGGCGTGGTAGGCCACCTGCGGATCGTCGGCGCAGGCCTGGAGCGAAAGGTCGCCGCCCGTCAAGCCGGGCCTGAAGGCGTCGCTCGGCAATTGTTTCAATTCGCGAAGCAGATGCGGCCTGTGGCCGGCGAGGCCATAGGCATCGGTGAAGACGTTCGGTCCGAGCCCGACGGTCACCGTCAGGCAGGCCGGGCTGAGATTGAGCGCCTCGCCGGTGTCGAGGCCGATGGCATCGGGCCGCGACGGCTCGATCTGGCCGACCGGCTTCCCCTTCATCAGTTGCGAGATGGCCGCCGACCACCGCGCCAGCAGCACCTGCAGGTCGGCGCGCAGCGGCGAGGTCAGGTCGAAGGTCATGTAGAAGGTGTAGCGCTGCGGCGGCGTGCGGATGCCCGCCTGTTCAGCATTGCCGTAGAACGGGTATTCGCCGGCGAGATCGACGATGTCGTCGGCATTCGCTTCGCCCGTCGCGCCCTGGGCGGCCGTCCCCGCCACGGCGGCGCCGACCGTCCCGGCGGCCGCTCCGAGGAGCAGGCCACGCCGCGACAGCCGGAGATGCGGGTTCTTGATCGGATCGTCTTTCATCAATGCGCGGTCGCCACCTTCTCGGCTATCCTGGAGAGCGGTTCCTGCAGCGCCTGGATGGCCTTGCTGAGCTTGTTGGCGTCGGATGCCTTGATCTCTGCCGTATAGCGCTTGTAGCCGCCCAGTTCGTTCGGGTCGCGATAGGTTTCGAGCAGCTTCAGCACGTTCTCGAACTGCGCGTTGACCTGCTTCGTCAGGTCGGCGTCGATCTTCTGCATGCCGGGCTCGAGGAAGGCGAAGGCCTGCTGGGCGCCTTCGATGTTGCCGGCAAAATCGACCAGGTCGATATGGCTGAAGGCTTCCTCTTCGCCGGTGATCTTGCCCGTCTGCACTTCCTCGAGCAGACCGGCGGCGCCGTTGGCGAGGTCTTCCGGCTTGTATTCCAGCGTTCCGACCAGTTTGTCGAGCTTTTCGACATTGTCCTGCAATTCGGCCGCCAGCTTCTTCGTCTCGTCGGTAATCGCGCCTTTCTCGAAGAGGTCCCTCTCTATGGCGTGGAAGCCGTGCCAGCCGACGGCCGGATCGAGGTTCGAGGCGCGCATATCGACCAGATAGTCGAGATTGCCGGCATTGTCGGTCGCCTTGAAGCCCGGCAGGACGAAGCCGTCCACGTCGGACTCGATGCGCTCGTAGAACGGGCGGGCCGCCGCATATTGGGTCCTGGCTTTTTCGAGATCGCCCGCGTCGATGTCGGCCTTCAGCCGCTGCACGGCCGTCACCATGGCGTCGACCACGCCGTCGACGTAGTGGGCATAGCCCTTCACGCCCTCGGCCAGGATATCCTGCGTGCTGCCGGACGCCTTGTTGGCCTTGCCGGTCACCTTGAAATCCTGCAGTTCCGCCGATGCGCCGGGGCAATATATCTGGTAGGTGCCGCCGTCGAGGGTGAGCGTGAAGCTCACGGTCGGCAGGCCGGGTGCCAGGTTTTCCTTCTCGCCGAGGATGCGGTTGTTGCTGAGGAGCTCCATCTCGCTGATCGAGGCGGCGGTCTTGTTGGTCACCGAGAAGGTGACGGGACCGGCCTTGGCGTCGTCGCTGTCGAGGACGCAGCTGCCGCCATTGTCCGAGGTGAGCGTGACCTGAACCTGCGAGACGCCGTCCTTGACCGGCGCTTCCTTGGCGAAAGCGCCCGGCGCGAACGCCAGGAGGACGGCCAGCCCCGTCGCGGTGGCGAACGGCGTTGTCTGGTTAATGAGCGGCATGCGTTACTCCCTTGGTCATGGAATTTTCGGCGCGACGGCCGGCTCCCGGCTTGGAAGCGGTGGATGGCGTTGCGCTGTCGGACTGCCGGCGCATCAATGCGCGTGCGGCGGATGCGGCCAGAAAGAGGGCGATGATCCCGAGCAGGATCGGAAGCTGGATGGCCCAGAACGAGCGCTCGGTCCGCGCCCGCGCGACCCTCAGCAATTCCTGCACCGCCGCGTCGCGATAGGCCTCGGATACCTGCCAGCCGGAGGCCGCGGAGCCGTCGTCGCGGACCGTAAGCGTGCGCGGGCTGAGCAGCCCGCCGCCCGAAAGCGTGACGACGGTCGTCGCGCGCCCGGCCGCATCGAGGAGCAATCCTTGAGCCGCCCATATGTCGGTCGATCGCTGCACCGCCCAGTCGGCGGAAAACGGCCCGGGGTTCCGTGACGGGCTCAGGCCCACCGGGATGCGTCCTCCGGCGAGGGCCGCGACCTCGTCGAGCGTCAGGCTCGAAGGGGCGTGCGCAGGGGCGCCGGTGCCGCCGATGGTCCAGGCGGACGCCTCGATGCCCTCATGCATTTCATGCCGTGCGGCTTTGCCCGGCAGCGGCAGGGAAACGTTCCCGATCCTGGTCGAGACCTTGAGGATCAGGCTGCCGTCCGCCGCCTCGTCCAGCTGGGCGGTGCCGGCAGGCTGCGCGGCGCTGTCCGCTCCCGCGACGAGCGGCGCTTCCTCCGGAAGCGTGGCTCGCGGAACGGGATAGACGAAAGCGAGGCCGAGCGCGGCGACGGCAAGGCAGCCGGCGATCGCAAGCTTCAGTTTCGCGCTTGCCCGCGCCCCGGGACGTCTGGCCTGCGGCCAGTAGATGAAGAGCGAAACGGGGACGATATAGGCGAACCAGCCGAGGACCTCGATCAGGCGCGGATCGGCGGGGATGCCGAGGACGCCGGTGATGAGCGCCGACTGGATGGAGCCCGGCGCGACCAGCCATGAAAGGTTCACGGTCGCCTGCTGGCCGGCATTCAGCCAGCCAGCCTCATGCGCCGTGCGCAGGCAGGTGATGACCAGCCCGGCCGCGACCAGGATCAGGAACGCCCCGGTGACGCGGAAGAAGCGCGACAGGTTGATCCTGACGCCGCCCATATAGATGCCCCAGCCGATGACGGCGGACAGCAAAAGCCCGATGACCGCGCCGGCGGCGGCCAGCGCCGCCGACTGCGCCGCCGAGAACGTCGCCAGCAGGAAGACACTGGTCTCGAAGCCTTCCTTGAGCACGGCGAGAAACGCCATCAGCGCCAGCGCGTAGGCGCTGGCCTGGCCGAGCGCCTCGGCCGCCTCGGCCTCGATCTGCCGCTTCATGTCGCGCGCATGCGCGTTCATCCAGATGATCATGCCGGTGACGAAGAAGATGGCGACGGCGCCGATCACCGCTTCCATGCCCTCCTGGGCGGCCTGCGGCAGCGCCTTCTCCACCAGCTTGAGCGTGACGCCGACGGCGATCGAGAGGAGTATGGCCAGCAGGACGCCGAACCACATGGAGGCAAGGCTCTTGCCGTTCTTGCGCAGGAACGCCGCGATGATGCCGACGATCAGCGCCGCTTCCAGGCCTTCGCGCAGCCCAATGACGAAGGTCGCTAGCACCAGCGGGCCCCCATGCGTGGGCCACACCGCCGACGGCCGTTTCCGGAACCTTGCCGCATGGCGGAATGGAGCGTGTGGATCCTGAGGGCCTTCATGTCATTCGCGGTCGCAACGTCGTGCGAGCGCCCGGCTGGCGCCCGCCTGAACTGACGGCCAGCTTCTAAGGCGCGGGAGAAAGCGCTTCAACCACAATGATTTATAATGATTCTAAGGTGTTGCGGTCGCCAGGGAAAAGTTGTCTGAAGAAGTCAAGTTAGTGTCTGATTTTGTTGGATTCCGCGTGGGCGGACGAGAGGCGGGACATAAAGGTGCGACAAAACGCCGCTTGAACGGCAGAGCGAACAAGCCCTGGCCCTTCCTTGCCGCGATGCCATAGCGATTCCTTGGAGGGGCTTCGCCCGCCATGTTATGGTATCGAAACGGCTGCGTTCCCGTGCTGGCCCAACGGAATGGGTATTGTCATCGCCCGGCGGATTGCTAGAGCGGCGGATGACAACCCCTGTGGGGCAGCCAGGTGTTCACCTCCGACAACCAGCGTGCTTCGCTGTTCATGGTGCTGTCCATGGCAGCCTTCACCATGAACGACACGATCACGAAGTACGCCTCCGAGTCGATGAATGTCGGCCAGGTCCTGTTCGTTCGCGGCGTGTTCGCGACCCTGCTGATCATGCTGCTCGCCTGGCGGCAAAACGCGCTGGGGAATGTTAGGAGCTTCCTCCATCCCATGGTCTGGGTGAGGATGGTCGGCGAGATCGGCGGCACGGTGACCTATCTCATCGCGCTGGCGCATCTGCCGCTGCCCAACGTCGCCGCCATCTTCCAGGCCCTGCCGCTGGCGGTGACGATGGGAGCGGCCCTCTTCCTCGGCGAGAGCGTCGGCTGGCGCCGCTGGCTGGCGATCGCGATCGGCTTTTGCGGGACGCTGATCATCGTCAGGCCGGGCACCGAGGGCTTCGATGCCTTTTCGCTGCTCGTGCTCCTCTGCGTCGCCTTCTGTGCCGTGCGCGATCTTGCCACCCGCCGCATCCCGCACGAGATCCCGACGCTTTTCGTCACCGCCGTGATGGCGACCTGCATCACGCTTTGCGGATTGCTCCTCATGATACCGATGGGTGGCTGGACGCCGATGACGCCTGGCCTTGCCGGCCTGCTTTGCGCATGCGCCTGCTTCATGCTGGTCGGTTTCATCTTCATCATCAAGGCGATGCGCACCGGCGAGGTCTCGGCGGTGGCTCCGTTCCGCTACTCCACTCTTCTGTGGGCCTTCGCGATGGGGTTCCTGGTGTTCGGCAATGTGCCGGACGTCTATATGATCGTCGGCGGGGCCATCATCGTCGGTTCGGGCATCTATACGCTCTACCGCGAACGGAAGGTCTCGCGGCGGCGCACCGCAGCCGAGGCCATCGTCTCGCCGACCATGGCGCCGGGACGGGCCGCCACGGCCGACAGGCCGATCGGCTGAATTCGACGGCCAGACCGGCTCACGGAATGACGTAGAGCGACATCTCGCCTGCGATCCCGCGCAGCATCGCCTCCTGCGAGATCGGCGTCAGCTTGGCCGCGTCGAGCACCTTTGCGGCCTGCGCATCGCCGACCACCGCGTTCGTGGCGAAGATCGATTGCGAAGTGGCGAGGCCCTGCACGCGCGAGGCGATGTTGACCGTCTGGCCGAAATAGTCCTGCCTCTCGTTCATGGAGACGGCAATGCACGGTCCCTCGTGGATGCCGATCTTCAGGAGAAGGTCCTCGCTGCCTCTCGCCTCGTTCAGCCGGCGCATGGCCTCGCGCATCCTGAGCGCCGCTGCCACCGCCCTGTGGGGAGTGGGAAACGTCGCCATGACGGCGTCGCCGATCGTCTTCACGACCGCACCCGCTTCCGCCGCGACGATCTCGTTCAGCGCGCTGAAATGGGCGCGCACGAGATCGAAGGCGGCGAGGTCGCCGACCCGCTCGTATAGTTCCGTGGAACCGCGCAGATCGGTGAAAAGGAAGGTGAGGCTGGTGATCTTCAGGCGCTGGTCGATCTCCAGCGTGTCGGTCCGATGGAGGTCGCGGAACGTCTGGTTGGTCAGCAGGCGCTTGGCTGTCAGGAACGGCCGGCGCTTGCCGAGCATCCGGTGCAGCGCCTCGCCGACAATGCAGACGGAAGGCAATACGCGGCCATCCGTCCTGTTTTCGATGGACATCCGGATCGGGCCGGGACGGAACGCCATCGTCTGGCTATGCGGATGCTCGCGGTCGATGATCATCAGGAGGTTCTGTCGCTCGCGGGTCGGCTCGCCCTTCACGTCCAGGAACTGCACCGCATGCGTCACCGGCTCGAAGACGACCGCGGGTCCCTCGGGGAGCTGGATGGAGAGGATCGCCTTCTCGCCGGCGGGCAATTCGACCGCGTCGACGACGAACTCGTCGACCAGTTCGGCATATCCTTCTTCCGGTAGGTCGACGCCCGAGCCCCAATAGACCTGCCGGAAATATTCGGCCGGGGACAGTTCCTCGGGGCTGTGGGCGCCGATCCTGCGGACGCGCGGCCGGACGGTGAACGTGACCTCGACCATCTCGTCGAGCGTCGGCTCGTATCCCGCGGCGCAAAGCGTGCAGAAATACTCTTCCTGTTGCATCGTCTTCAGCGTGGCGTTGGTATCGAGCACGCCGCCGCAGCCGGGGCAGAGCACGTTCCAGGAAATGTCGAAAAGGCCGATCGAGGCGGCATGGAGGAACGCGGCGATGACCTGTTCCTCGTCGAAGCCGTTCCTTTCGGCGAAGGCGAGGACGTTGATGCGGCACAGATGATGGTCCGGCGCGTCGGCGATGAGGCGTTCGATCGCGGCGGTCACCTTTTCGTTCGCGGATTGCCGCAGGATCGCGATCAGGTCTGTCGCTTCGCTCACGCGCCGTCTCCGGGCCGACGAACAGGCATGGCGGGTAGATTACGCCGTCCTTCCCTGCCTGTCATCATGGAGAGGGCGGAACCGGCACAAGCCTTCGTGTTCCGGCCGAAATGCCTATGGCGCGGCCTCGTCGGGCCGGCTCGTCAATTTCCGTCTCGCGCTTCCAGCGCCGCCACGAGATCGTTCGTCGTGGCGGCGACGCGCAGCGCCAGGACCCGTATGATCTGCAAGGCGACCCCCGGCGAATCCGCGATCAGGTTGAGGAAATTCTCCTTGGGTATCCTGAGCGCGAGCAGGTGGCCCCGTGCCCGCACCGTGGCGGTGCGGGGAATGTCGCAAAATGCGGAGATCTCGCCGAACAGCGCATGTTGCGGCAGGTGCGCCACCTTGACTTCGTGGCCGTTCCTTTCGGTCAGCACGTCGACCGACCCTTGCAGGATGAAGTAGGCGTCTCCATCGGTCGAGCCCTGGCGGAACACGTCCTCGCCGTCCTCGAAGCCGAGCTTCTCCGAGGAATAGGCGAGAAGCTTCAACTTGCCGGCCTCGATCGACGAGAAGAACGGCACGCTGCGCAGAAGCGCCACTTCCTGGTCGAGGGATGTCATCCTGCACTCCGTGAATCTTGCCGCGGAACCATCGACGGTCCTTCAGCTTTCGACAAGTCCGGCAAGGTCGGGGTTCGCGTCTCGAAGGCTGTCGGGCGGGGCGTCCGCGACGATGCGGCCGTGCCGCAGCAGGAGCACGCGGTCGAACAGCGCGGCGAGCGCCGGATCGGCCGGTGTGCACAGGATGCCCGGCTTGCTGCCCGCCGGGTTCTGCGCGTCCGACAGCACGGCCTCCAGGATCGCCTGCTGTTCGCGGCCGGGCAGCGACGCCAGGGCCCGGTTCAGGATCAGGAAGTCCGGTTTCTTCATCAATGCGCGCGCCAGCCGCAATTTCTGCCGCTGCGCCTCGGAGAGGCCGCGCCCGCCGGGGCCGATATAGAAGGCGAGGCCCGCCTCGAAGGGCAGGCTGGAGATGTCGAGTTCCGCCAGGACCGCCGCCAGCGCCGCCATGATGCGGGCGCGCCCGCCGACCAGGTTTGTCTCGATCCTGCCGAACAGGATGTTGTCCGCTATCGTCAGCGAGGGATTGTAGATGTCGTAGTCGTTGAAGCGGACCTTTTCTTCCGGCTGGCTCTTCAGTTTCTCGCGCAGGCGCCGGCGGGTCTCGACGACCTTTTCCTTGACCTCTTCATGCAGGATGCCGAAACGGTCGCGCGGCTCGATATAGTCCATCGACAGGGTCACCAGCGCATCCTCGTCCTCCGGCGAAACCGCGCCGATCCCCATCTGGTCGATACGGTCGAGGATCGCCCGGAGCTTGTCGATCTGCTCGGGCGTCGTTCCCGCGGCCTGGCCGAAGAGGGCGCTGGTCGAAGGCAGGTCGGCGAACATCTCCCGGAACGTCCTTGCGGCGTCGATCCCGAGCGCCAGAAGCAGGTTCCTCAGGCCAGTTTCGCGCAGCAGGTCCTTCACCAGCGGATTGCGCGCAAGGACTTGCGGCGCGAAGGCGGGGTCGATCGGCATGCCGAACAGGATGTTCTCGGCGACCGAGGCCTGCATGTTGTAGCGGTCGTAGTGGAACTGCTCGACGAGGTTCTCCAGCCCCGCCGCCGCCAGTTTCTCGCGCAGCAGCGTGCGCGCCGGCCCGATGAGCGGCTGGATGCGGGCAAGCGCATCGGGGCGGATGTGGCTTGCGAGCCCGATGTCGCGGATGTCGCCGCTCAGGCCCGCCATCCGCGCCACCGATTGCATGTGGCCCGCGAGGTCCGTCCCGCCGTCGCCCGCAATCCTGCCGCGGTCGATCCAGTCGGCCGAAGGCTCGAACTCGAAATTGCCGGACCGCTGCGCCTCGCTCAGGCGCTGGGCCGCCGAGGCGCGCTCGGCCGGCGGTATCGCGGCCTCGGCGATGGGCCTGTTCCTGAGGACTTCGACGAGGAGATCCTCCACCGTTCCCGTGGGCAGGAACGTCGTGCTGTCGACATAGCCGATCGCGCGCCCGGTGAAGGCCTCCGGCAGATCCTTCATCTCGCGGCCGTCGAGGAGAATCTGGCCGCCGGCCGGGGCAGCGAGGCGGCCGACGGCCTCCAGGAGCCGCACCCCGTTCTCCGGAGGCTCGGCGAGCACGGCGACCCTTTCTTCCGCGCCGATATGGGCCGTGAAGCCGTCCGCGCGCGTCGCCGCGCCGGGCTCGTGCGACGCGACGTTGCGGAAATCGAAGCCCTTTTCGATCCGGCCGGCGGGGCCGTCATGCGCCTGCAACTGCGCCGGCAGGAGGTCGTCGCGGCTGAATTCCTCGATCGCGTGGGCATAGCGGATCTGTGCCATCAGCCGTTGCTGGTCCCAGTCGATCAGTCCCTTCACAGGCGTCGGCAGGTCCTTGTAGGCGGCGATCGAGGCGACCAGCCCGCCGATCTCGATCCGTCCCGTAACCACGAAATAGCCCCCGATCAGGTAGAACAGGACCGACAGCAGCTGCATGAGCAGATTGTTCAGGAACTTGACCGAGAACTTGCGCTTGAAGAGTTCGAGCCGGATGAAGAAGATCTTGCCGAGCCGGTCGGAAAAATCCGCGCGCACGAAGTTCGACGTATCGTTGAGATGCACGTCGTCGATGCCCTGCAGGACCTCGCCGATCCGCCCCGCCATCTGGCGCGCCGTCAATTGCCGGTCCCTGCCCAGTTCGAGCAGCCGCCGCCGGAGGCGCGGAACGACCCACACCTGGAGGCCGATGATGGCAAGGGTGAGCAACCCGAAAAAGGAACTCTGCAGGAAGAGGAAGATCAGCGCCGTCAGCGCCTGGCCGGCAAGGAACAGCGGGGCCGAATAGGAATCGCCGATGAAGTCCGAGAGCGGGTCCACCTCATCCTTGATGATGCCGGCTATTTCCGAGGGCTTGGCCTGCCGGGCATGGGGGACGGGAAACCGCAGGACGCGGTCGATCATCTCGTAGCGGATCCGCCTGAGGACGCGCTCGCCGGTAATCCCCTTGTAGGTGTTGATGTAGAGCTTGAACCACCCGTTGAGGACGAGCAGAGCCGAATAGACGACGCAGAGCGCGACAAGAAGCGACAGCCGCGTCAACTCGAAACCCTGGAAGAGGACGATGGTCTTTCCTGTCAGGAGGTCGGAAAACGGAAGCGCGATGCGCAGGAATGTCTGCGTGTCGGCGGCGGAATCGAAGCCTTTTCCCTGGATAGGATAGTTGATGATTTTCTTAGGTAAATCAAGGGAATAGAAGTAAAAGGGCATGGACACCAGAATGACGACGAAGATCCACGCCTGCAGGCCCTTGGTATGCATCCATATGTATTTTAGGAGGCTCTTCTCCATGGCCGTCCCGGACAGATGGTTGCCGACAATCTCCTTACGCTATTTTGTGGCGGGGCTTTCGTCCATGGGGTTCGAAGCATCGCGTTGAGCCGCGCCCGCGCGCCGTCTGGCATAAGGTGCCCTGTTGTTCTATGGGGATTGGCATGGTCCGGACGCTCTGCCTCTGCAACGAAGTCATCCGCGAACTCGATTTTCCTCGCCAGTGCGCGTTTGCTCGCGCGGTCGGCTATGACGGACTGGAGATCGCGCCTTTCACCCTGTTCGACCCGCCCGATTTCCCTCCGGCCCGCGTGGCTGAAATCAGGACCGCGGCTGCGGCGGAGGGGATCGCGATCAGCGGCCTGCATTGGCTGCTCGCGGCGCCCGAAGGCCTGTCGATCACCAGCGGCGATCCCGCTGTGGCCGCACGCACGCTCGATTTCGGGCGTCGCCTGGTCGGCCTATGTGCCGATCTGGGCGGCGCCTGTCTCGTCCACGGATCGCCGGCGCAGCGGCGCCTGAAGCCTGGACGGGAAGAAGAGGGCCGCGCCCGCGCCGCCGCCTATTTCGCGGCGATGGGCGAAGCGGCGGCCGGGGCGGGCGTCCTCTACCTCATCGAGCCGCTGGCGCCTTCAGACAGCGACTTCATCAACTCCGTCGGCGAGGCCGCCGCGATCATCGACGCGGTCGGCTCGCCCGGCCTCGCCACGATGCTGGATTGCGCGGCCGCCGCGCGCGCCGGCTTCGACGTTGCCGCCGAACTCTCCCGCTTCGTCGAGGCCGGCGCGGTTCGCCATGTGCACTTCAACGATCCCAGCGGGCGCGGGCCGGGCGAGGGCGATCTCGCCTTCGCTCCGATCCTCGACGCGCTGGAGGACAGCTTATATAGCGGGACCGCCGCGGTGGAGCCGTTCGTCTATGAGCCGGACGGGATGGCGGCCGCGGCGCGGGCGGCGGGATATCTGCGGGGCCTGATGGAGCGCCGGTCCGCCGGCGCGCGGCGCGCGGTCGCGCCGGCCGCATGACGACGAGGAGCGGGACGATGGATGCCAGGCCGGCCGGCAAGGGAGGGGCGCAGGCAAAGCGAAACCCGGAAGCGACGCGGGCCCTGATCCTGGCCGCCGCCCGCGCCGAGTTCGGCGAGAAGGGCCTCGACGGCGGGCGTGTCGATCGCATCGCACAGCGCGCCGGCGCCAACAAGCAGCTTGTCTACTATTATTTCGGCAGCAAGGACGAGCTCTATAAAGCCGCGCTGGAGGCGACCTATGCCGAGATCCGGGCGCTCGAGCGCGAACTCGATCTCACCGCGTTGCCGCCGCGCGAGGCGATGACCCGCCTGATCGACTTCTCGCTCGATTATCTCGACGAGCATCGCGACTTCATCCGCATGCTCGCGGATGAGAACGCGCATGGCGCCCGCCATGTTCGCGGCTCGGAAATGGCGCTGCGCACCAATTCGCCGCTGCTCGAACTGATCGCAGCGACCTTGCGCAAGGGGGCCGAGGAGGGCGTCTTCCGCGCCGGCGTCGATCCGCTCGAGCTTTACGTCTCGATCGCCGGCATGACGTTCTTCTATTTCGCCAACGGGCTGACCATGTCGGCCATTTTCGGCCGCGACCTGACCCATCCGAAATCCGTCCACTCCTACAGGAAGCACATCGTCGACCTGACGCTGGCCGGTCTGAGGCCGTAGGGCCAGACGGGCTCGCCGGTTTCAACCGTTCGGTTGATTAGGGCCCGGGAACCCGGCTAAACTCTTTCCGCGCCACCGGAAGGAGCCCTTCATGATCCCAGCCATCGTCACGGACGAACTGTCGGGCGACCCGGAAACGGCGTTCGAACTCGGCCTGGAATGGGGCGTCTCCCATTTCGAACTGCGCGGCGTGTTCGACGCCCGCGTTCCGCGCCTTGCGCCGCACCTTCGCCGCCGCCTGGTGCGCGCGGTCCGGGAATTCGGAGTCACTATCACCGCGCTGTCTCCCGGCCTCTTCAAGTGTCCGTTTCCCGATGGCGAACCGGCGCGCTCCAATCTCGGCTGGATGGACAGGGACCGTTTTGAAGCCTGGGAAAGCGTTCGTGCCACGGTCGACGATCACATCGACCGCCTCCTGCCGGAGACGATCGAACTCGCGGCGGAACTGGGCGCGAGGGCGCTGATCGCCTTCGGCTTCAGCCGGGGCGGCAGGGCTGCCGGTCCCGCGCCGGCGGGCGTGGTCGAGACGCTGGCGCGGGCCGCCGAGACCGCGGCCGGCGCCGGGGTCGAACTGCTCATCGAGACGGAAGAGGGTTTCTGGGCGGATACCGGCGCGCGCTCGGCGGCGCTGGTCGAGCGCGTCGGCCATCCCTCGCTCGGCATCAACTGGGATCCGGCCAACGCGCTGATCGAGGGCGACGTGCCTTTTCCAGACGGCTATGCCGCGGTGCGCCGCCATGTGCGCAACGTCCATTTCAAGGATGCAAGGCGCTATCCCGACGGAAGTTGGGAATTGCTGGCCGAAGGCGATGTCGACTGGCGCGGGCAGATCGCGGCGCTCGCCGCCGACTTCTATTCCGGGATGATCGCGGTCGAACCGCATCTTTCTCCCTCGGTCGCCTCGACGCGCGCCGCGCTTGCCCGCCTGAGTGCCCTGATCGAGGCGGCGAAGACGGTCGGAGGATAGTCTGAAAAGGTTTCAACCAAATGGTTGAAAACGGTTCGCGGACGCGCTAGCCTCCCTGCCGGAGCATGGGAGGACAGCGCATGGCATCGGCTTCGGGCGCACGTTCGGTTGAGGCTGCCGGGACCCGGCACGGAACCTCGTCCGGCCATGCCGGCCGTCGCGAATTGCCCGCCGCCTTCAGGGATGTCGAGCATCTGGAGGCGTTTCTTTCCGAGCCCGACGAGGCGCTGGTCTCCGATCTTGCGGCGCTCGACGGCGACATCCTCATTCTCGGCGTCGCCGGCAAGATGGGGCCGACGCTCGCGCGGATGGCCCGCAACGCCGCGCCGGAAAAGCGCGTCATCGGCGTCGCCCGCTTCAGCGAAGCCGGATTGCGCGAAAGGCTCCAGGGCTTCGGCGTCGAGACCATCGCTGCCGATCTTCTCGACGAGGATCAGGTGAAGGCGCTGCCGCGCGCCAGGAACGTCGTCTTCATGGCCGGGCGGAAGTTCGGCGCCAGCCAGGACCAGCCGCTGACCTGGGCGATGAACGTGCATGTGCCGGCGATCGTGGCGTCGGCTTTCCGGGAATCGCGCATCGTCGCCTTTTCCACCGGCAACATCTATCCGCTGGTCGATGTGCTCCGCCAGGGCGCGCTCGAAACGACCCCGCCCGGCCCGCGCGGCGAATACGCGCAATCCTGCCTCGGGCGCGAGCGCATGTTCGAGCATTTCTCCGCGCGTTTCGGCACGCCGGGCAGGCTGTTCCGGCTGAACTACGCGATCGACCTGCGTTACGGGGTGCTGCACGATCTCGCGAGCCGGGTGAAGGAAGGCACGCCCATCGACGTCGCCCTGATGGGGCATGTCAACGTCATCTGGCAGGGCGACGCCAACGCCCAGGCGCTTCGCACCCTGCTTCATTGCACGGCGCCGACGACGCCGCTCAACGTCAGCGGCCCGGAGACGCTTTCGGTGCGCTGGCTGGCGGAGGAATTCGGCCGCAGGCTCGGCGTCGAGCCGAGGATCGTCGGGCAGGAATCGGCCACCGCCTGGCTGACCAACAGCGCCGAGGCGGCGAGGCTCTTCGGCTATCCCTCCGTGCCGCTTGCCGCCATGCTCGACTGGGTGGCGGACTGGGTGGCGCGCGGCGGGCCGAGCCACAACAAGCCGACGAAGTACGAGGTCCGCGATGGCGACTTCTGAGCTTCTGGCCATTTCCGAACTGGAAGCGCGCGACATCGATGCGTGCCTGCGGCTTTCCGACGAAGCGGGCTGGAACCAGAACGCGGACGACTGGCGGCTTTTCATCGAGGAAGGCCGCAGCTTCGGCGTGCGCGATGGCGACGGAGGGCTAGTGGGGAGCGCCGCCGTCCTGCCTTATGAGCGGGAGTTGGCCTACATCGCCATGGTTCTGGTTACGCGGACCAGGCGACGCGAAGGGATCGCGACAAGGCTTGTCGATCTCTGCGTCGAACGCATCGGCCGGCTTGGCCTGATCCCCGTTCTCGACGCCACGCCCGCTGGCGAGGCGGTCTATGGCCGGCAGGGATTCCGCACCCTTTTCGGGCTGGAGCGCTGGCAGGGCGAGGCCGAAGCCGCCGCTGTGCCGCCGGCGGAGGGGATAGTGCGCGCCATGCCTGAAGACGCGGCGACCATCGCCGCGCTGGACGGCGCGGCGGCAGGCGCGCCGAGGCGCGCCGTCATCGCCGATTTTCTCGGCCGCGCCGGCAGCCACGCCTTTCTGGGCGGCGGCCGCTCGGGCTTCGTCATCGTCAGGCGCGGCCGCCGCGCCTGTCAACTCGGCCCGCTCGTGGCCGGATCGCCCACCGAAGCGCAAGGACTCCTCGGCGCGGCCCTGGGCGCCGTCTCCGGCGCCGTTTTCATCGACATTCCCGTCCTGCACAAAGGTATCGGCGACTGGCTTGCCGCGCGCGGCTTCACGCGCCAGCGCGGCTTTTCGCGCATGGCCTTCGGCCGTTCCAAGCCCTTCGGCGCGACCGACAGGCTCTTCGCCAGCGCCGGACCGGAGTTCGGCTGATGGCGGAACGGGCGCAATCCCTTGCGATCCTGAAGGCCGGAACCGTGATTCCGGCCCACCCGCTGGCGCTCGACCCCGGCCGCAAGCTCGACCGGCGCAGGCAGCGCGCGCTCTCGCGTTACTATATCGACGCCGGTGCCGGAGGGCTCGCGGTGGGCGTCCACACGACGCAGTTCGCCATCCGCGAGGCGGGCCTTTACGACGAGGTGCTGGCGCTTGCCGCCGAGGCGGCAAGCGACTGGACCGATCGTCCGCTCGCCATGGTCGCCGGGCTCGCCGGACCGACCCCACAGGCAGTCGCCGAGGCGAAGACGGCGGCGAGGCTCGGCTACGATGCCGGGCTGCTCAGCCTCGCCGCCATGAAGGGCCGCGATGCGGATGCGCTGATCGAGCATTGCGAGGCGGTGGCGCGTGAAATCCCGCTTACCGGCTTCTATCTCCAGCCGGCCGTCGGCGGGCTGGAGCTCGATGCGGAGTTCTGGACCCGCTTCGCCGCGATCGAGAACGTCGTCGCGATCAAGGTCGCGCCCTTCAACCGCTACCGTACGCTCGACGTGGTGCGCGGGATCGTGGAAGCGGGCGCCGAGGAGCGCATCGCGCTCTACACCGGCAATGACGACCATATCGTGCTCGATCTCGTCACCCCCTGCGTCGCCATGCGCGAGGCGCGGCCGGTGACGGTGCGCTTCGTCGGTGGCCTCCTCGGCCACTGGTCGGTATGGACGAAGAAGGCGATCGAACTCTACCGGCGCTGCCGCAAGGCCGCGGCTCAAGGCGCGGTGACCGCCGACCTCCTGGCGCTCGACAGCCGCGTGACCGACTGCAACAGCGCCTTCTTCGATGTCGCCAACAATTTCCACGGCTGCATCGCCGGCTGCCATGAGGTGCTGCGCCGGCAGGGCCTGCTCGAAGGCATATGGTGCCTCGACCCGAACGAGGGCCTGAGCCCGGGGCAGGGAGAAGCGATAGATCGCGTCTGCCGGGAACACGCCGATCTCTCCGACGACGCCTTCGTCGCGGCGAACCGCGAACGCTGGCTGGGCTGACGCCATGAAGATCGCCGCCATCGAGACCTTCGTGATCGAGTTCCCGTTCCGGACGGCCTTCGTGCTCGCCGGCGGGGTGGCCGGGCGGCCGGGCACGCCCTCGCCGCGCGTCCTCGTGCGGCTGGAGGCGGAAGGCGGCCATGTCGGCTGGGGCGAGGCGACGCCGACCCCGCGCTGGACCTACGAGACGACGGAGACGATCGTCTCCACCATCCTGAAATACCTCGCGCCGGCCGTCATCGGCCTCGATCTCTGGGACTTCGATGCGCTCCACCATGCCATGGAGCGGGCGATCGCGCCCGGCGGCACGATCGGCTCGCCGCTCGCCAAATCGGCGATCGACGTGGCCGCCCACGATGCGCTCGGCCATGCTCTCGGCCTGTCGGTCTGCGCGCTTCTCGGCGGGCGCCGGCGCACGCGCTTCGACCTTTCCTGGATGGTCTCGGTGGCCGATCCGGCCGATGCGACGAAGCAGGCGCGCGAAGGGATCGATGCCGGCTACACCGTCTTCGACGTGAAGATCGGCATGCATGGGGAGAGGGGAGACGCCGCGCTGGTCGAGGCGACGCGCAAGGCGATCGGCGATCATGCGCTCCAGGTAGACGCCAATCGCGGCTATCGGCTGGCCTCCGCCCTGCGTCAGTCGCGCCGCTTCGCCGGCTCCGGCGTCACGCTCTTCGAGCAGCCGCTCGATGGCCTAAACCTCTTCGGCTATCGCCGCCTCGTCGCCGAGAGCCCGGTGGAGATCGGCATCGACGAGACCTTGCGCTCCGTTCCCGACCTGATCGAATATGTGCGCGCCGATGCGATCGGCGTGGCCGTCGCCAAGGTGCAGCGCAATGCCGGCTTCCATCATTCGCGGCGGCTCTGCGAAACCGCCGAGGCGGCCGGTATCGGCCTGTCGCTCTCCGGCCTGACCGAGACGGATCTCGGCCTTGCCGCCGGGCTGCATCTGGCGGCGGCGTTTGACATCAACCCGCTGCAGCTGAACGGGCCGCAATATATCGAGACGCCGTTCCTCGCCCGCCGCGTCTGGCAGGGGGGCGGCAGCGTCGAACTGCCCGAAGGCCCGGGTCTCGGCGTGGAGGTCGACGAAAAGTGGATCCGCGCCAATGCGGTGAGGGTCAGCCTATGAAGAAGCTCGGCAGGAAATTTCTCGAGACCTTGCCGGCGATCCTGCTCTTCGCCGGCCTCATCGTTGTCTGGGAACTGGCGACGACCGTCTTCGGCGTACGCGAATATTTGCTTCCGGGACCGGCGACCGTTCTGGAAGCGATGTTCTCCGGCGAGATCAACTGGGCCGGGCATATATGGGTCACCGGCCTGGCGATCTTCGGCGCATTTATCATCGCGGCGGTGTCCGGCGTTCTCCTCGGCACGCTGATCGCATGGTCCTCCGTGCTCGGCCGGGCGCTGATGCCGTTCCTGGTCTTCGTCAACACGCTGCCGAAAGTGGCGGTGGCGCCGCTCTTCCTGCTCTGGCTCGGCTACGGCATCGTGCCCAACATGATGATCGGGGCGCTGATCGGCTTTTTCCCGGTGGTCATCAACACCGCGGTCGGCCTCTCGCAGATCGATGACGACATGGTCGATCTCGGCCGCGTCTTCAATGCGCCGAAATGGAAGGTATTCGCCAAGATCCGCATCCCGAACGCCTATCCCTACATATTGAGCGCGCTCAAGGTGACCGCGACGGCCGCCGTCGTCGGCGCCATCGTCGGCGAATTCGTCGCCTCCCAAAACGGGCTGGGCTACGTCATCATCACCAGCCAGAGCAGCATGAACACGCCGCTCGCCTTCGGCGCGCTGATCTGGATTTCGATCCTCGGCCTCGTCCTTTTCGGAGCCGTGGCGGTCCTGTCCCGGGTGCTTGCGCCCTGGGCGGAGGGCCGGGAGCAATGAAACCAAGGGAGGAAGGAATATGTTTAGAAAGGTCCTGACGCTTGCCGCGATGGCCGCGCTGCTTGCCAGCCCGGCGCTTGCCGCGGAAAAATTCACCTTCGCGCTGAACTGGTTCCCCGTGGGCGACCATGCCGCCTACTGGGTGGCGCTCGACAAGGGCTATTTCGCCGATCGCGGCCTCGATGTGACGCTGGAAAGCTCCAAGGGCTCCGGAGACTCCATCGCCAAGGTCGACAGCGGCCGCGCCGACGCCGGCCTCGCCGACAGCGCCGTCGTCATCGCCTCGCATGCGCGCGGCACCACCATCAAGGTCGTCGGCATGGTCTTCGACAAGACCCCGCTCAACGTCTTCAGCTCCATCGACAAGCCGGTCAGGAAGCCGAAGGACCTCGAGGGCAAGACGCTCGGCGCGCCTCCCGGAGACGGCCAGCGCCAGGTCTGGCCGGCCTTCGCCAAGGCGAACGACATCGATACGAGCAAGGTCACCTGGGTCAATATCGAGCCGGCGGCCAAGATCGCGGCGCTGGCCGAGAAGCGGGTCGATGCCGTCGCCGACTACACCACTGGCCTGCCGCTCTACGAAAAGCCGATGGGCAAGGGCAATGTCGTCATGATGCCCTGGTCGAATTTCGGCTTCGACATGTATTCGATGTCGATCATGGCGAGCGAGAAGACCATGAAGGAGCGGCCCGAGGTGCTGAAGAAGTTCCTCGAAGCCGCTTACATGGGCTGGCACGACGTGATGCAGGATCCCGAAGCGGCGCTGAAGATCTTCAAGAAGCGCGTGCCCGAGATCGACGTCGATCTCATCCGCGCCAACATGAAGCTCGGCCTCGATCTGATGGCGACCCAGCGCTACAAGGATCACGGGATCGGCTGGATCGACGAGAAGAAGATGTGCAGCTCGGTCGATCTGGTGAACACCTATATGGGCCTGCCGAAGAAGGTGGATTGCAAGGACATCTACACCACCGAGTTCCTGCCCAAGGTCGAGATGCCGATGCAGGTGCAATGACCGGCAGGGCGAAAATGGACATGCGCTTGGCAAGGCAGTCGATAGAGCTCGACCGGGTCGGCATGACCTATGAGACCGGCAGCGGCCCGGTCGAGGCTCTGCGCGACATCACGCTTTCCGTGCGGGAGGGCGAGTTCGTCTCGCTCGTCGGCCCGAGCGGCTGCGGGAAGTCGACCTTGCTGCGCGTCGTCGCCGGGTTGCGGCCGATGACCTCCGGCAGCGTCGTCGTCGACGGCGCGCCGGTGGTCCGGCCGATCCCGAAGGTCGGCATGGTCTTCCAGGCGGCGGTGCTGCTCAAATGGCGCACCGTGCTCGACAACGTGCTCCTCCCGGCGGAACTCGCCGGCCTGCGCCCCGCCCGCTATCGCGAGCGGGCGCACGAACTCCTCAAGCTGACGGGCCTGGAGGATTTCGCCGGCAAGCGGCCGAGCGAGCTTTCCGGCGGCATGCAGCAGCGCGTGTCGCTCTGCCGCGCGCTGCTTCTCGACCCGCCGCTGCTTCTCATGGACGAGCCCTTCGGCGCGCTCGACGCCATGACCCGCGACGAGATGAATCTCGAACTGCTGCGCGTCTGGGGCGAGGCCGGCGCCGGCGCGGGCGAGCGCAAGACCATCCTTTTCGTCACCCATTCCATACCCGAGGCGGTTTTCCTGTCCGACCGCATCGTCGTCATGTCGCCGCGGCCCGGCCGTATCGCCGGCATCTTCGATGTCGCCCTTCCGAGGCCGCGCACCGTCGAGACGCGCGCTACGGCCGAATTCGGGCAATATTCGCTCGACATCTACGATCTCCTGACCGGCAGGCAATCCAACACGCCCGCCATGGCCGGGCGCCGGGCGCCGGCGTGAGCGCTCCGGCTGTCAAGGTCGTCGGCGTTTCGGCCTATGAGCGGCCGACGAAGATGCGCATGCCGTTCCGCTTCGGCGTCACCACCGCCACGCATGCGCGACAGGCGATCGTCGAAGCCCGCATCCGGCTTGCCGACGGGCGCGAGGGGAGCGGCTACGCCGCCGAGGCTCTCGGCGCCAAATGGTTCGACAAGAATTTGGCGCTCACCGACGCGCAGAACCACCACCAGCTTCGCAAGTCGCTGGAGATGGCGACCGCAACATATTGCGCCGCCTCGCCTTCGACCGCTTTCGGCCTGTTCGCGGACGGCTATGAACATCAGATGGCGATTTGCGAAAAGCTTGGCCTCAACCCGCTCATCGCGAGCTACGGTCCGGCCTTGCTCGACCGCGCGGTGCTCGACGCGCTCTGCCGGCTGGAAGGCGTGTCGTTCTATGCCGCGATGCGCGCCAATCTGGCCGGCATCGCGCCGCACCGGATCGCGCCGGAACTCGCCGGTTTCGACTTCGGCCGCTTCCTCTGCGGCCTTTCGCCCGCATCCGCCATCGACGTCCGACACACGGTGGGCCTCGTCGACCCGATCACGCGCGCGGACCAGAAGGAACGCATCGGCGACGGCCTGCCGGAAACCCTGGAGGAAGTCATCTCCGCCTATGGCAACAACTACTTCAAGCTGAAGGTCGGCGGCGACGCGGAGGCGGACATCGAGCGGCTGGAGAAGATCGCCGCGGTGCTGGACCAGCGAAGCGAGCCCTATTTCGTCACGCTCGACGGGAACGAGCAATATGACGACGCCGAGAGCACCGCGGCCTTTCTCGAGCACGCGCGGGCGCGGCCGAAGCTCTCCCGGCTCTTCGCCTCGACGCTCTATATCGAGCAGCCGATCCGGCGTTCGGCGGCCATGGCGAGGCCGGTCGGAGCACTCGCAGCGTTCGCGCCGGTCATCATCGATGAATCCGACGGCGAGCTTTCCTCTTTCCCGCGCGCCCGCGAGCTCGGCTATGCCGGCGTGTCGTCCAAGAACTGCAAGGGCTTCTATAAGTCGATCCTCAACCGCGCGCGCTGCGCAGTCTGGAACAACGAGACGCCCGGCCGCTATTTCATGTCCGCCGAGGACCTGACGACGGAGCCCGGCCTTTCCGTCCAGCAGGATCTCGCCCTCGTCAATCTGCTCGGCCTCACCCATGTCGAGCGCAACGCGCATCATTTCATCGACGGCTTCGGCGGACGCCCGGAGGCGGAGGCGCGCGCGCATCTGGCGGCTCACCCCGACCTCTATGCGGAGCGCGGCGGCCGGGTGCGCATGAAAATCGAGGATGGCAGGCTGGCGATCGGCTCGCTCGACTGCGCCGGCTTCGCCTCGGCGGTGCCGCCTTTCCTGGAAGCCGCCGAGCCGATGCCGAAATCCGGGTGGGAGGTCCTCTATGATCGCGGACTATGAAGAATATGACGGGATGGGCCTCGCCGAGCTCGTCCGCAAGCGCGAGGTCAAGCCGGAAGAGGTGCTGGAGACGACGCTTGCCCGCGCGGCCGAACGCAATCCGGCCCTGAATGCCATCGTCACTCCGCTTTACGACGAAGCGCGGCGGGCGCTTGCAGCCGGCCTGCCCGAGGGGCCGTTCACCGGCGTGCCCTACGTCATCAAGGAACTCGTGGTTTCGGTGAAGGGCGCGGCCACGACCTCCGCCTCGCGGCTGCTCGAGAAGAACATCGCCGCAGCCGACAGCGAGATCGTCGCCCGCTGCCGCCGCGCCGGGCTGGTCATCTTCGGCAAGACCAATTCGTCCGAATTCGGCCTTGCCGCCGCGACCGAGCCGGCGCTTTACGGCGTGACCCGCAACCCCTGGGACAAGGAGCGCTCGCCGGGCGGATCGAGCGGCGGCTCGGCTGCGGCCGTCGCTTCCGGCATCCTCCCCATGGCGCACGCGACCGACGGCGGCGGCTCGATCCGCATTCCCGCCTCCTGCTGCGGCCTCTTCGGGCTGAAGCCGACGCGCAGCCGCATTACGGCCGGTCCGGAGGGCGGGGAGGGGCTCGCCGGCCTGGCGCACCAGCATGCCGTCACCTGGAGCGTACGCGACAGCGCCGCGCTCCTCGATGCCACGGCCGGCCCGTTGCCCGGCGATCCTTATTATCCGCCCGCGCCGACGCGTTCCTACCTTTCGGAGACGGAGCGTGAGCCTGGCCGGCTGAGGATCGCCTTTTCGACAAAGGCGCCGGACGGCTCTCCGATCGACCCGGATTGCCGCGCCGAGGTCGAGGCCGCGGCAAGGCTGTGCGGCGAGCTTGGCCATGAGATCGTCGAGGCCTCGCCCGAATTCGATGTCGGCGTGTTGCGCGCGGGCTTCCTCGCCGTCTTCCAGGCAAACACCGCGGCCAATGTCGGCCGCGTCACGGGTGGCGGCCTGCCGGCGGAGGGGCTGGTGGAACCGCTCACCCGCGCCGTGGTCGAACGCGGCCTCGGGATGCCGGCCAGCGCCTATATCCGTCACCTGCAGGCGCTCCACCGCGAGAGCCGGCGCATCGCCCGCTTCTTCGAGGATCACGACGTCTGGCTGACGCCGACGCTCGCCACGCCGGCGAAGCCGATCGGGACGTTCGCGACGGATACGAGCGACATGGACGGCTGGATGGACCGCCTGCTCGCCTTCATTCCCTTCACATGGCTTTTCAACGTCACCGGCCAGCCGGCGATGTCCGTGCCGCTCGGAATGTCACGCGAAGGCCTGCCGGTCGGCTGTCATTTCGCCGCCCGTTACGGCGAGGAGGACATGCTTTTCCGCCTCGCCGCGCAGCTGGAGCGCGCCGCGCCCTGGAGGAATCGGCGGCCGAAAGCCTGAGCGCCGTCGTATGCCGGCCTTCTACGCCGACGCCGCGTCGTCGCGTCCGGCTTCGAGGCCGCCATGCGTCTCGATGAACTCGACGATTGTCCGGAGTCCTTGGCGCCTGCGCATATCGGTGAAGACGAACGGCCGCTCGCCGCGCTGCGCGAGCGTGTCTCGACGCATGATGTCGAGGTCGGCGCCGACATAGGGCGCGAGATCCGTCTTGTTGATGACCAGAAGATCGGAGCGCGTGATGCCGGGGCCCCCCTTGCGCGGGATTTTCTCGCCGGCCGCGACATCGATCATGTAGATGGTCAGATCGGCGAGGTCGGGCGAGAAGGTCGCCGCGAGATTGTCGCCGCCCGATTCGATGAACACCACATCGAGGTCTGGGAAGCGGCGGCGCATCTCCGCGATCGCGGCGAGATTGATCGAGGCATCCTCGCGGATCGCCGTATGCGGGCAGCCGCCTGTCTCGACGCCGAGGATGCGCTCCTCGGGCAGCGCTTGCACCCGGTTCAGGATCAACTGGTCCTCCCTGGTGAAGATGTCGTTGGTGACGACGGCGACCGAATAGCGGTCGCGCATCGCCTTGCACAGCATCTCGGTAAGCGTCGTCTTGCCGACGCCCACGGGGCCGCCGATGCCGACCCTGAGCGGTCCGTTGGAAGAACTCATGAGCGGAACACCCTCGAATATTGCGTTTCGTGCCGCATCGCCATGATCTCCGACATGAAGGCGGCGGAGCCGAGGTCGTCGAGCGTCGAGGTCGCGGCGCGCGCTGCCGTGGCGAGGACGGTCCCCTCCAGCGCGGCGAGCGCCGCGACGCCGTCGCTCTGGCCAAGCGGCACCAGCCGCACCGCCGCCTGCACGAGATTGGAGACGAAGGCATGCAGGTAGGCGACGAGCGCCGGTTCCAGCGCGATGCCGCCGGCCGCCGCGGCCGCGCCGACGGCGACGGAGTAGGGCATGCCAGGCTCGGCTGCGTTCGACTTCGCTCTACCGTGGCTCCCCCGTATCCGTCGTGCTTCGCACGACACGTCGCCCCCCGTTCCGGGTGGAGAGGACAAGCGTCTCGCTCCGCTCTCGTCCTCGCCCCCTTCAGGGGGAGAGGTGTCGGCACTAAGTGCCGACGGAGAGGGGGCCAAGCGCGAGTTCGGGTGACCTTCGCCGGCTCTCGCCCACGCGATCAGCGCCTGCCGGAACGCGTCGCCCTGCAGCATGGTCTCCATGTGCCGTTCCCCCGAACCCGCCAGCGCCTCCGCCAGTTCGGCCGTCCCGCCGCAATCGCCTGCCTGCGCCTCGCGCCAGCTTTCCGCGAGCAGGACGGCGTCGTTCCAGGCCGAGCCGCGCTGAAGCAGTTCGCCGAGCCAGCCGAAAAGGCTCGCACGGTCGCCGACCAGCCCTTCCTCGATCGCGCGTTCCAGTCCGTGGCTGTAGGAGAAGGCACCGACCGGGAATGCCGGCGACAGCCATGTCATCAGGCGCAGCAGGGCGCGCTCCGGCAGGTCAGTCATGATGGTGATGACCGTGCGGCCCATGCTCGTGCGCATGGCCGTGCCCGTGCTCGTGGCTATGATAGGCGCCGTGCACCGGCTGGAAATGCTCGACCACCTCCGTCACCGTCGCACCGAGCCCTTCGAGCATGGCGCGGATGACGTGATCGCGCCGGATGAGGATGCGCTCCACGTCGATCTGCGCGGCAAGATGCCGGTTGCCGATGTGCCAGGCGAGGTGGCGGAGCGGCACTGCTCCGGGCCTGACCTCGTAGAGTTCTTCCTTTGCCGCGATGATCCTGATCTCGCGTCCGTCTTCCAGCACCAGCGCGTCGCCGTCGGCAAGCAGCACGGCTTCCGGCAGGTCGACGATGATTTTGTCGCCCTGGTCGCTGGTGACCAGCTTTCGCCGCAAATGGCGGTCGTTCGAATCGAGCGTCAGCGTGCCGAACGGCTCCGTGTCGCTGTGATGGCTATGGGAAATGGCGTGCAGCATGGTCAGAACAGGAAATAGCGTTGGGCCATCGGCAATACCTCCGCCGGCTCGCAGGTCAGCAATTCGCCGTCGGCGCGCACCTCGTAGGTCTCCGGATCGACCTCGATGTGGGGCACCGCGTCGTTGAGGATCATGGAGGCCTTGGAGATGCCGGAACGGGTGTTTTCCACCGCGACCAGCTCTTTCGCCGCGCCGAGACGCTCGCGCAGGCCGTCCTCCAGCGCCGCCCGGCTGACGAAGGTGACGGCCGAGTTGGCCGGCGCACCGCCGAAGGCGCCGAAAATCGGCCGGTAATGCACCGGCTGCGGCGTCGGGATGGAGGCGTTCGGATCACCCATCAGCGATGCCGCGATCGAGCCGCCGACGAGCACCATGTCCGGCTTGACGCCGAAGAAGGCCGGCGTCCACAGCACGAGGTCGGCCCGCTTGCCGACCTCGATCGAACCGACATGGCGCGAGATGCCCTGGGCGATCGCCGGATTGATCGTGTATTTGGCGACGTAGCGGCGCACGCGCAGATTGTCGTTGTCGCCCTTCTCCTCCTGCAGGCGCCCGCGCTGAACCTTCATCTTGTGCGCCGTCTGCCAGGTGCGGATCAGCACCTCGCCGACGCGGCCCATGGCCTGGCTGTCGGAAGAGATGATGGAGAAGGCGCCGATGTCGTGCAGGATGTCCTCGGCCGCGATCGTCTCCTTGCGGATGCGGCTTTCGGCGAAGGCGATGTCCTCGGGGATCGACGGCGACAGATGATGGCAGACCATCAGCATGTCGAGATGCTCCGTCACCGTGTTCGCCGTATAGGGCCGGGTCGGATTGGTCGAGGACGGGATGACGTTCGGCAGTCCGGCGACCTTGATGATGTCGGGGGCGTGGCCGCCGCCGGCGCCCTCGGTGTGGAAGGCGTGGATCGTGCGGCCCTTGAGGGCCGCGATCGTGTCCTCGACGAAGCCGCTTTCGTTCAGCGTGTCGGTGTGGATCATCACCTGCACGTCGTGCTCGTCAGCCACCGAAAGGCAGCAGTCGATGGCCGCCGGCGTCGTGCCCCAGTCCTCGTGGAGCTTGAGCGCGCAGGCGCCGCCCCGGATCATCTCCACCAGCGCATCCGGCCGCGAGGCGTTGCCCTTGCCGGAGAGACCGAGATTGATCGGAAAACCGTCGAAGGAGCGGATCATCCGGCCGAGATGCCACGGGCCGGGCGTGCAGGTCGTCGCCAGCGTGCCGTGCGCCGGGCCGGTGCCGCCGCCGAGCATAGTGGTGACGCCGGACATCAGCGCCTCCTCGATCTGCTGCGGGCAGATGAAGTGGATATGCGCGTCGATGCCGCCAGCGGTCAGGATGCGACCCTCGCCGGCGATGATCTCCGTGCCGGGGCCGATGACGATGTCCACGCCGGCCTGGGTGTCGGGGTTCCCGGCCTTGCCGATGGCCTCGATGCGCCCGTCCCTCAAGCCGACATCGGCCTTGACGATGCCCCAGTGGTCGACGATCAGCGCATTGGTGATGACCGTATCGAGCGCCCCTTCGCTCCGCGCCATCTGGCTCTGGCCCATGCCGTCGCGGATGACCTTGCCGCCGCCGAACTTCACCTCCTCACCATAGGTGGTGAGATCCTTCTCGACTTCGATGAAGAGCTCCGTATCGGCGAGCCGGACCCGGTCGCCGACGGTCGGCCCGTACATCTGCGCATAGGAGGAGCGCGCTATCCTCGTCGCCATCAGAGCTTCCCCATCACCCGGGCATTGAAGCCATAGACGCGACGGCTCCCGCCGTAAGGCACCAGCCGCACCTCGCGCTTCTGGCCGGGTTCGAAGCGCACCGCCGTGCCGGCGGCGATGTCGAGCCGCATCCCGCGCGCCGCCTCGCGGTCGAAGTCGAGCGCCCGGTTCACCTCCTGAAAATGATAGTGCGAGCCGACCTGCACCGGCCGATCGCCGCGATTGGCGACGGTCAGCACGATCGCTTCCCTGTCGGCGTTGAGTTCGATCTCGCCTTTGGCCGTAATGATCTCGCCCGGTATCATGCGGAGCCTCAGAATGCGCCGAAGGCGAGGCCGACGCCGATCGCCGCGCAGGCGGCCCCGGCCGCGCGCGTCAGGCCGCGATATCTCAGCCCGAAAGCGAGGCCGGCGGCAATGCCGATCAGGTGGAGCATCGCGGTGGCGAGCGCGAAGCCCGCCATGTAGTCCAGCCCGGCGGCGTTTTCCGGCACCTCCGTCCCGTGTGCATGGCCATGGAGGAGCGCGAAGACGCCTATGATCGCGATGCCCGCCGAGACCGGCAGGTCGACCGCCAGCGCCACCAGCAGCCCGAGCGCGACGACCGAGGCGAGGATGCCCGGTTCGACGAACGGCACGGGTATATGCGCCATGCCGAGAGCCGCGCCGCCGAGCATCACGCCGACGAAGGCGAGCGGCCACGCCCAGATCGCCTTTCCGCCCTTGAGCGCCGCCCAGAGGCCGACCGCGATCATCACCGTCAGATGGTCGAGCCCGGAGAGCGGATGCATGAAGCCGGCCGGGAACGACGACGTCGGACCGATCCCGACATGAGCATAGGCGGGCAATGTCGCCGCTGAAAGCAGCAGCGCGGCGAGCGCCAGTTTCTTGAGCGGATCGGCTTTCATCGGAGGGTCCTTACCTGCAGGAGTGGCATCGCTATTCAGGCGGCGTCGCGGCCGGCACAGCCGTCCGGCTTGAAGACGCGACGGGTGGATGGAGGATATTTCGCAAGCTTCGCCGCGGGACGGATCGGCCTTGGCGAGAGATTGCCGCCGCAATTGGGGCAGATGCCCTTCAGCACACGCTCCGCGCAATCGGCGCAGAAGGTGCATTCGAAGGTGCAGATCATCGCGTCCCTGGCCTCCGGCGGCAGGTCCTTGTCGCAGCATTCGCAGCCCGGTCTCAGTTCCAGCATATCATCCCCCTTCCAGTGTCCGGGTTCGGAAATTCGCCCACCTTGATATGAACCACGATACGAATTTCCGGATCGAAAGGACACTGGCAACTCGATGATTCTAGTGGGGTTTCGGTTTTGAAGTTCGTCTCCGAGGTCGATATGAGAATATGGCGAACTTCAAAACCACCACGCTAGCGTATCGGACTATGGACGGTGACGAGCTTGACGCCGTCCGGGAAGGTCGCCTCGACCTGGACGTCCGCGATCATCTCAGCCACGCCTTCCATCACCTGTTCGCGGCTCACCACATGTGCGCCTTCCTCCATCAGCGCGGCGACCGAGCGCCCGTCGCGAGCGCCCTCGACGATGAAGTCGCTGATGAGCGCGATCGCTTCCGGATGGTTGAGCCTGACGCCGCGTTCCAGGCGCCGGCGCGCGACGATCGCGGCCATGGCGATGAGCAGCTTGTCCTTCTCGCGCGGGGTGAGATTCATGCTTTGCCTTCAGAGTTGCCAGACCTTGGGGAGCGAACGATTGGCCGAAAGGGCGGCCAGCAAGGGCACGAGAACGCGCCGCAGCGAGAAACCGTCGACGGCGGCGATGCGGACGAGAAGCTTGCCGTTCCATGCGCTGGCGCCGCCGGCGTCACCGACTATCGCGCGGACGGGTTCCAGGAAGCGCTCGCATTCCGGCGCCACGAGGAGAACGGTCGCCATGGCGGTGTTGCCGGCCATGATGGCCGGTAGCATGAGCCGGCCGGCGATGTCGCCCTCGAAGAAGAGTTCGTCGGCGAAGATCAGACGTCCGTCCCTGCGGATGCGCCAGCGGTCGCGAAACGCGCCCGAATTGATGATCTCGCCCATGGCGGCGCGTCCGAAAACGGTCGATTCGACGGCGAGAAGCTCGGCGTCCCCGGCGAGGTCGGCGTCGAGCCGCCGCGCCAGCCGCCCGCCGTCGAAGAGGATGGTTTCCTGCGGCAGCCAGTCGAGGCGTGAGCCGGCCTCAAGTCCGATCCTGTTTTCGACCGTCACGGTGGTGCCGGTGGAGCGGTATATCCGCTCGCAGGCCTGGGTCGTCAGCGTCGCGCGGGCGCCCGCTTCCATTTCGACTTCGGTGCCGAAGACGTCGCCGCCGGTCATCCCGCCGGCCATGTTGATGAGCACCGCTTCGGGAGCGTCGCCGCCCGTGCGGGGGAAGCGTACCTTCGCCGAACCGTCCTGATGCAGGCGGTAGAGGCAGGTCGCGCCCTCCCGCCGCCGGAAGGTCACGCGCACCTTTCCGCTGGCGCGCTGCGGCTTTGGAAGGAGAGAGCCGATACTCCCGCAGCGCGACGTGTCGACGAACATCCGGTTCATCCAGGCCCGCGGCCTCTCCGGTGAAAACGATCCCGCCACGATCCATCATTGCCGTGGAATCGGCAAGCCCCGCCCGCGAAATCCGAACGCCGTCCGGCACCGGATCACAATTTGCCTCCAGGCTTGCGCGAGGTCTTAAAGTCCGTATATAGGGACTTTATGACCTTCGATCCTGGCATCTTCCGCAGGAGCCGCGCGCCGATCTATCTGCAGATCGCCAAGCTCCTGCGCCAGCGGATCGAGCAGGGCGAATGGAAGATGGGCGACCAGCTTCCGACGCTGGAAGCGCTGATGAACAGTTACGGCGTCGCACGCTCGACGCTTCGCGAGGCGCTCGCCCAGCTCGAGACCGAAGGCGTCATCCGCCGTAGCCGCGGCACCGGCACCTTCGTCACCAAGGATCTTTCGAGCCAGCGCTGGTTCAAGCTTCCGATCACCTGGCCCGACATGCTGGAATCGATCGCCAATTTGCGGGTGCATCCTCTTTCGGTGCCGGCTGGCGAACGCGTCGAACGGCTGCCGGTCGATTTCGTCAATGGCGAGCTTGCCTCGTCCTACACGCATCTCCGGCGCGTCCACTATCGCCGCGACATCGCCTATTGCCTCATCGATATCCATCTCGAAACAGGTCTTTTCCAGACGGATCCGGAAGGCTTCACGACAACGCCGGTGCTGAGCCGGCTGGCGGCTCGGCCGGATCTCCGTATCTCGATCGCCCGGCAGGTGATCTGGGTTTCGGTCTCGGACGAGAAGACCGCCTCATGCCTCGACATCGGCGTGGGGAATCCGGTCGTCGAGATAAGACGCGCCCTGGCCGACGGGGAGGGGCGCATCGTCTACTACGCCCATATCCGCTATCCGGCCGAGCTTGTCCGCCTCGAGGTCGATCTCCTCGGCGGGGCGAGCGCGGAGACGGAAGCGGATTCCAGGCAGGAGGACGGACGCGCCGCCGTCGACGTCAGGCGTTCAGGGAGGAAACCGGATGGTGCGGAACAGCGCCTCGCGCTACGCCGCTAGCATCGGGCTGACGATCGCGCCGTTCGCCACGCTCGTCATCCTGTGGTGGCTGCTCAGGCTGACGGGATTGATCAATCCCGGCCTCCTGCCTTCGCCGCTGCAAGTGGCGCGGACCTTCTGGTCGACGCTGACCGGCGGCGAACTGCTCATCAACATCGCCATGTCGGTGGTCCGAGTGCTGGGCGGTCTGTTGCTCGGCACCGCCGCGGCCGTGCCTGTCGGCTTCCTTATCGGCTGGTACCGTCCCGTCGGCCGATTGCTCGACCCGCTCATCAACTTCTTCCGCGCCCTGCCGCCGATCGCATTGATCCCGCTGGTGATCGTCTATCTCGGCATCGGCGAGATCGCCAAGATCGCCATCCTCTTCTACGCCTCCTTCTTCGCCGCGGTGATCGTTATGTATGAGGGGATGGCTGCGATCAGCCCGATCTATGTCCGCGTGGCGCGCACCCTCGGCGCCACCGATTTCGAGATTTTCGCCCGCGTGATGGTGCCGTTGACGGTGCCGCACATGCTGGTTGCGCTGCGCGTCGCGCTCGGCGTGTGCTGGGCGACGCTGGTCGCCGCCGAACTGGTGGCGGCGCAGCAGGGCCTGGGCGCGATGATCCAGAACGCCTCGGCCTTCTTCGATCTCAACACGATCTATCTCGGCATCATCTGCATCGGCGCGCTGGCCCTTCTCATGGACACGATCCTGCGCCGCCTCACCACGCGCATCGTCGGATGGCAGGAGAAGATCGAGCGATGAGCGCGAACGCGCCTGCCCTGGAGCGCCTGCGGTTCGAGAACATCTCGATGCAGTTCCCGACCGATCGCGGTCCGCTGGAGGTCGTGCATGAGGTTTCGCTCTCGATCCGCGCCGGCGAGTTCGTCTCGCTCGTCGGCCCGTCCGGCTGCGGCAAGACGACCTTGATGAACATGGCCGCCGGCTTCGTGAAGCCGACTAGGGGTTCGGTCACGCTCGACGGCAAGGCGATCGCCGGGCCGGGGCCGGATCGCGGCGTAATGTTCCAGGAATATGGCGTTTTCCCCTGGCTGACGGTCGAGGAGAACGTCGCCTTCGGGCTGAGGCTCAAGGCCAACCGCAAGCCGGCGAAGGAACGCGCCGAAATCGTCGAGCGCTATCTGAAGCTGATGCGGCTGTGGGACTTCCGCAAGGCCTATCCGAAGACGCTGTCCGGCGGCATGCGCCAGCGGCTGGCGCTGGCGCGGGCCTATGCGGTCAATCCCGATTTCCTTCTCATGGACGAACCCTTCGGCGCGCTCGACGCGCAGACGCGCAGCGCCATGCACGACCTCCTGCTCGATATTCTCGGGGCCGAGGGCAAGACGGTGATGCTCATCACCCACTCGGTCGAGGAGGCGGTCTATCTCTCCAACCGGGTCGTGGTCATCTCCGCGCGCCCGTCGCGCGTGCGCAGCGTGGTCGAGGTGCCCTTTCCTTATCCGCGCCATCACGCGCTCCAGGAAACGCCGGAATTCAACGAGTTGCGGGCCAGCGTTCATGAACTGGTGATGCGCGAATACGCTGCGCAGGAAGCGCAGCGGACCACCGAAGACTGAAACACCATCAAACCAAGGGAGGAAAAAGATGGACCGTCGGGATTTCATGAAACTTTCGGGAGCGCTCGCCCTGGCGGGCGCCGCGCCGATGCGTGCGCTGGCGGCGTCCAGCAAGGTGAAGGTCGGCTATCTGCATACGCTCGCCGTCGACGGGCAGATGTGGCTCGCCGAATCGAAGGGCCTGTGGAAGAAGCACGGGCTCGACATGGAATTCGTCCAGTTCCAGACCGGGCTCGAACTGTTCCAGGCGATGACGGGCGGCTCGATCGACGTGCTTTCCACCGGCGCCGTCGTCTCAAACTTCCCGGCGCGCGGCCAGGGCAAGGTCTTCCTAATTAACGATATCGAGTTTGCGACGGCCCAGCTCTGGGTTCACCCGGACATGGGCGTGAAGACCTTCGCCGACCTCAAGGGCAAGAAGATCTCGACCACGCTCGGCACGACCGCGCATGTCTTCCTCGATACGGCCTTGAAGGCCAATCACATCGACCCGAGCGAGGTGACGCTCGTCAACCAGCGCATGCCCGATGCCGTCACCGCCTTCATCTCCAAGGCCGTGGAGGCTGTGGCGCTGTGGGTGCCGTTCAACGAATCGGTGAAGAAGAAGTCGCCAGGTGCGGTCAAGCTCGTCGACGCCTCCGCCTACTACCCGCAGGCGGCGATCGTCGACGGCTGGGCGGCGCGCAACGATTTCTTCGATTCCAACAAGGAAGTGCTGGTGAACATCATCAAGGCATGGGCCGAGGCGAACGACTATCTCGTCTCCGACACCGACGAGGCGCTCGCCACCCTGCAGAAGGAGCGTTATCCCAACGTCTCGCTGCCCGACCTCAAGGATCAGTTCGCGGCCGAGAAGGTCTTCTCCTCCGCCGAATGGCGCAAGAAATACGAGGACGGCACGGTGACCGGCTGGCTGCAGCACGTCACCGACTTCTTCACCGGCTTCGCCAAGATCCAGAACCCCGTGCCGGCATCGAAATATTTCGATCCGTCGCTCTACCTCGACACGATCAAGGCCTGAGCGAGGGATCGATGAAAAGAGGCGCGTGATGGTCGAGCGGTCCGAATACGATTATGTGATCGTCGGCGCCGGATCCGCGGGATGCGTTCTTGCGAACCGTCTTTCCGCGGATCCGTCGACACGCGTGCTCGTGCTGGAGGCCGGCGGCTGGGACCGCAATTTCTGGGTCCGGCTGCCGGTCGGCTATTTCCGCACCATCTACGACCAGCGCTTTTCGCGCGTCTTCCCGACCGCGCCCAGTCCGCACGCCGGCGGGCGGTCGATAAAATGGCCGCGCGGGCGCATCATCGGCGGATCGTCCTCGATCAACGGCCTTCTCTACATACGCGGCCAGCATCAGGACTATGACGACTGGGCCGCGGCCGGCGCGACGGGGTGGGACTACCGTTCCGTCCTGCCGGTCTTCAAGCGCTCGGAACGCTACGAGGGCGGCGAGAACGCCTGGCACGGCGGTAACGGCGAGCTCGGCGTCTCGGAACTGCGCAACGACCATCCCTATTGCCGCGCCTGGCTGGAGGCCGGCCAGCAGGCCGGGTTCCCTCACAATCCCGACATGAACGGCGCCTCGGAATACGGCGTCGGCTCCTATCAGCTCACCATCCGCAACGGCTGGCGCCAGAGCGCCGCCGTCGCCTTCCTGAGGCCCGCGCTGGCCCGCAGGAACCTCACCGTTGTCACGCATGCGCAGGTCTCGTGCATCATCTTCGAACGCCGGCGGGCGACCTCGGTGGAATGGATCGAGGCGAATGCCCGCTCGAACGTCCACCGCGTCACGGCGGGACGCGAGATCATCCTCGCCGCCGGTACGCTGCAGACGCCGCAGATTCTGCAGCTCTCCGGCATCGGGTCGGCCTCGCATCTCGCCCGCCACGGCATCGGCGTGGTGGTCGACGCGCCGGAGGTCGGCGAGAACCTCAAGGACCACTACCAGGCGCGCACCATCGTGCGGCTGAAACGCCGCATGTCGCTGAACGACGATGTGCGCAATCCGCTGAAGCTCGCCGGGATGGGCGCGCGGTGGCTGTTCAGGAACTCCGGTCCCCTGACCGTCGGCGCCGGCCAGGTCGGCGGCTTCGTCGCGACGGAGCACGCCAGCGGCGGCCGCTCGGACATGCAGTTCAATGTCATGCCGCTATCGGTCGACAAGCCGGGCGAGCCGCTGCACCGCTATTCCGGCTTCACGGCGTCGGCCTGCCAGTGCCGGCCGGCCTCGAAGGGACGCGTCTCCATTCAGTCCGCCGACCCTTTCGCCGATCCGCTGATCGAGCCCAACTATCTTGCCGAGGAACTCGACCGGAAGGTGCTCGTCGCCGGCCTGCGCATCCTGCGCGACATCTATGCCCAGCCGGCCTTCCGCGACCTGGTCGCGGCCGAAATGCTGCCCGGCTCCGACCGCCGGACGGACGAGGAACTGCTGGAATTCGCCGCCAACGGGGGAGGGACGGTTTTCCACCCGGTCGGAACCTGCCGCATGGGCTCGGATACCGGGTCGGTCGTCGATCCGTCGCTGAAGGTGCGAGGGGTGGAGGGCCTGCGCGTCATCGACGCCTCGGTGATGCCGGACATGGTGTCGGCCAACACCAACGCCGCCTCCATCATGATCGGCGAGAAGGGGGCCGCGCTGGTGCTTGGCACCGATCAGGGCGCGCGGGCGCCTTCCATGGCGGGGGTCTGACGCTTGGACGCGTTGGGGGACTTGCCAGAAATCCGCCTCGCTCGCGTCGAGGCGATGGTCTTCAGGGTGCCGATCGCAACGCCCGTCGTGACCTCCTTCGGCACCATGACGGACCGGCCGGCGCTGGTGGTGCGGATCGAGGACGCCGACGGCGCGGTCGGCTGGGGCGAGGTCTGGTGCAATTTTCCGAATGTCGGCGCCGAGCATCGCGCCCGCATGCTGGAGAACTACGTCGCTCCGCTGCTGCTGGCGCGGGCCTGGCCCGATCCGATGGCGGCGTTTTCCGAGCTGACGGCCCGTCTCCACGTGCTCGGCCTGCAATGCGGCGAGCCGGGCACCATCGCGCAGATCATCGCCGGAGCGGATATCGCGCTGTGGGACCTCACCGGAAAGCTGCTCGGCAAGCCCCTGTGGAAGCTGCTCGGGGGGGAGCCGGAAATCCGCCCCTACGCGTCGGGCATCAATCCCACCGATCCCGAAAAACTGGCGGCCGAGAAACGCTACGCAGGCTATCGCGCGTTCAAGCTTAAGATCGGCTTCGGCGCCGACCGGGACATCGCCAATCTCGCGGCGCTGCGGGAACTGCTTGGCCCCGAAACGCCGCTGATGGCCGACGTGAATCAGGGATGGAACCCGGAAACGGCGCTTTGGATGCTGCCTAGGCTCCAGCAATACGACCTTGGATGGCTGGAGGAGCCGGTACCGGCCGATACGTCCTGGCCGGTCTGGCAGGAACTGGCAAGGAAAGCGGGGATGCCGCTTGCGGCGGGCGAGAATTTGCGCGGCAAGGCGGCGTTCGAGGAAGCGCTGCATTCGAAGGCGATCGGCGTGTTCCAGCCCGACCTCGGCAAATGGGGCGGCTTCAGTGGCTGCGTGCCGCTCGGACGGCTGGTGAACGGAGAGGGCCGTCTCTTCTGCCCGCACTGGCTGGGCGGCGGCATCGGGCTCATGGCCTCCATGCATCTGAAGGCGGCGGTCGGCGGACCTGGCTATGTCGAGGTCGACGCCAACGACAACCCGCTGCGCGAAGCTCTCGGCGGCCGCTTTCCCGATATCGTCGACGGCGCGATCACGTTGTCCGCCCGTCCCGGCCTGGGGATTGAGCCGGATGTCGAGGGGCTGCGGTCTTTCCGGCGGTGAGAGCTCCCGGCTGTCCGCGAAGGATCCTGCACCCGGTCGACGGCTGGTGCTCGGCGTTCGACTGATCTGGAGCCTTCCAGCCAACCTTGAAAGGTCTAGGGCAGGATCTCGCCCAAAAACTTCTTCGTGCGCTCGTGGCTGGGCGCCGTGAAGAACTCCTGCGGCGGCGCCTCCTCGACGATGGCCCCGCCTGCCATGAAGATCACGCGATCCGCGACCTGACGCGCAAACCCCATTTCATGCGTGACGCAGATCATGGTCATGCCGTCCTCGGCAAGGCCGATCATCGTGTCGAGAACCTCCTTCACCATCTCTGGATCAAGCGCGGATGTCGGCTCGTCAAAAAGCATGACCTTCGGTTGCATGCAAAGAGCGCGCGCAATCGCAACACGCTGCTGCTGGCCCCCGGAAAGCTGTGCGGGGTATTTCTCCGCCTGTTCGAGGACCTTGACGCGATCCAGCAACCGTCGCGCCCGATCCTCGGCGGCGGCCTTCTTCAAGCCGAGCGACCGCATCGGGGCGAGCGTGCAGTTCTGCAGGATCGTCATGTGCGGAAAGAGGTTGAATTGCTGGAAGACCATGCCGACCTCGCGCCGGACGGCATCGATCGCGACTGTCCGGTTCCCGAGGAGAACCCCATCGACGCGGATTTCACCTTTCTCATATGTTTCAAGGTGATTGATGCAACGGATGAGCGTGGATTTGCCGCTTCCGGAGGGACCGCACAGAACGATCCGCTCCCCTTTGAGAACCGCGAGATTGATATCGTATAGCGCCTTGAAGGTGCCGTACCATTTCTCGACATGCTCCATGACGATGATGGGTTCCGCCGATGCCGGCTCGGGAGCGCGCATCGTCAATGGAAAAGCTCGTCGTACGGACTTGCAGCGACGGTCGATGGTTTCATGCCTTCCTACCTCCCTGACGCGGCGAATTTCTTCTCCATCTGCGCTCCGATGATCGACAGGGGACAGCAGATGACGAAATAAAGCACCCCGACGACGCCAAAGACGGTCAGCGGCTCGAAGATCTGGTTCGAGATGATGTTGCCGGCGCGAGTGAGTTCGGTGAACCCGACAATCGCGGCGAGCGACGTTCCCTTTATCAACTGGACGAGGAAGCCGATTGTCGCGGGGAGCGATATCCGCAAGGCCTGCGGCAAGATCACGTCCTTCATGCGCGCAACGTATCTCAGGCTGAGCGCCTCGGCGGCCTCCCTCTGGCCGCTGGGCACGGCTTCGATCGACCCTCGCCATATCTCGCCCAGATAGGCGCTCGCATGGAGCGTCAATCCGATCGAGACGGAGACCCATGCCTCCAGCCTTATCCCGATCAAGGCGAGCCCGTAATAGACGACGAACAATTGCATCAGGAGCGGGGTGCCCTGGAAGAACGCGATATAGGCCGCCATGGTACGCTCCAGCGCTGGAAATCCGGAGGTGCGGGCAAGTGCCACGAACAGACCGGCCACGCCACCGAAGGCGAAGCCGGCGGCTGAAAGGATGACCGTCCATTTCAACCCGACGAGCAGGAAATGGAATTCCGCTTGTCCCATGGCGCTCCCTATTTGACCGGATAGCTGAGCAGGCGGGCCGAGATCAGCGCGAAAAGGCGCATGATCATCCAGGAAATGATCAGGTAGAAAAACGTGTCCGTGAAATAGACCTCGAAGCTGCGGAAGCTTTCCGATTCGATGCGTTGCGATACGGATGTGAGCTCGTAGGCCGATATCGCCGAGGCGATGCTGGTGGAGAGGGTGAGAAGGATGAACTGGCTGGTCAGCGACGGGAATATCGCGCGCAGGGCGGGTTTGAGGATTATGAAACGGAAGACTTCGGCTTTGTGCAGGCCAAGCGCCAGGCCAGCTTCGGTTTGCCCTCGGGCGATGGAGTTGATGCCGCCCCGGATGATCTCGATGGCATACGCGCCTCCGTTGACCCCGAGCGCCACGATGGCGGTCGGCGTCGGATTGAGCCTGATCCCCGCAAATGGCAAGGCGAAATAGATGAAGAAGATCTGCACCAGGAACGGCGTGTTCCGGATAATCTCCACAAACCCTATGACGAGCCAGCGAAACGGCTTGAAGGAGGAGTCGCGCAGGAAGACGCCGCCAACGCCGATCAGCATGCCAAGCGCCATACCGCATATTGCCAATGTCAGCGTTCCCAGGCACCCGAGGAGAAGGCTGGGCATGCCCGCTATGACAGGCGAGAAATCCAGCTTGTAGTCCATCCTCTCCCCTCTGCGTCACGATGCGATCGGCTTGCTCGCATCATGATCCCACCTTCCTTCGCATGCATGATCGCCCGTGAGCGCGAAGGCACAATCGCTTTGCGATCCGTCTTCCGCCAGCGGCTTTTCCGGGGCGGTACGCCAGGCTGCGCCCGGCATACCGCCGCTGCCCCACGTCGAACTTATTGGACGGTATAGGGGATGTCCGGCATGCTCTTCGGAAAATCCGGAACAGGGACCTTCATCCACTTGTCATAGATCTTCTTCAAGTCGCCATCTGACTTGATCTTGTCGATGAAGGCGTTGATCGACGCATTGATTTCCTTCTCTCCGAGGCGGGTGCAGGCGCCGTTGTAGAGTCTCTGGAATTCGAGCTTGTTCTCGTATTTTCCCGGCCGTGCCTTGTCGATGCGCTGAAGGTAGAAGGTGTTCCCGCCGACCAGTTGGACCTGGCCGGAGACAAGCGCCTGTATGGTCGCGGCGTCGCCGTCGTAGCGGCGGATGGTGGCGCTCTTCGGCGCGCTCTTCGTCACCTGGGTATCCTGTGCGGAGCCCTTCGGGACGCCGATCGTATAACCGGCCATGTCGGCATTGGTCTTGATATTATCGGATTTGGGGCCAACGAGCACGATGGCGTTGGCGACATAAGGCTCGCTGAACTGCACGGCCTTCGCTCGGTTCGGCAGCATCGCCATGGTGGCGAAAAGGACGTCGACGCGGCCGCTGACGAGAGCCGGAATGCGGTTATCGACCTCCAGCGGCACGAACTGCACCGGAACGCCGAGTTCCTTGCCGTAGAGCTTCGCGATATCGGCGTCGAGGCCGTCCTGCGTGCCGCTCGTCGTGACGAATCCCCATGGCGGGTTGTCGCCCTGGATGCCGACGACGAGCTTGCCCTTCGCCTTGATTTCGGCCGGCGTTATCGCGAATGCGGGCTTCGCCAGTCCCGCGGCCGCTATGATGGCGGCGGCGAATGAAAAGAGTGTCCTGCGATTGAGTGTGTATCGTGGCATCCGAATTTCCTCCCTGGTTGCCTTCATCGGATATGTGAAATCAAATCGGAATCGAATTGGGCATGCCCTTTCGATCTATCGTCGAAAGCAGCCCGCAGACGCTCGAGACTCGGTTTGATGCCCGTAAAGAGTTCGAAGGCGCGCGCCGCCTGATAGACCGCCATGCCGGAGCCGGGGACGACCCGGCAGCCGATTGCTCCCGCCGCGCGGAGCAGTTCCGTCCGCTCGGGAAAATAGACGATGTCCGCTACCCATTGTCCGGCGGAAAGGAATCGGGTCGGGAAAGGCGTGCCGGGATGGCCCGCCATGCCGACGGGCGTTGCGTTCACCACGCCCTCGGCGCGGGCGATTTCCGCCTCGACCTCCGTCGTGGCTTCGAACCTTTGCGCCGGGCCGCCGCGAAGCCGGCCGGCGAGCGCCTTCGCCCGTTCCGTGTCCTGGTCGACGATGGCGAGCCTGCCGGCGCCGAGTTGCGCGAGCGCGTGCGCGACCGCGGCGCCGGCGCCCCCGGCGCCGAAAAGGACAACGCGCTCGATCGGCAGGGCGGGGGCGGCTTGCCGCAGGCTCTCCGCGAAACCCCAGCTATCCGTGTTGTGGCCGATGGAGCGGCCGTCCCGCATGACTACCGTGTTGACCGCGCCGATGAGGTCGGCCTCGGGCGACAGGGCGTCGAGCGACGGGATCACCGCCTGCTTGAAAGGATGGGTGACGTTGAGGCCGGCGAAGCCCAGCCTGGACGCGGCGCGGACGACCGCCCCGATTTCCGGATCGTCGAGGCCGAGCGTATCGAAATCGATCAGCACGTAGCGGTACGGGATGCCGAGGCTGCGGCCTTCGCGCTCATGCATGATCGGAGAGCGCGACGCCTGGATGCCGCGGCCGGCGAGTCCGACGAGGAGGGCGCCCGGATCGCGGGATGCGCCCGCGCTTTCGCCGGCGAGCGCGCGGAGGCGATCGAAGGCGCTCCCCCTGAATTCCTCCACGCGATCCTCCCCGACCGGCTTTCTTTGCCGACTTGTCTTGATCGGACGCGACCCGGTATATGGTCGCCAGTCCGGAATTCATGATGTACGAACTGGTTAGTTCTGTCAACGACGCCGCCGGAGCGGAGACGCGAGCCTATGAAATTGAAGGATAAATCGGCGGTTGGCCGCATGCCGGCCCGCGGCGGGACGCGAAACTACGACCGCGAGGGGACGAGGCGGAACATCCTCGAGATCGCGTCGGAGGAATTCGCGCTGAACGGCCTCTCGGGCGCGCGCATCGACGAAATCGCCGCCCGCACCCGCGCCAGCAAGCGGATGATCTACTACTATTTCGACGACAAGGAGGGCCTCTATCTCGCCGCCCTGGAGGACGCCTATCGGCTGGTGCGCGAGGGCGAAGCGAAACTCGACACAAAGGGCCTGCCGCCAGTCGAGGCCTTGCGCAAACTGGTGGAATTCACCTTCGATCATCATCAGGGCCATGAGGAGTTCATCCGCATGGTGATGATCGAGAACATCCACCACGGGGAATATCTCGACCGCTCGCAGGTGATCCGCGATCTCAACACCCGCGCCATCGACAACATTGCCGAGATTTATTCGCGCGGCGTCAGGGAGGGGGTGTTCCGCGAGGGGCTCGATCCGCTCGAACTTCACTGGCAGGTGAGCGCGCTCTGCTTCTTCAACGTCTCCAACCGCGCCACCTTTTCCAAGATATTCGGCCGCGACCTGAGCGCGGAGGATTATGTCGGCACCTTGCGACGCAACGTCGTGGACATGGTCCTTCGCTTCGTCGCCCGCGACGGGAACCCGGGCTCATAGCTTTGCCCGGCCGGCCGGTTTTGACGTTCTGATCCGTTCAGGCAGGTTCTCTAGATGGTTCTGAAGGGCGGCCGGATGGGGGCGCCGGATCTTTTCGACCAGCGGCGGCCCGCTTCGCAGGCTTCCCGCTCCGATGCGCTCGCGGAACGGGTCGGCAGGGTGGACGAATATTCGGAAATCATTCGACCATGAAACGGGAACTGAGAGGCAGGCTTGCCGCGCCCACCGCCTTGGGGGAAGGCTTCAGATTGCCGGTGATCGCGACGACGCCGGGCGTCGAGCGTTCGAGCTTCCCGCAGATCGCCTGGCAAACGCTTTGCGGCGCGTAGGACGACAGCACCACCGTCCCGAACTCGACGAACTGGCTGAGGCCGGCGAGCGACTGCCGCAACTGCTCGACGACGCGGTTTTCCCAGCCCTCGATCAGGTCCTGATACGCGGACCAGTCGCCCGAGCGATCCCATAGCGGTCCGAGCGGTTTTCCGTGCGAGGCCAGCTCCGTCTCGAGCGCGTCGATGCCCACGTCGAAGCTCAGCGGCGAATTCCCCTTGTATATCTGGTGGTTCAGCACCAGGCGGCCGTGCAGCTTCGCACCCAGATAGAAGAACATGTAGTCCGTCAGGGGCTTGGCGACGCCGAACATGCTTTCGCCGCTGGCCGCCGCCGTTATGTCGTTCTGGATGAAAAGGGAAATCCCGAGCTGCGCCTCGATCTCGTCCTGCAGCGCGCGGAAATACGCTTCCTCGTCCCGGCCGTTGGTCTCGCTGTGCGCCAGCGCCAGCCCCACGCCCGCGAGCCGTTCCCGTGCCTTTTCGGGCAGCATGGCGATGGCGCCGCGGATCGTTTCCAGGAACTCCGAGTGGTTGCTGTCCGGGTCCATCCTGGGATGGGCAAGCGTCGTGTGGAAGCGCACCTCGCCGACGAAATCGATCAGCACGAGATCGGTGTGGCGTTTGCCGACGCTGATCCCCACCGAGAAGGCGCCCTCGGGATTGAGCAGGATAGGTACCGTCGGCGGGCCGATGCGGCCGCGCTGGGCCGGGCCCTTCGCCACCAGGCCTTCCTGCTCCAGCGACCGCACGAGCACGGACACGGTCTGGGCGGAAAGCCCCGTGCGCTCGCCAATCTCCAGGCGGGTCGTCGCCTCCTTCTGCAGCAGGAGCGAAAGCACCAGCCGTTCATTGTAGCTGCGGACGCTGACCGCATTGAGCCCGGTGGCGCGATCGGCGATGCGCAGCGGGTTCGGCGGGGCAAAGCGCATGTCAGGCATGAGCGTCGCTCCCGCGCGACAGGCTGCCCGGCGCCGGCAGGGTAGGGGAGGACCCGCTCCGAAACCCGATCATTTCCAACCTATCGCCTCCACCTCGCGGGCCAGCGCCACGCCGAGTTTCTCATGGGCTTCCGCGTTGATGTGGAAGCCGTCGGAAGGGTCGCACTGGGCGACGAGCCCGGCATCGAAGAAGTGTATCTCAAGCGAATCGGCGATGATCTCGAACTGCAGCGCCAGTTCCCGCGACTTCGGCTGCGCGTTCTTGAATATCTGCTCCCATTCCTTGATGTCGTCGAGCATGGGCGGCGGCGCGACCACCATGATCTCGGGCGCCTGCCCGCCGGGGCCGGGCGCCAGCTCCCTTATGTCGTGAACGAGGCAGCCGATGCCCATCGCGACCTCGGAGGCCGGTTGGCTGAAGCGGGCTTTCAGGTCGTTCGTCCCCAGCATGATGATGATGAGGTCGAGCGGGGCGTGGCTCATGATGCAGGGGCGCAGATAGGTCCTGCCGTTCTTGGCTGCGCCTTCGATCGGGTCGTCGCGGACCGTCGTCCTGCCGCTCAGGCCCTCTTCGATGACACGCCATCGGGCGCCGAGTTCGCGCTGCAGCACGCCCGGCCAGCGGAGGTCGTACGGGTACCGGTCGAGCGGCGAGCCGCCCGGCATCTGCCCATGCGTATTGGAATCGCCGAAACACAATACCGCGTACATGGATGCGCTTCCCCAGGGAAAATTACAGGAAAACAGCAGCTTAACGGATCAGTCTGCTCCTGCCCCGCAACGCATAAATGGCACCGGCAGCGCCGCGAGACAAGCGCAAATAGATACTCATTCAATCTGAATAACTATTGACAGGCAAGTCCGGTCATGTTTCTTGACGGTCCAGGGAGGACGTTCCGAGACAGTCATGTGCCGCTTGTCGCGAGCCCCACGGGTTCGCGGAAGGAGCCTTTTTGCATCGGCTCTCCGCAGGTCGGACGGACATGAAGCTCGGTCCATGCTTCGCCGAATTTGCAAGGGACGTGCCTTGCCCGCGCAAGCGGGAGCCATTCGCGCCTGAACCAAGGGAGGAAACTCTATGATCGCGAGAATACCTTTAGCCGCCGCGGGATTGCTGACCGCGGCGCTGCTTGTACCTTCGGCGCCGTCCTATGCGGCCGACGCCGTGGCGGGCAGCGCCATCAAGGCGGGGCTTACGGCCCGGGCCGCCGACAATCCGGTTTCCGAGCCCGGCAAGTTCAAGAAGCCCTGCGGCTGGGTGATCGGCATGAGCGACTTCGGCGTGAACGCCAACACCTGGACGGTCCAGGTCGCGCATGAATCGCAGGCCGCGGCCGACCGGGAGAAGTGCATCAAGAAATTCATCCTGCTCGACGCCAATCTCGACCAGAACAAGCAGGTGTCGGACATCGACGACCTGATCGCCCAGCATGTCGACGCCATCATCGTGCAGCCGGTGACGCCGACCTCCGCCGACGCGGCGATGGAGAGGGCAGTCGCGGCGGGAATTCCGGTTGTCCTTCATACCGGCCGCGTGAAGACCGATGCGTTCACCACCGAGATCCAGGGCGGCGCCGAGCATTTCGGCAAGGTCATGGGCGACTTCATCGTCAAGACGCTGGGCGGCAAGGGCAATATCTGGGTGCTCCGCGGCTATCCCGGGCATCCCGAGGACATCAACCGCTACAACGGCCTCGTCGAGGCCCTGAAAGGGTCAAGCATCAAGATCGCCGCCGAGGAATACGGCTACTGGCAGTACGACAAGGCCAAGAAGGTCTGCGAGACCCTCTACCTGAGCAATCCCAACGTCGATGCCATCTGGTCGTCGGGCGCCGACATGACGCGGGCTTGCGTAGACGTGTTCAAGCAGTTCGGGGCCAAGATCCCGCCCATTACCGGCGAGGGCAACAACGGCTTCTTCGGATTGTGGATCCACGAGGGCTTCAAGTCGATCGCGCCCGAATACGGTCCCGACCAGGGTGCCGCCGGTGTCGTCGCCGCGGTGGACCTCCTGGAGGGCAAGTCGCTCTACAAGCACTATGACTACAACCCGCCCGGCTGGGATCTCGACAAGGCCAAGAAGTACTATCGCGACGACCTGTCGGCGAATGTCTGGTGGCCGTCGCAGCTCTCCGAAGAGCAGCTGAAGAAGTTCTACGGCAAGAAATAGTCCCTCCCGGGCTGCCCGGCCGCCGGCGATCGTCTGGCGGCCGTGGTGCCGTCCTGGAATCCGCTGGAACGGGCGATTGGCGATGGCCGGTCTGATCGAATTGTCGGATATCTCGAAGTCGTTCGGCGGCAGCGTCGCGCTCGACCGCGTGTCGCTGGAGCTTTTTCCGGGTTCGGTGCATGCGCTCATGGGCGAGAACGGCGCCGGGAAATCGACGCTCATGAAAATCCTGGCGGGCGTGCATCGGCCCGACGGCGGCGCGATCTTCAAGAATGGCCGGGAGATCGCATTCGCGAACCCCAGGGAAGCGCTCGAAGCCGGCATTTCGACCGTCTTCCAGGAACTCTCGCTGCTCCCCAATCTCACGATCGCGGAAAACCTGTTCCTGGGCCGCGAGCCGCTCGGCCGCTTCGGCTCGGTCGACTACCGCCGCATGAACGCCGACACGAAAAGCGCGCTCACCGATCTCGGCCTCGATCTGGCGCCCGACACGCTGGTTTCGGAACTGTCGATCGCCGAGCGGCAATTCGTCGAGATCGCCCACGGCATCAAGGCGGATGCCTCCGTCTTCATCCTCGATGAGCCGACGGCCGCGCTCAACGCGGCGGACGTGGAGATCCTGAACAGGCATATCCGCCGCCTGCGCGATGCCGGCAAGGCCATCGTCTACATCTCTCACCGGATGGACGAGATCTTCGAAATCTGCGACGCCGTGACGGTATTGAAGGACGGCAGGCTCGTCGGCACGCGGCCCCTGTCGGAAGTGAACCCGGCCTCGCTCATCGCCATGATGGTCGGCCGCGAACTGCAGGACCTTTTCCCCGAGCGCGCGCGGACGCGCGGCGAGGTTCTGTTGGCGGTGAAGGATTTCAGGATCGGCACCGCGACGAAGCCGTTCTCGCTATCGGTACACGCAGGCGAGATCATCGGCCTGGCGGGGCTGGAAGGGCAGGGCCAGCAACGGCTCGTTCGCTCGCTGATCGGCCAGTTCCAGCCCTTCGGCGGGAACGTGGCCATCAAGGGGAAGCAGTTGCCCTTGCCCGTGACGCCCTCCTCGGGGGTTCGCCGCCTGCGGTCTCTCGGCGTCGGCTACGTGCCGGAGGACCGCAAGGAGGAAGGCCTCTTTCTCGCGCTGCCCATCGCCTACAATATCGCGATAGAGCTGCATGCCGAATGCAACGAACTGTCGATCGCGAGGGGCTACCGAGAGGTCATCGCCGACGCGATGGCGAGGCTGAATATCCGCGCGTCCGGCGCCTCCATGATCGTCAACGCGCTGTCGGGCGGCAATCAGCAGAAGGTGCTCCTCGGCCGCTATCTCGCGGCGGATGTGGATATACTGATCGTCGAGGAACCGACCCGCGGCGTCGACGTCGGGGCCAAGTCCGAAATCTACAAGCTCCTGCGCGATTTCGCCGACCGCGGCGGCGCCGTCCTCGTGCTGTCGAGGGATACGGTCGAGATGATCGGCCTCTGCGACCGGCTCTACGTCGTCCATGACAACACGGTCGTCGCGGAAATGCCGGCCGCAACGGCGACCGAACACGGCATCCTCGACGCGGCGTTGAGTGCGTGAGGGGCGCGGCGCATCGATGAGACAGTTCTTCCTCGACATCGTGACGGGCCAGCGGAGCCGGCAGGGGCTCTGGGTCCTGCCGCTCCTGATGGCGCTCGCCATCGTCGCCTTCCTGACGGTCCGGACCGGCCACATGCTGCGGCCGGACAATCTGCTCAACCTCCTGGCCCAGGCGATGCCCCTGATCATCACCGCGATCGGGCAGACCTTCGTGGTGCTGGTCGGAGGGCTTGACCTGTCGGTGGGCGCATTGATCAGCTTCAGCACCGCGATCCTGGCGCTCGGCGGCCCGGCCTGGATCCTGATCCCGGCCGTCTTCCTGCTTGCGGGCCTGGTGGGACTGATCAACGGCGTCGCGGTCGCGCGCCTCAACGTTCACCCCATCATCGCCACGCTCGCCATGCAGTACATCATCGTCGGCGTGACGCTCGTGCTCAGGCCGGTGGCTGGCGGCTCCGTCCCCCGTGTCGTCATCGAATCGGTGGGCGGCACCTTTCTCGGCCTGCCGATGCAGGTCTATTGGGGCGTCGTCGTCGTGCTGGTCGCCTGGAAGCTCCTCCACGGCTCCCGGTTCGGCCTGCATCTCTTCGCGATCGGCGGCGGCGTCGCCTCCGGCGCGGAGGACGCGGCGCACAATGTGGGCGTCGCGGTAAAGCGCAACGTGATATTCGCCTATGTCGCGTCGGCCTGCTTTGCAGCGGCCGCAGGCATTTTCCTGGCCGGCCGGATCGTCTCGGGCGATCCCACGGTCGGCAACGGCTATGAGATCTATGCGATCACCGCCGTGGCGGTCGGGGGAACCCAGCTCTCGGGCGGCATCGGCAGCCTGCACGGCACCATCATCGGCGCCATGGTCCTGGCCCTGCTGTCCAACGGCATGACGCTCCTCAATGTGAGCCCGTTCGTCCAGACCGCCATCCAGGGCGGCATCCTGCTCCTGGTCGTCGCCATGCAGACCCGCAGGAAGATGGGACTGTAGGGATGACAGGCATGCTCCGATCCCCGGTCGTCCAGCGGCTTCTCAAGGTACCGCCATCCTACGTCGTATTCGCGCTGCTGCTGGCCATCCTGTGGTCGGCGCGGCCGAACATGGTCAATTTCAACGTGATGGGCATTTTCATCCGGCAGGTCGCCCCGCTGGGAATTCTGGTGCTCGGACAACTGCTCGTCATGAGGGTGCGCAGCATCGATCTTTCGGGCGGCGGCGTGATCCTGCTCGTCAACTACTTCATCGCCTCCGGCACCTTCCCCGGCGCGCGCCTGCCGTTCTTCATCGCGCTGGCGATCGTGATCGGAACGCTCGTCGGCTTCTTCAACGGCTGGATGGTCGCCAAGCGTCGCGTGTCGGCCGTGATCGTGACGCTCGCCGTCTCGATCATCCTGATCGGCATCGTGCAATTCCTTGCCGGCGGCAGTCCGCCCGGCGACGTGCCGGCCTATTTCGGCGAGATATACAACACGCGCCTGGGTTCCGTTCCGACGCCCGTCCTCTTCTGGTTCGGCATGGCCGCCCTCATGTGGCTCTTCCTTTCCCGAACGATCTTCGGGCGCTTCGTGACCGCGGTCGGGGAAAACGCCGAGGCGGCCTATTTCTCCGGCGTGCCCGTCGAGCGCACCGTCATCCTGTCGCACACGATCGCCGGCCTGATCGCGGGCATCGCCGCGCTTGTCCAGACCGCGTCGATTTCGGTGGGCAGCGTCCGCGTCGGCCTTGATCTGCCGATCGTCGCCGTGGCGGCCACGATCCTGGGCGGGGTCGCGTTCGGCCGCGGCGACGGCGGTGTCTGGGGGCCGACATTCGGCGTCCTGTCCTTTGCGCTGCTTTTCGTGGTGATGACGGTGTTCGGGCTTCCGGAGCCGGGGAAGCAGATCGCGCAGGGCGTGATCATCCTGCTGGCCGCCGTCCTGTATGGCGTCAGGACGGCCAAGGCCAATTGAACAACCAGACTGCAATCGAGGAGGTGTTGATGTCGAAGCAGAAATCGATCCTGTGCTATGGCGACTCGCTGACCTGGGGGTGGATTCCGGTGAAGGAGGGATCTCCGACCCTGCGCTACCCCTTCCGGCAGCGCTGGACGGGCGCGATGGCGGCGGCGCTCGGCGAGGGATACCATGTCATCGAGGAGGGCCTGAGCGCTCGCACCACGAGCGCCGATGATCCCAACGATCCCAGGCTCAACGGCAGCCAGTATCTCCCCTCGGCCATCGCCAGTCATCTGCCGCTCGATCTCGTGATCATCATGCTGGGCACCAACGACACCAAGCCCTATTTCAACCGCACGCCCTACGACATCGCCTACGGGATGGCGAAGCTGGTCGGGCAGGTGCTGACCAGCGCCGGGGGCGTCGGCACGCCCTATCCCGCGCCGAAATGCCTCGTCGTGGCGCCGCCGCCGCTTTCCCCGATCCCGCATCCATACTTCCAGGGCATGTTCGGCGGGGGACACGAAAAATCGAAGGAACTCGCTCGCCAATACAAGGACATGGCCGACTTCGCGAAAGTCGATTTTCTCAACGCCGGCGATTTCATCACGACCGACGGCTGCGACGGGATCCACTTCACGGCCGAGAACAACCTCGATCTCGGCCGGGCGATCGCCGCCAAGATCGAAGCGATCTTCGCGCGCGACGAGGCCGAGGCGGCGTAAAGCACCGGATCGGGGGGAGGGGGCGCATCGGGCGTCCCGCCCGGTCCCGGCCGCTCGTCCGCCCTTTCGCACATCCTCTGTCCTGCCGGACATCTCCTCCTCGAGAGGGAGAACAGCCGTCCTCGCGGCCGCCGCCAATCCTCAAAATTATAGAAAGGTGCAGGTGGTGCGGCCGGAGGCCGGACCGCCGCCATGACGAATCTTCGTCAAGCGGCTTGGTGAAGCCGCCGGCTGCTGCTAATCTGGCGCCAACAGCAAAAACGAGCGCGGGCGGCGTCCTCCGGGATGCGCGGCGCCGGAAGGAAATACGGTGAAAGACCCCGACGAAGGCGGCGATCGGCCGCGGGACGGGGCGCTTCGGACCCACGGGCCGGCGGAGCGTGAATCGACGCGTCCGCCGCGCCCGGAGGGCCGATCCAGGGCTGCCGGCCACGAGGCCGGAAGCGGCGCCTCGCAACAGCGGCCGAAAAAACGGCGGAGACGAAAGCGCGGCCGCAAGGTTTTCGCGCGCGATGCGCGGGTTTCGAACGGCGCTCCGCTCGAAGCCCCACCCGTAACCCCTCCGCCCGTCGAACGCCGGCCCCACCCATCGACGGCCACGTCCGGCCCTTCGATCGTTCCGGCGCGGACCCCGCGTGACGGGCGGCCCGAAGCATATCCGCATCGCGACGCCCAGGCTCCCGTCTATGCGGCGCTCGACCTCGGCACGAACAATTGCCGGCTCCTCGTCGCCGTTCCGACGCGGCCGGGCCAGTTCCGCGTCATCGACGCTTTTTCCCGCATCGTCAGGCTCGGCGAGGGGCTGACCGCGAACGGACGCCTGAGCGAACAGGCCATGGACCGCGCGGTGGAGGCGCTGAGGGTCTGCGCCGAAAAGCTGCGCATCCGGGACGTGCGCAGGGCTCGCCTGATCGCCACCGAGGCCTGCCGGTCGGCCGAAAACGGCGCGGCCTTCCTGGAGCGCGTGGCCGAGGAGACCGGCCTCGGCCTCGAGATCATCGACCGCGAGACCGAGGCACGGCTGGCGGTTTCTGGATGCGGCTCGCTGGTCGAGCGCGATACGGAAGGCGTCGTCCTCTTCGACATCGGCGGAGGGTCCTCGGAAATCGCCCTCATCGACGTCTCCGGCCGCCGCACGCCGAGGCTCGCCAACCATATCGTCTCATGGACGTCGCTGCCGGTCGGCGTGGTCTCGCTCGCCGAACGGTTCGGAGGCAGGCACGTCACGCGCGGGGTCTTCGACGCCATGGTAACCGAGGTGGGATTGCTGCTCGAAGCGTTCGAAGGTCGCGACCGCCTGGGGCATCTGGCGCGCGGCGAACGCTTCCACCTGCTCGGCACGTCCGGCACGGTGACGACGCTTGCCGGGCTGCATCTCGGCCTTGCGCGCTATGACCGGCGTCGCGTCGACGGGCTGTGGATGGACGATCTCGATGTGGAGCGGATGATCGACAGGCTGCTCGGCTGGGAGTTCGAGGAGCGCGTCGCCAATGCCTGCATCGGCGCCGATCGCGCCGACCTGGTGCTGGCCGGCTGCGCCATCCTCGAGGCGATCCGCCGCGTGTGGCCCTCGGGACGCCTGAGAGTGGCCGACCGGGGCCTGCGCGAGGGGATATTGAGCGAATTGATGTCCGAGGACGGCGCCTGGCGCCGGAACGGGCAGCGGCAATGGTGAAAAAGAGCGGCCGCGGCGGGGCGGGCGGGGCACGCCAGCTCAAGGCGCGGGTCAAGAAGACCGGCTTGAAGAACTCGTCGCGCCGCTGGCTCGAGCGCCACCTGAACGATCCTTACGTGCACCGCGCCAAGGCCGAAGGGTATCGCTCCCGCGCCGCTTTCAAGCTCGCCGAGATCGACGATCGCCACCGGCTCCTCGCGCCCGGCAGGCGCGTCATCGACCTCGGAGCCGCGCCCGGCGGCTGGTGCCAGGTCGCGGCAGAGCGGGTGAAGTCGACCGACGAAAAGGCGCTCGTCGCGGCCATCGACTATCTCGAAATGGATCCTCTGCCCGGCGTCGTCCTCCTCAGGATGGATTTCCTGGACGCGGAGGCGCCGCGGAAACTCCTAGAGGCGCTCGGCGGCCCGCCCGACGTGGTTCTCTCGGACATGGCCGCGCCGACCACCGGCCATCGCCAGACCGACCATCTGCGCACGATGCACCTGTGCGAAGCCGCGGCCGATTTCGCCGTTTCGTCGCTGGTGCCCGGCGGGCATTTCCTGGCGAAGACGTTCCAGGGAGGAACCGAGGCGGCGCTTCTCGACCGACTGAAGCGGAATTTCCGCTCGGTCCATCACATCAAGCCGCCGGCGAGCCGCAACGAATCGGTGGAGCTTTATCTTCTCGCCAAGGGCTTCAAGGGACGGGAGTGACTCGCGCGGTCATCCTGACCGTCTCGGCCCGCGCACCCTGAAGCCCAGCCGCACCCGCTTGCCGCCATGGCCGGAGACGGTGCTTCCGGCAATCGGCGAAAGGCCAAGGAACGGCACGACCGCGCCGGCCGATATCGCCGCCACGAGGAAGAATGTCGTGGAAAAATCGGCGGCGTCGAGCGGGCGGCCGGAGAACCATGTCACCCCTTCCAGCAGGCCGCCGGCGATCGCCACGCCGAGCGCGATGCTCGTCTGCTGGACGACGGCGGCGATCGCGGTCGCCTGGCTCGCCTCCGCGTCTCCGATCTCGGCAAACACCAGCGCGTTGGAGGAGGTGAAGAACACCGAGCGCAGGAAGCCGGCGACGAAGAGGACGAAAATGATGACGGTGTGCGGCGTCGCGGCCGTGAAGAAGCCGTTGACGCCGATGAAGACCGCGCCGGCCAGCGAAGCAAAGGCCAGCACGGTGCGGAAGCCGAATGCGCGCAGGATCGATTTCGCCACGAATTTCATCGCGAATGCGCCGATCGCCGAAACGAAGGTGAGCAGGCCCGAATGGAAGGGCGAAAGGCCGAACCCGACCTGCAGCATGAGCGGCAGCAGGAACGGCACCGCGCCGGCTCCGATGCGGAAGATAGCGCCGCCGGTGATTGCGGCGCGGAAGGCAGGGTTGGCGAAGAGCCGCGGATTGAGGAGCGGATAGGCGGTGCGGCGTGCATGCAGCACGTAGAGGCCGATCGAAATAAAGCCCGCCGCGAGCGTCAGGACGCCGATGATCGGCGGCAGCGCCGGCAGGCTGACGACCGAGAGGCCGAAGACGATGCCGGACGCGGCGATGCCCGACAGCACAAAGCCGATGAAGTCGATCGGGGCGCCCTTGCTGCCGGGGACCTGGGGCAGGACGAGGCTCGCCGCGATGATGCCCAGGATGCCGATCGGCAGGTTGATGAGGAAGATCCAGTGCCAGCTGAAATAGGTGGTGATGAAGCCGCCGATCGGCGGCCCCATCATCGGGCCGATCAGGGCCGGGATGCTGAGCCAGGCCATGGCCGAGACGAGTTCCTGCTTCGGCGTGGTGCGCACCAGGACCAGGCGGCCGACCGGCGTCATCATGGCGCCGCCCATCCCCTGCAGGAAACGCGCGAGCACGATCGAACCGAGCGAGCCGGACGCGGCGCAGGCGAGCGAGCCGACGACGAACACGCCGATGGCGATGCGGAATATGTTGCGCGCGCCGAAACGGTCGGCCATCCAGCCTGAGATCGGGATGAAGATGGCCAGCGAGACCAGATAGGCGGTGAGCGCCAGCTTGAGCGCGATCGCCGTCGTTCCGATATCCGCCGCGATCGCCGGTAGCGAGGTCGCGATCACGGTCGAATCCATGTTCTCCATGAAAAGCGCGACGGCGAGCACGATCGGCACGATGCGATTGAACGCCTGCGCGTCACCCGGCGCCCCTCCTGCGGCCGGGGCGGCCTGGAGCGCGACATTCGACGTCTCGGCTGGCGCCGGCCGGTCGCCCGCGCCGCCGGAAGGGCCGGCCTTGTCGGAATCAGCAAAATCTTCCCGCATGGCCGGCTCATATAGGCCGCTTGCGCGGCGGAGGAAATGCGAACTTGCTTCGAAGAAGCGGCATGGAAAGAAGCTCGGGATGGCCCTGGCGTTGCGCGCCCGGGCTTGAAGGGGCCGAAAGCTTGACTATTTCAGAACGGAGGCTAAAACGCGGCTCACCGATCCGGCGCGCCAGCGCGACGGGATCATTGGGGAATAGGTTAACGGTAGACCAGCGGACTCTGACTCCGTTAGTCCTGGTTCGAATCCAGGTTCCCCAGCCAACCACCTTCCTGCGAACTCGCTGTTTTCGTCTATTGAGAGAAAGCGCCGCCTTTTCCGTGGCTTAGCGCTCATGTTAGCAGCGCTTGCTCAGCCCAATCGGCCTCTCAGCGTGCCATTCAGGCCAAACTCGCCCGAAAGTCTCCGGGCGCCATTTTTGGACTGACGCTGGCGGCTTTCGCGATGCATGGATGATGGTGGCGGTGCAGGGTCTATCGGACCTGCAACGTGCCATTGAGGCTTAGCTGGCATGGAAAATATCCCGGCGGCGTGGTCCGGTCCGAGTCTATGCCGCGATCATTTGGGTTCAAGCGGCGCGAAACGCCTGCCGCTGAAGCGACCAGTCGGATGAGGTGTTGGCGATCTCGACCAGGTGATCGAGGGTGAGCGTGAGAGGCTGCGTACCATTGAGGACGGCTTCCGTGATGTCGGGAGCAAGGAATGCAAGGGCAAGCTGATTGCTGATCCAGGCGCGATTGACGTTTTCGAGGCGGGCAAGATCGGCGATGGACTCTATCTCCCGGGCCTTTACTCTGGGCGAACGAGAGAAGCACGTTAAGCGTCAGCCGCCCCATCGACGTGGTCGTGTTGAAGGACTGGGTGACGGAGACGAACGACACATTGGCCGCATCGAAGATCTCGACGATCTTGGCGAAGTCGAAAAGGGAGCGGGTCAAACGGTCGATCTTATAGACCACCACCACGTCGACCAGTCCTTTGCGGATGTCGCTGAGCAGAGACTGCAAGGCCGGTCGTTCCATCGTGCCGCCGGAGAAGCCGCCATCATCATACGCAGCGGAAAGCACTTTCCAGCCTTCGTGCTTCTGGCTGCCGATATAGGCTTCACAGGCCTCGCGCTGGGCATGAAGCGAGTTGAAGGATTGCTCGAGCCCCTCTTCCGATGACTTCCCGGTATAGACGGCACATCGCATGGTTGGTCTTGCCCGTCGTTCGTTATCCATGGGTATTCGCTCCCCCCACACTGCGGCGCCGCCTGGCGTCGACTGGGCGTTCTCCTGCTCCAACTCGCGCAGCCGCTTCATATCCGACGGCATCATGCCGGAATACTTCTTTTTCCAGTTGAAGTAGATCGCTTGGCTGATTCCGGCTTTCCGGCAGATCTCCGCCACCGATGTACCGTCTTCGCCCTGCTTGATGATGAACGCTTTCTGCGCGTCCGTATCTCTCCTTGCGTAGTGACCGGCGCAAAGACCCACACACACAAAATCGGTCTTTTCGAATTCGAAGCCACTCCGTACATGGCACGGCGGAGCCGTGAGGCTGAACGTTGATTTTGCCAAGCCCTGCCTTCCATCATTGACAGCCAGAAGAGGATCAATAATAGTACCGTTCTGGCCGAATATGAGGATACACGGCCAGGGGAGGAAGAAATGCCGTCTTTTCGGAACGTAAGCCGTCGGCATGTGCTGAAAGGTACCGCCGCGCTAGGCGCGCTCGCGCTTACAGGAAAAGCACCGGCTCGGGCGGGATCAAAACCGTTCCAGGGCGTCGAACTGAACGTCTCCTGCTGGAGCGCGCCCTTTCCAAAGCTGTTGCAGACTTATTTGCCCGAGTTCGAAGAACTTACCGGCATGAAGGTGAATTACGACACGCCCGGCTTTCTGATCTACAACCAGCGGGTCGACCTGGAACTTTCCACGAAGGGGTCATCCTTCGATGTTTTGAACATCACGTTCATTTATGTCGATCGCTGGCTCAGAGCCGGCTGGTTCGCTCCGCTGGATTCCTTCATCAAGGACGAGAACGCCACCCCGAAGGACTGGGACACCGACGATTTTCTTCCGGCAGCCCGCAAGATAATGTCGGGCAAGGACGGAAGCCTCTACGGCATTCCCTGGACCTGCGACTGCTACATGGCGGCCGCCGGACGATACGACCTCGTCGAAAAGGCCGGATTGAAGATGCCGGAAACTTTCGATGACATCGAAAAGGTAGCGGCGGCAACCAACAAGGATGGCGTCGCCGGCTTCCTGGGTGACAATCGCCATGGCTGGAACTTTCCGCCATATCTGCAGGGCTTTGGCGGCAACGTCTTCCGCAACCCGCCCGACGATCTGATGCCTGCTCTCGATACGCAGGAGGCGATCGCCGCAGCGGATTTCTATTCGCATCTCCTGCGCGACTACGGCCCAAACGGTGTCCTTTCGTACAGCTACGACCAGGTTACGGCGGCGCTCAAGCAAGGTCGCGCAAACTACGCGACCGAAGGCCATATCTTCCTGATGCCGGCCGCCGACCCGGACAGCAAGTCGGCAAAAACAGTGCGTTATTCCATGTTCCCGAAGGGTCCGGCAGGGCAATTCCCGGGATTTGCCACCCATGCGTGGGGCATTCCTGTCGGCGCCAAGAACAAGGCGGCAAGCTGGGAATTTATCAAATGGGCGATGTCGAAATCCATGATGATGCGAGCCGTGACCGAAAAGGGCTACTCGTCGCCCAGTCGTCGTTCGGTAATCGAAAGCCCGGAATTCAAGAAACGGCTGATGCTGAATGGGAATGATGTCGCCGAGATCTACCTGAAGACGATCGAACTGGTGGGCAAGAGCAATTACATGGACTACCGTATAGTGTCCGTGTTCCCTCAGGTCGATACGTTGATTGGTCAGGCGATGGAGCGCATCGTCTCCAAGCAGATGTCTGCGGCGGAATCGATGAAGCAGGCCCAGTCGAGCGCAATCGCCAATCTGAAAAGGGCCGGCATTCGCCTCTAGGTCTGTCCATGCAACGATCCGTACCGAGACCTGCGGTATCGAGCATCGATCGGCAGGAGCAACTCGCTTACCTATCGGGGCTGCTCCCCGCCGTTCTCCTGTTGATGGTGCTGACGCTGGCCCCGGCAATATATCTCTTCGTGGTCAGTCTCACTCCTGGCACGCCGACGATACCCGGTTCGTTGACCGACTTCTCCGATCCGACACAGAACTATGTAGGCGCCCTCCAGGACCAACAATTCTTGGATTCCGTGTGGGTGCAGATCAAGCTGTCCGTTTCGACGGTCATCGCCCAGGTCCTGTTGGGGCTCGGCGTCGCGCTCCTCCTGCACCGCCGGTCGCGATTCTTGCAGGCCTTGAGGACGGTTTTCCTGATTCCGATGGTCCTACCGCCCATCGTGGCGGCGCTGATATGGAAGATCCTCTACACGCCCGATATCAGTCCTTTGCACAGATTGCTGGCGGCCCTCGGCGCTCCCGTGTCATCCCTCATTACCAACGCGGATACCGCGCTATGGGCGATTGCTTTCGCCGACACATGGGAATGGTTCCCCTTTACCATGCTGATCATTCTGGCCGCGCTACAGGTCGTCCCCGACGAACCGATCGAGGCGGCAAAAGTCGACGGTGCCGGCCCGCTGCAGCTTTTCTGGTATGTCATCCTTCCCTTTATCCGCCCGGCCATCGTCGTCGCGGCGCTCTTCCGGCTGATCGACAGCATCAAGGCGTTTCCCTTGATCTACGTGCTGACGAGCGGAGGGCCAGGAACGGCCACCCAGGTGACAAACTACTATGCGTTCACGCAGGCCTTCAACTACGCGTACTGGGGCTATGCCAGTGCGATAGCGGTGATGCTGACAGCCGGCGTGTTCGTTTTGAGTTGGGTCATTGGCCGCCGCCAGGGAGCGTCCGCCTATGGCCGGTGAGCAGTTGGGGCCTGCGCTGCCTTTCGAACTCCAACCGGAGCCGTCCTCATGGAGGGCGACGGTTGCGGCCGCGCTCACGAACGCCGCGCTTCTCCTGGCGCTCGCTTTCGTGCTTTTCCCGATCGTGTGGCTGGTGCAAATCTCATTGAGACCGGACAACGATGCCCTTGGCTATCAGCTCTTGTTCAGGCCAACGCTGGACCATTACAGGGCGCTTTTCGAAAGCCAGTTTCTGCGCTCGTTCCTCAACAGCGTTATATCAAGCGGGCTATCGACCTTTGTCGCCCTCGTCGTTGGAACGCCGGCCGCCTATGTGATGTGCCGCTGGCGCTTCCGGGCCCGCGGAGCGATTGCAATGTGGATCCTGTCGACCCGAATGGCTCCGCAGATCGCCTTTACCATTCCGTTCTTCCTCGCCTTCCGACAAATCGGTCTGCTCGACACGGTATGGGGATTGTCGATCATCTACCTGACATTCAACCTCGCCTTGGTGATTTGGATGATGCAATCCTTTTTCGAGTCCGTTCCGATCTCGCTGGAAGAGGCAGCCAGGATCGATGGGTGCGGGATGTGGAGCGCCTTCTTGCGGATCACCTTGCCGTTAACCGCGCCGGGGATGGCTGCAACGGCCGTATTGTGTTTCATCTTTTCCTGGAACGACTTCTTCTACGCTCTCATTCTGACCCGCACCAACGCAATGACCGCTCCGGTGGCTATCATCAATTTCATGCAGTACGAGGGTTGGGAATGGGGGAAGATGGCCGCGGGCGGCACGCTGGTGATGTTACCGGTCATCGTATTCACGGTTCTGGTGCGCAAATGGCTGGTCAGCGGGATGATCGCTGGAAGCGTCAAGGACTGACGTCACGGGAGGTGACCTAATGGGATGAACTGCCTTCCCACCCCGAACGCGGCGGCCACCACCACCGATCTGGCGCGCCGCCAAGTTGTACGGCGCGTCGCTGATGACGATCGCCGCTTGCTCTCTTCCCATCAGCGTCCGAAAGGATCCAAGGATCCCTGCTATCCCCGCAAACGAGCCGATGCGTTCCCAGCCGGATAATATCGCCACGCCGTGATACGGCAGGGCCCTTGCGCAGCTCCGGCATCGCCTCATCGCGCGGTGACGGACCTTTCTCCTCAGGAGCAAGATCCATTCTCAGTTGGTCGATTTCCGCCGCATCGAAACCCGTCAAGGAAAGGTCCAGATCGACATCGAGACGGACGATCTCGTCGAGCATCAGCTGCACGCGCTCGATGTCCCAGGTCGAGCCCAAACCGAGCTTGTTGTCCGCAAGGATGAAGGCACGTTTTTCTGCCTCCGTAATCCCCTCGACGACAACGCAATCCGCCTCCATTATTCCTTCGGCCAATGCCGCAAGCCGCCGCAGATGACCGGCCAAGGTAACGCCGTGTTCATCAACTACAAGAGTGCCGAGAAGGCCGATTTCTCTGACAATCTTTCTCATCTGCCGAATTTGCCGCGGTGGATGAACGCGGGGATTGTCTGGCCATTCCTTGAGCTGCCGCAGATCGCGGGGCTCGATACGAGTCGATCGCATGTTCCGCTCCATGAGCTAATCGCGCCCGCAGAAACGGACTTTGAATTTTCCAGAAAAGAACTGCAGCGAGACTTCCTCTCGAACTGCAGCATCGATGGGCATCCCGCCCAGGACTGGCCAGCCGCTCCGCCCCGTTTCCGGCCTTCCGCCTCCGTGCACGTCCCGTGTCAGCGGCATCATGGAAACCGCTTCGTACAAGGTTGCTGTCCGGCGCCCCTTCCGTCAAACCGAAGCTTCGTCGTTCCTGCTCGAATCGCTCCACATGCAGGAAGAGGACGCTGCGGCTATTTGGAATTTGTCCAGCCGTCGGTAAGCGTACCGAGGAAAGCAACGATGGCGTCGATCTCCTTGTCGTTGAGCCGCGGTTCGTCGCCCGGCTTGCCGCCGAAGGGCGGATCCATGTTGATATTGGCGCGGTAACGAGCCGGAAGGTCATTATAGATGGCGATTTGGCCATCCGGTAATTTCGGATACCAGTGGCCGGGATCGGTATCCCTTGTCGCGTAGAAGGTCACGGCATCCTTCAGCGAATGGAAGACGCCGTTGTGGAAGAAGACCTTGCGTGTCGCGACGTTGCGCAGGCTCGGCGTGCGGAAAAGACCGCAATAGTCCGCGCGGCCGAGGAAGTCGGTGCGCAGCGGCCCGCAGAGGCCGAGATCATAATAGGCTGGATCGGCATTGGCGGGGATGTCGGGATTGCGAGGGGCGGCGACGGCGATCAATCCATAATCGGTGAATTGCGGCGGTTCGCCGTCATTGGCGGGCTCGCTGATATGGCAGGATGCGCAATTGCCCTTTTCCGGGTCTTCAAAAAGCCTCAGGCCGAGCGCTTCCGTCGGCGTCAGCACCGCCTTTCCGGCGAGATACGCGTCATATTTGCTCGAATAAGGATAGAAGGTCCGCCAGGCCTGCTCGTAGACTTCGAGCGCCTTGAGGATTCCGTGGAAAACAGCGTTCGGGTCTTCGACGGCATCCCGCCCGTAAATCGCGGCGAGAGGCGAGCCATAGCCCGCCGCCAGCGCGCGCCGAGCCACATCCTTGGCGTTGGTGTTTCCCATCTCGAATGGGGACAAAAGCGGAATCCGCGCCTGCCCCGCGCCTCTGTCGGCCCTTCCATCCCAGGTGAGGCCGCCGGTCGGTCCGTTGTCGATGCTTTCGTCGGCCTCGTCTTCCGAATCGAAAAAATGTTCCGTGAACTGAGGGACGGCCTGCAGATATTTCAGGGAGGGCACGGCGCGGACACCGGGATCGGCCATGTCTTTTCCGCCGAGTTGCACCGAGCGTGAATTGCTCTGGGCAAAGGCGTGGGCCGGGTCGTGACAGGAAGAGCAGGAAAGACGGCCGGACGCCGACAGCCTCGGATCGGAAAACAGCGTCTGGCCGAGCGCCGAGAGCGCCTCCGCGCGCTGGCGTGCCTGTGTGCGTGACATTGGTTCCGCCGATGACGGGCGGACGGCGTATATGGCGGCCACAGCAGCCAGAACCATGGCCATCAGCGATGCGCAGAAGAGAAAACCGCCCGCCTCCACGACGCCTGTCACGGCCCAGCGGCCCCGACGATGTCCGCGGGGTGAATCGCATCTATTGAAAAATACGTCCAAAGGTGGTGTCATCCTGCGTTAATTTGCTGGAGGAACCGGGGATGAAACGATCGTACGTTCTGGCCCTTTGTTCGACGGCGCTCACTTTTTCCCTTGCCTTCTCTGCCCCTGTCCTTGCCGGGGAGCCCGGTGGCCCGCCGGACGGCATCGACAAGATCAAGACCGTCGTCGTCATTTTCGCCGAGAACCGTGCGTTCGACAATCTCTACGGTCATTTCCCCGGTGCCGACGGCCTCGACCAGGCAAGCAAGGAAAGTTTGCAGCAGCGCGACCGTGACGGTTCGATCCTGAAGGAATTGCCGCCGGTGTGGGACGGCCTCACGGCGAAGGGCGTCACCCCGCCCGTGACACAGGCCATGACCGAGCACCTTCCGAATGCGCCCTATACGGTCAACGATCCCAAGGGCTTCAATGTCCCGCTGAGCACGGTGACGCACGATCTCTGGCACCGCTATTACCAGAACCAGATGCAGATCGACGGCGGCAAGAACGACATGTTCGTCGCCTGGGCCGATTCCGGTGCGATGCCGATGAGCAATTGGGATGCATCGAAGACGGTCATGTGGGCGGTCGCAAGGAAATACACGCTCGCCGATCACTTCTTCATGGGTGGTTTCGGCGGTTCCTTCTTCAACCATCAATGGCTGATCTGCGCCTGCGCTCCTTACTACCCCAATGCGGACAAGAGCCCGGCGCACCCCTCCATTTCGGTGACGAATGCGGATGGAACGGCTTTGAAAATCGCCGACAATTCGCCCAAATCGGCACTCGACGGCGTTCCGAAATTCGTTTCCGACGGCAATCTGACGCCGGACTTCTATGCCGTGAACACGATGCAGCCTCCCTATCAGCCGAGCGGTAATGCACCTGCGCCAGGCGGCGATCCACGCTATGCCGATCCGAGCAAGGCAACGACGCTGCCGCCGCAGACGGAGCCGACGATCGGCGACATGCTGAGCCTGAAGCACATCAGCTGGGCTTATTATTCCGGTGCCTGGCAATATACGCTCGACCATGGCAACCACACCCCGGTGCCGAATTTCCAGTATCATCACCAGCCGTTCAACTATTACGCCAATTTTGCCCCTGGAACGGAGGCGAGGCGCGAGCATATCCGCGATGCCGGACTGGGCGGCGTCAGCTTCATCGCGGCGATCGACGACGGCGTCCTGCCGCAGGTTTCCTTCTACAAGCCCCAGGGGAATCTCAACGAACATTCCGGCTATGCCGACATCCAGGCCGGCGACCGGCACATAGCGGACGTCGTTTCCCATCTCGAGAAGAGCCCGCAATGGGCTCATATGCTGGTTGTCGTCACCTATGACGAAAACGGCGGCATCTGGGACCACGTCGCGCCGCCCAAGGGCGATCGCTGGGGCCCCGGCACGCGCATCCCGGCAATCATCATCTCGCCCTTCGCCAAGCGTGACTATGTCGATCACACGCCCTATGACACCACGTCGATCCTGCGATTTATCACCGAGCGCTTCGCCTTGCCCGAACTCCACGGGATCGTCGTGCGTGACAAAGCCGTGGCCGCGAACGGTGAACCGCCTCTTGGCGATCTCACCGGCGCGCTCGACCTTCACTGATATTCAGGATCCCTGCCGAACAGGAGGACCATCGAGTGGACGTTGACAAGGTTATCGCGCTGGTTTCAGCCGCCGGGATCGAACTCACCGGCCGCCGCCGCAACAGCAAAGGCGATGGATGGTCCCTCAGCTTCTCGAGTGGGGCGGCGGTTGAAGTGAGCGATGGAGGCAGGATCGGCGTTTCCGGCAATGGCGCCGCCGATATTTCCCGATTGTTGGATCTTCCGGCAAAGCCTGGCTGACAAAGGTAGCCAAATGCGGTCAGAGCGCTTCCGGGGATTGCCTCGCCGTCACAAACACAAGCTTGCGCCCCTCCAAATCAGCTTTACCTTGCCACCAAGAACGACCGCTTTCGGTCCCTAATTCACATGTTTCCTTCACGCCGGAGAAGCAGCCCAATTGCCGTCAGACTGCAGCGAAGGTTCAGCGGTCGTTCCTGCCGATTTCTCCCGCACGACATTGATGAAGGCGCGCAACTTGCGCGCATCGGCGGCGCGGCGGGGAAAGTAGAGGAAGAGGCCGGGCTCCTCGATCGCGGCGTGCGGGAGCAGTTCGACGAGGCGGCCGGCGGCGAGGTCGCCGGCCACGAGCGGCTCGTAGATGTAGGCGATGCCGATGCCGGCGAGCGCAAGGTCGCGAGCATAGCTCGCATCCGATACGCGTACCGTCCCGCCGACAGGCACCGCCACCTCGCGCGCGCCGTCCTTGAGCTCCCAGGCGTAGATCGCGCCTGAGCCGAGCAGACGGAAACCGATGCAGTTTTGCTCGGCCAGGTCCGCGAGCGATTCGGGCGCAGGGCGCTTGGCAAGATAGGCCGGCGACGCGACCAGGATCGCCCGGCATGGCGGCGTCATGCGCACCGCCACCATGTCCTGCGCGATCATCTCGCCCAGCCGAACTCCGGCATCGAAGCCCTGCGCGACCACATCAACCAGCGCATCGTCGCTGATCACCTCCACGGTAAGGCGCGGGTGCCGCCGAGACATCTCGGCAAGGATCGTGGTGAGCCCCATGGCGAACGCGACGCGCGGTACGTTGAGGCGCAGCACACCGGTTACGTCGCGCTGGCCGGCCGCGACACGCTCGGCCGCAGCATCGATCTCGTCAAAGGCGCGTTGGGCAGCCTCGATAAAGGCCTCGCCCGCCTCCGTCAGGGCGACACTGCGGGTGGTGCGCGCGAACAGCGGCGCGCCCAAGCGCTGCTCGGCGGTGCGGACCGCATGGCTCACGGCGGAAGCGCCGAGGCCGAGTTCGGCACCGGCCCGGGCAAAGCTGCGCGTGCGCGCAACCGCAAGGACGATGGAAAGATGGGGCAGCAAGGCACGATCCATTGCTGAATTATAACGCATAGCGGATGCGATTTCAGCCCGATTGTTTGAAGAAGCCCTCTGGCCGATCTTCCTTGTATCAACCCTGTGCCCAAGGATACCTGCCATGACGATCGCTACCAACCCCGTCCGCACCTGGTTCATCACCGGCGCCACCTCCGGCTTCGGGTTGGCGCTTGCCCAGGCCGTGTTGGCGCGCGGCGAGCAGGCCGTGCTCACCGGCCGCCGCGCCGACCGGCTCGCGGTGCTGGCTGCCGACCATGGCGACCATGCCCTGCCGATCGCGCTCGACGTGACCGATGCCGCCGCGCGCGAGGCCGCCGTCGCGCAAGCGCTCCAGCAGTTTGGCCGCATCGACGTGCTCGCCAACATCGCCGGACGCGGCTCGCTCGGCGCTGTCGAGGAGTTTGCCCCCGAACAGCTGCGCGAGCAGATGGACCTGAACTTCTTCGCCGCCGCCGAGTTGACCCGCGCAGTCCTGCCCACCATGCGCGCGCAGGGCTCGGGCCACATCCTCAACCTCACCAGCATCGGCGGCCTGGTCTCGATGGGCGGCTTCGGCCCCTATTGTGCGGCCAAGTTCGCGCTCGAGGGCTGGAGCGAAGCGCTGCGCGACGAAGTGGCACCGCTCGGCATCCGCGTGACGATCGTCGAGCCCGGTGCCTTCCGCACGGAGTTCGCCGGCGACATCAACATGCGGCCCGCACACCCGATGGACATCTATCGCCCCGTCATCGCGCCGGTGGAGGACTATCTCTACGGCAGCGCCGGCACCCAGATGGGCGATCCCGTCAAGGCCGCCGCCCTCATGATCGAGGCAGTCGAGAGCGACACGCCGCCGCTGCGCCTGATGATGGGTGCCGATGCCTTCGGCATATGGGAGCAGGTGCTCGCCGCCCGCCAGGCTGATCTCGCCAACTGGCACGAGCGTGGCATCGCCACCGCCTTCGAGGATGCGGACATGACGCCGATCGGTGGGTGAAGCCAATTATCGGGAGCCTCGCCGTCAGAAATGCCGGAGAGGCTCAAACGCGCATGTCGGCTTCCCGAGGGCTTGTTAACAGTCCTCGAACGACCGTAGGGGGGGGGCGCGAAGCGAACGCTGATCTTGCCGCAGGCGCAGGTCAGTTTTGTATTGGAACGCCCCTCGATGACGATTTCCCACCGCTGGCGGCAGGCATCTTTCAATCTGCCTTGGCGGCGGCCCCATAAGGGAATTATGGGGCATCGGATTTTCAAATAAAGGCGGTGGAGCAAGAGCGCATGGCGGGCTGCTTTGAAATCCTCGCGGCCAGCCTGAAGAAAATCCTGAACGCTGCGTGAAGCGGTTCCGATGACCGGATTCACATCTTGACCAGGTCCGAACGCGAGGAAACTTTGGGCGCTCCAAAGATTCCTTTGTACAAATCGGGTCCGAAGCTTGTCGCTCGAGGTTTTCCGGGACGAAGGCGGAAACTTCTCTTGCCGGCATCGTCCCGATCCGCCCGGAGAAAGAGGACGTCCTTCCGATCGAGAAAAGAACGCGCGAACTCGTACATATGCGAGACGAACAACACCATCACCGCCCGTTCGAGCAATGCCGATACGATCTGATGGGCGATTTCCGATCCCTCCCGCTCATTCGTGGCGGCAAAGGATTCGTTGAAGAGAACGAGCGCCCGACCCCGGATGCGAGCCGCTATCCGGTCCATCCGGACAAGCTCTTCGTCGAACTTGCCGCTTGTCATGCTGCGGTCCTCCTCGCGCTTGTAATGGGAGAAGAGGCCGCTATGCAGTGAAGAGGAAAACGCCTCGGCGGTAACGAACATCCCGGCCTGCATCATCAATTGCGCCAGGCCCACGCTGCGTAGGAAGGTCGATTTGCCGCCGCGGTTCGCTCCGGTGACAATGATCAGCGACTTGCCATCCGCATCCACGTCGTTGCCCACGACCTTGCCGTTGACGGTCAGCGCAAGGCAGGTATCTCGGAGATCCAGGCAGGAGAATGAGCCCTGTTTCTCCGATGGAACCGGGAAGCATATGCCCTCGCGAATGCCCTTGAGCCGATCGTTCAGATTGAGACAGGTCACATAAAAGCCGAGCTCCGCCCGCAGCAGCTTCAGGAATCCGAAGACGTGTTCGGCCGATTGCATCAGCGCATCCGAAATCAGGGACAGGCCGCGAGCCTGCAGTTCGCCGAGAGCGTGGGCTCCGGCCTCGTCCCGGGGATGGATCTGGATGGTGAAACTCGGCTGCGAAGAGGGCAGGAGCCGCTGAATCATGTGGCGGTCTTTCTCCTGCGGCTCCCGCAACATGAAATTCGCGCCCTTGCCGCTCTCGCCGAGATCGGCGCTGACGAGCACGCCTTCATTGAATTTCAGCCGCTCCAGATCGGCTTTGACCGAGGCGAGATAGTCGTCATCGAGGTTGTCGTTGAGGGTCTCGAAGAGCCGATTGAACCCCCTCGAATGGAACGTCTTGTAGAAGGCATTGCAGGTGTTTCTGATCCTCCGGAGCACATCCAGGGACATCTGCAGCGTGCTCACCGAGCTCGACACCTTCGAGGCCGGATCCATCCCGAAAGGGATGTAGAACCGTCGCTTGTCTTCGCTGAACGGCTCCAGCGCCAATGCGTATAGCTCGCGGACGATGCCGTCATTGGCGAGGCAGTCTTTCAAAATTTCCTGCCGATAGAGGATTGTCCCGGCGTCGTTGGACCATGCTCCGGCAAGGGCAGCCCGGGCGATGTCGTCGAGATAGCCGTCGTTTCCGGCCATTGCGTCGAGGAGAACGCCGAGCTCGAGGTCCTGCGCGAAATCGTCGTCGTCGAACGCGGCTTCTTTGGCTGGAACGAAGTCCCGGTCCGGGTGCATCAGGAAGACTTTCATCGGGGGATCCGCTTCAGGAGCTGTTCGTGGGTGACCTTGCGCCTTTCAGCGAGCGACAGGGCGTATGCGAGCCCGTCGGCCGGTTTGCGCACGATCCGGAACGTGCGTGTCGCGGGATCTTCGGGAACCACCGTGCTGACCATGCTCACGGTCTTCTCGTTCAACGACGAAAGCTCGTCGATGAACGTGACGCAGACGCAAAGAGCGTCGGTCGCCAGGATTGCCTCCAGGATCCGGCGGCTCAGGAAAATCTGATCCTGCAGACTGGTCGAGTTGAATATTTCGTTCAGGATGACGACGCTGTCGTCCGTCATGGCCTCGATCGTCTCGTGCAGGCGCACCAGTTCGTCCTCGAGCTTGCCTCGCAGGTTCGAGATGTCCTCCTCTCTTTCGAAATGCGTGAATATCTGGTCGGCCAGGAAAAGCTTGGCTTTCCGCCCGGGAACCGGGCACCCCAGCCCCGCCAGGAAATGCAGCTGGCCGAACATCCGGGCAAACGTCGTCTTGCCTCCCTGGTTCGGCCCGGACACCACGATCATCCGTTCCGGACCGTCGAGGTGGAAATCGTTGCATATGACGCCCTGCTTTTCGCCGACAAGCTTGGCCGCCAAAGCCAGGTCGAAACTCTCGCAGGCGAAGCCTGCCCTGTCGGACGCGGAAATCTCCGGGATGCAGAAGGCGAGGCCTTTCTGCTTGATCGGAGCGATGTAGGCGAGGAGGGTCAGGTAGAATTGAATCTCCCTGTCGAACAGCGCCATCGTCTCGTCGATAAACCGATCATGACGCCGGAGGTAGTCCTGAAGGGCCGAGAAGATTTCAGGATAAAGCTTGCCGACGAGGTCGAGAATGCCCTCCTCGATATGGTTCATCGATTCAGTGTCGCGCGGCTTCCGTTCCGTTTCCTGGTTCGTTTCGGTCCGAAACCGCTTGAATTGATCCAGCACGATGGCGCTGTAGTCGCGTTCGGAAGCATACTTGCGGACGGTGACCTTACCGCCGTGCACAAGCATCGAATACTGGACGGTGGAGAGACGCTCCTGCAAGTCTCGCGCCTCCTCGACCAGTTCCGCAAACTCCTCCGAGGATCTGTATTTTTCGAGATGACGCCGGAAGCCGAGGAACCCTTCGGATATGAGGTCGAAATTACGGAACTCGGAGGCGAGCGTTTCAATGCTTTGACAATAGATCCGGATTGCCCGGAAGATCACCACTTGCCTGTGGCATTTGTACTGGATCTTTTTGGCGTAGCCCAGTTCCAGACGAACCCTGTTCATCCGCTCGCAGAAGCTGGTTACCGACGAACGAAGATCGTCATTCGCCAGCTCGCGGAAGACATCCTGCCGATAACGGAGGATTTCCGCGTCGCGATAGGTCGAGTAGAAGAAAGGCTGCAGCACGGTGGCGTCCTGCTTGGCTATCACCGCCGCGATGACCTGATCGAGATTGAGGTCGGTAAAGCATTCCGGCATTTCGCCGGTCTCGTTGCGCAACTGCTCACACCCGGCAGGAAACAGGATGCTGCCGAACGGTGCATCGGACTGTGCCCTTTGCGGTGGTTCTCTCTTCTTTTCCGATGAAGCGCTGCGGGCCGCCTTTGGGGCGGCATTCCCGCCGGAATCTGATTTGCCCGTGCGTTTCGAACGCGGGCGCTTTCCGGAATTGGCTTTCCGATCATGCGCAAGCGCCGTGTTCTCGATAAGCATGGACACCTCTCCGTCTCTCAGGACAGTCAAGGAGTCATCAGCCGATCGGCGCTCGAAGGCGAACTCCATCGCCATGTGAAATCTTGGATTTTCTCCCTGGAATGTCAATGATCCAGGCGGAAGATACCTCTCAGGAAACGGGTTATTCCTTGCAGTAAATGCCGCATGGCGGACGAAGTTCCGGCGCCGGCCCTCGAAGGATTATCGTCTCCCGCTGCCATGCGGACAGGCTGCAATCCCAGATAGGTCTCGATCTCGTCCTCCAGCTTCGCGTCGGACTGGAGCAGGAGTTGACCCATCCGCCTTTCCGCTCCCGATCTTTCGCGGCGTGGCCCGAATTCCATGCATATCCTGCAGGCGACGAAGGCGACCTGTGGATCGCTGTCGCGGACGAGGCTCCGCAGCGATGGCCAGTCCTTTGTCCGGATGCCGATCGTTTCGATCAGCTCAAGGACGCCTTTTCTTTTCTTTCGGCTGACGTGGCTTTCGTAGGCGGGGAAAGGCCCGCCTGCCTTCGCTATCGGGATGAGCGTCGGCAGGGCCGCTCTGCCGAGTTGCAGGATAGCCGCTGCCGCCGCCTGTCTGCTCCCGTCCTCGGTCAGCGCCCCGGCCAGCACCGGGATGGCTTCGGTTCGCTCCAATGCTCCGAGAGCCTCGATGACGCCTGAAAGATATGGCCGCGCCTCGGCCAGCCTGAGCAGGGTATGGAAAGCAACGTCGTCACGGCGACCTTTTGCCAACGCGCGCGCCGCCGTATCCATGACGGCTTCGTCGCCCATTCGCTCGACCGGATCGGCCGCGACATGGCCGTCCGAAAGAAACTGGACGAGCGGATCATGGGCCTTCAAAGCAGCCAATGCCTGAACCGCGCGGCATCTGGTCGCGAAAAGCCCGCTCGGTTCTCGCTGAAACAGCACCGTGCACAATGCGGGTATGGCGGCCCGGCCGCATTTGATCACGTCGAGCACGCCGCTATCGCCATCGTGGAGGGAGCAAAGCCTCTCGATAGCTGCCGCGATGTCGGACCTTTCCGTCATGTCCATGACACCGACCTTTCAATTGCGCGCAGCAAGCAACCTATTCAGCGGCAATCCGTCCGTCGCGTGACCGAGGTCAGGGCAGCATCGATCCAGTTCCTTGCCGTAAACGAGACCATGCACTTACAAGCCCACGCCGGACCGACACGCGGCGAGCGGTTCCCTAGCCCGCGCTAGTGATTGTCGCGCGGAATACCGCTGCGATGGGCGACGTCCTGGTACTTCACGGTCGGTCGAAGAACCATTCCTTCCGAGAACTGTTCGACGATACCGCGTTGGATCTCCTGCCACGGCGTTTGGCTGAGTGGGTAGTCGTAGCCTCCTTTCTGCTCCAACAATGCCCGGCGGCGTTTCAGTTCCTCATCGTCGACGAGGACGTCGACGCTTCTCGCCTTTAGATCGATCCGGACGCGGTCACCGGACTGTAACAGCGCGAGACCGCCGCCGGCGGCGGCTTCGGGTGAAGCGTTCAGGATGGAGGGCGATGCAGATGTGCCGGACTGGCGGCCGTCGCCGATGCACGGCAGGGAATGCACGCCCTTCCTGATCAGATAGTCGGGCGGCTGCATGTTCACCACTTCCGCGCCGCCTGGATAGCCGACGGGGCCGGTGCCGCGCATGAAAAGGATCGTATCCTCGTCGATGCCGAGCGTCGGGTCATCAATGCGCCGGTGGTATTCTTCCGGCCCATCGAAAACCATGGCTTTGCCCTCGAACGCATCGGGATCATCCGGGTCTGAAAGGTAGCGCTCCCGGAATTCGTTCGAAATGGCGCTTGTCTTCATGATGGCGCTGTCGAAGAGATTGCCCTTGAGGTTGAGAAATCCGGCATTGGCCTTCAGCGGCTTGGCAACGGTGCGGATCACCTCGAGATCCTGATTTTCCGCAGAACCGCAATTCTCTCCTATGGTTTTGCCGTTCGCGGTCCTTGCGTCCGGATGGGGCAGCAGACCCGCTTTCATGAGCTCCATCACGACGGCAGGAACGCCGCCGGCATGGCAATAGTCTTCGCCCAGATATTCCCCGACCGGCTGGAGGTTGACGAGCAGCGGGATGGAATGCCCGATCTTCTCCCAGTCGTCATTGCTGAGCGGAATGCCAAGGTGACGGGCTATGGCGTTCAGGTGGATCGGCGCGTTCGTCGAGCCTCCGATGGCCGAATTGACCACGATGGCGTTCTCGAAGGCCGCTCGTGTCATGATGTCCGATGGCTTCAGGTCCTCTTGGACCATGTCGACGATCCGCAGCCCGGTCTCATACGCCATCTGGCCCCTTTCCCGGTATGGCGCGGGTATTGCGGCAGAGCCGGGGAGTTGCATGCCGAGCGCTTCGGCTAGCGAATTCATCGTCGTCGCCGTGCCCATCGTATTGCAGTAGCCGGTCGATGGGGCGGAAGAGGCGACCAGTTCCATGAATTCGGCATAGTCGATCTCTCCGGCGGAGAGCCGCTGGCGCGATTCCCAGACGATGGTGCCCGAACCTGTCCGTCTGCCGTTATGCCAGCCATTCAGCATCGGCCCGACCGAAAGGGCGATAGACGGAAGATTGACCGTGGCGGCCGCCATAAGCATGGCCGGCACGGTCTTGTCGCACCCGACCAGAAGGACGGCGCCGTCCAGCGGGTAGCCGTAGAGGACCTCGACAAGCGACAGATAGGCAAGGTTTCGGTCGAGCGAAGCCGTGGGACGCTTTCCCGTCTCCTGGATCGGGTGGCAGGGAAATTCCAGCGCAACGCCTCCAGCGGCGGCTATCCCCTCGCGAACGCGCTTGGCGAGTTCGAGGTGGTGGCGGTTGCAGGGAGACAGGTCGGAACCCGTCTGCGCTATGCCGATGATGGGTTTGCCGGCTTGCAACTCGCCTCTTGTGAGCCCGTAATTGAGGTATCGTTCCAGATAAAGCGCCGTCATTCCGGGATTGTCCGGATTGTCGAACCACGCCTGCGAACGAAATTTTCTTGTCTTGACCGCTCCGTCCATGTGACTAACTCGCTCCCTTCATTCCTTGTGCATCCCTATGTAGCGAACCGCCTGTCCTCGGTTTCGTGCGTCCTGGCTATCTGGCGGGCGCGCTTGCCGTGGAAGTAGGCAATTACCTATGGGTCGTCGCTGCGAAAAATCTCGCTCAGCGGACCCTCCAGAACGATCTTCTTTTCGGAGAGCACGGCGATCCTGTCGCAAACCGAGAAAAGGCTGTCGAGATCATGAGTCACCATGTAAATGGACAGGCCCATGGTCTCCTTGAGCTTCGTCACAAGTTCATCGATTTCCGCAGCCGCGATCGGGTCCAGGCCAGATGTGGGTTCGTCGAGAAAGAGAAGCTCGGGATCGAGCGCAAGAGCCCGTGCCAGGGCGGCTCTCTTGATCATTCCTCCGGAAAGCTCCGACGGGTATTTCGCAGCGGCGCCGGGTTCCAGCCCGACGAGCCTGAGCTTGAGGTGCGCGAGTTCGTCGATGAGCGGCCTGGAAAGCGCAACATATCTGCGCAGCGGCACCTGGATGTTTTCGAGCACGGTCAGCGATGAAAAAAGCGCTCCTTGCTGGAAAAGGACCCCGATCCGCATGTCGAGGCTCAGGCGGTCGACATCGGATGCCCTGTCGAGATCGATGCTGAACAGCCGGATGATGCCGGCACGCTTTTCGTGAAGCCCGAGCAACGTCCTGAGAAGAACGGATTTGCCACCGCCCGTGGCCCCGACAATGCCCAGGATCTCGCCCCGAAGCATGGTGAGCGATAGTCTATCCAGAACAACGGTCCGCCCCAGGACAACGCTCATGTCCTGTACGACGAGCACCGGCTCGCCGACCGTCTGCCTGGTGGCTGTCCGCATCGTCGCAGCTATGCCGGAAAGCTTCTTCCGTCGCCGGTCATTCCGGCGGGCTGCTCGTGCTCAGAGACGGCCGATGCCGCCACCAACTCGCCAATTAAGCCGATCTCGGGCCGATGGGGCTCGGCCGGAACTATCCCGTCCGTCTTGCCCCGATGACCGGGATCCACCAGGAAAATATCCATCGTCGTCGCTCCAACCGCGCTCAGTACGCAGCAGGAGTCATCAGCCGACGGCGGTTGAAGGGAGACTCCATTCCCTGTTGGATAGGTAGCATTGCGCGCGGCGTGCCGCAATCGCGTCAAATGCGTGGGATGGAGCAGATTCTGCGTGGCCTAAGCAGTACCGAAATCTTGTCTCTATTGGACTGCGGGACAATTTCAGGTATAAGGACAACAGGGGATGGAGTCCCCCTCTGAACTGCCGAAGAGGCTGATGACTCCTGCCGCGACAGAGATCGCAGTGGGAGTAGTTGACCCGCCGAAAGGCGGGCCTCATGTGGTGGTTTTACACAATCCACATGCCGCGACTCCTTCTGCGTCCTTGTCGTTAGACCGATCCGTCTGGCCACTTGCTGGCCGGTCGAGCCAAAACGATGAGCTATTGCTGTCGGAAGCAACAGGAGGTTTTGTCATGCCCTATCTGAACGTCAGTCCAACAATATCCGCGTTGCGCGAAAGCGCCCAGGACTTCGAGATGGATCGCGGGTGGCTTCACCACTATCCGAGCCATCATCGGTTCAAGATCCGCAAGAACGGCAAGGTCACCCTGCGCGCGGATTGCGACTGCTGCTACCTGCAGGTCGGTCAGCAGCAGGGTGTCGAACTGTTGCAAGCCTTCAACGCCTGGCATGAAGCCTATTGGCGGCCGATCGAGATCAATCGTGAGTTCGCGTCGCATTTCGCCACGCCGTCGTTGGGCGGAAAGGTCATGCGCATGGTAGCGCGAATGCTGCATCGCGTGCTCCATGAATACGGCCCGATAGACGAAGGCGGACGCCATCCTTCGATGACGCCTGCCGAATGAAACCAGTTCCCCGGCCGATGCCGCCTCTCCATTGGCCGCAGACCGGGGGCGGCGGATCCTATGGCCTGCACCCCATAGGATCCGCCTTTTCCCTTCGCGATGACAGTCCGCATCTATTTTCGAGGTCCCTACAATGCCAACACTTCGCGCTGGCCTGATCCAGATGGGCCTGAAGGGGCCGACGGAAGCCCCTCCGGCGGAAATCAGCAGGGCAATGCTGGAGGCGCACCTGCCGCTGATCAGGGAGGCTGGAAAGAAAGGGGTTCAGGTCCTCTGCTTCCAGGAGGTGTTCAACCAGCCCTATTTCTGCCCGAGCCAGGACGCGAAATGGTACCGGGCAGCGGAGCCTGTTCCCGACGGCCCGACGACGCGAGCGATGCGACACCTGGCTCGGGAATATGCCATGGTCATCGTCGTGCCAATCTACGAGGAAGAGATGGCCGGCATATATTACAATACCGCTGCGGTTATCGATGCGGACGGCTCCTATCTGGGTAAATACCGCAAGACACATATCCCGCAGGTAGCCGGATTCTGGGAAAAGTTCTTCTTCAAGGCCGGCGCTTCCGATTACCCTGTCTTTGAAACACGGTATTGCAGGCTCGGCGTCTACATCTGCTACGACCGACACTTCCCCGAAGGTTGGCGGGCGCTTGCCCTCAACGGCGCCGAGTACATCGTCAATCCTTCCGCCACCGTCGCCGGCCTGTCCGAATATCTCTGGAAACTCGAACAGCCGGCGGCGGCAGTGGCGAACGGCGTCTATATCGGCGCGATCAACAGGGTCGGCAGGGAGATGCCGTGGGACATCGGCGAGTTCTACGGACAAAGCTATTTCGTCAATCCGCGCGGCGAGATCGAAGCCATCGCCAGCCGCGACCGTGACGAGCTTCTCGTTCACGACCTGAACCTGGACATGATCCGCGAGGTTCGCGAGACGTGGCAGTTCTTCCGCGACCGTCGCCCTGAAACCTACGGCCTTCTTACCGATATCGGATGAAGATCCTAGCTACCTATGAAAGCATTTCGATCACTTGAAAATATTCGCGATCAAATGAAGGAGAACGGTTGTGGATGATACGGCACGGCAATCCTTGCGATTGCCGTACCTTTTCTTGAGGCGGAGAGCTGTTCGAGTGACGATTGAAACCAGTTCCACAACCATGCCAGCCAACTATAGGCGCGGCGTAGGCGTCATGCTGCTCAACGACAAGGGAGGCGTCTTCGTCGCAAGGCGCATCGATTTTCCAGACGGGGCGTGGCAGATGCCGCAAGGCGGCATAGATGAAGGCGAACTGCCGCACGAGACGGCCTTCCGGGAGCTTCGCGAGGAAATCGGGACGGATAGTGCCGAAATCCTCGCCGAGAGCGCCGGATGGTATCGTTACGACCTGCCGGAAGAAGTCCTCAGCAGATGGGGCCGCGGTCCCTGGTGCGGCCAGGAGCAGAAATGGTTCGTGATGCGCTTCAAGGGCGATGATTCCGATATCGACCTGGCGACGGAGCATCCGGAATTTTCCGATTGGAAATGGGCGTCCGTGCGGGAGCTTCCGGAAATGGTGGTCTCATTCAAGCGTCAGGTTTATGTCGACCTGCTGAGCGAATTCCCCGAGATCGAAGGGGCCATGGCATCGCTCTCCAGACTGCTGGCCGACCCGCTCATCCAGAAAGTCATGATCGCGGACAAGGTGCAGGAACGGGAAATCTTCGATTTGCTTCGTCCTGCGCTGCCCAGATAGGTCGCCACGGCACCGCAAGACCAAGTTTCCAACCGGGAGCAGGGGCCTCCCAGGCCGCATGCGACCTCATCACCGGGTCGCTTTGCGCTCATGTGTTGAAGCATCGGCTACAAAGACAGCCAATGCCTCTTTGCGCTCTTTCAGTTCCCGGATTGTCTCGTCGATGCGCGAAACTTCCGTGTCGACCGATGCATCTTCCGTGCGCCGGCGCTCGCGCGTCCGCGCCAGTAGATCGCGTGTCCCGCCGATACTCTCCTCGATCGTTTGCTGGGATAGCGCAAGCCGCCGCCGGAAGGTGTCGTCTATGTTCTGGTGTATCGCCCAGTTGAGCCCGACGATGTTGCGTCCCACGGCGGCGGATGCGGCTTTCCGAAGCTTTCGCGAAAGGCGGAGCTGCCGCGCCGGTCGCGGCAGAAGCAGCGCCAGCCACTCCGCCGTGACCGCGCCGAGGCTTTCGGACAGCTCGCGGCTTGTCCAGTAGGGTTGACGGTTGGCCCGGAAGGCGTGCTCCTCCCCGGGCAGCGCCACGTCCACTTGCATCAGTGAGGCGGCCGTCTCATGGACACGTCGGACGAGGTCATCGTACCGGGCCTGATGGGCCGCTACGGTCCTTTCGATATATTTCTCGACCTCTTTCGTCAGCACGGTGAACTCATGATCGAAGAGCTCCTTCATCGCCGCCTCGATGACGGAACGCTGGACCTCTTCGGCGGCATCAGGATCGAGGGCGTGATCCAGCCGTTCCTGCAACGCGGCTTGCAGGTGCTTGTCGGCTTCCAGGCTCTTCTCGTCGAGCATCGATAAGGTCCGCCGCCATTCGCCCGAAAGCAGGTCGTTGAGAGATTGCTGCTCGCGCGCAAATCCCTCGATGGCGCTTTCGAAGATGGCTATTTTTTCGTCCAGTTCGGAAAGGGGGAGGGTCAGGGCGCGGCGAGCCATTTCAAGGTCGGCCGTCAGCGTCTGGACCACGATCGACACGTTTCTGGCGACGGCTGCCTCGAGATATCTCTTCTTGTGCCCGACAAGTTGCTCACGAACATGGTCCTCGAGACTTGCCAGCCCGCTTTTCCTTATCCCCTCTTCATCCTCTCCCATACGAGCAATGAGGGCGGCTTGAGCCGCTACCGGGAAAATCGTGGAATCGACCTCCATGATCGCCTGCTCGGCAAGGACTGACCGCAGGAACGCGATTGCCCGCTTCCGATCCTCCTCGCCCAACAGGTCTGCCTTGTTCAGTACAAGGACAATGCGCGAAATGGTCTTGCGCACCATCTTCAGATAACCGACCTCGACCTCGGTGATCGGCGGATCGGCGGAAATGACAAATAGCGCGGCATCGCATTCCGGAAGCACAGCCTCCGCAGTCTCGGTATTGTGGGCGTGGGTGGAACCGATCCCGGGCGTGTCGATGAGCGTGGCCGTCTCGAGCCACGGATGCGAGGGAATGCTGACATCGACCCTCTCGAGCCCGCGCTCGTTGCGCGGGTTTCGCTCTTCGGTCGTTGCAGAGGCGATCTCGGCTGCGAGTTCGTCGAAGCTCTCCATGTCTTTCTGTTCGACGCGGCCATCGAGATAGCTGAGGGTTATGCCCAGACGGTCGCCATCGTTGAGAAAGGTCGGGATCGCCGTCAGCGGAAGGATTCCGGTCGCCAGGAGAGGATGTCCGATCATGGCGTTGAGGAGGGCGCTCTTGCCGCGCTTGAACTGGCCGAGCACTGCGAGCTGGAACTTCCCGGCTCTCAGGCGCTCCTCATATCGCCGCAGGCGCCCGACCAATTGCTTTTGCCGCTCCAACGGTTGAGCGACACTGACGATGGACTGGATGAGGTCGGCGAGGCCGTGCGATCGACGGGAAATCATGTCGCTGATTGGGTCACGGCGCCTTTCGTTGCGATCCTGCGGTCTTCCGCACGAAGCCATTCCATTATTTGCGTCCTCTTTCCTGCCAGAGGCTTGGCCCACTGGACGGAACGGAGGTTCGCATTGTCGGCCGTTGCCCACCAATGCTCCTTCACCACAAGCAGGAGCCATCCGCCTAGCGAAGTTTTTGCCATCCGATATTGATGCAAGGCGAAAGAATAGTCCGGGCCGGCAAAGCTTTGTCGCATACGAGTCCATTCGAGCCCGCAATGCTTCCACCTGGTCTGGCCCGGATCAATTCGCGGCTCGTCCAGCAGCGCATGAAACAAGCGGAAAAAGGAGGGGTCGGCCAAAGTTTTCAGAACGCCGCCTCCTTCCCGCAAAGTCCTGTACGGACATCGTGTGCGGTGGCGAGGGGCTTGTAGGGGCGGTGCCTGCTCGCTTCCATGGCTCAGTGCTTCATGATCAGCGGCAGCGATGCATGCGACAGAACATGCCGCGTTACGCGTCCGAGCACCAGTTCAAGAAGTGGGCCGTGGTGGTACGCCCCGATCATCAGGCAGGACGCTTCCATCGTCCCTGCCATGTCCAGCAGATATTGGCCGACGCTTGCCTGTCCCGATGCAACGCTATGGATTTCGCATGGGATGGCCAGCGACTGAAACAGCCGTCTGGCCGTCCTCTCGTAGCTTCTGTCGGCACGGTCGTTGACGCAAACGACGCTGACTTTTCCTGCCGCCCGAAGCCAGGGTTTGGCGGCTGTGACGGTGGAATACGCGTTGTCATGCGGCTTCCAGCCAACGACGACGTGATCCAAAATTTCCTGCCGGGATCGGGCAGGGGGAGCGATACCCACCAGCTTTCCGCTGTAAAAAAGCGCGTAATGCAGTGCATCACTGCCGTCGAGGTTCCCGGGATGCGAGAGAACAATAAGCTCGATACCCTCCGATGCGCCCCGCATGCATTCACCGATCTCGCCCGGACAGTCCGTCCAAGGAATACGATCGCGTTCTGGGACACTACCCTTCCAATGGTTGAATTCGGCCTCGACCAGTTCGGCGCGTTGACGTGCGGTGCCTTCCTGCAATTCCCGATAGAGTTGCAGATCCACCTCTTCCGCCGACACGTTGTGAAGAAGAACGGGATCGGTGCCTACATGCACGGCGGCCATGTTCCGCCGGATGACCCTGGCCAATCCCTCGGCCATTTCAAGACAGGCCTCGGCCGTCGCGGCATCGGTGAGAAACGCCGCCACCGCCGGCGGAAGTTCAAGACGCGCACGGCGCCGTGCCGCTGCTCGTTCATGGATTTTTGTCAGAGCGCTGTCTCGCGTTGTCGGCTGCGCAATTTGTTGAGGCATGCTTTCCTCCTGCGCCAAGCCCTCAATCGGCCTTGGCCGGAAGCTTGCTCCGCGGCCTGCGGGGGCCTGAAGCCTTGGCGCCTTGCCGTGTACGCAGGGGAGTCAGCGTCCTTTCCAGGGTAGCAAGCACACCTAGATATAAATCCGGATCACCCTCGCCGGATCCCCACCCTGGGTGGAGAGGCGGATTCTTCCTGTCTCGATGATCTTGAGAAGAAACGCCGTATTCCTGCATAACAATCTCCTGCCCGGACCGCCTTCGCGGCGTCCTTTCCAATGGCAGGAGTCATCAGCTTGCAGGGCATGAACGGGGACTCCATCCCGTGGTCACGCTAGGTCAAAACGTGCGACCGGTCAACGAATTAGGGCCGGCACTGTCGCCAGCTTGGGAAATGGCTGACAACGGGAGCCGAACTCGGGTGAAAACCGGAATGGGCGGTGCGCGAGGCAATCATCATGCCCGTCCAAAGCCGCTTTTGCTGTACGCCAGCCACAGCGACCGGCTAAAAAGGGCGGCCCGGGACGGAGAGGGGGGATCGCCGGGCCGCCATGTCGAGAACGAGAGCAGGCGCTCGTTCGCTTGTGCCGATGGCGGCGCGTTCCAGTCGTAATCTTCCGATAGTTATGGGCATCCGGAAGCCACCGAAATTCGTGTCGCCGCAAGAAGAAAAGCTGTATTTGCCTTGAACGACCTTTCTTCTCCGTTGCACCGGCGTCGGACCTACGGATGGCAGACAGATTCCTACCGTCGTTCCGACAGTAGGAGTCATCAGCCTGGAAAGGCGGTTAGCGGGGGACTCCATCCCCGCCTGAACGCTAGAACGACCAATGCCCTGACAGCAATCCCTTTTGCTCCGCCGCCTCGTTGCCCACGGGATTCATTGGGTTCTCCGGCGTCCTATCCTCGCCCGGATCTCACCCAGCGGCCTTTCGCCTGCCGCAGCCGAGCCACGCGTTTGCGGCGAATCCTGTCTGCATCTTCCCGAAGGGCGGACACATCTTCCGGCTCATCGGTGATGTCGAGGCCGATCAGGGATTCGAGCAGGTCCTCGATCGTTACGATCCCTATGAATTCACCCTTTACGCCGACGACCTGTCCGATCGCTTCATGCTGGTGCAGCAGTTGGTCGGTGGCCGCGCGTATCGTCATTTTCGATGGGAGCGACGGCATGGGCCGGATGAATTCCTTGAGCGGATGGTCACGGGCGCCGTCCATCACCGCCCATCTCAGTATCTCCCGCTGGGACACGTAACCCTCGACGTTGCCGCGCTGGCCCGCGAAAATCGGAATTCGGCTGAAGGCATCCGCCTCGCCCATACCGAGCAAGTCACCGACCGTCCGGCTCGCCTCGATCATCACTACCTTTTCGGCCGGGGTATGCACCTGTTCGAGAGTCACGTTCTGGACATAGACGATGTTGGCCAGCAGCTCCGCCTCTCCTTCCGAGATCGCGCCTTCATCGGGCGCCGAAGCGATGAGCGCCGCCAGTTCCCGGCGCGTCAGTCCCTCGGAACTGCCGGCGGAGAAGCGATCCGTGATGAGGCGGGCCAGATAAAGGAGCGGCGCCATGATCCTGACGAGGTAGAACAATACATGACCCGCGGTGCCGGCGAGCGCGGCCGCATGTGTTGCGGCGAAGGTCTTCGGAATGATCTCGGATACGACAAGCAGGAAGACGGTCATGACGACCGATACGAGCCCGACCGACGCGTCCCCGAAGAGCGTGGCCGCTTGCGCTCCGGCGAAACCGGCGCCGATGGTGCCGGCAAGCGTATTGACGGTGAGGATCGCGCTGATGGCGTCCGTGACCCGGTTGCGCTTGATCTCGGCCAGCCGTGCAGCGCCGCTGCTGCCGGCCCGCTCCGCCGACGAAAGAGCCGGCGCGCGAACGCTCAGAAGTGTCGCCTCGAGAAGCGAGCAGACGTGGCAGAGGACGACCGCCAGGGCGATCCAGAACACGAGCGCGATCATGGGACATCTCCCGAAAAGGAAAGGCAATCGCTCATGCGCAGGGCGATCCTGTCATTTCCGCCCGGAAAACGGATTTGCGAATAGCGCCGCCCTACCAAGCGCCCGATCGATCGCGAGCAGCCGGTTGTATTTGGCCGTTCGCTCGCCCCGGCTTGGAGCCCCGGTCTTGATCTGCCCGCCGCCCATGGCAACCGCGAAATCGGCGATGAAGCTGTCTTCGGTCTCGCCCGAGCGGTGGGAAACGATATAGGACCAGCCCGCTTCGCGGCACAGTTCGACGGCTGAAATCGTCTCCGTGACGGTGCCGATCTGGTTGAGCTTGATCAGCACCGCGTTGCTTGCCTTCTGCATGATGCCGCTGCGAATGAATTTCGGGTTGGTCACGTAGATATCGTCGCCGACGATCTGGATGCTGCCGCCGAGCCGCTTGGTCAGCGCCGTGAAGCCCGCCCAATCCTGTTCAGCCAGGCCGTCCTCGATCGAGACGATCGGATAGTTGGAGGCCCAGCGCTCGTACATCGCGATCAAGCCGCCGGAATCGAGCGGTTCCGAGCCTGATACGCGATAGGCGCCGTCACGCCACATCCAGTTGGCGGCGGGATCGAGCGCTATCGCCACATCCCGTCCCGGCCGATGGCCGGCATCCTCGATCGCCTCGACGATATGTTCGAGGGCCGCCTCGTTGTTCGGCAGCCTGGGAGCAAAACCACCCTCGTCCCCGAGGGAGACAGTATAGCCGTGCCGTTTCAGGACCTCGCGAAGCGCATGGTAGGTCTCGGCGGCGAAACGCATCGCCTCGCGGAAGCTCGGCGCGCCAACCGGCACGATCATGAATTCCTGTACGTCGAGGCCGCTATCGGCATGGGCGCCGCCATTGATGACATTGAGCATCGGCATCGGAAGCCGCCGCGCCCCGCAGCCGCCGAGCCATTGCCACAACGGAATGCCAGCCTGCGAGGCAGCCGCTCGGGCGACCGCCATGGAGACCCCGAGGATGGCGTTGGCGCCGAGCCGGGACTTGTTGGCGGTGTCGTCGATCTCGATCATCGTCGCGTCGATCGCGGCCTGGTCGAAAGGCGCCATGCCAACCAGCGCGGGTGCGATGGCGTCCGTGACCGAAGCGATGGCCGTGCGCACTCCCTTGCCGCCATAGCGGTGCGGATCGCCGTCGCGCAGCTCGACCGCCTCGTTTTCGCCCGTCGATGCGCCGGAGGGTACGGCCGCCCGTGCGGTGGTCCCGTCGGTCAGCTCGACAGTGACCTCGATGGTCGGATTGCCGCGCGAATCGAGGATTTCGTCGGCGGAGATGCGGGCAATGGTGGCTGTCATGTGATTTCCTTGTTCCACGGAGGGTAATGCTTGGGATTGCCGCGCACGGTTACCGCGCGGCCACCACGGTAAAAGTGGCGGCTGCGGTATTCCTGTTCTGCTGTCAGGAAATCAGGCACGGCTTTCCCATCGCGTGAGGCGTTGCGACAGGAGTCATCAGCCGGCGAGGCGGTTGGAGGGGGACTCCATCCCCGGGGACGACGGTCAGGCCGGAGGCTCGGGATGACTGTCGCCCAGCGTCCGGCAACTGGCGCTCCACCAGATGACATGGCCGTCGGGCACCAGTCCGTTCAGGAGCTTCATGGCGGCTTCGGCCACCTCGGGCTCGTCGTAGAATTCGATCACGATCGGCAGGTCGACGGTGAGACGCAGGAGGTCGGCCGCATGCACTGTCCCGCTCGCGCCGAAGCCGGCGATGCCGCGGAACACGGTGACGCCCCGTACCCGGTGCTGGTCGTGCAGGAGCGTGAGTATTTCCTGCTGTAGCGTCGTCCGGCGGCCGTGCTCGGTTTCATGGAGATAGATGCGCACCACGATGACTTCGCTGCTCATGGCAAGAACCTCACAGGTTGCGGGCGAGATAGGCGCCGCCGAAGGCGCCAAGGAAACCGAGTCCGACCGAAAGAAGGACGTAGAGAGCCGCCTTTCCGAAGCTGCCCTGCTCGACGAGCAGCAGCGTCTCCATCTCGAAGGTGGAAAAGGTCGTGAAACCGCCGAGGATGCCGGTCAGGATGCCGGTGCGCAGTTCGGGCGAGATGGTGAGCCTTTCCAGGGTCTCGATGAAGAGGAAGCCCATCGCGAAGCTGCCGAGCAGATTGATGCTCATCGTGGCATAGGGAAAATCCTTGCCGTAAATCGCCTGGACGAGATTCGTCATGGCGTAGCGCGCCCAGCAGCCGATCGTGCCGCCGATGGCGATCGCGATATAAGTCCACATGATTGCCTTTCGTCATCTTCTAAAACAGGGCGAGTGCCAGGATCACCACCAGCAGGGCGCCAATCAAGGCGAGATAGAAATTGAGCTGGCCGGACTGGATACGGCTCATCTTCTCGGCAACGAAGCGGACGAAGCGCACCAGCGGCGAAAAGAGATACGGGCCGAAGATCGGCGCCACGTCATGCATGAAGACGAGCCGCCGGATGAAATAAGGCTGGCCGTTCGTCTCACGGGTCGTCGTCAAAGTCGGACGGTAGATGAAGGCGTAGAAGGTCCTCAGCGCGTTGGAGAAGGTGAGGCCGGTGGTCGAGGCCCGCTCCGGGTCCTGCGGCAGGCCGCCGTACCATACCGCCGCGCGGCGCACCGGGAAACGCCGTGTCGCCAGCAGGAAGGCGATCGGGATCAGTGCGAGCAGCGGCATGGCGATCACGAGCAGGCTGGGCGAGATGAAGGCGAAGCTCCTGTCGGGCGCGATCGGTGCGCCGGTCCCCGGCACCAGCACCCAGCCGACATGCATGTCGAGCGGCGCGGCCTTCCCGAACAGGTCCGCCGAGGCGGGCGAGAGCGCCCGCAGCCATGCGGGCAGCCCGGCCGCAAGGACGATGACGCCGAGCCCGAGCAGCGCAACCGCCGCTACGCTTCCCGGCGAGGCGGGCAAGACGGGGTGCGTGGTGCGGCCGAGCAGGCCGATACCGAAAACCTTGACGAAGGTGGCGAATGCCACCGCCGCGGTCAGCGCCAGTCCCGCGCCGGCGATGGCGAGCGTGAGGCGGTCGCCGAGCGTGGAAAGGTGGAATCCCTGGAAGATCGTCTGGAAGACGTACCACTCGCTGACGAAACCCGCTTGCGGCGGCATGGCGGCGAGGCTCATGGCGGCGAAGAGCGCGCCGAGCCCGAAGGGCCAGGCGCTGCGGGCCAGGAGGTTGGTGTGGCCGATGCCGTAGCTGCCGGCCGCTCGGAACATGCCGTCGGCGGTGAGGAACAGCGTGCCCTTGGCGAGCGAATGGCCGGCAAGGTGCAGGAGCGCCACCGTCCAGGCGAGGCCGGCAAGCTGCATCTGGCCGTCGGCGCGGAACATCACGGCCGCGCCGAGCGTCGCCACCGCGATTGAGGCGTTTTCGGCGGAAGAGAAGCTGAGGAGCGAGCGCCAGTCCTCCTGCTGGAAGGCGTAGAGGATGGCGAGGACGGCGCTCAGCGTCCCTGCCGCCACGACGACGATGCCGATGGCGGGCACCGATACGGGGAGCCAGACGGTAAGGACGCGGGAGAGGCCGTAGAAGGCGGCATTGAGAACCACGCCGGAGAGGATGGCGCCCGAGGCGCCGCTCCCGGAACCGTAGGCGGCCGGAAACCATTCGTAGAATGGCAGGATGCCGAGCTTGGCGCCGAAGCCGATGAGGAACAGGAGGCCGATGAAAGCCTGCCAGCCGCCGCCGAGGCTAGCGGCGGCGTGGGCGAAGGTGGCGAAGGAAAGGCTCGCGCCGGGAACGGCGAGGAGAAGCACGCCGATCAGCAGCGCCACCGCGCCGATTTCGAGCAGCCCGAGCATGAACAGGACCGAGCGCCCCCGCGCATCTGACAGCCTTTCGCTCAGGATCATGACGGCGCCGCCGAAACTCATGATCTCCCAGGCAATGAGGAATGCCGCGCCGTCCTGGAGGCCGAAGACGCCGAGCGCACCGATCAGGCTCGCCGCCGCTCCGAACAGCCAGCCATATTCACCCTTTTCGGAAGGTGTGGAGAGCGCCGTGGCGAGAACGGCCGGCGCGAGGCCGAAGCCCATAAGCCAGAGCGCGTCGGGAGAAAGCGCGAAGACGACCGGATCGCCGCCGAGCGAATTCGGCAGCGTGGCGGCCGCCGTCCCCTGCGGCAGGGCGACCAAGGCGGCTGCGATGGCGGCGAGCCCGCCGAGCGCGAGCAGCGCCCGCGCGAGAAGCCTGCCGACGCCGAGGAGCGCGATGATCGCTGCGGCTACCCAGAGGAGCGCGGCGGCGACAAGAAGCTCAATCGCCATGTCTCATCCTCCCTCCCGTGACCCGCTGCGCCTTGCGGTTCAGGAACATCAGGAAGGCCTCGATCAGCGCGGCCGGGTTGGGCGGGCAGCCGGGGAGCCAGAGATCGACGGGCAGGATGCCTTCAAGCCCGTGCCCGCTGGCATAGCCCCCTTCGGCGATACCGCCGGATACCGCGCATGTGCCGGTCGCCATGACCCAGCGCGGCTCCGGCATCGCCTCGTAGGTTGCAAGGAGCGGCTCCAGCATGGCGTTGGTGACGGGCCCGGTCACCAGCAGGAGGTCGGCGAAGCGAGGCGAGGGCGTGAAGAAGATACCGAGCCGGTGCATGTTGTAGAACGGGTTGTTGAGGGCCTGCAGTTCTGACTCGCAACCGTTGCAGGAGCCCGCGTCGACATGGCGGATATGGAGGCTGCGCCTGAAGCCTGGTCTTTCGGGGATTTCGGGAAGAGGGTCGCTGTCCCTCGACCAGACCAGATCCTCGCGGCGGGCGACGCCGAAGGCCCAGTCGGAGGAAGGCGCCATCGCTCCGGTCGGACAGGCCTCGGTGCAGAGCTGGCAGACGATGCAGCGGCCGTAATCCACCGCCAGCATGCCGTCGCCATTATGTCGCTCGTCCTCCGGACGCATCGTGATCGCCTGGGTCGGGCAAGCATCCGCGCAGGCGCTGCAGTCTGCCCGGCAAAGCTCGGGATGATAGCGCGGCATGCCGAGCAACCCGTCCTGCCCGTCGCCGGTTTCCGTGCCGGGCCATGGCGTCGTCGCCTTGCCGCGTTTCAGCCCGAACAGGGTCCAGAGCGCCATCCCCGTCTCCTACCTGTCGCAGCCGGCGATGGTGAGGCCGAAGCTCGCCTCGTTGATCGCGTAGTCCATCATGTTCGAATCCTGCACGGTGTAGGGAAATACCCGCCAGTTGGAGAAGGAGGGGGACTTGATCTTGACGCGCGCCAGCCCGCCGTCGGCGCCGACATGGACGGCATAGAAAAGCGTACCGCGCGGCGATTCGGCCCAGCCGAGCCCGTGCGATCCGGAGTCGGGTGCGCATTCCGTTTCCACCTCGCCTTCCGGCAGCAGGAGCAGGACGCGCTGGATCAGCACCAGGCTGGCGTCGATCTCGGCCGCACGCACCCTGAAGCGCGCATAGGCATCGCCCGCCTTTTCCACCGGGACGGTCAGCGGCAGGTCGGCGTAGGCGGCGTAGGGATAATCGCGCCTCAGATCACGATCGACGCCCGAGGCACGGTCGATGGGGCCGGTGGCGCCCTGGTCGAAGGCGACCTTGGCGTTGAGCGCGCCGGTCGTGATGATGCGGTCGAGGAAACTGTCCGTGTCTTCGAGAAGCTGCGTATAGCGCACCGCTTCGGCGCGCACGTCCTCGATCTTCTCGGCCAGCCAGCCTTTCGGGAAGAGATCCCGGCGCAACCCGCCCGGCTTAAGCACGCTGCGCAGGAAGCGGCTGCCGGTCAGTTCGGCGTTGATCTGCTTGACGCGCTCCTCGAGCAGCTTGCCTTCGGCGTTCCCGACCTTGAGCGTCGTCGTGTCGGCGAGATGGCCGAGGTAATGCAGGTGGTTGTAGAGCCGTTCCATCTCGGCCAGCAGGACGCGCAGCCATGCGGCGCGCTTCGGCACCGTGCAGCCGGCCGCCGCTTCCACCGCCTGGCAGTAGGCCAGCGCATGCGCGACGCTGCCGACGCCGGAAACGCGCTCCGCCATGATGACGCCCTTCCCGGGCGCGAGCCCTTCGAAGCGCTTCTCCATGCCGCGATGCTTGAAGAAGAGCTGCGGATGGTAGTGCAGGATGTGCTCGCCGAGATAGAAGAAGAGGAATTCCGCCGATTCCATCACATCTGCGCGTACCGGCCCGAACGGGAGAAGCTGGACGTCCTCGCGGTCTCCTCCGACGGCCGGCACGACGCGCCGTTCGCCGGAGACGGTGACCGGCTCTTCTCCACCGCCTGGCAAGAAGGGCGGCCGGATGACCGCGGCGCCTTCGTGCAGGACGAGCCGCCTCGGTTCTGGATGGCCGGCGAATTCCAGCCCGAAGAGATCGGTCACCTCGCGCTCGTACCAGCCGATGAGTGGCCAGATCTCCGCGAGGCTGGGCACCTTCTGCCTGCCGGGTTCGCAGATCCATACCTCGAACGATTTCGGTTTCTCGTGCCCGACGAGATAGCGCAGCTCGATCTTTTCCGGCTTGGGGCACCACGCATAGACCATCTGCATGCGGCCGCCCCGGTCGAGCAGCCCTTGCGCCGCCTCCGGAAGGTCTGCCGCCTTCATCCGCCTTTCCGGCACGGCGAATGGCCGCACGGCGCGCGGCATGGCAGCGAGGCGATCGGGAGCGGCCTCGTCGTTCATGGCCGCATCCCCGAGAGGGCCTGCGAGACCAGGGAGAAATAGGAGGTGAAGCTTGCGGGCCACCAGACGCCGAAGGCGAGGAGCGGCAGGAAAGCGAGCCACATCGGCGCCACGCACCATGCGCTCGGCGCCGCCTCCGTCCGCCTCCCGCCGCCCTGGGGCTCCTCGAAATACATGACGCGGAAATGATTGAGGAAGCCGATGAAAATGACGATCAGCAGGACGGCCATCGCGTAGACGATCCAGTCGTAATGTCCATGGAATCCGGCGCGGAGGATCATCAGTTCGCTGAGGAAGAGTCCGAAGGGCGGCGCGCCTGTGATCGCCGCCGCGCCGGCAAGCCAGAGCCCTCCTTGCGCCGGGAAGCGGTCCATGACGTCCGTGATGGCGGTGATCCTCTTCGTTCGGTAGGCACGCATCGCATTGCCGGCGCCGAAGAACATCAGCGACTTGTTCAGCGAGTGGTTGAGCATGTGGTAGAGCGCGCCCGCCACGCCGAGCGGCCCGCCGAAGCCGAAGCCGAGCGCCATGATCCCCATATGCTCGACGCTCGAATAGGCCATCAGGCGCTTCACCCCGCGTTGGCGCACGATGAAGAAGGCGCCGACGAAGACGGAGAAGAGGCCGAGCCCGATGAAGGCGCCGCGCGGCAGGCCGCCCACATTCGCGGCGTCCACGATGGACAGATAGCGGACGATGCCGAGCATCGCCGCGTTGAGGAGCGCGCCCGACAGCATCGCCGAGACCGGAGCGGGGCTTTCCGAATGCGCGTCGGGCAGCCAGGTGTGCATCGGCGCCAGCCCGACCTTGGTGCCGTAGCCGACCAGCACCAGCAGGAAGGCGAGCGTCAGGATCGCCGGATTGATCCTCGGCGCGGCTCTACGCAGTGTCTCCCATGTCAGGTCATAGGTCGGTCCCAGCACGAGGCTGCCGCCCCAATAGAGGATCACCGTTCCGAGAAGCGCGACGGAAATGCCGGCCGAGACGACGATGATGTATTTCCACGCCGCCTCCATGCTTCCGGCTTCGCGCTCGAAGGCGACGAGGAAGGTACTGACGAGTGTCGTCAGCTCGATGGCGATCCAGTAGAGGCCGGCGTTGTTCATGAGCGGCCCGACGAAGATCGTTAGGGCGAAGGCCGCGAAAAGCGCGTAGAAGCGCGGCAGCCTTTCCTCCTCGCCGAGAAGCCGCATGTAGCCGACGGCGTAGATCGAGGCGAGGAGGTAGACCACGGCTCCGCACAGGATGACCCAGGCGCCGGTGACATCGAGCAGGATGTAGCTGGCCCACCATGTATGCGCCTGAGCGCCGGCGGCCCGGACGACGAGCCAGACCGATGCCGCGAAGGAGACGACGCCGGCCGCGAGGTTGACGCCCTCGGCGAACCGCGCGTTCCGCCCGACAAGCGAGCCGAAGGCGGCAAGGGCGGGAGCGACGACGAGGACGATCAGGAGAAGGCCTGTCATGCTCACCCCACCAGCCGCTTGAGTTGGAGGCTCGACGTGCTGCCGACCTGGCTGATGAGGTAGCGGACGAGCACGCCGAAGCAGGCGACGACGATCAGGAGGTCGAACAGGATGACCAGCTCGATCAGGAGCGGCATGCCCGGCACGAGGATCTGGGCGCCGAGGAAGATGCCGTTCTCCAGCACCAGAAGCCCGAGGATGTGGCTGATCGCCTCGTGGCGCACGGTCAGCATGAGGAAGCCGATCAGCTTCATCGACAGCATGACCGTCAAGGCGAGGACGGCGACCGTTCCGGCGAGGCCGAGCTCGCTGCCGATCCGGTAGGCGACGACCAGCGCGAAGACCACGGCCAGCGCGCCGACGACCAGCGCCGAGCTCGGGCGCAGGATTTCGTGCAGTTCCCGGTTCACGTCGAGCCGCTTGATGATCCGCCAGAGCAGGTAGGGCAGCAACAGGCCGCGAAAGAGCCCGGTCAGGATCGCGACCAGGTAGAGTTCCGGATAGCCGGCATAGTACCCGACCGAGGCCGAAAGCCCGGCGATCACCCAGGATTCCGCGGCGAAGGCGTAGAGATAATTGTCGAGCCAACGCGAGCCGAGCATGATGAAGGCGAACAGCAGGCTGACGATCGCCATCAGGCTGAAGATGGAGGCCGCCAGCGGGTCGAGATGCGTGAAGACCATGGTGCCTATCCCAGTTGCGTGCTGATGATGGCGACGACGGAAAGCAGGAAAGAAGCGGCAAGCGGCTCCTGATAGCGGTAGAAGCGCAGCCGCGCCTGGATGGTCTCGACCACGATGACGGCGAGCGCTACCAGCAGGAATTTCAGGAGGATGCCGGCGAGCCCGCCCAGCGCGCCGATAGCGGTTCCCTCGGCCGACAGACCCCAGGGCAGGATGAGCACGTTGCAGAAGATCGTGTAGAGGATGAACTGCTTCATCATCGAGGCCCATTTGATGAGCGCCAGGAGCGGCCCGGAATATTCGAGGATCCGGGCCTCCTCGATCATGTAGACCTCGATATGCGTGCTCGAATGGATCGGCAGCCGGTCCGTCTCGACGAGCAGGAGCACGAAGAAGGCTGCGACGAGGAAAAGATGCGCCGGGCTCCAGTAGATCGCCGGATTGTCGACGAGGAGGTGGTTGACGACGAAAGGGATCATCGACTTGGCGAGCAGCGTGATGCCGACGAAGACGAGGATCAGCGTCGGTTCGGCGAGGATGCCGAGCATGACCGCGCGGCTCGACCCGATGCCGCCATAGGCGCTGCCGCTGTCCAGCCCGGCCAGCACGATCATGAACGAGCCAAGCGTAAGGATGAGGCCGCCGCCGAGGATGTCGCCCATATCGGAATAGGGCAGCGGATAGTTGGTCAGCACCGGGATCAGGATCGGCACGGTCAGCATGCAGGTGAAGGCGACGACGGGCGTGATCCAGAATATCCAGGACGCCGTCTCCGGCACGACGATCTGCTTGCGGAAGAGTTTCCGGAGGTCGCGGTAGGGCTGGAAGATGCTCGGGCCCTGCGAGCGCTGCACGCGCTCCTCCGCCCAGTGGATGAAGCCCTGCAGCAGCGGTGCGAAGACGATCACCGCCAGGATCTGCCCGATCTGCAGCAGGATGTCGCGAAGGATCATGCCGCCGCCTCCGCCGGAACAAGGCGTGAGCGGCCGCCGAGGCGGAATTTGAGCCAGCGATGATCTTCGGGGGGTACTTCCATGACTCCTCTCCTTGCTTTCCAGCAACAGAGGAGTCATCAGCCCTGGGGGCGGTTACATGGTGAACTCCATCACCGCACGGGAATTTAGAGAACGGGAGCGCTTAGGTCAATGGCTCTCCCTGGCTGGCCTAATCTCTTCGCCCACATCCGCCGACATCGCCTGTCTGGAACGGCTGACGATCTGCTCGCACAGGGTGGAAAGGGGAAACGGCCGGAATGCGCGCGAGGCGATATTCGCATCGGTCAGCGTCCGGACGGCCTCCAAAGGCGTCAAGACCGTAGGTGGTCCGAAGCTGACAAGCCTGCCGGCTACATGATCCAGCTTTAGATCCAGATACACGCCTTGTACCACGACGGTCGCGCTTCCGGAGCCGACTCGAACGGGGGAGCCGAGACCTGTCGATCGTTCATGATAGGCCTGCCGGTACAATCGATGCAGCACCGGTCGCGCATGGACAAGCTCGCGAAGGACCGTGTCCGGGATAACATGATAGACGCGGAGCGATAACGCCAGCGCCAGATCGACTACGTTCTCGTAGGAATAGACGATCATATGACCATTCCGCGGGGCTTCCGCCGAAGAGACCGGCACGCCCAGCTTGCGTAGCGACTTGATGTAATCGTGAAAGGTCTTCTCGCTTGCGTTTCCGCGAAATCCCATATCGGACAATAGGGTCATCAGGCCCCGGTGCTGGATTTTAATGGCGGAAATATTCTCATGCCCCGTGGTTTGCGCCGTCTCTTTCTCTTTTTTCGAGGCATTTGAGGGCATGGCAACCTCCTATCGAGGCGAACAACGAGCTGTTCCCGAACGGCCGGCATCCATGGGACGGTCATCGTAGGTCGACTCGGGAACTGCATCTTCCGCCAGTGCGAGATGCGCGACCTCCTCACAAAGGGGCGAAAGCCGGATCGGCATGAAAACCGCGGTAGCGACCTCGGATGCAGCATATCGCGCGAGAGCTTGCCCCGGGGAAATCGCTTCCGGAGGACCAAAACTGAGCAGACGCCCGCCTGCGTAGACCAGCCGCAGGTCAAGGAAGACGCCTGCGACCTCGATCGTTCCGGATCCAAGAGCGAGGCGAATTGGTTTGCCTAGTCCGGAGCGGCGCTCCGCATAGGCCCTTCTATAGATGGGATGCAGTGTCCGCCGTGCGGCGAGGAACCCCTTGAGGACCGGGTCGGGGACGGTGCCGTACACTCTGAGCAACAGGGCCAGAACCAGATCCATCGTGTTCTCGAACGAGTACATGATGACGCGCCCGCGACGCGTCGCTTTCTGGCCGAAAACCGGAATTCCGAGCTTGCGAAGCGATTTGATGTATTCGTTGAATGTGGAATGGCTCGCCTGGCCCCGAAAACCCATTTGCTCCAGGATTTCAACCACTCTTCCATAGCGTAGCGCAATCGAATCAAGCAGTTGCTCGGGATCGCATTCCTCCGGAGGATGTTGCTGATCGTCGCGAGCTAACCTGCCCGAGTTGAGGCTCGCAACCCTAGCCACACCTTACCCTCAGACGACAAGGGTGCATCCCACGCTCTCGAGGAGAGACAAAAAAGCTATAGGCCATATGGATATTCCCGATCGATCTGGGCCTGCCGTTGCTCTTTCGTCCGGAACGATCTGTCCGACCAGCGCCCGAGTGCCTTGTTGTATCGCACCCAGACATTCTCCAGCCAAAAGACGCAGCGCTCATCTCCCGGAATCACCGGATACCACGCGAACCATGGCCTGTACTCCCAGGAGACTGGATCGATTGCAGGCTCTGCCTCGAGACGCTGAGGTTCAACGAACACATCCCGGGCGGCACAAGGCCCGGATCTATCGGCGACGAGATCGACGCCGTCGCCAGCCCGAAGGGATGGCGGACAGGGCGATGTGGCAAATTGTCGAGTAAGGCGCGAAGCTCCCTTTTGGGCCAACGCAGATCTGAATGAGACGATTGAAGCCTTCAGCACAAATCCCACCACGTTCGAGCATGGCAGGAGTCATCAGCCGTCCAACGGCGGTTTAGGGGGGACTCCATCCCCGATATGTCACGAATAGCAAAATATGCCGGCAGCAGCAATCCGGCTTCAACAACAGAGTGTTGCCCCGAGCCGGGGGCTGTGGCCTCTCAGGCCCTTGGTTCTCAATCAGAAGGTGGCGTTCATTGTCCACTTCGGCCAATCGGGAGATCCTGATCGTAGCGCCGACCGACCCAGATGAAGACGGGAACGGCGAGGAGTTCGGCTCCCACGCAGAACGCCACGGCGAAGGGGATGGAACGGTCATAGAGGATGCCGATCGCCGCGCTGCCGACGAACCAGAATATTCCGTAGGCGGCGGTAAACAGTCCGAAGGCCGAAGCTCTCCGCTCGGAAGCCACCATCGGCGTCACGGCCGCAGGCACGATCGACTCGTGCACGCCCATGCCCAGTCCCCAGATCGCAGCGCCAATGAGCGCCCACCAGTAGCCGCCAAGAAACACCAGCGGCGCAAAAAGGGCGGACAGCAACGTTAGGAAGATCAATACCTTGAAGCCGTAGCGATCGAAGAGCTGGCCGAATACCAGGGAGCCCGTTCCGCTGACCCCCATGGCGACGGCATAGAATACCGCGATCCAGTCGCCCGCAACGGTGCCGGCCTGGCTGAAATGGTACGCGATCAACGGATAATCGGCGAAGCCGGCGGCCACCAGACATGCCCCTGCCAGGTAGATCCAGAATATCCGTGGGTAGCCGGTGAACGCAGTGGCCGCCTTCGATGGTTCCATGTCCTGTGGCCGCGGATAGGCAAGGCGCGCGAGGCCGACGAACAGAAGGTTGATGAGGGCGGGTATCGCAAGGACGGCGAAGGCGGCGTGAAAATCCCCGCGCCAGGCCACGACCGCCGCGACGGCAAGCGGACCGAACATGGCGCCGAACTGGTCCATGGCTTCATGGATGCCGAACACCCATCCATAGCCTCCGACCCGACTTGCGGCATAAGAAAGCATGACGTCGCGCGGCGGATTGCGTATGGCCTTGCCGATCCGTTCCAGGATGATGAGCGCCGCCGCCTCCTGCCAACTGGTCGTCAGCGCCAGCGCCGGAACCGAGGCCATCTGGACGACATAGCCGAAAATCGTGATCGGCCAGAACTTGCCAGTGGTATCCGCCCATCGTCCGGAAACCAGGCGCAGACCATAGCCGAGCAGTTCGCCAAGGCCGGTGACGACGCCGACGATCGTTCCCGTCGCGCCGAGGAGGGCCAGATACGGGCCGATAATGCCGCGCGCGCCCTCATAGGTGAAATCTGCGAAGAAGCTCAGTATGCCGATCAGGAGCACGAACCGGAAGGCAAGGCGGCTCGAATGGGACGCCGTTGGAGGCGCACTTGCCGCCATGTGCTACTCCCTTGCCCGCGGCCAGACATTCTCCAAGAGAATAAGAGCCAGCCCCAGGAACAGCGCTACGCCGGCCCATGGAGCGGCCGGCATGAAGGTCGGCAGGACAAGCCATGCGATTGCCAGCCATATGACGATCGCGAGGGCGAACGCGCCATCGTCCACGAAGAGGCCCCAAAGTTCGCGGACGATTGATTTTGCCCACTTCATTCCCGTCTCCTCGATTCCGATACTGCCGCGGTCGCCCTTCGCCTCATGCCAACCGCCAGCAGCGCGGTCGCCAGAAATGCCGCCGTGAGCCAGACGATCGACCAGTCGGCGCCCGGCCAGCGGACCCCGATACCTTCGCCGAACCAGAAGGTGCCGAACGCCGCAAGCAGGACGCCCACCGCGAATTTCAGCGTGTTTTCGGGAATAGCCGACAGCGGGCGGTGGAGGACAAGGCCGAGCAGGACGACGATGACCAGCGCCGTCAGCGCCCCGAGGCTTGCGGGAACAAGCAAGTCCTTGCCGCCCGCGCCAACGGCGATGACGATGAAGACGACCTCGATGCCTTCGAGCATGGTGATCTTGAAGGCAGCCGCAACGGCTACCGTGTCCCATCTGCCGCCGGCGCCTGAGGCGCGAAGCGATTCCGACTCCGCGGCAAAGATTGCCGTCTCGTCGTGAAGCGGGATGACGCCGGCGGCGCGTAATATCGCCTTGCGCAGCCAGCGCATGCCGAACAGGAGCAGCAGCGTCCCGGCAACGATCTGGATGGCACCCAGCGGAATCCGCGTGAGGGCAGGGCCGAGCAACGCCACGAGCAGAAGAAGGGCGGCAAGGGCAGCGCCCGTGCCCGCCAGCGCACCTCGCCATCCCCTCACGGTTCCGACGGCCAGCACCACCGTCAGCGCCTCGACGAATTCGACCATGGAAGCCAGGAAAGCGGCTGCCACCGATGGCCATGCATGCGCCCAGTCGATAATCATCCGTTAAAAGTCCCCTCGGCTTCGGGCCGCGCCCGACACCCCTCCCGTCGCGCTCAGGCCGATTGCGTCTCGCGAACGCCCTCCCGAAAGACGGCTTTGTAAAGATCCTGCCCGTAGCTGGTCCGCAGCGGTTCGGCCTCGATCAGCTTGAAGGTACGCGTGCCGTCCTCCTCGCGCTCGGCGCGCAGGAACATGATGTCGTCGCCCACTCCCACATAGGCATGGGCGAAGGCGTAAAGATGGGTGACGAAGATCATCTTGATGCGCTTTTCCCGCAGCACGTCGACGATCATCCTGGCGATTTCCGAGCCCTCGCGGTCGTTGGTGGACGCGAAGGATTCGTTGAAGAGCACGAGTGAACTTCCCGTCACCAGATCGGCAAGACGCGACATCCGGCTCAGCTCCTCATCGAACTTGCCGCTCGTCATCGAATTGTCCTCTTCGCGCTTGTAGTGGGTATAGACGGCGCGGCAGAGATTGGCGGAGAACGACATGGCCGGCGCGAACATGCCCGCCTGCATCATCATTTGCGCGAGACCGAAGCTGCGCATGAAAGTGGATTTGCCGCCGGAATTGGCTCCCGTGACGATCGTCAGAACCTTGCCGTCGGCGTCGACGTCGTTCCCGACCACGCGCTTGTCCATGCTGAGCGAAAGGCAGACGTCGTAGAGGCCCTTGAAGTGGTGGCTGCGTTCCGATGCGGGCAAGGGTTCAGGGAACGCGACGGGCTCTCCTTTCCCCTGCAATCGATCATGAAGGTTCAGGCAACCCACATAGAATGCAAGCTCCGCCCGCATCATGGTGAGAAAGCTCAATATATGCTCGGCCGATTGCGCGAGGGCATTCGCCGCGAGATTGATGCCCCGGTCGCGAAGCTCGGACAAGGCCCGCGCGCCGGCCTCGTCGCGGGGATGCAGATGGAAGGTATATTCCTCCTCCTTGGGCCCGAGGAACCTGCTGAGTTTCTCCAGCCAGCCCGTCTTCTCCTCGCGGGCATTGCGCAGGACATAGTCCCGCCCCTTGTTGCCCGGGCCGAGATGGGCGCTCACCAGTATGCCTTCGCGAAACTTGAGCTGCGCCAGATGACGGGCGACGGTTTGCATGTATTCGCCGTCCAACTCCGCCATAAGCATCGAGAAAAGCGTCGAGAAGGCGCGCGAGCGGAACCGGTCGCGGTTCGCTTCGGCCAGGCCGCGTATGGTCTTCAGCCCCTCCATCTGCGCCTCGACGAGATCGACCGAGCGATGAAGGATCGCGGAAGGATAGTTCCCGAGATAGAGCAGGCCATCCCTGCTGCGGCGGCCTGTGATGGTTGCCAGAACCGCTTGGTAGAGCTCACGGACCGCGCCGGGATTTGCGATGCAATCGCGAAGCGCATCCTGGCGGTAGCGGATCGTGTCGGCGGGATTCGCCATGCCGGTAAGTAGGGCCACCCGCGCCGCCTCGAACAGGAACTTGTCTTCGCCCGCCATGGCGCCGAAGAGCATGTCGAGTTCGAGATCCTGAACGAGGTCGTCGGCGTTGACCGGCAGTTCCGCGCCCAGATCGAAATCGCGGTCTGGATAGAGAAGATAGGCTTTCATTTGCCGATACGCTCCTTCAGCCGCTCTTCTGTGAGGCCGTATTTCTCGGCGATCGACATTGCATAGGATCGACCTGAGGCTTCCTTGCGCACGACCTTGTAGGTGCGCTTGTCCGGATTGGCCGGGTCGACCGTGCTCACCATGCTGACCGTCTTCTCGCCGAGCCGGGACAATTCGTGGATGAAGGTGACCCAGACGCAGATGAGATCCAGTTTCATGATGCGGTCCATCACCTTCTCGCTCAGGAATGTGGCGTCCTGCAGGGTGGTCGAGGTGAAAATCTCGTTCATGATCACGATGCTCCGCGGCGTCGCCCGACTAAGGATTTCATGCACCCGCACCAGATCGTCCTGCAGCTTGCCGCGAAGATTGGTGATGTCTTCCTCGCGCTCGAAATGCGTGAATATGGTGCCGAAGAGAAAGAGGCGGGTCTCCCTTCCCGGCACCGGCAAGCCGAGGCTGGCCAGACAATGCATTTGGCCGAAGGTGCGGGAGAAGGTGGTCTTGCCGCCCTGGTTGGGACCGGAGACGACGAGAATGCGCTCCTTGCCGGAGAGCTCGAAATCGTTGCTGACGACCCGCCCGCCGTCCGCGGCCAGCTTGGCCGCCAGCGCAATGTCGAACGCGTCCATGGCGCGGACCGATTTGTCTTTCGCCGATACGACCGGATAGGAAAAGCTCAAGCCCACCTTTTCCATCCGCCTCATATGCTCGGCATAGGCCAGGTAGAATTGCACCTGCCGGTCGAACGTGACGATCTTCCCGTCGGGAAATACGCCCCACTCCGATTGGAAAAATTGCGCTAGGCGTCCGAAGATCTCCGGCCAAAGCTGGCTGACGAATTCGAGGATCTTCTCCTCGACATGGTTCATCTCGATCCAATCGTTAAGCTTGGATCGGTAGTCCTTGGCGTTGCCCTGCCGGAATTTGGCGAACGCTTCCTCGACCTCGGCGCTATAGTCGGTTTCGTCGCGATAGCGGTGCACCCGAAAGCCGTCCCCCACGAGGAAGACGCAATAGTGCACCGTCGCGAGATCGTCGTTCAGGGTCCTGACCTTGTTCCGGAGTTCCTGAAAGCGCGGGGAGGCGACATAGTCGACGAGGAATGCCGCGAACGCCTGCATGCCGCGCGACTTGACGCCGCCCTGCGATAGAAATTCGGATAGTTCGGCGACACAGCCACAATAGGTATCGACGGCGGTCAGAAACCAGCTTTCCTGCTGCAGCCGATAGTGCAGCTTCTGTGCCTGGACCAGATGCTTGCGCATCGCCGCCATGGACTCCGCGAAGGAGCGGATTCGCGACGCGAGCGCGGGGCCTTCCAGGTCCCGCATAATCTCATGGCGGTAGGCGATATCGTCGACGTCGGTCAGGCTGGTGTGGAAATAGCCCAAGAGTTCGTATTCATCGCGGCCCGAGGTCAGGGACGCCATGGTCTGATCCAGATTGAGGTCGCCAAAGCAATCCGGCTCACCCGCGGTTTCCGCGGCCGGATATTTTTCGGGATTCTGAAACAGGATGCTTTGAAACGCGGATGGAGCCGGACGCTCGGCCGGCGCTTTTACGGCTTCCAGTTCTTCCCTGCGCGTAGCCTCAGTTCGTTTCGCCGCTGAGGCGGCTGTCCCGGGATATTTTGTTTCGCCGATGGCGCCGCGGCCCTGTGCGGAGCGCACACCTTCGTGAGGCCTGCGAATTTGATCCATGCCATACTCCCGCTCTCTCTTGTCGGAGCAGGAGTCATCGGCCCGAGGCGGTTTCAGCGGACTCCACCGCTGTCATCGACTAAAGCTAGGTCAGTTCGTAGCGGCGTTCAAGCTCCGACTGTTTCCGGGGTCCGCTCATGTTATCTTCGCCTGACGCAATGCAACCATCCTCAGCGCCTTTAGCTGAGGATTAAAATCGTGGGCTACTCGACTGATATTCAACAGCAGTAACGGTCCGTTCTCAAGAAGGTAGTCCTGCCTCTAATTTTTGCTTCGGCGCAAGCAGCCAGGAGGCGATGCATCTGTGCATCCGCGTTGAAGGCAATCCGTCGATCAAGATGTAACGATATAAACATCTCTTTATGTCCTCTTGACTCTATGGGTAGGGAGCGTATGAATCCGCCTGCCAAGGTTCCTCGGGGGCGCACAACTCCCGAGGCTAAGAGGGAAGCCGGTGACTTTCGAGGAAGGCCGGCGCTGCCCCCGCAACTGTAGGCGGCGAGCCAAGCTCATTCATGTCACTGAGGCGGAAAAGCCTCGGGAAGACGAGCTAAGGCGACGACCCGCGAGCCAGGAGACCTGCCTTGGCGCAACAACGTCCACGGGCGGGGTGTCCGAAGGCCGCGGTGTCTGTTCCTTCCGGGTCCGGTTCGCCGACGTCCATCGCCACGCCGCCCCCAGCTACCGGGGTATGGCATGTCTATCCACCTGAAAGTTCCCGTCGCAACGCTCGGCTTTCCACGCATCGGCCGCGAGCGTGAACTGAAGTTCGCGCTCGAATCCTACTGGGCGGGAAAATCTTCCCGGGACGACCTCTTGAACATGGCCAAGGCGCTGCGCGAGGCAAACTGGATCGAGCAGCGGGATCACGGCGTCACCCGCATCCCGTGCAACGATTTCTCGCTCTACGACCACGTGCTCGACACGGCGGTGATGGTCGGCGCGGTGCCGCCGCGTTTTGGCTGGAAAGGGGGCCCCGTAGCGCTCGACACCTATTTTGCCATGGCGCGCGGCAGCCAGCACGCCGGCGGAGAATGCGATCATCCCGGCCACTCCCATGACGCAACCGCTCTCGAGATGACGAAATGGTTCGATACCAACTATCACTACATGGTACCGGAGCTTGCCGACGATCAGGTCTTCACCCTATCGTCGCTGAAGCCGGTCGATGAGTTCCTTGAGGCGAAGGCGCTCGGCATTCACACGCGTCCTGTGCTTCTCGGCCCGATCACCTTCCTGAAGCTGGCAAAATCGACCGCGGAAAGCTTCAATCCGCTGACGCTTTTGCCGAAGCTGATCCCCGTCTATGCGCAATTGCTCAAGCGGCTGGCGCGCGCGGGCGCCGACTGGGTGCAGATCGACGAGCCGGCGCTGGTGCTGGACCTCATTCCCAACGAGCGCGAGGCCTTCGGCTATGCCTACGCGAAGCTGGCGGCTGCGGCGCCCGGCCTGAATATCATGCTCGCCACCTATTTCGGCGCGCTCGGCGACAATCTCGACACGGCGCTGGCGCTGCCGGTGGCCGGCCTGCACGTCGATCTCGTCCGCGCGCCCGAGCAGTTGGAGATGGTCGGCCGGCTGGCGCCAAAGGAGATGGTTCTCTCGCTCGGCCTCGTCGACGGCCGCAATGTGTGGCGTGCCGATCTGCCGGCAATCCTCGACAGGATCCGGCCGGTGGTGGCGGGCTGGCAGCCGGAGCGCATCGAGATCGCGTCATCCTGTTCGCTGCTTCACGTGCCGATCGACCTGAAACAGGAGAAGGCATTGGAGCCGGACGTCAAATCATGGCTCGCCTTTGCCGTCCAGAAGACCGACGAACTGGTGGTTCTTGCGCGTGCACTCGCCGAGGGTCATGGGACCGTTGCCCCTCAATTGAGAGCATCGGCCAAGGCGGCTGCCACGCGGGCGGCGTCGCTCAAGGTGCACGATCCGTTGGTCGAGGGCCGCATTGCATCGGTCACCAACGATATGCGACGCAGGCAAGGCACGTTTGCCGAGCGCGCCAGGAAGCAGCACCAACGGCTAGAGCTGCCTCTCTTCCCCACCACCACGATCGGCTCGTTCCCGCAGACACCGGAGGTCCGGAAGGCGCGAGCCGCTCATGCCAGGGGCGAGTTGAGCTTCGTCGACTACGAGGCCTTCCTTGAGAAGGAGACCGCCGCAGCGATCCGATGGCAGGAGGGGCTCGGGCTGGACGTGCTGGTCCATGGCGAGTTCGAGCGCAACGACATGGTGCAGTATTTCGGCGAGCAATTATCGGGCTTCGCCTTCACCCGCCATGCCTGGGTGCAAAGCTATGGGTCCCGATATGTGCGACCTCCGATCATCTTCGGCGACGTGTCGCGTCCGAATCCCATGACTGTGCGCTGGTGGCGGCATGCGCAATCCCTGACGACGAAACCGGTCAAGGGCATGCTCACCGGGCCGGTGACGATCCTGAACTGGTCGTTCGTCCGCGACGACATTCCCCGCAGCGCCGTCTGCGAGCAGATTGCGCTCGCCATTCGCGACGAGGTTTCCGACCTGGAACAGGCGGGCGCGGCGATCATCCAGATCGATGAGGCGGCATTGCGCGAAGGGCTGCCCTTGCGCAAATCCGAATGGAAGGCCTATCTCGACTGGGCGGTCGGCTGCTTCCGCCTGGCGACGGCGGGCGTGGAGGACGCCACCCAGATCCACACGCATATGTGCTATTCGGAATTCAACGACATCATCGAGGCGATCGCCGCGATGGACGCCGACGTCATCTCGATCGAAACGTCCCGTTCCCGCATGGAACTGCTCGACGCGTTCCGCAGCTACCGCTACCCGAACGAGATCGGCCCAGGCGTCTACGATATCCACTCGCCGCGCGTTCCGACCATCGAAGAAATGGCTGATCTGCTTGGCCTTGCCCGCCGGCGGCTTTCCGACCGGCAGCTTTGGGTCAATCCGGATTGCGGCCTGAAGACCCGTAAATGGGAGGAGGTGCGCCCTGCCTTGCTCAACATGGTGGAGGCGGCGAAACAGCTGAGAACGCAAGCCAAATCGCCAATCCATTCGAACCGGATAGAACGGAAGCTCCATGCCTGACAGACCTCCCTATCGTGCCGACCATGTCGGCTCCCTGCTGCGCCCCGGCGCCGTGAAAGCGGCTCGAAAGCGCGCCCCGCGTCCGTCGTTCCGGAAGGCCGCGCTTTGCTTGGCAGGAGAGATGGGAGATTCCTTCTCAAAGATTCCGCAAGGGCCGTTGCCAGCCGCTGTCGCCGGCAACGGCCACCAGCAGCGTGCGCAGGCATTGAACATCGGGATGGAACGGCATGCGCCGGTCGATGAGGGCGATCTGCCCGCGCGCCGCCGCCGCAAGGTCGGCTCCGTGCGGCACCGACAGCAGCCAATCCGCGAAGACCTCTTCCGGGGGCGGCAGGGGCGAGATGGCCCGCAGCGTCTCGTGGTGGAGCGGCCGCCTGGCTGCGATGGTGTCGTCGTCGCGAGCGGTCATGCCTCGATCTCCAGCGGCGTAAGGGGCTTCGAGCAGCAGGCGAGGATGAAGCCGTCGGCGATCTCGTCGTCGAGGATGCCGCCATTGTGGCTCATCTCGACCTCGCCGGAGAGCTTCTTCACCTTGCAGGTGCCGCACAGTCCGAATTCGCAGGCGGCCGAAATGCGCACGCCCGACGCGCGCGCCGTCTGCAGAACCGTTTGGCCCGGCTGGCACTGGCCCTCGATGCCGGAAACGGCGAACCGCACCGGGAGCGCCTCGGCCTGATCGTCGGGCTCTCCGTCGCCCGAGAATGGCGCGGGAACCTCCTCGACGACGGGGGCGGAAAAGCTCTCCTGGTGGTAGTGCGCCATGTCGAAGCCGGACGCGGCGAGCATATCGCGCACGGCGCGCATGAACGGCTCAGGCCCGCAGCAGAACATTTCGCGCTCGCGGAAATCGGGCGACAAGAGCGGCAGGCGCACGGCGTCGATGCGGCCCATATGGCCGAACCAGCTCTCGCGGCTCGACCGCTCCTCGATCAGGAAGCCGAGCGACAAGCCGGGCATGCGGGAGCCGAGCAGTTCCAGCTCCTTGCGGAAAATGATCTCCTCCGGCCGCCGGGAGCAGTTGACGAAGGAAACGTCCGTCCACGGCGCGCAGTCGTTCAGCCACCGAAGCATCGACATCATCGGCGTGATGCCGGACCCGGCCGAGATGAACAGGTATTTCGCGGCCGGGTGGTTGTGATGGGAGAAGTCGCCGGCCGGCCCGTAGGCTTTGACATGGGTTCCGATCGCAAGATTGTCGAACATCCAGCGCGTGCCGACGCTGCCGGCCTGCGCCTTGACGGTGACGGCGATGGAGAACGGCCGCGACGGCGACGACGACAGCGTGTAGGTGCGCATCAGCGGCCCGTCGGCCGTCGGCAATTCCAGCGTCACGAACTGGCCAGGCTTGTAGCGGAACCAGGTCTGCGCGTCGGAGCGGAAGACGAAGGTCTTCACCTCCGGCGCCTCGTCGACGATACCGATCACCTCCAGAACCTGCAGCCGATCGTTCCAGGGCGTCATCTCGTCCAGATGACGGTAGAGATTGAGGTCGGTCGTCGCGTTCACGATGGCCTCCTCAAGCCACGTTGCGCAGCGTCGGCTTTTCGCCCTCTGCCAACCTCGGCTCGATGAAGCCCGCGTACCAGTCGACGAACTGGATCACGCCCCCTTCGTGCATTTCCGAATAGGGTCCCGGCTCGTAGGCGGGCGACCGGATGCCGAAGGCGTTCTCCTCGACGATGCGGCGGTCCTCGTCGTTGGTCATGGTCCAGACGTGGGTGAGTTCGTCGATCGCGTAGTCGACGCCCTCGACGGCATCCTTGTGTACCAGCCACTTGGTCGTCACCGCCGTCTCCGTCGCGCTGATCGGCAGCACGCGGAAGGTGGTGGCATGGTCGATCAGCACGTGGTTCCACGTCGTCGGATAGTGATAGAGCATCAGCGTGCCGATGCGGTCCGCCGAGGCTGCGTCCGAGAGGTTCTTCCGCACCGCGCGCTTGCCCGTCATCGTGTAGCTGACGGCGTCGCGCAGCAGCGGCGCGCGGGTGGCGCGGTACTGGCCCCGATCGTCGATACGGAAGCGCGACGGCAGGCCCGACGCCTCGCAATGCGCCCAGTGCGACAGCATCTCCGGATCGCTGTCGACGCTCGGCACGCCGGTGATGGTCGGCGCCTCGGGAAAAGTCTTGCACAGTTCGGGGTGGTTGGCCGCGCAGTGGTAGCACTCGCGGTTGTTCTCCCAGACCAGCTTCCAGTTGCCCTTCTCGACGATGGTCGTCTCGTGCGCGACCTTGGCGTTGGCAAGGTTATGTGGCGCGAAGAAAGGCTCCATCAGCGTCCGGAACGGGGCGAAGTCGGCAGGCTCGTCTGCCAGGCAGACGAAGATGTAGCCGGCGACGCTCTCGCAGGCGATCGGCTTCAGGCCGAAATCCTCCTTGCGGAAGCCATCCGCCATCTGGCGCGCGAAGACCAGCGAGCCGTCGAGGTCGTAGGTCCACTGATGATAGGGACAGACCAGCCGCGCGGCGGTGCCGCGCTCGGTGCTGCACACGCGGCTGCCGCGATGCCTGCAGGAATTGTGCAAGGCGCGGATCTGTCCGTCGCGGCCGCGCACGACCACCACCGGATAGTCGCCGACCTGAACGGTGAAGAAGGAGCCGGGCTTGGCGATCTCGCAATCGTGGCCGACGAACAGCCAGTCGCGGTACCAGACCAGCTCGAGGTCGAGCCTGAAAAAATCCGGGTCGATGTAGAAGGGTTGCTGAAGGGAGAAGCCGTCGCACCGCTCGCGGATCAGCTTCAGCATTTCGTTGCGTATATCCCCGGTACGTATATCCATGTCCGTCCTCGCAATCGGCACAAGGACTGAACTGGTGGTGATGGAGGGGTGGATGGCCGCAGGCGAGCATCGCCCGGAGCGCTCCGCCTCTTGACCGCCCACCGCGATCAGTCAGGTTAAACGTTCGAGGCTGGTTTCCGGGCTCCGAAGCTGGCCTTTCCAGGCCGTCCCGACACCTTCCCAGGCTTGTCGCCCAGTGGCTTTCGTCGGGGTTCAGCTCCGCTACCGTTGCGGGGGCAGCACCGGCGTCAAACCGGCTTCCCAATTATCCCGCCGTCGTTTCCGCTGACGGGCACCTTGAACGCTTCGATCAGACCACGAAGCGACCCCGCGCGAAGCCATGAAAGCGACATCGGCAAAGCGCGAAGGCGACAGCGCATTCTCAATCCCAGCTGAGTGCCCCGCCGTTCTGGTATTCGATGACGCGGGTCTCGAAGAAGTTCTTCTCCTTCTTCAGATCCATGACCTCGCTCATCCACGGGAATGGATTCTCCGTCTCGGCGAAGACCTGGGCCAGCCCAAGCTGCGCGCAGCGGCGATTAGCGATGAAGTGCATGTACTGCTCGCACAGCGCCGCGTTGAGGCCGAGGAAACCGCGCGGCATCGTATCCCTGCCATAGGCCGCTTCCAGTTCCGCGGCGTCGGCGATCATGCCGCGCACCTCGTCCTGGAACGTCCTGCTCCACAGATGCGGATTCTCGATCTTGATCTGGTTGATCACGTCGATGCCGAAGTTCAGGTGGATGGATTCGTCGCGCAATATGTACTGGTACTGCTCGGCGATGCCGACCATCTTGTTGCGCCGGCCGAGCGACAGGATCTGCGCGAAGCCGGTGTAGAACCACATGCCCTCGAAGATGACGTAGAAGGCGACAAGGTCGCGCAGGAAGGACTGGTCGGCCTCCGGCGTGCCGGTCTTGAAGTCCGGATCGTCCAGGTGTTGCGTATGCTTCAGCGCCCAGGCGGCCTTGTCGGTGATCGAGGGCACCTCGCGGTACATGTTGAACAGCTCGCCTTCGTCCAGCGCCAGGCTTTCCACGATGTACTGGAAGGTATGGGTATGGATCGCCTCCTCGAAAGCCTGCCTGAGCAGATACTGGCGGCATTCGGGATTGGTCAGGTGGCGGTAGATGGCGAGCACGATGTTGTTCGCCACCAGCGATTCAGAGGCCGCGAAGAAGCCGAGGTTGCGCTTCAGCATGCGCCGCTCGTCGTCGGTCAAACCGTCCTTCGATCTCCACAGCGCGATATCGGCCTGCATCGACACTTCGGTCGGCATCCAGTGGTTGTTGCAGCCGGAAAGGTATTTCTCCCATGCCCAGCGATATTTCAGCGGCAGAAGCTGGTTCACGTCGGCGCGAGCGTTGATCATGCGCTTGTCGTCGACCGAGACGCGCGCCGCGCCGCGGTCGATGGTGCCGAGCCCGGTGGCGCCGGTTGCTGCGGCGTTCGCAGCGGGATGGAGGGCGGGATTGGCATTCGGTTCGGACCAGTCAAGCATTGGAGACATCTTCCTGAGTGAGAAATCGAGGGCGTCATCCCGGCCAAGGGAGCGCAGCGACCGCGAGCCGGGATCCAGTGCTGAACCGTCCAGGACTGGATCCCGGATAACCTCCGCTTCGCTACGGCTTCCGGGATGACGCCGCGATGGGCGGAGCATCCTACTGGCACGCCTCACAGTTCGGACCGTCGATGGCGCAGGCCTTGCCCCACGCGGCGTCCGGATTGACTGTGATGGGCGCGGCGACGGCCGCAGCGGACGCCGAAACCGCGTTGAGCTTGCCGTCGGTGCCTTTCAGCGTCGACTTCTCGACATGCGTCGCGGAACGCGAGCGCAGGTAGTAGGTCGTCTTCAGCCCCTTGCGCCATGCGAGGCGATAGAGCTCGTCCAGCTTCCGGCCGCTCGGATTGGCGATGTAGAGGTTGAGCGACTGCGCCTGGTCGATCCATTTCTGGCGACGCGAGGCGGCCTCGATCAGCCAGGACGGCTCGATCTCGAAGGCGGTCGCATAGAGTGCCTTGAGGTCGTCGGGGATACGGTCGATCTGGCCGACAGAGCCGTCGAAATACTTCAGGTCCGACACCATCACCTCGTCCCACAGGCCGCGCTGCTTGAGGTCATGAACCAGCCGGGCATTCACCACCGTGAAGTCCCCGCTCATGTTCGATTTGACGAACAGGTTCTGGTAGACCGGCTCGATCGACTGCGACACGCCGCAGATGTTGGAAATGGTCGCCGTCGGCGCGATCGCCATCGTGTTGGAGTTGCGCATGCCTATCTTCTTCACGCGCTTGCGCAGCGCTTCCCAGTCGAGAGTCACGCACTCGTCCATATCCGTGCCGCCTCGCGCCTCCTCCAGCAGGCGGATGGAGTCGATGGGCAGGAGGCCCTTCGACCAGAGCGAGCCCTCGAAGCTCGGATAGCGGCCGCGTTCGGTCGCTAGGTCCACCGAGGCGGAGATCGCGTGGTAGCTGACGGCCTCCATCGAGCGGTCGGCGAATTCGACAGCCGCGTCCGAGGCGTAGGGCAAACGTAGGGCCTGCAGCGCGTCCTGGAAGCCCATGATACCGAGCCCAACCGGACGATGCCGGAGGTTGGAACGCCGCGCTTCCGGAATGGTGTAGAAGTTGATGTCGATGACGTTGTCGAGCATGCGCATCGCCGTGCCGACCGTGCGGGCCAGCCGGTCGAGGTCGAGTCCTTTTCCAGTGACGTGGTTGGCGAGGTTCAACGAGCCGAGGTTGCAGACCGCCACCTCGTCCATCGAGGTGTTGAGCGTGATCTCGGTACACAAATTGGAGGAATGCACGACGCCGACATGGCCCTGCGGCGAGCGGATGTTGCAGGGATCCTTGAACGCCACCCAGGGATGCCCGGTCTCGAACAGCATGGTCAGCATCCTGCGCCACAGATCGAGCGCGCGGATCCTGCGGAACACCTTTATGCCGCCGGCGGCGGCCTTCGCCTCGTACGCTTCGTAGGCAGCCTTGAACGCCGTGCCGTAAAAGTCGTGCAGGTCTGGCACCTCGTCCGGCGAGAACAGCGTCCATTCTCCGTCGGCCTCGACGCGCTCCATGAACAGGTCCGGCACCCAGTTGGCGGTGTTCATGTCGTGCGTGCGGCGGCGGTCGTCGCCGGTGTTCTTCCTGAGGTCGAGGAACTCCTCGATGTCGACGTGCCAGGTCTCCAGATAGGCGCAGACCGCCCCCTTGCGCTTGCCGCCCTGGTTGACGGCGACCGCCGTGTCGTTGGCGACCTTCAGGAACGGCACGACGCCCTGGCTCTCGCCATTGGTTCCCTTGATATGGGCGCCGAGGCCGCGCACCGGCGTCCAGTCGTTGCCCAGCCCGCCGGAATATTTCGCCAGCAGCGCGTTGTCCTTGATCGCCTTGAAGATGCCGTCGAGGTCGTCGGCGACCGTGGTGAGGAAGCAGGAGGAAAGCTGTGGCCTGAGAGTGCCGGAATTGAACAGCGTCGGCGTCGACGCCATGAAGTCGAAGGACGACAGGAGGTCGTAGAATTCGATGGCGCGCGCCTCGCGGTCGATCTCTCGCACGGCGAGGCCCATGGCGACGCGCATGAAGAAGGCCTGCGGCAGCTCGAAACGCTTGCCCTTCGTGTGCAGGAAATAGCGGTCGTAGAGCGTCTGAAGGCCGAGATACTGGAAGTTCAGGTCGCGTTCCGGCTTCAACGCCGCGCCCAGCCGTGCCAGGTCGAAGCGGCCAAGTTCGGGATCGATCAGTTCGGCCTCGATGCCGACCCGCAGGAATTCCGGGAAATAGCCGGCATAGCGCGTTGCCATCTCCGCTTGTGTCGCCTGCTCCGGACGGCCGGACACGAAAGTGAGCGCTTCCCGGCGCAGGCGGTCGAGCAGCAGCCGCGCGGAGACGAAGGCGTAATTTGGTTCCTGCTCGACCAGCGTGCGGGCGGCGAGGATCGGTGCCAACGAAAGTTCGTCGAGCGTGATGCCGTCATAGAGGTTGCGGCGGGCCTCGGCGAGGATTGGCTCAGGCGACACGGCGTCCAGCCCGTCGCAGGCTTCCTCGACGATGCGCGCCAGCCGCCCTTCGTCGAGCGGCCTGGGCGTGCCGTCTTCGGTTTTCACGTTGAGCAACGACTGGGGAACTGCCTGCGCCGCCTTCTCCGCTGCGCGCTCCCGCGCCCGCTCCTCACGGTAGAGAACGTAGGCGCGCGCCACCTTGTGGTGCCCGCCGCGCATCAGCGCCAGCTCGACCTGGTCCTGCACGTCCTCGATATGGAAGGTGCGTCCCTCGCCGACGCGCCGCGCCAGCGCGGAAGCCACCTGATCGGTGAGATCCGCAACCAAATCGTGCACGCGCCTTGAGCCTGCCGCCGTCGATCCTTCCACCGCGAGGAAGGCCTTGGTCAGCGCAATCGTGATCTTCATCGGATCGAACGGAGTCACCGCGCCGTTGCGCCGGATGATGCGGTAACCCGGTTCCGTGGGCGCGTGCCCGCTGTGGTCGAGAAGGATCGGAGCCTTGCCGGCTCCTTCGGTGTGAAGTGCTGTGGTCGCCTGCATCATATCCCCGTGGCGTTGTGGACGGGGAGCGCGAGGGACACATGCCGGAAGCGCGCCACACGGGCACATGAGGCACGCGCACCGCCGGGACACCCCGCCCGAGGTTCGTTCATGGCGTCACGGCAGGTCTCCTGGCTCGCAGGTCGTCGCCGCTGTCCAGCCTTCCCGGCGCCTCGACACCAGTGGCGTTACACGGACAGCGACTCGCTGCTTACAGTTGCGGGGGCAGCGCCGGCATTGCAGTCACGCGCACCGGCTTCCCTCTTAGCTCCTGAGTCCGGATAGACTCAGAAGAACCATGACCACTACATTTAGTGGCTCTACGCCTCTTAATGTCAATGTGTGGGCAAGTTTTTTCTGAAAACTGTCGGCGGATATGAGCAGCAGCGGCATGAGGCCAGCCGAACCAGGCGCTGACGGCAGTGGTCTGTTCAATGAAACTTTCCGATCCTGTCGGCGGCCCGACTGTTTCAGGGCCGTGCGCATTCATCGCCCAAAACCACATGCCTTCCTGCGGGCCGTGTCCGTAGCGATGGATGCGACCGACGCCACCCGTAGTCTGGATGCCGGCGGATTGCATGGTGCCGATTGCTTCATCTTCGCCGCCGTGACAGGCTCCCGCAATATGTCGAGGAGAGGACGCGAATGAGCGGAACATTTGTGATCGCGCAGGGCGGCGGTCCGACCGCCGTGATCAATCAAACGCTTGCGGGGGCCCTGACCGCAATTCGTGGACGTCATCCGGGTATCCGGATCCTCGGTTCCAGGCATGGCGTGCGCGGGCTGCGCGACGGCGACCTTGTCGACCTGGCCGATCTGTCGGAATCGGATCTTGCACGCCTGGCGCGCACGCCGGGGGCCGCTCTCGGCAGCACGCGGGACAAACCGGATGCGCGCTATTGCGAATTGGTGCTGAAGGGGCTCCGCGCGGCTGGAGCGGATGCTTTCATCTACATTGGCGGAAACGACACGGCAGAGACGCAAAGAATCATTTCCGAGGCCTGTGGCGGCGCCGTTGCATGCGTTCACGCACCGAAGACGATCGACAACGACCTTGTCGAGAACGACCACACGCCGGGCTTCATAACCGCAGCGGAATTCGTTGCCGGCGCCTTTGCCGGAGCGGACCTCGATTTTCGGTCGCTTCCGGGCGTCTATGTCGGGATCGTCATGGGGCGGCATGCAGGTTTCCTGACCGCCGCGTCCGCCGCCTGGAGGATGGATTTGGAGGGTGCGCCGCACCTGGTCTACGTGCCGGAGCGCGCCTTCGACCGGAAGCGGTTCGTCGAGAGCGTTCGCGCCGTGCTCTCCCGTCGCAAGCGCTGCATCGTGGCGATGTCGGAAGGCGTTTCGGACAAGGAGGGACGCTCCCTGGTGGAGGGTCTGGTCGCGCCCGAGCTGCTGGAGCGCGATCCCCATGGCAATGTGCGATTGTCGGGAACCGACCTCGGTCAGGCTGTCGAGCGGATACTGGCGGAGGACCTGCCAAATGTACGCGCCCGCGTCGACACGTTCGGATATCTTCCGCGCTGCCATGCCGGGATATGCAACGAGACGGACCGGAGCGAGGCCTTCGACGCCGGAGCCTTCGCGGTGCAGGCGGCCGAAGAGGGCAGCTTTTCCGTTGCGCTCCAGTACGACGGGAAAGTCACGAGGCCGGTCGCGGTCTCGCTGTCCGCGGTCGCCGGCAAGACCAGGCACATGCCGGAGGATTTCCTGCTCCCCGACGAGGACCAGATTTCCGAAGCCTGCGCCGCCTATCTGTCGCGGTTGTTGCCGGGAAAACCTGCGTTCCTGCCTCCCTTCGCATAGGCTTTCGGGCACCGGTGCCGGATCGGGATCGGCCTTCCGCTCGTAAGGCCATGGCGACCGATCCGCCATCGTCTCCTTCCGGAGGCTTTTAGCTGTACGCGCCGCGCGGCATGAGCAGGGCCACCGGCCATGGCGGGAGTCCGGCGTGACGGAAAGCGGTTGCACGGGCGGCTGTCCGGGCCGCGCCTGGAACTCCCGCACGCCAAATGTTGCGAATGCCTTTTCATCATCCGCAAGACGTGGTACCTGCCGCTGCCATCCGTAACGAACGGACAGGCACTCCAGCCGGGCGCCCGGGCCGTTCAGACGCTCCCAAGGACGACCATGGCAAGGATAATCGAGTCGGTTACCGGCGCGGAAGCACTCACTTTCGACGACGTATTGCTGCAGCCGGGTCATTCGGAGGTGATGCCCGGCCAGACGGACATCCGCACGCGCATCGCCGGCGATATCGACCTCAACCTGCCGATCCTTTCCGCGGCGATGGATACCGTCACCGATTCGCGCCTGGCCATCGCCATGGCGCAGGCCGGCGGCATCGGCGTCATCCACCGGAATTTCTCTCCCGTCGAACAGGCCGAGGAGGTCCGGCAGGTGAAGAAATTCGAATCGGGAATGGTCGTGAACCCGGTGACGATCGGCCCCGAGGCGACCCTCGCCGACGCCCTTGCCCTGATGCGTGCGCACGGGATTTCGGGCATTCCGGTGGTCGAGAACGGCGGAGCAGGGGGCCAGAAGACGGGTCATCTCGTCGGCATCCTGACCAACCGCGACGTACGCTTCGCCTCCAATCCGAACCAGAAGGTCTATGAACTGATGACGCGGGAGAGCCTCGTCACGGTCAAGGAGAATGTCGACCAGGAAGAAGCCAAGCGCCTGCTCCACAAGCATCGCATCGAGAAACTCCTGGTCGTCGATCCGGCCGGCAATTGCGTCGGCCTCATCACCGTCAAGGACATCGAGAAGTCGCAGCTCAATCCCAACGCCACCAAGGATATTCAGGGCAGGCTGCGCGCGGCGGCGGCCACCAGTGTCGGCGATGACGGGTTCGAGCGCGCCGAACGGCTGATCGACGCGGGCGTCGACCTTCTCGTCATCGACACCGCGCATGGCCATTCGCAGCGCGTTCTGGACGCCGTCACGCGGGCCAAGAAGCTTTCCAACTCGGTTCGCATCGTCGCCGGCAATGTCGCCACCGCCGAAGGCACCCAGGCCCTGATCGACGCCGGCGCGGACGCGGTGAAGGTCGGCATCGGTCCGGGCTCGATCTGCACGACGCGCATCGTCGCCGGTGTCGGCGTGCCCCAGCTTTCCGCCATCATGGCGGCCGCCGAGACGGCCGACCGCGCCGGCGTAACCGTCATCGCCGACGGCGGCATCAAATATTCTGGCGATCTGGCGAAGGCGCTGGCCGCCGGCGCTTCGGCCGCGATGATCGGGTCCCTTCTCGCCGGCACCGACGAGAGCCCTGGCGAGGTCTATCTTCATCAGGGCCGCTCCTTCAAGGCCTATCGCGGCATGGGCTCTGTCGGCGCGATGGCTCGCGGTTCGGCGGATCGCTATTTCCAGGCCGAAGTGCGTGATACGCTGAAGCTGGTTCCGGAAGGAATCGAAGGACAGGTGCCCTACAAGGGGCCGGTCGCAGGCGTATTGCATCAGCTTGCCGGGGGCCTTAGGGCTGCGATGGGCTATGTGGGGGCGCCGGACCTTGAAGCGCTACGGGTCCGGGCACAGTTTGTACGCATATCGGGCGCCGGCCTGAGAGAGAGCCACACGCATGACGTTGCGATCACTCGCGAGAGCCCGAATTATCCGGGTGCGGCCTGAAGCTCTCGTACCGGGCTTGAGGCGCTCGACCGTCGCGCTGTGCACCGCATCGGTGATGCTTTTCGTCGTGATGAGCGTGCTGGAGTTCTTCTACTTCCAGCGCCTTTCAGGCGGCCTTTCCTCCCTCGACATCCGCCTGATGGGCTTTTCGAGCGACGATGCCGTTGCCTGGCTGACCGCGCTCGGTGAGCCGGGCCGCGAGGCGGTGCTGGTCTGGCAATATTCGAGTTTCGACCTGTTTTTCCCAGCCGTCTTCGGCCTGGCGCTGGTCGGCCTCTTCCTGCACGTGGCCAGCCGGGCGCCCACGCTCGCTCAAAGGTCGAAGCGCACGCAGCTTGCCGCCGGCGTTCTGGTCGTGCTGCCCTATGTCGTCGTCAACTACGCGCAGAACCTCTTCATCGTCCAGATGCTCTCGGACCCTTCCGCGGCCAGCATATGGCTGACCTCGGCCACCTCCGTGCTGGTCATGGCGAAGTTCCTCCTGGCGCTGGCGGCGCTGGCGGCGATCGCCTTCGTCTTCCTGCGCGGCCGCATCCGGTCGTGATGAGGTCCCTCGAGGCGCTCGCATGAACCAGACCGCGATCTTCTGGCCCGTCATCGCGCAGGTGTTCCTGGTCTATCTCGTTTACGGGCTGCTCGGCCTGCGCCGGAGGGCTGCGGTCCAGGCGGGCAGCGCAAGCCGCTCCGGCTTCCGCGAGAACCGCAACGAACCGCGCGAGAGCCTCTTCGTCCACAACAACCTGCTCAACCAGTTCCAGTTGCCGGTGCTGTTCTATGTCGTCTGCCTCTGCCTCTACGTCACCCAGGGCAATTCGCTCGTCACGGTCGTGCTCGCCTGGATCTTCGTCGTCTCGCGCTACCTGCACGCCGCCATACACGTCACGTCGAACGACATGCGCTACAGGCCGTTGGCGTTCACCTTGGGATATGTCGTTCTCTTCATCCTGTGGCTTTGGTTTGCGCTGCATCTGCTTGCCGTCGTCTGAAAACCGCCTGGCTTGTCTCGAGCGCCTCGCCCGGCTAGAGCCTTTCATGGTTAGCTGGAAGCAGTTCTGTTTCTCCCATGGCGAGGCGATCCGCCAGGAGGGCGGCGCGGGCGTACCGGTGGTACGGCCAAGTCCGCCCGACG
>MKRJ01000016.1 GCA_001896885.1 Rhizobiales bacterium 65-79 | reverse complement strand
GCGCATGTCGCCGGTCGCGGGATCGTAGGCGTGGACCACCGTCTTCCAGGCGTCGATCCAGTAGAGGATGGCGCCGTCGGCATCCCAATAAAGCGATTCACCCAGATCGTTCCGCTCGGGGGTGATGCAAACGACATCCGGCTGCATCTCTCCTCCCCATGCAAAATAGATGTGATCACTACCATATGGGTTGATCGGGCACGGCGTCAACTGCTAAATCCCGCGCATGAAGAAGCCCGATTCCGTCATCAGTTTCGTGACCTCTCGCGTGTTGAAGCTGTCGAACACGCTTGGCCTCTATTCCAGCCGGCGCTATCGCGACGAGTTCGGCCTGACGCTTCCCGAGTGGCGGGTCCTGTCGGTCGTCGCCTATTCCGAGCCCACCACGGCGCGCGAGATCAGCCGCATCCTGGCGACGGACAAGGGCTGGATCGGCCTCTCGGCGGACAGCCTGAGACGGAGGGGCTATGTCTGCGGAACGCCCGACGAGCGCGACAGGCGTCGCACCCTCCTGACGCTGACGGAGGAGGGTCGAAAGAAGCACGAGGCCGTGCTGGCGGTGTCGACCTGGCGGCAGGAGAGGCTGATGGCCTGCTTGCCCGACGGCGCAGGCGACCTTTTCATCGAATGCCTCGAGCGGCTCCAGGCCGAGGCGGAGAAATTGCTGGAGGAATCGGAAGCGCTGAAAGGCGCGCCGGCGACCGCTAGTCGACAATCGCCTGGTAAGTGAGCACGCGCAGCTCGCGCCTGAGGGGGTAGCGCGAAGAGGGAATGAGCTGGGCCATCATCACGACGGCCAGGTCCTCGGCCGGATCGACCCAGTAGGCGGTGCTCGCCATGCCTCCCCAGCCGCATTCGCCGGGGCTGCCGACGATCTGGGCTCTGGTCGGATCGATCAGCACCGAGAAGCCAAGGCCGAAGCCGATGCCGTGGAAGGTGCTTTCGGCGAAGCGGGGCTGCCCCATCGCCGCCAGATCGCCCCCCAGATGGTTCATCATCATCAGTTCCACCGTCTTGCGGCCGAGCAGATGCGTGCCGCCGCACGCCCCCTTGGAGAGCAGGAACTGGCAGAAGCGCATATAGTCGCTCGCGGTCGAGACCAGCGCACCCCCGAAGGGCGTCTTGAGCGGGCCCGCGAAGCGGCTCGTCGCCGGATCGTCCTGCAATTCGGGGCGGCCGTCGGGGCCGGGCGCATAGCAGGCCGAGAGGCGGTCGATCCTGTCGGACGAAACGTTGAAAGTGGTGTCTTCCATGCCGAGCGGCTTCAGGAGGCGCTCCGTCAGGAAGGCATCGTACGGCCGCCCGGACATGACCTCGATCAATCGACACAGGACATCGGTCGAGACGGAATAGTTCCAGCGCGTACCGGGCTGGGCGACCAGCGGCAGCTTCGCGACTTTCCCAACGAACTCCGTAAGCGACATTTCGAGGCCGAGCCGGTCGATATTCTGCTCCCGGTACATCGCATCGACCGGGTTCGCCTGCATGAAGCCATAGGTGAGGCCGGAAGTATGCGTCAGGAGATCCCGGAAGGTGATGTCGCGCAAGGCGGGCTCGCTCTGCGTCGCGCCGAAACCGCCGCCGGACCATACGCGCTGCCCCGAGAAATCCGGGATGAACCGTGAGATCGGATCGTCGAGCTGGAAATGGCCTTCCTCGTAAAGCATCATCACGGCGGCTGAGGTCAGCGACTTGTTCATCGAATAGAGACGGTAGAGCGTCGCCGGCGTGACCGGCCGGCCGCGCGCGATATCGGCCATGCCCTCGCAATGATGGAACGCCGCCTTGCCGCGCCGGGCGACGAGCACCTCGATCCCCGCCAGCCGGCCGCTGTCGATCTGGCGCCGCATCCAGCCCGTCACACGGCCGAGGCGCTCGGAGGAAAGGCCCACCTCTTCGGGCCGGGCAAGCGGCTGACTGTTCAAATCCGGTCTCCTCCAAATCGGCCGGCGATCATCGCCGGCGCGCTCCATGCGACTCGCCATCTTCGCGGCAAGCGTCCGGATTTAACATTTGACCCGTTGGAATCCAACCATTATGGTAGTGATCACATCTAATTGGGAGGATACGGGCCGCGCCTGGCGTCGTCTGTGCCTCGCCGATGCCGTACGTCCGAGACGGCTTGTCCTGGGGAGGAAGACATGCACGGTATATTCGCTCGCTGCCTGGCCATGGCGATCATGGGGCTCTCCCTGGGAATGGCCGCTCCGGCTGCCGCGCAGGCGCCGCGCGCCAATGGCGAGACGATCCTGATCCATCATTTCAAGGGCTCGGTGGGCAACATGCATGCCTTCGTCGCGGCCCGGAAGGGGTTCTGCGAGAAGTACAATTTCCATTGTGAACTGGTGAGCATCCCGAGCGCGCTGACCGCCGTCCAGGCCGTCGTCGGCGGATCGCTCGACATTGCGCAGGGCGGCATCGAAATGACCGCTTCCGCGATCAATGCGGGGTCCGACCTCGTGATCGCGGGCGTCTCGCTGCCGCGCGCGGTGCTGTTTGTCGCGGCCCGCTCCGACGTGCCGCTGCCGCACAGAGCCCAGGGCTATCCCGCCGTCATGGGCGACCTCAAGGGGCGGACAGTCGGCGTTCCGGCGCGCGGCGCGGCGGGCGAGGTCTATCTCGATGTCATGCTCAAGGATGCCGGCGTCGATCCGAAGGACGTCACGGTGATCGGCGTCGGCGGACCGCAGACGGCCTATACGTCGATGGTCGTCGGCAGGCAGATCGACGCCGCCGTCACCTTCAGCCCGGCGGCGGAGCTATGCGCCGCGACCAAGGCCTGCGATATCATCGTCGACATGCGCAAGGGAGAGGGGCCGCAGCTTTTCCGTGATGAAGCGGCCTCCGGCGTCATGTTCGTGACGAGGCGCGAATTCGCCGACGGCAATCCGAAGCTGATGGCGGCCTACTATGCCGCCATGAGGGACGCGGCCGCCTGGATGCAGGACCCGAAAAATCTCGACGAGCTCGTCTCGCTCTATAAATCCTCGCTGACGGTGAAGGGCGTTCCGAACCCGGACCAGCTTGTCCACGACTGGATCGCGAATTCCGTCTCGAAATACAGCTCCGACCTGCACGTCAATCGGGAGGGGATCAAGACCGCCATCGATTTCGCCGTGGCGCACAAGATGCTGGACAAACCTGTCGATGTCTCCAGGATCGTCTGGGACAAGGCGCCCTGAGGCGTGCTTCCCGATCTTCCGATGGATCGATCATAGCCATCCGGCCGCCGCGACGTCAGGGGGCCGCAACAAAGGCGAGCCACCATGGCGACACACCCCCTGGCGACGGACGTTGACGGTGCCGCTGCTGCGGGCAGACCGCGGCCGGCGGTGACGGGGCCGGCCGCGCATGGCGCCGGCTCGATCCTGATCGACCGGGTCTCCATCGAGTTCGATGCCGCCAGGCTCCTGGTGGTCGATGACGTTTCGCTGGAGATCAAGGCCGGCGAATTCGTCTCGATCGTCGGGCCGAGCGGCTGCGGCAAGACCACGCTTCTGAACCTCGCCGCCGGCCTTTTGCCGGCCGAGGTCGCGCGCGGCACCATGCTCGTCGGCGGCAAGCCGCCGAGGAAAGGCAATCGCGACATCGCCTACATGCTGGCGCGGGATGCGCTGAGCCCGTGGCGCACGGCGCTCGGCAACGCGGAACTGGGCGCCGAGATCCGCGGCGTGCCCGCGGGCGAAAGACGGACGCACGCGCGTGAATTGCTCGATAGGGTGGGGCTGAAGGGCTTCGAGGACACCTATCCGAAGGCCCTGAGCCAGGGCATGCGCCAGCGCGTCGCGCTCGCCCGCACCTTCGCGCTCGACAGCCCGATCCTGCTGATGGACGAGCCTTTCGGCGCGCTCGATGCACAGACCAAGCTGCAGCTGGAGGATGTCCTGCTCGGCCTTTGGCAGCAGCAGAAGCGGACGGTCGTGTTCATCACCCACGATCTCAGCGAGGCGGTGTCGATGTCGGACCGCGTCGTCGTCATGAGTCCACGCCCGGCGCGAATCATCGCCGACATCGATATTCCGCTTGAACGCCCGCGCTCCGTGCGCGCGCTGCAGAAGGACCCCCTGTTCCACCGCATCTATGCGGAAGTATGGGCGAGGCTCGAGGAAGGATTGACGGCATGACGGGCGTTACCTGGCCGCGATGGCTGATCTGGGCCGTGCGTATCGTCGTGCTCGTGCTCTTCTTCAGCGCCTGGGAGTGGGCGGCGCGCGCCGGCCACCTCGCGCCGGTTCTGTTCGGCCGCCCGAGCGGGATCGCGGAGTTCCTCTACCAGGAGATATTCGTCACCGGCAGTCTGCTGGTCGATTTCGGCTATACCATCGTCGCGACGGTGCTGGCGTTCACCAGCGGCAGCGTCGCCGGCATCCTGATCGGGATGCTTTTCGTGACGCGGCCCAATCTGGAAGCGGTGTTCGGGCCGATCGTCCTGGCGCTGAATTCCATGCCGCGCATCGCGCTGGTCCCGCTCTTCCTCATCTGGTTCGGCCTCGGCATCGGCTCGAAGGTCGCCATCGGCTTCTCGCTGACCTTCTTCATCGTGCTCACCAACACGGTCGCCGGCGGCCGTGGCGTCAATCCCGACCACATCACCATCGCCGAAACGCTCGGCGCGAGCCGCGGCCAGATCTTCTACAAATTCACCCTGCCGAGCGCGGTTCCGGTTATCTTCAACGGCCTCAGGCTCGGTCTGGTCTTCTCCCTGCTCGGCGTCATCGGCGGCGAGATCATCGCCTCGGAGCATGGCCTCGGCGGGACGCTGGAGCTGATGGCGGCGAGCTTCAACACCGACGGCGTGCTGGGCATCATCATCCTTCTGGCGCTGGTCGGCGTGCTGATCACCTGGGGGATGACCGCGATCGAGGCGCGCCTGCTGAAATGGCGATGACCCTGCATTAGCCCTCCCGGGGCCTGCCGGCAGGTGACCCTGGACGGTGATGCTGTTATCCAGGGCCGTTGCACCGACAAGAGCCGTTCGATGATCGTTCTTTCCGAGAAGGACATTGCCGCCCTGCTGCCCATGGAAACGGCGATCGATGTGATCGAGCGGGCCATGATCGCGGTATCGGCCGGCAAGGCGACGCTTCCCCTCCGCTCGACCATGGAGGCGGGCGGATCCAACAGGATGGGAATCATGCCGGGCGCGATGCGGGATCCCGTCTGCCACGGCGTCAAGCTCGTCAGCCTCTTCCCGGACAATCCGGCCGCCGGCTATTCATCGCACCAGGGCGCGATCGTTCTCTTCGAGCCCAAACATGGCTCGGCCGTGGCGATGATGAATGCCGGCCTCCTGACCGCGATACGCACCGCCGCCGCCAGCGCCGTCGCGACAAGGGTGCTCGCCCGCGAGGATTCTAAAGTACTTGCCGTCATCGGCACCGGCGAACAGGCCGAACATCATCTCGATGCCATGATGGCCGTCCGCGCCATCGCCGAGATCCGGATCGTCGGCAGGCATGCCGAAAAGGCCGCCGCCTTCGTCGAGCGTGCACGCTTGCGTTTTCCCGCCTTGTCGTTCGGCTCGGGCACGGACGTGCGGGCCGCCGTCGGCGGAGCCGACATCGTCTGCACGGTCACCTCCGCCGCCGAGCCGATCCTCTTCGGCGACTGGATTGCGCCGGGCACCCACATCAACGTCGTCGGCGCTTCCATCCCTTCGAAGCGCGAGATCGATGCGGCGCTGGTCGCCGGATCGGCGCTCTATGTAGATTACCGCCCCTCGACCTTCGCCCAGGCCGGAGAAGTGATCGAGGCCATGGACAAGGGCCTTGTCACCCGCGACCATGTCCGCGCCGAGATCGGCGAGGTTCTGGCCGGTGCCGCGCCCGGGCGCGGCGGCCGGGACGAGATCACCCTCTATCGCTCGCTCGGCATCGCCGCACAGGACCTCGCCTGCGCCCATCATTGCCTGCTGGCGGCCCGGGAACGCGGGCTCGGCGTCGACGTCGAACTCTAGGCCGAGAGTTGATCGAACGCCGCCAGGATCGCCCGCTCCGCCTCGGGCGGAAACGTGCGGCCGAGAAAGGCCGCATATTCGGCAAGATTCCGTCTTGCCGCCCGGCGAGGCGCTTCCGCCGACGGCGGAGGGGGACATTGGTGCAGCGCCTGAAGCAGCAGCTTCTGCGCGACGCGCTCGCTTTCGAGTTCGACGTCCTTGATCCTGCTCCTCAGTTCCTCCTGCTCCCGCTCCGCCGGCCACCGGCGGTCCTTCAACGCCCGGCGGACGTTGCGGATGGGGCGGATCACGTCGTCGCGCCAGTTCCGGACGGATTGGTCGATCGCCGTCAGTTCGTCCTTGCCGAGGATGCGCCCATCCAGCGCGACCCATAGCAGGAGCAGGACGACGTTCACGTCGGCTCCCCACGCGTCCTGCAGCTTCAGACATGCGGGCGCGACATCCGGGGCCCCATAGAGCTCGAGCGAAAAACCCCAGAAGGCGGCCCCGTCCGTTCCTTGTGACCTGTTCATCCGCGCCCGCGGCAGCATCCGTCAATTGTCATCTAATTGCTCGATGGATTTAGCTAAGCACACCGATTGTCCGGTGCCGCGAACGCTCTTAGGATCACGGTCAAAATAGCATCCGAGCGCCTGATGCGGAACCAAAAACAACAACGACAGGTGGTCATGTAAATCCGGAAATGGGGGGAATAATGGAATCGACTGTCCAGAGCAATGTTGTCCATCCTGTAGATGAGATACCGCCTGGCGGGCGGCTTTTCGGGCTGGGATTACAGCATCTCTTCATTATGTATGCCGGCACGATTGCCGTGCCTTATGTCATAGGCAGCGCGCTCGGGCTTTCCGGGGCGGAGATAGCCCAACTGGTGTCCGCCAACACGATTTTTGCTGGTCTCGGGACCATCCTGACAAGCGTGGGCCTGTGGAAAATCGGCGCCCGCCTCCCGATCGTTCTCGGACCTTCCGCCAACGTGATCGGCGCCCTAATCCTGATCGGGAAGACCTATGGGCTTCCGGCTCTCTGGGGCACCTGCATAATGGCCGGCCTCGCGATGACGATCTTCGCACCCATCGTCGGGCGTCTGCGCAAGTTCTTCCCGCCCATCGTCATGGGCACGATGCTGACGCTTGTCGGGATCATGCTCATACCGATCGGCGTGAAACTCATCACCGACTTCAAGCCCAACGATCCGGTGACGGCCAGGAATCTCATCATGGGCGGCGGCACGGTCGTCGCCATAGCGCTTCTCATGCGGTTCCTTCCGGTCAATCTCCGGCAGATGGCGATCCTGATAGGATTGATCCTTGCGACGATCGTCGCGGCGCTTCTGGGCCAGGCCGATCTGAGCCATGTCTGGCAGGGCAATCTGTTCGGCTTCTCCCTTCCGGCCGATTTCGGCCACGTCAGCTTCAATCTCGGCGCCGCCGTCTCGGTCATCGTTCTCATGGCCGTCCTCATGTTCGAGGTGCTTCCCCAACTAGTCGCCGTCGGCGAACTGGTCGGCAAGGAGGCAACCAGCAGGAACGTCTCCGGCGGCGTCTTCGCCGACGGCTTGACGAGCCTCGTCGGCGGCTTCTTCGGCGCTTTTCCGCTGGTGACCTTTTCGCAGAACATCGGCGTTCTTGGTCTGACGCAGACGCGAAGCCGCTACATCGCGACGTCGGCCGGCGTGTTGCTGGTCCTGCTCGGCCTCTTTCCCCCGCTCGGACGGCTCGTCGCCGCGATCCCCGGCCCGATCATCGGCGGCATCGCGCTGGTGATGTTCACGTCCATCGGCGTCGTCGGGATCAAGATCCTCAGCAACGTCGATTTCGGCCGGCCGCACAATCTCTTCATCGTCGCGACCTCGCTCGGCTTCGGATTCATTCCGACGGTTGCTCCGAATTTCTACGGCTCCCTGCCCAGCAACCTGCAGACGATATTGAACAGCCCGGTCGGCGTTGGCGTCATCGCCGCGATCGTCCTCAACCTTCTGTTCAACTACCTGCCCGATGCAGCATCCAGGAAGGGGCAGTCTGGGTCGCTGGATCCCATTCCGGAGGCCGCGGCCGCCAGGAACGTCCACTAGGGCCGTCGGGCCTGAAACGAACTAGAGGATTTCACGGCGGAGCCGAAGGCGGAGTTCACTCCGTCCCGGCTCCGCAAACGCATGCCGAAGGCCATCCATGGGTGACTGGCGCCAAGCCAGATGCCAACCGGTTCGACGAGGAATACAAATGTCATCAGGAATCCGCGATCTGCGCACCTTCATCGAATTGCTGAGGGAAAGGGGGGCGATCTACGACATCGGCGCGCCCGTGGATCCGGTCCATGAACTGGGCGCCGTCCTGCGCGCCTGCGAGGAGCAGGGGAAGGCGGCGTTCTTCCACGACGTCAAGGGATTCGGAATACCGGTGGTCGGGAGCGCCCTCGGCTCGCATGAACGCATCGCGCTTGCTGTGGGCTGCCGGCACGAAGAGCTTGGCGACGTCCTCGAGAAGGCGACGCTCTCGCCCATGCCTTGTCGGGAAATGGACGGGTCGGCTCCGTGCCAGGAAATCGTCGCCGACGAGGTCGATCTCGGAACGCTTCCCGTCCCGGTCCACGCACCGAGGGACGCGGGACCCTTTATCAATGCCGGCGTGGTGATCGGGCGGGATCCCGCAACCGGCCGGCACAACCTTTCCTATGTGCGCCTTCAGGTGAAGGGCAAGGACCGGATAGGCGTGAACCTGAACACCTGGCGTCACTTGCGAGACTTCTTCGAAATCAGAGAGGCCCGGGGCGAGAACCTGCCTTTCTGTGTTGCCATCGGAGTGGACCCGGCTTTGATGATTGCCGCGGCGTTCCGCTACGAAGGGGACGAATACGAGATCGCGGGGGCGCTGAGGAAGGAGCCGACCCCGGTCGTTCGCGCGAGGACATGCGACGTGCTGGTGCCCGCGACGGCCGAAATCGTGCTCGAATGCGAAATCCTCGCCGGCGAACGCGAGGACGAAGGGCCGATGGCAGAATATACGGGCCACTATTCCGGCCGGTATCCGCAATGCGTCGGACGGGTCAACGCGATCACGCACCGCCGCGATCCGATCTTCCAGACGACCGCGGGCGCCTCCTACGAGCATCTGCTGCTGGGGACGGCGGTCACCCGCGAGCCGCGGCTGAAGCGGCTTGCCATGACCACCTCGCCGCGGGTCCGCGAAGCCTATCTCCCTCCTTACGCTTCTGGTTTTCTCGCCATCATCTCGATGGAGAACCCTCATCCCGGCGAGGTGCGGGCCGTCGGCCTTGCCGCGCTCAACGCGCATGTGAACATCAATACGGTAGTGGTCGTCGACACCGACGTGGACATCTACAATCCGGCCGAGCTTTTCTGGGCGCTTTCCACGCGCGTACGCTGGGAGCGCGACCAGGTCGTGATTCCCGGAACGCTCGGCAATGAACTGCATCCTTCGGCCGATCGCGACGGGGTGATCAGCAAGACGATCATCGACGCGACGCTCGCCCCGAACCTTCGCGATTCCTATGTCAAGATCGTGTATCCGAAGGTCAATCTTGCCGCACTGCTCGGCTTCCCGACGTCTTCATAAGCGGTCCCGGCCTGATCGTCGCCCCCGCTTCCGCGACCGACGCGGATGCATCGGACGGACACGGTTCAGCCGCTGATCAGGCTCGCCAATTCATAGAACGACCGCTATACTTGGCCCTATTCATTCAAGAATTGGATGGATGGGTCGAGTGGACCTGACGCTGAAACAGCTGCGGGCGTTCGTCGCGGTGGCCGAGGCCGAGCACTTCACGCGTGCCGCGGAGCGACTCGATTTGTCCCAGTCCGCCGTCAGCACGCTTGTTCGCCAGCTGGAGCGGAACCTCGGGCTTCGGCTTTTCGACCGTCACACGAGAGTGCTCAGCCTGACGCAGGCGGGTTCCGAGATTCTGCTGGTGGCGAAGCGTGCGGTCAGCGACATCGAAGGCGTGATCGAGAGTTCGCGCGAACTGAGTTCCTTGCACCGGGGCCGCGTCGCGATCGCGTCCGGCACCCTGCAGGCGGCGCTTTTTCTGCCGCGCATGATACGCGCCTTCGGCGAGCGGCACCCAAAGATTCGCTTCACCATCCATGACGTCCCGGAAATAACCATCGGCGAAATGGTCCTGAACGGGGCGGTGGATCTCGGCGTCGGGACCGTCCCGCCGGGCGACAATGAAATCATCAGCACCATGCTGAGCACCGATGTCTTCCTGGTCGTGATGCGGCCGGACGATCCTCTTGCCAACAAGCGGGACTTGCGCTGGCGCGATCTCGAAAACGTGCGGCTGATCGGCCCGCAACGCGGCAATCCGATCCGCGAGCGCCTCGAGAACGAGCTGATCCGCGAGGGCATCGATCTCGCCGCGCACAGATCGCTCCAGGAGGTTTCGCTTCCGCTCACCATTATCGGCATGGTCGAAGGCGGACTCGGCGTCGCGATCATGACCACTGCCGTCGCGCGGCTCGCCAGGTCCATGGGTCTGGTTACCCGGACGCCGGACAGCCCGATCATCGCGCGCGAGATATCGCTGGTCTCCCGGCGCAACCGCTCGCTTTCGCCCGCCGCGCGCCAGTTTCGCGACTTCCTGCTGCGGTCAAACTGGGACGAGGGCCTTATGTAGGACGGCAAGGCACGCCCGCTTCTGCAAGAGCCGATCTTGCGGACGCCTGTCCTCTTTGCGTTCCCGGCTCGCGACCTCTCAGGTGACCAGCGTGATCGTCGACGCGGCCGCCATGAGCGCCGAAATGACAATGAGGACGCCATAGACCCGCGGCATGTCGAAGAGCATGGCATGGCCGGCGAACCAGGCGGCCGTGGCCGCGCCCAGCGCAAACAGGAAGCCGTCGCGCTGCTTGTAGACCAGGCTGGCCGCCATGAGGCCGCAGATGATGACGGCGCCGAAGACGATCGCGATCGCGATCGCTGAACGGTCAAGATCGCCGCCGATGCCCGCCCCCAGCGGGGCGCTCGGGATGCTTGGCCACTCGTAACTCGGGTCGTCGTCGCTCATGCCTGTCCCTCCGAAAGGAGCTTCGCGCACAAAAGCATCGCGCCGCCCGACAGGCAAGTGGCAGTTATGACACCATTGGGCAGGAAAATCTCACCCGTGTAAAATCCGCCCGGATCGGGAAACCAAACGGGCCGCCATCCAGGGTCGGACTCGCCTCCGGAGCGATTGCAATCGGCCCGGTTGAGATATGGGTGGCGACGGGCGAAACAGGCGCTGCGCTTTTTCCTTCATTGCGATAGATAGCTTCGCGATAATTTTGAGGCTCCATGGATCGTCCCGTCCCCACAGCGCGCGCCGAACGCTATGCGGCGTTCCGCCATCATGCCTATCTGCGTTTCTGGGCGGCGCGCCTTCTGATCAATTTCGCCACGCAGATCGTCTCGGTCGCCGTGGGCTGGCTGGTCTATGACCTGACGCGGGATCCTTTCAAACTCGGCCTCGTCGGGATTGTGCAGTTCATTCCCTCGCTCCTGCTCTTCCTCGTTACCGGAGCCGTCGCAGACCGCTTCGGCCGGCGCCTCATCATGGGCCTCGCCGCGCTTCTCGAAGCCGCCTGCGCAGCCACGCTGCTCGTGCTGACATGGAGCGGGGCGATTTCCGCACCGACGATTTTCCTCGTGCTCGCGGTGTTCGGGGTGGCCCGCGCCTTCTTCTCGCCCGCTTCGGCTTCGCTGGTCGCGAACCTCGTTCCAACGGACGATTTCGCCAACGCGATCGCCTGGAACTCGTCGGCCTCGCAGGTCGCGACCATTGCCGGCCCGACCGCCGGCGGCCTGCTCTACGGCCTGTCGCCGACGGTCGCCTTCGCCACCGCCGCGATCATGATGACGGCCGGCGGCCTGCTCGCCCTCTCCATCCCGAAACCCGAACAGCAAAGCGAGGTCGAGAAGCCGTCGCTCGAGGTGCTCTTCGCGGGCTTCCGCTACATCAGAGGCGAGAAGATCGTGCTGGGTGCGATTTCGCTCGATCTCTTCGCCGTACTCCTCGGCGGCGCGATCGCCCTCCTGCCCGTCTATGCGCGCGATATTCTCGACCTCGGACCCTGGGGTCTCGGTCTGCTTCGCTCCGCGCCCGGCATCGGCTCGCTGGCCGTGGCGGTCTGGCTGGCCGGCCATCCCGTACGCGACAGCGCCGGCGTCATCATGTTCATCTGCGTCGGGCTCTTCGGCTTCTTCACCGTGGTCTTCGGCCTCTCCACGATCACGTGGCTGTCGGTCGCGGCGCTGGCGCTCACCGGAGCCGCCGACATGATCAGCGTCTATGTCCGCGAAACGCTGATCCAGCTCTGGACGCCCGACCATTTGCGCGGCCGGGTCAATGCCGTGAACATGGTCTTCATCGGCGCATCGAACGAGGTCGGCGAATTCCGCGCCGGAACCATGGCGGCGCTGATCGGCACGGTGCCGGCCGTGGTGGTCGGCGGCGTCGGCGCCATCGCGGTCGCCGCGCTATGGGCCGGCCTGTTCCCGGCATTGCGCAAGGTTCGCCGTCTCGACGGGCGCATCTGACGAGCGAGCGCTCAGTCGTCCTCCGCCTTGCCGCGCACGGCCGGATGCCGGCTCTGGACGAGCTGGCGCAACGCGATCCTTTCACGGTTTTCGACGCCCATCAGCTCGGCGACGCGCCAGACGATATTGTCTTCGAGTTCATGCACCTCGCCATCGGCATAGACGATCTCCCACATGATCTTGACGAACTCGGAGCAGCCCTCATGGCTGAGGCTGCGCTTCAGCACGCTGGTGAAGGCATAGAGGTCGATCGCCTCCTGGTCGGCCTCCTCGCCGGCCTGCACGAGCCGGTCGAGCTCCGTCCCGGAAAGCCCGTAGGCGTCCGCCAAAAGCTCCTTCAGCCGCTTGCGTTCCACATCGCGCCGTTCGCCGTCGGCGTCCATGACGTGGAACATCAGGGCGGCGGCCGCCACCTTGGGGTCGTCCGCAGCAGGTTTCTTCCGCTGCATCCTGCCGCCGGGCATGTCGCCAAGGAAATCGAGAAGTCGGTCGAACATCGGGAAACGGCGTGAGGTTGCAGATTGGTGGCGGGGATCGCCGCGATGGGCGGAATTGACGGTCAAGGACTATCTAGGGCGAATTCCAGCCGATTGGAACCGTTCTCGGCCCGTCGCTAGAACAGCCTGAAGCGGCCCGGCGCGACCGTATCGTCGTCTTCCGGCTGCTTCACGCCCGGGTCGTCCGGCGGCGGGGGAATACGAACGGCCCGCTGCTCTCCGCTCTCCGCCGAACCCCGCCGCGGACGCGGACGGATTGCTTCCGGCACCGTCGCCGGCGCCTGGCCATCGGCAGCGACCTTGTCCTTGCCCTCGGACGCAACCCGCTCGCTTGCCGTATCGCCGTCGACGACGCTTCGGGGTGAGCCCTCCGATGCAGCCTTTCCGTCCTGGGCCGGGGTGCCGGTTTCAGCCACTTGCGCCTCGATCGCCGGCGTGATGCTTTCCGGCCTCTCTGGCCCGGTCTCGGACGGAGGCTCGAGCAGGTCGGGTTCGATCATCTGGCCGAGGCGCTCGGGCGGCTCCCGCCATTCGAAGGCATCGAGCCTGCCGGTGACCGGCGAGAGCGGTTTCCAGTTTTCAGACACGATCCCGTCCGCCTCCCAGACCGGATCGCGCGGTGCCCGCACCGCCCGCGCCAGCCAGGCGCGCACGCGGCCCTGGTCGCCGGTCTCCGCCTCCTCGATATCGGCGCGCAGCAGATAGGCGCCTTCGCGCGGCTGCTGCCGGATCGCCGCGTCGGCTTCCTCTCGCGCCAGCTTGAATTCGCCGGCGTCGAGCGCCGCCCGCGCCACCGCGAGCGACGATTCGGGATTGTTCTGCTTGAGCGAAGCGAGCTTCCGCGCCCGCGCCAGCCGGTCGCGTGTCGAATCGCCGGACCGCGCATGCACATAGGCGTCGGCGATCTCGGGATGCGCCGTCTTCTTCCAGGCCGCCTCGAGGATCTTGGCGCCCCGCCTGAGATCGTCCTGCCGGAAAAGCGCCTTCGCCGCCGTCACCGCCGCCGGCACGAAATCCGGCTCCAGCCGGTGCGCTTCCAGCGCGGCGTTCTTCGCCGCCAGCGGGTCGGCCTCGAGAACCGACGTCGCCTTGGCGGTCAACAGCACGGCGCGGCGGCGGTTGGCGGTCTTCTTCTCGACCTGTCCCACGGCGCGCTGCGCATCGAGCAGCTTCAGCGCGGCATCCCAGTCGCCCTCCTCCGCCTTTTCCTCCAAAGTCGCCTCGGCGGCCCATGTGAGCTGCGGCGCCAGCGACACCGCTTCCGCCGCGTAGTGACGGGCGGCGGCGCGGTCGCCGAGCCACTCCGCCTCGCGGTAGAGCCCATGCAGCGCCAGCGGGCGAAGCTCGGGATCGTCGAGCATGGCCTCGAATTTCTTGCGGGCCGCCGCGCGATCGCCTTCGAGCAGCAGCGTCTGCGCTTCCAGCAGGTGGATCAGCGGCTCCTGATCGGCGCTGATCAGCTTCGCCGCCTGCCTGTTCATCTGCCGCGCGCGCGACAGGTCGCCCGCGCCGGCGGCGATTATGCCGGTCGACAGCGACTGGTAGCCGCGGTCCCGTCGCCGCGCCCGGAAATGCCGTGCCACCGCATAGGGACTGTTCCAGATGCTCTTCAGCAGCCACCAGAGGATCATCACCGCCGCGACGATGGCCACGACCGCGACCGCCGCGACCATCAGCGTCACCTCGTACTGGTAGCCGCCGAAGGTGACGACGAGGTCGCCCGGCCGGTCGGCCAGCCAGGAAAAGCCGATGCCGAGCGCAAGGACGGCGAGGAGAAAGAAAAAAACGCGGACCATCAAACCGTCATCCCGTCTTCAGCACCGAGGCGAGCGCCTTTTGCGCCAGCGCGTCGACCTTCAGCCGCGCCTGCAGCCCGGACATGAAATCGGCGCCCGCCGCTTTCGCCTTCTCCGGCAGCGCATCGTAGTCTTCGGCGGCGCCGGCGAGATCGCCGCCGGCAACGGCATTCCGGAACCGCGCGATGCGCGCGCCGACGCTGTCGCCCTCCACCTTGCCGACGGGCTGGACCCTGACCAGCGACCGCGCGCTGGAAAGCAGCCGGTCGACTATCCCGACGTCGCCGTCCGGCGTCTCCCGCGTCGCGTCGAGCATTTTCTCCGCCGCCGTCCCGACTTCGGCGGCAAGCCTGGCACGCGTCGGCACGCCCTTTGCCGCGAATGCCCGAAGGTCCGCCAGTTCCGGCGTGCCGGGCGCCACCGCGGCGAACATGTCGAGCTCGGCGGTGAACGAGCCCCCGCGCTCTACCGCGGATTTGAGGGCCGAAGCGGCGACGGCGGCGGTCGCGTTGGGTTCGTCCGCCTGCTTGGCGAGCTTGCCGTCCAGCGCGGAGACCCGTTCCTGCAGCTTGCCGAGCGCGTCGCTGTTGCTGGCGGCAGCCTGGCCGAGCGTATCGACCTTCCGGCCAAGCGCATCGACCGCCTGCGCGGACGGCGTCTCCTTGCTCGCGGCCGCGAGGCTTTGCTCCAGCTTCGCCAGACGGTCCTCGACGCTCTTGAGCGAAGCCGAGTTCGCCGATCCTCCCGACGCATCGGCCGATCGGGCTGCCGCGACGTCTTTTTTCACCTTGTCCAGGTCGGCCGCCAGCTCGCCGATACGCTTGTTAGCGGGCTGAAGCGCCTGCTTGATCGTCTCGGCATCGACAGCCCCGGAATCGATCGCGGACACCTTCTGCTCGAGCGCGTCGACATCCGCGCGCAGCGACTGCAGCGTCTGGCCTTCGTCCGCGTTCCCGAGCGCCGGGATCAGGCCGGCGCGCTGCAGGCCGCCGGCAAGCACCAGCGCGATGACGCCGCCGGCGATGCCGGCCGCCAGCGCACGACCGAAGCCGCCGCGCGATGCGGCGCCCGATACCGGCGCCGGACCGGTGATCTCGGGCGAAGACGTTTCGTCATCGGCGGTATAATAGGCGCCGGGTCGGGAAGAGGGCGGTTCGGTGCGATCGCCGCCCGGATCCTCCACGGCTTCGGCTTTCGTCGCCATATCTTCGTTTCCGCCCTGTGCGGTCGTTTCCTCCGGGGAAACGGAAGGTGCCGGTCGGGAAATAGGCTCTTCTGGAATTTCCGATCCGGCCGGATCGGAAAGCCGCGACACCTGATCCGGAGCAAGCTCGATCGTCACCGGCTCCTTTTTCCTGCTGGAATGCCGGGCTCTCGGCGTCTTCACCATCCGCTTTCTCCGCTCCTTGATGTCAGGGCCGGTCGAATATTGTCGGGCGCGCCGCGCCGTCGCATGATCTAGCACAATTCGCTGCGGGAAAAAGGGCGACCCGGTGACCGGCGGCGCAACTATCTGCCAAGCAGCGCCAGCATCGCCTCCTCGTTCGGATGGGCGGCAACCCGGACGCCGTCGAGGGAAACCAGCGGCTTCGCGACTCTCCCGGACATGCAAACCAGCCTCGATCGCAGGAACAGGAGGGAGACGACCGACCGATCGGTCAGTTTTCCGAACGCTCCGGCGGCCATGTGTGAATAGAGAAGCACGTTCTCGAACGGCTCCTTGCCGAGCATCGCCTTCAATTCGTCGTCGGTGTAGTCGACCGTGCTCGTGTCGTAGATCTCGACCGGCATGACCTCCATGCCGGCGTCGGAGAGCGTAGCCTCGAAAGTCTCCATCCGTACTCGGCCGCAGAGATAGAGCACGCGCGATCCGCGGCCCATTTGCCGCTTCATCAGCCGGGCAAGGTCTCCCGCATCTCCCGGCCCGGCGATGATGTTCGTCAGCCCCGCCCTATCCGCAGCGTCCGCCGTTCCCTGCCCGACGGCGAAAACCGGCAATTCCGCGACCGCCCGCAGCAGCGACTGATCGGCATGACGAATCGCGTTGGCGCTGCTGGCCGCGACGGCGTCGAATACTCCGCCGGCCGGAAGTCCGGCGGAGAGGGGACAGATTTCGGTAAGGGGGAGGCGGACAGGCTCGAAGCCCAGCCCTTCCACCCTTTTCGCTGTCCGCGCGGCACCGGGCTCGGGCCGGGTTATCAGCACCCTGCCGGCCACTGCCTACGCCCAGCTCTCGAAAAAGCGCGTGCCCGCCTTGTCGCGGATGGCCGCCCCCGCTTCGCGGCCGACCGCCTCGGCGTCCGCCGATCGTCCGCCGCGCGAAATCTCGTGACACTCCCTGCCGTCCGGCGTCAGCACCATGCCGTGGAAGGCGAGCCTGTCGTCATCGATGCGGGCGAGGCCGGCGATCGGGGTCCGGCAGGAACCGTCGAGCACGGCCAGGAATGCTCGCTCGCAGGCGAGCGCCTGCCCGGTGGGCTCGTGATGGATCGGCGCCACCATACCGGCGACCCGCGCATCGCCGGTCCTTGTCTCTATGCAGATCGCGCCCTGCCCAGGCGCCGGCGGAAACCGCTCCGGGTCGAGCATTTCCGTGATGCGCCCGGCAAGGCCCAGCCTATCGAGGCCCGCCGCGGCGAGCAGGGTCGCATCCACCTTGCCGTCGTCCAGTTTTGCAAGGCGTGTCGGGACGTTGCCGCGAAAATCGACGATTTCGATGTCGGGCCGAAGCCGCCTGATCAGCGCACGCCGCCGCATCGAGGAAGAGCCTGCCACCGCGCCATGCGGCAGGGCCTCCAGGCTTGCCGCGGTCCGGCCGATGAAGGCGTCGCGCGGATCGGCCCTTTCGAGGAAGGCGACGAGCCCCAGCCCGTCCGGCAGCCATGTCGGCATGTCCTTCGAGGAATGCACGGCGATATCGATGCGGCTGTCGAGCAGCGCCTCCTCGATCTCCTTGGTGAAAAGGCCCTTGCCGCCGGCTTCCGCCAGCGACCGGTCCTGGATGCGATCGCCGCTCGTCGAGATCGGCACGACGGCGAAGGCGTCTTCCGGCAGACCATGCGCCACCATCAGCCGCGCACGCGTCTGATGCGCCTGCGCCAGCGCCAGCGCGCTGCCTCGCGTTCCGATCCTGATGATATCCGACTGCATCGCGCCTGTTTTCACCCCGCGGCGGGCGTGATAACCCGCCCGACTGGATCATATCTCCGCTGGTGGCCGCTTCCTAACGAGGATTGGCGGGGCGGGCAATGAGAGAGGCCGGGTTACGGTGACGCGGGTATTGGGCATCGAGACGAGTTGCGACGAGACCGCCGCCGCCGTGGTGTCGCTGGAGGCTGGCCGAGGCGAGATCCTCTCTTCGGTCGTGCTCAGCCAGATCGCCGAGCACGAGGCTTTCGGCGGCGTCGTCCCGGAAATCGCGGCGCGAGCCCATGTCGAGACGCTGGACGGGGTCGTTGCGGCCGCGCTCGCCGACGCCGGCCTCCGCCTGGCCGATATCGACGCGATCGCCGCCACCGCCGGCCCCGGCTTGATCGGCGGGCTGATCGTCGGCGTGATGACGGCGAAGGCGCTCGCCGCCGCGGCGGGCAAGAAGCTGGTCGCGATCAACCATCTCGAAGGCCATGCCCTGACGGCGCGCCTGACCGACGGTCTCGATTTTCCCTATCTCCTGCTCCTTGTCTCCGGCGGCCATACGCAGATCGTGCTGGTCCGCGGCGTCGGCCGCTACGAGCGCTGGGCGACCACGATCGACGATGCGCTCGGCGAGGCGTTCGACAAGACCGCCAAGCTTCTCGGACTGCCCTATCCCGGCGGCCCGAGCGTCGAGAAGGCGGCACGGCGCGGGAACGCCTCGCGTTTCGAGCTGCCGCGGCCGCTAAAGGGCGAGGAAACGCTCGACTTTTCCTTTTCCGGCCTCAAGACCGCCGTTCGCCTGGCGGCGAAAGCGCTCGAACCGCTTGCGGATCGCGATGTCGAAGACATCTGCGCCTCTTTCCAGCGCGCCGTATCCGACACGCTCGCCGACCGCCTCGGCCGCAGCCTGGAGCGCTTCCGCGCGGAATTTCCCGATATCGTCGTCCCTCCTTTGGTCGTCGCCGGCGGCGTCGCCGCCAATGCGGAGATCCGGTCCACGCTCATGGAGCTTTGCCGGCAAACTGGTTTCCGTTTCGTCGCCCCACCGATGGAACTCTGCACCGACAACGCGGTGATGATCGCATGGGCGGGGCTGGAGCGGCTTCGTGCCGGGATGGCCAGCGAAAACGCTCTCGACATGGCGCCGCGCCCGCGCTGGCCTCTCGATGAGAACGCGGCGCCGGCCCTCGGCTCGGGCCGCCGAGGAGCCAAGGTATGAGGGGAGCCAAGGCATGAGCGGCGAGAGGATCGCCGTGCTCGGCGGCGGTGCCTGGGGAACGGCGCTGGCGCTCGCCACGCTCCATGGGGGCAACGAGCCCCGCCTGTGGGCGCGCGACCGGCATACGGCGGACGCGATAAACCGGCTGCACGAGAACCCGCGCTACCTGCCCGGCATCCGCCTCGACGAGGCGCTGACGGCGAAGACGGAGCTTGCCGTGGCGCTCGCCGGCACAAGCTGCGTGCTCCTCGCCACGCCGGCGCAGACGCTGCGCGCCCTATGCCGCGAGGCCGCGCCGCACATGCCGGCGGGTGCGCCGGCTGTCGTCTGCGCCAAGGGAATCGAGGCGACGACCGGACTGCTCCTTTCCGGGATCGTCGAGGAGCTTCTGCCGCAAAATCCCGTCGCGGCGCTTTCCGGACCGAGCTTCGCCGCCGACGTGTCGCGCGGCCTGCCGACCGCCGTCACCGTGGCGGCCCGCGACGAGGCGCTGGCGGCCCATCTCGCCGCCCTGCTCTCGACGCCGCACCTGCGCTGCTATTCCACCGACGACCTCACCGGGGTCGAAATCGGCGGGGCGCTGAAGAACGTCATGGCCATCGCCGCCGGCGCGGCGGCGGGCGCGGAACTCGGCGCCAGCGCGCAAGCCGCGCTGGTCACGCGCGGCTTCGTCGAACTGCGCCGCATCGGCGCCGCTTTCGGCGCGCGGCCGGAGACGCTGATGGGCCTTTCCGGCCTCGGCGACCTGATCCTCTCCTGCGGCTCGTCCCGTTCGCGCAACTTCGCCTACGGGCTGGCGCTCGGGCGCGGCGAAAGCGTCGAAGGCCTGCCGCTCGCCGAGGGCGTCGCCACCGCGAAAATCGCCGCCGAGCTGGCGCGGAAGCGCGCCATCGACGCGCCGATCGTCCAGGCGGTCGCCGCCCTGCTTGCCGGCCGGATCAAGGTGCCGGAAGCCGTGGAATCGCTGCTTTCGCGGCCACTGAAGAGCGAAGACGCTTGACGCGCCGGACCACGAGGCTTCAATCCCTTTTGACAGGAGTTTTCCATGCTTTTCGCCTTTATCTGCACGGACAAGCCGGACCACCTCGCGGTTCGCATGGAGACGCGTCCTGATCATCTCGCCTATCTCAAGGATCTCAATTCGAAGGGCCTACTGAAATTCGCAGGCCCTTTCGTTGACCACGACGGCAAGCCCAACGGCACGCTCGCGGTCATCGAGGCGGAAGACCGCGAGCAGGCCGAGGCGATCGCCGCTTCCGATCCCTACGCGAAGACGGGACTCTTCGCGCAGGTCGAGATCAGGGCATGGAACTGGGTCGTCAACAATCCGGCGGCGGGCTGAGGGGGCAAGCGATGAAATACTGGCTTTTCAAATCCGAACCCGATTCCTGGTCCTGGGAACGGCAGAAGGCGAAGGGCAAGGCCGGCCAGCAATGGGACGGCGTGCGCAACTACCAGGCGCGCAACAACATGGGCGCCATGGAGATCGGCGATCTCGGCTTCTTCTATCACTCCAACCAGGGGCTCGATGTCGTCGGCATCGTCGAAGTTTGCGCGCTCGCCCATCACGATACGACCACGGACGATCCGCGCTGGGTATGCGTCGATATCCGCGCCGTCCGCGACGTGCCGAAGCCGGTCACGCTGAACGACATCAAGGCCAACCCGAAGCTCGCCGACATGGTGCTGGTCAACAATTCACGTCTTTCCGTGCAGCCGGTCTCAGCGGCGGAATGGAAGGAAGTCTGCAGCATGGGCGGGATCGATCCGGCCCCGTAACGGTCCTCGCCTTGGGTCGGCGACGCTGTCGGTCAAGGGCGATGTCATGCGTCTGGTTCGGTCGTGTTCAGGCATGGACATGGATGGCCGTGCGCCGCGACAGGTGCGGCAGGAGCCGCAGCATCACGCGGCGCTCGACGGCGATGCATCCTTCCGTCGGCCGGAACCCGGGCCGCGACAGGTGCATGAAGATGGCGCTGCCACCGTTCCGGCGGCGCGGCCGGATATTCCAGTCGAGCACGAGGCAGAAATCGTAGAGCCGGTCCTCACGCATCATTTTCTCGTGGCTTGCCCGACAAGGCAGCCGAACCGGTCTGTTGTAATTGGCATCGGCAGGCGCGTCGCACCAGCCGCTGTCGGCACGGATCGGCGTCAGCCGAAGGCCCGAATGGCGCGGCGGATGACGCTCCACGCGAATATAGCCGCCGAGAAGACGAAGCCTGCCGGACGGCGTCGCGCCGTCGCCTTCGCGTTTGAAAGCGGAGATGCCCGCCCTGCCCAGCGCGCAGCGGAAGACCACGCCCTCGACGTTGATGAGCCCCTCGGACCGCTCCCCCGGCCTTGGACGGACATTGATATTTCCGATCCCCATCCCAAATCCTTCGTCAGGCTGCTATCTTCAAATCCCGCGGAGAACGGCCCCGGAGGACGACAAAAGCTTGTGAGCCGCTTTGCAGCCGTTTCCTTTGCGCATAGACGGTTCTTCCCGCACACCCTATTCTCGATTGTACAATAACGGATTGGCCCATGGCATCGCGCACCATCCTCATTGTGGACGACGACGACGATTTGCGATCGACTCTCGTGGAGCAGCTCGCGCTCTACGAGGAATTCGAGATCCTGCAGGAGGGAACGGCCACGAAGGGCATCCAGTCGGTGCGCAACGGCATGGTCGATCTGCTCATCATGGATGTCGGGCTGCCCGACATGGACGGACGCGAAGCGGTCAAGCTCCTGCGTAAGAGCGGCTATAAGGCGCCGATCATCATGCTGACCGGCCAGGACACCGATTCGGACACCATCCTCGGCCTCGAGGCAGGCGCCAACGATTATGTGACGAAACCGTTTCGCTTCGCCGTGCTTCTCGCCCGCATTCGCGCGCAGTTGCGGCAGCACGAGCAGAGCGAGGACGCCACCTTCACCGTCGGGCCCTACACCTTCAAGCCGAGCCAGAAGCTGCTCGTCGACCAGCGCGGCGGCAAGGTCCGGCTGACCGAGAAGGAAGCGGCCATCATCAAATACCTCTACCGGGCCGACCAGAAGGTGGTGACCCGCGATGTGCTGCTCGAGGAAGTCTGGGGCTACAATTCCGGCGTCACCACCCACACGCTCGAAACCCATGTCTACCGGCTGCGCCAGAAGATCGAACGCGATCCTTCCAATGCCGAGATACTTGTGACAGAAAGCGGCGGATATAAGCTCGTTCCCTGACCGCCCACACGGTTTGGGCAAGGCGAAGTCCGACATTTGCCTGGGAGCGCCGGACGAGGGGATGTAAATGCCGGAATCGGACCAATAGAGCCTTTCATGGTCAGAGGGGATCGTTCTGTCGGAGGGAATTCGGGCCTTGGCCTGCCCTCGGCCCGGCCTGAGGCCGGAGCCGGGGGGCAAGGCCTTCGGCGCGGCACGCCCCGCGCCGCCGTCCTGACGGATCGCCTCGCCATCGGAGAAACAGAACTGATTCTGTCTAGCCATGAGAGGCTCTAGGGGACAATCTTGGCGCTGGATGACGACATCCGCCTGCTTTCCGGTGTGCCGCTTTTCCAAAGCTTCACGCCCGACCAGTTGCGGCTGCTCGCCTTCGGCGCGGAAAACATGCGGCTCGCTCAGGGACAGATACTCTACGAGGCCGGCGCGCGTGCTGACGGCGCCTTCGTCGTCGCGGCGGGATCGATCGGCCTCTTCCGGGAGGACGTCGAGGGCGAGCGCATCCTGCTCGCCAGCATCGGCCCGGGCGCGATGCTCGGCGAATTGGCGCTAATCGCCGACGCGGTTCGGCCGACAGGCGCCGTGGCCGTCGAGGATACGGAACTCGTCCGGCTGAGCCGCAGGCTTTTCCACCGCATCCTCCAGGAATATCCGGAGCTCGCCGCCGCGCTGCACAACCAGATCGCCGAGGGTCTTGCCTCGATGGTCGGCAAGATCGACGCGCTCGCGCCGCGGTTCTCCGATTGAGGCGGAAAGATTGAGGTGGAAAGCCGGCGCCGCGCGGCCGGATTCCGGGCTCGGCGCTCGCCGCGTAAGCCGCCGTTAAGGTTAGTTAAACGTTAAGCCTTGTCGTCCACATTGCCTGAAAACGGACTATTCTAGGGGCGCGTCCGGTGGCATCTGGGGACGGAAAACAACAAAAACATGGCATTGCGAACGTGGCGGCGGGCCCCACGGCCGATTCGCTTTCGGGCGCGCATGGCGCCGGTGTCGAGATGGCGGGTGCCGATCCTCGCCGGCTTCTCGAAATAAGCGCCGACTGGATATGGCGGACCGACGCCGACCATATATTCGTCTTTCTTTCCGACGGGCTCGAAGGCGCGACCGGAATGAAGCCGAAAAAGGCGCTCGGCAAGACCTGGTTCGATTTCCTGCCGATGGCCGCCCGGCTGAAACCGGACTACCAGGCGCACCTCGCCGATTTGAGGGCGCATCGGCCCTTTCGCGAATTCGTCTATGAGGTGGCGAACGCGCCCGCTCATTGCCGCTGGCTGTCGGTTTCCGGCTATCCGCTGTTCGCCGAAGACGGTGCTTTCGCCGGCTACGAGGGCACCGGCCGGAACGTCACGAACCTGTTCGACGCACAGGACGCGCTGGATGAGATGCGCGGCCAGCTCAAGCAGTCGCAGGAACTTCTGGCCGCCGTGTTCGAATCTCTCGACGCCGGCATCGTCGTGTACGACGAGAATGACCGCCTTCTGCTCTCCAACGCCCGCATGGCCGAACTCTATCCCCATATCGGCAAGGTCGCCGAAGCGGGGATGGAGCTCCGCGACCTGCTGGCGAGTGCCTATGATTCCGGCCAGTTCGTCGACGCGCCCGGCGCCGAGAATGCGGCGCGGACGGCCGACCGCGCGCGCTGGCTGAGGGAACGTCTCCAGGAATGCTGGGAGCCCTACAGCGAGCGCGAGCAGAAACTCGACGACGGCCGCTGGGTGCATCTGCGCAACCGGCGCCTCGACAACGGCATGTTCATCGGGCTGAGGACCGACATCACCGCCATCAAGGAGCGGGAAGAGGCCCTCGCCGAAGCGCTCGAAAAGGCCAGCCACACCGAGGTCCTGCGATCGGCGCTCGACATCATGGAGGACGGCTTCGCGCTTTACGACGCCAGCGACCGCCTTGTGCTGTTCAATCCTGCCTATGTGAAGATGCATGTCGGCATGGAGGATCATATCCGCCCGGGCATGACTTTCGAGGCGGTGCTGCGCAAGGCCATCGAATTCGGCATGGTGGATATCGGCGAGGCGGATGTCGACGCCTATGTCGCCGCCGCCATGAAGCGGCGCAAGGAAGGTCCGAGCGCCGAGATGATGCTGCATTTCTCGGACGGGCGATGGGTCATGCGCCGCGAGGTCCGTACGCGGGACGGCGGCATCATGGGCATCCGCACGGATGTCACCGAGATGAAGAAACGCGAGGAGGAGCTTGCCGAGGCGAGCCGCCACGCCGAGGAACTTCTGTTCGACCTGACGCGGACCGTCGAGGCGATGAACATGGGCGTCGTAGTCGTCGACGCCGACATGCGCGCCGAAATCGTCAACCCCGCCTTCTACGAACAATGGAGAATGGATCCGGAAAAGGTCGGCATTGGCACGCATTTCCGAGACCTGATCGACTACAATCGCTATACCGGCGTCTATGACGTCCCCGAGGCCCGATGGGAGGAATATGCCACATCGCGCATCTCGGAAATCCGCGCCGGCGAGGTCGCGCCGCGTGAATTCAAGCGCGCCGACGGCCGCACCCTCATATATTCGGTGACTGCGCTTTCTGGCGGCAAGCGGCTGGTCTCCTACTTCGACATCACCGAGATGAAGGACCGCGAGGCGGCGCTGGCCGAGGCGCTCGAAAAGGCCAAGCTCGCCGAAGCGGTCATCAACAGCGTTCCCCACCCGATCTTCGTCAAGGACCGAAACCTGGATTTCGTCCTCGCCAACAACGCCTTCGCGGCAATCTTCGGCAAGACGCCCCGGGAGATCATCGGCAGGAAGGCGATCGACGTCGTCCCGGAAGCCGATGCGAAGGAACTCGAGGAGAACGAGCGGCAGGTTCTCGACACCGGCGAACTGCACGAAAGCGAAGAGGATTTCGAACTCGACGGCGTCCCCCGTTCGCGCGTCCTGCGCAAGAACCGCGTGCGCACGGAAAGCGGCAAGGACTACGTCGCCTGCACCATCTTCGACATCACCGACATGCGCCGCCGCGAAATCGAGGCGCAGGAAGCGCGCCAGCACCTGGCCCACGTCCTCGAACTGCTTCCCGCCGGCGTCATCATCTACGACCGCGACGACAAGTTCGTCCTGGCCAACCGCAACGTCCAGGACATGCTCAGGGGAATGGAAGCGACCTGGGTCGAGGGCCAGTCGCTCGAGCATGCCATGCGGATCGCGCATGATGTGGGCTATTTCCGCCAGAGCGACGATTCCGAACTCGACGCGCTCTATGACACCGACCAGGAGGCGTGGGTCAGGGGCAAGATCGCGAAATACCATCTGCCTCACGCCGTCTATGAGCGCCGCAATCCGGACGGACGCTGGTATCAGGTCTACGACACGCGCACGCCCGACGGGTCCTTCGTCGGCGTGCGGGTCGATATCACCGAACTGAAGGAGCGCGAGGAAGCGCTGCGCGAAAGCTCGCGCGAGAACGAGCTGTTCCGCTCCATCATCGACAACGTGCCGGTCGCCATCTATGCCAAGCAGACCGACCTCAAGCTCGTCTATGTCAACGAGGGCTGGTGCGATCTGACCGGCATGTCGCGCGATGAAGCCGTCGGCAAGACCGACGCCGACATATTCGGCCCCGACGGCGAGGCCTTCATGCGCGACGACCGCGCCGTGCTGCGCTCCCGCCAGCCGCAGATCTTCGAGGAAACGGCAACGCGGCCGGACGGGTCGACGCGCTACCAGGAAGCGCGCAAGAGCGTCATGGCCGCATCCGACGGCTCGCTCTACCTGATCGGCTCGACCACCGACGTCAGCGAGATGAAGGAACGCGAGCGCGAGTTGCGCGAGGCCCAGCAGAAGGCGGTGCTGGCCGACCGTGCCAAATCCGAATTCCTGGCCAATATGAGTCACGAGATCCGCACGCCGATGAACGGCGTGCTCGGCATGGCGGAATTGTTGGCGAAATCGGATCTCGATTCGAAGCAGAAGACATTCACCGACATCATCGTGAAGTCGGGCAACGCGCTTCTCACCATCATCAACGACATCCTGGACTTCTCCAAGATCGACGCCGGCCAGCTCGTGCTCGATCCGTCGCCCTTCAACCTGGTCGAGGCGATCGAGGACGTGGCGACGCTCGTCTCCACCCGCGCCAAGGAGAAGGATTTGGAGCTGATCGTTAGGGTCGATCCCGACCTGCCGGAAATGTTCGTGGGCGATGTCGGCCGCATTCGCCAGATTATCACCAACCTGATGGGTAACGCGGTGAAGTTCACCGACACCGGCCATGTGCTGGTCGATGTGAACGGCCATGTCGAGAAGGGCGCGGGAAAGCTGCGCATCAATGTGACCGATACCGGTATCGGCATCCCGAAGGACAAGATAGATCTCGTCTTCGACAAGTTCAGCCAGGTCGATGCCTCCTCGACCAGGCGGCATGAAGGCACCGGCCTCGGCCTCGCCATCACCTCGAAGCTGGTCGCGCTAATGGGCGGCGACATCGGCGTGGAGAGCGAGTTCGGCAAGGGTTCGACCTTCTGGTTCGCGCTCGACCTGCCGACCGCCGAGACCTCCCCGCGGCGCAAGCCCATGCCGATCGACGTGACCGGCGCGCGCATCCTCATCGTCGACGACAATGCGGTGAACCGCGCCATCCTTTCCGAGCAGATGGCCTCCTGGTCCTTCGATGCCTGCGCGGCCCAAAGCGGCGAGGAGGGCCTGAAAGTGCTGCATGCGGCGGCGAAGCATGGCATCAGCGTCGATTGCGTGGTCCTGGACTACCAGATGCCCGGCATGACGGGAGCGGAAGTGACCCGGATCATCCGCTCAACCAAGGGGATAGCCGATACGCCGATTATCATGCTGACATCGGTCGACCAGTCGCTCTCCAACGCCCAGCATCGCGACCTCGGCATCAATGCCCAGCTCATCAAGCCGGCGCGCTCCTCGCATCTCCTGGAGACGATCGTCTCCGCGGTGCAGAAGCATCGCACGCCGGATCTGGCGGCCGTCGCAACGGGAGGCGCCGCCATGCCGGCCTTCGACGGACGCGCCGCCGTCGTCGCGCCTTCACCGATTGCCGGGACGGAAAGGAAGACCGTTTCCGCCGCGACGGGCCAGAGGGCCTCGACATCCGCTATCGGGCAAACGGCGACGGGGCATCGGCTCGACATACTGGTCGCCGAGGACAACGAAGTGAACCAGCTCGTCTTCACACAGATACTGGCGGAGACCGATCTGAGCTTCGAGATCGTCGGCAATGGCGAGCTTGCGCTCCAGGCCTACCGCGAGATGCAGCCTCGCATGATCCTTATGGACGTCTCCATGCCGAAGATGAGCGGCCTGGAGGCGACCGCGGCGATCCGCAGCCTCGAGGCGGAGAGCGGGGCGCATGTGCCGATCATCGGCGTCACCGCGCATGCGCTCAAGGGGGACCGCGAACGCTGCATCGACGCCGGCATGGACGACTATCTGTCGAAACCCATCAGCCCCAAGGCCCTCCTCGGGAAAGTGGCGCGCTGGGGCGGAGACAAGTCGACTGCGCTTCAAAGCGCCGGCTGAACGATGAAAATCCGGGGCGCGGCATAGGCCGCCGGCCCCGCAGCCTCTCCGACCTATCGTTCCGGCGCGGCTTTCCATGCCGCCGCCCGTTGCGGACCGCGCGCCGGCGGATGGCTGCGCGGCCGAAACAAAACTGTCATCCAACTGTAACACGGGGCCGATAAGGGCAGTCGCGGCGCAAACCTGCGCCAAGCAAGAATGTCCGAACAGGAGCAGGCTCCATGATGACTTTCATTCGCCCGACGGCGCTCGCGGCTGCCGCCGCCGTCGCCCTGTCGATCGCAACGGCTGCCGCCGGCAACGCCGCCGATATTTCCGGCGCCGGATCCACCTTCATCTATCCCGTCTTCGCCAAATGGGCGGACACCTACAAGAAAGAGACCGGCATCGGCCTCAATTATCAGTCCATCGGCTCGGGCGGCGGGATCAAGCAGGTGATCGCCAAAACCGTCACCTTCGGCGCCACCGACAAGCCGCTATCCGACGAAGACCTCGGCAAGAACGGCCTTGTCCAGTTTCCGATGGTGATGGGCGGCATCGTCCCGATCGTCAACGTCGAGGGCATCAAGCCCGGCGAGCTGGTGCTCGACGGCAAGACGCTCGCCGAGATCTATCTCGGCGACATCACCTCCTGGGACGACGACGCCATCAAGGCGCTCAATCCCGGTCTCAATCTGCCTTCCCTGGCGATCGCCGTCGTCCATCGTTCCGACGGCTCGGGCACGACCTTCAACTTCACCGACTATCTGAGCAAGGTCTCTGCTGACTGGAAGGACAAGGTCGGCTCCGACACGGCCGTGGAGTGGCCCGTCGGCGTCGGCGCCAAGGGCAGCGAGGGTGTCGCCAACATGGTGATGCAGACGGCGGGAGGCATCGGCTACGACGAATATGCCTATGCCGCCCAGAACAACCTCTCCTATGCCAGGATGGAGAACGCCGCCGGCAAGATCGTAGAGCCTTCGCTCGAGACATTCGGCGCCGCCGCCGCCAACGCCGACTGGCAGGGCGCCACGAATTTCCACGTCATCATCACCAACCAGCCCGGCGACAACAGCTGGCCGATCGCCGCCTCGACCTGGGTGCTGATCCACAAGGCGCCGGAAGACGCCGTTGCCGCCGGCGACGCGCTCAAATTCTTCGACTGGGCCTACAAGAACGGCAAGGATGCCGCCAAGGGGCTGGATTATGTGTCCATCCCCGACAACGTCGTCGGCCTGATCGAGGCGACCTGGTCGGACATCAAGGCCGACGGCAAGCCGGTCTATACGGTAGGCCAGTAACTCCGTGACCGCAGAGCCCGGGGGCCGTTGGCGCCCGGGCTCTGCCAGGCAAAAGGTGCCCCCTATGAGTGCGGTTCAGGAGAGGATGACGGCACCGGCCGTCGCGCGAGACGCCAGGGTACGGCGTTTCGCGCTGACCGACAGCCTGTTTCACGCCCTGACCCGTGCGGCCGCCATTCTCGTTCTCCTGTTGCTCGGCGGCGTGGCGGTGTCGCTCTTCCTCGGCGCGTGGCCGGCGCTCTCGCATTTCGGCCCGGCCTTTCTCGTCACCGAATCCTGGAATCCGGTGAGGGAAAAATTCGGCGCGCTCGCCCCGATCTACGGCACCCTCGTCACGTCGGCGATTGCCATCCTGATCGCCGTTCCGATCGGAATCGGCATCGCCATTTTCCTCACCGAGCTCTGTCCGCGCCCGCTCCGCCGCCCGATCGGCATGGCCGTGGAGCTTCTGGCCGGCATACCCTCGATCATCTACGGCATCTGGGGCCTGTTCGTCTTCGCGCCCTTCATGCAGACGGTGGTCCAGCCCTTCGTGATCGGGCTCTTCCATGATGTGCCGGGCCTGTCGGCGCTCTTCGCCGGCCCGCCCTACGGCATCGGCATCCTGACCTCCGGCCTAATCCTGGCCATCATGGTGCTGCCTTTCATTTCTTCGATCACCCGGGATGTGTTCGACACTGTCCCCGCCATGCTCAAGGAATCCGCCTATGGCATCGGCTGCACCACCTGGGAGGTCACGCGCAGGGTGGTCATTCCCTATACGCGCGTCGGCATCATGGGCGGAGTGATGCTCGGTCTCGGCCGCGCGCTCGGCGAGACGATGGCCGTCACCTTCGTGATCGGCAATGCGCACCGTATCCACGCCTCGCTCTTCGCCCCCGGCACCACGATCTCCGCCTCGATCGCCAACGAGTTCACCGAAGCCGTCGGCGACCTCTACACCTCCTCGCTGGTGGCGCTCGGGCTGATCCTCTTCGTCATCACCTTCCTGATCCTCGCCGCTGCCCGCTTGATGCTGCTGCGGACGGGCCACAAGGCGGGAGCCTGAGCATGGGACCGGCGCTTCACACCCGACGCAAGGCAAGGAATTCTCTGATGATGGGCCTCTGCGTCGCCGCGGCGCTGATCGGCCTCGCCTGGCTGGCGCTCATCCTCGGCGCGCTTCTCTGGAACGGGCTGAGCGGCCTTGTCCCAGCCGTCTTCACGCACATGACGCCCCCGCCCGGCGAGGCCGGCGGTCTTCTGAACGCCATCGCCGGCAGCGTGGTGATGACGGTGATCGCCGTCATCGTCGGCACGCCGATCGGCATCCTGGCCGGCACCTACATGGCCGAATATGGCCGCTTTTCCCGACTGACGATCGTCGTGCGCTTCATCAACGACATCCTGCTTTCCGCCCCGTCCATTATCGTCGGCCTCTTCGTCTATGTCCTGATGGTCAAGCCCATGGGCCATTTCTCGGCGGTCGCGGGGTCTGTGGCGCTGGCGATCCTGGTCATTCCGGTCGTTGTCCGCACGACCGAGGACATGCTGAACCTCGTGCCGAACGCGCTTCGCGAGGCCGGCACGGCGATCGGCGCGCCGCGCTGGGTGGTCATCCGCTCGGTCGCCTACAGGGCCGCCCTTTCCAGCATCATCACCGGCGTCCTCCTCGCGGTGGCCCGCATCTCCGGCGAGACAGCGCCGCTTCTGTTCACCGCTCTCAACAACCAGTTCTGGAGCGTCGATCTCAACGCCCCGATCGCAAGCCTGCCGGTCACCATCTTCCAGTTCGCGCTCAGCCCCTATGCCGAATGGCAGCAACTCGCCTGGACCGGCGCGCTCATCATCACCTTCGCCGTGCTTCTGCTCAGCATCGTGGCGCGCGCCCTTACCGTCCGGAGGGAGGACAGATGACACAGATGATGTCGCCGGCATCGATAGCGGCCAGCCGTCCCGCAACGGAAGACGTGAAGCTGGAGGTGCGCAAGCTCGACTTCTTCTATGACCGGACGCGGGCGCTGAAGGACATCTCGCTTTCGCTTCCCGCGAAGAGCGTCACGGCCTTCATCGGCCCGTCCGGCTGCGGGAAGTCGACCCTGCTGCGCGTCTTCAACCGGATCTATGAGCTTTATCCGAAACAGCGCGCGAAGGGCGAGGTGCTGCTCGACGGCCGCGATATCCTCGACAGGAGCCAGGATCTCAACCTGCTCCGCGCCCAGATCGGCATGGTGTTCCAGAAGCCGACGCCCTTCCCGATGTCGATCTACGAGAACATCGCCTTCGGCATAAGGCTCTACGAGAAGCTGCCCAGATCCGAGATCGACGGCCGCGTCGAGCAGGCGCTGAGGCGCTCCGCCCTGTGGGCTGAGGTGAAGGACAAGCTGAACGCCAGCGGGCTCAGCCTCTCCGGCGGCCAGCAGCAGCGGCTGTGCATCGCCCGCACGGTCGCGGTGAAGCCGGAGGTGATCCTGCTCGACGAGCCCGCCTCGGCGCTCGACCCGCTTTCCACCGCCAAGATCGAGGAACTGATCGACGAGCTCAAGGCCGACTACACGATCGTCATCGTCACCCACAACATGCAGCAGGCCGCCCGCGTCTCCAGCCGCACCGCCTTCATGTATCTCGGCGAGCTGATCGAGTTCGGCGACACCGAGCAGATCTTCACCTCGCCGCAGGACAAGCGCACCCAGGACTACATCACCGGGCGCTTCGGCTAGTTCCGCCGCCGCCACCCCACAGGAACGGACCATGACAGAACATACCGTTGCCGCCTTCGACGAGGATCTGAACGCCATCGACGGCCTGATCCGCGAAATGGGCGATCTGGCCGCTACCATGGCCGGCTCTGCCACCCGCGCGCTCCTCGACCTCGACAATCCGCTCTCCCGTCAGGTGGTGTCGCAGGACGCCTTGATGGACGCCAGGCAGCGCGATCTGGACGAACGCGCGATCACGCTGATCGCCAGGCGCCAGCCGGTGGCGGCCGACCTTCGTATGGTGGTCGGCGCCATCCGTATGGCGGCGGACCTGGAGCGGATCGGCGACCTCGCCAAGAACATCGCCAAGCGCGTCGGCGCCGTCGGCGAGGCGGTGGCGCCGCGCCGGTTCGCGCATGGCATCGAAGCCATGACCGCCCTCGTGCTCCGGCAGGTCGAGGGCGTAATCCGGAAATATGAGATGCGTGACGCCGAAGGCCTGAGCGCATTGCGCGCCGATGACGAGAAGATCGACATCCAGTACACGGCGGTCTTCCGCGAGCTTCTCACCTACATGATGGAGGACCCGCGCAACATCACCGCCTGCACGCATCTGCTCTTCTGCGCCAAGAACCTCGAGCGGATCGGCGACCATGTGACGAATATCGCCGAAAACGCCTATTATGTCCTGACCGGCCGGCAGCTCTCGCCCGATCGGCCAAGAACGGACGAGACGGCGATCCGGCTTGCGGAGTAAACGGACCGAGATGATCGCGCCCAAGATATTGGTGGTGGAGGACGAGGAGCCACTCTGCGTGCTGCTTCGCTACAATCTGGAAGCCGAAGGCTACCAGGTCGAGACGATCACACGCGGCGACGAGGCCGAGCTCCGGCTGCGGGAGAACGTGCCCGATCTCCTGGTGCTCGACTGGATGCTGCCCGGCATTTCCGGCATCGAGCTCTGCCGCCGGCTGCGGATGAGGCCGGAGACCGAACGCCTGCCCGTCATCATGCTGACCGCCCGCGGCGAGGAGGCCGACCGCGTCCGCGGCCTCTCGACCGGCGCCGACGATTATCTGGTCAAGCCGTTCTCCACGCCCGAGTTCGTGGCGCGGGTGCGCGCGCTGCTGCGGCGCGCCAGGCCCGAGACGCTTGCAAACGTCCTCAAGGTGGGCGAGATCGCGCTCGACCGCGAGACCCACCGCGTCTATCGCGGGCAGACCGAGGTCAGGCTCGGTCCGACCGAGTTCCGCCTGCTCGAGTTCCTCATGCTGAGCCCCGGCCGGGTCTTCTCGCGCGGCCAGCTTCTCGACAATGTCTGGGGGGAGACGATCTATATCGACGAGCGTACGGTCGACGTCCATGTCGGCCGCCTGCGCAAGGCGGTCAATAGCGGCAACATGCCGGACGTCATCCGCACCATCCGCGGGGCCGGATACTCCATCCAGGAAGTTTGATCCGCGCGGCGCGGCTTCTTCATGCGACGGCCCTCCCATGCGTCGCGCTCGCCGGCGGATTGCCGGCCGCGAAAATCTCGTCGATGAAGGTCAGGGCGCGCATGGCGCAGCCCTCGCGGATGAGCGGAAGCTGGTCCGGCTCGGTCGCGAAGGAGATGGCTTCCTCGTGCTGGCCGCCGGCGGTCCTGGCGATGGCGGCGCGCATCGGTCCCTCGATCAGGTCGAAGGCACGCGCTCCGATGCCGACCATCGCCACGGGGGCCGGGTCGATCAGCGCGAAAAGGCTGCCGAGCCCGAAGCCGATCGCCTCCCCTGCCTTCCGATAGGCCGCCCGCTCGGGTCCATCGCGGCTGCGCGCCTCCTCGGCGAGCGCCATCATGTCGTGGTCCTCGATGTCGGCCACGAAGCCGTCCCCGTCGGGCAGGCGGCGTGCGTTGCGCCAGATGGCGTAGTTGCCGGCATAGGCTTCGATGCAGCCGCGCCGGCCGCAGCGGCAGAGATCGCCGTTCGGGACGTGGATCATATGGCCGAACTCGCCCCCCGAGGACTGCGTCCCCGTGAAAAGCTCGCCGTTCAGGAAGAGGCCCATGCCGATGCCGTTCGACAGCAGGACGGAAATGAAATTGTCGCGATAGCGGTCGGGATCGCGCCAGCGCAGCGCCACCGCCATCATGTTGCAGTCGTTTTCGAGCGTCACCGGCAGGCCGAAAGCCTTCTCCAGCGCCTCCCCGAAGCGGACGTCCCGGTGCGGCGTGATCGGCGACCAGAGCATGGCCGTGCCCCCCGAATTGGCGACCCCCTGTACCGCGAAGGAAATGCGCATCGCCTTTCTTCCCGCCGATCCGCCCCTAGCAAGCAGACGGCCCACGATCCCCGTCGCCTCCGCGATCAGCTCGTCCCTTCCCATCGTCATCGTCTGCAGGCGCCGCTGCTCCTCGGCGACGATGTTGCCCGCATAGTCGATGAGCGTGGCGGAAAGCGCGTTAAGCGCCAGCAGGATGGTGACGACCGAACTCGCTTCCGGATTGAGGCCGAGCGCCACCTGCGGCCGGCCGCGCTTGGATGCCGTTGGCTCGCCCTTGGTCTCCGTCAGTATGGCTTCCTCGATGAGGTCGGACGCGATCGCCGAAATCGTCGAATGGCTGAGCCCGGTGGTCCGGGCTATCTCCGTTCGCGACGGCTGGCGGGCCCGGCGGACGGCGGAGATCACCATGGCGCGATTGCGTCGCCTGAGATCGTCGTGACGGATCCCGACCGTCATCTCCGAGAAATCCTCCCTGCGTCGCCCGGTTCTGTGCACGAGCGGCCGGTCCGTCCGCACTGCGGCATATTGACATGGAACGCAGAGTGAGTCATTCTTTTTTTCGAGGCTCGAAAAAAAGAGCTTCTTAGGGCCGCAGTTCATCTGTAGCGCGCCGTGTGGGCGCAGGGAGGAAATCATGAGAAAGTTTACGACCGCCTTGCTGGCGGGCGCCGCGATCACGCTTTCGTTCGCGACACTTGCGCAGGCAAAGGACAAGATCATCGGCGTGTCGTGGTCGAACTTCCAGGAGGAGCGCTGGAAGACGGACGAGGCCGCCATCAAGAAGCAGCTCGAGGCGGACGGCGACAAGTACATCTCTGCCGACGCCCAGTCTTCGGCCGAGAAGCAGCTGAGCGACATCGAAAGCCTGATCTCGCAGGGCGCCAACGCGCTGATCGTTCTCGCCCAGGATTCCTCGGCGATCGGTCCGGCGATCCAGAAGGCGACCGACGAGGGCATACCGGTGGTCGGCTACGACCGCCTCATCGAGAACCCCAACGCCTTCTACCTGACCTTCGACAACAAGGAAGTCGGCCGCATGCAGGCGCGCGCGGTGTTCGCCGTGAAGCCCGAGGGCAACTACGCCTTCATCAAGGGTTCCTCGGCCGACCCGAACGCGGACTTCCTGTTCTCCGGCCAGATGGAAGTGCTGAAGGCCGCCATGGATTCCGGCAAGATCAAGAATGTCGGCGAAGCCTATACGGACGGCTGGCTGCCGGCCAACGCACAGAAGAACATGGAGCAGATCCTGACGACCAACAACAACAAGGTCGACGCGGTCGTGGCCTCCAATGACGGCACCGCCGGCGGCGTCGTTGCCGCTCTCGCCGCGCAGGGCCTCGCCGGCTCCGTGCCCGTGTCGGGCCAGGACGGCGATCACGCGGCCCTCAACCGCATCGCGCTCGGCACGCAGACCGTGTCGGTGTGGAAGGATGCCCGTGAGCTCGGCAAGAAGGCGGCGGAAATCGCCTCCATGCTCGCCAACGGCAAGAAGATGACCGAAATCCCCGGCGTCGAGAAATTCAATGGCGGGCCGAAGCATGTCGAGATGAACTCGATATTCCTGAAGCCGATCCCGATCACCAAGGACAATCTCGACGTGGTGATCGACGCCGGCTGGATCACCAAGGCTGAAGTCTGCCAGGGCGTGAAGGCCGGCTCCGTCAAGGTCTGCGGCTGAGTTTCGGCCGAACGTGCCGTCGCGGTTTGACCGGAACCGCGACGGCCACGTATGATCGTGTTAGCGCGGCAGACGCGGCGGCCCGCGACGCCGTGCGGGGAGGAAGCCATGTCTGAATCGACCGCGCCGCTCGACCGCGCCAGGGCGGCCGAACTCAGTCTCCTGCAATCGTTCCTCAGGGCCACGGAACTCGACACCCGCATGCTTGGCATGGTGGGCGCGCTCGCCCTCATCTGGATCATATTCCACATCCTCAGCGGCGGGCTGTTCCTGACGCCGCGAAACCTCTGGAACCTCTCCGTTCAGTCGGCGTCGATCGCCGTCATGGCGACGGGCATGGTGCTGGTCATCGTGACCCGGAACATCGATCTCTCGGTGGGTTCGATGCTCGGCTTCATAGGCATGGTCATGGGCGTCACCCAGGCCGAGATCCTACCCAGATTGCTTGGCTACGAGCATCCGGCGGTCTGGATCATCGCGCTCGCCGTTGGCCTGGTTCTCGGGCTGATCCTGGGCGCGTTCCAGGGGTTCCTCATCGCCTATCTGGAAATTCCCTCCTTCATCGTGACGCTCGGCGGCCTTCTGGTCTGGCGTGGTGCGGCATGGTGGGTGACCAGCGGCCGCACCGTCGCCCCCATGGACGACACGTTCAAGCTGATGGGCGGCGGACCGCAGGGATCGATCGGCGCCACCTGGAGCTGGGTGGTCGGCGCGGTCGCCTGCCTCCTCGTCGTCCTCGCCCTCATCAACGGACGGGTGCAGCGCAACCGCTTTCATTTTCCGCTGCGCCCGGTCTGGGCCGAGTTCTTCCTTGGCGGCGTCACCTGTATCGCCATCCTGGCGGCGGTCGCCGTGGCCAATTCCTATCCATGGCCGATCGGCATCGTCCGTCGCTATGCCGAGGCGCATCACATCACCATTCCCGATGGCGGGCTCTTCATCGCGCACGGCATCGCCATACCGGTCCTGATCGCGATCGCGGCGGGAGCGGTCATGACCTTCCTCGCCACGCGCACGCGTTTCGGCCGCTACGTCTTCGCGATCGGCGGCAATCCGGAGGCCGCCGAACTGGCCGGCATCAACACGCGCTGGGTCACGCTCAAGATTTTCATGCTGATGGGCATGCTGACGGCCGTGAGCGGCGCCATCTCGATCGCGCGGCTGAACGCGGCGACCAACGCGCAGGGCACGCTGGACGAGCTTCTGGTCATCGCCGCGTCCGTCATCGGCGGCACCTCTCTGGCCGGCGGCGTGGGAACGGTCGCAGGCGCCATGCTGGGCGCCGTCCTGATGCAGTCGCTTCAGTCGGGCATGGTGCTGCTCGGGCTCGATACGCCGCTGCAGAACATCGTCGTCGGAGCCGTCCTTGTCGTCGCGGTATGGCTCGACACCATGTATCGCCGCCGAATCCAGTGAGGCCGCCATGGATGCTCAAACTCCCCCTCTCGTCGATCTGAGGAATATCTCGATCTCCTTCGGCGGCGTGCATGCCGTCGACGAAGCCTCCGTCGATCTCCGCGAAGGCGAGGTGATGGCGCTCCTCGGCCATAACGGCGCCGGCAAGTCGACGCTCATCAAGATCCTGTCCGGGGCCTACAAGCGGGATTCGGGCGACATCTTCATCCGCGGCGAGGAAGCGACGATCAACAATCCGCGCGACGCCAAGCGCTACGGCATCGAGACGATCTACCAGACGCTGGCGTTGGCGGACAATGTCGACTCGGCGGCCAACCTGTTCCTCGGCCGCGAGCTCCGCACCAAGTGGGGCACGCTCGACGACGTCGCCATGGAGAACCAGGCGCGCAAGGTCATGGGGAGGCTGAACCCGCGCTTCCAGCGCTTCAAGGAACCGGTGAAGTCGCTCTCGGGCGGGCAGCGGCAATCGGTGGCTATCGCGCGCGCGATCCTTTTCAACGCCCGTATCCTGATCATGGACGAACCGACCGCCGCGCTGGGACCGCAGGAGACCGCCCAGGTGGGCGAGCTGATCCGGCAGCTCAAGGCCGACGGGATCGGCATCTTCCTGATCAGCCACGATATCCATGACGTTTTCGATCTTGCCGACCGTGTCTGCGTCATGAAAAACGGCCAGGTCGTCGGCACCGCACGCACGAGCGACGTCACCAAGGACGAAGTGCTCGGCATGATCATTCTCGGCAAGTGCCCGCCGGGGGCGATCCCTGGACCAGGCGCAATGCGGGCCGCGGCGGCCTGACATCCGCCGCGCGGGCCCTGGCGGTCAGCCGATCAGCGCGCGGCCGAAAATCAGGAGCAGCACCAGTCCGATCAGGACGATGATGATGAGGATGCGGGCCAGCCCGCCCGCGACGCCGGCTATCCCGGGAAAGCCAAGCAGGCTCGCGACGCCGGCGATGATGAGAAGGATGATGATCCAGCGAATCATGGAAACGTCCCCCGGCTCGCAAGCCTGGACGGAAATTGATCAAGCCGAAATCGGAAAGGAACTCAAGCGTGGCCGGTCAGGGGGAGGCCGTGCGATCGGGCCTCCCCGCAACCACCGCCGCTAGCAGCGGCGCTCGTAGATAACCCGCCGGCCGTAACGGTCATGGCCCCGATAGCGGCAATAGCCCGGATGATCCGCGGCCCTGCCGATCAGGTAGCCGGCCGTGCCGCCGATCAGTGCGCCGCCAAGCGCGCCGCCCGTGGTGCCGGTCGCCAGTCCGCCGACGGCGGCGCCTACGGCTGCGCCACCGACGCCCGTCTGCTCGGCGGTCGTGCACCCCGTTACGGCAAGGGGAGCGGCAACGGCCATTACCAAGATAAGCTTATTCATCAGTCTTCTCCTCGACTATGCCCTTCAGTACGAGCCGACAGCCGGCTGGGCTCCGTTTCATCGACAATTATATTCGCGGCTTCTTTGCGGCCGCACCGGCATCTCCACAGGACTTTCCTCTGGGCCGGTGGATCGCGCCATTTCGGAAAATAGTATCCTCTCCTTTCCTCCATCCGCACAAAAACGGAAATCGCGGCGCATGGTTCCATCGCCGCTTCAAAAGGGACGATCAAGCCCCTTGTCCGACATTCTCCCTGCGGGCGGCGGACATGATCATGCATTCTCGAAATTGCCGGCGGGGATCGTCAACCTATATTCGAGCCTCTCCGGCCCGAAAGACAGGACGGCGGCGCCGCCGAGCGAGGCGGGGACCACGCGTTCGAGGGCGACACGGCCGAAACGCTTCTCCTTCGCCGCTTCCCCGTCGGCGGAGCTCGCCTCCGACCAGATCAGTATCAGCCCGCCGCTTGCGCTTCCGGCGATCGCCTGTTCCACCGAGATATTCACCCAACCGTCGCCGTTCGCAAGCGCGCCGTAGCTGACGGAGTTGACGGCAAGTTCATGAAGGGCGAGCCCGACATGAAGGGCGGCATTGGGATTGAAATAAGGATTTTCACCCTGCACCCGAATGTTGCGCTGCGGGTCGGCGCAATAGCGCGCCACCTGTCCGGCGATGAGTTCGTGCAGGTTAGCGCCGCGCCAGTTCGACGACGTCACCAGATCCTGCGACGAGGCGAGCGACTGGATGCGGCCGCGAAACCGCACCAGGAAGGAATCGATGCCGCCCGAGTATCGCCCCGTCTGGGCGGCGATGCTCTGGATGATGGAAAGCAGGTTCTTGGAGCGGTGGCTGACCTCGCGCAGCAATGTGCGCAGCGTCTGCTCCCTCCGCTTTTGTTCCGTCGTCTCGACGGCGGTGGTGAGCAGGCCGCGGATCATGCCGTTTTCCGATCGGTCGGCATCCACCCACAAGTCGAACCAGGCGGAGCCGTCCCCGTCGGGGACGGCGATCTGGATGGTTCGCGATGTCCCTGAAGCCAAAACGTCCTTCTTCACTTCCCACAGGCGTTCGGCTTCCTTCTTGGGAAGGAAATCCCTGTCGCGAGCGCCGGCGACCACGCCGGACCAGGCGTCCGGAGCGTTTCGCGCCCAGACCACATACCCTCCCGGATCCTGATAGATCACCGAGATGCCGCAATTCCTCAGTGCCTTGGCAAGGCTTGCCATAACTTCCGCATCGGAGGACGCACTTTCGTCCCTAGTGTTTCGCCCTGCGCTCATGTGCCCTGCATTTCCGTATATTCTCGGGAAACGAGCAGGACATGAACAGGTTCCGGGCCGAGCGGGAATCCGCGTCGCCCATGAGCAGCAATTTTCCGGAAAGCGCCTGCGCCCGCCTTGGGCGGTCAGTTTCCGGGCTGGCGATGTCTATGGAAGTGTGCGGCCCTAGCGCGCGCGGCGGTAAAAACCGGCGAGGATCGAAATGGCGAAGAGGACGGTGAGCAGCATGGCCAGCAACTGCGCCACGCCGGCCGACGCGGCGGCGATGCCGCCCAGGCCGAAAGCCGTCGCCATCACGGCGATGATGATGAAAACGAGACCCCAATAAATCATACCCGACTCCTGAAATCGCAGACGCCGCCAACCGTCGACGGATGAACGAACCCCGCCCCGATTGGTTCCATGTTGGGAGATGGCCACGCCAAGCGCCAGCCACGACGCGCGCCAATAAGAATCAAATAAAGGCGAAATCACGGCGAATAGATTTACCTCGCCAGCGGTGCGAATATTTTTATGCGGCCGCTTTGGCCTGGTTGTCGAAGAAAAGGGCCTGGCTGATGAGCGCTTTAACCATTTCAGGATTGAAAGGTTTCGTTACCAGGAAGGCCGGCTCCGGTCTTTCGCCGGTAAGCAGGCGTTCCGGGAAAGCAGTAATGAAGATAACCGGGATGGGAGATTCGGCCAGAATGTCGTTGACGGCATCGATACCCGAACTGCCATCGGCGAGCTGGATATCGGCCAGCACCATCTTGGGCTTCGTTCTCTTGAATATCTCCGCCGCCTCCCTTCGCGTCCGCGCGGTGCCGACCACCCGATGACCGAGGCTCTCGACCATTTCCTCAATGTCCATGGCGATCAGCGGCTCATCCTCTATGACGAGGATATCGGTCGCCACCTGCCTCGATATCTCCAGGCTTGCTTCCTGCAGGAGAGAGGAGAATTCGGCTTCGTCGACGTCGAGGATCTCGGCCGCCTCCTCGTCCGTGAAGCCTTCGACGGCCACGAGAAGAAATGCCTGCCTGGCGCGAGGCGCCAGTGCCGAAAGGTTCGCGGCCGCGCGCTTTTCCCACCCCGAGGCCGGGGTCACCTGCGGAACGCGGACGGCGATCGTGCCGTAAAGCTTGGCGAATACCTTATAGAGCGCAACCCTGGTGTTGGACGCCGCGGGAAAGATGCCCACATCGGCGATGATTGCTTCCAGCACCGCCGCCACCAGCGCGTCGCCGCTTGTCTGAGAACCGGAAACCGCTCTGGAAAACCGCCTGAGATAGGGCAATTGCGGTGCAATGGTGGTGGAAAGGCTCATTCGTTTCCGGCTCCCTCTATGTTTCAGGCCCAAACAGCGGCAGAAACGCGATATTCATGAAAAAGTTCCATACTAGGGAACTCTTTTTGGCAGAAGGCGTTGTAGGCCGGATCGGGGTGAGGACAAGGGTGCATGGCATAGCCATGGCGGGATAACATAAGGGACGCTGGGGGAACAAGATTGGGCATGACTTCAGGAACAAAGACCGCGCGTATGAAGAATAATGCGGCCCGCCGGGCGAGTGGATCCGAAATTTTGGGGCCGAATTCGGAAATCGGGCGAAAGCTCCGGCAGTACTACGACGAAATAGCGGCGGACGAGATTCCAGATCGCTTCGCCGACCTCTTGAGCCGGCTGGAGCATGCAGAAACCCCTTCGGGCAAGGAATAGCGCATGGCGTCCGGTTCGGGCTTCCGCAGCGATCTGCTCGCGGCCATTCCGAGTCTCAGGGCTTTCGCCGTCTCGCTTTCGCAAAATGCGGACAAGGCGGACGACCTCGTCCAGGAGACGCTGGTAAAGGCCTGGGACAAGCAGAAGAGCTTTCAGCCGGGGACGAATTTGAAGGCCTGGCTGTTCACCATCCTGCGCAACGAGTTCTATTCGCAGATGCGCAAGCGCGGTCGCGAGGTGCAGGACAGCGACGGCACGATGACCGGTCGGCTGGCTGTCCATCCGAGTCAGGACGGCGCGCTCGATCTGCAGGACTTCCGCCGCGCCCTCAGGCAGTTGCCGGAGGATCAGCGGGAAGCGATCATCCTCATCGGTGCGTCGGGTTTTTCATATGAGGAGGCCGCGGCGATCTGCGGCTGCGCCGTCGGCACCATCAAGAGCCGGGTCAGCCGCGGAAGGACACGGCTCCAGGAGCTTCTCGACATTTCGGGCGAAGCCGATTACGGCCCCGATTCAATTGCCGCTCAGGTATTGGGTTCCAACGTGGCCTGAGCGGCGCGCCGCCCCAGCACCTCGGTGATCGCCGCGATCAGCTCCCGCCCGCCATAGGGCTTCCCGACGACGGGAACGCCGGGAAAATCCGCGAACCTTTCCGACGCGTCGTTGTAGCCCGTCGCGAAGACGAAAGGCACGCCCCGGTTCTGCAGCGTACGGGCGAAGTCCAGCGTGGAGCGGCCATCCAGCATGGCGTCGATCACGGCCACGTCGAAAGACTGATTTGCGATCGCGCCCTCGACCCCGTCGAGGTCCTGGATCAGGACGGCATCTTCGGCGCCATGGTCGCGGCATAGCTGCTCGACGTCCATGGCGATGAGATACTCGTCTTCAAGGATCAGTACGCGGAAACCGGCAAGGGGCAACGCGGCCAAGCAAATATTCTCCATATGAAACAGAAGGCCTTCATGCCGCAGCGCCACCCCCCTGTCATTTAAAAAAGACATGGGTGTGATCCCGTTTCGCAAATCAATTGGGAAGGCTACGATGTCCCTGAAGCCAACCGCCTGGCCCCCCGGAGCCTGCATGTGACCACCGCTGGAACCCACGCCGGAAAAAGAATCGCCTGCACGCAATGCCCTTTGCGCAAGCGTGCCGTCTTCCGCCCTTTCGAGCAGGATGAACTCGCATTCATTAGCCGGTTCAAGAGCGGTGAGCTCTCCGTTGACCAGGGCGCCACCGTCCTGGTGGAAGGAAGCCACAGCGCGCACCTCTATACGGCCCTCTCCGGCTGGGGTTTCCGTTACAAGCTTATGACGGACGGTCGCCGTCAGATCCTGAACTATGTGATGCCGGGCGACCTGATCGGGCTTCAGGGCAGCCTGATGGACGAGATGAGCCATTCGGTCGAAGCGCTGTCGCCCATGCTGCTGTGCGTGTTCGAACGCGACCACCTTTTCGAGCTCTACCGCAACCATCCAGGCCTTGCCTACGACATCACATGGCTCGCTTCACGCGAGGAGCAGATGCTGGACGAGAACCTTCTGAGCCTCGGCCGGCGAACCGCGATGGAACGGGCCGCCTATCTGATCGCTTTCATCGCCGGGCGCGCCGAGACAGTTGGCCTGAACGACTCCAACCCGCCGGAAATACCGATCACGCAACAGCATATCGCCGACACGCTGGGCCTGTCGCTCGTCCATACCAACAAGACGTTGCGCAAGCTGGTCCAACGCCATCTCATATCCTGGCGGGAACGCGGATGCGCGGTCCGCGACATGCAAGGCCTGCTGGATCTGGCCCGATGGGAGGGGATGAAGGAGACCGTCAGGCCTCTCGTCTAGACGAGCTGCACTCAAATGGCTGTGGGGTCGGACCAGCAGAGAGCCGACGGTGCCAGCGGCACTCATCCCGCTTCCGACGACGACCATTCCATGCCGGGTATGATGTTCCCGCCGACGGCGTAGAGGATAAGCAGCGCCGGAACCGCGATGAAGCCGCCGATCGGTCCCCAGAGCCAGATCCAGAAGGCCAGCGCCAGGAAGATGACGAACGGATTGAGCGTCAGCGTTCGTCCGAGGAAGGTCGGTGTCACGAACTGCGATTCCGCCAGGTGCAGCGCGAGAAACACGATCGCGGGAAGCAGTATCGCGGTGAGCGTATCGAAGCTGACGGCGCCGACGCCGAGCAGGATGACCGCCATCGCCGCCGGTCCGACATAGATGACGAAATTGAGCAGTCCGGCGAGCGCACCCCAGATCGCCGGGGAGGGAACGCCGATCGCCCAGAGCGCCAGCGTTACCGCTATCCCCTGCCCGATATTGATAAGCGTGATGGACAGAAGATAACGCGAGACGAGGTACTCGACATCCCGGAAGATATGGGCGACCCGCCAGCGCAGGCGCCGGTCGAAGCAAAGGCGCAGCATGGCGGCCCGGGTCTGGTGCCGGGTCGCGACGAAGAAATACATGCTGGCGAAGAACACGATGATCTGGGCGATCACGGCCGGAGCCAGCACGGCGACGTTCTCGACCGGGGAATTGTCGACCGAGACCGTCACTTTCGATCCGCCGGTGATGTTGCGCAATTGCTCGCGCATATGGGCGATGGAACTGAGCGGCTCCCTGAATTGCGAAAGATGGAGCTGCAGTTGCTGCCAGACTTCGGGAAGGCGGTTGAACCAGAACGCCAGCGGCGTCGCCAGCGCGGCGGCGAAAGCGCACAGGCAGATCAGGAAGACCAGCACGACGAGCAGCGCCGAAAGCCCCGCCGGCACGTTTCGTTTCTCGATCTTCGAGGCGACAGGCCCGAGCATCAGGCCGATGACGATGCCGAGCGCGATCGGCTCGAGGATCAGCCGCCCGGCATGAAGTGCGAAGACGAATGCGACGATCCCGATGAAGATAGCCGATGCTCTTGCGCCGTTTGAAAGCAGTAATTCGAGGCTCGACTTTGGCGGCAACCGGACGATCGGCGGCTTTTTTCGGGCGTTAACGCTCATCTTTCCTTCCGGTTTGGCAGCATTAAACGCCAAACGCTCTGTTTCGTTCCGGGCCAAGGAACTTACTTCGCACTCATACGTTGAGGCCAGTTCACCAAAAGGGAGCCGACCAGATGGCAACACCCGCCGCCGGGACTGGAAAAACGCAGAACGGCACGAGACGTACCGCCGCCGAACTGGAAGCGCAGATCGAGATTCTGCGCGCCGAGGTGGCAAAACTCGCTGACCAGCTCGAGAGTTCCAGCGAGATTTCGATGCGTGCCATGAAGAAGGCGGCCGCAGCGGGCGTCGACCAGCTCAAATCGCAGGGCGAGGCGGCCTATGAGGGTCTCCGTGCGAACGCCCGCGACATCGAGGGACAGGTCTATGCCGCCGTGCGCGAGAAGCCGGCGACCTCGCTTGCGATCGCCGCCGCCGTCGGTTTCCTGCTTGCGCTGATGGCGAAACGGTAATCCACAGATGCTGGCGTCGATCATCCGCTCGCTTGCGAGCGGCGAACTGTCTGCCATCTTCGGAAGGGTCCGGCGCACCGCCATCATGTATATATTGACGGCGGCATCGGTCCTTTGCGCCATCGGCTTTCTTCTCGCGGCCGGCTTCATGCTGGCGGAAGATCGTTTCGGTGCGATAGCAACCGCTACCGGCTTCGGTATCGGCTTCCTCGTTCTGGCCATACTCCTGATCGGCATACATTCGGCGATTGAGGCGCGGGCGAGGGCACGTCAGCGAAAGAAGGCGCGCTCGGCCGAACTCTCCGGCATTCTGGGAGCGGCTGCGCTCGCCGCCTTGCCCTCGCTGCTTCGCTCGCGTCTCGGACTGCTCGAGATGCTCGCCCCCTTTGCCGCGATCGCCGCCTACGAGGTCTACAAGGAGAACCGCCCGAAGCGGCGGCGTCCCCCCGAGACGGACCCCGACGAAATCTGACGGCGTCCCCCGGGCCTACTTCGGGATTTGTCGCCGCGATCCGGCAGGCCGGAACAATCTCCTCCCCGGAACATTGCTTCGACAGAGGCGGACGGCGTCGGCAACGCGGATTGCGACATCGATGAAGGAGCAGTGGCGTGGAAAAGAAGATCCGGGCTGAAAAAGCGAAGCAGGGCCGGTGGGGGATGCATGCCCTTCTCATTCTCGTCTGCGCGCTCATCCTGGCGGGCATCGCCTGGTTCGGTGTCGAGATGTACGGCGAGCATCTGGCGAAGGAGCCGGCCGCGATGCACATCAACAATGGTTAGCGGTCCGCACGGGTTGCTGTTTCGGCGGCCGGTACGAGAACCGTCAACGCGCGCGGCAGAATGCGGATTTCGGTTTCTGCGGCGAGGGCCTGGAGTTCTCCGTCGATGACGCAGCGCTGACGGCGTCGGCTTTCGATCGTCAGGCGGACGGTTTCCGTTTCGTGGATCTCGACCTGATCGCTGGTGCGCCAGCGGCCGAGCGTCGCCGTCAGGCACAGGAGCAGGAGATGGCCCCGATGTCTCGCGCTGGTGATGTAGACGCCGAGCACGCCGCCGTCGGGCCGGTCGGCATAGGGCAGGTGTCCCTCGCCATAGAGATTGTTCGAGATGGAGATGCCCATCGTGGTCGCGACGACCTCCGAATGCGGCATCGTGAGCTTCACCTTGAGCCGCGTCGGATTGCGGATCGTCTCCAGCGCCGCGCGGAATGATGCGCCGATCTTTCCCAGCCGGGACGAGAATTCCATGCGCGAGCGCATTTCCACGATGCGCGGATGCATGCCGACCGAGAACTGATGCACGAACGGCTTGCCGTTGGCGGTGGCGATATCGACCTCGCGCACGCTGCCGCCGGCAAATGCCTTTACCGCCTCGTCCAGCGCAAGCGGGATGCCGAGCGATCGCGCGAAGAGGTTCATCGTGCCGGCGGGCAGGACCGCGAGCGCCTTTCCGCTGTCAAGGGCGGCAGCCGCCGCCGCGGAAATGGTTCCGTCACCGCCTCCGGCCATGATGACATCCACCGCGTGGTTCCGCGCCGCCTCCTCGATCGCGGCGATAACCTCCTTTCCTCCCACGACACGCAATTCGGCCCTGTGGCCGGCGTTCTCCAGCGTTTCCCGAATCCGTTCCCCGAAACCCCTCGCATCCATCGACCGAAGCGTGCCGCCGTCCCTGTTGAGGATGACCAGGAAATTCATCGGTTTCCTTCCGGCGCGCGCCGTTCGAGCAGACAACGCCCGGGGCGCGCCGCCGGTTGCCCCCTGCGAATGAGGAACCTGTCGCGGTTGCTGGCGTTTGGCACATGTAAAGGCCGCGCCCCGACCTTCCTGGAGAGTCCGGTTCGGGGTGCGGCCCCGTACATGGAACATGCACAAGGAGAGAGATATCATGATCCGCACCTTTTTGGCGACCACCGCCGTCGCGGCGCTCCTGACGACGGGAGCCCTTACCGCGGGAGCGATGGCGCAAACCACGACCACGCAGCCGACAACGTCGGACACCACCACCACCGGCGCTCCCAAGGCCTCCTCGGAGCCGGCGAACCCGCCCGGCATGAAATCGGCCGACGAGGTGAAGGCGAAGGACCAGGCGCAGGACGGCGGACACATCGCTTCCACCCTGATGGGCGCAACGGTCTACAACAGCGCCGACAAGAACGCGCAGAGCATCGGCAAGGTCGATGACCTCGTCCTCGACAAGGACGGCAAGATCGTTTCGATTGTCGTGGGCGTCGGCGGCTTCCTGGGAATCGGATCGAAGGACGTCGCCATCGACTATTCACAGGTGAAATGGACTCAGGGCAACGGCTCCTGGTGGATCGTCGTGCCGACGACGGCGGATCAATTGAAGGCCCTGCCCGATTTCGATCCGAAACCCTATCAGGCGGCGCCCGCGGAGAGTAACGCCACCACCGGCGGGATGGCGCCTTCTACCGGTTCGGGCATGTCCGGTACCGGGAGCACCACGACGACGACGCCCGACACGGGTACCCAGAAGAAGCCGTGACGAAACCCGCAGCCGAGGGCATGATCGCGAAAATGCGGTCCATGTGCCGCGAATGAAGAAAGGCCCGCCGAACGGCGGGCCTTTTTCATTCCCTAGAAGGGGTAAACACCGAATACCGCCTAATATAGCAATACATTGACATTTACTGCCTTGGGATTCATGGTAACCGCCCATAACGGACGCACCGAGGATCGAAAATGCTCTTGGCCGCCGGCATGCCCTATTTTGGTGCCGACCACCGACGCTCTGTCCAGGACGGCGCGACCCGCGCGCTCCAGGTCGAGGCGGCATGAACATCCAGCTTCCGTTTCCGGACGATACGGTCTTCGACATGCAGCCCGAACACACCGCCATTCGGACAACGGCGGAGCGTTTCGCCTCCGAAAGCCTGGCGCCGCTGTCGCGCCGTATCGAGGCCGGCGGCGAAATCCCCCTGGACATAAGGCGGCGCATGGGGGCGCTCGGCCTGATCGGCCTCGAACTTCCCGAGGAGCATGGCGGGCTGGGTCTCGACCACACCGCCAGCGGCATCGTGATCGAGGCGATCGCCGAGGGGGATTTCAATGTCGCCTATGTCCAGCTCCTCGCCTCGCTCTGCGGGACGATCGTCGCGCGCCATGCGCGCCCGGAGATTGCCGGCGAGGTGCTTCCGGCCGTCTGCTCCGGAGAGAAACTGATCGCGCTTGCGCTGACCGAACCGCAGGGCGGCTCCGACGCCGCGTCGCTTCGGCTGAAGGCGGAGAAGCGAGGTGACGAGTTCCTGCTCACCGGCGAGAAGACCTCGATCTCCCTGGCCGACCAGGCGGACCACGCCATCGTCTTCGCGCGTACCGATCCGGGAAGCACCGACGCCCGCGGGATTTCCGCCTTCCTTGTCGATCTCGATGCGTCCGGCATCGGCCGCACCCGTTTCCATGACATGGGCGAACACGCGGTCGGACGCGGCTCGCTCTTCTTCGACGCGGTGCGCGTACCGGCCGCGCGGCTGCTAGGCAGCGAGGGCGAGGGTTTCGCCCAGGTCATGCAGGGCTTTGACTTCAGCCGCGCGCTGATCGGCCTCCAATGCCTCGCCGTGGCCCGGATATCGCTCCGGGAAACCTGGCGTTACGTCTCTTCGCGGCAAAGCTTCGGGCGGCCGCTTTGCGAGAACCAGGGCGTTTCCTTTCCGCTCGCCGAGCTGGAGACCTATGTCGAGGCCGCGCGCCTGCTTTGCTATCGGACGCTCGCCGCCAAGGACGCCGGCCGGCCGCATACGCGCGAAGCGGCCATGTGCAAATGGTGGGCGCCGAAACTTGCCTTCGAGGTGGTCCAGCAATGTCTGCTGCTGCACGGACATGCCGGCTACAGCCGGGATCTCCCTTTCGAGCAGCGGCTGCGCGACGTTCTCGGCTTGCAGATCGGCGACGGAACGGCGCAGATTATGAAACACATCATCGCCCGGGAGGCGCTGCGCGTGGTTTGACGGCCGTTTTCCGGAGCAACGGCCTAGGGAGGAAGCAGCATGGAACACGAACCGGCACTCGCCGCCCGCCGCAAGGCAATGATCGAAGCGGGGCTGTGGCAGGACAAGACCCTGCTCGACTATATGGACGCGGTACTGGCCTCGGCCGCCGACAAGCCCGCCCTGGTCGCCTACCGAACCGACACCCAGGCCGTGACCCGGCTCAGCTATCGGGAATTCGACCGGCTGACGACGCGCCTTGCCGCCGGTCTGGCGCTTCACGGCGTAGGCAGGGGCGACGTCGTCTCCTTCCAGCTTCCCAACTGGTGGGAATTCTTCGCGTTGCACGTCGCCTGCCTCAAGATCGGCGCGATCAGCAATCCGCTGATGATCATCTTCCGCGAGCGCGAGCTGCGCTTCATGCTGCGGCTGGCCGAGAGCAAGGTCTTCATCGTGCCGCGCGAGTTCCGCGGCTTCGACTACCAGAAGCTGGCCGGGGACCTGAAAGCCGAGCTTCCCGACCTGAAGCACGTCTTCGTGGTCGACGGCGAAGGCCCGGATTCATTCGACCGCCTGCTTGGTTCGGCGGGGGAGAACCCGACCGTGCCCGCCGCCGGCCGGCCGGAGCCCGACGACATCATCCAGCTCCTTTATACGAGCGGCACGACCGGCGAGCCCAAGGGCGTCATGCACACGTCGAACACGATGCTGTCCAACCTCGTCGCCTTCATCGACCGCTACCGGTTCGACCGCGACGCCGTCATCCACATGCCCTCGCCCATGGGGCATCAGCTCGGCTTCATGTACGGGCTGGTCCTGCCGCTGATGGTCGGAGGAACGGCGATCCTTCAGGACGTCTTCGAGCCGGCAGAGATGGCGCGACAGATCCGGGAAGAGAAGGCGACCTTCACCATGGGCGCGACGCCTTTCCTCAGCGGCCTCGTCGAATACGTCGCCTCGAAGGGCATCGAGACTCCGAGCCTGAAGGTCTTCGTTTCCGCCGGCGCGCCGATCCCCCGCGCCCTGGTCGGCAACGGACGCAAGGTACTGGGCGCCGCGATCATCTCCGGCTGGGGCATGTCGGAAAACGGCGTCGTCACGACCACGAAGCTCGACGATCCGGAAGAGCTCAGCACCAATACGGACGGCTGTGCGCTGCCCGGCATGGAGGTCCGGGTCGTCGACGCCGGGGGCAAGACCGCGGCGGCCGACACGGAGGGTCGGCTTCTTGTCCGCGGCTGCTCGAATTTCGTCGGCTACTGGAAACGGCCGGAACTGGCCAATATCGACGCGGAGGGCTGGTTTGACACCGGCGACATCGCGCGGATGGATGCCCAAGGCTATATACGCATCGCCGGCCGCTCCAAGGACATCATCATCCGCGGCGGCGAGAACATACCCGTGGTGGAGGTCGAGGGCCTGCTCTTCAAGCATCCCGCGGTCGCCGGCGTGGCCATCGTCGGCTATCCCGACCACCGCCTCGGCGAGAAGGCCTGCGCCTTCGTCTCGCTCAGGGATGGCGCCGACTTCGATTTTTCGGAAATGGTGTCGTTCCTGAAGGGACAGAAGATGGCGGTGCAATACATTCCCGAACGTCTGGAGGTCGTCCCCGACCTGCCGCGCACGCCGAGCGGCAAGATCCAGAAATTCAAGCTGCGCGAACTGGCGGCGGCCGAACGCCGGGCCGCTTCATAAAGCGCTCAGCCTGACCTTCAGTCGGTCGAGCAGCCGGTAGAGAAGCACGCGATCGTCGAGATCGAATTCGCTGAGCGCCGCCGCATAGAAATCCTCGATCGCGCGCTGCATGCGCGCCCAGACGTCGTGCCCCCTGGCGGTAAGGCGGATGCGGCGGGCGCGCCCGTCGCCCGTGTCCCTCGCGCGCTCGATCCACTCCCGGTCTTCCAGCCGGTCGAGCACCGGCGTCAGGTTCTGGCGCGTCAGGAGCAGGAACACGATGAGTTCCTTCACCGTCATGCCGGATTTCGCCGCCGGCCGCGCCAGCGCGCCGAGCACGGCCCATTGCTGCGTGGTCGTTCCGAACTCCGCCATGAAACGCGTGCCGACCTTATGCATCAGGTTCGAGCTCTGGTAGAGCCTGAAGAACACCCGGTTGGCCACGTCGAATTCGGCCGGATCGACCTTTTCGCCCGAAATTGGTTCGAAAGCGGAATCTGCCATAAGCGCCCTTCAATCCAAATGCATCAATGCATTGCTATTTTACTGTCCATAGCATAGCATCCCCGGCAAGGACAGGGAATGCGGAGGTCGTCGTGAGCGGTTTGCAGGACGCCCATGTGATGATAACCGGCGGTGGCGGCGGCATCGGCTCCGCGACCGCCCGTCACTTCGCAAGGCTGGGCGCGAAAGTGGCGGTTCTCGATCGTGATGCCGCTGCCGCGGAAAAGACGGCGGCCCATATCGCCGCCGCCGGCGGTACAGCCAGGGCGCTGGCCTGCGACATCACCGATCGGGACCAGATCGCCGCGGCGCTCGCCGCTTCAACCCGGGATTTCGGCGGCGTGAGCGTCCTCGTCAACAATGCCGGCTGGGACATTTTCCGCCCTTTCCTGCAGACTTCGCCGGAGGAATGGTGCAAGCTGATCGACATCAATCTCGTCGGCGCGCTCAACATGCATCACGCCGTCCTGCCGGGCATGGTCGAGCGAAGGCACGGCCGCGTCATCAATATCGCCTCCGACGCGGCGCGCGTCGGCTCGACCGGCGAGGCCGTCTATGCCGCCTGCAAGGCCGGGCTCGTCGCGCTTTCCAAGACGCTGGCGCGCGAACATGCGCGCGACGGCATCACCTTCAACGTCGTCTGCCCCGGCCCGACCGACACCAACCTTTTCGCCGAATACAGGAACGGCGCCGGAAATCCGGAGAAGCTGATGGAAGCGTTCCGCCGCTCGATCCCGCTCGGCCGGATCGGGGCGCCGGAGGACCTGCCGGGCGCGATCGCCTTCTTCGCCGGCGAGGATGCCGGCTTCATCACCGGGCAGGTCCTGAGCGTCTCGGGCGGCCTCACCATGGCCGGCTGAGCGTCCGGACCGCCGGTTGCATGACAGGGAGATCGAGATGAGCGAGTATGAGGATATCCTGTACGAGGAACGGCCGGACGGCGTCGCCCGCATCACCATCAACCGGCCCGAGCGCTACAACGCCTTTCGCGGCCGGACGGTCGAGGAACTGATCGACGCCTTCCAGCGCGCCGGCTGGAACCGCGACATCGGTGTCATCGTGCTGACCGGAGCGGGCGACAAGGCCTTCTGCACCGGCGGCGACCAGAGCGCTCATGACGGGCAATATGACGGGCGCGGCACGATCGGCCTGCCGATCGAGGAATTGCAGGCCCTGATCCGCGACGTGCCGAAACCGGTCATCGCGCGCGTCAACGGCTTTGCCATCGGCGGCGGCAATGTCCTGAACACGGTCTGCGACCTCACCATCGCGTCCGACAGGGCACAGTTCGGCCAGGCGGGGCCGAGGGTCGGCTCGGTCGATCCGGGCTTCGGCACTGCCTATCTGGCGCGCCTCGTCGGCGAGAAGAAAGCGCGCGAGATCTGGTACCTGTGCCGGCGCTATACCGCGGCCGAGGCGGTGGCGATGGGGCTGGCCAACGTCGCCGTGCCGCATGAGGAACTCGATGCCGAGGTCGATCGCTGGTGCGCCGAGATCCTGGCGAAGAGCCCGACCGCCATCGCGCTCGCCAAGCGTTCCTTCAATGCCGACACCGAGAGCATCCGCGGCATATCCAGCATGGGGATGCACGCGGTCAGTCTCTATTATGACACGGAGGAATCCAGGGAAGGTGCGCGCGCCTTCCGCGAGAAGCGGCCGCCGGATTTCCGCAGATACGCGCGCCGCAAATCCGAGTGACCGCACGTCGGACCGCTCTGGCGCCTGGTCCGGTGTGGCAAACCGCCGGACGGCGTCGCACTTGCTCCGCTTTCCCGCAATGGCTACATGTCGCGCTGACACGGGGAGAGCCGGCATGCTCGCACTTATCCAAACGATCGTTTTGGCGCTCGACATCTACTGGTGGATCATCATCGGCGCCGCCATCTTTTCCTGGCTTTACGCATTCAACGTCGTCAATCCGCGCAACGAATTCGTCGGTATGATCGGCAACATGCTCTTCCGCCTAACGGATCCGGCGTTGCGCCCCATCCGGCGCTTTCTGCCGGACCTCGGCGGCATCGACATATCGCCGATCATCCTGCTTCTGCTCATCTTTTTCGTCCGCCAGTTCCTGCTGACCACGATCGCGCCGATGGTTCTCTGAGGCCGGGATGGCGCAGAAGAAGGCCTCCGAAGTCGACAGATGGCTTGCGCGGCCGGAGCCGGCGTTCCGGCTGGTGCTGATCTACGGACCGGATCGCGGCCTCGTTTCCGAACGGGCGCGGGCTTTCGCGGCGAAAACCGGACTGCCGCTCGACGACCCCTTCGCCGTGGTGCGCCTCGACGCAAACGAGCTCGACCAGCAGCCCGGCCGGCTGGAGAACGAGGCGCGCACCGTGCCGATGTTCGCCGACTGGCGGCTGATCTGGATTTCCAATGCCGGCGCGCAGAAAGCCCTGGCGGCCGACGTCAAGAGGATCGCCGACGAACCGCCTCCCGATGCGGTCATCCTGATCGAGGCCGGCGAACTCAAGAAGAACGCCGCCCTGCGCACCGCCGTCGAAGGTGCGGCCGCTGCGATGGCGCTCCCCTGCTATGCGGACGACGCCAAGGCCGTCGACCTGCTCATCGACGAGGAGATGTCGAAAGCCGGCATGGCGATCGGCCTCGACGCGCGGCACGCCTTGAAGGCCAGCCTCGGCGGCGACCGCCTGGCGAGTCGCGGCGAGATCGCCAAATTGCTCCTTTACTGCCTCGGCAAGGAGCAGGTCGAACTCGAAGACGTTCTTGCCACCACGGGCGATGTCTCCGCTTCCTCGAATGACGAGGCGGTCGACGCCGTGCTGCTCGGCCAGGCGGCAGGTCTAGACCTGGCGCTCAGCCGACATGCAGCCGCTGGCGGCCACCCCTTCCAGCTTCTCGCCGCGGCGATCCGGCAGTTTCAGAGCCTGCAGGCGATGCGCGAAACGATGGAGCGGAAGGGACAATCGGCTGCGGCTGCCGTGGCATCGGCCAGGCCGCCGGTCTTTTTCGCCCGGAAGCGCGCGGTGGAGGGAGCACTGGAGCGTTTCGACGGCAAGGCCATGGCCAGGGCGCTCGATCGGCTGCGCGATGCGGTCTTGCAGACACGGAGGCGACCCGATCTCGCCGGCTCCGTGACCGGCCGGATCCTGCTGGCGCTGGCCCTGGAGGGACGCCGCCCTCGCGGCTGAGCCTTTGTCGATTGCCGGCTAATAATCCTCAGCCCTTCAGACGACGGCACAGATCGTCAAGCTGCTCCAGCGTGCGATAGGCGATACGGACCTCGCCACCTTTCTGCTTGTGGCTGATCGCGACGCTGAGACCCGTTACGTCGCAGAGGAGTTTTTCCAGCGCCACCGTGTCGGGGTCCTTCTCCGGCCGCGGCGCTGCGGCTCCTGTGCCGGACCCTTGGGCGGGCGCCTGCGCCAATGCCTCGGCCTGACGCACCGACAACCCCCCCTCGACGATCCGCCGCGCCAGCGCGGCGGGATCGTCGGCCGTGACCAGGGTCCGGGCATGTCCGGCGGACAGCACGCCGTCGACGAGCATCCCGCGAACGTCCTCGGGCAGTTTCAACAGCCGAAGCGTGTTGGCGACATGGCTGCGGCTCTTGCCGATGACCTGGCCGAGATCCGCCTGTGTGTAGCCGTGATCGTCGATAAGCTGCTGGAATCCAAGCGCTTCCTCGATAGGATTGAGGTCGGCGCGCTGTATGTTCTCGACGATCGCCAATTCCAGCGCCACCCGGTCGCTAACATCGCGGATGATCGCCGGTATCTCCGCCATGCCCGCAAGCTGGGCCGCGCGCCAGCGCCGCTCGCCGGCAATGATCTCGTAGCGGCCGCTGGCCTTCGCCGGCCGCACGACCACGGGCTGGACCACGCCGTGTTCACGAATCGACTGGCAGAGATCGGCAAGGTCCTCATCGGCGAAGCGCCGCCGCGGATTGCGCGGATTGGGCGAGATCAGCTCGATGGGCAGGCCACGGTCGGCGGGAACCGGCTTCCCCAGCGGCGCGGCCGGCTGGTCGATGTCGCCGATCAGCGCGGCCAGACCACGTCCGAGGCGCCTTTTTGTCGGTTCTTCGTTCATCGTCCTATCCTTGTCCGGACATCTTCAGGCCGCCCGCAGCCGGCGCTCGCGGCGGATCACCTCCGAGGCGAGCTGTAGATAAGCCTGGCTGCCGGAACATTTGAGGTCGTAAAGAATAGCCGGCTTACCAAATGAGGGAGCCTCCGAAACTCGCACGTTGCGCGGAATGATCGTCTCATAGACGGTTTCGCCCATATGGGCGCGGACATCCTCGACCACCTGGTGCGCCAGATTGTTGCGGCCGTCATACATCGTCATGACGATTCCCTGGATGGTGAGCTTCGGGTTGACGGTGCGCCGCACCTGATCGACCGTTTCGAGCAGTTGGCTCAAGCCTTCCAGCGCGAAGAACTCGCATTGCAGCGGCACCAGCACCGAATCCGCCGCCGCCATCGAGTTCAGCGTCAGGAGATTGAGCGAGGGCGGGCAATCGATGAGGACGTAGGAAAAGCCGTTCCGTTCCCCGGCATTGCGGGCGAGCGCGTTCTTCAGCTTCAGGACCCGGTCTGCGGATGCCGCGATCTCCATCTCGACGCCGAGGAGATCGAGCGTCGAAGCGATGATGGACAGGCCCGGAACCACGGTCGCCACGGCCGCGTCCGCCACTTCGGCGTTTCCGACGATCACGTCGTAGGACGATATCTCCCGGTTGCGCCGGTCGATCCCCAGGCCCGTGCTGGCATTCCCCTGCGGGTCGAGGTCGATGATCAGGACGCGCTCGCCGATCGCCGCCAACGCGGTGGCAAGGTTGATGGTCGTCGTGGTCTTGCCGACGCCGCCCTTCTGGTTGGCGACGGTGATGATTCGGGGTCCGTTAATCATGGCGGCGAGCGATTATTGTACCAGGATGCTTCTGTGGCTTCAGCGAACGCCAAGATTGCTGATCTCAAGGATCATCCCTTCGCGGTCGACCATGCTTCGATGTTCTATCAGATCGAATCGCCACGCGTCACGGGCTTGTTGGATTTCGCTGGCGTAATCCCGGCCTTTGTGAAAGAGCCCCCGCGCGCCGCTGGTAAGCCAGGGCGCCGCGAGCCGAAGCAGGTCCGACAGCGGAGCAAGCGCTCTCGCGGTGACGATTTGCGTTGATTTCACAATCGGATAGGCCTCCTCGATGCGCATCGGATGCACCCGGGCGCAAGGGCAGGCCACCAGCGCGGTCTTCAGGAATGCCGCTTTTTTCCGATTGCTTTCGACAAGGTCGATGTGAAATTCGGGCCGGTCGCGAAGCAGGATCGCGACGACCGCCCCGGGAAAACCGCCGCCCGAGCCCAAATCGAGCCATCTTGTTTCAGATGCGAATCGAACGAGCTGTGCGCTGTCCAGAATATGACGGCGCCAGAGCTGGTCGAGTTGCGAAGGCGCGGCAAGATTGATCCGGGTCGACCAGTGACGGACCCGGGCTTCGAATTCTGTCAGCCTTTCCGCCGTTTCACGTGAAACATCGCCAGCCACTTCCCGGAGCGATGCGATGCGTTCCTCGCTCAAGCGTCCATTCCATGGGCGGCGACGCGGTCGTGGGCCCGCGAATGCGCCACGAGGATCGCCAGGGCCGCCGGCGTCATGCCCTCGATCCTCTGCGCCTCGGCCAACGATTCCGGCCTGCGCAAGGACAGTTTGTGCTTGAGTTCGTTCGAAAGCCCGGCCATGGCCGCATAGTCGAGATCGACCGGGATCGTGCGCGCCTCCTCGCGCTTGAGGAGAGCCACATCGGCGGACTGGCGGTCGAGATAGACGGAGTAGCGGGCCTCCGTCTCGATCCGCTCCGTTACGCCCGCCGGGATTGCCTTGAGCTCCGGCCAGATCACCGCGAGTCGGCCCAGACTCATATTCGAATGACTTAGCAGGTCGAAGGCGGAACGCCTGATTCCGTCCTGGTTTAGCTCCAGGCCCTGCCTGCGCGCCTGCGACGGAGTCAAGGAAAGCGATTCGAGCAAGGCGCGTGCATCGGAGAGAGCCTGGTTCGATTGCTTGAACCGCTCGACACGCTCGCTCGAGGCGACGCCGAGATCGATCGCGCGCGGCGTCAGCCTCTCATCGGCATTATCCGCCCTGAGCGACAGGCGGTATTCGGCGCGGGACGTGAACATACGGTAAGGCTCGCTCACGCCACGCACGGTTAAATCATCAATCATTACACCTATATAGCTATCCCCCCGACTGAAATGGACTCCTTCTTTTCTCAACGCCGAGCGCGCAGCGTTGATGCCGGCCACGATCCCCTGCCCGGCCGCTTCCTCATAACCCGTCGTGCCGTTGATCTGCCCGGCCAGGAACAGGCCGCGCACCTTTCGCGTCTCCAGCGTCGGCTCCAGTTCGCGCGGATCGATATGATCGTATTCGATCGCATAACCCGGCTGAACCATGCGTGCCTGCTCCAGCCCCGGGATCGTCGCCAGCAATTGAAGCTGTGCGTCCTCCGGCAGGGAGGTCGAGATACCGTTCGGATAGACCTTATCGTCGTCCAGCCCCTCCGGCTCCAAGAAGATCTGATGGCCGTCCCGATCGCCGAACTTGACGATCTTGTCCTCGATCGAGGGACAGTAACGCGGGCCCACGCCTTCGATCGCTCCGGAATACATTGCCGACCGATGCAGGTGCTCGCGAACGACACTATGTGTGCGCGCCGTCGTCCGCGTGATGCCGCATTCGATCTGCGGATTCCGGATGCGGTCCGTCATCAGCGAGAACGGCACGGGATCCGAATCCGCTTCCTGCCGACCAACGGCAACCCAGTCGATCGTCCGGCCGTCGAGACGCGGCGGCGTGCCGGTCTTCAGCCGCCCCAGATTAAACCCCGCCCGCTTCATCGTTTCGGAGAGACTGGTCGCGGCTTTTTCGTTGATGCGGCCCGCCCGGATTTTCCGCTCGCCGATATGGATCAGCCCGCACAGGAACGTTCCGGTAGTCAGAACAAGGGCGCCGCATTTTATCTCCCGCCCATCCCCGAGAAGGACGCGCTGCAAACGGCCATCCTTGGTGGCGAAATCGACGACCTCGCCAATGACAACGTCGAGGGAAGGGTGGCTGCCGATCGCCGCCTGCATCGCCTGTCTGTAAAGCTTCCGGTCCGCCTGTGTACGCGGTCCTCGGACCGCCGGACCCTTTCGGCGGTTGAGCAGGCGGAACTGGATACCACCGGCATCCGCAATCCGGCCCATGAGGCCATCCAGCGCGTCGACCTCGCGAACCAGTTGGCCTTTCCCGAGACCACCGATCGCCGGATTGCACGACATTGCGCCGATGGTCTCGAACGCCATCGTAACCAGCGCCGTCGACGCTCCGGAGCGCGCCGACGCCGACGCCGCCTCGCAGCCGGCATGGCCGCCGCCGACGACGATCACATCGTAATTGGCTCTCGCTTCGGATGTCCGCATGGGGCGCGAGCAATGGGCAAATCGGGCGCGGCTGTCAAGCGCGGCCTCGCCGCCGGGATGTTTCACGTGAAACCGATTGTGCGGCTCGCCGATGTTTCACGTGAATCTTTCCGGGCCCGCCCTCATTTGCCGATACAGAACGTCGAAAAGATCGTCCCGAGGAGCTCCTCCACATTGACCGATCCGACGATCCGCCCGAGTGCCTCGCCGGCGAGCCTCAATTCCTCGGCCCGCAGCTCCAACCTGTCGGTACCTGTGAGGGCCTGACCCAAATGTCTCTTGCACTGCCTGAGGAGCTCGACATGCCGCATACGCGACGGCAACACCTCGGTCGTGGCCGCCGCTTCCTTCGCCACCTCTTCCAGGGCCCGGAGCAGTTCCCCCATCCCGCATCCGCCAACCGTCGATATCACATGATCGTAGCCCTGATAGGGCAGGTCACCGCCCAGGTCGGCCTTGGTGCCTATCCGCCAGACCGGAACGTGACCGAATCGATCATTGATCCCGCGCGGATCGGACAGATCGGTCAGCAACAGGACCAGATCGGCCATCGAGGCCCGGCGCCGCGCCTTTTCAATGCCGATCGTTTCGATCCGGCCGGCATCTTCCCGCAGGCCGGCCGTATCGGTTACCAGGACCTTAACGCCGCCGAGGTCGAGCGATATCTCGATCAGGTCGCGCGTCGTTCCTGCCTCCTCGGTCACGATCGCTACGTCGCGCGAGGCCAAGGCATTGAGAAGACTTGACTTTCCGGCGTTCGGTGCGCCCAGGATGACGACGCGGAAGCCGTCCCGGATGATCTCCGCCCGATGATAGGACGCGATATGCGCCTCCATCTCGGTGACGAGGCTTAGCATATCGGGCCAGACGGCGTCGGCCGGCGACTCTCCGACATCGCCTTCGTCGGCGAAGTCGAGTTCCGCCTCGACCATGGCGCGCGCCCGCAGGATCCGCTCCCGCCATTCGCCGTAAAGCGCCGCCTGCCGTCCCCCACTATTGTCCAGCGCAAACCGGCGTTGGGCTTCCGTTTCCGCCGATACGAGATCGGCAAGCGCCTCGGCGCCCGTCAAATCCACCTTGGCGTTCAGGAAGGCCCGGCGCGTGAATTCTCCCGCCTCGGCCTGCCGTAGCCCCTCGACTTCGCCGAGCCGCCGTAAAACGGCCGCCACCACCGCCTTGCCGCCATGAACATGCAGTTCGGCGACATCCTCGCCGGTAAAGCTCCTCGGCGCGGCAAAGAAAAGAACAAGGCCGTTGTCGACGATCGTCCCGTCCGCCTCGCGGATGGCCGCAAGCGTCGCCACGCGCTCCGCCGGCGCCCGGCCGCACAGCATGCGCAACACTGCCCGCGTTGCGGGTCCTGAAATGCGGACGATCGCCACGCCCGAAGGGAGGCCGCCGCTCGACAAGGCAAAGATCGTGTCCGGAAATATCATCTGTCCTGCCGTGCGCGGACGCCAAACATGGCCTATCTATCGGCAAACCACGGAGCCGCGCCATGTCCCTGCCCGCCCAAAACCTGCTTTCCGCCGAGGCGAGCCCCTATCTGCGCCAGCACAAGGACAATCCGGTGCATTGGCGATCCTGGTCGGCCGAGGCACTGGTGGAGGCCCGGGAAACCGGCCGCCCCATCCTTCTCTCCATCGGCTACGCCGCCTGCCACTGGTGCCATGTCATGGCCCATGAAAGCTTCGAGGACGAAGCCGTGGCGGCCGTGATGAACCGGCTCTTCGTCAATATCAAGGTCGATCGCGAGGAACGCCCGGACATCGACCAGATATACATGGCAGCGCTGACAGCAACGGGCGAGCAGGGCGGCTGGCCGCTCACCATGTTCCTGACCCCCGACGCGCAGCCTTTCTGGGGCGGTACCTATTTCCCGAGGGAGCCGCGCTACGGCCGCGCCGGCTTTGTCCAGATCCTCGAGGCCATCCATCGCGCCTGGCTGGAAAAGCGCGGCGAGATCACTGCGGACGCCGCCCGCCTTACCGCCCATGTCGCGTCGCAATTGTCGCAGAACCGCGAACCGTCGCCTCTTTCGGAACGACAATTCGCCGCGCTCGCCGAAGCTTATCTTCCGGCAATCGACCTTGAGCGCGGCGGGCTCAAGGGCGCGCCCAAATTCCCCAACGCGCCGATCATGACGACGCTCTGGATGCAATGGCTGGAAAGCGGCGAGGCCCGCTATCGCGACGCAGTGCTCCTTTCGCTGAGATCCATGCTCGACGGCGGCATTTATGATCATGTGGGCGGCGGCCTCTGCCGCTATTCCACCGATGCCGACTGGATGGTCCCGCATTTTGAAAAGATGCTCTACGACAATGCGCAGCTGCTGACGCTTTGCGGTTGGGCTCATGGCGCTACAGGCGACCGATTGTTTCAGGACCGAATCGAAGCGACGGTTTCCTGGCTCCTGCGCGAAATGCGAACGAAAGGCGGCGCGTTCGCGTCCAGCCTCGACGCCGACAGCGACGGGGAAGAGGGAAAGTTCTACACCTGGACGAGAGAAGAAATCGTGGAGGCGCTGGGCGCCGAGGCAGAACGTTTCCTCGAAATCTACGCGCTTGCCTCCCCGCCGGGCTGGGAAGGCCATCCGATCCTTCATCGGCGGGCGGATCGAACGACGCCCGGTTCGGAAGACGTTGCCGCCCTCCTTGAAAGGTTGCGGAACCACCGCGACCAGCGGGTGCGCCCGGCGAGAGACGACAAGGTGCTCGTAGACTGGAACGGGCTGGTCATCCGCGCCCTTGTCCAGTGCGCCCGCCAATTCAATCGCCCTCACTGGCTCCATGCGGCGAAGCAGGCTTATCGGACCGTATCCGAATCGATCCGGGAAGGCCGCCTGCCGCATTCCATCCTCGGTGAGCAGAAACTCTATCCGGGCCTCTCCTGCGATTATGCGGCGATAATGAATGCCGCCATTTCTCTGTACGAAGCGACAGGCGACGGCGACTATCTGGCCGATGCCCGCATGCTGCTCGCAACACTCGACCGCTGGCACGCGGATTCTGGCGGGACCGGCTTCTACCTGAGCGCTTCCGACAGCACCGACGTCATCGTGCGCGTACGCGGCGATGTAGACGAGGCCACGCCGTCCGCCACGGCCCAGATCGTCGAGGCTGTCGCCCGCCTCGCCACGGCCAGCGGCGATTTCGATCTCGCCGCCAGGGCATTCGATATCGCCGCGTCGGCCGCCGGCCGCGCCGCTCATCAGCGCTACGGCCAGGCCGGGATCGTCAACACGATCCCGCTCGTCCTGAACCCCCGAAAACTGGTGATGGTCGAGCCAACTGAGGGATCCCTGTTCGTTCCGGAGGCGAATCGGCTGCCGGATCCACGCAGAATCGATCTGTCCGTTCCGGTTTCCGACAAATCCGCGAAGCTGACCCTGCCCGGCGGCGCCGAGATCGATACGTCCAGGCCAGCGGCCTATCTATGTATGGGCTTGACCTGCCTGCCGCCGATCGGCGATCCGGCCGACTTGCGCGAGACCATGGGCACGCCGCGGCGATCCGCCTAGGCGTTCCCGATCAGGTATTCATCGAGTCGAAGAAGTCGGCGTTCGACTTTGTCTGCTTCAGCTTGTCGATCAGGAACTCGATGGCGTCGGTCGTTCCCATCGGCGCCAGGATGCGGCGCAGCACGAAGATCTTCTGGAGGTCGTGCCGTGCGATAAGCAGGTCCTCCTTGCGCGTGCCGGACTTCAGGATGTCCATCGCCGGGAAGATACGCTTGTCCGCGACCTTGCGGTCGAGCACGATTTCCGAATTGCCGGTGCCCTTGAATTCCTCGAAGATCACCTCGTCCATGCGGCTGCCGGTGTCTATGAGCGCTGTGGCGATGATCGTCAGCGAGCCCCCTTCCTCGATGTTGCGCGCCGCGCCGAAAAAGCGCTTGGGACGCTGCAGCGCGTTGGCGTCGACGCCGCCGGTCAGCACTTTGCCCGAGGACGGCACCACCGTATTGTAGGCGCGGCCGAGGCGCGTGATGGAATCGAGCAGGATCACCACGTCACGGCCATGCTCGACCAGGCGCTTTGCCTTCTCAATCACCATCTCGGCCACCTGGACGTGCCTCGAGGCCGGCTCGTCGAATGTCGAGGACACCACCTCGCCCTTCACGGAGCGCTGCATGTCGGTCACTTCCTCCGGCCGCTCGTCGATCAGAAGCACGATCAGGTAGCATTCCGGATGATTCGCCGTGATCGAATGGGCGATGTTCTGCAGCAGAACCGTCTTGCCGGTTCGCGGCGGCGCGACGATCAGCCCGCGCTGGCCCTTGCCTAGCGGTGCGACGAGGTCGATGACGCGCGGCGACAAATCCTTGGTCGTCGGGTTCTCCACCTCCATCTTGATCCGCTCGTTCGGATAAAGGGGCGTCAGATTGTCGAAATGGATCTTATGCCGGATCTTCTCGGGGTCCTCGAAATTGACGGTGTTCACCTTCAGCAGCGCGAAATAGCGCTCGCCCTCCTTCGGGCCGCGGATCGGTCCCTCGACCGTGTCGCCGGTCTTGAGCGAGAAGCGCCGTATCTGCGAGGGCGAAATATAGATGTCGTCAGGCCCTGGCAGATAATTCGCATTGGCCGAGCGGAGGAAGCCGAACCCGTCCTGCAGGACCTCGACCACGCCCTCTCCGACGATCTCGGTCTCCTGCATGGCAAGCTTCTTCAGGATCGCGAACATCAGCTCCTGCTTGCGCAGCACGCTGGCGTTCTCGACCTCCAGCGATTCCGCGAACGCGATCAGATCGGTCGGAGTCTTGCTCTTGAGTTCCTGTAATTTCATTTCCTGCATGATGCGGGCTCGTGAGAGTTTGGGGAATATCGGCTGTGCGATAGTGGCCTGCGGCACCGGAATCTGGGCATGGCGTCAGGCTGGGGAGAGATGGCCTATCTATCGTTCCCGCCCTTAAAGAGCAAGCCGCGAATTCGGCTGCTGGTCAAAACGGTTTGACGACGACCAGGATGACGATGCCGATCAACAACAATGTGGGAACCTCGTTCATCATCCGCCAGTGGCGGGACGATTTTTTGTTGCGATCCTCGGCAAAGGCCCGGACGGCGCCCACATAGTAGCCATGGACGGCCGACATGACGAGAACCAGCGCGATCTTGGCATGCAGCCATCCGGCCGAGAACCAGCCGCCGCTCCAGGCGAGATAGAGCCCGAGCAGCCAGACCGCGATCATCGCGGGGTTGATGATCGCCTTCAGGAGTCGCCTTTCCATGATCTTGAACGTCTCGGACTGGACCGAGCCGATTTCCGCGTCAGCGTGATAGACGAAGAGGCGGGGCAAATAGAGCATGCCCGCCATCCATGCGATCACCGCGATGATATGAAAGGCCTTCAACCATAGATAGAGCATCAGCGTTCCGTCCTCCTTATCTCGCCGAGCATCCATTCCACGTGGGATATCGGCGTCTCGGGCAGGATGCCATGGCCGAGATTGAAGATCAGCGGCCCGCCACCGAGTTTTGAGAGAATATGGGCTATGCCTTCGCCAAGCGCCTTGCCGCCGGCGACAAGCCGCAGCGGGTCGAGATTGCCCTGCACCGGCCCCTCTTTCTGCAACCCGGCCGCGAAGGACGCCGGCACCATCCAGTCGAGCCCGAGCGCCGTCACGCCGGTCTTCTGCCGGTATGAGCGATAGAACTCTCCCGCCCCGCGCGGAAAGCCGATGATCGGCACCATAGGGTAGCGCTCCCGGACCCGAGCGACGATATGGACGACCGGACGCACGCAGAAACGCTCGAAGCTCTCCTCGTCGAGAACGCCGGCCCAGGAATCGAAGATCTGCACGGCGTCGGCTCCGGCTTCGATCTGCCGCACCAGATATTCCGCCGATATCTCCGCCAGTCCCGCAAGCAGCCGATCCATCTCCGCCGGATGGCGATAGCCGAAAAGCCGCGCCGGCGCCTGGTCGGGCGTGCCATGGCCCGCGATCATGTAGGTCGCCACCGTCCATGGCGCGCCGCAGAAGCCGAGAAGCGTCGTTTCCCGCGGCAATTCAGACCGCACAATTCCGACCGCCTCATAGACGGGCCGAAGCCTCTCGTGGAACCCGGCGCTCGACAGCCGCTCGATCTCGCCGGCGGCGATCGGCTCCAACAGCGGTCCACGACCTTCCTCGAAACGAAGCTTGCGCCCGAGCGCATGCGGGACGACGAGGATATCGGAAAACAGGATGGCTGCGTCGAAACCGAAGCGCCGGATCGGCTGCAGCGTCACCTCTGCCGCCAGTTCCGGCGTATAGCAGAGATCGAGAAAGCTTCCGGCCCTTTCCCTCGTCGCCCTGTATTCCGGCAAATAGCGGCCGGCCTGGCGCATGAGCCAGACAGGCGGTGGAAACACCGTCTTTCCGCCAAGCACCTCAAGGACGGAACGGGAGCGATTCAAAGGCCTGTCCCCAAAAATCTTTCTTAAAAAGAGATATTAAAGAATCTGATTCTGATTCTACGACTCTGTTGGAAGCAGGGATTACGGCTTATCCCATAGCCACCAGCAGCAGGCGATCCAGCATATTGTCGCGCATCGGTCCATACAGTGTGGATGGCTTTCGGGACGATAGGAGAATCGCTTTCCGATTCAATCGGATGGATGGTTAGCGGAAAGTTAAGCCGGGTGCTCGCCTCTGTGGAAATCGGGCTCGTTCCTCACTATCCACAGTCACGGGCGATCCGGTCGCACAGTCACGCCGATTGTGGACAAATCGCCATCTGATACAGTCGCGTCGAACAGGCGGCCGCGGCTGGGCCGATTATCCACATTTGACCACAGGGCCGGACCGGGACAGTTGAACAAGCAGCAAAGCTTCTTTCACCTTCACCTCATTTCCGATGCGACGGGCGAAACGCTGCTTGCCGCCGGCCGCGCGGCATCCGCCCAATACAAGGACGCGCGGGCGATCGAGCATATCTATCCGCTGATCCGCACGGAACGGCAGCTCGCCAAGGTGTTCGAAGACATCGACCGGGAGCCGGGCATCGTTCTCTATACGGTCGTGGACCAGGCATTGGCGCGCCGGATAGACGAGGGATGCGCGGCAATGGGGCTGCCCTGCGTTTCGGTACTGGAGCCGGTACTGCTCGTCTTCCAGTCCTATCTCGGAACGCCGGCCGGCCGGCGGGTGGGGGCGCAGCATGTGCTCGATGCCGAATATTTCCAGCGCATCGACGCCCTCAATTTCACGATGGAACATGACGACGGGCAGCTGCCCGCCGATATAGAGCAGGCCGACGTGGTGCTGATCGGCATTTCCCGCACGTCGAAAACGCCGACCAGCATCTATCTGGCGAACCGCGGCATCAAGACGGCGAATATCCCGATCGTTCTCGGCGTGCTCATGCCCGAAAGCCTCTACGGCGCCCGGAAGCCGCTTATCGTCGGGCTTGTCGCATCGGCCGAACGGATTTCCCACGTCCGCGAGAACCGCGTGCTGGGCAGCACGGCGGCGTTCGACGCGCATGCCTACACCGACCGGGCGACCATCGCCGAGGAACTGGCCTATGCACGCAAGATCTGCACACGCGGCGGCTGGCCGATGATCGACGTGACCCGTCGGTCGATCGAGGAAACGGCGGCCGCTATCGTTGCGCTGAGAAGCAAGGCGCGATAGCGGATGGCAGGACATAAGGATGTTGGTGAGACGTGGCCCAGAGAATCATCCTCGCTTCCGGCAGCCCGCATCGCAGGGCATTGCTCGAGAACGCCGGTCTGGAGTTCTCGGTCGAGAAGCCTGATATCGACGAGCGCGCCGTCGAAGCGGCGCTCTCCGGCAGTGGCGTGACGCCGGAGGATGTGGCGACCGTCCTGGCCGAAGCTAAGGCAATAGCCGTCAGCGAAAAGCACCCTGGCGCATTGGTCATCGGATCGGACCAGACGCTGTCGCTGGGAGACGAGCTTTTTCACAAGCCCGCCGACATGGAAGCCGCGCGGCGTCAGTTGTTGCGGTTGTCGGGAAAAACGCACCAGTTGAGCAGCGCGGTGGTGATCGCGGAGCAAGGCGGCGCCATATGGCGCTATGTGGGCGTGGCCCATATGACCATGCGTGGGCTCGATCCCGCCCATGTCGGCCGATATTTGTCGAAGGTCGGCGCCGCGGCCCTTGGGAGCGTCGGCTGCTATCAGGTCGAAGGCGAGGGTATTCGCCTCTTCGACAAGATCGACGGCGATTTCTTCACCATCGTCGGCCTGCCGCTCCTGCCGCTCCTGGCCGAACTGCGCCGGAGAGGGGCGATCGATGGCTGAGGAAACGCGCCGCGCCTTCGTCTGCGGCCATCCGATCGCGCATTCGCGCTCGCCGCTGATCCATGGCTACTGGCTGGATCAGCTCGGCATTGCGGGTTCCTATGAGCGCATCGACGTGGCGCCCAATGATTTCCCGGATTTCCTCGCCGGCATCGGCCGAAATGGCTTTGCCGGCGGCAATATCACCCTGCCGCACAAGGAAGCGGCATTGAGGGCGGTGAAAAGGCGCGATGCCGCCGCCGAGGCGGTCGGCGCGGTCAACACGGTCTGGTTCGATCCGGACGGCGTCCTTTGCGGCGGCAACACCGACGCCTACGGTTTCGCCGCCAATCTGGACGATCAGGCGCCGCAATGGGCGAAAGGCCGCCGGGCCGTCGTGCTTGGCGCCGGCGGCGCCGCACGCGCCGTCATCCATGCGCTGAAGCAGGGCGGCTATGGCGACATCCGCCTCGTCAACCGAACCTTGCAACGCGCCGGGGAGCTCGTCGCTCATTTCGGGACGGCTGTTTCCGCGCATGAATGGGACGATGTCTCCGGCCTTCTCGGCGATGCCGATCTTCTGGTCAATACGACCTCGCTCGGCATGAAAGGCGCGCCCGAACTGGATATCGGGCTAGATCCGCTGCCGTCGCATGCGGTCATCGCCGATATCGTCTATGTGCCACTCGAGACAGCGTTTCTGAAGGCAGCGAAAGCGCGCGGCCTTGCGACGGCGGAAGGTCTCGGAATGCTTCTCCACCAGGCCGTGCCGGGCTTCGAGCGCTGGTTCGGCCGCCGGCCAGTCGTAAGCTCCTCCTTACGAAAACACGTCATCGCCGATGTGGAGAAGCCGGGATGATCATCCTCGGCCTGACCGGTTCGATCGGCATGGGTAAATCGACCACCGCCCGCATGTTCGAGGAAGCCGGTGTTCCCGTCCATGATTCCGACAGGACGGTGCACGAGCTCTATTCCGGAAAGGCCGCGCCGCTGATCGAGCGCCGCTTTCCGGGAACCACTGCCGGCGGCGTGGTCGACCGTGACAGGCTGGCAAAGGCCGTGCTGAATGATCCGCATGCGTTGAAGGAACTGGAAGCCATCATCCACCCGCTCGTGCGGGAGGACGAGAAGCTTTTCCTCGAAGAGCAGCGCGGCAGGGGCACGCCGCTGGTCGTGCTCGACATCCCGCTCCTTTTCGAGGTTGGCGCCCAGGACCGCGTCGACAAGGTCGCGGTGGTGAGCGCGCCGGCCGAGGCGCAGCGGCAAAGAGTCCTGTCCCGGCCCGGCATGAGGGAGGAAAAGTTCGAGGCGATCCTGAGGAAGCAGGTGCCGGATGCCGAAAAGCGTCGGCGTGCCGACTACGTCATCGACACCGGCAACGGATTGGAGCCGGCGCGCCGAGCCGTCGAAAGGATCATCGGCGAACTCACGAAAACCGCGACGGTTCAAAACCCGTCTTTGCCGCGCTAGACCCTTGTTTGGCCGGACAACGCCGGGCATCCTTCCTGCCGGAGCTGATTCGGATGCGTGAAATCATCTTTGACACGGAGACCACGGGTCTCGATTCGAGAGCCGACCGGGTCATCGAGATCGGCGGCGTCGAACTCGTCAACCGTTTTCCGACGGGCCGGAGCTTTCACGTCTATATCAATCCGCAGGGCAGGGAGGTGAACCCGGAAGCGCTCGCCGTCCATGGCATCAGCAACGCCGATCTTGTCGACAAGCCGACCTTCGACGCGATCGCGCTTGAATTCCTCGAATTCATCGACGGCGCGCGGCTGGTCGCCCACAACGCCCATTTCGACCTCGGCTTCATTAACGCCGAATTCGCGCGCTGCGGACATCCGCTGATCGAGACTCACCGCATCGTCGACACCCTGGCTATCGCCAAGCGCAAGCATCCGATGGGTCCGAATTCGCTCGACGCGCTCTGCCGCCGATACGGGATCGACAACAGCCACCGCACGAAGCACGGCGCGCTGCTCGACTGCGAATTGCTGGCGGAAGTCTATATCGAGCTGATCGGCGGCAAGCAGGCGGCGCTTGGCCTCGATGTCGCCGTGACCTCGACGGTCGAGATATCGATGCGCCAGGAAACGGTGATCGTCGTCAGCGAGCGGCCCGCGCCGCTTCCGCCGCGCCTGATCGAAGCCGATCTCGCCGCCCACGCTGCGCTCGTCGCCGAGCTTGGCGACGGCTCGATCTGGTCGGAAGTGCTGCGCTGAATTTCCGAAGCGGACCGGATCTCAGGTCGCCTGCACCTTCTGGCGCGCCTGCTCCTCGGCCATGCGCTGCTGGAACATCTGCGCGAAATCGATCGGGTCGATCATCAGCGGCGGGAAGCCGCCATTGCGCGAGCACTCCGCGACGATTTGCCGGGCGAAGGGGAACAGCAGCCGCGGGCATTCGATGAAGAGGATCGGCAGCATGTGCTCCTGCGGGAAGCCTTCCACGCGGAACACGCCGCCATAGACGAGCTCGATGTTGAAGAGCACGTCCTTGTCCTTCTCGAAGCTCGCCTGCGCGTTGAGCGACAGCAGGACGTCGAATTCCGTTCCGGAGATCGGATTGGCGTTGACGTTCACGTTGATGCTGATGCCCGGCGCCTTGTCGCGCCCGCGCAGCGATTGCGGCGCGCCCGGGCTTTCGAAGGACAGGTCCTTCACATATTGCGTCAGGATACTGAGCGACGCCTGCTGGGCCTCCTTGTCGTTGCCGTTGCCGGCCTGGGCGCTGCCATTGCCTTCTTTTTCCGGTTCCGTGATGGCCATTGTCAGGCTTCCTTGTCTGTGGCCGCCGTGCAGCCGCCGAATTGTGGCGGTTCGCTAGCATGGTGACACCCTCAAGACAAGGTTGACGATGCGGACGGATCAGTCCTCGTCGCGCCTCAGCCAGGGCGAGGAAGGATTGGGATTCGACGAATAATCCCCGGCATCGAGATCTATGGTCTTTCCGTCATTGCGGCTGGCCGAACGGCCGTAATTCGCGCTGGTCCTCACGATATGCCTGCCGGCGAGCGACCATGCCAGGTCGCGGACGGCGGGGATGAAGAGCAGGAAGCCGATCGCATCGGTGATGAAGCCCGGTATGACGAGCAGCATGCCGGCAATGACAATCATGGCTCCGTGCACCAGGGGCTTTTCCGGGCTTTCGACGGCACGCGCCCCTTTGCGCAGGCGCTCCAGCACGCCGAGACCCTGAATGCGCAGCAACGTAATTCCCGCCATCGAGGTCAGGAATACCAGGCCGAGCGTCGCCAGAACGCCGATGGAACGGCCGACCGCGATGAAGGTGGCGATCTCGAGCGCCGGCAACACCACGAATATCAGGGGCAGGAGAGAATTTCGCACGTTGCCTTTCCGTCAGGTCGAGACGTTCATTCCGCCTTCGGTCCGTACATAGTGCTCGATTCGTCGCATTTGAATGATCAAGTCAGGCGTTCTATATGAAAATAGGCTGATACTGTGGTGTGCGCACTCGGCCGCGCAGTCGTGTCAGGGTTGGCGTCATTGGCGGAAGACATGGAATTTTTTGACATCGGCACGATATTCTTTCTGGTCGCGGCGGTCGTGATCTTCTATCAGCTGCGAAGCGTGCTCGGTCGCCGCACGGGCAACGAACGCCCGCCTTTCGACCCCTATTCGCGCAAGCCCGCCAACCAGGACGCTTCGGCGGCGCCCGAGAACGTCGTCTCCCTGCCGCGCCGGCGCTCGGGCGCGGATACCGAGACCAACTACGCCACCATCGATGCTTTCGCCAAGCCGGGCACCGACCTCAATGCGAGCCTGCGCGCCATCAGGAACGCCGACGCCTCCTTCGATCCGAAGATATTCGTCGACGGTGCCAAGATGGCTTACGAGATGATCGTCCTGGCCTATGCCGACGGCGACCGGCGGACCTTGAAGAATCTTCTGTCCCGGGAGGTCTTCGACGGCTTCGTCGCCGCCATCGCCGAACGCGAGACGCGCTCCGAGAAGGTCCAGTCCTCCTTCGTCGGCATAGACAAGGCCGATATCGTCTCGGCCGAGATGAAGGGCAACGAGGCCTATGTCACTTTGCGCATCGTCAGCGAATTGATCTCGGCGACCCGCGACAAGGCGGGCGAGGTGATCGACGGGGATCCGGAAACGGTCGCCGAGGTGAAGGACGTGTGGACCTTCTCCAGGGACACGCGCTCGAACGATCCAAACTGGAAACTGGTCGCGACCGAGGCGGAAGACTGATTCCGGGCCACACGGCCTCGACCGTTGGCGGCGCCCGATGACGCTTTCCCCGATTTTCTCGCCGGCCGACTATTCTCGCCTGAGGGGCTGGGCAGATGACGACGCGGCCGGCGCCTATGCCGCGTTCCGGCGGTCCGCGCTCTATATCGCGACGGCGCCGAAGCCTTATCGAAGCGGTTCGCTCGGAGTGCCGTTCGATGCTCTCGCCGATGCATTCGAGGAGGCGAGGGGGGTCGCCGCTCCTCAAAGTCTCCACGCTTTCTTCGAGAGGCATTTCCAGCCCTGTCTCGTGTCGTCGGCGCCGGCGGAAGCCGGCTTCGTCACCGGCTTCTACGAGCCGGAACTGCCCGCCTCGCGCGTCGAGACGCGGCATTACCGCTTTCCGCTCTACGCCCGGCCCGACGACCTCGTCGATCTCGACCGGTCGAACCGGCCGACCGGCCTTGATCCCTCCTTTGCCTTCGGCCGCCGCACTCCTGAGGGCATCATCGAATATTTCGACCGCCGGGAGATCGAAAGCGGCGCCCTTGCCGGACGCGCTCCGGTGATCGCCTGGCTTGCCGACAAGGTCGATCTCTTTTTCGTCCACGTGCAGGGCGCCGCTCGTCTGCTATTGGACGGCGGAGAGGTCCTGCGCGTCACTTATGCGGCCAAGTCCGGCCATCCCTTCACCGGCCCCGGCGGGGTACTGGCGGCACGCGGCGAGATTCCGCGCGACGAGGTGACGATGCAGTCCATTCGTGCATGGTTCCGCGCCAACCCGAAGCGGACCGACGAGATCCTTTGGCGCAACCGCTCCTTCATCTTTTTCCGGGAAACCGCTGTCGGAGATATCGATGCCGGCCCCATAGCGGCGGCGAAGGTCCAGCTGACGGCCGGCCGCTCCCTCGCCGTCGATCGCCTGCTGCACACGTTCGGTACGCCCTTTTTCATCGATGCGCCGTCTCTGACCGCGTTCGATGGAAAGCCTTTCGCTCGCCTGATGATCGCTCAGGACACCGGCTCCGCGATTCTCGGACCCGCCCGAGGCGACATTTTCACGGGTTCCGGCGCCGCCGCCGGCGAGATCGCAGGCGTAATCCGCCACCAGGCCGGGTTCTATGCCTTGGTCCCGCGCCGATTGCTTGGAGGGAAGGCGGCGTGAGCGGGGCGGGCGGAAAGTCGCTCTCCATGGAGGACCGCATCCTGTGGTCCCGCGTCGCGCGCACCACCCTGCCGCTCAAGGGGCGCGAACAGGCTGGCCTCGCCGATCTGGAGGAGCCGGAGTTGATAGAAAGGCCGGCATCCGATGCGGGCCAGGCATCTATCCAGCGGGAACCGCTCGCCAGGCGCGATCCGCATGCCGCGCCGCGTCATCTCGACCTTCCGACCCGCAAGAAGCTTGCCAAGGGGCGCATACCGATTGACGGAACCGTCGATCTCCATGGCCTCACGCAGAGCGAAGCGCATGCGCTTCTGCTGTCTTTCCTGCACCGCGCCTATGCCGATGGCCGTCGTTACGTGCTGGTCATCACCGGCAAGGGCGAATCCTTTGGCAGCGATGGTATCCTGAAACGAGCCGTTCCGGCCTGGTTCGCCACGCCGCCTTTCCGCGCGCTGGTGAGCGGACAGGAAGGAGCGTCGCGCCGACATGGCGGCGCGGGCGCGATCTATGTCAGGTTGCGCCGGCAGGAGGGTGGCGGGTTGAAATGACGCCTTTCGGCGAGAAGCTGAGGTCGCTCCGGCGCGAGCGCGGTATCGCCCAGCGTGACATGGCCGCCGCCATCGGGGTCAGTCCGGCCTATCTTTCCGCGCTCGAACATGGGCGTCGCGGCGTCCCGAACTGGGCGATGGTGCAGAAGATCATCGGCTTCTTCAACATCATCTGGGACGACGCCGAGGAGCTCCAGCGCCTGGCCGTGCGGTCCGATCCCCGCGTGGTCATCGACACGGCCGGGCTCTCGCCGCGCGCGACCGAACTCTCCAACCTGCTCGCCCAGACGATTTCATCCCTGAGCGAGGAGCAGATCGAGGCGCTGACCGGGCAGTTGCGCGGAATGCGAAGCCGGTAGGTTCAGCGCGGGGCGCGCTTGGCCAGGATGCGCTGCAGGGTGCGCCGGTGCATGTTGAGCCGCCGCGCGGTCTCAGAAACGTTGCGGTCGCACATTTCATAGACCCGCTGGATATGCTCCCAGCGCACGCGATCGGCCGACATCGGGTTTTCGGGCGGCGCGGCCTTCTCGGCTCCGCTGCGTGTCAGCGCCGCATAGACGTCGTCGGCGTCGGCGGGCTTCGACAGGTAGTCGACGGCGCCGAGTTTCACCGCGGTCACGGCGGTGGCGATGTTGCCGTAGCCGGTGAGGATGACCGTCTTGGCGTCGGCGCGCCGGTCGCGGATCGCCTGCACCACGTCGAGCCCGTTGCCGTCGCCGAGCCGCATGTCGATCACGGCGAAGGCGGGCGCCTTGAGCTTCGTCTTGGCGACGGCTTCCTCGACGCTTTCCGCCGTATCGACCTCGAAGCCGCGGCCTTCCATGGCGCGTGCCAGCCGGGTCAGGAAGGGCTTGTCGTCGTCCACGATGAGCAGCGAGCGGTCTTCGCCCGCGGGGCCCTTGGCCGCTTCTGGTGCTTCCATCGTCATGTCCATCATCTCTTTTCTTCCTTCATATTTCAAAATCGCCTGGCGCGGAAGTTTGCGGGGAGCGTCGGCGCTAATATGGTGTGGCGCCGCTCGTTTTGCCCGTCACGAAGGCGGCCCGCGGCCACGCGATCCCGACCGTCGCGCCCATGCCCGGCCTGGCGCCGTTGGTGAAGCGGATCGTGGCGCCGGACCGCTCGATCAGCGTCTTGGCGATGAACAGTCCGAGCCCGAGGCCTCCGCCTTGTTCCGAGGCCTGTCTGGTCGTCATATAGGGCTCGCCGATGCGGTCGAGTATCTCGGGCGGGAATCCGGGACCGTCATCGATGATGTCGATGGAGACGAGCTCCGCGTCCCAGCGCCAGCGGACCGTCACCTGTTCGCGCGCGAAATCGACGGCGTTCTCGACGATGTTGCCAAGCCCGTAGAGCACGCCCGGATTGCGCCGGGCCACCGGTTCGGAACCGATCCTCTGTCCCGGCTCCAGCTTGATGGCGATGCCGAAATCGCGGTGCGGCGCCGTCACCTCCTCGATCAGCGAGGTGATCGGAAGCTGTGCCATATGCGCCTCGCCTTCCGAGGAGAGGCTGGTCAGGCGCTTCAGGATCTCGCGGCAGCGTTCGCTCTGCGAGCGCAGCAGCGTCACGTCTTCCGAGTAGCGCGGATCGTCGCCGAGCGCGCGCTGCATCTCCTTGGCGACGAGCGTGATGGTGGCCAGCGGCGTGCCGAGTTCGTGCGCCGCCGCCGCCGCCAGTCCGTCGAGCGCTGAAAGATGCTGCTCGCGCTGCAGCACCAGTTCGGTCGCCGACAATGCGGTCGCCAGCAGCCTTGCCTCCTCCGCCACCCGCCAGGCGTAGAGGCCGGTGAAGGCGATCGAGGAGACGACCGCCCCCCACATGCCCGCCACATAGACGAAAGGCATCGGGAGTTCGCTCTCCGGGAACCAGGGCAGCGGATAATGGAGAAAGGCGAGCAGCGTCGCCGCGCCGATGGTGATGACGCCGAGCAGCACCGTCAGCCTCAGCGAAAGCGACGTTGCCGAGATGACGACCGGCACGGTCATCAGGACCGAGAACGGATTGGTCAGTCCGCCGGTCACGTAGAGGAGACCGGCGAGCTGGACCGCGTCGAATATCAGAATGGCGAAGGCCGCGCTGGGACCGAGGCGCTGGGTAGCGGGGTAGCGGAAGGCGAGAATGAGGTTGAGCCATGCCGAACAGGCGATCAGCGCGAAACAGAGGCTGACCGGCACCGGAAAGCGCAGCGCATAGGCGACGACCATCACCGCCGCGCTCTGCCCGACGATCGCCATCCAGCGCAGGCGGATGAGCGTCGTCAGCCTGAGCTGGCTGCCTTGCACGGGGTCGGGAGCATGGAGTTCCTGCGTCATCGCGTGCTTATGCTCCGGGCGCGGCATCGAGCCAAGCGAATAACGATCGTCAGCCGGCCCTCGGCTTGGCGCGCGCGGTCGCCTGCGCCTGGAGCGGGTTTTCCGGCCAGACATGCTTGGGATAGCGGCCACGCATGTCGGCGCGCACGTCGGCCCAGGATCCGCGCCAGAAGCCGGGGAGGTCGCGCGTGGTCTGGATCGGGCGGTGCGCCGGCGACAGGAGTTCGAGTGTCAGCGGGACGGTTCCGCCGGCGATGGCCGGGTGCCGGTCGAGGCCGAAGAGTTCCTGGACGCGGATCGAGAGAAGCGGCTGCTCGCCATCATAGCGGATCGGGACGGCACTTCCCGAAGGCGCGCGGAAATGGGTCGGCGCCAGGCGGTCCACCTCGCGCTGGAGCGCGTGCGGCACGCGCGACAGCAGCGCCTGGCGGAGCACCTCCGCGCCGAGCGCGTCGAGCGAGGCTTTCCCCGGCAGAAAGGGCAACAGCCAGTTCTCCAGCTCGCCGAGCAACGCTTCGTCCGACATGTCGGGCCAGGGCGCCCCAAGACCGCGATGGAGCCAGCCGAGCCGCTCGCGGAGCGTCACGGCCGCCTTTTCCCAGGGCAGGATCGCCAGCCCATGGGTTCGTATGGCCGCGAGAAGCGCCTCGTTGGCCGCATCGCCCGAGGGCGGGGGCGTCTGCCGCTCGGCAAGCGTGAGGGCGCCGAGCCGTTCGACCTCGCGCGTTCGCAGCGATCGCTTCTGTGGATCGAAGATCGTTTCCGCCTCGCGCTTTGCGCGATGGCTGAGTGCGGCGCGGATTTCCTCTTCCGAGACCGCCGCTGCGCCGGCGATGCGACTGTTCGCGGCGCCGCCCTGCAGATCGGCGACGACCAGATATTCCTCCCGCGCCAGCGCCTCCGTCTCTTCCACCACGCCGCCGCGGCCGTTGGCCAGCACGTATCGCCCCGGTCCGCCGCGGGCGCGGGCCACGCGGTCGGGCCAGGCATGGAGAAGCAGCGCACCCGCCGTCGCATTTTCGTCCTTGCGGTGATTTCCGGCCGTGCGGGCGATCCGCCTGGCGAGCGCCTTCGCGCTCTCGGCACGCGGAGACCGGTCGGAGCGGAAGCGGAGAAGCCGCTGATCGAGGTCGACGGCATTGCCGCCGAGGCCGCGTTCGGTGAGCAGCACCGCGAGTTCCGCCGCCTGTTTCGCCTGGCCCGCTCTGGCGGCCAACGCCACCATATGGGCAAGCCTTGGCGGCAGGGCGAGCCGCCGCATGGCTTGCCCCGCCTGTGTGATCCGGCCGCTCGCGTCGATCGCGTCGAATTCGACAAGCAGCGCCCTTGCCTCGGCCAGCGCCGCCGCCGGCGGCGGATCGGGGAAGCGCAGGCTCGCAGGATCGCTAACCCCGAAAGCCGCGCAATCGAGCATGAGGCTGGAGAGGTCGGCCTCGAACATCTCGGGCGCGGCGAATGCGGGCAGCGAAGCGGTCTGCTCGGCGCGCCAGAGGCGGATGGCGACGCCCGGCTCCGTACGCCCGGCCCGGCCCGCGCGCTGGTCGGCCGAGGCCCGCGACACACGGACGGTCTCCAGTCGCGTCAGGCCGGTCGACGGCTCGAATTTCGGCACGCGCGACAATCCGCTGTCGATCACGATGCGCACGCCGTCGATGGTGATCGAGGTCTCGGCGATCGATGTGGCCAGCACCACCTTGCGGCGGCCGGCCCTTGGCGGCCGGATGGCAGCGTCCTGGGCCCGCCCGTCGAGATTGCCGAAAAGCGGCGCGATGTCGGTATTGACCGGCAAGTTGCCGGCCAGCCGCTCCGCCGTCCTCTCGATCTCCCGCTGGCCGGGGAGGAAGGCGAGGATGCTGCCGGCTTCCGAGGCGAGCGCCCTGCGCGCGACAGCCGCCACCGCCTGCTCGACCGGCATGTCCCGCGACCGCTCCTCATAGCGGATCTCGACCGGCCAGGCGCGGCCTTCGCTTTCCACGATCGCCGCGTTGCCGAGGATTTCCGCCATGCGACCGCCTTCGAGCGTGGCGGACATGACCAGGAGCCTGAGGTCCGGACGCAGCGCCTGCTGGATGTCGAGCGATAGCGCCAGCCCGAAATCGCCGTCGAGCGAACGCTCGTGGAATTCGTCGAACAGGATCGCGGCGTATTCGGGCAGTTCCGGATCGTCGATGATCATCCGCGCTAGAACGCCCTCGGTCACGACGACGATGCGCGTCTTCGCCGATAGAAGGCGGTCCATCCGCATGGCGTAGCCGACGGTCCCGCCGACCTCCTCGCCGAGCAGGCTTGCCATCCGCCGCGCGGCCGCGCGCGCGGCGAGCCGGCGCGGTTCGAGCAGCAGCAGCTTGCGGTCGCCGCGCCAGGAAGCATCGAGCAGTGCCAGCGGCACGAGCGTCGTCTTGCCGGCGCCGGGCGGCGCGATGAGCACGGCATTCCGGCCTCGTTCGAGATGCGAGAGCAGTTCCGGAAGCGCGGCGGTGACGGGAAGATCGGGGAGAGACGGCAGGGTCATCCTCCGCATGATGCCAGACTGTGCCGGCCTAGGCGACTTTCAGGATCGTCACGCCGGAAGGCTCGAGCACCAGGCTGCCGAGCAGCACCCTGCCGCCGATGCCGAAGGCGGCGAGATCGCAGGGCTGGTCACCGTAGTTCACCGCGAAGAGATGCCTGCCGTCGCAGCGTAGGCGGACACCCTCGGGCAGCCATGTCGTCGCGATCCCGGCCTCCCTGGCGAGCCTTTCGAGGATGCGCCGCATCAGCGTCTCGTCCGGCCAGCCGGCGAGATAATTGAACCGGCCGCGACCGACGAGCGCCGGCCAGCCGTCCTGCGCCCCCATCGGCACCTCGGCATCGCCGGGCTTGACGAACTCGCGCCAGAATTTCAGCGTTCCGCCGCCTTCGACCGCGACCGGCACGTCGGCGCGCAGGGTTTCGACGCGGGAGACGACAAGGCCCGGAAAGCTTTCGGGCAGGTCCGGCGGCATGTGCCCGGGAATGGAGAAGTCCGGCGTCTTGGAGCCGGAGCGCGGCCCGATCAGCGCGACGCCCTCGTAATTGGCAAGCGCCTTCCGGAGCGTCTCGTTCCAGGCGAAGAGCCCCGGCACCAGGACCAGCCGGTAGTCCGACAGGTCATCCGTCGTCGCCGGAAGGATATCGACGGACAGGCCGAGCCGGCGCAGCGAACGATAGAAATCGAAGATCAGCCTGAAATAGTCGAATTCCTTGCCTTGCGGCTGGATTTCCCAGGCCCAGGCGGAGGGATAGTCGAAGACGATCGCCACGTCTGCCTTGCCGCCGCCCGGCAGGTGGAGCGCGGCGATCTCCTCCGACACCTGCCTCGCCTCGGCGAAACCTTCGGCTTCGACGCTGTCCGGCCTCAGCAGCCCGGCATGCATCTGCTCCTGCGCGAAAGGCGCCTGCCGCCAGCGGAAATAGCTGACGGTTTCAGCCCCATGCGCGAAGGCCTCCCAGCTCCACAGTCGGACCATGCCCTTGCGCGGCGCCGGATTGTGCGGGGCCCAGTTCACCGGCCCGGGCTGCTGCTCCATGACCCACCAGCGCCCGCCGGAGGTCGCGCGGTAGAGGTCGTGGTGGAAGGCCTGGAAGTCGGGATCGCCGGCGCGGACGAAGCGGCGCTTCCATTCGTCGCCCTGGTCGGAGCGGTCTTCCAGGAAACCGAGCGGATAGGAATCCCAGCTCGAAACGTCGAGCTGGGAACCGACGTCGAAATGATCGAAGGCGAGCGTCCGTCCCATGAAATTGTGGATGATGTCGCGGCCCGGCGAACGGGCGCGGATGATGTCGGCCTGCAGCCGGTTGAAGCTCGCCACCTCTCCGGAGGTGAAGCGGCGGAAATCCATCCGGTGCGCCGGATTGAGTTCGGTGACCGCGCCGATGGGCAGCTCGATCTCTTCGAAGGAGGCATATTCCATCGACCAGAAGACGTTGCCCCAGGCGCGGTTGAGCGCCTGCGGCGACTGGTATTTCTGCTGCAGCCATTCGCGGAAGGCCCCCAGCGCCGCCTGCGAATAGGAGAGCGTGGTGCGGTGGCAGTCATATTCATTGTCGATCTGCCAGGCGGCGACGCCGGGATGCCGGCCGAACCGGTCGGCCAGGAGCGTGACGATGCGCGCGCATTCCCGCCGGTAGCCCTGATGCGAGAAATCGTAGTGCCGACGCGAGCCGAAGCCGCGCGTCCGTCCGTCCGCGCCCACGGGCAACATATCCGGCATCTCCTCGACCAGCCATTTCGGCGGCGTGGCGGTCGGCGTGCCGAGGACGACCTTCAACCCGGCCCCATGCAGGATGTCGATCGCCTGTTCCAGCCAGCCGAATTGCAGATCGTCCCGGGCCGGCTCGAGCCTGGACCAGGCGAATTCACCGATGCGCACATAGGTCAGGCCGAGTTCGGCCATGCGTCCGGCATCCTCGGTCCACATCTCTTCGGGCCAGTGTTCGGGATAGTAGCAGACGCCGAGATGGCGATGCGTCATGGGACCACCAAAAGGGCACGAACAGGACTGTTCATCGGCTGCTTCCGAACGCCGCGTCATAGGCGGCGATGACGGCGCGGGCCTTGACGCCGATCTCCGCTGCAGATGCGCCGGGCTTGTAGAGGCTGGAGCCGAGCCCGAAGGTGCGTATGCCGGCTTTCGCATACGCCGCGAAATCGCGCTCCGAGACGCCGCCGACCGCGCCGATCTCCAGACCTTTCGGCAGCACGGCGCGGATCGCATTGATGCCGGACGGACCGAGCACGCTTGCCGGGAAGAATTTCAGGGCCGACGCGCCGGCCGACGCTGCGAGCAGCGCCTCGGTCGCCGTGAAGACGCCCGGCATGGTCACCATGCCTTTTCCGGTAGCCGCCCGGATCACCGCCGCGTCGACATTGGGGCTGACCATCAGCCGCCCGCCGGCCCCGGCCAGCCTGCCGACTTCCTCGACGGTCAGCACGGTCCCGGCCCCGATCAGGCAGTCGGCAGGCGCGCGCTGCGCGGCGATCTCGATGGACCGGAACGGCTCGGGCGAATTGAGCGGGATTTCGATCGCCTCGAAACCCGCATCCGACAGGGCATCGATGACACCGGCTGTCTCCTCCGGGCGGATGCCGCGCAGGATGGCGACGAGCGGACGCTTCAATGACGGCCATTCAACCCTGGTTGTCATGTCTGGCCTCATGTCTGGTCCCAGAAGCGGCGCGCGGCCGCGAACAGCCCCTTGCGGACGGCGACGTCGGCATCGATCAGATGGACCGCCGAGCCCGTGGCCTCGAGCGCCTGGGCATAGAGCATCGAAAGCGTGCCCGACGCGATGAGATCCACCGAGGCGAGTGTGCCGAATCGGGCCTTCGCTCCGGCGAGTTCGGTGCCGATCAGCGCGCCGGAGAGACGCGCCGCGCCGGCGCCGGCGGGGGCGAAGCCGAGGAGCTGCGCCGGCCGTATCTCGAAGATCCGGTTTGCGATGTCGGCCGGTCGAGCCATGCCGGCGCGGACGGCGGCCAGGAACCCGGAATCGGTCGGGTTGACCGCCATGTCGCTGATGGCGTGCGCAAGGATGGATTGCCGCCCGAGCAGGCTGAAGAGCTCGCCGGTCATGAAGGTGGCGAAGCCTTCGATCGTCCCGGCCCTGAGCCTCACCCATTTCGAGTGCGTGCCCGGCATGCAGAAGAGGCCGTCCCGGCTGCCCGCGACCGTCGCGCCGAGAAGCTGCGTTTCCTCGCCGCGGATCACGTCGGGATGGGAGGGATCTCTTTGCGCGACGCCGGGAAGGATGCGCACGTCGCGCGCCACGCCTTCCACCCGGACGGCGCTGTCGATGACGCGATCGAGCGGGGCGGGGGTGTCGATGTAGCGGGCCTCGACCCAGCCCTGCCGCGAGCCGGCCATGCCGCAGATCACGACGGGAAGGCTGTCCGGTGCGCTTACCTCGGCGAGATGGCTCTCCAGCACGCCGGGAAAGCCTTCACGCCCGCCCATGCTCTGCAATCCGTCCGCCGAGCGGCGCTCGGCGACTACCATGCCGTCGGCGTCGAAAATCCAGAGGCGGAAGGTGGAGGTTCCCCAATCGACCGCCGCGCAGAAGGGACAGCCGGTCATTCGCCTGCTCCCGGCAAGGATGGACCGGCGCAAGCCTGCTGGTAAGGACAGCGGCAATTCGGTCGGTTACTGGAACGCATCATCAATTCTCTCTGGTCCCCTCGACAAGCCACATCGTATCCGGGAAGCCCAGGGGCAGGACGATGCCCGACCGCATGAGGGCGCCACCGGATAGCGCCAGACCCTCCGGTACGGCAAGAGGGCTGCCGAACCAGCGCGTCGCGCGCGGCGAGATTTCGTCCGCGTTGAGCAGCCGGAGGCGATATTTCCCGTTCTCGTCGAGCCCGGCCAGCCGCAGCGGTCCCGTGGTCTCGGAATGCGGCACGGCCATGGTCGCCGAGAAGGCGAGGAACCGGTCCTTCTCTTCGGAAACGGACATCTGAGCCATGATTTCCGGGCGCGGCGGCTGCAGCCGGTGCTGGCTGCCGCAATGCATCCAGCCGCGGTTTTCCTTGTAGAGCTGCGTGTAGCGCGCGAGCGTCGCCTCTTCGTCCGGGGTGAGTTCGCGCAGGTCCATCTCGAAGCCCATATGGCCTGTCATGGCGACCGCTGCGCGGAAGGCCATTGCAAGTTCGCGGCCCGACGTGTGGCAGTGGCGCGGTCCGACATGGCTGCCGACGATCTCCGGCGGCAGGAACTGCATGGCCGCGTTCTGCATCTTCCAGCGCTCGTGCGCGTCGTTGGAATCGGAGAGCCAGACGCGATGCGTGCGTTTCAATATGCCGTAGTCGATGCGCGCCCCGCCCGAAGCGCAGCTTTCGATCTCGACCGCGGGATGCGCCTCGCGCAGCCGGTCGATCAGCGCATAGACGGCATGGACCTGCCGGCGCAGAAGCGGCATGCCGTCGCGGTCGATCGCCAGCGTCAGATCGCGGTTCATGTCCCATTTCAGATAGTCGATGCGGTATTCGCCAAGCAGCGCGTCCAGCCGCCCGAACAGATGGTCCGTCACGGCGGGGTTGGTGAGGTCGAGCACGTGCTGGCCGCGTCCGGTCATCGGCTCGCGTCCTTGCGGCAGGATGATCCAGTCGGGATGGGTGCGGGCGAGGTCGCTTTCCAGATTGACCATTTCCGGCTCGACCCACAGGCCGAAGCGCATGCCGAGGCCCTCGACATGCTCGATCAGCGGCGCAAGTCCGTCCGGATATTTGCGCCGGTCGACATGCCAGTCGCCGAGGCTCGTCGTGTCGTCGTCCCGCTTTCCGAACCAGCCGTCGTCGAGCACGAAGCGCTCGGCGCCGATCCGGGCCGCGCGCTCGGCGAGGTCCTTCAGCACGTCGAGCCGATGATCGAAATAGACCGCCTCCCAGCAATTGTAGTGGACGGGACGTGGCCGCGCCGGCTCCGGGAAGGCGACGATGTGGTTGCGGACATGCCTCTGGAAGGATTGCGCGAGCCCGTTCAGACCGCTGCCTGAAAAGGCGAGATAGGCCTTTTCCGAGGAAACCGCCTCGCCTTTCGCCAGCGTCACGGCTTCCGCGACGCCCATCTGGCACTGGCGGCGGCCGTCAGGCGTTTCCTCGACGATCACCCGATGCGCGCCCGAAAAGGCGAATGTGGTCCCGTACGCCTCGCCGCTGTCGAAATTGCAGCCGGGCTGCGGAACGATCAGTGCCGGAAAGTGGTCATGGCCGGTGCGCCCGCGGCGGGCCTCGCGCATATGGATGCCGCGGGCGAAGGGAACGCGCCGTTCGCCGAATTCCTGCGTCCATCGCCCGGCATATTCGATGAAGTCGGGCGCGGTTTCCGGCAACGCAAGCACGGGCGCGGCCAGCCATTCGGCGCGCACGGGCAAATCGCCCTCCGAAGAGAGCCTGGCCTCCACCTCGATCACGTCGCTGTCCGGGAAGCACCGGAAAATCGCCGTGTAGGTCAGTCCGCAGCCCTCATCGCGGGCGGTGAAGCGAAGCGTGCCGGCATCGTTCCCCGCGCTCTCGAGACGGAACTGGGTGAGGAGCACGCGCCCTTCGCTATCGTATGCCCGTATGCCCGGCTGGCCCTGGAAGCCGCGTCCCTCTTCCGGGCAGATCGACAGTTCCGGAACCAGATCGAGCACCGCATTCCCGATCGGGCGCAACTGGCTGTCGGCCAATGCCGTGAGGTCTTCGCCGGTCGCTAGCGGTGCTCCCCAATAGACGATCGAGGGCAGGTGCTTTCGCCATGACGCGAAGACCAGCGTCTGCGCCGGCGTATCGAGCCGCCAGCATTCGGGCGTTCCGAAGTCGGGAAAGCGCATGCTCATCCCTTGGTCGCGCCCAGAGTCAAGCCGGCGATGAAGTGTCGCTGCATCAGGAAGAACATGATCACCGGCGGCATCGCCGCGACGATCGCGCCCGCCGAGACGAGCTGCCAGGAAGAAACCCACTGGCCGTTCAGCGTATAGAGCCCGGCCGTGACCGGCTGGGTCGAGGCGCCCTGGGTGAGCACCAGCGCCCAGAAATAGTCGTTCCAGACGAAGGTGAAGATGAGGACGGCGAGCGCCGCGATCGCTGGCCGCATAAGCGGCAGCACGATGTACCAGAAGATGCGGAATTCGGAGACGCCCTCCACACGCGCCGATTCGAGCAGCTCATAGGGCAATGCGCGGATGAAATTGCGCATGAAGAGCGTGCAGAAGCCGGTCTGGAAGGCGACGTGGAAAAGGACGAGGCCCGTCGCCGTGTCGTAGAGGCCGAGCTTGAGTGTCAGGTCACGCACCGGCACCATCAGGATCTGGAAGGGCACGAAATTGCCGGCGACGAAGATGAAGAAGATCACGAGATTGCCGCGGAAACGGTAGGTCGAAAGCGCGAAGCCGGTCAGACAGGAAAGCGCCACCGCGCCGATCACCGCCGGGACGGTGATGCGGAAGGAATTCCATATGTAGCGGCCCATCGGCGATTGCTGGAACACGTCGACATAGTTCCAGATCGCGAACTGGCTCGGCACGCCGAAATAATTGCCCGAGGCGAGATCGCTTGCCGGCCGGAAGGAGGTGACGGCGATGCCGATCAGCGGCAGGAGCCAGATGATCAGCGCGAGCGGCAGCGCGATCTGGTAGGCCGCGCGGCTCGCGGGATCAGCCTTTTCGATGGGACGCGGGAACATGGCGCCGCTACTCCTTCGGCCGGGGGGCAAGGTCCTTGCGGACCGAGGCGGGCAGTCCGGCGCGTATCAGGTCGTAGGAGAGCGCGAGCCGGCCTCGGAGTTCTTCCGCCGGCGTCTTCTCGGGCAGTCGGACCCAGCTCCTGTGCAGGTATTTCGCCGTTTCGGCCGCGCCGGCCTCCTTCAGCATCTCCGCCGTCTCGATGTCGCGGCACTTGACCGCGACGCCGGGCGCCACCGCGCCGATCAGCGCGAACATCTTGCCGCCGACCTTCCAGGCGTCGTGGCCGCCGCCCCAGGGGTCGGAAACTTCGGCCCCCGGCAGCTCCCGGCAGATATCGGCCACGCGCTGGCGGAAGGCGTCGCTCATCTCAGCCCTCCCGCTCGGTCTTGACCATGTGCCAGATGAAGCCGGTGATGAAGAACATCATGATGATGAACAGCACCACCGCGATCGCCGCGCCATAGCCCATGCGATAGCCGTATTCGGACAGCGCCTCCTCGAACATGTAGTAGGAAAGCACGCGGCTCGAGCCGTAGGGTCCGCCGTCGGTCATGATCGAGATGAGGTCGAAGGAGCGCAGCGCGCCGATGATCGTCACCACCACGGCGATGAAGGTCGCGGGGCGAAGCTGCGGCAGGATGACATGCCACAGCATGCGCCAGCCGCGCGCCCCGTCGAGGCGGCCCGCCTCGATCTGGTCGGGCGAGACGTTGTTCAGCCCGGTCAGGTAAAGGATCATGCAATAGGCGATCTGCGGCCAGAGACCCGCCGCGATGATGCCATAGGTGACATAGCGCGCGTCGGCCAGGACTGCGATCTTGCCGAGGCCGAGCGCTTCGGTGATCTGCGGGAAGATGCCGATGTTCGGCGCGTAGAACCAGGAGAAGATCAGCCCGACCACGACCTGGCTGATGACGAAGGGAAAGAAGAACAGCGACTTGTAGAGCCGGATTCCGACGACGTTCTGGTTGAGGAAGATGGCGATGGCGAGTCCCGCCGGCACGGCCAGCATGTAGAGCACCAGCCAGATGATGTTGTTCTCGAGCGAGGTGTAGAAGGCAGGGTCGTGGAACAGCTCGACATAGTTGGCGAGCCCAATCCAGATCTTGGCGCTAAGCCCGTCCCATTTGTAGAAGCTGATCCAGATCGACTGGAAGATCGGGATCACGACATAGACCGCGAACATGAGCGCGCCCGGCGCCATGAAGAGGATCGGCGCCAGCCTGCGCTGGTTGCGGCGCCAGTAGCCGCGCTCGCGGGGGAGAGGTCCACCCTTCGACAGGAGCTCGGGAGGATAGAGGGGGGCGACGTGGGGCACGGGTCTGGCCGCGGGTTCGATTTTTCGAGGGCAAGAGGCGGCCGGCAAGCGCCGGCCGCCCGCTCCGCCTATTTGTATATCTGCTTCTCGGCCTGATCGAGCTGCTTCAGGATCTGGTCGATGTCGTCGGGCTGCGCCATGAAGTGCTGGAAGCCCTGCATGCCGGCCTTTGCCATGGCCGCCGGTGCGTCGCGGTCATAGAACTGGGCGAGGCCGGAGGCGTTCGAGAGAAGCTCGAAGCCCTGCTTCAGGAACTTGTCGTCGCCGACCTTCGACTGGTTGTTGACCGGAAGCTGGCCGAGAATCTTGTTCATCTCGGTCTGCGTCTCCGGCTTGGCAAGGAAGGCCAGGAACTTCTTCGCGTCCGGGATGTTCTTGGCGTTCGCCGGGATATGCACCGTGTCCGTCGGGGCGTCCTCCGCGTCGGGGATACTCGGATCGATCGTCGGGAACTTGACGAAGCCGATCTGGTCTTCCTTCAGCCCGGCGTTCTTCATCACGTCGACGGCGAAATTGCCCATCAGGTACATCGCCGCCTTGCCCTGCGCGAAGACCGGGACGGCGTCCTGCCAGTCGAGCGCCGCGGCGTTGTCGATGAAATAGCCCGGCTTCACCAGCTCGGCCCAGTGTTCGAACACCTTTTTGACCTTGGGGTCAGTGTAGGGCACCTTGCCGGCCGTCAGGTCCATGTGGAACTGGTAACCGTTGGTCCTGAGATCGAGATAGTCGAACCAGCCTGCCGCAGGCCAGAGCGGCTTGGTACCGATGGCAAAGGGCGTGATGCCGTCCGCCTTCAGCTTCTTGCAGGCGGCGAGCAGGTCGTCCCAGGTCTTCGGCGGCTCGATGCCTTCCTTCTTGAAGATGTCGGCGCGGTAGTAGATGCCCCACTGGTAGTAGGTATAGGGCACGCCCCACTGCTTGCCGTCGATCGTCATCGAGGGCAGGGCGGATTTCAGCTGCGTGTCGAGATTGTTCTCTTTCCACACGTCGGATACGTCGGCGAAGAGCTTGGCGTTGACGAAGGGCGCCATGCGGTTGCCGGCATACCAGTTGGTCAGATCTGGCGCATCCGCCGTCAGGAAGTTGCGAATGGCGCTCTTGTAGCCTTCATGGTCGAACTTGTTCCATTTGACCTTGATGTCGGGATTGGCCTTCTGGAACGCGTCGATCAGGTATTGGAACGCCTTCTGCGGCGCCGGGTCCGACGTGTCCGTGTTGATGACGAGCTGGCCCGCCAGCGCCTGCGACGCCAGGAGCGCGGAGACGGCGGCGCCCGCCAGCATGGTTTTCAGCCGAAATTTCATGAGACTTCCTCCCGGGACTGGCTTCTCGGCTCATCAAGGCTCCTCGCCCCGCCGGAAGCTTCCGAAACGCCGCTCTGAGCGGCAGTCAATTTATTCCACTATATGGAACATAATTTGACTATTCAGAATTATTCCTGCATGCTATGGCGATTGTCAAGCTGTCGTTTCCGATCGACGGGAGGAGTGGATGGCGCGTCGCGACGACGCCAACGGAACCGGGACACTGGGCAAGGCGATGGACGTGCTCGACGCCGTCGCCGCCGCGCCGTCGCCGCCGCGCTTCACGGACCTTCTCGGCAAGGTCGACCAGCCGCGCGGGACGCTTCACCGGCAGGTCTCCAATCTTGTCGAGGAAGGATTGCTCTCCGTTCGTGGTGATCATTCCTACGAACTGGGCGTACGGCTTTTGCGGCTCGCCTCGAAGGCGTGGTCGGACAACCAGTTCCGTCTCGTGGCTGAGCCGCATCTGCGCCGGCTGCACGACTTGACCGGGGAGACGGTGCATCTCGGCGTGCTGAGCGGCGCCGAGGTCGTCTATCTCGACAAGGTCGAAAGCCGGCAGGCGGTGCGCATGCATTCGCAGATCGGCAATGCCTCGCCGACCTATTGCACCGGCGTCGGCAAGGCGGCGCTCTCGGCACTGCCCGAAGCGGAACTGGAGCGCCGCATCGCCGCGCTCGCTTTCCGTGCCTATACGCCTTCCACCCTGCCGGACGCCGCCGCGTTGCGGCGCGAGATAGATGAGATCCGGCGGTCCGGCATCGCCTATGATCGCGAGGAACATGAGCCGGGCATCCATTGCGTGGCCGCGCCGCTTCATTCGCGCTCGCGGGACTTCGTGGCCGGCGTGTCCGTTACCGCGCCGGCCTATCGTATCCCCATGGCCAGGCTTCACGAATGGGAGCCGCTGGTCCGCGACTGCGCGCGGTCGATCATGGAGGACATGGCAAGCAGGCTCGGTCCGCGCTCGTGACGGCGCTTTCCGGAAACGGAAGACAGGCCCGTGCGTGCGGCGGGCGAGATGACAGGGAGGAAGGAATATGTCGGGCGTCGAACTGAAGGAAGTCAGGAAATCCTTCGGCAACGCCGAAGTCATCCACAGCGTCGATCTTTCGGTGGACGCGGGTGAGTTCGTCGTCTTCGTCGGCCCTTCCGGCTGCGGAAAGTCGACCCTGCTTCGCCTGATAGCCGGCCTCGAGGACGCGACCGCCGGCTCGATCCTGATCGGCGGGCGCGACGTGACCCGCGTCGATCCGGCCGAACGCGGCATCGCCATGGTGTTCCAGTCCTATGCGCTCTATCCGCACATGACGGTCGAGGAGAATATGGGCTTCGGCCTGCGCATGACGGGGACCGACCGCGCCGTCGTCGCCGAACGCGTGCGCAAGGCCGCGTCCATCCTGCATCTCGACCAGCTCCTGAAGCGCAAGCCGAAGCAATTGTCGGGCGGCCAGCGCCAGCGCGTCGCCATCGGCCGGGCGATCGTCCGCGAGCCGCAGGTCTTCCTGTTCGACGAGCCGCTCTCGAACCTCGATGCGGAGTTGCGCGTCCAGATGCGGCTGGAGATCGCAAAGCTGCATAAGGATCTCGGCGTCACCATGATCTACGTCACCCATGACCAGGTCGAGGCGATGACGCTCGCCGACAAGATCGTGGTGCTGCGATCAGGCCGTGTCGAGCAGGTCGGCTCGCCCCTGCAGCTCTATCACGATCCCGACAATGTCTTCGTCGCCGGCTTCATCGGCTCGCCGAAGATGAATTTCTTGCGCGCGAAGGTGATCGGACGCGGAAATGGGAAGATCCGAGTTTCGCTGCCGGATTTCGACGGGGCGGAAGTCCCGGTCGCGCTCAGGGGCGACGCGCCCGCGGCCGGAACCGAGCTCAGCCTCGGCGTACGCCCGGAGCATTTCGATCCGGCCGGCGCGGTGCGTCTGAAGACCAGGATCGATGTCATCGAGAACCTTGGCGGCGCTTCCTACGCCTATGCGCGGGCGGAACAGGAACAGCCGCTGACCATCGAATTGCGCGATGCCGGCGACCTTGCCGAGGGCGGAGTCATCGAGACCGGCTTCGACCCGGACGACGCCTTCCTCTTCGACCCGGCAACCGGCCGGCGCATCCGTTAAACCTGTATTCGACACTCCAGTTTAGAATCATTCTAAATCATTGATTTGCTGGAATAATTCTAAAAGATAGCATTTGACACGGCTGCCATCGACGGTATTTAAGGCCGATGCGCGCAGAAGCGCGCACCCTTTGATGCAAGGGCCTTGAACCCTTTCGATTGGAGGCAGGCATGTCATTTATCCGGTGCTCGCGCCGTGATGCGGGGAACAGGCTGCCGAGGCGGCCGGCAAATCCCGTTTCCTACCCTTCGAATTTCCGTTTGGCCATGCGGCCGGCTGGAGCGGGCGATGCTTCACGGCGCGGGGGATTGTGACGGCGCGGGCGGCTGCTACTTCGAGCGGCCGGCCGAGAAGCTTGTTCTCGAGGGCTATCGCCACTGGACGGCCGGCTACGATACCGGCTCGGTCGTTCCCTGGGAGATGGCCTGGGGCCTCTATTCCGACATCCTCGGCGGCGCGGACGCGCGCATCGCATTGGCGCAGCTTTCCTATTTCATCCGCACGCTCGGCCGCTGCGTCCACTGCCCGCTGCGCGCCTTTCCCTTTGGCGCCCGCCATATCTGCCGCGACGAATGCCTGACGCTCGGCCTCGTCGCCGCCAACCAGCACCGGGACGAGCGCTCGGCGGAGCTTTGCCTCGGCGGCTTGGTTTGCCCGCCGCGAGCCCGCGAAGTCGGCGAGGCCGCGGCCGATTTCGCCTCCGCCTTGTCCGGCTTCGGGCAAAGGCTGCTGCCGATCCCCCCGGGTGCGATCGAGGACATTCTCATGCGCTCGGGGCGGAGGACGGTCCATTGAGGGCGAACATGATCAGCCCCGGTCTGGAAAGACGCCTTGCCGTTATCGCCACGGCGGCCCTTACCCTGGCGATCTGGGCGTTGCCGGCGAGCGCGGCGCCGCGCCCCGAAACGTCCGGACCGAAGGCGGCAGACCGCATCGGTGGCGTTGAAGGTTTGGGTATTGCGTCTCGAAATGTTATACCGTAACAGATATTGACTGAATCTCGAGGGGATATGACGATGAACAGGAACACCTTGATACTCGCGGCCGGGCTGATGGCCGCGCTGCCCACCGCGGCCTTCGCCGCGGACGATGTCAAGCCCGAGACCGCTGCGCCCGACGTCTATCCTTATATCGATGGCGTCATCAATCTGAAGTTCGACAATGACTGGGTCTTCCACTCGAGCAACCCGGCCAACGAGTTCAACAATTTGTACATGCATGGCAGCACTGCCGCCTTCAAACTTGGGCTCACCCAGGTCTTCTCCGTCAATCTCGGGTTGACCCTGGAGCAGGTGAAGGGTCCGTTCCCTCCCGAAGATTGCACCATGTGCGGCATCGGCCTTTATATGGATACGCTCGACCTGCAGGCGGATGTCGGCAACTGGACGTTCACCGCCGGCAAATATGAGCCCGCCTTCGGCTTCGCATGGGATGTGACCCCCGGTCCTTGGGGCTCTCGCTACGCCGAGGACTACGAACTGACGGAACGCATGGCGCTGGGCGCCGCCTATACGTTTGACACCAGCTTCGGCAAGCACACGCTGGCGGTGAACACCTTCTTTGCCGACACCACCGTCTTCTCCGAGTCGCTGTTCAACAATCGCGGCCGCCTTCACGACTACGATGGCGGCGCCGGCAACACGGGTAAGTTCGACAATTTCTCCGTCACGCTGGCCGGTGAGGAAATCCCGGGCCTTGAGGGCTTCAAGTACAATATCGGCTACCGCCACCAGACGGGGACGGAGAGCGACGCCGGCGACGAGAACGGCTTCGTCATCGGCCTTGCCAAGGACACCGAGATCGGCAACGGCGTCACCCTTGGCCTGATCGGCGAACTCGCCTATTTCGAGCATTATACCGGCGCCGCGGACGACGCGACCTATGTGACCGTCGGCAGTTCGCTGAAGCGCGGTCCCTGGCACGGAGAACTGACGGGCAGCTTCCGCGATTTCGAGACGAACGATCGCCTCGTCGCGGCCTCGGTCGGCTATGAGTTCGACGGCGGCTATGACCTCAGTGTCGGCTATGGCCGGGAGCATGTTGCCGGCGACAACAACGACATGATCGGAGTCCGGTTGACAAAATGCTTCAGCTTCTCGACCAGAAGCAAGAAGCCGGAATGCTGACGGTAGTGAGATGCTGATCTGCCATTGCAACATCATCCAGGAAAAGGAGATCGAGGCCGCGATCATCGCGCTTCTCGATGCCGATCCCTGGCAGCTTATCGTCCCGGCGAAGGTCTATCATTCGCTCGGCAGGCGAGGGCGGTGTTGCGGCTGCTTCCCGAATGTGGTGGAAATCATCATCCGGGTCACGGAGGAGTATCACCGCCGCTCCAGAATCGACGGCGATGAGATCTTTCCGTTCCTGGACAGAGTGCGCGGTTTGCGCGGCCATTACGGGAGCAGGAAGCATGAAGGGCGAAACCCAGATCATCGAGCGGCTTAACGAAGCGCTGTTCCTCGAGCTTGGGGCGGTCAACCAGTACTGGGTGCACTACCGCCTTCTCGAAGACTGGGGCTTCCTGAAGCTGGCGAAGAAGGAGCGTGAGGAATCGATCGAGGAGATGCACCACGCCGATCGCATCATCGAGCGCATCGTCTTCCTCGAAGGTCATCCGAACGCGCAATCTGTCGGGCCGCTGCGGATCGGCCAGAACGTCAGGGAAGTGCTCGATGCCGATCTCGCCGGCGAATACGACGCCCGCACCTCCTACAAGAGATCGCGCGAGATCTGCCACGACCTCGGCGACTACGTGACCATGAAGCTCTTCGAGGAACTCCTGAAGGACGAGGAAGGCCATATCGATTTCCTCGAGACGCAGATCGATCTCCTGAAGTCGATCGGCGAGGAACGCTACGGCCAGCTCAATGCCGCTCCGGCCGACGATGCCGACTAGGGAAGCTTCCTGTTAGGGCGTTGAAGCGGTAGTCCGGGGCCTACGGGATCGTCCTGACCCCGTATCTCCCGCATCGGGAAGAGCCGCCGCGAGAGGAAAGCCTACGCCGCCGCCGCCGCAGGCAGGTTTTCCGGCCGGCGGCCACTTTGCTTTCTGTCGAGGTTACTCTTCGGCTACCCTTTCGAACGCCCGGGCTTGCCAACATGCCCCGTTTGGCGCATCCAGCAGCGCAACGAGAAGAATATCCACTGAGAGGGAGTGGAAAATGGCGTTGCATCCCGACAGGCTCTTTCCGATCGAACCCGCTTCCCGCGAGATCGCCCGGCGGCTTTACGACAGCGTCGCCGGTCTGCCGATCGTCTCGCCGCACGGCCATACCGATCCCTCCTGGTATGCCGAGGACGGGCCCTTTCCCGATCCCGCCACCCTCTTCGTCAAGCCCGACCACTACGTCACGCGCATGCTCTATTCGCAGGGGGTGCGGCTGGAAGCGCTCGGCATCGCACGCCGCGACGGCGCCGGGGTGGAGACGGACGGCCGCAGGATCTGGCGCCTGTTCGCCGAGAATTTCCATCTTTTCGCCGGCACCCCTTCCCGCCTCTGGTTCGAGCATTCGCTGGAGACGGTGTTCGGCATCGCCGACCGGCTCGGCTTCAGGAACGCCGACGCGCTCTACGACCGGATTTCCGATGCCCTGCAAACGCCGGAACTCAGGCCGCGCGCGCTCTATCGCAAGTTCAACATCGAGGTGATCGCGACGACCGACGGCGCGCTCGACGACCTCGCCGCGCACGACGCCATCCGCGCCTCGGACTGGGGCGGACGTGTCGTGCCTACCTACCGGCCGGACGCCGTCGTCAATCCCGAGGCAGCCGGCTTTGCCGGCAATGTGCGGAAGCTGGTCGAGATAACGGGCAACGCGCTTGACTGGGAGGGCTATCTCGCCGCCCACCGGGCGCGCCGCGCCTATTTCAGGGAGCGCGGCGCCACGGCGACGGATCACGGCCATCCGACCGCCCGCACCGCGGACCTGTCGAAGGGCGCGGCGGCGCTGCTCTTCGACCGCATCCTGTCGGGAACGGTCTCGCCGGAGGACGCGGAGGTCTTCCGCGCCCAGATGCTGACCGAGATGGCGCGCATGAGCCTCGATGACGGACTGGTCATGCAGATCCATCCGGGCTCCTACCGGAATCACAATCCCAGCCTCTTCGCCGCCTTCGGGCCGGACATGGGCGCCGATATCCCGCAGCCGACCGACTACGTGCGCGCGCTGAAGCCGCTGCTCGACGCTTTCGGCAACGATCCGCGCCTCACCCTCATCCTCTTCACCCTCGACGAGACGTCCTATTCGCGCGAATTGGCGCCGCTCGCCGGACACTATCCGGCGTTGAAGCTCGGCCCGGCCTGGTGGTTCTTCGACAGTCCCGAGGGCATGCGCCGCTTCCGCGAGACCACCACCGAGACGGCGGGCTTCTACAACACGGTCGGTTTCAACGACGACACCCGCGCCTATCTGTCGATCCCGGCCCGCCACGACATGGCGCGTCGCGTCGACTGCGCCTATCTGGCCCGCCTCGTCGCCGACCATCGGCTGGACGAGGACGAAGCCCTCAGGATCGCCCACGACCTCGCCTACCGGCTGGCGAAGGAGGCGTATCGGCTCTGACGATCGGCGGGCTTGCCGGCCGGCTGCCGGAGCTGGCTGCATTTGAACGGGTTCGAGCCTTGGCGTGGTTGCAGACGGATGGAGGGCGAACGCCCTTTTCCGCAGTCGGCTTCTCGCTCCGCTTATGTGACGGAAAATTTCGTTGTTGTGACGCCGGAAGCCCGAATTCGGCCCGGTTTGTGCAACCAGCTTGGGGAGCTTTGCGTTGTTTGCCGCCACCTATGGAAGGAGCGTCCAATGAAAGCCTACAAGCTGTTCTTGATGGGCACAGCAGGAGCCGCGCTGACTTTCACCGCAGCGCAAGCCGCTCCCGTCTTCGTGTCGCCGGTCCATGACGCCCGGTCCTATTCCGATTTGCTGAACCCGGTGACGGATCCGGAAGCCGTGCTTCTGTCGGACGAATTGGCACGCTCACAGTCGCCGGAGCCCGATTTGGTGCAATATCACCACCACCACCACCACCGCTACTATCATCATCACCACCACCACCACCACCACCATCACTATTATCACCATCATCATCACCACTTCCGTCCCGGATTTGGCGTCGTGATCGGACCCGGCTACGGCGAATGCTATATCAAGCGTCGGGTCTACATCGATGAGTATGGCGATCGGGTGATAAGACGGTACCGGGTCTGCGACTGAGGCACGTTGCATGGCAGGAGGCGGTCATGAACGGACGCCTCCTTCTCATTCGAAGCCTATAGCCTTGCCGCCGGCGATATGGATATTCTCTCTTCGCTGCTGATGCGCTGCGCGGACGAATCGGAACGATGGGTTCCGGCGCGTGGCGGCAAGTCTTGTGGACGGTTCTGACATGCAGAAGGTCAAGTTCCGGCTGGAGAATCCAGGCCTTCAGCCGCGTCGCACGAAGCTTGTCATGCCGGGCTGGGCAGGTACGCCCAGTCCACGCCGCGACGGCTCGCACGAGCAGGTCTGGCATTGCATGCCCTTTACCGAAGGCGCGCAATACGGGATCGAGGTCGTCTATCCCTACAGGAACGAATTACGGGTGACGAAGGAGGACGGTCGCGTCCGCTTCTCTGGCGATTTCGGGCCGCCTCCCGAGGACGGGCTGCAATGGCCGCCCTTCCGCCCGTTCGGCGAGAACTTCTACACCTATCAGTTGCTGATCGACTTCGACGCCGGTCCCGGCTGGGCGATCCGGACCGAGCCGCATCCCCGTTTCTACACGGATCCGACCGACACGGTCCCGATTGCCGTGCCGGCGCTGCTTCGAACGGAATGGTGGCCGATGATCTCCTTCGTCGTCTTCAAGGCCCCGCCCGAGGGCGGCGTCCACATCTTCCGCGAGGGAGAACCGATGATGCAGTTCCTGGTCATCCCCGTGGAAAGCGACGTCGAACTCGTCGAGATGACCCCGCGCGAGGAGGCGCAGCGGGAGGCGCGCGCGAGACGCATCCATGCCAGCCGCGAAACGCTCGGCGCCGACAGCCACTGGGTCTCGAGCACCAACACTGCCTTCGACGGCACCTATCGCTATATGCTCAGGGCGGCCAGGGCGCGCGATCGGGACGCCTAGTCCGGTCGACTGCGGAATCGAGGAACCATTGGATTGAGAGGCAGGGGGGCGATGGCAGATGGGTGAACGCGGAGACGGTACGTACACAGGAACGGCGAAAGCGCTGCATTGGCTCGTTTTCGCCCTGCTCATCGTCCAGTTCGCGATCGCCTGGACCATGCCGCACATTGGCCGTAATACGCCTCTGACTGCCCTTATCAGTCTTCACTTTTCGGTCGGTGTCCTGATTTTCCTGGTCATCATCATCCGCTTGGCATGGCGAATGACCCATCCGGAGCCGAGGCCGGAAGAGGGCGTCCCGCCATGGCAGACCACTTCGGCCCGGATCATCCACTGGCTGCTTTATCTTCTCTTGCTGGCGCTGCCGGTCCTCGGCTGGATCAATGCCTCCTGGCGCGGCATGTCGGTCTCGTTTTTCGGCCTGTTCGTCATGCCGAAGATCGTCGCCACGCGCGGCGCCGGCTGGGGCTGGACCGGTGATGTCCACGCGCTGCTCGCGACCTACGTCCTGCTTCCGCTCGTGGGCCTGCACGTTGCCGCGGCCCTTTACCATCGTTTCGTGCGCCGCGATCGCGTGATGCAGCGGATGCTGCCCGGCATGTGAGCCGTGTCTGTCCGGCGTCGGGTTTCGCCGCACGCTCCGGTCATGTTTCGGCGGTCTTCGCGGATGCCGATGGCGGCAGGGCGCTTGACCGCACCGGAAACGGGCGCTGCCGAAAAAACCTGCCTTCTTGGAGATGCTGGTGCCGCTTGATGTTTCACGTGAAATTTTGGTGCCGCTTACGTGACTCGAACACGTGACCCCATCATTACGAATGATGTGCTCTACCAACTGAGCTAAAGCGGCCGGCCCGGCCCGAAACGCCGGTGGCGCGGGTGATAACCGCATTGCGGGGCGATTTCAAGCCATTTTGGCCGCCCGGCGGGCCTCGCGCGATTGTATACAGCGACGGTTTTGCCTCTGTGCGTGCCGGTCATCGACTTATCCCGGAGTTAAACCATGGTCGAAGGCATGGAGGGTAGTCATAGGTCGTGTCCCGATATAATTTTATGCTGCGCGGCGACGTATTTTGATGCGTGGCCGATGCTTTTGGGAGGGATGAGGACATGCAGCAGGATAGTGGAGGGTGGTTCGCCCGGGATCGGACGGTAGCGGGGGCTGGTTTCAGCCGTTGGATGGTTCCGCCTGCGGCGTTGTGTGTACATCTGTG
>MKRJ01000015.1 GCA_001896885.1 Rhizobiales bacterium 65-79 | reverse complement strand
TGACCGCGTCGTAGCGGGTCATCTGCTGTTCCTGCAGGAAATAGGCGGCGTGGCTCTCGCGCTCGGCGAAGATGGCGACGAGCACGTTGGCGCCCGACACCTCCTCGCGGCCGGACGACTGGACGTGGATCACGGCGCGCTGGATGACGCGCTGGAAACCGGCCGTCGGCTTGGAATCCTCGTCATAGCCCGTGACGAGGTTGTCGAGTTCGGTGTCGATATAGGTGACGAGTACCTGCTTCAATTCGTCGAGATCGACGTTGCACGCCCGCATGACGGCGCCGGCGTCGGCATCGTCGATGAGAGCCAAAAGCAGATGCTCCAGCGTCGCGTATTCGTGATGGCGCTCGTTAGCGTAAGTGAGCGCCTGGTGCAGCGCCCGTTCTAGGCCTTGGGAGAAAGCCGGCATTCATTCCTCACTTCTTCTCCATCACGCATTGCAGCGGATGCTGGTGCTGACGGGCAAAATCCATGACTTGCGTCACTTTGGTCTCGGCGACCTCGAATGTATAGACCCCGCACTCCCCGACGCCGTGATTGTGAACGTGCAGCATAATGCGGGTCGCGGCGTCGCGGTCCTTCTGGAAAAAACGCTCCAGCACGTGCACTACGAATTCCATCGGCGTGTAGTCGTCGTTGAGGATCAGGACGCGATAGAGACTCGGCTTCTTCGTTTTCGTCCTGGGCCTGGCGATTACAGCCGTGCCCCGGCCAGTGCCGTTTCCCCGGTCCTCGCCTGCCTGCATCGTAACGACGCCTCGCCGAACTGGTTCCCGGCCGATCGTCAATCGTTGCCTTCCTTTCGCCGAGTCTGGTCGGAGAACTCGACATGTAGGTGTTCGCCACAGGATTTTAAGGCCTTCTGGCGCGCTGACAATACGCTCCTTCACGCCTGCGGATCGTATTTTATCGATGTTGCGCCGGGCTGACGCCGCGCGCGGGCAAGCCACCGCTCGCGGCTGGGCAGAAACCTGTCCGGCCAGACCGAAAAAACCCCGGCGGGCTACTTCGCCCGCGGCGCCATCTGTTCGAAGGGCTTGTAGGCATCGCGCGCCAGTTCGGCGTAGAGCTCGATCATCCTGGCGGTCTCGGCCACGAAACCCTCATACGCGCTCCGGGCATAGAAGCCCTGGATTTCGAAGGCCGCTTCGGGGGTTTTCGCCGCAGCGAGCCTGCGCAAGGCCGCGCTGCCCTCCTCATAAGTCTTCTTGGTGTATTCGGTCGCGTCCACCGCGATCGCCTGCATGCCCTTGGACAGCGAGGCGAAGCTCCTCAGGCCCGAATCGAGGAATTCCTTGCCGGCGGCATCCACCTCTTCGAAGGAGTGAACCATGGCTGCGACCCTTTCCGATGATGCAAGACCGGCGATGCGGCTTTGGCAATGCACAAAAATGTAAATGCACTGCACAAATTGTCAATGCGTGCCGGCGGCGACCGCCGGCCCGCGGCTCGCCCGATGCTCTTCAAACAAGAAGGAATTTATGAACGTTACGGTTACCATAAACGGATTGGTAACGCGGCCTCCGATAGATTTCCGCCCAGCACTTCGCCGGGTCCTCGAGACCCGAATGCGGCAACAATCCAAAGGGCAAGGCTGTGAGTAAAGTAGTTGTGGCTTCCGTGTTCGTCTCGAAAGCGGCGTCGTATCTCGTAAGGCCCCTTCTCCTCGCCCTCCTGCTCGTCGTCACGACCCTTCCGGCGCTGGCGGCCCCGCACTCCGCGATCGTCGTCGACGCGAGGACCGGCAGGACGCTCTACCAGTCGGATGCCGAGGCGTTGCGCTATCCCGCCTCGCTGACCAAGATGATGACGCTCTACCTCACCTTCGAGGCGCTTCAGGCCGGGCGGATATCGAAATCCACGCCGGTGACGTTCTCGCCCTATGCGGCCTCGATGCCGCCGACGAAGCTGGGCGTCAGGGCCGGCAACTCCATCCCTGTCGACACAGCGATCTATGCGCTGGTGACGCGCTCGGCGAACGATGCCGCGGTCGCTCTCGGCGAGAAGCTCGGCGGGGACACCGACAATTTCGCCCGCATCATGACGGCCACCGCGCATCGCCTCGGGATGAACCGCACGACGTTTCGCAACCCGAACGGGCTTCCCGCGAGCGGTCAGATGACGACGGCGCACGACATGGCGCTGCTCGGCATCGCGCTGCGCGAGCATTTCCCGCAATATTATGGCTACTTCGCCACCCGATCCTTCACCTACAACCGCCACCGCATCCCGAACCACAACCATCTGCTCGGGCGCATCGACGGGCTGGACGGCATCAAGACCGGATATACGCACGATTCCGGATTCAACATCGTGACTTCGGTGAAGCGCGACGGGCGCAGCATCGTCGCCGTCGTGATCGGCGGCCGGACCAGCCGTTCGCGCGACGCGGAAGTGGCCGGTCTCATCGCCAAATACCTGCCGCGCGCCTCGCGCCACGGCGATCCGAGCGACTACATCGCCTCGCGCCAGGAGGTTGCGCCGGCCGCGGTCGCCGTCGCGCTGCCGCGCCATGACGCCCCGACCCCCGTCGCGCGGCCGGCAAAGGCCGCGCCGGCGGTCCCTGCCCCGCAGGCGCTGGCGCTGGTCGAGGAAGCGCCGGAGCCGACCGCCCGGCCGGCAGCGGTCAAGGTCGCCGAAGTCGCCGCCAAGGGCGTCGATCCGGTGAGCACCGCTTCGACCAGATCGGGCTGGGTCATCCAGATCGCCGCCACCGACAGCGAAAGCCAGGCGCGCGCGATCCTCGACAAGACGACGAAGAAGGCGCCGACCGTTCTGGCGGACGCCTCGCCCTTCACTTCGGTCTATCAGAAGGGCGGCGGCACCTACTACCGGGCCCGTTTCGGCGGCTTCTCCTCGAAGGCGCAGGCATGGGACGCCTGCGGCGCGCTGAAGAAGCACAGCATCGCCTGCTACGCGGTCGAGCAGTAGGGCTTCGTCGCGAATCCGGGTCGGGCCACGCATGCCCTGAATTGTATCGAGTAGAGGGGGAACTGGAGTGGTGACGGGAGAAAAGGAAGCCGCCGGGATCGTCGGTACGGGTGCCGCCGGTCCCCGCCCTCAAAGCCGCGGCGTCGGCTTCAGCGTGAGTTCATTGCGGCATGCGGCGACACGGCTTGCCGATTTCCGCAGCCAGGGCAACCGCTTCAAGACCCGCGACCTGGTCGCGCTGCTCTTGAGCCACGGCGCGCGGTCGTGGCGCGCCTCGCAGCCCCCGGCCCATGTCCGGGTCAAGGTATTCGCGCCGGACGGACGCCCGGCGGTGCGCATCGACCTCGCCGTGCCCGGCCGGTGAGGGGCGCTTCGAGCGATATGCGATAGCCTTCCGGCCGCCGGACCGAAGGAAAGCCGCTACAGCAGCCCCAGCTCGGCCAGTTCGTGCCGCAGGTTCTGCGGCAGGGCGTACCAGCCGTCCCGCCCTTCCCGGGCGTCCGCCGGCGCCTCGGAGGCTTTCAGGTATCGCCAGCCCTGGAAAGCGCGGCGCGGCTGCCATTCGGTCCGCACGACCTTGGGTTCGAGCACCAGATGGCAACGGCCGATGCCGTCCTTGTCGGTGAAGGGACGGATCTCGGTGATCCGCTGACGGCATTGCACGCTGCCTTTGATTACCCAGTAGAGCGATCCGCCGGAAATGATCTCCTCCACCCGTTTCGGCACCATGCGGGTCGTGTGGAAATGTTCCGGCTTCTCGCCGGCGCGCCGTTTTTCCTCGAGGCGGAAGTCGATCCACTCCTCGAGGTCCTCGACGCTGTCGCAGCCGACGCAGAGTTTCAGGATGTTGAGAGCCATGGAAAAGGGTTTAGCTTGCGATGCCATCGCGTCAAGCGCCGAACGCGCGCCCTCCACAAATGCCTGCGCGGACAGCATGAATCGGGACATGCCGCCTTGCCTGCACTTAAAGCTGGCCTAAGTTTCTCGACGTTTGGGACGAGTCTCGTAACCGCAAAGGATCCATGCATGTTGAAATACATTGCCGCGGCCGCTGTCGCGATCACTTTCGCCACGTCGCCGGCGCTAGCCGATCCACACCGTGATCGCGACCGCGATCACCGCCCTCACCATTCCTACAGGGATCGCGATCATCACGATCGCCGTCACTATCGCCCCGGGAGCCGGTACGATCGCGCGCCGCATGGCTGGCACCGCTATCGCCATCGCCCGCATGACTGGCGCACCCGCGGCTGCATCGTCGTCGGGCCGCTCTGGTTCTGCCCGTAACCGACGCGCAGCAGACGCGGCCCACGCCGCGCATCGATGCTCATCCGGCCGCCGCGAGGCGGCCGGTTCGTTCAGCACTCGACGACGTTGACGGCGAGCCCGCCCTGGCTGGTCTCCTTGTAGCGTTCGTTCATGTCGTGGCCGGTCTGGCGCATGGTCTCGACCGCCGCGTCAAGCGGCACGAAATGCTTGCCGTCGCCCTTGATGGCCAGCGAAGCCGCGGTCACCGCCTTCACGGCTCCGAGCGCGTTGCGCTCGATGCAGGGGACCTGCACCAGCCCGCCCACCGGATCGCAGGTCATGCCGAGATGATGCTCGAGCGCGATCTCCGCCGCGTTCTCGATCTGCTCGGGCGTGCCGCCCATGACGGCGCAGAGCCCGGCGGCCGCCATCGCCGAGGCCGAGCCGACCTCGCCCTGGCAGCCGACCTCGGCGCCCGAGATCGAGGCGTTATGCTTGATGATGCCGCCGATCGCCGATGCCGTCAGCAGGAAGTCGCGGACGCCGTTCGGATCGGCGTCGACATGGAAGCGGCGCCAGTAGCGCATCACCGCCGGCACCACGCCCGCCGCGCCGTTTGTCGGCGCCGTCACCACGCGGCCGCCGGCGGCGTTCTCCTCGTTCACCGCCATCGCATAGACGGACAGCCAGTCATTGGCCATCAGGGGATTGGGTTTGTTCTGCCGCCAGTCCTCTTCCATCCGCTCGTTGAGCTTCCTGGCGCGGCGGCGAACCTTCAGTCCGCCGGGCATGATGCCGTCCTGCGACAGGCCGCGATCGATGCAGGCGCTCATCGCGTTCCAGATGCGGTCGAGCCCGGCGTCGAGTTCGGCGCCGCTCATCCGCGTTTCCTCGTTGGCCCGCTTCATGTCGGAAATGGATAGCCCGCTCGCGGCCGCCATTTCGAGCATCTGCCTTGCGTTTGCGAAGGGATAGGGAACGCCCCTCTCCTCCGGCTTGTCGGGCCGCGTCTTCATGCGCTGCAGTTCCTCGGCCGAGACGACGAAACCGCCCCCGATCGAATAATAGATGCGGCGCAGAAGCAGCCGGTCGTCGCGGTCATAGGCCGAAAAGACCATGCCATTGGCGTGGCCGGGCAACGGGTGCTTGCGGTCGAGCTCCAGATCCTTCGCGGGATCGAAGCGGTAACCGGGATGGCCGGGCGGCTCGATCCGCTTTTCGGCGGCGATCTTCTCCAGGATCGCGTCCGATTTGTCCGGGTCGACGGTGACAGGTGTCTGGCCGGTCAGGCCGAGGATCACCGCGCGATCCGTGCCATGGCCGATCCCGGTGAAGGCGAGCGAGCCGTGCAGGCTGACGGAAATCCGGTCGACCACGGTTCCGGCCGGACGCGGCCACTCGTCCCCCGCTAGCTCGTCGAGGAAGCGGACGGCCGCCGTCATCGGCCCCATCGTGTGAGAACTCGACGGGCCGATGCCGATCTTGAAGAGGTCGAAAACCGAGAGAAACATATTCCGCGACATCTCCGCCGAATGCGCCGGACTCTATCCTTCCTTTGCAATCGCGGCGCCGGATAGAGGCCGACCTCCGCTATCGCGCCGACGACATGGCGTTATGTCACATTCCATGGGAAAGCCATAGAAAGGCCAGGCGCCCGGGCATCTGGCCTTCGTCCATTTTGCGGCTTCGGTCCGCTCAGGCGTCGTCGGCGCGGCGCGGCAGCTTCCAGTCCGGCCGCGGGAAATGGCACGTATAGCCGCTCGGGTAGTGCACCAGATAGTCCTGGTGCTCCGGCTCGGCCTCCCAGAAGTCGCCGGCCGGCGTCACCTCGGTGACGACCCAGCCCGGCCACAGGCCGGACGCGTTCACGTCGGCGATCGTGTCCACGGCCACCTTCCTCTGCTCCTCGCTCGTATAGAAGATCGCCGAGCGATAGCTCATTCCCACGTCGTTGCCCTGCCGGTTCTTCGTGCTCGGGTCGTGGATCTGGAAGAAGAACTCCAGGAGATCGCGGTAGCTGGTCTTCTCCGGGTCGAAAATGATCTCGATCGCCTCGGCATGGGTGCCGTGGTTGCGGTAGGTCGCGTTCGGCACGTCGCCGCCGCTATAGCCGACGCGCGTGGAGATCACGCCCGGAAGTCGGCGGATGAGATCCTGCATGCCCCAGAAGCATCCGCCCGCCAGGACGGCACGTTCCTTGCTCATCGAAAATCCTCCAGGTTGGTTGAATATCCAGTGCGCTCGGCCCGATCAGGCTGAAATCGCTTCGCCGCGCCTAAGATGGGCGTTCGGCTACAGGATGTCCAATTCCGTGGAATGCGAAGCGGGTCACGTTTGCGTCACCCCTCTCCGTCGCGCTTCGCGCGACACCTCTCCCCCACTTCGTGGGGGCGAGGAAGGGAGTGAACTACCACCACTTCTGCGGCTCGAAGCGGCCAGCGGCCTTCTCGATGACGGACGCCGCGCGAAACAGCGTCTCTTCCTCGAACGGCCGGCCGATGAGCTGAAGGCCGAGCGGCAGGCCGCGCCCGTCGAGCCCGGCGGGAACGGCGATGCCCGGCAGGCCGGCCATGTTGACCGTAACGGTGAAGACGTCGTTCAGGTACATTTTCACGGGATCGGCGCTCATGTCCTGGTCGGCGATGCCGAAGGCGGCCGATGGTGTAGCCGGCGTCAGGATCGCCTCGATGCCTTCCGCGAAGACATCCTCGAAATCCTTCTTGATCAGCGTCCGCACCTTCTGCGCCTGCACGTAATAGGCGTCGTAATAGCCGGCCGAGAGCACATAGGTGCCGATCATCACGCGCCGCTTCACCTCGCGGCCGAAGCCGGCGGCGCGCGTCCGCTCATACATGTCGACGATATCCCTGCCCGGCACGCGCAGCCCGTAGCGTACGCCGTCATAGCGCGCGAGGTTGGACGAAGCCTCCGCCGGCGCGACGATATAATAGGCCGGCAGCGCGTATTTCGTGTGCGGCAGCGAGATGTCCACGATCTCCGCGCCTGCATCCTTCAGCCAGGCGATGCCCTGCCGCCACAGCGTCCCGATTTCCTCCGGCATGCCGTCCATGCGGTATTCCTTCGGAATGCCGATCTTCATGCCCCTGACCGAGCCGCCGAGCGCGGCTTCATAATCCGGCACCGGCCGGTCGACGGAAGTCGTGTCCTTCGCGTCCACCGAGGCCATGGATTTCAGCATGATCGCGGCGTCGCGCACGTTGCGCGCGATCGGACCGGCCTGGTCGAGCGAGGAGGCGAAGGCGACGATGCCCCAGCGCGAGCAGCGGCCATAGGTCGGCTTGATGCCAACCGTGCCGGTGAAGGCGGCCGGCTGGCGGATCGAGCCGCCCGTGTCCGTGGCGGTGGCGCCGGCACAGAGCCACGCGGAAACCGCCGCCGCCGAGCCGCCGGAGGAACCGCCGGGCACCAGCGCCTTGTTGTCGCCCTTGGCGCGCCACGGATTGACGACGGGGCCGTAATAGGAGGTCTCGTTGGACGAGCCCATGGCGAACTCGTCCATGTTGAGCTTGCCGAGCATGACGGCGCCGTCGGCCCAGAGATTGGCGGTCACGGTCGATTCGTAGCGCGGCTTGAACCCGTCGAGGATGTGCGAGCCGGCCTGGGTATGGAAGCCCTGCGTGGCGAAGAGATCCTTGATGCCGAGCGGGATGCCCTCGAGCGCGCCGCCCTCGCCTTTGGCCAGCCGTTCGTCGGAGGCCTTCGCCATGGCGCGGGCGCGGTCGTGCGTGACCGCGACATAGGCGTTGAGCGCGGAATTGGCCTCGTCGATCGCGAAAAGGTAGGCGTCGGTCAGTTCGGCGGAGGTGATCTCCCTCGCGCGCAGCTTCGCGCGGGCCTCGGCAATGGTCAGTTTCGTCAGTTCGTTCATCGGCATTCTTTTCCAGAACCTGTTACTTCGGCGGATGTCTACCCCACCCGGCCCTACGGGCCACCCTCCCCTAGGATGGGAGGGAAAGACGCTCTACGGTCCGCCGAAAGATATCCTCAACCACCGAATTCAGCGACTTGCGGACTTCAGTCGTCGTGTAACGGAGGGTAAGGAACCCATGCACGGCGAAATACCGGTCGCGCATCGCATCTCTTGCAGGCCGGGTGCCGTGGAAATGCTGCTCTCCGTCAACCTCGACCGCAACTCCCGCCCGGAGGCAGGCGAAATCGAGCACGTACGGACCGCGCGGAACCTGTCGGCGAAAATGCAGACCTTGCTTTCGCAACAAACGAAGCTCTGACCACAGGATGATCTCCTCATCGCTCATATGGGATCGCAGCTGACGGGCTCTGGCGATGCCGGCGCCGGGCGCCGATTTCCCTCCCCGTCTCGGGGAGGGTGCCGGCGAAGCCGGCGGGTGGGGCAAATCAGCCGTCATTCCACCACCTTCGGCACGAGGAAGAAATTCTCCTCGGTCGCCGGTGCGTTGGCGACGATGTCGCCGGCCTTGTTGCCGTCGGTCACGATGTCCTGCCTTTTCTTCATCTCCATCGGCGTGACCGAGGTCATCGGCTCGACGCCGGCGACATCCACCTCGTTCAGTTGCTCGACGAAGCCCAGGATGGCGTTCAGTTCGCCCGTCATGCGCTCGGCGTCCTCGTCGTCGACGGCGATGCGCGCAAGCTTCGCCACGCGCTTCACGGTATCGATGGTGACCGACATCTTCTTCTCCGGCGGAAATCAAGGCGCGTCATAGCGACGGCGGCGGCGGCACGCAATATCGCGCGCCACCGCCGCCGTCGAACGAGGCAGGGCCGCGGACTAAAGCGAGACCATGCCGCCCGGTTCCGGCGTAAGAACCTCCACGCCGGATCCTTCCATGCCGGCCACGAATTTCTCCGGCGTCTGGTCGATGATCGGGAACGAGCCGTAATGGCAAGGCAGCACCGTCTCGAACTTGAAGAAGCGCCGGCAGGCGAGCGCCGCCACCGCGCCGCCCATGGTGAAGCGGTCGCCGATCGGCACGATGCCGATCTTCGGTTCATGCAGCTCGTGAATGAGCGCCATGTCGGAAAAGATATCGGTGTCGCCCATATGGTAGAGCGTCTTCTCGCCCGGGAAATGCAGGACGAGCCCGCCCGGATTGCCGAGATAGGTGTTCGTTCCGCCCTCGCCGCCGAAGGAGGACGAGTGCCAGGCGGCGACGAAGGTGGTGGTGAAGCCGCCGCAATCGACGGTGCCGCCATGGTTGCCGGGATTGATCCTGCCCTGGTCCGCGCCCTGGCCGACGAGATACATGCAGATCTCGAAATTGGCGACGAGCATGGCGCCCGTCTTCTTGAGGATGGCAAGCGCGTCGCCGACATGGTCGTTGTGGCCATGGGTAAGGAGGACATGCGTCACCCCCTCGGCCGGTCCCTCCCAGCCCTTGTCCCAGGACGGGTTGCCGGTGAGGAAGGGGTCGATCAGGATCTTGGCGTTTCCCGCTTCCACACGGAATGCCGAGTGGCCGTACCAGGTGATCTTCATCGGAAATTCCTCCCGCTCGATTTTCAGTTGATCAGAGAATAGAACGGCCGGCGCCGAGGTCAAAGGAAAGTCCCGCGAAATGCCGCTGTTGCCCGTTGACGAACTGTTGCGCGAACTCCCCCCCGGCCGGACGCTGGCCGGCATCGACCTCGGCACGAAGACGATCGGCCTCGCGGTTTCCGACCGTTCGCTGGCCTTCGCGCATCCCAGGCCGGTGATCATCCGGAAAAAGTTTTCCCTGGATGCGGAAAAGCTGCTGGCGGCGGTGCGCGGCGAGAACGCCGGCGGCATCGTCGTCGGCCTGCCCGTCAACATGGACGGTTCGGAAGGTCCGCGCGCGCAGGCGAGCCGCGCCTTCGTGCGCAACATGGAGCGCCTGACCGACCTGCCCTTCGCCTTCTGGGACGAGCGGCTCTCCACGGTCGCGGCGGACCGGGCACTGATCGAGATGGACGTGTCGCGGAAGAAAAGGGAGACGCGGATCGACTCGGCCGCCGCCGCCTTCATCCTGCAGGGCGTGCTCGATCGCCTTCAGGCGCTCGGCCGGCGCGCCGAACCGTCGGCATAGGGCGGAAGCGCGATGCGGGCATAGGGGCCGATCGCGCTTTCCTGCTGCTCGATCTGTTCGACGAGGGCGTTCGCGATCGCACGGGCGCGCCGGTCCCGGAACCATGATCGGATCCCGCGCCGCCGCCGGAAGGCGTAGAGCGCGGCGATGAAGAACGTGTCGAACAGACAGGCCTTGGCGACCAGTCCGGGAATGGTCCCCGGATCGACGCCGAGGATCTGGCCGTAGATGTCGAAAACGAAGTCGTGCATCTGGCGCGTCAGCATGACGTAGCCGAAATTCATGTCGTTGAGCGACAGGAAGTACCAGCCCCAGAAGAGCGCGAGCGGCGCGGCCCAGGCGGCGAGCAGGTAGCGCATCAGCGTGGCTCCCCGCTTCTTCCACGGCCCATCAGGCGGTGCACCAGGCTTTCATGGGCTGCGCGCAGCGCCATGGCGCGGGCGGCCGCGTCGATCGGATCCCCCGCCCGTCCCTTCGCGGCCGTGGCGCGGCGTTCCGCGCAGACCGCGAGATAGGAGGCGAGAAGCGCGCCCAGTTCAAGCGCCATCGACCGGTAAAGTCCCGACGCCGCCGGCATCAGAACGCAACCCAGGAAAACCGCCGTCAAAACCGCGACCGCGCTGCCGAAGGCGAGCCGCGCCACCTCGTCGACCTCGTTGCCGTGCCCTCGGTCGAGAAGCGCGGTGACGAAGGTCCATAGAAAAAGCGCGGCGACGATGCCGAAGCCGATGGCAAGCAGCCCACACAGCGCCGCGGGCACCGGCATGGGCAGCGTGACGGCGGCGAATCCGATGCCGACGGCGGCCAGCACGGCCGAAAAATTCTCCCCGCCATGCAGGCCGGCGAGCGCCGCGAGCGCGGCGAAGACCATCGTCCAGTGCAATGCGATAAAGATCGAGAGAATCCGGTTCATCGCTTCCCCGCTCATCCATGCAAACTGGAACCTGGGAGCATGGGCGGCAATGGAAACCATTTGTTAAGGTTAACGGAAGGTTTCAGCGGGGAGAAGTGATGCCTCCTCCCGGAATATCATTCGCGGCCATTTCAGGCCGTCATCCCCGTTTCCGTCACAAGCCCCCGGGCCTTGCCTCCGGCAAGCCCGAGGACAGGCTCGTCGCGCGTCGGAAGACCGGAACGACGCGCGACCAGCGCTACCCCACCTCCGGATAGAGCGTGTCGAGGATCATGCGCGCGTCGTGCCGGCCGTCGAGCATGCCGTATGTCGCGCGCCACTGGCCGCCGAGCCGCGTCTCGACGAAAGCGTCGGCGATGCGGCCGGCGCCGAGACGCTTCAGTTCGGCGGCGGCGGCCGATAGCGCGAGCTGCTCGCTGAAGATGCGGGCCGAGCCCTCGTCCGAAAGCGCCACCTGCATCGCCGCGCGCAGCACGCCGACCGTCCCCTCGCCCGCCATGCCGAGGTCGCGGCCGATCGTCTCCATCACCTCGTCGAAGAGCCCCGGCCCGCGCTGCAGCACCCTCAGCACGTCGAGCGCCATGACGTTGCCGGAGCCTTCCCAGATGGCGTTGACCGGCGCCTCGCGATAGTAGCGGGCAAGCGGCGCCTCCTCGATATAGCCGTTGCCGCCGAGGCACTCCATCGCCTCGTAGAGGAGCGCGGGCGCGATCTTGCATACCCAGTATTTGATGACAGGCGTCATGGCCCGCGCGAAGGCCGCCTCGGCGCGATTCTCCGCCGCCTCGTCGAAGGCCCGCGCCAGCCGGAACGACAGCGCGGTCGCCGCCGCCACGTCGAGCGCCATGTCGGCCAGCACGCGCTGCATGAGCGGCTGGTCGATCAGCGTGTTGCCGAAAACCTTGCGGTGGCGCGAATGGTGCACCGCCTCGGTCAGCCCGGCGCGCATGATCGCCGAGGAGCCGAGCGCGCAGTCGAGCCGGGTCAGCGTCACCATGTCCATGATCGTGGAGATGCCCCGCCCGGGCTCGCCGATCATCTCGGCGACGGTGCCGACGAATTCGACCTCCGAGGATGCGTTGGAACGGTTGCCGAGCTTCTCCTTCAGCCGCTGGAAGCGGAAGCCGTTCACCGCGCCGTCGCCGAGGATGCGCGGCACGAGGAAGCAGGAAAGCCCCTCGCCCGCCTGCGCCAGCACCAGGAAGGCGTCGCTCATCGGCGCCGACATGAACCATTTGTGCCCGTTGATCCGGTAGAACCCGTCGCTCGCCCGCTCTGCGCGCGTCGTATTTGAGCGAACGTCCGTACCGCCCTGCTTCTCCGTCATGCCCATGCCGAGCGTGAGGCCGGTTTTCTCGATCGGCGGCTTCTGGCCGGGATCGTATTTGCGGGTGGCGACGCGCGGCGCCCATTCGCGGAACAGCTTCGAGTTCGCCATCAGCGCCGCGAGCGAGGCGCTGGTCATGGTGATCGGGCAGAGATGGCCCGTCTCCAGCTCGGAGGTGAGGTAATAGCGGGCGGCGCGGACCTGATGCCGCCGGCCGGTCTCCGCCTCGCCGTTCTCCCAGATCGAGCAATGCAGGCCGTTTGCGATCGAGCGGCGCATGAGCGCGTGGTAGGCGGGATGGTATTCGACGATGTCGAGGCGGCGGCCCTGGCGGTCGTGGGTCCTGAGCTTCGGCGTTTCGGCATTGGCAAGGCGCGCCAATTCCTGCGCCTCCTGCGTCATCACGAAGCGGCCGAGCGCGTCGAGATCGTGCCGCACCGGCTCGGAGAACTCCTCCGCAAGCTGGATGAGCAGCGGGTCGCCGCGCCAGGCGTTCGAGCCGGTCAGCGGCGGCGACTGGTTGGTTACCTCCTGGGTCACGCTATTCTTCCTTCGGCTGCTCGATCGATTCCGTACCCTTTCCTTCAAAGCTAGGGAACAGGCGAATCATTGGCACCGGTGGAAAGCGTCGTGCCGTTCAGCAATAGCCCTCCGGCCCGATATTCTGCTGGTCGCTGTAGCGGGCGCCGTGTGCGAAGCCGACCGGGAGGATTGCCTCGATCTCCTCCATGTCCTTCGGCGTCAACACGATCCCGGCTCCGGCCGCGTCCTGTTCCAGATGCTGCGGCGAGCGCGTGCCGGGGATCGGGATGATATGCGGCGCGCGGGCGAGCACCCAGGCGAGCGCCAGTGCCGAGGGCGGATGCCCCTTGCCTCGCGCGTAGGCATTGAAGCGGGCGACCCTCTCCTTGTTGTAGCCGAAATTGGGCTCGGCGAAGCGCGGGGTGGCGCGGCGGAAATCCTTGTCGCCGAACCGTACCGGGTCCGGCATCCTGTCGGACAACATGCCCCGCGCCAGCGGCGAAAAGGCCACGAGTGCCGCTCCGAGCCTGCCCGTCGCCTGGACGAGGCCGAGTTCCGGCAGCCTGGTCCATAGCGAGTACTCGCTCTGGACGGCCGCCACCGGATGCACCTGGCATGCCCTTTCGAGCGAGGCCGGCGATATCTCCGAAAAGCCGATGGAGCCGATCTTCCCTTCCTCCTTGAAGCGGACGAGCGTGCCGACGACGTCCTCGATCGGGATGCGCTGGTCGCGGCGATGGATATAGTAAAGGTCGACATGCTCCGAGCCGAGCCGCCTCAGCGAGCCCTCGAGGCATTCACGCAGATATTCCGGCGAATTGTCGAAGCCGCTCGGCGGCCCGCGTTTGATGCCGCCCTTGGTGGCGATGCGAAAACGATGCGGGCGCCCCTTGATGAAGCTGCCGATCACCTCCTCCGCGCGTCCGTCGCCATAGATGTTGGACGTGTCGAGGTGGTCGACGCCGAATTCGAGCGCGCGTGCCAGCGTCCTGTGGCTCTCCGCCTCGTCCGTCTCGCCGTAGGAGCCGCCGAAGCTCATGCAGCCGAGGGCGATCGCGCCGACGAGAGGCCCTTCGGCCCCGAGCTTGCGTTGTTGCATCGATTTTTCCCATGAAGGCTGGAGGGGATCAAGGCCACGCCGGGCAGCGTGGGGGGAGGACCCGATTTATAGCCGCCCCATGCGGCGACTGCCAACCCGCAAGTGACCGGCGTGGCCGCCGGGCTTCAGTACTTCTGGGCCTGCACGAGATAGGCGTCTATATCGCTGTCGCCCAGCCACCGCATCGCTTCCATCCGGTGCAATCCTTCCACGAGGATGTAGCGCTTGCCGTCGTAGCGGATACGGATCGGGGCCTTCAGGCCGTTCTCCAGTATGTCCTCCGCGATAATGCGCACCGTTTCCGGGTGCAGCGTCCCGCGGCGCGCCGTGGGGACATAGATGTCGTCGATCGGAATTCTCTTGGCGGTCAGCATGTTCCGGCGAGCTTATCGTGAAAACAGGCAGGTGTCGCCACGGAAGGACGCAGAACTTTCCCTTTCCGTGCGCCGGCGATGCCAAACGTGGCGATGCCGCGTGGACCATGTCGCATCCCTCGCGCTAATGGTCGCGGCAATCGCTATCGCGGCGGTTGCCCAGGCTCGATATTCGCCGCCAAATCGCTTGCCTGTGAGGTGTGTGCATGAACGAGGGTCTGCAACCGGCCGAACCGGTGCCCGTTGCCGAACGAGCGCGCCGCGGCGGCCGCGCGGGAAAACGCGCCGGCGGTTCCTCGGCCTTCGAGCAGCCGCCCTTCCGCCAGCATCGAATTCCCTTCGAGCCGACGCGACTCGTTTCCGACGACGAGCTGGAATCGATCCATCTGGCGTCGCTGAGGGTGCTGAAGGAAATCGGCGTGGAAGTGCTGCACGACGAAGCGCGCGCCATCATGAAGAAGAACGGCGCGGACGTCGCCCCCGGCGGCACGCGCGTGCGCTTCGACGCCGACATGATCCTCGAATGGGTCGCGCATTGCCCGCCGCGCTTCACGCTTCACGCCCGCAACCCAGCACACGACCTCGATTTCGGCGGCAACGCCATCATCCTCGCCCAGATGGCCTCGGCGCCGAACTGTTCGGATACGGACAGCGGCCGCCGGCCCGGCAACCAGGCCGATTTCCGCAACTTCCTCAAGCTCGCCCAGATGCACAACATCCTCCAGTGCACGGGCGGCTACCCGGTCGAGCCGATCGACATCCATCCTTCGATCCGGCACCTGGAATGCCTGCGCGATCTCGCCACGCTGACCGACAAGGTCTTCCACATCTATTCGCTCGGCAGGGAACGCAATGTCGACGGCATCGAGATCGCCCGCATCGCGCGCGGCGTCAGCCGCGAGCAGCTGGAGAAGGAGCCCTCCTGCTTCACCGTCATCAACACCAACTCGCCGCTCAAGCTCGACGTGCCGATGATGGAAGGCATCATCCAGATGTCGGGCGCCGGCCAGTGCGTGATCGTGACGCCGTTCACGCTCGCCGGCGCCATGGCGCCGGTGACGATGGCCGGCGCGGTCGTCCAGCAGAACGCCGAGGCGCTGGCCGCGATCGCCTTCGCCCAGATGGTGCGGAAGGGCGCGCCGGTGGGCTATGGCGGCTTCACCTCCAACGTGGACATGAAATCGGGCGCTCCGGCCTTCGGCACGCCGGAATACATGAAGGCGCAGCTCGTCGGTGGACAGCTCGCGCGACGCTATAATATCCCCTACCGCACCTCCAATACATGCGCGGCCAACACGGTCGACGCTCAGGCCGCATACGAGAGCGTCTTCTCGCTGTGGGGCGCGATCCAGGGCGGCGGCAATTTCATGATGCACGGCGCCGGCTGGCTGGAAGGCGGCCTGCGCTGCTCCTACGAGAAGATGATCCTCGACATCGACCTCCTGCAGATGGTGGCGGAGTTCCTGACCCCGCTCGACCTCTCCGAAGACGCGCTCGCGGTGGAAGCGATCCGCGACGTGGGTCCCGGCGGGCATTTCTTCGGCACGCAGCACACGCAGAACCGCTACCGCAACGCCTTCTATTCGCCGATCCTCTCGGACTGGCGCAACTACGAGACCTGGATGCTGGCCGGCGCGCCGACCGCGATCGAGAAGGCGAACCGCGTCTGGAAGGAAAGGCTTGCGAGCTACGAGGAACCGCCGATGGACCCGGCGATCCGCGAGGAGCTCGACGCCTTCGTCGCCCGCCGCATCGCCGAAGGCGGCGCCCCGACGGATTTTTGAGGCTGATGGGACAGGATCGACCCCCACTCCGATTTGCTTCGCAAACCACCTCTCCCCCGTTCGACGGGGGAGAGGAAACGCCGGCCGCAAGGCTTGGCTCCTTTCCTCTACCCCACGAAAGTGGGGGAGAGGTGGCGCCGCAACGCGGCGACGGAGTGGGGGAGAGCGGCATTGAAACTCGGAGCAGGCGCAAGATCGGCACCACAAAACGAGCGCGAAGCCTGAGACAGCGAGATAATCAGGCCGAAGCTTTGCTTTGGATTGAACTGAAGCACAGCAAGCTGGGTGGATACAAATTCACCCGTCAGTTTCCCATCGGACCTTACTTCGCCGACTTCTGCTGCCGAAAACAAAAACTCGTCATCGAAATCGATGGCAGCCAGCACGCCGAAAGCATGTACGACCGCAAACGCGACGAATTCATGCGGGCTGGCGGCTATTCGGTTCTCCGCTTCTGGAACCACGATGTTCTGAAGCATCGCATTTCGATCTGTGAGACCGTACTTGCGGCGCTGGATGGCCGGCTGGCGGAAGATACAGACGCTTCCGATCTTCGCTTTGTCTATGCCGGGCCGTCTCCTGAAACGAAACCGCTGACTCTTAATCAGCGGGTCTCGGCACCTAGCCCAAATTCCCATTAACGGAACCATCCTCATGAAATCCCATGCAAAAGCGGTTGTGATCGGCGGCGGGGTCGTCGGCTGTTCGGTGCTCTACCATCTGGCCAAGGCCGGCTGGGCCGACATCATGCTGATCGAGCGCTCGGAGCTCACCTCCGGATCGTCCTGGCACGCCGCAGGCGGCTTCCACACGCTGAACGGCGACCCGAACGTCGCCAAGCTGCAGGCCTACACCGTCCAGCTCTACAAGGAGCTGGAGGAGCTTTCCGGCCAGTCCTGCGGCTTGCACCTGACCGGCGGCGCCATGGTGGCCGACAGCCCGGAGCGCATGGACTTCCTCCGGCTGGCACACGCCAAGGGCCGCTATCTCGGCATGGACACGGAACTGATCACGCCGTCCGAAGTGAAGGCGATGTTCCCCCTGATGGACGAGAAGAATTTCGTCGGCGCCATGTGGGACCCGGTCGAAGGCCATCTCGATCCTTCCGGCACGACCCATGCCTACGCCAAGGCCGCGCGCAAGCTCGGCGCCGAGATCGTGCTGCGTAACCGTGTCGTCGAACTGACGCAGGAACCGGACGGCACCTGGAACGTCGTCACCGAACAGGGCACGGTGAAGGCCGAGCATGTGGTCAATTGCGGCGGGCTGTGGGCGCGTGAAGTCGGTCGCATGGTCGGGCTGGAACTGCCGCTGCTCGCCATGGAGCACCATTACCTTTTGACCGAGGATATCCCCGAGGTCATGGAATTCAACAGGACGACCGGACGCGAGATGATCGGCGTCATGGATTTCAAGGGCGAGATCTATACCCGGCAGGAGCGCAACGGCGTGCTCCTCGGCACCTACGAGAAAGCGTGCAAGCCGTGGTCTCCCAAGGAGACGCCGTGGAGCTTCGGCCACGAACTCCTGGTGCCGGACCTCGACCGCATCGCACCGTCGCTGGAAGTCGGCTTCCGCCATTTCCCCGGCATAGAGAAGGCCGGCATCAAGCAGATGATCAACGGCCCCTTCACTTTCGCGCCGGACGGCAACCCGCTGGTCGGCCCCGTGCAGGGGCTGACGAATTTCTGGTGTGCCTGCGCGGTGATGGCCGGCTTTTCCCAAGGCGGCGGCGTCGGATTGGCGCTGTCCAACTGGATGGTGAACGGCGACCCGGGCTTCGACGTGTGGGGCATGGACGTCGCCCGCTTCGGCGAATGGGCGACGCTGCGCTATACCAACGCCAAGGTGAGGGAAAACTATTCGCGCCGCTTCTCCATCCGCTTCCCGAACGAGGAACTGCCGGCGGCGCGGCCGGCGCAGAGCACGCCGCTCTACGACACGATGCTGGCCCAGAACGCGGTGATGGGCGACAGTTGGGGGCTGGAGACGCCGCTCTGGTTCGCGCCGAAGGGCACGGAGCCGAAGGATATGGTTTCCTACCACCGCTCCAACGATTTCGAGCATGTCGGTGCGGAAGTGCGCGCCGTGCGCGAGCGCGTCGGCGTCACCGAGATCGCCAATTTCGCCAAATACGAGGTGAGCGGCCCCGGCGCGGAGGCCTTCCTCAACCGGGTGCTGACCAACCGCATGCCGAAGAAGGGCCGCATCGTGCTCTCGCCGATGCTGAACGAGTTCGGCAAGCTGATCGGCGACTTCACGATAGCGAAAACCGGCGACGAGCGCTTCATGGTCTGGGGCTCCTCGGCCGCCGCGAAATACCACATGCGCTGGTTCGAGAAGCACCTGCCGGAGGATGGCAGCGTCAGGATCCATCGCTTCGACCAGACGCTGGTCGGGCTTTCCATCGCCGGCCCGAAATCGCAGGCGCTTTTGCAGAAGCTGGTCGATGTGGACGTGTCCTCGAAGGCCTTCCGCTTCATGGATTTCCGCGAGATGGCGGTCGGCGGCGCGCCCTGCATGGTGAACCGCATCACCTATACGGGCGACCTCGGCTACGAGATCTGGATGCAGCCCGCCTATGAGCGGCTTGTCTACCACGCGATCAAGGAAGCCGGCGCGGCGTTCGGCATCGCCGATTTCGGCATGCGCGCGCTGCTCTCGATGCGGCTTGAAAAGAACTTCCCGACCTGGTTCCGCGAGCTTCGGCCGATCTATGGGCCGTTCGAGGGCGGGATGGACCGCTTCATAAAGATGGAAAAGAACGACTTCATCGGACGCGACGCCGCCGCGAAGGAGCTGGAAGCCGGGCCGAAGCTCAGGCGCGTCTCCTTCGTCGTCGATGCGCTCGACGCCGACGTGATGGGCGACGAGCCGATCTGGGCCAGGGTCGACGGAACCGACTACGGGACGGTCGAGAAGCCGCACGGCTACGGCGCGACGCGTTTTGACGAGACGGGGAAGGAAGTGCGGGGCGAAGACCCCTCATCCCCTGCCGGACCTTCTCCCCGTGTTCACGGGGAGAAGGAGGCTAGCCGCGACGGTGGTGCCTCCCTCTCCCCGTCCTCACCGGGAGAGGGTAGGGGTGAGGGGCAAACCGCCGACTCCTCCCGCATTCGCGGCATCGTAGACGGCGAGTGGCGGGTCGTCGGCTGGGTGACCTCCGGCGGCTATGCCCATTATGTCGGGAAGTCGATGGCGCAAGGCTATGTGCCGGCGGCGCTGGCGGAAAACGAAAACGCCGGCTTGTTCGAGATCGAGATTCTCGGCCACCGCCGCCCGGCGCGCATCAATGTAGAGCCGCTGTTCGACCCGACGGGCGAGAAGATGAGAGCATGAAGGAGGGCGCCGGCCCTCCTCCTCCCCTCAGTGCTCCTTCGTCCCGGCGAAGAAGAGCTTTTCCCACTTCTTCTGCGCCTGGTAGCCTTCGCGGATGAAGGGCGTGAAGGGCGCGAGGTTGAGCAGCAGCCAGTTCGTGAGTCTGGCGGGGAAGCGCGTCGGCTTCATAAAATCGACGAACAGCACCACCCGCGTCTCGCCGGAATGGTTCCACGCTTCGTGTTCGTAGGCGTCGTCGAAGATCAGCACCTTGCCCTCGTCCCAGTGGCATACCCGATCGAGCACGCGGATGGCGATCTTGTCGCGCGGCTCGGGCACCTTTAGCCCGAGATGCAGCCTCAGCACGCCATTATAGGGCCCGCGATGCGGCTTCAGGTGCTTGCCAGGCTCGAAGATCGAGAACATCGCGGCCTTGAGACCGGGGATCTTCTGCAGGATACGCCATGTCTCCGGACAGGCCCGGATGCCGTCTTCCGAAACGGACCCGTAGCCGCACAGGACGAAGGTCTTCCAGTCCCGGTCCGTGGAGATGGTGCGGACCTCGCTCAATATCTCGTGGAAACCCGGCAACTCGTCCTTGCGGGTGAGCACACGGTCCAGCTCGGCGCGGATGAGATGCCATTCCGCCTCGATGCCGGCCGCCCATGGAAAGGTGGCGTTGTCATAAACGGGCGGGTTGCCGTGAACCGCATATTTGAAGTTCAGCCGTTCCGCCCAGTCGACGATGGCCTGGCCGATCCGGTAGCCGAGGCCCTTCCCGAACATCGGATCGTCGATCCCCTCGGTGCGCTTCTGCTCGAATTTATCGGCGGTGATTTTCTGGTCCATTTCAGGCGATCCTGCACGTCAAACGGGAACGGCGCGTCCGCTCCCCGGCTTGAGATATCGTAAGCACGCGCCGATTCAACCTGAAAGACGGGCGGCCTCAATTGAGGCAAAATCACGGCAGGGACGGGCGGGACCTCTTCGCCGGCGTTGCCCGCTCAATGGGAGGACGCCGACTTGTCGACATAGACGGTCAACGAACCGTCGTCGTTGAGCTTGGTCGCCACCACGCTTTCCGGCTTGACGGATTTTTCTGCAAGCTTGGCGGCGAGCGCCGTATTGGCGCGGATGGCGTCCTGCAGGCTCTTGATGCCCTCGCGGTTCTGCGCAGCGGCCTTGTCCACCGCCTGCCGCTCGGCTTCCTCGCCGCTTCCCACGTCGACGATCTGGACGAAGGCGACCTTGGTCATCGATTGCACCCGCTTCGCGCTATCCGCGCTTCGACGGATGCCGGCAACCACGATGTCGAGCTTGCTTTGCCCCTGTGCCGGCGCGCTGTCTTCCGGAGCCACGCCCCCTGTGTTCGGCGTCTGCTGGACGCTGTCGCTCATCGCCTTCGTGGCTTTGTTGGTGTTGTTCGCCGGACCGGCGGCGAAAGCGGGCAGGCTTGACAGCAAAATGCCGGCAATAACCGCGCCGATGGCTGATTTTCTCATCTTCCGGCTCCCTTGCTTGCGCCTCTCCTTGGGAAACAGGATGGAAGGCCAAGGGTTCCCTTAAATCCGTTGGTTCCGCCGCTCAGCCAGAGGTCGGGTTGATGCTCGCGAAGGCGGCGAAATCGGCGAGCGTTCGCCGGATGAGGTCCCGTGCCTCCGGTCGGTCCAGCATTTCCCGCGCCTCGGCCGGCGATTTCCCGACCAGGTGGATCTCGAAGGCCGATCCCGGATGAAGCCGCGTCGACATCGTCCGCAGCACCTCGGAAAGATGCTCGCGCACGAAGGCGCCGCGTATGGAGGCGTGCACAAGCATGACAGGCTTGTGCGGGATCTCGAAGCCGGAAACGAGCCAGTCGAGCGCGTTCTTGAGCACACCGGGAATCCCGTGCGCGTATTCGGGCGAGGCGACGATCAGTCCGTCGGCTCCGCCGACGCGCCGCGCCATCCCGGCCACCGCCGGCGGCCTGCCGCAGGCTTCGATATCTGGGTTGAAAAGCGGCAGCGCCGCCATCCCTTCGAACAACTCGACGACAATGCCCTCTGGCGCATGGCGCGCGAAGGCTTCGAGAAGGACGCGGTTGGTCGAGGCGGCGCGCAGGCTGCCGCAGATCGCCAGGAAGCGCATGAAAAGGCTCTCGGTCCGGTTGACGGCGGGCCGGAGCCTAGCCGATTCGCTCCGGACCGTATGTCAGGAGGCCGACGACAGGCGCTCCCGGAACGATCCTCCGACGGCCTCGAAGACGCCGGTCGCCGGATCGCGGACCAGGAGATGGCCGGTCGCGACGCCGAAGAAGGCGCCATGCAGTTCGAGCTTGCCGCGCTCCACCAGGATGCGGACGCAGGGGAACGTCATCAGATTCTTCAGGCTGAGTTCGACCGAGGCGAATTCGAGCTTGCGCAGATATTCCTCGTGCCCGTGCTTCTCCTTCGGCCCGAGGCTCTCCGCCGCCGGCGCGATCTGCGACATCCAGCGGCCGATGAAATCGCCCGGCGACAGGGGCTCCTGCTCGTCGGCGAAGGCGCGGATGCCGCCGCAATGGGCGTGACCCAGGACGACGATGTGCTTCACATGCAGCGCCTGCACCCCGAACTCCAGCGCCGCGCTCGTGCCGTGCTGGGTGCCGCCGTGCTCCTCGTAGGGCGGGATGATGTTGGCGACGTTGCGCACGACGAGGAGTTCGCCCGGCGATGCGTCGAAGATCACCTCCGGCGACACGCGCGAATCGACGCAGCCCACCACCATGATCTCCGGATGCTGGCCCTTCTCGGCCAGCGACTTGTAGCGCCCGTGCTCGTTGACGAAGCGGTTTTCCAGAAAGGCGTGATAGCCGTCGACCAGCCGCTTCGGAAACATGTCGCTACTCCTTCTTTTCCGGCCTCGTTGCCGGCAGCGAGGCATTGTTGCCCGGCCATATCAGACTTGGCCGGCCGGCCCAACCCTCGCTGATTGGTGTCAGGCGTAACCCGCCCGCCACCAATTGCCATTGGTGGTGATGCGTTCGATGCCGCCTGCATCGACGGATGCGGCGAGCGCCGAAATCTCCTTGCCGTCCACCTGAAGCTCGGGCGCGATCTCGGAAAGCGGCAGGAGCACGAAGGCACGCTCCACCATGCGCGGATGCGGCACCTGGAGCCCCGGCTGGTCGATAGTCAGGTCGTCGAAGAGCAGGATGTCGAGATCGATGGTCCTCGGCCCCCAGCGCTCGGCGCGCACGCGTTTCAGTCCCCTCTCGGCCTCCAGGCAGAGGTCAAGCAGTTCCCTCGGCGTGCGCGTGGTCTCGACGCCGGCCGCGGCGTTCTGGAAATCCGGCTGGTCCTTCTTGCCCCAGGGCGGCGTGCGGTAGACCGAGGAAACGACACTCACCCGCGTCTGCGCATCGGCATCGATCGCCTGCAACGCCTTCGCCATGGCGTCTTGCGGGTCGCCGAGATTGCCGCCAAGTCCCAGCCAGGCAAGGTTTCTACTGCGGCCAGACAACCGTCGCCTCGACATAGTCAAGAACGCCCTGCACCGGCGCGTTCGGCTTTCGCACCGTAATCGCCGCGCTGACGATAGGCGGAAAACGCTGGCACAGCGCCTTCGCCACCTCCAGGGCCAGCGCCTCGATCAGGTAGCGCCGGCGGCCGGTGATGATCTCCTGGATGACGGAGAAGGCGACGCCGTAATCCACCGTCGCGTCGATCCGGTCCTCCGCGAGCGCCCCGCCGGCCTCCACCGTCAGCTCGGCATCGACGTAGAATCGCTGGCCCAGCGTCTCCTCCGCGTCGAGGACGCCATGGCGCGCGAAAAACGCGCAATTCTTCATGCGGATCACGTGCATGGGCAGATGTCATCCTTGGGAGGGCATGTGCGCCAGCATAGCATCCGTCATCCTGAGCGCGTCCACGTTGATTGCGACATTGTGGACGCGAAACAGGACGGCGCCCTTCATGCGCAGGATGACGCTGGTGGCCGCCGTGCCGACGTCGCGGTCGTCGGAATCGGCGCGGCCGGTGACGGAGCCGACGAAACGCTTGCGCGACGTGCCGACGGCAAGCGGAAAGCCGAGCGCGTGCAACTCCTCGAAGCGGGCCATCAGTTCCAGATTGTCGGCGGCCGTCTCCTTAGCGAAGCCGAAACCGGGGTCGAGCACGATATTCGCTTCAGGAACGCCTGCCGCGCGCGCGATGGCGATCGACTTTTCCAGGAAGGCGAACTGGTCGGCGATGACGTCGGGCTCCTTTTGCCGCTCGCGGCCCGTGTGCATGAGGACGAAACCGGCTCCCGTATCGGCCGCGACGCGGGCGATGTCCGGCTCGCGCTGCGCGCCCCATACGTCGTTGACGATATGCGCGCCCTTGGCGACCGCCATCCGCGCCGTCTCCGCCCGGTAGGTATCGACGGAGACGGTCGCGCCGTCCGCTGCCAGCGCCTCGATGATGGGCAGGATGCGCTCCTGCTCTTCCTTCGCGGTGATCGGCCGGGCGCCGGGGCGGGTCGATTCGCCGCCGACATCGATGATCGTCGCCCCCTCCCCGCGCATGCGCGCCGCCTGCGCCAGCGCGGTTTCCGGCGTAAAATGGCGCCCGCCGTCGGCGAAGGAATCGGGCGTGACGTTCAGTATGCCCATGACGAGCGCGTCCGCACCGAATTCGAGGCTGCGGCCATGAGCCAGTTGCCACCGGCGTACGGTCATGCTGGAAAGATGCTCCACATCGTTGGAGTGGCTTTCTGATGCGCCCCGGCGTGAAAATCAACGACATTTGCATTGCCGGACCCTGTCGCCGCCGGCACGGTGCGTCGCGGAGGGCCTCGTCGATGAAGCGGATATTGGTCGCGCTGTGCCTGATCCTGCCCGCCGGCCCCAGCCTGGCGGCCAGCGTCGTCAAGAGCTACAGCTACTATACTCTCGACGCCCCGACGCTGGACGGGATCGAAGCCCAGCTCGAAAGCCGCGGCCCGCGGGTCGAGAGCTCCGGGCACAAGCATCCCGGCGCGACTCGGATGCGGTTCATCACCAGAACGACCTACAGCCAGGATGGCGACAGGTGCCGGGTTTCGGGAACGCACACCGTCCTCAAGGTCAGGGAGATCCTGCCGCGCTGGCGGCCGCGGCACAGGCCCGAGGCCGCCGTTCGCATCATCTGGGACACGCTTGCCTCCGACATCAGCCGTCACGAGGGCCAGCATGTCGACATCGCCAAGAACTATGCCCGCGATCTGGAGCAGTCGATCCGGGCGCTCGGATCGGCCGCGACATGCGCGGAAATGTCGGCGAAGGTGAAGCAGGTCACGGCAAGGGTGCTGGAGGAGCATGACCGCGCCCAGTTGCAGTTCGACCGGGTCGAGAACGTCAATTTCGAGGACCGCTTCCAGCGCCTGCTCGACTACCGGCTGAAGCAGATGGGGGATCGGCAGTCGCGGGATTTCGGCAGCCCGCGCTACAATCGATGAATGGCGAAAATCCGCACCCGCTCCCCGGACCGGGAAATTTTATGGGAGGGGGCGAATTGCAACCCGATCGTCATGAGTTTCAGCGCGAGCCCGCCAGCCAGCGCTCGATGCGGTTCGTCGCCTCGATCATGTCGGCGACGCTGCCGGCATAGGAGAACCGCATGAAGCGATGCCCCTCGACCGTGTCGAAGTCGAGGCCGGGCGTTGCCGCCACATGCGCCTCGGCCAGCATCCGCCGCGCGAAATCCATGCTGTCGTTGGTGTGCGCCGACACGTCGCAATAGGCGTAGAAGGCGCCGTCCATGGGCGCCGCGATGCGCAAGCCGAGCTCAGGCAGGCGCTTCAGCAGCATGGCGCGGCTCTTCCTGTAGCGCCCCTTCACCGCGTCGAGTTCCCTGCCGGCGTCAAAGGCCCGGATGGCCGCGCGCTGCGAGATCTCCGGCGCCGAGATGTAGAGGCTCTGCTGTACGCGCTCGACGGGACGCACGAGTTCTTCCGGCAGCACCATCCAGCCGATGCGCCACCCCGTCATGCAATAATATTTCGAGAAGGAATTGATCACCGTCACGTCCGGCCGGAGCGCAAGCGCCGTCACGTCGGGGCCGGCATAGTTCAGCCGGTGATAGATCTCGTCCGAGATTGCCGCGATGCCGTGTGTATCCGCGACATCGAGCAGGTTCCGGAGCTCCGCTTCGGGAATGATCGCGCCGGTCGGGTTCGCCGGACTGGCGAAGAGGACGCCCTTGAGCGGCCGTTCCCGATGCGCCTCCGAAAGCTGCGCCGCGGTCAGGTAACCTTCCGGCCCGAGCGGGATTTCCACGACCTCCAGGCCGAGCACGACCATGATGTTGCGGTAGGCCGGATAGCCCGGCGCGGTGATCGCCACCCGGTCGCCGGGATCGAAGAGGGTCAGGAAGGCGAGATTGAAGGCGGCCGACGACCCGGTGGTCACCACGATCCGCCCTGCCGGCACCTGGACTCCGTAATGTTCGGCATAGTGCGCGGCGATCGCCTCGCGCAGATCGGTGAGCCCCAACGCGTCGGTGTAGCCGATACGGCCGTCGGCAAGCGCGGCGCGGGCCGCCTCCCGCACGATCCCGGGCGCGGGATCGGAGGGCTGGCCGACGGCCATGGAGATCACGTCATGGCCGGCCGCTTTCAGCCGGTTCGCCTCCGCGAGCACATCCATGGCATGGAAGGGTTCGACGGCGCTTCTCCGCGAAACGGGTGCAGCCATGGCCGGGCATTCCTTGTCTTCCGTCGCCACTCGCGGCGCGCCGCACAAATGCCCTATTGGTGTGAGGACCACAAGGCAGCTGTTCCGATGCCGATCCCGAAGGCTTGATTGGCTTCGGACGGCACGAACAATTAAGGTCGTATGGACGAAAACCGGCGCTATATCCCCTGTGGCGAGGCGTGAAAATCTCCGGCCGGGACAACGGCCGGCCCAGGCAAGGGAACAGGACACTCCATGAAAAACGCAATTCTCACCGCCATCGGCGGCGCGGCCGTCTCCGTGGCGATCCTCGCCGCCGGCTATGTCTCGGGCATGGCGTCGCCGGCAACCGCCGGCGCCGCGCCGCAGGTCGTCAGGATCGCGGACAACGCACCGTTCAGCAGCGCCGCCGACAGGGCGGCCATCGAGGCGATCATTCACGATTATCTTGTGAAGAATCCCGAAGTGATGCTCGAGGTTCAGGATGCGCTCGAGAAGAAGCAGAGCGAGGCGCAGCGGGTCGCCCAGCAGAAGATGATCGAAAGCACCTCCAAGCAGATATTCGATGCCTCATATGACGGCGTCATCGGCAATCCGAGCGGCAAGGTCAGCGTCGTCGAGTTCTTCGATTACAATTGCCACTTCTGCAGGGGTGCGCTTCCCGACATGCAGGCGCTCGTCAAGGAGAACAAGGATCTGCGCTTCGTGCTCAAGGAATTCCCCATCCTTGGCGAGGATTCGGTCAAGGCGAGCGTTGTTTCCATGGCCTTCAACAAGCTGATGCCGGAGAAATACGCCGACTTCCATCAGCAGCTCCTGGGCGGCAAGGGCCGCGCCGACGAGGACAAGGCGATCAAGATCGCCGTGTCTCTCGGCGCCGACGAAGCCGCCCTGCGCAAGGAAATGAAGGACCCCACGATACAGCAGGATATCCAGAGCACCTACGATCTCGCCAACAAGCTGTCGATCTCCGGCACGCCTTCCTATGTCGTCGGCGACGAAGTGGTCTTCGGTGCGCTCGGCAAGAAGGTGCTCGACGAGAAGATCGCCAATGTCCGCGCCTGCGACCACACGACGTGCTGAGCGGGAAGGCCGACCGGACTGTGGACACTGGAAGAAGGCACTTGCGCCGTTTGCGTAGCGGACTTAGCCGATGTAGAGGTTCCGCGCACGGCGAAAGGACTTTCATCTGAAAACGGTTTTCGTACTGAACGGCCCCAATCTCAACATGCTCGGCAAGCGTGAGCCCGGTATCTACGGCGGCAAGACGCTAGACGAGATCAGTGAGGATTGCAGAGCGGCCGGCAAGGCAATCGGCATCGAGGTCGATTTCCGCCAGTCGAACCATGAGGGCGATCTCGTCTCCTGGATCCAGGAAGCGGGCGAGAAGGCCGCCGGCGTCGTGATCAATCCCGGTGCCTACAGCCACACCTCCATCGCCATCCACGACGCCATTAGGTCGGTGGCGCCGCTGCCGGTCGTGGAAGTGCATCTGTCGAACATCCACGCGCGCGAGCCGTTCCGGCACGTCTCCATGGTCGCCCCTGTCGCGACGGGGATGATCTGCGGCTTCGGTCCGTTCGGCTACGAGCTGGCATTGCGGGCGCTTGCCGCGCGGCTTTGAAAAGAAGATAAAAAGGGGCGCAATCGAATGCCTAGCAAGAAAAACGATGTCGACCAGCAGCTCATCCGCGACCTGGCGGGTATCCTGAACGACACCAACCTGACCGAGATCGAGATCGAAAGCGACGATTTCCGCGTTCGCGTCTCCCGCCAGGTGGCCGCCGCGCAATCCTTCACCGTTCCGGTGCAGCATGCCGCGCCCGCTCCGCAGGCCGCGCCGGTCGCCGCAGTCTCGTCCTCTCCGATAGCGACCGACGCCTCCTCCAAGAACGCGGTCCCCTCGCCCATGGTCGGCACCTGCTACCGCTCGCCGGCGCCCGGCGCCGACGCCTTCATCCAGGTCGGCCAGAGCGTGCGCGAGGGCCAGACGCTCCTCATCATCGAGGCGATGAAGACGATGAACCAGATCCCCTCGCCTCGCGCGGGCACGGTCAGCGCGATCCTGGTCGAGGACGGTCAGCCGGTCGAGTACGGCGAACCCCTCGTGATCATCGACTGAGCGGGGCCGGAGCGTGTTCCAGAAGGTCCTCATAGCCAATCGCGGCGAGATCGCGCTGCGCATCCTGCGCGCCTGCAAGGAACTCGGCATCCGGACGGTGGCGGTGCATTCGACGGCGGACGCCGACGCCATGCATGTCAGGCTCGCCGACGAGAGCGTCTGCATCGGCCCGCCGGCGTCGCGCGAAAGCTATCTCAACATCCACCAGATCGTCGCCGCCTGCGAGATCACCGGCGCCGACGCCATCCATCCCGGCTACGGATTCCTGTCGGAGAACGCCAAGTTCGCCGATATCCTAGCCGCCCACAAAATCACCTTCATCGGCCCTTCGGCCGAGCACATCCGCATCATGGGCGACAAGATCGAGGCCAAGCGCACGGCCAAGCGCCTCGGCATTCCCGTCGTGCCGGGCTCCGAGGGCGGCGTCACCGACAACCGCGAGGCTGCCCGCATCGCCGCCGAGATCGGCTATCCCGTCATCATCAAGGCGGCCGCCGGCGGCGGCGGGCGCGGCATGAAGGTCGCGCATAGCGCCGAAGACCTGCCGGTCGCTCTCTCGACCGCGCGATCCGAGGCCGGGGCGGCCTTCGGCGACGACGCGGTCTATATCGAGAAATATCTGGAAAAGCCGCGCCACATCGAGGTCCAGGTGATGGGCGACGGCGCCGGCAAGGCGGTGCATCTGGGCGAACGCGACTGCTCGCTCCAGCGCCGCCACCAGAAGGTCTGGGAAGAGGCGAACTCTCCCGCCCTCAACGCCGAAGAGCGCGACAGGATCGGCATGACGGTGGCCAAGGCGATCGCCGATCTCGGCTATTCCGGCGCCGGCACGATCGAGTTCCTCTACGAGAACGGCGAATTCTATTTCATCGAGATGAACACGCGCCTGCAGGTCGAGCATCCGGTCACGGAGGCGGTAACCGGCATCGACCTCGTGAATGAGCAGATCCGGATAGCGTCGGGCGGCGGGCTTTCGGTCGGCCAGAAGGACGTGCAGTTCAACGGCCACGCCATCGAATGCCGCATCAATGCCGAGGATCCGCGCACCTTCACCCCCTCGCCCGGCACGATCGACCATTTCCATACGCCGGGCGGGCTTGGCGTGCGCGTCGATTCCGGCGTCTATTCGGGCTACAAGATCCCGCCCTATTATGACAGCCTGATCGGCAAGCTCATCGTCCACGGCCGCAACCGTGTCGAGGCCCTGATGCGGCTTCGCCGGGCGCTGGACGAATTCGTGGTCGACGGCATTAAGACCACCCTGCCGCTTTTCCAGGACCTGATCGGCAATCCCGACATCGCCAATGGCGACTATGACATCCATTGGCTGGAAAAATATTTGGCCAAGGCGACTTAGCGCCAGGTGCGTCCTTCGAGGCTCGCCCGGAGATGTTCGCGAGTAGATATCGACGCCGTGCTGGCTCGCATCTCAGGATGAGGGCGAGCGGTGCTCGTCGCATATCTGTCTTCTCCAACGACGAATCCACCGGCATGGCCGGTCTTGAGCGTGGAGCGCCTGCCTTCCCCATCGTGAGGCGCGACCGTGTCTCTATCGCGGCGGATTGGTCGAAGAAGAACGCCGCCCGCTCTGCCGCGATGCTGGCATGGAAAACTGCGAAGCACGCACCAGGGACGCGGCGGACCCGACGATGACCCGCCCCCTCGCGCCCGGCTCCGGCATACCGACCGACCTCTTGCTGAGAGCCTATGCCTCGGGCGTTTTCCCGATGGCGGAAAACGCCGACGACACGGAAGTGTTCTGGGTCAGGCCGGAAACGCGCGGCATCATCCCGCTCGACGGCTTCCACATGCCGAAAAGCCTGGCGAAGACCATCCGCCGCGGCACGTTCGGGATCGCCTTCGATCGTGATTTCGCCGGCGTCATCGAGGGCTGCGCCGAGCGGCGGGCGGAACGGCGGAACACCTGGATCAACCGGCCGATCCGCGAGGCTTACGCCCGCCTCTTCGAGATCGGGCATTGCCATACGGTCGAGGCATGGCACGAGGGACGGCTGGCAGGCGGACTCTATGGGGTGACGCTCGGCCGCGTCTTCTTCGGCGAAAGCATGTTCTCGCGCGAGCGCGATGCCTCCAAGGTCTGCCTCGTCGCCCTCGTCGAGCGGTTGAGAGCGCGCGGATTCAGCCTCCTCGATACGCAGTTCACCACCGAGCATCTGAAACGCTTCGGCGCGATCGACGTGCCGCGCCGCAAATACGAGAAGATGCTGGAAGAGGCGCTGCGGGGCGAACCGGCGAAATTTGCGTGAAACATACCAGCGTCATCCTCGGGCCTGTCCCGAGGATCTGCCTTGGCTGCCGGCTCGTCGGGGAAACTGGCCTTTCGCTCCGCTGGAACGACCGCAATTGCGCTATCCGGAGTAGATCCTCGGGACAAGCCCGAGGATGACGTCCTCGGATATTGGTCGTGCCGTCGCAGGCAGATGAGTGGCGTTCCCTTTTTACACCAGCTCCACCTCCACCACGCCGGGAACGGCGCGGATGGCGGCGGCGATCTGCGGCGACAGGCGGTAGCGGTCGGGCAGTTCGATCTCGACTTCCGCCGCCCCGCCTTCCTTGATGAGGACGACCGAGACCTGCCCCTCCCCGCCCCGGTCGAGACGGGCGGAGAGCGCGTTGGCGGGCGCCGCGTCGCGCAGGAAGACGCGCATCTCCTGGCGCATGCGGCTTGCCTCCTCGTCGAGCGCCTGCACCGACTGGATGCGCAGGTTGATGCCCTCCGGCCGGTCTTCGGCCGAGACCGTGATGACGACGGAGCGGCCGGGCTCCAGCAGGTCGCGGTACTGCGCCAGCGTCTCGGAGAACAGTACCGCCTCGAACTGGCCGGTCGTGTCGGAAAGCTGGATGACGCCCATCTTGTTACCGGTGCGCGTCTTGCGTTCCTGCTTGGAGGTAACCGTTCCGGCGAGCCGGCCGGCCGATGCGCCGCGCTTCACCGCGTTCGAGAACTCCGCCCAGTTCTGCACCCGCATCCGTTCGAGCAGTTTCCTGTAGCCGTCGAGCGGGTGCGCCGACAGATAGAAGCCGACCGCCTGGAATTCGCGATGCAGCCTTTCCGCCGGCAGCCACGGATCGACGGCGGGCAGGCGCAGCTTTTCCGCCGGGCCTTCGGCAGCGGCGCCGAACATATTGCCCTGGCCGAGCGAGGCTTCCTGCTGGGCGAGCGCGGCCATGCCCATCAGCCGGTCGACGCCCGCCGTCAGCGCGGCGCGGTCATGGCCGAAGCAGTCGAACGCGCCGGCCGCGATCAGGCTCTCGAAGACGCGTTTTCCCACGATCTTCGGGTCGATGCGGGCGCAGAAATCCTCGAGACTCGAAAACGGCCCCTCCTTGCGCACCGCCACGATGTGCTCGACCGCGGCGTCGCCGACGCCTTTGATCGCGGCGAGCGAATAGAAGATGCGGTTCTCGCCCACCTCGAAATCGCGGAAAGACGTCATCACCGACGGCGGCACCACGTCGATGCCGAGCCGGATCGCGTCCTGCCTGAAATCGCCGAGCTTGTCGGTGTTCGACATGTCGAGCGTCATCGACGCGGCGAGGAACTCCACCGGATAGTGCGCCTTCAGATAGGCGGTCTGGTAGGAGACGATGGCGTAGGCGGCCGCGTGGCTCTTGTTGAAGCCGTAATCGGCGAATTTCGCCAGGAGGTCGAAGATCATGTTGGCCTGCGCCTTGTCGACGCCGCGCTCCACCGCGCCGTCGACGAAGCGCACGCGCTGCTGGTCCATCTCGGCGCGGATCTTCTTGCCCATGGCGCGGCGCAAGAGGTCCGCCTCGCCGAGCGAATAACCGGAAAGCTCCTGCGCGATCTGCATCACCTGTTCCTGATAGACGATGACGCCCTGCGTCTCCGCCACCAGATGGTCGATCTTGGGATGGATCGAGGCGATCTCCTCCTCGCCATGCTTGCGGGCATTGTAGGTCGGGATGTTCTCCATCGGCCCCGGCCGATAGAGCGCGACCAGCGCGATCAGGTCCTCGATACGGTCCGGCTTCATGCCGATCAGCGCCTTGCGCATGCCGGCACTTTCCACCTGGAACACGCCGACCACTTCGCCGCGCGACAGCATGGCGTAGGTTTTCGGATCGTCGAGCGGCAGCTTGGCGAGATCGATATCGACGCCGCGCCGCTTGATCAGCTTCACGGCCGTGTCGAGGACGGTCAGGGTCTTCAGGCCGAGGAAGTCGAACTTCACCAGTCCCGCCTGCTCGACATATTTCATGTTGAACTGCGTCACCGGCATGTCGGAGCGCGGGTCGCGGTACATCGGCACCAGTTCCGACAGCGGCCGGTCGCCGATGACGATGCCGGCCGCGTGCGTCGAGGCGTGGCGGTAGAGCCCTTCGAGCTTCTGCGCCATATCGAGCAGCGTCTGGACGATCGGCTCCTTCTCGACCTCCTCGGCGAAGCGCGGTTCGTTGGCGATGGCGTCCGCCAGCTTGACGGGATTGGCGGGATTCGCCGGCACCATCTTGCAGAGCCGGTCCACCTGCCCGTAAGGCATCTGCAGCACGCGGCCGACATCGCGCAGTACCGCGCGGGCCTGCAACGTTCCGAAAGTGATGATCTGCGCCACCTGCTGGCGGCCGTAGCGTTCCTGCACGTAGCGGATCACCTCGTCGCGGCGGTCCTGGCAGAAGTCGATGTCGAAGTCGGGCATCGACACGCGCTCGGGGTTGAGGAAGCGCTCGAAGAGCAGCGAGAAGCGCAGCGGATCGACGTCGGTGATGGTCAGCGACCAGGCGACCAGCGATCCGGCGCCGGAGCCGCGCCCGGGCCCGACGGGGATGCCGTGCGCCTTGGCCCATTTGATGAAGTCGGAGACGATCAGGAAGTAGCCCGGATATTTCATCCGCTCGATGATGCCGAGCTCGAATTCCAGCCGTTCCCGATAGTCCTTCTCGGTGAAGCCGGGCGCCATGCCGAGCGTCGCCAGCCGCGCGTCGAGACCTTGTCTGGCCTGCGCTTTCAGTTCCTCCGATTCCGCCTTCTCGGCTTCTTCCGGACGATCGGTCTTCGTGGTGGTGAAGCGCGGCAGGATCGGCGCGCGATTCCGGGGATAGTAGGTGCAGCGGCGCGCGATCTCGACCGTGTTGTCGATCGCCTCCGGGACATCGGCGAACAGCGCGGCCATCTCCGCCTGGCTTTTGAGATGGCTCTCCTCCGTCAGCCGGCGCCGCTCGTCCACTGCGACCACCGTGCCCTCGGCGATCGCCAGAAGCGCGTCATGCGCCTCGTAGTCGGCGCGCTTGAGGAAGAAGGCCTCGTTGGTGGCGACCAGGGGCAATTCGTGCCTGTAGGCGAGTTCGATTGACGCCGCCTCGACCGCGCGATCGTAGCCGCCGGGCCGCTGGAGCTCCACATAGAGCCTGTCGCCGAAGCGCTCCTTCAGGAAGAGAAGCCGGCCTTCCGCGAGTTCCGGATGCTCCTCCTTCAGCGCCTTTCCGACTGGACCGCGCTCGCCGCCGGTCAGGCAGATGACGCCCTCGGAAAGGCCGTCCAGCCAGCTTGCCAGGATGTGGGTCGGCTCGGATGGCGAGGTGTCGAGATAGGCGCGGCTGACCAGCCGCACCAGATTGGCGTAACCTGTCTCGCTTGCCGCGATCAGCACGATCGGCGATAGTTCCGGTCCGTTGCGCCGCCCACCGGCGCGCGGCCCGCCGCCGGGCACCCCGTCGAGAAACGCCACGTCGAGCTGGCAGCCGATGATCGGCTGAATGCCTTCCTTGACCGCCTTCTGCGAAAACTCCATCGCGCCGAAGAGATTATTGGTGTCGGTGATGGCGATGGCCGGCATGCGATCGGCCTTCGCGTGCGCCACGATCTTCGCCGCCGGCAGCGCTCCCTCGAGCAGCGAATAGGCCGAATGCACGCGCAGATGGATGAAGAGCCGGCTGGCCGACCCCTCGCCCCTACCACCCGCCTCACGCTCCTTGGTCGATCCGCCGGCCGCCGCGCGAAGGATCGGGTCGCGTATCTTTTCGCTGCTCATGAAGCCGCTGCCGCCACAGAGAATCTAACTTCGGATTCCCTATTCTAGGTATCGCGTTCCGCCAGTCGAGCGGAAATGACGGATGCGGAGGTAAATGGCGTGGATGCGCCGGCCCTACGCGAACTCCATGATGACGGCGTCGACAGCGAGGCTGTCACCCTTCCTGACGTTGATCTTGCTTACCGTGAGGTCGCGCTCGGCGCGCAGCACGTTCTCCATCTTCATGGCCTCGACGATGGCGAGCGTCTCGCCGGCCTTGATCTCCTGCCCTTCGCTGACGGCCACGGAAACCACCAGCCCCGGCATGGGGCAAAGGAGCAGCTTCGAGGTGTCCGGCGGAGCCTTCACCGGCATCAGCCGGTCGAGTTCGGCGGTCGCGGGCAGCATGGCGCGCGCAGTGACCGCCAGGCCGCGCCAGGCGACGCGGACGCCATTCAGGATGTCGTATAGCTGTGCAGTGACCTTCCGCTCGCTGACCGTGCCGCGCCAGACGATCTCGCCGGGCCGCCAGTCGGAAGCGACCGTGACCGGCTTGCCGCCCGCCACGGCAAGCTCGATCCTCAGCGGAACGGAGATGCTTCCGCTGGTCAACTCAACCGGCAGATAGTCGTCACCGATCCGCACTGACCAGTCGCTCTTCAGCTTGCCGGAATGCGGCGCCAGCCTGCCCGGCAGCCGGTCCAGCCGGTCGCGGCGGATGAGCTCGACCGCCACCGCGATAGCCGCGACGATCGCTTTTTCTTCTTCGTCCGGCTCGCGCGGATGGAACCCTTCCGGATATTCCTCGGCAATGAAGCCGGTCGAAAGCCGGCCCTCGCGCCAGCGCGGGTGCTGCATGAGCGCCGAAAGGAACGGGATGTTGTGCTCGATGCCGCCGACGACGAAACCGTCGAGCGCATCCGACATGGCGTCGATCGCCTCCAGCCTCGTCGGCGCCCAGGTGCAGAGCTTGGCGAGCATCGGGTCGTAATACATGGAGATTTCCGACCCTTCCGTGACGCCGGTGTCGTTGCGCACGGTCGCTCCGCCGTGCCGGCCTTCGGCCGGCGGCCGATAGCGGGTCAGGCGGCCTATGGACGGAAGGAAATTTCGATAGGGATCCTCGGCATAGAGCCGGCTCTCCACCGCCCACCCGTTCAATTTGACATCCGGCTGCCGGAGCGGCAGTTTCTCGCCGGCCGCCACCCGGATCATCAGTTCCACCAGATCGAGGCCGGTGACGAGTTCGGTCACCGGATGCTCGACCTGCAGCCGTGTATTCATCTCGAGGAAATAGAAATTGCGGTCCTTGTCGACGATGAATTCGACGGTGCCGGCGCTCTGGTAATCGACGGCCTTCGCCAGGGCAACGGCCTGTTCGCCCATCGCCGCCCTCGTCTTCTCGTCGAGAAAGGGCGACGGCGCCTCCTCCGCGACCTTCTGGTTGCGGCGCTGGATCGAGCATTCGCGCTCGCCGAGATAGATCGCGTTGCCATGCGCGTCGCCAAGCACCTGGATTTCTATGTGGCGCGGTTCGACGACGAATTTCTCGATGAAGACGCGGTCGTCGCCGAACGAGCTTTTCGCTTCCGATCTGGCCCGCTCGAATCCCTCGCGCACTTCCGCCTTCGACCATGCGATGCGCATGCCCTTGCCGCCGCCGCCGGCCGAGGCCTTGATCATCACCGGATAGCCGATCTCGGCGGCGATCCTCTCGGCATGGTCGCCATCCTCGATGATCCCGAGATAGCCCGGAACGGTGCTGACCTTGGCCGCGGCCGCGAACTTCTTTGATTCGATCTTGTCGCCCATGGCACGGATCGCCTTCGGCTTCGGGCCGATGAAGACGATGCCCTGTTTCTCGAGTTCCTCGCAGAAGGACGCCCGTTCCGACAGGAAACCGTAGCCCGGATGAACCGCCTCCGCGCCGGTCGCCCTGCAGGCCTCGATGATCTTTTCGGCCACCAGATAGCTCTCCGCCGCGGGCGCGGGCCCGATATGCACGGCCTCGTCCGCCATCTCGACATGCAACGCCCGGCGATCGGCATCGGAATAGACGGCGACGGTGGCGATCCCCATTCGGCGCGCCGTCTTGATGACGCGGCAGGCGATCTCGCCGCGATTGGCGATCAATATCTTCTTGAACATCCGGTAAGGCTTCCTCCAGGCAACGGTCCGTTTTATGGGCTTCGCGACAAAGGCTCAATCCGCCAAATGACGAAAGCCGTTTTGCGGGAATTGCGCCGGAGAAGGCTCCGGCGGAGATTGCGGGTCTGGCCGCGAAGGCGCAATAACGCCCGGTACCGGCGCACCGGGCGGAGGGTGTTTTATCCATGATCCTGCGAAAGCCGCTCGGCCGGCACATCCCCTTCTATATCGCCGCGGCGGTGGGCGCCGCCGCTCTCGCCCTGTCGTTGTTTTTCACGACCCCCTTGGCCTCCACCGTCGGCGCCACCGTCTTCTTCATCGTCTATATCGTGCTGGTGATGAGTGAGATGCCCCTGCTGACGGCGGATTATCTGAAGAAGAACGCACGCAAGACGGACCTGCCGGTTCAGATCATCTTCGTCGTTACCGTCGCCGTGATCTGCGTCGCGGTCTACGGGCTCTTCGAGGTGGTCAACGACAGTCCGGACCCGAAGCCCTCCCGCCTTGCCTTCTCGCTCGCAGCTATCCCGCTCGGCTGGTTCACCATCCACCTGATGGCGGCACTGCACTACGCCCATCTCTATTGGTGGCCGGGCGACCAGAAAAATGGCAACAAACGCATACCCCACCAGGGGCTCGACTTCCCCGGCGATACGCCGCCGAGCGGATGGGATTTTCTTTACTTCTCGACCGTGATCGGCATGACGGCGCAGACTGCCGACACCGGCCTTACCTCGACGGCGATGCGCAAGGCGGTGCTGCTGCACGGCATCGTCTCCTTCTTCTTCAACACGGTGATCGTGGCGGCGGCGGTCAATGCCGCGGTGGCGATCGGCAAATGACGAAACCGCAGATCCTGGTCGACGCCGACGCCTGCCCGGTGAAGGAGGAGATCGTCAGGGTGGCGGAGCGGCACGGCCTTGCCGTTACCTTCGTGGCCAATTCGGGCCTCAGGCCATCGCGCGACCCGATGATCCGCAACGTCGTCGTGTCGGCCGGCTTCGACGCCGCCGACGACTGGATTGCCGACAATGCCCGTCCGAACGACATCGTCGTCACCGCCGACATCCCGCTCGCGGCGCGCGCACTGGAGAAGGGCGCGTTCGCCGTCGGGCCGACCGGCAAGGTGTTCACCGCGGAGACGATCGGCACGGCGCTCGCCATGCGCGACCTCAACCGGCATCTGCGCGAAACCGGCGAATCGAAGGGCTATAACGCCGCCTTCGCTCCGCGCGACCGTTCCGCCTTCCTGCAGGCGCTCGACCGGATGGCGCGGCAGGCGCTTCACGCTTCCCGCTGAAACCGTTTCGCGTCGCCCTTGGTCTGATATCATTGTCGCGACATCCCCGACGACGTGCCCAAGCGCTTCAAGGAACGCGCGGCGGATAGTGTGACGAGAGCGGCCAGGCTTCATCCTGGCCCTACCTTTCACGCATTTTTCAAGAAGATTTCATGCCGGATTGACACACAGGTCCCGCCGGCTCCGCTATTACTCCGGGAATGTCGAAAGACAGGCGACAACGGGAGCACCGGCGGAGGGACGTACCATGCTGGACGAAATCGAAATGCGGCCGCGTCTGGACGCCGGCCGTCCACCGGCGGCGGCAGCCGCGCCCGAAGCGGATACCGCCAGGCGCCCGCTCGTCTATCGGCAATCGGCATGGACCCGCCTCACCCACTGGTTATGGGCGATCAGCCTGTTCTTCCTGCTCCTGACCGGGCTCCAGATCTTCAATGCCCGGCCCGACCTCTATATCGGCCAGCAGTCCGGCTTCGGCTTCGACAACGCCATCCTGAGCTTCAGCGCCGCCAATACCGACAAGGGGCCGAGGGGCTACACCACCGTCTTCGGCAAGACCTTCGACACGACCGGCGTCCTCGGCCTTTCCGGCAAGGGCGACGATCTCGGCCCCCGCGCCTTCCCGGCCTGGGCGACGATCCCCTCCTACCAGGACCTCGCCACCGGCCGGGTCATCCATTTCTTCTTCGCCTGGATCCTGGTCGCGACATGGCTCGTCTGGCTGGTCTCCGGCATCCTCAACGGCCATATCCGCCGGGACCTGTTGCCGCACGGCCGTGATCTGAGGCGCCTGCCGCGCGACATCGCCGACCATATCCGTTTCCGCTTCCATCACACGCGCGACTACAACGTCCTGCAGAAGCTCTCCTATGGCGGCGTGCTCTTCATCCTCCTGCCGCTGATGATCCTGACGGGACTGACAATGTCGCCCGGCATGGATACGGCGCTGCCCTTCCTGCTAGACCTCTTCGGCGGACGGCAGACGGCGCGCACCATCCATTTCATCGGCATGGCGCTGATCGTGCTCTTCTTCGTCGTCCATATCCTGATGGTGCTGGCGGCAGGACCGCTCAACGAGCTGCGTTCCATCATCACCGGCTGGTACCGGACCGATCCGCCGGCACCCGCGCCGATGCCCGAGCCCGGAGAATAGACCCATGGCCAAATTCATGCTCTCCCGCCGCCGATTCCTGACCGCCGCAACCATCGCGGGTTCGGGCCTCGCCCTTTCCGGCTGCGACGTGTTCGACGCGCTCGGCGACCGCGACAGCACCGTGCGCAGCGTCATCGAAAGCGCCAACGACCTGACCTATAAGGCGCAGCGGCTCGTCCTCGGCCGCGAGGCACTGGCGCGGGAATATCCGAAAAGCGAAATCCGCCAGCCGCAGCGGCCGAACGGCAGCACGGATCCCGACGATCCCTACTATCGGTCGCTCGTCGCCTCGAACTTCGCAGACTACCGATTCGAAATCGGCGGGCTGGTCGAGAAGCCACTCTCCTTCTCGCTCGACGAACTGCGCAACATGCCGAGCCGCACGCAGATCACCCGGCACGATTGCGTGGAAGGCTGGAGCTGCATCGCCGAATGGACCGGCGTGCAGCTTTCCCGTCTGCTCGACCAGGCGAAGGTGAAGCCCGAGGCGCGCTACGTCGTCTTCAAATGTTTGGACACGATCGAGGAGAGTGCCTCCGGCGGCATCAAATATTACGAATCGATCGACATGATCGACGCGCGCCATCCGCAGACCATCATGGCCTATGGACTGAACGGCAAGCCGCTGCCCGTCGCCAACGGCGCGCCGCTTCGCTGCCGCGTCGAGCGCCAGCTCGGCTACAAGATGGCGAAATACGTCAAGTCGATCGAGCTGACCGACAGTCTCGCCCAGTTCGGCCAGGGCCACGGCGGCTACTGGGAGGACAATGGCTACGACTGGTATGCGGGGATCTGAAAGGATCTCCGTCATCCCGGTTTCCGGAGCGAAGCGGGCCGTGAAAACAGGGATGACGAACCTGCGGATGAAGCCCGGAGAAATACCGACGGTATGTGACTGCCGGCCGGCAGTAAATCCGCAAGCAAGGTTGCCCCTCGCCGCCTCGTCGCTATATTGGTGGATGATGTCGAAAAAGCGACATGGATCAATCCCATCAAATGAGCGGAAACGAGGGGGTGCCGAACACCATGAACATCTATGAACAAACGCCGGACATGGACACGATGGGCGGACGGCTTTCGCGCGCCCGCGAAGCCGCTGCCCTGACGACGAAGGATCTCGCCTGGCGACTCGGCGTCAAGGTGGCCACGGTGAACGCCTGGGAGCGCGACCGCTCGCAGCCAGCGACGCATCGGCTGAACATGCTGTCCGGCCTGCTCGGCGTCTCGATATCGTGGCTGCTCCATGGCGTCGGCACTTCGCCCGTCGAGCCGGTGGAGCGCGCAAGCGCCGAGAAAGTTGCCAGCCAGTTGGAGAAGCTGACTTCGCTGCATGAGGAAACAGGCGAACTGATCGGGCGGATCGGCAAGGAGCTCGGCAATCTCGGACGGATCAACAAATCGCTTCTGGAAGAGCTGACGGCGGGGGAGTGACATCCTCGCTGCTGTGAGGTAAGCATTCGCCCGTCGGGAGCTTCGGCTCCAACCGTTTGCGGGAGAGAGTCGCGAGAGCGGCCGCCGAAGGGGAAATCGCCCGAAATCTCTCAGGCAAAAGAACCGTTGACGGGAAAGACACTCTGGAAAGTCGGGGGCGACCCCGCGCCGAAGGTGTAAGCGCAACCGACAGGGTTCCGGGTGCGCGAGTCTCTCAGGCTTCAGACAGAGGGGCACGGAATGGCCGCTTCGGCGGCCGCTTGCGTGCTTTTCTGGAGAAGTCATGAGCAGCGAAGAAACGGCGACGAAGACCCTCCCTCTCGAAGCGATGCACAAGGCGGCCGGCGCACGCTTCGGCCCGTTCGCCGGCTGGTCGATGCCGATCAGCTATCCCCTCGGCGTCATGAAGGAACATCTTCATACGCGCGCCCATGCCGGGCTGTTCGACATCTCGCACATGAAGCTCTTCGAGGTGGCGGGTCCGGACGTCGTCGCCTTTCTCGACCGCGCCTGCCCGCTGGATGCCGCGGCGCTCGATCACGGCCAGTCGAAATATACGCTCCTGCTCGACGAGCATGCCGGCATCCTCGACGATCTGATCGTCACCCGCCTGGGCGCACATCGCTTCATGGTCGTCGCCAATGCCGGCAACGCGGCAGCCGACGAAGAGCGTCTGAGGGCCGTGGCGAAGGATTTAGATTGCAAGGTCGAGCCGTTGGAACGCGTCTTTCTGGCGTTGCAGGGGCCGGATGCCGAGGCTGTGCTGACCGCCGCCGGCATCGACGCGGCGCATCTGGGCTTCATGCACGGTTTCGAGCCGCGGCCCGGCTGGTTCCTGACGCGGTCCGGCTATACGGGCGAGGACGGCTTCGAGATCGCCGTGCCGGCGAAGGACGGAATGGCGCTCGCCGAAAACCTGCTCGCCGACGAGCGGGTACAATGGGTCGGTCTCGCCGCCCGCGACAGCCTGCGCCTCGAGGCCGGACTCTGCCTGCATGGACAGGACATCGATCCCGCCACCGATCCTGTCTCCGCCGCGCTCATGTGGGCGATCCCGAAAACCGTGCGCGAGAAGGGCCGCTTCATCGGCGCCGATATACTGGCAAGGAAGACCACGGCAGGCCCTGCGGAAAAGCGCGTGGGCCTGAAACCCGATGGCCGCCAGCCGATACGCGGCGGCGTCGAACTCTTCGCGGAAAGCGGCGAACGCGCGGGGCGGGTCACCTCGGGCGGCTTTGGCCCGAGCGCCGAGGCTCCGGTCGCGATGGGCTACGTCGCCGCTGAACTTGCCAAACCGGGAACGCGCCTTTTCGCCGACGTGCGCGGCAACAGGCTTCCCGTGACCGTGCATGCCCTCCCCTTCGTCCCTCACCACTACCGCAAAGGATAGTCCCGATATGGCGACCACCTATTTCACCGAAGATCACGAATGGATCAGCGTCGAGAACGGCGTGGCGACCATCGGCATTACCGATTACGCGCAGGAACAGCTCGGCGACATCGTCTTCGTCGAATTGCCGGAAAAGGGCCGCAAGGTCTCCAAGGGCGAAGCCGCCGTCGTGGTGGAATCGGTGAAGGCCGCTTCCGACGTCTATGCGCCGGTCGATGGCGAGATCACCGACGTCAACGACAAGCTTTCGAGCGAGCCGGCTCTGGTCAACTCGGCATCTTCCGGCGACGGCTGGCTGTGGAAGATGAAGCTTTCCGATCAAGGCCAGCTTTCGGGCCTGATGGACGAAGCCGCCTACAAGAAACTGATCGGCTGAACTACCGGCATCAATCTCAGGCAGGATCGCAGCATGACTTCTTCCGCATCTTCTTTCGCCACCCGCCATATCGGACCGAGCGCGCAGGACCAGCGCGCCATGCTGGCGGCCCTCGGCATCCCCTCCATCGAAACGCTGATCACGCAGGCGGTGCCGAAATCGATCCGGCTCGACCGCCCGCTCGACCTGCCGGCACCGGCCGGCGAGGCGGAAGCACTCGGCGAGCTTTCGGTGATGATGGGCCGGAACAAGGTGCTGAAGAGCTTCATCGGCCAAGGCTATCATGGCTGTTTCGTGCCGCCGGTGATCCAGCGCAATCTGTTCGAGAATCCGGCTTGGTACACGGCCTACACGCCCTACCAGGCCGAGATCAGCCAGGGGCGGCTCGAAATGCTGTTCCATTTCCAAACGCTGATCACCGAGCTGACCGGCCTGCCGATCGCCTCGGCATCACTGCTCGATGAAGCCACCGCCGTGGCAGAGGCCGTCGGTATGGCTTTCCGGCATCATCGCGAGAAGCGGACGCGTGTTGTGCTTGCGGGAAAACTGCATCCGCAAGTGCTTGATGTCGCCAAGACGCGCGCCGAACCGCTCGGGATGAAGATCGTGGAGGGCAAGGTAGATAGTGAAACGGCGGCGCTGATCGTGCCATGGCCCGATACGTTCGGCGTCTATCGCGACCATTCCGCTGCCATCCAAAAAGCGAAAGAGGTCGACGCTCTGGTGATCTTCGTCGCCGATCCGCTGGCACTGACCCTGACGGAGCCGCCAGCCGCGCTCGGCGCCGATATCGCCGTGGGCTCCATGCAGCGTTTCGGTGTGCCGATGGGCTTCGGCGGGCCGCATGCCGCCTATTGCGCGGTGGCGGACCGGCTGACGCGCCTCATGCCCGGCCGTCTGGTCGGCCAGTCCGTCGACTCGAGGGGTCGGGCGGGTTATCGCCTCGCGCTTCAGACGCGCGAGCAGCACATCCGCCGCGAGAAGGCGACTTCCAACATCTGCACGGCACAGGCGCTGCTCGCCAACATGGCGGCCGCCTACGCAATCTGGCACGGGCCGGAAGGGCTGCAGGCGATCGCAAGCCGGGTTCACGGGTTTGCCTCACGGCTCCATGTTGCGTTGAAGGCCGCGAAGGTCGAAGTGGAAGGCAGCGCCGTCTTCGACGCGCTTACAGTCATGGTGAAGGGCAGCGCCGAAACCATCGCCAGGGAAGCCGAAAAAGGCGGCCGGCTGCTTCGCGTCATCGACAAGGACCGCGTCGGCATCGCCTTCGACGAAACCTCGACCGAGGCCGACCTTCAGGCCGTTGCCACGCTTTTCGGAGCAACACCGCCGGAAAGCGCGAAGACCGCGCTCCCCGGCAAGCCGCGCGGGAAAAATTTCCTGTCGCAGCCGGTCTTCCATGAGAACCGCTCCGAAACCGAGATGATGCGCTTCCTGCGTCGGCTCTCCGACAAGGATCTGGCGCTCGACCGTGCGATGATCCCGCTCGGCTCCTGCACCATGAAGCTCAACGCCGCGGCCGAAATGATGCCGGTAAGCTGGCCGTCGGTGGCGAACCTCCATCCCTTCGCGCCGGCAGGCCACACGCGCGGCTATCGGGAGATGATCGGCCAGTTGGAAGCGTGGCTCGCCGAGATCACCGGCTTCGCCGCCGTCTCGTTGCAGCCCAATGCCGGCAGCCAGGGCGAATATGCCGGGCTGCTTGCCATTCGCCGCTATCACCTCTCGCGCGGCGACACGCACCGCGATGTCTGCCTGATCCCCTCCTCCGCCCACGGCACCAATCCGGCAAGCGCGCATATGGCGGGCATGCGGGTCGTCGTGGTCGCCTGCACGGAGAACGGCGACATCGACCTCGACGACCTGAAGGCCAAGGCCGCGCAGCATGCTGAAAACCTGGCGGCGTTGATGTTCACATATCCCTCGACGCATGGCGTCTTCGAGGAAGGCGCGCGCGACATCTGTTCGGTCATCCATCAGCATGGCGGCCAGGTCTATTTCGACGGCGCCAACCTCAACGCCCTGGTCGGGCTGGCGCGGCCGGGCGACATCGGCGCCGATGTCTGCCACATGAACCTCCACAAGACCTTCTGCATCCCGCATGGCGGCGGCGGGCCGGGCATCGGTCCGATCGGCGTGGCGAAGCACCTGAAACGCTTCCTGCCCGGCCACGAGGCGCTCGGCTCCTCGCATGCGGTCGCGGCGGCGCCTTATGGCAGCGCCTCGATCCTGCCGATCACCTGGATGTATATCCGCATGATGGGCGCATCGGGCCTCAGGCAGGCGACGGAGACGGCGATCCTGTCGGCCAACTACGTGGCGGAGCGGCTGAAGGCGCACTACCCGGTGCTCTTTGCCGGCCGCAACGGGCGCGTCGCGCATGAATGCATCCTCGATACGCGGGTGTTGAAGGACAGCGCAGGCATCACTGTAGAAGACGTCGCCAAGCGGCTGATCGACTACGGCTTTCATGCTCCCACCATGTCCTGGCCGGTGGCGGGCACGCTGATGGTGGAGCCGACGGAATCCGAACCGAAGCGCGAACTCGACCGCTTCTGCGACGCTATGATCGCCATCGCCGGAGAAGCCGCGAAGGTCGGCAAAGGCGAATGGCCGAAGGACGACAATCCGCTCCTCAACGCGCCGCACGCCGCTGCCGAAACGCTCGCCGACGAATGGGCGCATCCCTATTCGCGCCGGATCGCGGCATTTCCCGACGCGAAGGCGGATCCGGCGGCGAAATACTGGCCGCCCGTCTCGCGCATCGACAACGTCGCCGGCGACCGCAATCTCGTCTGCTCCTGCCCGCCGATGGAGGCGCTGGCGAGTTGAGGCCACTCCGGTGGTTGCATAAATATAGCTAATACGCTATTTATCGCATAAATGCGATGGACGGTCGAGACACTCAGCCACGACGTCGATACAGAGATTGAAAGCCTGCCCGCTTCTTTGCGGGCGCGCCTCCTGCGTTTGATGGAGATGGTGGAGGCGCTCGGCCTGGAACGGATGCGCGAACCGCATGTGAAACACATTGAAGGCAAGCTCTGGGAGTTGCGCGCAAAGGCAAGAGAGGGAATTGCCAGAGGCATATATGTGACCATGGCCGGCCGGCGCGTGATCGTATTGCATGCCTTCACGAAGAAGTCACAGAAGCTTCCTGCGGGTGCGCTTGCGTTGGCGCGCAAACGAATGGCGATGGTGAAGCAATGACGAAATTGTCCGAACTGAAGAAGCGCTGGATGAACGACCCGGAATTCCGCAGTCATTATGCGGAGGCGGACGCCGAATATACGATCATCGAGACGCTTATCCGAGCACGCAATGACGCGAAGCTCTCACAGGCCGAATTGGCAAAAAGGATCGGGACGACCCAGTCCGCCATAGCGCGGCTCGAAAGCGGCAGCATATCACCTTCGCTGTCCACGCTCCGCCGCTACGCCGCGGCCACCGGCACCCGTCTTCGTATGGAATTGCTGCCGGACCAGGATTCAGCGATATAGCTCGGTCCCTGAGCCCGCGATCAACAGACCCCATACATTTGAAAATCTTTGGAGCGAGTGATGAAGTCGCGGTCGAAATCGGAGACAAGGGCCAATATTTCGAATCTTGTCGATGCCACGCTTACCGACGGTCCGCAACGCACTGAGCGGCCAGACAGCACTTCTGTCATGGTTGTGTCCGAAGAGCTCCAGCGCAAGCTCGCGGCGGAATATCCGTCCCTTGCGGATTTGGTGTTGAACGCCCCGATTGATGAGATTGATCTGCCGGGGCGCGCCCGCCCGCGCCTTCAATATGCAAAGCTAAGATTGAACTATCGCTGCCTTCAACCGAAGGCTGATAATACCGCTCGCCCTCACCCCTTGTTCAACAGGGCGATGTTCGCCTCGACCAGCTTGTCGCCGGGAAGCGCGCGCTCGGCTTCCATGAGGAGCACGCGCGCCTTCTTCTTGTTGCCACGCAGAAGCTGGGAATAGCCCATATTGTTGACGATGCGCGGGCGCCTGCCGGCGACCTTCAGGAGCTGGTCGTAGGCGCGGTCGGCGAAGTCGAAGCGGCCGAGTTCGTCGTAGCAGGCGGCGAGCCCCATCCACGCCTCGGCGTTGTCCGAGCGCAGTTCCACCGCCTGGCGGAAATGCTTCTCGGCGAGGCCGTAATTGCCGTCGCGGAACTGCGCCTTGCCCTGCCTCAGATCATCGGCGCTGATGTCCTTCGAAGGCGGCGCGATCGATGTCGTCGAGAGCGCGTCGACCGGATTGGTCGTGCACCCCGAAACCATGAATGCCGCGCCGAGAAGCGCGCATGCGAGGAACGTTCTGGTTTGCATTGCCCCTGCCCTGCCCCTGCCGGCCCGTTCGCCGGGCGCTTATTCGATGGGCTACTTTAGAACAGGCTGATTAAGCTTCCGTGCCGAACAGCCTTCAGATTGAGTCCGGAAATCAAGCGCTCGTTAAGAAATCGCGGATCGGGCCGCCTCAGTGCGTCATCGTCGTCATCCGGACGATCACCGGGATGATCGCGATCATCAGCACGACCGGCAGGATGCAGACCGTCACCGGCACCGACATCTTCGCCGGCAGCGCATGCGCCTTTTCCTCCGCGAGCAACATTCGCTTGTGGCGCATCTCGTCGGAAAAGACCCTGAGCGCGCCCGCAAGGCTGGTGCCAAGTTCCTTCGACTGCTGAAGAAGCGTGGCGAAGGAGCGCACCTCGTCGAGGCTGAGCCGGTCGGAAAGCGCCTTCAGCGCGTCGTCGAGGCTGCGTCCGGCGCGCAATTCGAGCGAAACGAGCTGCAGATTTTCCGCCAGCGACGGATAGGTCATCTGCAGTTCCTTCGAGACGCGTTCTATGCCCGCTTCCATGCTCATGCCGGCATCCGAGCAGACGATCATGAGATCCATGAAATCGGGGAAGCCGTTGCGGTATTCCCGCATCTTTTTCCGCACCTTCTGCGTCAGCACCAGCCCCGGCAGGAAATAACCGAGGATGCCGACCATGCCGACGAATATCCAGCGATTGAGCCGGGAGGCGTCCGAGCCGAACCACATGCCGAGCGCCAGCGCCAGCACCACGCCGACGGCAAGCGCCGCGAAGCGCACGAGGAAGAACATGCCGACGGCGCGCGGGTCCATATAGCCCGCCTGGATGAGCTTGAGACGCAGCCGTGCCACGTTTTCGGGATCGGTCCTGGCGTAGAATTCCTGTGCGGTGCGCGCCGCCTTCTCGCGCACCACGTTTCCCTTCTGCGGCCGCGCCTCCGCTTCCCCTTCGGCTTCGGCGGTGCCGTCCACGCGCAGCCTGCGTTTCAGCTCGCTGCGTTCCTGCCGCCGGGCGACCAACGGCCAGACGAGTACCGTTCCCCCTGCGACGAGCAGGAGAAACGCCACCGGAAGCATGCCGCCGAATGTCGAGAGCGCGTCCATGTCAGAACCTGAAGTTCGCCATCTTGAACATCATCGCGTTGCCGATCAGCAGCCAGAACACCGATCCGCCGAGCAGGTACCAGGTCTTCGGCACGTCCCACACCTTGCCGTAGAAATCCGGCATCAGCACGAAGATCGCGGCCATCAGGAGCGCCGGCACGGCGGTCAGGATATAGGCCGAGATGCGGCCCTCGGTGGAGATCGCGCGCACCTTGCGGCGCAGCTTGCCGCGCTCCCGGATCGTCCCCGACAGCCCATCCAGGATCTCGCGGAGATTGCCCCCCGAACTCGACTGGATCGACACCGCCGTCACGAAGAGGGGCAGGTCCTCGTGACCGACGCGCTCGTACATGGAATGCAGCGCATGGACCAGCGTCGAGCCGTAGGTCACCTCGTCGGCCACAACGCCGAATTCGGTGCCGATCGGATCGGGCATCTCGCGCGCCACCATGGAAATCGCTACCGGCACGGGATGGCCGGCCTTCAGGCTTCGCGTGATCAGTTCGAGCGCTTCCGGCAACTGGATGCCGAAATGCTTGTGGCGGCGCTTGCGTAGGAACCTCAATGACATGATCGGCAGGAAGAGGCACAGGACCGGGACCGCCAGCACGGCGATCTTCACCGATGCGCCGAACCAGAGGAGGAGCAGCGCGATGCCGAACGCCGCCCCGAAGGTCATGCCGAGGAAATGCGGCAACGGTTTCGTCAGGCCGGACTGCGTGCGCAGCCGGCGCAGGCCTGAAAGCGAAAAAAGCGAGCGGCGGCCGCCAAGCCCCCTCTCCTTGCGCAGCTGGATGAGCACCTGCTCCTGGCTGAGCTTCTTTTCCTGGAGCTTCATGCGCCGGTTGATCGCCGCCCGCTTGTCGCTCCGCCCCGCGTAGAGAAGATAGACCGCCTCGGCGATCATGATCCCGGCCACGGCCGCGCAGACATAGATGAGGTATAGGGGGTTCATGGACGGCCTGCGTCCCAAGCTGAAAGCAGCCGCGGAATGGGAAATTCGACCCCCACTCCGGTTCGCTGCGCGAACCACCTCTCGAGGCGGAGCCTAGACGGAGTGGAGGTCGACCAACACATCTCCCTACTCCTGCGGGATGCCCGGCTCGAAATACTTGCCGGGGAACTCGATCCCCATGGCGCGCAGATCCTCGAGGAAGCGCGGGCGGATGCCGGTCGCCTCGAAATGCCCGTTGATCGTGCCGTCCGCCTCCATGCCGGTGCGCACGAAGCGGAATATCTCCTGCATCTGGATGACGTCGCCCTCCATGCCGGTCACTTCCGCCACGCTGGTCACCTTGCGCTTGCCGTCGGAAAGGCGGGTCAGCTGCACGATGATGTCGATCGCGCTGGATATCTGGCTGCGGATCGACTGCACCGTCATCGGCATGCCGGTCATGCCGAGCATCTGCTCAAGGCGGGAAACGGCGTCGCGCGGCGTGTTGGCGTGGATCGTGGCCATCGATCCCTCATGGCCCGTATTCATCGCCTGCAGCATGTCGAAGGCCTCCTCGCCGCGGCACTCGCCGAGGATGACGCGGTCGGGCCGCATGCGCAGCGCGTTCTTGACGAGGTCGCGCTGCTTCAATTCGCCGTGTCCCTCGATGTTCGCCGGCCGCGTCTCCATGCGCGCGACATGCGGCTGCTGCAATTGCAGCTCGGCCGCGTCCTCGATGGTGATCAGCCGCTCGTCCTCGGGGATGAAGGCGGAAAGCGCGTTGAGCATCGTCGTCTTGCCGGTGCCCGTGCCGCCGGAGATGATGGTGGTCTTGCGCGCGTGGACCGCAGCGGCGAGCACCTCGGCCATGTTCTGCGTGATGGCGCCGAACTCGATCAGCTTGTGCAGGCCGAGCTTGTGCTTGGAGAATTTGCGGATCGAGACCAGCGGCCCGTCGACGCCGATCGGGCGGATCGCCGCGTTGAAGCGCGAGCCGTCGAGCATGCGCGCATCGACCATCGGCTGCGATTCGTCGACGCGCCGGCCGACGGCAGCGACGATCTTGTTGATGATCCTCAGAAGATGCGCCTCGTCCTTGAACGGGACGTGGATCTTTTCGAGCTTGCCGCGCCGCTCGACGAAGCAGTTCTCGTGGCCGTTGATCAGGATGTCGTTGATCGTCGGGTCCTTGAGCAGCGGTTCCAGCGGCCCGAGCCCGACCATCTCGTCAACGATGTCGTCCACCAACGCGTCGAGTTCGGCAACGTTCAGCGCCAGCCTTTCGTTGCGCGTCTTCTCCGAGACGAACTCGTGGATCTGCCGCTGCATCTCCGCCTTGGGCAGCTTTTCAAGCACCACGAGGTTGATTTCCTCGAGCACCATACGGTGGATGCGGTCGCGCGCGTCGAGCGTGCGGTTGGATGTCTTGGCCTGGCCGGCGCTCGGCTCCGCTCTCGCCGCCTTGATGACCGTGCGCGCCGAGGGGATGACGACCGCCGCGACCCGGTCGCCGGCCGGCTGTTCGACCGGACGCGCTTCCTTCGGGCGGTCCCTCAGCGTGGCGAAACGGCTTGCCATGGCCTACCCCGCCTTCTTCTTGAGCCCGATCGGCAGGGAGAAAAGCGAGCGCTTCTTCGCCGCCACCTCTACTTCTTCCGGCAGGATGATCCGCTTCAGGTCCTGCAGCACGTTCGCCTCCGGATCGAGCGCATGGATCGGCATGCCGCGATCTACCGCCTCACGCACCAGCCGGTAATTGTTGGAGATGCCGCCGACGAAATGATCGCCCAGCAGTTCCTCGACGTCGGAGGGCTTGATCCCGCTGCCCGACTTCTTCTGCTCGAAGCGGTTGACGATGACGCTCGGCTTCACTTCCCTGGCGGTCCGGTCCTGGATCGCCTTGATCAGGCGCTGCGTGTGACGCAGGCACGGCACCGTCATCTCGGAGACGATATAGAGCTTGTTCGAGCCGAGAAGCACCGTTTCCGTCCACGGGAACCAGGTGCGCGGCATGTCGATGACGACATTGTCGAAATAGGCCGAGACGAGATCGAGCATGCGCACCACGACATCGGTGTTGAAGGAGCGCATGTCGGCCGGATCGGTAGGCGCGGCGAGCACGCAAAGCCCGCTCTCGTGCCGGGAAAGCATCACGTCGAGAAGCTGGCGATCGAGCCGCTCCGGCTGGTTCTCGATCTCGTTGATGTCGAAACGCGGCTCGAGGTCGAGGTACTCGGCGCAGGCGCCCTGCTGGAAGTTGAGGTCGACGACACAGGTCGACGCGGCACGGGTGACCGAGCGATGAAGCTGGAATGCGGTCTGCACCGCAAGCGTCGTCGCGCCGACGCCGCCGGCGGCGGGCATGAAGGTATAGACTTGCGATTCAGCATTTTCCTGCCGCCCGGGCCCCTGCAGCGCACGGATGCAGGAACGCACGAGATCGGCCGTCGTGATCGGCTTGACCAGGAAATCCGCGACCTGGAGCTGGACGAGGATGCGTACCGCGCCGGGATCGAATTTCTGCGTCACCACGACAACCGGCGCGCGGCCTTCCAGCCGGCGCACCACCCGCTGCAGGGATTCGATCTGCTCCAGGCTCGACACATCCATGTCGAAGATCGCCGCCCCGCATTCCGAAGCCTCGATCTCGCCGCGCAGCTCGATGACGCTCTTCTCCAGCGTCACCAGCTCGATCGTCTCGGAGGAGGAAAACGCCGCGCGCGTGTCCTGCAGGAACGTCCTGTCCTGCGAGACCAGGATGACGCGCTTGCTCTTGTTGGTGGCAGCCATCGCTCAATAGTCCGTGCTGGAAGCGGCGCCGCCGGCCGGCGGCGCCGTGGCAGCCGCCGGCGCGGCCTTGTTCTGGTATTGCGCCTGGTCGGCGGGGACGACGAGGTTGGTGTTCTCCACGCCGCGCGGCCACGGGTCCACCATCTGCATGACGGTGTCGGCGGCGATGGCGTCGCCGGCCTGCCCCGTCACCCCGTCATTGCGGGCGTACTCGGATTGGCATCCCGCCGCCGCGAGCGACAGGCCGAGGGCCGATACAAGGATCGTCGTTCTGAACATCGTCTTGGTCCTAGCGCAGGTCGAGGAAATGGCCGCTGTCGGCATTGGCTATCGGAGCGCCGGCGGCGGCGAGTTTCGGGGAGCCGGGCTTCACCTCGTCGACATTGCCCAGGAAATAGTCGGCGTTGCTTGCCGGCTTCGAGCCGTCGAGCGGGGTAAGCACCTTCTTCGACGGGTCGATCGGCTTCACGAGATAGGGCGTCACGATGATGATGAGGTCCGTCTCGCGCCGCTGGTAGGCCTTGGAGGAGAAGAGCGGTCCCAGCACCGGCAGGCTGCCGAGGCCCGGCAGCGCCTGGGTGGTCGTATTGTTCTGCGTCTGCAGGAGGCCGCCGATCATGAAGCTCTGGCCGCTCTTCAGGTCGACCGAGGTCTTGGCGCGCCGCACCACGAAGCCGGGAACCGAGATGTTGTTCACCTGATAGGACGCCGAAGGATCGATCGACGACACTTCGGGCGCGATCTGCAGACTGATGAGGCCGTCCTCCAGCACGGTCGGCGTGAATTCGAGGCTGACGCCGTATTTGTGATAGCTGACCGTGACGGTGTTGTTGTCGGACGAGACCGGGATCGGGAACTCGCCGCCGGCCAGGAAGCTCGCCGTCTCGCCCGAGCGGGCGATGAGGTTCGGCTCGGCCAGGCTGCGGGCGGCGCCACGGCTCTCCAGCGCCTTCAGCGTGACGTCGATGGAGGCGCCGTTGGAAAGCAGGCGGCCGATGATCTCGCCGGTCTGGGCGGCAGGCTCCTGGCCCGGATCGAGCTGGACCTTGCGGCCACCGAAGCCGTAGGCGAGGTTGGCGCTGTAGGTGGCGCCGAGATCGCGCCCGGCCTGGCGACTGATCTCGATGAAGCGGACGTTGAGCTGCACCTGCTGCGAGGAGGACACGTTGACCGAGTTGATGACCTTCTCGTCGCCGGAGAAACGGTCGGCGATGCTTTTGGCTTTTTCCGCCGCGACGGCGTCCCGCGCCGTGCCGGAGAGGACCAGGCGGCCATTGGCAGAATTGACGGTGATGTCGCTGCCCGGGACATTGGTGCGGATCGCCTTGGCGAGATCCTTGGTGTCCAGCGTCACCTCGACGTCGATGTTGCCGACGAGCTGCTTGTTGGCGTCGAAAAGCGCGATGCCGGTGGTGCCGAGCTTGGTGCCGAGCACGTAGAAGGAATGGTCGGTCAGCGGATTGACGTTTGCGATGTCGGGGTCACCGATGACGATCTGCGAGAAGGGAACGCTGGTGCGGATCGTCTGCGGCTTGCCCTTGGCGACCTTGATCGACTTGTGCGCGTCGGAAGAGATGTAGATAACATCCCCGTCGGCATGCGCCTTCGTCGCGCCGATGGCGCAGAGCATGGCGGCCGCGGCGAGAAGTATGGCCGACGCGACCAGGAACGGACGCGCGGGATTCGCCACGCAGGCTGTTTTCGAACGACTGGACATGGTCCTATCCCCAAGCCGGCCCCGGCCGGCATCCCCTCTATTGCTGCAGCTTCGCCCCCTGGCCGGCATACGGATCGTCGCCGCCGCCGGCGCTGGCGCCGCTGCGGTTGACCTTGTAGGTCTCCGGCTTGATGCCGCGCGTCACGACGACGGTCGTGAACTTCTCTTCGCCCTCGCCGCGAGGAATGGCGTTGACGATCTCGCCGGCCGCGGCCACCTTCGAGGCCACGGAACCGCCGAAGGCGGAGATGGTCGTCATCCCCGAAGCGTCCGTGCCGGCCTGACGCGCCGAGCGGAGCGACAGCGACAGCTTGCCGATGTTGCGCGCCAGCGCGATCTTCTGCGCGCCGGCCGGCGTGACCTCGAGCGTCACCGAATCGGCGACCTTGGGCATCGTGGCGCGCTCGTCCGCCGCCTGTCCGACCGAAAGCACCTTCGCCGCCTCGATCACCACCTCGGTCGCGATATTCGCGCCGGACGCGCCCTCGGCGTTCTTCTTCACTTCCTCGATGTCGCCGGCATTGCGCGTCAGCACGACATCGACGCGGTCGCCGGGCGTGACGAAGCCGCCGACGCCGGCGATCTCGTCGGTCTTTATGGTGACGGCGCGCATGCCGGGCGTGAGCAGGTTGGAAAGCGTGGCGCGGCCGTTCGGGCCGGAAAGCTCGGCGAGCAGCACCGGCGCGTTGGCGTCGATCGGAGAAAGCACGACGCGGTCGCCGTCCCGGAGGAGTTCGTCGACCGTGCCGAAGGCTCCTTTCGGCAGAGCGTTCTCGGCCCACGGGATCTCGGCGAGGGCGGCGCGCTCGAGCTTCATGCCGAAGCGCAGCGGCGACTTGGCGACGACGATGGTCGCGAACTTAACCTCGGGCCTGGGCGGAATCTGCACCGCCGTCTCGACGCGGGCGTTCGCCTGGCTCTTGATCCAGAAATTCGCGCCGAATATGGAGATCGCGCCGAATACGGCCGCGATCCCGATCATGGGAACAATTCTGTTCTTCACGCCCCGGCCCGCCTTATGAAGCCTTTTGTTTTGCGGGAGGCTAGGCGGCAAATCCTAAAGGAATTGGAAGGCAAGGCGTGTAGGGTGCGGACAATCGCTTTGAGTGGTTATCGGAGCGTTGCGCCGAAAACGGCAATTTTAAACCTTGTGCCCGGCGAACAGACAGGGAACCTCTGTCGCCGATGCGGCAAAGCATGGCAGTATGAAGCCTGATTCGGGCGGGATAGAATAAGACGAGATGGACAAGGCGAACGACGATCTATTCGGCCCGCAGGGCGATATGCCGGCCGGCGCCCCGCAACCCGTGAAGGCCGCCCCGCGACCGGCGTCCGTGCGCGACGGCAGCGAGGGCTACAGCGCGGCCGACATCGAGGTGCTGGAGGGACTGGAGCCGGTGCGCCGGCGGCCCGGCATGTATATCGGCGGCACCGACGAGAAGGCGATGCATCACCTCTTCGCCGAGGTGATCGACAATTCCATGGACGAGGCGGTGGCCGGCCACGCGACCTTCATCGAGGTGGAGCTCGACGATGCCGGCTTCCTCGCCGTGACCGACAACGGACGCGGCATCCCGGTCGACGCACATCCGAAATTCAGGAACAAGTCGGCGCTCGAAGTCATCATGACCACCCTGCATTCGGGCGGCAAGTTCGACTCGAAGGTGTACGAGACGTCGGGCGGCCTGCACGGCGTCGGCGTGTCGGTCGTCAACGCGCTCTCCGAAACGCTGGAGGTGGAGGTCGCGCGCGGCCGCCAGCTCTACCGCCAGGAATTCTCGCGCGGCCATCCGACGGGCAGGCTTGAGAATCTCGGCGAGGTCCACAACCGGCGCGGCACGAAGATCCGCTTCCGCCCCGACGAGCAGATCTTCGGCAAGGGCGCGAAGTTCGATCCGGCGCGCCTCTACCGCATGACCCGCTCCAAGGCCTATCTCTTCGGCGGCGTCGAGATCCGCTGGGCCTGCGCGCCTTCGCTGATCGTCGACAGGGAGAAGACGCCGGAAAAGGCCACCTTCCACTTCCCCGGCGGGCTGAAGGACTATCTCGCCGCCTCGCTCGACGGCGAGTTCCAGGTGACCCGCGACATCTTCGCCGGAAAGAGCGAGAAGCAGGGCGGCCACGGCTCGGTCGAGTGGGCCGTAACCTGGTATGGCGGCGACCCGTTCCTGAATTCCTATTGCAACACGATCCCGACGCCGGAAGGCGGCACGCACGAGGCCGGCCTGCGCTCGGCCCTTGTTCGCGGCCTCAAGGCCTACGCCGAGCTGACCGGCAACAAGCGCGCGCACGCCGTATCGGGCGAGGACGTGATGATCTCCGCGGCCGGCATGCTGTCGGTCTTCATCCGCGAGCCGGAATTCGTCGGCCAGACCAAGGACCGGCTGGCCACCATCGAGGCGCAGCGCATCGTCGAGACCGCCCTGCGCGATCCGTTCGACCATTGGCTGGCCGACAACCCGCAGGAAGCCTCCAAGCTGCTCGAATGGGTGATCGCGCGCGCCGACGAGCGCGTCAGGCGCCGGCAGGAAAAGGAGGTCTCGCGCAAGTCGGCCGTGCGCAAGCTGCGCCTCCCCGGCAAGCTCGCCGACTGCACGCAGAACGCGGCCGCGGGCGCCGAGATATTCATCGTCGAGGGCGACTCGGCCGGCGGCTCGGCCAAGCAGGCGCGCGACCGCGCCAGCCAGGCGGTGCTGCCCCTGCGCGGCAAGATCCTCAACGTAGCGAGCGCCGGGGCCGACAAGCTCACGGCCAACCAGCAGATCGCCGACCTCGTACAGGCGCTCGGCTGCGGCACGCGCTCGAAATACCGCGACGAGGATTTGCGCTACGACCGCGTCATCATCATGACCGACGCCGATGTCGACGGCGCCCACATCGCCTCGCTGCTTATGACCTTCTTCTTCCAGGAGATGCCGCACCTCATACGCGGCGGCCATCTCTATCTCGCCGTGCCGCCGCTCTACCGGATCAGCCAGGGCGGCAAGGTCATGTACGCGCGCGACGACGCGCACAAGGACGAACTCCTGAAGACCGAGTTCACCGGCCGCGGCAAGGTCGAGATTGGCCGCTTCAAGGGCCTCGGCGAGATGATGGCCGCGCAGCTCAAGGAGACGACCATGGACCCGAGGAAGCGCACGCTGCTCCGGGTCGAGGTCACCGACGAGCAGGACGCGACGCAGGCGGCGGTCGACGCGCTGATGGGCACCAAGCCGGAACTGCGCTTCCGCTTCATCCAGGAGCGGGCGGAGTTCGTGGAGGAACTGGATATCTGACCGCGATCGTGTTCGCTTCCAACCCCCATCCCTGTCCTCTCCCTACAAGGGAGAGGGAGACGCCTGCACTACTTTCCGAGCCGAAATCGTCGAAACGTGCGCCATGCGGCGCCAAGTTCCCCTCCCCCTTGTGGGGAGAGGACAGGGGTGGGGGTATGTCCGCACCGTGACCGCCCCTTCCTGGCCCGACACGCTCCACTCCTGGCTTGCGCGCATCCCGCCGCCCAAGCGCTCCGACTGGATATTCGCCGTCCGCGCCACGATCGCCGGCCTCGTCGCCCTTTCGATCGCCTACGCGCTGAAACTGGAAAACCCGCAATGGGCGATGATGACGGTGTTCATCGTCGCCCAGCCCGTTGCCGGCATGGTGCTGGCGAAAGGCTTCTTCCGTCTCGCCGGAACCGTGGTCGGGGCGCTCGCCGCCCTGCTCCTGGTGTGGGCCGGAAGGCACGGCGCGCCCGCTTTCCTTGCCGCTCTCGCCGTCTGGATCGGGCTTTGCACCTTCGCCGCCTCGCTGTTGCGCAACCCCGAATCCTACGGAGCGGCGCTCGCCGGCTACACCGCGGCGATCATCAGCCTGCCGGCCTTCAACCAGCCGCACCTCGCCCATGAACTGGCCGTCGCGCGCGCCTCGGAGATCGCACTCGGCATCGTCTGCGCCGGGCTTGCCAGCCGTCTTTTCCTGCCGCAGCTGGCACGCGACCAGATCGTCGGGCGGCTGGAAGGACTTGTCCGCGACCTTGCCGCCTATGCGGAATTCGCCTTCGGCGGAGCCGACCGCCCGACCCTGGTGAAGCTCAACCGCCGCATCATCGCCGAGACCCAGGCGCTCGGCGAAATGCGCGCCTATGTGCGCCTGGAGGGCCCAAGCCTCGCCGCGCATGGCCGCTCGGTTAGGCGAACGATCGGCTACCTGCTCTCGGCGCATTCCGCGGCGCGGATGCTGCGGCTCCACGCGGCACCGCCGAACCCGGCGCTGCCGCCCACCCGCAGCCTGTTGAAAGAGGTCGTCCACGATGTCGCGGAGCGTCCCGACGCGCTCGACGACGTCGCCGCCATCATCGCCCGGCTGCGGAAGATCGCCGCGGATGCCCGGCAGGCTTCGCTGCCGGAAAACGTCCCCGATCGCATCGGCGCGGCAGCGAGGCTCGCCATGGCGGCCGAATTCGCCGACGCGCTCGCCGGCGTTCTCGACGGCCTCGACGCCGTCCGCCATCCCGGCCGGCCGGAGGCCGACGACATGCGCCAGCCAGCACTCGTCATCCACCGCGACCGGCAGACGGCCCTGCGCAACGCCGTGCGCGCCGCGCTCGCCACTTCCCTCGTCGCCGCGTTCTGGATCGCCACCCAGTGGGCGGACGCGGCGGGAGCGACCATCATCGTGGCCGTGGTTTCCAGCCTGTTCGCCTCGCGCCCGGCGCCGATCCGCACTTCCTTCGGCTTCTTCAAGGGAACGCTGCTTGCCGTGCCCTTCGCCTTCATCGTCGGCCAGCTCCTGCTGCCGGCATTCCCGGGCTTCTTCTGGTTCGTGCTGTTCGTGGTGCCGGTGCTGATCCCCGCCGCGCTGGCCATGGCGAATCCGACCTTCACCGGCACGGCGACGGCCTTCGCCATAAACTTCCTCGCCTTTCTCAGCCCGCACCAGCAGATGGTCTATGCTCCAACCCATTTCCTGAACCAGACCGCTTCCATCCTGGTCGGCATCCTGCTTTCGATCGGCGTCTTCTGGACGGTGCTGCCGGCGCGGCCGCGCGACAGCGTCCTGCGCATCGTCGCCACGATCAAGGAAGACCTCGTGCGGCTCTGCCTGCACGAGCGCGTGCCGCGCCGCTCCGCCTTCGAGAGCCTCGCCTACGACCGCATCAACCAGCTGATGCCGTTCGCCCAGCGCACCGGAAGCCGGGGCGAAGCCATGCTCTCGGCAAGCGTCGCGGCGGTGACGGTCGGGCTCGAGGTCCTCGTCCTGCGCAACGCCGAACCCCATCTGCCGGATGCGGTGAAGCCCGTCATCACCGGCTTCCTGAAACGGCTGGCGTCTCTCATCCTGCGGCCGACCGGCAGCCATGCGATCGGGGACTTCGCGGCGGCCACACGGGCGGAAGCGGAAGCGCTCGGCGCGCGGGGCGATGCGAGCCAGCCAGTCCTGGCCGTCGCTGCCGCCTTGCGGGTCATCGCCGCCGCCGTGGAAGACAATCCGCGCTTTTTCCGCGATACGCGAAGCGGTCCCCGCTCCTCCTGACAAAAGGCTGGCAGCAGCAGCGGCCTATAGGTGAAGAGATGGATGCCCGGACGACGAACAGGTCGGCAAGGATCGAAACGGGTCACGCGAGCGGAGTCGTGCTGGTCACGACCTCCGCCGTCTTTTTCGCGCTTGCCGGCATCTTCACCCGTTCGATCGATGCCGGCGCGTGGACGATCGCCTGCTGGCGCGGGCTGGTCGGCTCGGCGATCATCGCGGCCTACGTGCTGTGGCGCGGGCGCGGCCCGGGCATGCTGGGCAAGCTTCGCCTCGGGAGGCGCGGCTGGACGCTCGCGCTCGTCAGCGCCCTGTCCAGCATCGCCTTCATCACCGCTTTCAAGCTGACCTACGTCGCCAACGTCACCATCATCTACGCGACCGTCCCCTTCATGGCGGCGGGGCTCGAACGCATCATGCTTGGCCAACGCACGCGCGTCGGCACGATCCTCGCCGCCGCCGTCTCGCTCACCGGCGTCGCGATCATGATGATCGGCGGGATCGGCACGGGCAGCCTCGCCGGCAACGCCATGGCCGTGCTGATGACCTTCGGCTGCGCGCTCTACATGGTCCTGATCCGCAAGTTCACCGATGCGCCGGTCGTGTGGACCGGGGCGGTAGCGGCTTTCCTGCTCTTCCTTGCCGGCCTGATCGTCACGAATCCCCTCGACGTCACGGCACGCGACGCCGTGCTGATGTGCGCCTTCGGCGTTTCCTTCGCCGCAGCCGTGATCCTTTGGACGGAAGGGACCCGGCTGGTCAGCGCCGCGGAATCCGGCCTGCTCGGGAGCGCGGAGGTGCCGCTCGCCATTCTTTTCGCCTGGCTTTTCCTCGGCGAACTGGCTCCTGCCGCGAGCCTTGTCGGCGGCGCGATCGTCATCATCGCTGTTTTCGGTTACGCCGCGCTGAACTTGCGCGGCAAGCCCGTCAATCGGGACGAATAAGGAACGGAGCCCGGATCGTCGCGAAGCCTACCGCATCGGTGCCGTACGCGCCGCCGGCGAATCCTTTTCCAAATCTACTCCGAAATGCCTGGCCGCGCGGAGGATGAGTTCCTCGATTCCGGAAATCGCCTCCGCGACTTTTGCATCGTCGGGAGCCTTGGGAATACGTCCGGAGGGCAGCGTATATCGAAACGTCGTCGCATAGGCTTCCAGCCAAACAAGCTTCGATATAGCCACCTTTTCAGGGTGCGCATCGGGAAACCGACGGACCGTTTTATCGAGCTGATGCGCGTCGTGGCGCTCGATATGCAGCCCTTCCGCGGTCGCGAAGGCGCGAATGATCTGTTCGAGCGCCTGCTCGCCCAGATAAGCCGCGTTCCGTGAATGGGAATCGAGAAGGATCGATGCATCTCTCGCGCACCCGGCCGCCAGGCGCAGCGCATTCGCAATCGTCCACGCATCAGCCATCCAGCTTCAGCCCTTCGCGCGCCAGTACGTATCCGATCGTATTGGGCGCACCCCAACTTTCCCTGAGCTCGCTTGATGTCGTCAGAAGTATCGTGGCGGGGATCGAGAGTTCCCGCTGGATCTCCCACCCCACGATGGGATCCAGAAGAGCCGGATCAGCACGGTCGTCCAGCGCCACGACTATGTCCCAATCGCTATCGCCCCTATTGTCGCCGCGCGCCCGGCTACCGAAGAGCCAGATGGCATCGGGCGCCATGCGGGCCCGAATCCGATCGATGAGCGGGCGAATCTCCGCCGGCACCTCTATCACCGGGTAGCTGGTTTCCTGCATGGCTCGAACCTAGTGCCGTTCCCGCCGCGGGACAATGCCGGCTCTCGGTAACCGTTTCGGCAGTTTCTAGGCCGCAGCGATCGCCAGCGCGTGGCCGCGCGCGTTCTCGCGCAGCACTTCCAGATGGATCGAGCGGATCAGGCCGGCAAGCTCCGCCTGATGCGGCGCCGGACCGCGCTGGCCCGGACAGGCGCCGAGTTCCTTGAGCATCAGCCAGCTCACTTCCTGCGTACCGGCGACGCGCCTGCCATTGGCGACCTCGCGCCATATCTTCAGCGCCCGCAGGATGACTCCATGCGCGCTTTCGGGCAGTCCGGCGCTCCGGAACAGCGCGGCAAGCGCAAGGTCGCGCCCGGTGGCGAGAAGTGCCCGGACGCGCGCCGCCTCTCGGCCGGCAAGCACGCCGAGCACCGAGGCGAAGAAGTCGATCTTGCCATGCGCCACCATGCGCACGATGAAGGCCGTGGTGAGTTCGCCGGCAAGGCGCAGATGCTCGACCAGCGCCTCGTGCTCGTCCGCGCGGGTCTTTTCGATCAGCGTCAGCGACGCCTTCACGCAGGCCTCGCGCATGACGCGCTCGCCCCTCGCCCCGCCCATCAGCGCCACGACCAGCGGCGCGCCTTTCAGCGCCTCGCTGAGCTTGACCAGCAGGACGTGGCGGCAATCGGCGGGCAGGCGCCGGTCGGCAAGGAGTGCCTCGCGCAGCCGCGCAATCGCGCCGAAACGTTCGGCCATGCGGCGGAAGCTGAGCGAGGCGATGTCCGCGCCGTCGTTGCGGAGGAGGACCAGGCAGGCCTCCGCACATCCCACCTCTGCGATAGCTGCCGCCACCGATTTCGAGACCAGCGCCCTCCCCGCGATCGAACACTGGACGCCTTCGGTGCCCATGGCGATGCGGTCGATGAGGTCGCCGTCGGTCAGAAGCGGCGAGCGCTTGAGCACGAGGTCGGCGATCTCGTCCTGGTCGGAGGCGAGCGCATGGATGATCTGCAGCGGCGCCAGCCGGTGGATGGCAAGCGCTTCCGCAAGCGCGTAGCGTACTTTCGCAGAGGGATCGTCGAGAAGATAGGTCAGCGCGGCCTCGGCGGCGCAGCGGTCCTCGAATGCGAGTTCTGACGCGACATAGGCTCGCGCCAGCGCGGCCGCGCCGGCCGCCCTCTGCGACACGCGTGCCGTATCGATCCATCTGAGGAAGTGACTGACCACCACCATGCCGCCGACCCCGAGCTTGCCGCCGACGCTAGGCCAGAAATGGTTTAGGAAGTGTTTACCATATCGGTTAACCGGGCAGTTCGCTGGTGCGTGGCTTGCGGGTCCGCCGCAACCGCCCTATCAAACGCACGACCAACGGAGGAAACGATGCCGGGCCACTATTTGGAGGAGTTCACTCCGGGACAAATCTTCCGGCATCCCCTGAGGCGCACCATCACCGAGGGCGACAACGTGCTGTTCTCGGTCATGACGCTCAATCCGCAGCCGCTGCACATCGATTTCGATTTCGCCGCGAAGAGCGAATGGGGCAAGCCGCTGGTCAATTCGCTCTTCACGCTCGGCCTGATGATCGGCATCTCGGTTCACGACACCACGCTCGGCACCACGATCGCCAATCTCGGCATGAGCGAGACGGTGTTCCCTCATCCCCTCTTCCATGGGGACACCGTGCATATCGAGACCGAGGTGAAATCGGTGCGGCCGTCCAAATCGAAGCCGGACCGCGGCATCGTCGAATTCGAGCACCGCGCCTATAACCAGGACGACGTGCTGGTGGCGCGCTGCCTGCGCCAGGCCATGATGATGAAGAAGGCTGTCTGAGCGTGCGATCGCTGCTGTTCGTTCCCGGCGATTCCGAGAGGAAGCTCGCGAAGGGACTCGAGGCCGGCGCCGACACGCTGCTTCTCGACCTGGAGGATTCGGTCGCGGCCGACCGCAAGCCGGAAGCGCGACGCATCACGGCTGCCTTCATTGGCGAGAACCGCAAGCGCGCCCCGGCGGCCCTCTATGTGCGGGTCAACGACTTCACCACCGGCCTTGCCGACGACGATCTCGCCGCGGTGATGCCGGCGCGGCCCGCGGGCATCATGCTGCCCAAGGCGGTCGGGGCAAAGGACGTGGAGCGGCTTTCGGCGAAGCTGCGCGTCCACGAGGCGGAAAACGGCATCGAGGACGGCGCGACCCGTATCGTCGCCATCATCACCGAGACGGCCGCCGGCCTGCTCGCCGCGCCGTCCTTCGGCGAGGCGCATCCCCGCCTTGCCGGCCTCACCTGGGGAGCGGAGGACCTGTCGTCGGACATCGGCGCGCGCACGCCACGCGACGGAGACGGCCGCTATACCGACGTCTTCCGTCTGGCACGCACGCTGACCATCCTCGCCGCCTCGGCGGCCCAGACGGCGGCAATCGACACGGTGTTCGTCAATTTCCGCGACATGGAGGCGCTGAAGGTCGAATGCGTCGAGGCCGAGCGTGACGGCTTCACGGCCAAGATGGCGATCCATCCGGCACAGGTGCCGGTCATCAACGAGGTGTTCACGCCCTCCGCCGAAACGGTCGCGCATTCGCGCGCCGTGGTCGAGGCCTTCGCGGCCGCCGGCAATCCGGGCGTCATCGGCATCGACGGCCACATGTACGACCGGCCGCATCTGCGCCGCGCCGAGCGCATCCTGGCGCGGGCCAGGGCGGCGGACGTTGGAAAGTAAAAGAGATTCGAGCCCAGCGTGAAAACATTGCCGCGATTCAAATTTCGCTTTGAATGTTTATTTCGAATTCAATTGAGGGGCCAAATATTCGATCACGACGATCGCGAAGGCTGACATCCAATGCACATGGCGATTCTTATTTTTGCAGGCTTCGTTTTTGGACTTGCAATTTTGGGGTTCATTTTTTGGATTTCGTTCTTTCCGGAGCGGAATGGAACATCCAGGTTACGATTCTGGCCATATCCGAGAACGGACCATCCCGATAACGGACTGCCGCCAGGAGGATACGGCTCGGATCATGGCTATTGTGGTTTTAGCCATGGCGGTACGGACAGCGCTGGAGTCGATTGTGGCGGCGGTCACAACGGCTAACTAGCTCAGTTTGCCGACCTGCAACCCCTCAATCCGCCTTCCATTTCGGCCGGCGCATGGCGAAGGTTTCGGTGATCGCCGAAAAATCGAGATAGCCGAGGCGCGAAACATTGCCGGCCTTGACATTGTCGAACAGGCCGTTCGTCAGCACCGCCTCGTCTATATGGACGCCGATCACCTCGCCGGCGCAGACATGGACGCCGGCCGGCCTACCGTCGAGGCCCTTCGGCTCGAACGTCTCCGTCACCCGGCATTCCAGCGCGGCATGCGCCTCGGCGACGCGCGGCGCCGCGACCAGCCGCGAGGGCGCCGGCGTCAGCCCGGCATAGCCGAACTCGCTCACCCCGCGCGGCGCATCGACGGAGGTGGCGTTCATCTCCCTGAAGATATGCCTGCCGACGAGATTGGCGACGAATTCGCCGCTCTCCCGCGCGAAGGTGAAGCTGTCCTTCACCCCCTCCGAGGAGAACCACACGAGCGGCGGGCGGCCTGAGAAGGCATTGAAATAGGAGTAGGGTGCGAGATTGATCGAGCCGTCGCGCCCCCTGGTCGAGATCCAGCCGATCGGCCGCGGCGCGACGATCGCCTTGAAGGGATCGTGCGGCAGGCCGTGGCCTTTCGAGGGCTCGTAGAACATGGACTAGCCCTGCCATGGCCCGGAATAGTCGGCGTAGAGCTTGGAGATATCGGGCCTTGGCCGCTCGGGCGCCGTGGCATCGAACGTGCCGATATGGATGAAGCCGATCACGCGCTCGTGCGGCGCCAGTCCCAGCAGACGCCGCCCCTCCTCGTCATAGGCATACCAATTGGTGATCCAGTTGGTTCCGTAGCCCATAGCGTTGGCGGCTATGACGAGGTTCATCGCCGCCGCGCCACCCGAGAGCTGCATCTCCCAATCGGGTATCTTGGGATTCTCCCTCGGCGTGGAGACGACGCCGATGACGAGCGGGGCGCGCGAGAAGCGCGTCAGCTCCTTGTCTCGGCGTACGTCGCTCAGGGGACCCTCGCGCTTCTCGGCGAGGTCGGCGAGCATCCGCCCTACCCTCTCGCGCGCCTCGCCGCGATAAAGGATGAAGCGCCAGGGCTCCATGCGGCCGTGGTCGGGCACGCGGCTGGCGACGCGGATGAGCGCCTCGATCTCGGCATCCGAGGGCGCCGGTTCCTTCAGTTCGTGGATCGGTGCCGAGTTGCGCTTGAGCAGGAAGTCGATGACGGGCGACGACATGAATGATTTTCTTTTGACAGAGGGAATGTACGGCTGGCGCAAGGCACGACCGGCGGGAGAGAAACCGTCTTGAAATTGCCACCGCATCGGGCTTCATGGCAACCCATGTGCGCCCTTCTGACGCGACTCGCCGTCCTGTTCGCGGTTCTCCTGCTTGCCTTTCCGGCGGCGGCGCAGGAAGCGGGAAATCGCGAGCCGAGGCTGAAACTGCCCGATCTCAACGGCTTCAAGGCCGGGCCTAAGGCGGGCGCCGCCTTGCCGGCGCTGGAATTCGGCAACCTCACGCTCACCGCCGAACTGGTCGACAAGGGTCCGCAGGTGACGCGCGGGCTGATATGGCGCGTTTTCGGACCGCAGGCCGGCAAGGACGGCAAGCTGCCCCTGATCGCCTCGGCGCGTGGCGGTACGAGCGTCTTCCAGCTGCAGCCCGGAAGCTACCTCGTGCATGCCTCCTATGGTCGCGCCGGCGCGACCAAGCGCATCACGGTCGGCAAGGAACCGAAGAAGGAAGTGGTGGTCCTCGACGCCGGCGGCCTCAAGCTCGACGCCGTCCTGCCGAGCGGCGGCCACATCCCGCCGGACAAGCTGCGTTTCTCGATCTACGAGGCCGAGCCGGGCCCGGACGGCGAGCGCGCCCTCATCATCCCGGACGTGCGGCCCGACATGGTCGTGCGGCTCAACGCCGGCACCTACCACGTCATCTCCAAATACGGCTCCGTCAACGCCGTGATCCGTTCCGACATAAGGGTGACGGCCGGCAAGCTGACCGAGGCGACCATCGAGCACCGCGCCGCGGAACTGACCATGAAGCTGGTGCGCGAGCATGGCGGCGAGGCGATCGCCGATACGTCATGGTCGGTGCTGACCGATTCGGGCGACGTGGTGCGCGAGAGCGTCGGCGCGTTCGCGACCATGGTGCTGGCCGAGGGCGACTACACCATCGTGGCCAAGAACCGCGACCACGTCTATCAGCGCGAGCTGACGGTGGAAGCCGGCCACAATGAAGACGTCGAGGTGCTGACCAGCGACACTGGCCAGCAGGAAGCCCCGATCGGCGACATCTCCGATTGATCGCGCCCGCCGAAGAGCGCGAAGAGCGCTTTCCGCGATGGCGGCAACAGAAAGCGTCGGCGCGGCCCGTCGCCATTCATATTGCCGTTGCATCCGTTCGGTCTATAGTCGCTGGCGGCGGCGCCCGACCACCCCAGGGGACGCTTGAGGGGGCGGCTCGCGCAATGCCGTCTTTTGCCGTGCCGCGAGGGTACGGACAGAGGGTTCGCAATCCGAATGGGAGTTCCGAAATGACGACAATGCGCATGCCGATCCGCGGCATATTGAAGGCTTCGGCCGCCGCTGCAATCGTGTTCACCGGCCTTTCGGCCGGCTCCGCCCTGGCCGGGGACGCGGTCCCGCAGAACGATCTGCTCAACGCCACCCTGTGGATGCAGCGCTCGGTCGAATACAAGGCGACGACGCTCGGCATCTACAATCTCGCCAAGGGCCAGCTCGACAAGGCTCTCGCCGACAAGACATGGACCGCGATCCCCGACAAGCAGGGCGAGAATTTCGGCGACAAGCCGCCGGCCATCGTGCTCGATGCCGACGAGACCATCCTGGACAACAGCCCCTATGAGGCCTCGCTGGTGACACGCGGCACGGATTTCAGCCCCAAGGAATGGACCGCCTATGTCAAGGACAAGGTGACCCGGGCGATTCCCGGCGCGGTGGAATTCCTCCAATACGCCGATTCCAAGGGGGTGAAGGTCTTCTACGTGTCCAACCGCACGGTCGAGGAAAAGCCGGCGTCGATTGAAAACATGAAGGAGCTCGGCTTCCCGATGGGCGGCAATGTCGACACCTTCTTGGCGTCGGGCCAGGAGCCGGACTGGAAATCTCCGAAGGAAAGCCGCTTCGCCTTCGTCGCCAAGGACTACCGGGTGATCATGATGTTCGGCGACAATCTCGGCGACTTCACCGACAAGTACAAAGGCACCCATGACGAGCGCATGAAGTTCTTCACGGACAATGCCGCGCACTGGGGCCATGACTGGTTCATGCTGCCCGATCCGGAATACGGCTCGTGGGAATCGAACCCCTTCAACAACAACTACAAGCTTTCCGCCGACGAGCGCCGCAAGATGAAGATCGAGGCGCTGGAGCCCTGGAAGCCGAAGGAATAAGGTGCCGGCCCGGTCTCTCTCCCCGTTCGTCACGGGGAGAGGGTCGGGTGAGGAGCCGGCAGTCGCTCAGTTTTTCCGCTTCCGCCTGATGTCCGGCGGGGTCGCCTCGTCGACGAGCGCCGCCACGGCCTCGTCCAGCGCCAGCGACTGCTGGTCGCGCGAGCCGAGCCGGCGCAGGTTGACGGTCCCCTCTTCCGCCTCGCGCTTCCCGCAGACCAGGATCACCGGCACCTTGGCCAGCGAGTGCTCGCGCACCTTGTAATTGATCTTCTCGTTGCGCAGGTCAGCCTCGGCAAGCAGCCCGGCATCTCTCAGCCGCGCCACCACCTGTCTCGCATAGTCGTCGGCGTCCGAGGTGATCGTCGCAACCACCACCTGCAGCGGCGCGAACCAGAGCGGCATGTGGCCGGCATGGTTCTCGATCAGGATGCCGAGGAAGCGCTCCATCGAGCCGCAGATGGCGCGGTGGACCATGACCGGCTGCTTCTTCTCCGAATCCTTGTCGATATAGAAGGCGCCGAAGCGCTCCGGCAGGTTGAAATCGACCTGCGTCGTGCCGCACTGCCACTCCCGGCCGATCGCGTCCTTCAGCACGTAATCGAATTTCGGCCCGTAGAAGGCGCCGTCGCCGGGATTGATCTCGGTGCGGATACGGTTGTCCGACTGCTGGATCTTGGTCAGCACGCCGCTCATGATGTCCTCGGCGTGGTCCCAGAGCGCATCTGAGCCGACACGCTTCTCCGGGCGGGTCGAGAAACGGACCCTGATCTCCTCGAAGCCGAAATCGGCATAGGTGGTGAGGATCAGATCGTTGATCTTCAGGCACTCGGCGGCGAGCTGCTCCTCGGTGCAGAAGATATGGGCGTCGTCCTGGGTGAAGCCGCGAACCCGCATCAGCCCATGCAGCGCGCCCGAAGGCTCGTAGCGATGCACGGCGCCGAATTCCGCAAGCCGTACAGGCAGGTCGCGGTAGGATTTCAACCCATGCTTGAAGATCTGCACATGGCCCGGGCAGTTCATCGGCTTCAGCGCGAAGACACGGTGGTCCTCGCTTTCGGCCTCGTCGCCGGCGACCAGCACCTTGAACATGCTTTCGCGATACCAGTTCCAGTGGCCCGAGGTCTCCCAGAGCTCCTTGTCGAGCACCTGCGGCGCGTTGACCTCCGAATATTCATGTTCGGCGAGCCGACGGCGCATGTAGGAAACGAGGTTCTGGAACATCTTCCAGCCCTTCGGATGCCAGAAGACGACGCCGGGGCCCTCCTCCTGGAAATGGAAGAGGTCCATCTCGCGGCCAAGCCGGCGATGGTCGCGACGCTCCGCCTCCTCCAGCATATGGAGGTAGTGGTCGAGTTCCTCGCGATTGCGCCAGGCGGTGCCGTAGATGCGGGTCAGCATCGGATTGTTCGAATCGCCGCGCCAATAGGCGCCGGCCACCTTCATCAGCTTGAAGGCGTCGCCGACCTGGCCCGTCGAGGCCATGTGCGGACCCCGGCAGAGGTCGAACCAGTCGCCCTGCCTGTAAATCTTGACGTCCTGGTCCTCGGGGATCGCGTCGACCAGCTCGACCTTGTAGGCCTCGCCCTTGTCGCGGAACACCTCCCTCGCCTTGTCGCGCGGCCAGACCTCCTTGGTGAACGGCCTGTTGCGGCCGATGATCTCCCGCATCTTCTTCTCTATGGCGGGGAAATCCTCGGGCGTGAACGGCTCGTTGCAGGCGAAATCGTAATAGAAGCCGTTCTCGATCACCGGACCGATGGTCACCTGCGTGCCGGGCCAGAGTTCCTGCACGGCCTCGGCGAGCACGTGTGCCGCGTCGTGGCGGATCAGTCCGAGGGCACCTTCGCTCTCGCGGGTCAGGATTTCGACGCTGCCCCACGAGCCGATCGGGTCGGAGAGGTCGCGCACCTCGCCGTCGAGGGAATAGGCGATCGCCTTCTTGGCCAGCGATCTCGAGATCGATTCGGCAAGCTCGGCGCCGGTCATCGTCGCGGGATAGTCGCGCGAGGAGCCGTCGGGGAATTTGAGGGAAACGGGCGCGCTGGAAGCCGCGTCGGTCATGGTCGTGTCTCCTATCCAGTCCCGCATACGAGCGCGGGTGGGATGCAGCAAAAATGGCGGCGCAGGCATGGCCGCCGACGATTGCGCTACATAAGCCGAGCGGCGGCGCCCGTAAAGCCTACGGGGCGCCGCCGCTCAAATCGATTCCGGATTGGGACAGGCGACCGATCGCCGCCGAGGGCGGAAGCCTCAGCTATTGTCCTCGACCGGCGCCTTGGGGCCGTTCTTCTTGATCGAGTCGATCGCGTTCTGCGCGCTCGCCTTCGAAGTATAGCCCTCCGTCGAGAACATCACTTCGCTGTTGTACTTGAAGCGGACGCGATATTCGCCCTTCTTGTCTTTCCAGATTTCAAACGTATGAGCCATGCGGGGTCTCCCCTCCGTGCTGAAACGACGGCCCATGCCGAACCGGCCGCCCAATGAAGCGAACATGCGGCAGAAACGAACCCGAAATCAACGGGGAAGATAGTCTATCCCAAGCTTAGCCATGGCCCGCTTCTACAACAGCTTCGCCCCGGCACCCGGTTTCAGCCCGAATTCCGGTGCGGACTTCCCGCAGGCGGGCGGAACGCGTTGACGGCTCAAGCCGCGTGACGACCGACGGACCAGTAGCGCCAGGGCAGATACCAGCGAAAGCGGGGCGCGAGTTCTTCAGGCACCGGATCCAGGCCCCGCGTGCCGCCAGGGCCGCAGCGCGCCACGCGGAACAGCGCCAGCCAGCCGCCGGCCCACAGCCCGTGCCGCGCGATCGCCTCGTAGCCATATTCCGAGCAGGTCGGCAGGTGGCGGCAGGAATGCCCGACGAAGCCCGAAAGCGTAAGCTGGTAGAGCCGGATGAGCGACGTGCCGAGCAGCCTTCCCGGGGTCCTGCGCCACGGGCCGGAAAAGTTGCGGGAGGCTTTAGGGTTCATCAGCTTGCGCTCTGGAGGCAGCCTCCACGCGCTGGACCAGGTCAGGAACGAATGTGCGCGCAGTTGCCCAGAGAATGGTCAGGTCAACGCCCGAATAGCCGTGTGAGAGTTTGTTGCGCGTATCGTAGGCTCGCCGCAATTCACGACAAAGCACCGGGTCATTCTCTCCGAACCCGGTCTTGAGCAGCTTTCCGGCCGCCTCGCCGATCACCTCGACACTTTTCCAGACGGAGAGATATATCCTATGGTCGCCTGAAAACGCCGCGAAATCCGAACTGCCGATCAGATCGGGAATCCGGCTACCCCAATCGATGATGTCCCGCGCAAGTTCGGCTTGGTTACCGTGCGCGCCCTTGCTCATAGCGGCCGTACGTCTTTGGCCACCCGGTCCGCCATTTGCTTCGAAAAGGCGCCGGGCGTCAAAACATCAACCTCGAAAGAAAGCAGGTCACGAAGCTCGTGCTCGAGATCTACCAGATGGATGAATGTCGTCACGTCGAATTCCGGGTCGACCAGCAGATCAAGATCGCTACCCTCGACGTCTTCGCCCCGCGCTGTCGAACCGAACACGCGCGGATTGCTGACCGGATAGCGCGAGATGATCTCGAGCACCTCGTCGCGATGTTTCGCCAGTGCTTCCGACGGCCGCATCGCTCCTCCTCAGGCCGCCTCGCCGGCGCGCTTCTTCTCGATCTGACCGATGGCGTCGACCACCGCGTCGAAGGTCAGCATGGTGGACGCGTGCCGCGCCTTGTAGTCGCGAACGGGCTCGAGATATTTGAGGTCGGCGAAGCGCCCTTCCGGCGGCGGGCCGTTCTCCTTCAGCATCCTGCGCATCGCCTCGCGCACCGCCCGCAACTCGTCCGCATGGGCGCCGACGACATGGCTCGCCATGACCGAGGACGACGCCTGCCCCAGCGCGCAGGCTTTCACGTCGTGGGCGAAATCAGTGACGACGTCGCCGTCCATCTTCAGGTCGACCGTCACCGTCGAGCCGCAAAGCTTCGAATGCGCCATCGCTGTCGCATCCGGATGCTCCAGGCGGCCGATGCGCGGTATATTGCCGGCAAAGCCCAGAATTTTCGCGTTATAGACGTCGTCGATCATGATTTTCCGCCCGCGCACGGTCCGGCGAACACAGCGTTTTCCCGGCGCATCTTTCAATCGTCATCCGAGACAATATATAGTAAGCGGGCATGGCGCACGGCAAGAAGCCTGTGCCGGCAGACAGATACACGCCGCTTTCGGGGTCCATCGACATTCCCGCAAAAAGGGCCGTGATCCGTTCAACTCGTCCGCCTGTGGAGGCGGACTACGGGAGACGCCTTAATGGACGCCGTCATCAAGACATTTCCAGCCGTTCCGGACTATCTGGACAAGCCCAGGACCGACCGCCCGAGCGAGGCGGAAGTGCTCAAGGCCGTCGAGACTCTGCTGCGCTGGACCGGCGACGATATCCGCCGCGAAGGCCTGCGCGATACGCCCAAGCGCGTCGTGAAGGCGTTCCGCGAGATGTTCGACGGCTATGACAAATGTCCTGCCGAGGAACTCGGCCGCACCTTCGAGGAAGTCGCCGGCTACGACGATATCGTGCTCGTGAAGGATATTTCCTTCCATTCGCATTGCGAGCACCACATGGTGCCGATCATCGGCAAGGCGCACGTTGCCTACCTGCCAGACGGCAAGGTCGTCGGCCTGTCCAAGATCGCGCGCGTCGTCGACATCTTCGCGCACCGCCTGCAGACGCAGGAGGCCATGACGGCGCAGATCGCCGGCGTCATCCAGGACGTGCTCAACCCACGCGGCGTTGCCGTCATGATCGAGGCGGAGCACATGTGCATGGCGATGCGCGGCATCCGCAAGCCCGGCGCCACGACGCTGACCTCCACCTTCACCGGAACCTTCAAGGACCGTCCCGAGGAGCAGTTGCGTTTCATCGGCATGGTCCGCGGCACGCGGGACTGACATTTGCCGGTCCGGCGCCTCGAAACTCGGATCGGCACGACCCTCTCATGAATTCCCGGACCGAATTGAGCAAAAGCGAGCGCGAGGAAGGCACCGTCTTCGCGCCGCGCTTCGATGCGAACGGCCTCGTGACGGCGGTGGTCACCGACGCCGGCGACGGATCGGTGCTCATGGTCGCGCACATGAACGAGGAGGCGCTGAGGCTCACGCTTGAAACCGGCATCGCGCATTACTGGTCGCGCTCGCGCCGGGCGCTCTGGAAAAAGGGCGAGACCTCGGGGAATTTCCAGCATGTCGCCGAACTGCGGGTGGACTGCGACCAGGATGCCCTCTGGCTGAAGGTCGAGGTCGCCGGCGACGGGGTGACATGTCACACCGGCAGGCGCTCCTGCTTCTACCGCACCGTAAGGGCGGACGGGATGGAACCACGCCTGTATCCTGAGGATTAAGCAAATGCCCAGCCGCGTTGCGTCGGCCGGTCCGGCCATGCCTTCCGATGACCTCAATCGACATGCTTGCTACTTGCGAAAAACACGATTCATGAATTTGTTACGGCCTGGGGCGCACAATCTGCGCGGGATACGGAGACGGTAATGCTCGAGTGGGCGTCCATCAGGGGACGCGCCGAAGCGCGCAACAAGCCACAGTTGCCGGAAGACGAAACGCCGGTGCTCGAGCGCGCCGGCAAATCTCCCGTCGCGCTGGCGCTCGGCGGCGGAGCGGCGCGTGGCTGGGCCCATATCGGCGTCCTGAGGGCGCTCGACGAGGCCGGCATCGAGATCGGCATGATCGCCGGAACCTCGATCGGCGCGCTGGTCGGCGGCTGCTACCTCGCGGGCAAGCTCGATGCGCTGGAGGAATTCGCGCGCAGCCTCACCAAGCGGCGCATGTTCGGCCTGCTCGACATCCACCTCGGCGGCAGCGGCCTGTTCGGCGGCATGCGTCTGACCGCGGAAATGCAGCGGCACATGGACGGCGTCACCTTCGAGGACCTGCCCAAGCCCTTCATCTGCGTCGCCGCCGAGATCCGCACCGGCCACGAGATCTGGATCTCCAGCGGTTCGCTCATCACCGCCATGCGCGCTTCCTATGCGCTGCCCGGCGTGTTCGAGCCGGTCGTCTGCAATGGCAGGCTGCTCGTCGACGGCGCGCTGGTCAATCCGGTCCCGGTCTCGATCTGCCGCGCCTACGAACAGCCGCTGGTCGTCGCGGTCAATTTGCACTACGACCAGTACGGCCGCGCCGCCGTCATCAAGCACAGCGCGGGGCCGGCCAGCCTTGTCGCGGGCATGCCCGATCCGGCCGGAGGCCACATCACCGACCGCACGGCGAAAGCCCGCGAGACGCGCATGGGCATCACCGGGGTGATGGTGGAAGCCTTCAACATCATCCAGGACCGCATCTCGCGCTCGCGCATGGCCGGCGACCCGCCCGACATCGCGCTGCAGCCGAAGCTCGGCCATATCGGCTTGACCGAATTCCATCGAGCGGACGAGGCGATCCGCCTCGGCTACGAGGCGACGATGGCGCACCTTGGCGAGTTGGAGCGGCTCCAGACTGTGCTGGCCTGATCGCTACAGAGACCTTTCCAGCACCTCGCGGATATACCGTTGATACGGGATACCGCGTTCCTTCGCCCGCTCCTTGATCCGCTTCAGCAAGCCGGCCGACATACGCAAATTGACCTGCTCGGTTTTCCGCTCGAACTCGAAATTCATGGGGCGAAAACCCGAGAAATCGTATTCGGACAGGTCGGCTTCGGCCCCGAAACGTTCAGCATCCGCATCGCTCTCGAAGCGCGGAAAAGGCTTAGCCTTCTTTGGTACGTTCATAGGCGTCGATCTCCTTGCGATGCATGTAGCGCGCGCTGAGGGGACGGATGAGTCTCGTGCCGTCGCGGTCGCGAAACGTGAACACGACGAAGACATGTCTCCCCTCCGGACCGATGCCAACTGCATTGAACCGCGTTTCCGGAAGCTGTGCATTCCGATCCGGCAGGACCATTGGGACCGATCGCAGCACTGCCTCGATTTCCGACATGGATAGGCCATGCTGAGCGCATTTCGGCCAGTTGCCTCCATCCCAGTGGAAGCCGTCAACGATCATCTTTAGCTGGAATACCTATATTTGCCTATACAAATGCAAATCATACCCCCGCAGCATCCGCGATCCTGAATTGCGCGCTGCGGCGGCCGTTCCAGAAATTCGACGACAGCATGCCCGCCACATGCACCGTCTGCCCCTGGCTGGCGGCGAGGAAGGCCCCGAGGGCGGAGTTCTCGGCACGAAAGGCCATCGCCTGCAGGCTTCCGCCCATTTCCGAACGAAGGCCGACGCGCAGATGGCCGTTGCCGACCAGGCGTATATCGGTGACGCGATGGCGCGGCAGGACGAGGACCGGCGCGGGATGGCCGGCGCCGTAGGGGCCGGCCTGTTCCAGCGTGTCGAGGAGTTCCACCGTCGCGCCCTCGGCCGAGAGCGCGGCGTCGATCTTCAGGGTCTCCTCGCTGTTGAGCCGCGTCACTTCGACGACTGCCCGTTCCTCGAAAAAGGCACGCAAATCCCCGAGACGCGTCCTTTCGATGGTGATGCCCGCCGCCATGGCATGGCCGCCGCCCTTGACGATGAGACCTTTTTCCGCCGCCTCGCGCACCAGCCGGCCGAGATCGAAGCCGGCGATCGAGCGGCCTGAGCCGGTGCCGACGCCATCGACGCCAAAGGCGATGGCGAAGACTGGCCGCCGCACGTGATCCTTGAGCCGCGAGGCGAGCAGCCCGACCACGCCCGGATGCCATTCCTCGCTGCCGGTGACGAGGACCGCCGGCCCGGCGCCGCGCACGAGCTCGGCGTCGGCCTCGGCGCGCGCCTGCTCCAGCATGGCGTTCTCCATCGCCTGGCGCTCCTGGTTCAGCCGATCGAGCGTTTCGGCGATCGCCGCCGCCTCCACCGCATCGTCGGTCGCCAGCAGCCGCGAGCCGAGCGCGGCGTCGCCGATGCGCCCGCCGGCATTGATGCGCGGGCCGATCAGGAAGGAGAAGTGGAAAGGCCCGAGCGGCTCGCCGATGCGCGCGACCCGCGCCAGCGCGGCAAGCCCGGGATTTTCGAGCCGGCGCGCCACCGCCAGTCCCTTGACGACGAAGGCGCGGTTGATGCCGACAAGCGGAACCACGTCGCAGACGGTCGCCAGGGCCACGAGATCGAGCAGCCCGAGCAGGTCAGGCGGCTGGAACGGATGGCCGGTCTCGCGCAACAGCTTCACGGCCTGCACGAGAACGAGGAACACGACGCCTGCGGCGCAGAGATGCCCCTGCCCCGATAGATCGTCCTCGCGGTTCGGGTTGACGACCGCCACCGCGTCCGGCAGCGGCCCGCCGACCTGGTGATGGTCGATCACCACCACTTCGGCGCCGGCCGCGTTCGCCGCGGCGATCGAGGGTCCGCTGTTGGTGCCGCAATCCACGGTGACGATCAGCGATGCGCCGCGCCCCACAAGATCCCGCATCGCTTCGGGATTGGGCCCGTAACCCTCGAAGATGCGGTCGGGGATATAGATTTCGGATTCGACCCCGTAATGGCCGAGGAAGCGCTTCATCAGCGCCGAGGACGCGGCGCCGTCGACATCATAGTCGCCGAAGATCGCGACCCGCTCGCGCCGCGTGATCGCGCGCACGAGCCGTTCCGCGGCCTCTTTCATGCCGCTCAGCGACGCGGGATCCGGCAGCAGGTCGCGGATCGTCGGATCGAGGAACCGCACCGCCTCGTCGATGCCGACGCCCCTGCCCGCCAGCACCCGCGCGACGAGATCGGGAATGCCGTGCGCCTGCGCCATCGCCAGCGCGATGTTTTCCTCGCGCCGGTCGAGCCGATGCACCCAGGCCAGACCGCTGGCCGAGCGACGCACGTCCAGAAAGAATCGGTTCTCCTCCGCCATCACGGCCTGACGATAAAGGAGATGCCGGGAGCGCGAAACCGGGTAGCCCCGTCCCTCAGAATTTGTCCATGTCCTGATGCCGCGCCTTGATCTCGCGCACGGTGCGCGAGGAGGAGCGCATGACGATGGTGTGCGTCTGGATATCGTGGCGGCCGAAGCGCACGCCCGAGAGCATGTTGCCGTCGGTGACGCCGGTGGCGGCGAAGAGCGTCTCGCCCCGCGCCATCTCGTCCATCGTATAGACCTTGTTCGGGTCGGTGACGCCCATCTTCGCCGCGCGGGCGACCTTCTCGGGCGTATCGAGCAGGAGGCGGCCCTGCATCTGGCCGCCGATGCAGCGCAGCGCCGAGGCCGCCAGCACGCCCTCCGGGGCGCCGCCGGTGCCGAGATAGATGTCGATGCCGGTCTCGTCGGGATCGGTGGTGTGGATGACGCCGGCGACGTCGCCGTCGCCGATCAGGCGGATGGCGACGCCGGTCGCGCGGACTTCCTCGATCAGCGTGGCGTGGCGCGGGCGGTCGAGGATGCAGGCCGTGATCTCCGCGACCGGCACGCCCTTGGCCTTGGCGAGATTGGCGATGTTGTCCTTGGCCGAAGCGTCGATATCGATCAATCCGGCCGGATAGCCGGGTCCGATCGCGATCTTCTGCATATAGACGTCCGGCGCGTAGAGCAGCGTGCCCTTCTCCGCGATGGCGATGACCGCGAGCGCGTTCGGCAAATTCTTGGCGCAGATCGTCGTGCCTTCGAGCGGATCGAGTGCGATATCGACCTCCGGCCCCTCGCCGGAGCCCACCTCCTCGCCGATATAGAGCATCGGCGCCTCGTCGCGCTCGCCTTCGCCGATCACCACCGTGCCGCGGATCGGCAGCCGGTTGAGTTCCGCGCGCATGGCGTCGACAGCCACCTGGTCAGCCGCCTTCTCGTCGCCACGTCCCCTCAGCCGGGCGGCCGCGACCGCGGCGCGTTCGACCACGCGGACGAGTTCGAGGGTGAGGATGCGGTCGAGACCGGCGGAGATCGTATGAGCCATGAATGATTCCTGCTGAACGTTGGCGGGCGGGCGAGAGACTGCAATCTTAATGTCAAAGCGGCATGACGACCGCAAGAGACATGGCGATACCGGCCCAATATGGAGCGTGGCGCTTACCAGGCCAGTTCGACTGCTCGGTTTCGTTGGACAAGCCGGAGACGAGCCGCAAGCCATGCTTGCCCTTGTGCAGATGCGCGCCTATAGCACGGCTTTGATGTCAGTCCTTTCAGACCGCCCGGACCTCCCGCTTTTCCCGCACCGCCACCTGCTTGGCATCCAGATGCTGTCGCCGGCTGACATCGGGCTTCTGCTCGACCGCGCCGAGGCCGCGATCGCGATCTCGCGACAGCCGGAAAAGAAGACGGCGACCTTGCGGGGGCGCACCCAGATCAACCTCTTCTACGAGGCCTCGACCCGCACGCAATCCTCCTTCGAACTGGCGGGCAAGCGGCTCGGCGCCGATGTCATGAACATGTCCGTCGCATCCTCCTCGGTGAAAAAAGGCGAGACGCTGATCGACACGGCGATGACGCTGAACGCCATGCAGCCGGATATCCTCATCATCCGTCACCAGTCGGCCGGCGCGGCTGCGCTTCTGGCGCAGAAGGTGGGCTGTTCGGTGGTGAACGCCGGCGACGGCGCGCACGAGCATCCGACCCAGGCCCTGCTCGACGCGCTCACCATCCGCCGCGCCAAGGGGCCGCTCAACCGGCTCACCGTCGCGATCTGCGGCGATATCCTGCATTCGCGCGTCGCGCGCTCCAACATTCTCCTGCTCAACGCGCTCGGCGCCAGCGTCCGCGTCGTCGCGCCCTCGACGCTGCTGCCCTCCGGCATCGGCCAGATGGGCGTGAAGGTGTTCCATTCCATGGCGGAAGGCCTGAAAGGCGTCGACGTGGTGATGATGCTGCGCCTGCAGCGCGAGCGCATGGCCGGCGCCTTCGTCCCCTCGACGCGCGAATATTTCCGCTATTTCGGCCTCGACGCGGCGAAGCTCTCGGTGGCGGCCGAAGGCGCGCTCGTCATGCATCCCGGCCCGATGAACCGCGGCGTCGAGATCGCGTCCGAGATCGCCGACGGGCCGCAAAGCGTCATCCAGGAACAGGTCGAGATGGGGGTCGCCGTGAGGATGGCGGTGATGGAGGCGCTGCTCGACCCGCGCCGCAACGCGGAAGGGCGCGCGGCGTGAGCACCACGGTCTTCCACAACGCCCGCATCGTCGACCCCTCGCGCGGGATGGACGAGCGCGGCTCTGTCGTCGTCGAGGGAAAAAAGATCGCGGCCGCCGGAAAAGGCGCGTTGAACCAGGGCGCGCCGGAAGGTGCGACCGTCATCGATTGCGCCGGCAGGGCCGTTTTCCCCGGTCTCGTCGACGCGCGCGTCTTCATCGGCGAGCCGGGCGCCGAGCACCGCGAGACCATCGCGTCGGCCAGCCATGCGGCGGCGGCCGGCGGGGTCACCTCGCTGGTCATGATGCCGGACACGAACCCGGTGATAGACGACGTGGCGCTGGTGGAATTCGTGCTGCGCACCGCGCGCGATACCGCGATCGTCAACGTCCTGCCGTCGGCCGCGATCACGCGCGGGCTGGAAGGCCGCGAGATGACCGAGTTCGGCCTGCTGCGCGAGGCGGGCGCCGCCTTCTTCACCGACGGCAGGCGCACGATCGCGTCCAGCGCCGTCATGCGCCGCGCGCTCACCTATGCGCGCGATTTCGGCGCGACGATCGTCCACGAGACGCAGGATGCCGATCTGGCGGCGTCAGGCGTCATGAACGAAGGGCTTTACGCAAGCTGGCTCGGCCTGCCCGGCATCCCGCGCGAAGCGGAGGCCATCCCGCTCGAACGCGACCTCAGGCTCGCGCGGCTGACCGGCGGCGCCTACCATGCCGCCAAGTTGTCGACGGCGATGGCGGTCGAGGCCGTCGCCCGCGCCAAGTCGGACGGCGCCAACGTCTCCGCCGGGGTGTCGATCTGCAACCTGGCGCTGAACGAGAACGATGTCGGCGAATACCGCACCTTCTTCCGCCTGTCGCCGCCCTTGCGCGCCGAGGACGACCGGCTGGCGATGGTCGAGGCGCTCAGGAACGGCGCCATAGACATCATCGTCTCCTCGCACGACCCCCAGGACGTCGACACCAAGCGCCTGCCCTTCGCCGATGCGGAAGCCGGCGCGATCGGGCTGGAGACGCTCCTCGGCGTGACGCTTCGCCTCTACCATAACGAGGAGATACCGCTGATCCGGGTGGTCGAGGCGCTGTCGACCGGGCCGGCAAGGCTGTTCGGCATCGAAGGCGGCTCGCTCCGGCCCGGCGCGCCGGCCGACCTTGTCCTTGTCGACCTCGACGAACCGTGGATCGTGCGCGAGGCCGACATACGGTCGCGCTCCAAGAACACCTGCTTCGAGGGAGCGCGGCTCCAGGGCAAGGTCTTGCAAACCATGGTTGCAGGCCGCACAGTGTTTACCGCCTGACGCCGAGCGCGAAGGCGCGGGAGGGGACGAGATGCTTTACCTGATCGGCGCGCTGGTCGTCGGCTATCTGTTCGGCTCGATACCGTCCGGCTACCTGCTGGCCCAGGCCGCCGGCCTCGGCGACGTGCGCAAGATCGGCTCGGGCAATATCGGCGCCACCAACGTGCTGCGTACCGGCAACAAGGGGCTGGCGGCGCTGACGCTCGTCCTCGACGCGCTGAAGGGGACGGTGCCGGCCTGGTTCGCCCTGCACTATCTCGGTCTTTATCCGGCCGTGCTGGCGGGCCTCGGCGCCTTCCTCGGCCATCTCTTCCCGGTCTGGCTGAGCTTCAAGGGCGGCAAGGGCGTGGCCACCTATCTCGGCGTCCTGCTCGGGCTCGCCTGGGAAGGCGCGGTGGTCTTCGCCGTCGTCTGGCTGCTCGTCGCCTTCATCACCCGCTTCTCCTCGCTCGCGGCGCTGGTCGCGGCAGTCGCCGTCCCGGTCGCTCTCGTTTTTCTCGGCCGGATGGAGCTTGCCGAGCTTTTCGCGGTCATGAGCGCCATCGTCTTCATCAAGCACCGTCCCAACATCGAACGGCTGGTGGCCGGCACGGAATCGAAGATCGGGAGCAAAGGGTGACTAGGCCCACCGCACCGGCGCTGAGCGACCGGCAGCGGCTCTCCTGGCTACGGCTCATCCGCACCGACAATGTCGGTCCCGCGACCTTCCGCGACCTGATCAACCGCTTCGGCTCGGCCGACAACGCCATCGCCATGCTGCCGGAACTCACCTTGAGCGGCGGCGGCATGCGGCCGGTCAGGATCCCCTCGCCCGCCGAGGCGGAAGCCGAGATGGAACTCGCGGCCCGCGCCGGCGCGCGCTTCGTCGCCATCGGCGAGGCCGATTATCCGCCGATGCTGAGGCGCATGGAACTGCCGCCGCCGCTGGTGGCGATCAAGGGCAAGGCCGCCGTCTTTGCCCTGCCGCCGGTCGCCATCGTAGGCGCGCGCAACGCCTCGCTCGCCGGCATACGCATGGCGCAGGCGCTCGCCGCCGACCTCGGCCGCGAAGGCTATGCCGTCGTCTCCGGCCTGGCGCGCGGCATCGATACGGCCGCACATCGCGGCAGCCTCGCCACCGGCACCATCGCCGTTCTGGCGGGCGGACTGGACCTGCCCTATCCGCCGGAGAACATCGACCTCTACAACGAGATCGCGGCGGGCGGCGGCGCGGTTATCTCCGAGATGCCGTTCGGCTGGGAGCCGAGGGCGCGCGACTTCCCGCGCCGCAACCGCATCATCGCCGGCCTGGCCTATGGTCTCGTCGTCGTGGAAGCGGCGAAACGCTCGGGCTCGCTGATCAGCGCCAGGCTCGCCGGCGAGATGGGGCGGCTCGTCTTCGCTGTGCCCGGCTCGCCGCTCGACCCGCGTGCCGCCGGAACCAACGGCCTTCTGAAGGACGGCGCCATCCTGGTGACCGAGGCAAAGGATGTCCTCGAACAGATCGCGCCGCTGGTCGGCGCGCCGCCTCCGCCGTCCGATCTCGACGAGCCGCCGGACCTTTCCGCCGTCCCGCCGCCGGGAGACGACGACCGCGACAGGGTTCTGGAGGCTCTCAGCCCGGTACCGACGGCCATCGACGAGATCATCCGCTACACCGGACTGCATCCGGCGCAGGTCTTCATGGTGCTGCTCGAACTCGACCTCGCCGGCCGGCTGGAGCGGCATGCCGGTGGTGCGGTTTCGCTTTCGCCTGGTCAAGATTGATTCGAAGGGGGGGTACAACCAAATGCGATATTCTACACTGGCAGCCATTCTGAACGTCGTTTTGATCGCTGGCTGCACGACGATGAGCCAAGAGCAGTTCGAGGCAGGTCAGAAACGATTGGCGGCTGACCCTGCCCTACGCAAGGTGGCACACGACAAGGCCGTGACCGCGTGCGTTGCGCGAATGGATATTACACTGAAGAAGAGCGACACCGAAGCAGTCGCGGCCCTTTTGAATGCCAATCCGGCGACGGTTCGGCGCGATGTTTGTGACCGGATCGAGCGGTATTACGCCAGTGGAAAGATGACCTATTCCGACTATCGCTCCGTAATGCAGGGACAACTCACCGCGAGGGCGGTTCACATGTTGCAAGGAAGACTTTAGCCAACTTTTGAACGTCAGGCGGCGTTGCCACGATTGCCCCGGTAGAAAGGATCGCGCACCCGCGCCGGGCGCTCGCCGCGGATGATGTCGCTGACTTCGACATAGGCCATCTCGATCAGATAGGCGAGCATGTCGCAGCGTTCCGCTTCGGCCATGGTGCGCATCTGGCCGAGCATGCTCTGCATGTAGTCGAGTGTCTCCGTCCGCCGCTTGTTGTAGGCCATGCTGCTTTCCGGTCAGGCGGCGACGGGGCGTCCTCGTCAGGCGGTCCAGCCGGCACGCCCCGCGTCGCATCTATAAACTTTTAGTTGCATTATATCGGTGTGCACAACCTATCATGAATAGCCAGGATTGCAATCCTGTTTTCATCAACCGGGAGTTGGTAGTAAGCTGCCTCCGGCGCCCGAATTGCGCATCGCCTCTTGACCGGACGGCAAAGCGCGGCCATGTGCAGGGCGGATTCTTAACCGCTTGCGCCACGGATTTCCCCTTATCCGCGGCGGGAAACCTGACCATCCATGGACGTCGTCGTCGTCGAATCGCCTGCGAAGGCGAAAACGATCAACAAATATCTTGGCCGGGATTATCACGTCCTGGCCTCCTTCGGCCATGTGCGCGACCTGCCGGCCAAGGACGGCTCCGTGCGGCCGGACGAGGATTTCGCCATGTCCTGGGCCGTGGACGGCAAGGCCTCGAAACGGCTCTCCGATATCGTCAATGCGCTGAAGTCCGCCGACGGCCTCATCCTCGCCACCGACCCGGACCGCGAGGGCGAGGCCATCTCCTGGCACGTGCTGGAAGTGCTGCGCCAGAAGCGCGCGTTGAAGGACAAGCCGGTCAAGCGCGTCGTCTTCAACGCCATCACCAAGAATTCGGTGCTCGAGGCGATGGCGCATCCGCGCGACATCGACGCGCCGCTGGTCGACGCCTATCTGGCGCGCCGCGCGCTCGACTATCTCGTCGGCTTCACCCTGTCGCCGGTGCTGTGGCGCAAGCTGCCGGGCGCCCGCTCGGCCGGCCGCGTGCAGTCGGTGGCGCTCCGCCTCGTCTGCGACCGCGAAGCCGAGATCGAGCGCTTCGTCCGCGAGGAATACTGGCAGATCGCGGCCATCCTGGCGACGCCGCGCAGCCAGGAGTTCGAGGCCAGGCTGACCGCCTATGAAGGCAGGAAGCTCCAGAAGCTCGACATCAAGTCTTCCGAGCAAGCCTCTGAAATCAAGGCAATGCTCGACGGCGCAACCTTCAGGGCGTTGTCCGTCGAGGCAAAGCCCACCAAGCGCAATCCGGCCCCGCCCTTCACCACCTCGACCCTGCAGCAGGCGGCCTCCTCCCGCCTCGGCTTCTCGGCGAGCCGCACCATGCAGGTCGCCCAGCGGCTCTACGAGGGTGTCGATCTCGGCGGCGAGACCGCCGGCCTCATCACCTATATGCGCACCGACGGCGTCCAGATGGCGCCGGAGGCGATCGCCGCCGCGCGCAGCGCGATCGGCAAGGAGTTCGGCGAAAAATACCTGCCGGAGAAGCCGCGTTACTATTCGGTGAAGGCCAAGAACGCGCAGGAAGCGCACGAGGCCATCCGCCCGACCGATTTTTCGCGCACGCCCGCTTCGGTAAAACAGTATCTCGATGCCGACCAGGCACGCCTCTACGATATCGTCTGGAAGCGCGCTATCGCCAGCCAGATGCAGCCGGCGGATATCGAGCGCACGACCGTCGAGATCGAGGCGCGGAACGGCGGCCGGACCGCCGGCCTGCGCGCCGTCGGCTCGGTGACGCGTTTCGACGGTTTCCTCGCCGCCTATACCGACCAGCGCGACGAGGATTCGGAAGACGAGGAAAACCGCCGCCTGCCCGAGATCCGGGCCGACGAGGCTCTCGACCGCCGTTCCGTCACCGCCACGGAGCATACGACCGAGCCGCCGCCGCGCTATTCCGAGGCCTCGCTCATCCGCAAGATGGAGGAACTCGGCATCGGCCGGCCTTCCACCTATGCATCCACGCTGAAAACGCTGGAGGACCGCGGCTATGTCGCGATTGAGAAGCGGCGGCTCATCCCGGAGGCCAAGGGCCGGCTGGTGACGGCGTTCCTCGAAAGTTTCTTCGAGCGCTACGTCGAATATGATTTCACCGCCTCGCTCGAGGAACAGCTCGACGAAATCTCCGACGGCAAGCTCAAATGGAAGGACGTGCTGCGCGATTTCTGGCGCGATTTCTCCGGAGCCGTCGACGACATCAAGGAACTGCGCGTTTCCGACGTGCTCGACGCGCTGAACGAGGAATTGGCGCCGCTGGTTTTCCCAGCGAAGGAAGACGGCTCTGATCCCCGCGCATGCCCCAAATGCGGCAATGGCAAGCTGTCTCTCAAGCTCGGCAAGTACGGCGCCTTCATCGGCTGCTCGAACTATCCCGAATGCGGCTACACGCGGCAGCTCGGCGTCGAGGCCAACGGCAATGGCGAACAGGCCCTCAATGGCGAGGAGGCCCGGGCGCTCGGCACCGATCCCTATACAGGCGAGGAGATCACGCTGCGCTCCGGCCGCTTCGGACCCTACGTGCAGCGCGGCGAAGGGAAGGAAGCCAAGCGCGCGAGCCTGCCCAAGGGCTGGGCCGTCGAGACGATAGACCACGAGAAGGCGCTGGCGCTGCTCTCGCTGCCGCGCGACGTCGGCAAGCATCCGGAAACCGGCAAGATGATCTCGGCCGGCATCGGGCGCTACGGGCCGTTCGTGCTGCATGACGGCACCTACGCCAATTTGGAGTCGGTCGAGGACGTTTTTTCCATCGGGCTCAACCGCGCCGTCTCGGTTCTCGCCGAGAAGAAGGCGAAGGGTCCGGGCGCGCGCTCGACCCCGGCGGCGCTGAAGGACCTCGGCGAGCATCCGGAAGGCGGCAAGATCACCGTGCGCGACGGCCGCTACGGCCCCTATGTCAACTGGGGCAAGGTCAACGCCACCCTCCCGAAGGGCAAGGAGCCGATGTCCGTCACGGTCGAGGAGGCGTTTGCCCTGATCGCGGCGAAGGCCGGCAAGGGCGGCGGAAAGAAGCCGGCACGCCGGAAGAAGGGCTGATACGGGATTGGCGCGCAGGATTTCCGGCGGCAACGGGGCAGATCGGCACGGAGCGCCGAGGTCGGCCGGGGACAGGACCGCCCACCGTCCTTCGCGCGAAGAGTTGCTGCAATTCATCGCCGACAATCCGGACCGCTCGGGCCGCCGCGAACTCGCCAAGGCCTTCGGCCTGAAGAACGAGGACCGTATCTGGCTGAAGGATACGCTCAGGGAACTCGAGGACGAGGGCCTGCTCGAAAGCCGCCGCAAGCGTCTTTCCACGCCCGGATCCCTGCCGAGCATCACGCTTCTCGACATCTTCGAGCGTGATCCGGACGGCGCGCTGCTCGCGCGTCCGGCCGAGACCGAAGGACAGCGCAGCCTTCCGGCCGCCCTGGTCGCGGTCCGCGCGCCGCGTGGCGACAAAGCGCCGGTCGCCGGTGTCGGCGACCGCGTGCTCGCCCGCATCTTCCCTTCCCGGGGAAAGGACGGACCGGCCTACACCGCACGGGTGATGAAGCTGGTCGACAAGCGCCGCGACGCCGTTCTGGGCGTGGTGCGGCGCCTCGGCGACGGCGGCTATCGCATAGAGCCGGTCGAGCGCCGGCAGGCGGAACTGGCGGTCGACAAGGAATATCTGAACGGCGCGAAGCCCGGCGACCTGGTCGAGGTCGAGCCGTCGAGCGCAGGCCGCTACGGGCTGAGACACGGCAAAATCATCGCCGTGCTCGGCTCGCTGTCGAGCGAAAAGGCGGTCTCGATGATCGCCATCCACGCCCATGGCATCCCACACATCTTCCCGCCGGAGGTTCTGGCGGAAGCGGAGGCCGCCAAGCCGGCCACGATGAAGGGCCGCGAGGACTGGCGCAATATTCCGCTCGTTACCATCGACCCTTCCGACGCCAAGGACCATGACGACGCCGTCTTCGCCGAACCCGACCCTGACGAGAAGAATCCGGGCGGCGTCATCGCGACCGTCGCCATCGCCGACGTCGCCGCCTATGTGCGGACCGGCTCGGCGCTCGACCGCGAGGCGCTGAAGCGCGGCAACTCCGTCTATTTCCCCGACCGGGTCGTGCCGATGCTGCCCGAGCGCATCTCCAACGATCTCTGTTCGCTGCGTGAGAACGAGGACCGCCCTGCCCTTGCGGTCCGCATGACCTTCTCCGCCGAGGGCCGCAAGATCAGGCATTCCTTCCACCGCGTCATGATGCGCTCGCACGCCAGGCTGGCCTACAGTCAGGCACAGGCCGCCATCGACGGCGCGCCGGATGACAGGACCGGCCCGATCCTGGAGACGATCCTGAAGCCGCTATGGGCCGCATACGCCGTGCTGCAGCGCGCACGCCGGGCGCGCGAGCCGTTGGAACTCGACCTGCCCGAGCGCAAGATCCTGCTCAAACCCGACGGCACCGTCGACCGTGTCGTCGTGCCGGAGCGCCTTGACGCGCACAAGCTGATCGAGGAGTTCATGATCCAGGCGAATGTGGCCGCGGCCGAGACGCTCGAAGCGAAGCGGCAGTCGCTGGTCTATCGCACCCACGATCAGCCCTCGCTCGCCAAGCAGGAAGGCCTGCGCGAGTTCCTGCAATCGATCGGGATATCGCTCGCGCGGGGAGCCCAGCTCCGCCCCGGCCAGCTCAATCGCATCCTCGAACGCGTCGCCGGCGGCGATAACGAGGCGCTGGTCAACGAAGTGGTCCTCCGGTCGCAGAGCCAGGCTGAATATTCGCCGGACAATATCGGCCATTTCGGTCTCAATCTGCGGCGCTACGCGCATTTTACCTCGCCGATCCGCCGCTATGCGGACTTGATCGTGCACCGCGCGCTGATCGGCGCGCTCGGACTCGGCAATGACGGCCTGACGCCGGGCGAGGAAGCGCGGCTGAAGGAGATTTCCGAACTCATCTCGGCCTCGGAACGGCGCGCCATGGCGGCCGAGCGCGACACGGTCGACCGGCTGGTCGCCGCCTATCTTTCCGAGCGCGAAGGCGACGCCTTCGATGCCCGTATTTCCGGCGTGACGAAGGCCGGCCTGTTCGTGCGTCTGCCGCAATTTGGCGCAGACGGGTTCATCCCCATTTCAACGCTGGGCGACGACTACTATATCTTCGATGAAGCTTCCCACATGCTTCGTGGACGTCGTACCGGCAGGGGCTACCGCCTAGCGGACGCGGTGGAGGTGAGGCTGGTCGAGATCGCGCCGCTCGCCGGAGCGATGCGATTCGAGATGTTGAGCGAGCCCCGGCCGCTGGAGGGATCGAGCCGTTCCTTCCACAAGGCGAAGCGGCGGGAGCGGAGAGCAGGGCCGGCGCGGCGCGCCGGCGGTCGGAGATGAGGATGGAACAGCAGGTGTTCGGCGGGGAACAGGATTCCTTCGGCGGCGAACGGCATTCAGGCAGGCCGACACGCCCCCTGTGGGACGCCATGCGCCGCGGTTTTCAAGGCCGCTGCCCGAAATGCGGCGAGGGCCGGCTTTTCCGTTCCTTCGTCAAGACCGTCGATCGCTGCGAGCATTGCGGCGAGGAGATCCACCACCACCGGGCCGACGATTTCCCGGCCTATATCGTCGTGGTAATCGTCGGGCATATCATGGTCGGCGGCTTTCTCGCGCTGGAAGCGGTGGCCGACCTGCCGCTGTGGGCGCATCTTTCGATCTGGATACCGCTGACCGTCCTGCTCGCGCTGGCGCTCCTGCGCCCCGTGAAAGGGGCGATCGTCGGCCTGCAATGGGCGCTTTACATGCACGGCTTCGGCGGCAGTGAAGACGTCGTGGAATCGCATCCCGAGCTTCTCGAGCGTCGGGCTGCCCTATAGCCTTCCCGGGAGGAGAGGATCGCATGGACGGAATGACCCGGGCCGAGGTCGACAAGGCCGAATCGACGGATTTCGCGCTCGGCAAGGGCCCGCTGCGCCCGCGCGACGCGGCGACGCTGATCCTCCTCGACACGTCCGATAGCGGCGCCAGGGTCCTGATGGGCCGCCGCCACCGCCGCCACGCCTTCATGCCGGGAAAATTCGTCTTCCCCGGCGGCCGCACAGACCCCGCCGACAGCCGCGTCGCCGCAGCAAGCGAATTGCATGCGGACGAGATCGCCAAGCTTTCCGGCTCGCTCCGTCCGGTGTCCATGGCCCGCGCCCGGGCGATCGCCATGTCCGCGATCCGCGAGACCTATGAGGAGGCCGGCCTCCTGATCGGCACGACCGGAGCCTTCGCGACCAGGGCGCCGGGCTGGCAGGGCTTCGTCGAACATGGCGTCCAGCCTTCGCTCGACCGGCTGCGCCTGGTTGCCCGGGCAATCACGCCGCCCGGCCGCGTGCGCCGCTTCGATACGCGCTTCCTGGCGGCATGGCGGAGCGACGTGGCGGTGGCGCTTCCCGAAGGCGGACCGACCGACGAGCTGGAGGAACTGGTCTGGCTTCCGATCGCCGAAGCGAAGGAAGCCGACATCCCCTCGATCACGCGTACCGTGCTCGGCGAGCTCGAAAAGCGGCTCGAAACCGATCCGGGCCTCCGGCCCGGCGGCGCGGTTCCCTTCTACAGGATGCGGCACAACCGCTTTCAGCGGGAAGTGCTGTAGGTTTCGCTGTCTTGCGAGACAGAGGAAGTCGCGCCCGGCCTTGACTTTCCGGCGGCACCCTTTATGTGTCCGGCCTGATTTCCGCTGCGGGCGGCCACCCTGCCGAAGCGGCGCATTCCTCCAAACGACGGACCAGTGACATGGCGAAAGCTGCCAACATCAAGATCAAGCTCCTGTCTTCGGCGGACACGGGTTATTTCTACGTGACCAGCAAGAACAGCCGCACCAAGACCGAGAAGATGGTCATGAAGAAGTACGACCCGATCGCGCGCAAGCACGTCGAGTTCAAGGAAACCAAGATCAAGTAATTCCGGCCTCACCGCCGAATGCCAAAACGCCGCCCAACGGGCGGCGTTTTGTTTTTGTGCGTCCTTTTGGATGGGGCGACAGGCGTCCCTCATGGTGACGCGCGGGCCCGAAGGACGAGCCCGAACCGCGCATTCACCCCTTCTTACGCCGCCTTCGTCGCCTGCCGGCGGAAATTGCCACGCCGCTTGCGGTTGCGGAACGGCTTCTTCGCCGTGGGCTTGTCCATCAGTTGCCTGGGCAGGGCATGGCGGTTCTCGCCGCCTGCTTCCTCGCGGGGCTGACCGGCGGGCTTGCCGTGCGGCCCCTTGCGGCCGGCCGCGTGGACGCCATTAGGGGCAGACCGCGGATTTTTCGGGCGATGATGCTGGCGCTGGTCCGCATTCTCGGCTCGCACGGGCCGTTCGCGCGGCTGCGGCGCGGGATCGGGCTGATCCAGATGCGACGCCGTGACCGGCAGGCGCATGCGGATGATCCGTTCCACCTGCCTCAGCTTCGAGACCTCCGCCGGGTCGCATAGCGTCACCGCGATGCCGTCGGCGCCGTTGCGCCCCGTCCGGCCGATGCGGTGCACATAGCTCTCCGCCTCGTCCGGCAGGTCGTAGTTGATGACGTGGCTGATGCCCGGCACATCAATGCCGCGCGCGGCGATGTCGGTCGCGACAAGGATGCGGACCGACCCGTCGCGGAAGCCGTTCAGCGCGCGCTGGCGGGCGTTCTGCGACTTGTTGCCGTGGATGACGGCGGCGGCGAAGCCGTCGCGTTCCAGATTGCGCGTCACCACGTCGGCACCGTGCTTGGTCCGGGCGAAGACCAGCACGGGTCCATTCGCGTCGCCGGCCAGCATTCCGGCAAGGATGCCGCGCTTCTGCCGCGTCCGCGCCATGACGACGCTCTGGGCGATCTCGCTGGCGGTCGTGCTTTGCGGCGCCGCTTCGACGCGTACGGGATCCTTGAGCAGGGTGCCGGCCAGCGCCTCGATCTCCGCCGGCATGGTGGCGGAGAAGAGCGAGGTCTGGCGATCCCGATGCGTCGCCTTCACGAGGCGCTTCACGTCCGGCAGGAAGCCCATGTCGAGCATCCGGTCGGCCTCGTCGAGCACCAGGAAGCGCGTTTCGGCGAGGCTGACGTCCTTCTCGCGCACGAGATCGACCAGCCGGCCGGGCGTGGCCACCAGCACGTCGACGCCGGCATGCAGCCGCTTCACCTGGCTGGCGCGCGAAACGCCACCCAGCACCAGCGCCGTCGACAGGTGCAGGCCTTTCGCCAGTTCGCGGAAGACTTCCTCGATCTGGACCGCGAGCTCGCGCGTCGGCGCCAGGATCAGCGCGCGCGCCGTGCGCGGCAGGCGCTTGGTGCCGAGCGCGGCGATCCTGGACAGGATCGGCAGCGCGAAGGCCGCCGTCTTGCCGGAGCCGGTCTGGGCAAGGCCCAGAACGTCGCGGCCTTCCAGGTAGGGCGGGATGGCGAGCGTCTGGATCGGCTTCGGATGTTCGAAGCCGGCGCGGACAGCGGCGGCAAGCAGCGTGCCGCCGATGCCGAGTTCGGCAAAGCCGTTGGGAGTAGAACTGGAATTCATGTTCTCGTTCAAAATAATCTTCTTTCGGCGGCGTTTTCGCCGCATGTATCGAGCGCTGCGGGGCGCAACCCGCGCGCAAATCGTATGGATGAAACGACAAGGCGGCGGACGCTCTCGTCCGCGCGGCTGCGCTGTCGTGCCCGCCGGCCTCATGCCGCGGGGCTCTTTCGCCACTCGCCGTCGATCGGAAAGGGAGAAAACAGACGCAACCAGTCCCTGGGAAAGGGGAAAGCCGTAAGCCGGCCCAAGCGCCTATGGCCGCGCATATGGGCCTGTTCGCAGGAAAATGCAACCGGAATTATTGTGCGGTGCAAAATATTGGCGTGCGCATAGCGCCCGTCACGCCGATTTCATCTCTTCCATGATCCCTTGCAGCGCCTCGACCGTGCGCCAGTTGCGGCCGGTCGCCGGAACCCCGCAGGCGCGCTCCAGCCCGGCCGCGAATTTGGAGCGGCCGATACCTTCAGGCGCGTGCATGTAGAGCATCTCGCCGACGATGGTGAACGCTTCCGGTCCGCCCGTCTTCTCGAGAAGCGCCGCGATCCGCTTCCCGTCGGGAGCGCCATGACAGACCTCGACATGCACCTTCTTCGGATCGGCGGCCGCCTGCTCGGCATAGGGGTTGCCGGCGACGATCTTCTTCCAGTCGCCGGCGCCGCGCACCATCACCTTTGCCGGGAAGCCGAATTCCTTCTCGAATGCGGCGGCGATGGCGCCTTCCAGCGATTTGTCGGTTCCGGAAGCGCCGAACACGATGTTGCCGCTCTGGACATAGCTCTTCACGTCCTCGTGCCCGAGTGCGGCGTGCATGGCGCGCAACGCCTCCATCTTCACGGGATTGTTGCCGCCGACATTGATGCCGCGATAGAGCGCGACGAAGACGTCCCGTTTTCCGCTCATATGACCAGCCCCGCGATCGTCTCGTTGTCGGTGATGTCCTGGTAGGCCCAGCCGGCCTCGTGGAACCGCCTTGCCAGCACGTCGAAGTTCTTCCGGTCCCTGGTCTCGATGCCGATCAGGACCGAGCCGAAATTGCGCGCCGATTTCTTCAGGTATTCGAAGCGGGCGATATCGTCGTCGGGGCCGAGAAGTTCGAGGAAATCGCGCAGCGCGCCCGGCCGCTGCGGGAAGCGGAAGACGAAATATTTCTTCAGTCCCTCGAAGCGCAGCGCCCGTTCCTTCACGTCCGGCAGGCGCTCGAAGTCGAAATTGCCGCCCGACACCACGAGCACGATGCGCCTGCCGCGAATATCCTTCCTCGGCAGGTCCTTCAGCGCATCGATCGCCAGCGCGCCGGCCGGCTCCAGCACGACGCCCTCGATGTTCAGCATCTCGATGATCGTGGCGCAGAGCCGGTTTTCCGGGATGAGCTTCACTTCGTCCGCCGGGAAGTGCTTCAGGACGCGGAAATTCTCGCGGCCGATCTCACCCACCGCCGCGCCGTCGACGAAATTGTCGACGCTTTCGAGCCGCACGCGTCTTCCGGCGGCGAGGCTCTCATGGAGGCTCGGCGCGCCGGCCGGTTCGGCGAACAGGAAGCGCGGCGTCTTGCCGGTTTCGGCAAGATAGGCGGTGACGCCCGCCGCCAGACCGCCGCCGCCGACCGGCAGCACCACCAGATCGGGATCGGCCGGCATCTGCCGCGTCAGTTCGCAAGCGACGGTGGCCTGCCCCTCGATGATGTCGCGGTGATCGAAGGGCGGCACCATCAGCCCGCCCGTCCCGGCTGCAAAGGCGCGCGCCGCCGCGTAGCAATCGTCGAAGAAATCGCCGGTCAGGCGGATCTCGACCCACTCGCCGCCGAACATCCTTGTCTTGTCGATCTTCTGCTGCGGCGTCGTCACCGGCATGAAGACGACGCCCTTCCTGCCGAAATGCCGGCAGACGAAGGCAAAACCCTGCGCGTGGTTGCCCGCCGAGGCGCAGACGAAGCTTTCCGCCCCCTCGCCCGCTGCGAGCGCCTTGCGGAAGAAATTGAAGGCGCCGCGAATCTTGTAGGAGCGCACCGGCGACAGGTCCTCGCGTTTCAGGAAAATATGCGCGCCGGTCTTGCGCGAGAGATAGGCGCTTTCCTGCAGCGGCGTCTCGGGAAAGAGCGCCCGCATGGCTTCGGCCGCCTGTTCGACGCGTTGGGGAAATGATGTCATGCGATCACCCTGCAAACATTGGCGTCCCGATGCCCCTCATCCCCTGCCGGGACCTTCTCCCCGCAAACGGGGAGAAGCAGGACGGCCGCAGCGCCGGCGACCCCCTCTCCCGGGCCTGCGGGGAGAGGGCAAGGGTGAGGGGCAATCGCTGCAAAGCCATTTGCCCGCCCTTCACACAAAAAGATCGACCTTCTCGAACGTCCTCACGTCGATGATGCCGACATCGGAAATCCTGAGTTCCGGGATGACCACCAGCGCCAGAAGCGAGTGCTGCATATAGGCGTTGTTCAAGGTGCAGCCCATTGCCCGCATCGCCTCGGTCAGCTTTGCGGCCTTTTCGGCGACGATCTCGGCGCGCTCGTCGGACATCAACCCGGCGATCGGCATCTCCACCAGCGCGATCTTCCTCCCCTTCGACACCATGACCACGCCCCCGCCCTTTTCGGCAAGGATGTTGGCCGCCATCGCCATGTCCGCCTTGTTGGTGCCGACGACGATCATGTGATGGGAATCATGCGCGACGGTCGAAGCCATGGCGCAGTCCTCGCTATAGCCGAAGCCGGAGACGAAGCCGTTGGTGACGGCGCCGGTGCCGCGATGGCGCTCGACCACCGCGATCTGGCAGAAATCGTTTTCGCGATCCATGGCGACGAGCCCGTCCTCCACCGGCAGGTCGGCTTCGAGCGCCTTTGTCGGCGCCTGGTTCTCGATGACGCCGATGACCCTCGCCCTGACCTCGTTCGCTCCCTTCGGCGCCGCGATATCGAAATCGGCCGCCTCCAGCCTCTTGCCGAGCCGCACCGTGTCCTTCGCCGTGGTCGGATAGGCATAGGCGGGAATATCGGCTTCCAGCTTGCCTTTCGACGCCAACCGCACACCGCGCGCATAGACCTCGTCCACCGCCATCTTCGGCAGGTCCGAGACGATCAGGAAATCCGCCAGCCGGCCCGGCGCGATCGAGCCGAGTTCGCGTTCCAGCCGGAAATGCTGGGCCGTGTTCAGCGTCGCCATCTGGATCGCCGTGACCGGCTTCAGCCCCTGCTCGATGGCGTGGCGCACCACACGGTCCATATGGCCGTCATGGACGAGCGTGCCGGAATGGCTGTCGTCGGTGCAGAGGATGAAATTCCTCGGATCGACGCCCTTTTCGGTCACCGCCTTGACCTGCTCGGCGACGTCGTACCAGGCTGAGCCGAGCCGCAGCATCGCCTTCATGCCCTGCCGAACCCGCGCGATCGCGTCCTCGGCGCGCGTGCCCTCGTGGTCGTCCTCGGGACCGCCCGCGACATAGCCGTGGAACGGCAGGCCGAGATCCGGCGAGGCGTAATGGCCGCCGACCGTGCGCCCCGCCCGCACCGTCGCCGCGATCTCGCCGACCATGGTCGGATCGTTGGCCACGACGCCGGGGAAATTCATGACCTCGCCGAGGCCGATGATGTTTTCCCAGCCCATCGCCTCCTCGACCTCCTTCGGGCCGAGCACGGCCCCGCCATGCTCCAGTCCCGGCGCCGACGGCACGCAGGACGGCATCTGCACATAGACGTTGGTTGGCATAGCGAGCGCCTCGTCATGCATCAGGCGCACGCCTTCGAGCCCCAGGACATTGGCGATCTCGTGCGGGTCGACGAACATCGAGGTCGTGCCGTGCGGGATGACGGCGCGGCAGAACTCCGTCACCGTCACCATGCCCGATTCGACATGCATATGCGCGTCGCAGAGCCCCGGCACGAGATAGCGGCCGCCGGCGTCGACGATGCGCGTGTTCTCGCCGATCGCGTGCGAGCCGTCCGGCCCGCAATAGGCGAACCGGCCTTCGACGATGGCGAGGTCCGTCGCCGGGATGATCTCGCCGGAATGGACATTCACCCAGCGCCCGTTGCGCACGACGAGATCGGCCTTCTTCCGCCCCATGGCGACATCGACCAGGGTGGGCGCCACTTCGGGCCAGGGCTTCGGGCGCATGTTTCGGCGTGTCTTCGTGCCGGCCATGTTGTTCATCGGTACCATCCCGGCTCGATTCACTGCTTGTATGTTCCGCTCTCCGCCTCGCTTCGCCCGGAGCATGTCGATTTGTTAGACCGAGTTCACGAAGCGGGCAACCAGTCCTGCGCAAGCTCCCTCGATCATCATCGCGCGGCGACCAGCGAATCTTTCGCCTGACCGTCCACGTGGAGCGAGATCATGGAAATCAGCGAAATCGATCTCACCCCGCCAGAGACGATCGGGCTGGCCCGCCTCTTCGCCATCGGCTTTCGCGGCGGCGATTATGGTCCCGTCATCACGGAACTGCTCGGCCGCCTCGAACGGGACGCCGGAGACGCGGCGGCCCTGTTCGATCTCGGCACAATCCTGATGCTGAACGGCAAGCGCCGGGAAGGCCTCGACTGCCAGCAGGACGCATTGCGCCTCGGCCGCCTCTTCTGCCAGCCCGCGACCGGATCGGCCACCTCCCCGCTCAGGCTCCTGATGCTGGCCGTGCCCGGCGATTTCATGGCCAACACGCCGGTGCAGTTCCTGCTCGAAGGCGCCGGCGTCACGCTCGACACGCTCTATCTGCAGGCGGACGGCAATTTGCCCGACCTTCTACCCCCGCACGACATTCTCCTGGTGGGCATCGGCGAATCCGACGAAAACGCGCCGGTCCTGCGCTCGCTGCAGCCTGCGCTCACCGCATGGCCGAGGCCGGTGCTCAACCGCCCCGCGGACGTGCTCAGCCTGGCGCGGGAAAAACTCGCGGCAACGCTCGGGCCGGGTCGCGGCCTCGACGTGCCGGTGACGGTCCGCATTGGTCGGGAGGCGCTGGAGCGGCTCGCGAACGGCAAGGCGCAGCCTTTCGATCTTCTGGGCGAAGGCGGCTATCCGATCATCGCGCGGCCGATCGGCTCGCATGCAGGGCACGGCTTGAGCAAGCTCGACACCCCGGCGGCCGTCCGTGCCTATCTGGAAACGCAGAAAGGCGGCGAATTCTCGATCGCGCGCTTCGTCGACTATAGCGGCGCCGACGGCCTCTTCCGCAAGTTCCGCATCGCGCTGGTCGGCGGCCGCCCCTTCCTTTGCCATGTCGCGATTGGCCGGCACTGGATGCTGCACTACCTCAACGCGGGAATGGCCGAGAGCGCCGCCAAGCGCGCCGAGGAAGCCGCGCTTATGGCCGCTTTCGACATCGATTTTTCCGCCCGGCACCGCGACGCGCTTGCCGAACTCGCCGCGCTTGCCGGCCTCGACTATTTCGCCGTCGACTGCGCCGAAACGCGGGAAGGCAGGCTGCTGGTCTTCGAGACGGATACGGCCATGATCGTGCACGACATGGATCCGCCCGACCTCTACCCCTACAAGGGGCCGCAAATGAAGAAGATATTCAAGGCGTTCCGGGAAATGCTTCACAGCCGGGCCCTGGCCGGACCGGTGCGCGATGGCGCGAGCGCGACGCCGGCGGTGCGGGAGATGGCCGGCGACGTGCTGGCCGCCGGCTAAAGCAAGGGGTTGAAGCCGGCGGCGACAAGTGCCAAATCTGGAGGCCTGTCCCTTTCCATTTTCCTCGGTCTCCATGGTCACCTATCTCGACGCCGCGACGGCTCCGCTGAAAAACACCGGCCAGATCCGCCTCTATGACGAGGCCGGCTTCGAAGGCATGCGCAAGGCCTGCGACCTCACGGCGCGCTGCCTCGACGAGCTCGCCGGCATCGTCGCGCCGGGCGTGCCGACGGAAACGATCGACCGCTTCGTCTTCGAATACGGCATGGACCATGGCGCGCTTCCCGCCACGCTCAACTATCGCGGCTACACCAAATCGGTCTGCACCTCGATCAACCATGTCGTCTGCCATGGCATCCCGGACGCCAAGCCGCTGCGCGAAGGCGACATCGTCAATATCGACGTGACCTATATCCTCGACGGCTGGCATGGCGATTCGAGCCGCATGTACCCCGTCGGCCAGATCAAGCGCGCCGCCGAGCGCCTGCTCGAAGTGACGCATGAATGCCTGATGCTCGGCGTCGCGGCCGTGAGGCCCGGCGCCCGCACAGGCGCGATCGGCGCCGCCATCCAGGCCTATGCCGAGGGCGAGCGCTGCTCGGTGGTGCGCGATTTCTGCGGCCACGGCGTCGGCCGGCTGTTCCACGACGCGCCGAACATCCTGCACTACGGCAGCCCGAACGAGGGCGTCGAGATGCGCGAGGGCATGATCTTCACCATCGAGCCGATGATCAATCTCGGCCGGCCGCATGTGAAGGTGCTTTCCGACGGCTGGACGGCAGTGACCCGCGACCGGTCGCTCTCGGCCCAATACGAGCACACGGTCGGCGTGACGAAAGACGGGTGCGAAATCTTCACGCTTTCGCCCGCAGGCCTCGACCGGCCGGGACTCAGCAACTAATCTCGGCCCAGGGGCCGGTTCGGGCCGGCCGGGTGCGGACGCGGCGATGAATTCCAACGAGGATCAGGACGAACGCGGCTTTTTCGGCGAGGCGCGGCTGCCGCCGACGCAGAGGCCGGAACGTGACAAGCCACATTATCTCGGCCATCGCGAGCGCCTGCGGGCGCGCTTTCTCGAAGCCGGCCCGGACGCTCTGGCCGATTACGAGATGCTGGAACTGATTCTTTTCCGCGCTTTCCGGCAGGGCGACACCAAGCCGCTCGCCAAGGCGCTGATCGCCCGTTTCGGTTCGCTTGCCGAGGTGTTGGGCGCGCCGGTTCATCTCTTGCGCGAAGTGAAGGGCATCGGCGACGCGGCCGCCCTGGAATTGAAGATCATCGCCGCGGCGGCGCAGCGCATGGCGAGAAGCGGCATCAAGGGGCGGCAGGTGCTGACCTCATGGAGCCAGGTGATCGATTATTGCCGGACCTCCATGGCGTTCGAGACCATCGAGCAGTTCCGTATCCTCTTTCTCGACAAGAAGAACGCGCTGATCGCCGACGAGGTGCAGCAGACCGGTACGGTGGACCATACGCCGGTCTATCCGCGCGAAGTGGTGCGGCGGGCGCTGGAGCTTTCCGCGACCGCCATCATCCTCGTCCATAATCATCCCAAAATGCCTATTTCGATCCCGCAGGATCACGCTCTATCACACTGATTCATCTATATTTTTTGACTTGTCGTAACCCCGGTTAGTGTGGCAGATTCGGGGTGGTTTTCGGGGGATCAAAACCCCCGCAGACCCCAGTTGCCGACCCTAGTTTTTCGGTGGGTGCAAACCCCACTTACCATCCGTCAGCATAGCCCACTCTCAACCCAACGGGAGAACAAGCATGCCGATTATCTCCGATGGAGAAATACGCGCCGCAATCAAGCGGATTGAACAAAGTGGCAAGCAAGAAACACTTGTCGATGGTGACGGACACGGCACTGGCCGGCTCATCCTTATCCTGAAGCCGATGCCGACCCGCGTGACGGCCGACTGGATGGCACAACAGTGGCGCGACAAAAAGCGCGTCAAAAAGAAGATCGGTTCCTACCCATCAATGTCTCTCGCCAGTGCGCGCGAGATTTTCGACCGCGATTTCGCCAAGATCATCCAGAAGGGCCGTAGCATCAAGATCGCGACAGATGCCCGACCGGGCACCGTCGCTGATCTCTTCGCAGGCTATGTCGCCGCGCTCAAGGCCGCGGGTAAGCCCTCCTGGAAGGAGACAGAAAAGGGCCTCAACAAGATCGCCAACACGTTCGGCCGCCATCGCCTGGCCCGCGAAATCGACCCCGAGGAAATTGTCGAGGTCATCCGGCCGATCTATGAGCGCGGCGCCCGCGCCATGGCGGACCACGTCAGAAGCTATGTCCACGCCGCTTACAGCTGGGGCATGAAATCCGAACACGACTATCGGAACTCATCGCCGCGCCGGTTCCGCATTCCGTTCAATCCAGCATCCGCGATCCCGACTGAGCCGAAGGTGCGGGGCACGCGCTGGCTGGACGAGACCGAGTTCGCGCGGCTCTATTGGTGGCTCGACTGCCCCGACGTCCCGGTGCATCCCTCCTATCCTCGCGCCGTCCAGCTCATCATGCTCACTGGCCAGCGCGTTGAGGAGATTGCACGCTTCCACGTTGATCAATGGGATGCGGCCGAAAAGATAATCGACTGGTCGAAGACGAAGAACGATCAGCCGCACGCCGCGCCGGTGCCATCGTTGGCAGCAGAACTCATCGAGTCCATCACCCCTAACGAATACGGCTGGTATTTCCCATCGGCACGAGATCCATCCCGCCCGGTCGGCCACGGCTCGCTTTATAGTTTCGTCTGGCGGCAACGGGACCGCGGAGTCATACCCTTCGCAACCAACCGCGACCTGCGCCGGACGTTCAAAACTCTCGCGGGCAAAGCCGGCATCTCCAAGGAAATCCGCGATCGCCTGCAGAACCATGCGCTGCAGGACGTCAGTTCCAAGAGTTACGATCGCTGGAGCTACATGCCCGAGAAGCGCGCCGCGATGAAGAAGTGGGACGCTTATGTCAGAAAGCTGCTAGCGCGAAACACATTCACACCGGCGGCATGAAGCCGTATCCTAGCGCGGACGGCCGGGGGGCTCAATGTTCAGTGCGATTTTCCGATTGCTTCAGCGACGGCGCGATATCAGGCGCCGTTGGCAGGCCGATGCCCGAAGGCTGATCGAGGAAGATGAGCCTCGTGCTTACTATTCCGCGCAACGCCTCGCCGCTCGCAGCCGGAAGCAAGGCGATCGTGCATGCTTCTGGCATTGGGCCAAGGTCGCCTCGGAAGTAGCAAGGTTGTCCAGCGTTGCCGAAATGGACAGGGCTGTCCTCCAGCGCATCGTCGATGAGGAGGCAATGGCCGATCACAATCGGGCTGCATAAGCTGCGTCGTGGCGCAAGCACACGGCAGGCCTCGCGAAGTGCCTGGACGGCATTGGGAATCGTGCACAAGGTCCAGGTGGTCACGACAGTGTCGATGCTGGCGTCATCCAACGGAATTGCTTCGGCTGAGCCCTCCACCAAAGTCACAGGTATAGGTGACTTCGCCTTCGCCTCTCTGGCCATCGCGATCAATTTGGGGGCCGGTTCAAGCCCGATAATCTCTCGTACATGCGGGGAGTAAAAAGGCAGTTTCAGGCCGGATCCGATGCCGAGTTCAAGCATGCGGCCGGCTGCGGAGGCGATCTCGCGTTTTCGGTATGGCACAAGCTCACGATTTCGCATCGCCAGATTCACTAGACGCGGCAGGACGTACTTTTGGTAAAGACCCATACATCCGACTCCGATAGCTTCAGACCGTCAAAGACTCCTCTTTTGGGCCTCCTGCACGGTCACCATTTGGGCCGCGTGCCTGACTTGCAAACACAATACTTCTGGTAGCTCGGACCGGCTTTTCATCCGTTACATCCAGCGCCATGAGTCTTGCGACCACGTGACCGTCGGCAACTTAAAGTGCGGCTGTCGGCTACCCCACCTAATCCAATGCGAACGGTGCTTCGGACGCGTCAAACTGCTCCTGTTCGCGCTCTGCCGCCTCCACGATTTGCTTGGCCGAGCTGCGCAGCGACGTTTCCATGGCCGCGCAGGAGCGCGCACCCTTTGCGCTGTGGACAAGTTCATTGATCTTGTGAGCGGCTGCCACGGCGATAGTTTTATGGCCATCCTCATGCGCCTTCAGTTTCCCGAAATAACTGTTCCACCCGGCGCGAACTGACGGATTGGCATTCTCCTCATCCGCCCAACGGGGAAGCCGAATGTCCAGCTTGAGCAGAATTTTATCCGTGCTCACCCGACACACATTGCCCGTTTGATCGAAATTTAACTCGAAAGCGAAGGTATCCTTTGTTTCGCCCTCGACGATCTCATCTCCCTCTTGCGCCTTCATATCCATGTCTTCATGGATGGCTTTCAGCGTCAAGCCGCGCAATTCATAGGTCGATGAGGAGACTTCGAGCTCCACGTGGGCCAGTGCCTGTTGGACGCTGAACATGAAAATGAACGCGACGAAGAGCGTCTTGATCATGCGTGGCTATCCTCCTGATCGATACATCGGTTCAAAATGAGGTGCATGTCACCAGTGTCAAGGATCGGCATGCAAGGCCGGCCGCCGTAGAAAGAAAGCTGCGGGGCGCTCTGAGTGCCCCCGGAGCACCGCCGGTGCCGCGGCGGCGGACCTCATTGCGATTGACGCGACGGCGCCAGCAACCGCAATGAGTTGAGTGTCACCAAGACCGTTGCACCGGTGTCGGCAAGGATTGCCGGCCACAGACCGGTGATGCCGGTAATCGTCGTGACCAGAAATACCGCCTTGAGGCCGAGCGCGATGGTGATGTTCTGGTGGATTTTTGTCATCGTACGCCGCGAGAGTTCGATCATGGCGGCGATGTCTCCGACCCGGGCATGAAGCACGGCTGCGTCGGCGGTTTCGAGCGCCACGTCGGTGCCGCCGCCCATGGCAATGCCGACATAGGCTGCCGCGAGCGCGGGCGCGTCATTGATGCCGTCGCCGACCTTGGCGACCGTGAGCCCCAGCCGCTTCAATTCGCCGACGATGCGTTGCTTGTCTTCCGGCAGCAGCTCGGCCTGCACCTCGATGCCAAGCTGCTTGCCGATCGCGGCCGCCGTGCGCTTGTTGTCGCCAGTCAGCATGACAGTCTTGATGCCGGAATCGGTCAGCGCCTTGAGGCCTGCCAGCGCGTCCGGTCGCGGTTCGTCACGCATAGCGATCGCGCCGGCGATCTGATCGCCAACGAGCAAGATGGAAACCGTTTTGCCTTGATCGTTGAAGGCAGCGATTTCGGCGTTTTGCGCCGAAGAAAGCGCGACCTTATCGTTGGCGGCCTGCGGCGAGCCGAGGAAGATTTCCGCGCCCTCGACGGTTGCCGTAACGCCTTTGCCGCCCAGCGCCCGAGCACCCGAGGCAGCAGGCACCTTCACGTTTTCTGCGACTGCCTTGGCCAGAATTGCGACGGCAAGTGGATGGCTTGAGCCCGTTTCGAGGGCAGCGGCCAGGCGCAGCACTTCGGGAGCTTCCTTGGCGAACGCAACGATGTCGGTGACCTGCGGCTTGCCAAGCGTCAGCGTCCCGGTCTTGTCGAGCGCCACGGCGGTGATCTTACCGAGCTTTTCCAGCACGGCGCCGCCTTTCAACAGCAGACCACGCCTGGCTCCGGCCGAAAGCGACGCCGCGATTGCCGCCGGCACCGAGATGACGAGCGCGCACGGGCAGCCGATGAGCAGCAGCGCCAGGCCCTTGTAAATCCATTCGCTCCAATCGCCACCGAAGAACAGCGGCGGCATGACCGCCACAAGAGCGGCAATTGCAACCACGCCTGGCGTGTACCAGCGCGAGAAACGGTCGATGAAGCGCTCGGTCGGCGCCTTACTCTCCTGCGCCTCCTCGACCAGCTTGACCACGCGCGCGATCGTGTTGTCGGCAGCCGCGGCCGTCACCTTGATGCGCAGCACACCTTCCCCGTTGACGGTTCCGGCGAATACGGTGTCTCCCACAGCCTTGCGCACCGGCACGCTCTCGCCAGACACAGGCGATTCATCAACGGCGCTGTCGCCTTCGGTGATCTCGCCGTCGGCCGGAATGCGATCGCCGGGCCGCACCAGGATGACGGTACCCACGGACAGGCTTTCCGCAGGCACCTCGCGAGTCGCGCCGTTTTCCTCGACCAGCGCGGTCTTGGGGACAAGCGTGGTGAGCGCCTGAATGCTGGAGCGCGCTTTGCCGGCCGCGATCCCTTCCAGCAGCTCGCCGACCAGGAACAGGAACACCACGGTCGCGGCTTCCTCGCCGGCGCCGATGATGACGGCGCCGACCGCCGCTACGGTCATCAGCATTTCGATGGAGAACGGAATACCGGCGAGCGCCGCCATGACCGCCCGGCGTGCGATAGGAACCAGGCCGACCAGCATGGCCGCGATGAAAAGCCAGGGGCCAGTGACCGGCAAAGCGTAGTGAAGTGCAAAAGCCGCGGCCAGTGCCAGACCGCTGGCGGTGGTTAACCGACCTTGGGCGCTGTTCCACCACGGCCCCGAGGTCGGCGCGTGATCATGACCGTGCAATCCCGCGACGTTCTCGTCGTCAGGGTGTTTGTCTTCGTCGGCATCGTGGTGATCGTGGTCGTGATCGTCATCGGCCGCTTGATTCGGAATCGGCTGCGCGGTGCTGCTTTTGGCAGCCAGCGGCGCAACGGCGTAGCCAAGGCCGACGACCTTCTTCTCGATCGCGGTAAGATCGCTTTCGGTAGTGTGATGCACGGTCATTGTCCCAGCGGTGACCGAAACCGCCACGTCATCTACACCAGGAATCCGCCGCACGGCCGTATCGATCTTGCTGGCGCAACCGGCGCAATCCATGCCTTCCACGCGGTATTTCGTCTGTTGCCTGGTCGCAGCCATGATGAACCTCTTGCATCTCCTGGTCGCAACGCTACATCCTCTAGCGACTAGAGGAGCAAGCCAAAAATGTCAGAAGGCGCGACCATCGGCGAAGCGGCCCGTCAAAGCGGTGTGAAGATTCCAACCATCCGCTACTACGAGCAGATCGGCCTGCTCGCGGCGCCTGGTCGTACGCAGAGTCGGCGACGGATCTACGAAAAGGCTGACCTGAGACGCCTGGCCTTCATCCGCCATTCCCGTGAATTGGGTTTTGAGGTCGATGCGATCCGCACGTTGCTGTCGCTCCAGGACAATCCGGACCAGTCCTGCGTCACAGCCGACGAAACCGCCCGCGCTCGTCTGGCCGAGGTAGAGCAGCGCATTGCCGGCTTGCAGGCGCTAAGGACGGAGCTGCAGCGCATGATCGACGGGTGCGCCAAAGGACAGGTTTGCAACTGCCGCGTAATTGAAACCCTTGCCGACCGGTCGCACACGCACGGTCGATTGGCCTAGCCGATTGCTTCCTCGAGGATGAGCAGCAGCAGAAAGCCTACAAAAAACATCGCCGTCACCCAGGGCTGGTCGGGGATTTCGTGAGCCTCGACCAACAGCTCCTCGGTTACAAGATAGAGCAGAGCAATCAGTCCGAACGCGAAGAATCCGTCAGCACATCTCCCGAGAGCCGCGATACGGGTAGGGCTAGTAGTGCGCCGACCGGCAGCAACAGCGACAAGGCGCCGGTCAAAAGGATGATCTGCCAGCGCGACCGTTCGGCTTCGCCGATCTTGGCCGCCACCGTGAGACCGAGAAAGAGCACCTCGATCGTCAAAGCGATGATGAGCAGCAGGCCGACCTTCGCAGCGGCGGCAAAACCGATGCCGAGCACCAGTCCATCGATCAGGATATCGAGCCTGCCAATGCCAACAGGCCAACGGCGCCGCCCACCCGTTCCTCAACCCTTTTGAGGGCCAGCATCAAGGCGATGCCCATGGCGCCGCCAATCGCAACCGCCCAAAGCGAGCCGCCGTGCCTGAGATCAGGCAGAACTTCTCGGGCGGCCGCCGCGAAGATCACGCCTCGGCAAAATGCTAGATCGCGCTCACCAGGACAGGCCCAGGCTGCCGAAAAGCCGCCAGTGTGGCGCCCGCGACTACGGCTACGACTGGGACCAGCGTGTAGAGCAGCCAACTCAAATCCATGGGCCCCCTTCTATGAAACCAACTGTCGAAAACTCACATCTACCGCACTTTGGAATCACCAACCGCTGTTCTCGCCTTTTGTGAACTTTCACGTTTTCGTGCGTAGGCGCCGGTGTCGCAGCATTGGAATCCGGCTTGCAAATGCCGCTTTTTGAGGCCAGCCTGTTCGGATGATGGCACACTGGTCGCCAAAACACGTCCTTGTCATGCTGCTCTCGGTCTTCCTGACTGCGGCGTTCAGCCTTTCCGGCGCTCAGGCCAGCGTGATGTCGGCCAGGATGACAATGGCGACCGACAGCGACATGGTCATGCGGTCCGACACTGGTAGGGCCAAGATGTCCGATGTGGCAACCGCCGCGGATAGGGATTGCAAGGCCTGTCTCAAAGGCACGAGCGACACCGGCAACCCGATGCCCTGTCCGCCGACCTGTATCGGACCGGCCCTGGCGGTGCTACCGCAAGGCTTCGCCGTGACGGTTCTCCGGGCGCAGCAACCGACGCCATCGCTATACCTGCTCTTTCCCGGGCATGTCCCCCTTCCCGACCCATCCCCTCCAAGACCCAGCGATCACGCCTGACGGCACGTTTCCTGCCTTGAGCAGGTGACTGCTGCGTTCGATCGTCTTTGCGCGCGTTCCGCGTGCCGAGATCAATTCGCACATGGCAATGACGACAATCGACGGCGCTCAGCGCCATCGGTCGTCCAAAGGTCGAAGAGTGAATACCGATTTCAGTTTTAAAGTTTCGCGCCGGCGCTTTCTGCAAGCGGCGGCAGCCGCCGCTGCGGCGGCTGCAATGCGGCCGTTGTCGTTGCGTGCGTCCGGCATCGATGAGCATCGGATCAAGGCAGCGCCGAACCATGCCCTGTTGACCGGCGACGGCGATCCGGGGACCGCTGTCTGGACCTACAACGGCACGGTCCCCGGCCCGGTGCTGCGTCTGCGGCAGGGCGACCCGGCTCGCATCGTCATCGAGAACGGACTGGACGAGGACACCACGGTTCACTGCCATGGCATTCGGCTGCCGAATACGATGGACGGCGTGCCGGGTCTCACCCAACCGCCGATCAAGCCGGGCGAAAGCTTCGTCTATGAGTTCACGCCGCCTGACGCCGGCACCTTCTGGTACCATCCGCACGCCGACAGCCTGGTGCAGCTCGGCCGCGGGCTTGCGGGGGCGCTCGTCGTCGAGGAACGCGAGCCCCTCTCAGTCGATCGTGACTTCCTATGGATGCTGCAGGACTGGCGGCTGACGAAGGACGGGCAAATCGCTCCCGGCTTCGGCAACATGATGGATGCAGCGATGTCGGGCCGCGTCGGCAACATCGTCACAGTCAACGGCGCGCCGGCAGCGGAGCAGCCGGCGCGGGCAGGCGAGCGTGTCAGGCTCAGGTTGGCCAATGGCTCGCTGGCCCGCATCATGGCGTTGCGCTTTGAAGGCCATCGCCCTGTCGTCATTGCGGTAGACGGCCAGCCCTGCGATCCGCATGAGCCAGAAGGCGGCCGTCTTGTGCTGGCGCCGGCGATGCGCACCGACATCGTGCTAGACATGCAGGGCGATCCGGGCAAACGCTACGCCGTTATCGACGACTTCTATGACGGCCTCGCCTACGCCCTGGCCACGTTCGCCTATGATGCCGGACCACCGCTCCGGGCCCATCCTCTCGATGCGCCTCTCGGCCTTCCACGCAACCCTCTCCCGGAGCCCGATCTCGCCAAGGCCGAACGGCAGGAAATCGTGCTGCAAGGCGGCATGATGGGCGGCGGCAAGCTGACCGGTGTCGGCGGCATGATGGGCATGGCCACGCCCGGCATGAACGGCATGGCTGCCTGGGCGATCAACGGCATGTCGATGACCGGCGACGGCCATTCAGGAATGGCGCCGCTGTTCACGCTCAAGCGCGGTGCGACCTGTCATCTCACCATGCGCAACGAAACCGCCTGGTGGCACCCCATGCACGTCCACGGCTTCAGCATGAAACTGCTTTCCCGCAACGGCGCGCCAGTGCCGCACCGGCAATGGCAGGACACGGTCCTGCTCGCCCCCAAGGATACGATCGAATGCGCCTTCGTCGCCGACAATCCCGGCGACTGGATGCTGCACTGTCATGTGGCAGACCATCAGATGGCCGGCCTCATGACTGTCTTCCGAGTGACCTGAACCTTTTCGTCCAACTAAGGAGAATGGCAATGAAACTGACTTATCGCCTCGCCGCCCTTGCCGCGCTGATCGCAACGCCGCTGCCGGCCTTCGCCGCAACGATCAACGCCGTCATGTACAAGAACCCGAGCTGCAGCTGCTGCGAGTCCTACGCCGCCTATCTGGAACAGAACGGTTTCAAGGTCGACATCAAGCCTGTCAACAATCTCTCCCAGATCAGTGGCGACGCCGGCGTGCCGGCCGATCTCGAAGGCTGCCACACGCTGATGGTCGACGGTTACGTGGTCGATGGCCTGGTTCCGGTCGATGTCGTCAGGAAGCTCTTGACGGAACGGCCCGCCATCACCGGCATCACGCTGGCCGACATGCCGACGGGCGCCCCCGGCATGGGCGGCGAGAAGACCGGAACCTGGACGATCTACGCCTTCACCAAGGACGGCAAGGCGCCCACCGTCTACGCGACAGAGTGAGGCGCCTGTCATGATCTTGGGCGACATCTCCGGCTGCGGCGTCCAGGCCTGGCTTGCCATGGCCTCCATCTCCGTCGCAGGCTTCCTTGTCCTGCTGGTTCTGTTGCTCGCCGTCGCCGCGCTTGGAAGATATTTGCTGACGGGTCGTCGAACCGCGAGTGGCCGAGACTGTCATGACCAGCGGTGACATCGTTCGATCCGATGCGGAGTCCTCTACCCGGCATGCCGTGCCACGACGGCTGCTGCTCTTCCTGCCTATGGCGGTTTTCGTCGGACTTGCCATCTTCCTTTCCTGGGGACTTACCCGCAATGCATCGGACATCCCCTCGGTGCTGATCGGCAAGGCCGTGCCTGAGTTCAGCTTGCCGCCGGTCCAAGGCCGCACCCTGGGGCTGTCGAGCAGCGACCTTCGGGGCGAGGTTGCGCTGGTCAACGTGTTTGCGTCGTGGTGCGTGGCCTGCCGCGAGGAACATCCCGTGTTCATGCAGCTGGCGGCAGCCAAGAAGGTGCCGCTGCATGGGATCAATTACAAGGATAGGCCCGGCGACGCCGCGCGATGGCTCGACACGATGGGCGATCCCTACACGCGCACCGGCGCGGACCTGAACGGCCGCGTCGCCATCGACTGGGGCGTTTACGGCGTGCCGGAGACCTTCGTGGTGAGCGCCGACGGCCGCCTCGCCTACAAGCACATCGGCGCGGTGACACAAGAGGCGCTCGACAAGACGATCCTGCCGCTTGTCGCGCGCCTGAGGGCCGAGGCGAAGGAGAAGAAGCCATGAAGATGCTCGCTCTCGCGCTCTTCGGTGCATTGCTCGCGGCGGCGCAGCCCGCAGCCGCCGTCGAGCCGCCACAGAACTTTGCTGTTCACGAGGCGCCGCAGCCGTTGCCGGATATTCGGTTCCAAGGCAATGGCGGGCAACCCAGAACGCTCGCCGATTTTTCCGGCAAGGTCGTCTTGCTCAACATCTGGGCGACCTGGTGCGCGCCTTGCCGGAAAGAGATGCCGACGCTTGACCGCCTTCAGGCCGAACTGGGCGGACCAGATTTCGAGGTCGTAGCCCTGTCGATGGACCGAGCCGGGCCGGAAGCCGTCACGAAATTCTTTGGCGAGATCGGCGTCAAGCATCTTGCCCTCAACATCGACGCGTCGAGCAAGACGATGTTCGCACTCGGCGTCTTCGGACTGCCGACAACCTTGCTGATCGACCGCGACGGGAGGGAAATCGGCCGGCTGGTCGGTCCGGCCGAATGGGATGCGCCCGACATGGTCGAGTTCCTCCGCAGTCGCATCAACTGAGAAAGGAATCGACATGTCCAACACAGAATCGTCCCCAAACTTGAAGGCTCCGCCTGTCCGCAACGTCCTTCACGTCGTCCGCTCCTATCTCAACGGCACTCGAAGCCTGGTCGTCGCCGGCGGGGTCGTGGTCGTCGCCGGCCTTGCCTTCAACTGGGCATGGCTGGTCGCCGCTGGGATTGCTCCTCTGCTTCTTGCCACTTTGCCTTGCGCCGCGATGTGCGCGCTCGGCCTTTGCATGACCCGATTGACTGGCCGATCATGCTCCACCGACGCTGCGTCGCGGAAGGGTATCGCTTCCTCGCCCACCAATACTCCGGAAGTCGAGCCCGCATCATCGCCTGCGGCCGGCGTGCTGGATATGCCGCGGCAAGTTTCGGCGGCGACCGGTGCATCTTCACTCCGCCACCCTGAAACCACCCGCAAAAGGAGCATCAACCATGCATAACTTCACCAAGGCCCTCGTCGTGGCCGCTACGCTGCTCATGAATCCTGCCACGGCGCCAGCTCTCTATGCCCAGGAGCCCAACGCGCCGAAGCAGCCCGACCCGATGATGCAAAACGGCATGACCGGTCAAGGCGCAATGACGGGTGAGCGTGGGATGATGGGCATGGGCGGAATGATGGATCAGGGTGGAATGCCCGCCATGCTGAACATGATGGCCATGATGAATCAGGCAAACATGATGATGAGCATGATGAATCAGATGAGTCAGATGATGGAAAGCTGCAACAAAGCGATGCAGGCCATGAAGGATAACGGCGGCGCCATGACTGGCGAGCAGCCGAAGCAGGCGCCGGCCAAGCCGGAAAGCAAGGGCTGATCCCTGCGGGCTGGCTGTTCACAGATGTGCAGTCAGCCCAAGCTCGGCACATTCGTGGGGATGATGGAGATATATGGAGATATGATGCGTTCATTCACACTCTGGATCGTCGCGCTGGCGCTGATCGCTTCTTTTGCGTCCGCGTCCCAGGCACACTCGCTCGATGAAGTCGATGCCATGCTCCAAGGCGATGAGAAATACTTCCAGACGATCGACAAGCCCGCGCCCGATTTCACATTGCGAACAGCTGACGGGCGCGTTGTACGGCTCCATGATCTGCGCGGCAAGGTCGTTGTTGTTCATTTCATTTACACATCGTGTCCCGACGTGTGTCCGCTCCATGCCGAAAAGATCGCCGAGATTCAGAAAATGGTGAACGACACGCCGATGAAAGGCCGGGTTACCTTCGTGACCATTACCACCGATCCGACGAGAGACACGCCGGACGTCTTGCGCAAATACGGGCCGGCGCACGGGCTCGACCCCGTCAACTGGCTGTTCCTGACCACGATCCCGGATCAACCGGAGGACACCACCCGCAAGCTGGCGGAAGCGTTCGGCCACACATTCAGCAAGTCCGAAGACGGCATCCAGGCACACGGCATCGTCACGCATGTGATCGACAAGGAGGGGCGATGGCGCGCGAATTTCCACGGCCTGAACTTCGCGTCAGTCAATCTCGTCACTTTCGTCAATGCGCTCACCAACAATGTCGAGCGCCCACACCATGAACAGCAAGAAGGCTGGCTGGTCAAATTGAAGGATTTCTTCTGATGCATACCGCCGTTGGGAACGTGCCGGCTGCCCGGAGGAACAAGGAAAGGGAAATCCTATGATCCATGATGCAACGCGATCGAGCAAAACCATAGGAAAAATGGCCCGTGCGTTCATGGTGGCTGTCGCTGCGGCTTGGCTCGTGCTCGGCTCAGGACTCCACAATCAGGCGATTGCCGGGGGCGAAATGTCCCAGGACCGGTTTGATCAGCGCGTCCATGACTACATCCTCGCCCATCCAGAAATCATTATGCAGGCCCTGCAGAGCCTGGACGCCCGCCAGCGGGAGGCCGAGGCCAAAGAGGTAAAGGCTGCACTGGCGGCCAAGGCCGACGATATTTTCCGCGATCCAGCAAGCCCCGTCGGAGGCAACGCGCAAGGCAACGTCAGCATGGCCGAGTTCTTCGACTACAATTGCCCCTATTGCCGCCAGGTGGCGCCGATCATGGCGCAAGCGGCGGCCGACGACCCGCAGCTCAGGATCGTCTACAAGGAATTCCCCATCCTCGGCCCTGATTCCGTATTTGCCGCCAAGGCGGCCTTGGCCGCCGAACGCCAGGGCAAGTATGCGGAGTTCCACAAGGCCCTTTATGACGTCAAAAGCCGAGTGACCGAGGCGGTCGTTCTCAAGGTCGCGGCAGAAATCGGCCTCGACGTACCCCGCCTGAAGGCCGATATGCAGCTTCCGGACATCCAGGCGGCGATAGACCGAAACGTGGAGTTGGCCCAGGCGCTCAAAATCAACGGAACGCCGGGTTTCGTGGTCGGCGATCAGATATTCCCTGGAGCCACGGACCTTGCCACGATGAAGAAACTGATTGAGCAGGCAAGGGCTGGCAAATGACTCGGATATCGCCTCCAAGTCGGCGGACCGTTGTTTTCGGCGGCGTTTTTGGCGCGGTAACGGTTGCTGGTGTCCTCAAGAATTCGGGTTTGGCAATCGCTGCTGAAGACCGCGGCATGGTGCGCCGCTTCGAAGATCTGAGCCGAAACGGCAACAGCACCTGCTCAGGCAAATTCCTGGAATCGATCGCGACAATGCCGAGCACATCGCGGATCAAGGGTTCGTGTTGCAGCCCTATGGAAATGAAGCGCTATGTCCAGCAGGTGAACGGCCTCACCAAATACCGCGACATCGCGATGATCCCGAGCGATCCATACGATATTCCGGCGGGCATCGCGCAAAAGATGATGCCTTACTACGATTTGAAACTCGCCGGCGCCGAGCAGCAGGCCTACGATTATGCAATGGCCAATTCCAACGAGAAAGGACCATGCTGCTGCCAATGCTGGCGGTGGAAAATGTACGGCGGACTGGCGAAGTTCCTAATCCGCGAGCACGGCTTTGATGGACGGCAGATCGTCGAAATCTGGGACCTATCGGACGGTTGCGGCGGTACGAAGTAGCATTGCCACGGCTAACCACGCTCAAAGATGAGTGGTGGGAACGCGACAGCCGCGCCAGCGCGACGGCATTTTATGTTTTGCATCTTCGCACTTCCAATCCCCTCGATTGCCGAGCGCCGATGGAGGCACATGATGATGGACGGAATGGGTTGGATGATGGGGGGAATGGGGCTGCTATCGATTTTGGGCCTGGTCGCGATCGTCCTCGTGATTGCGGCGCTCGTCAAATATCTGCTGCGTTAATCGCGATCAGGCTGGCCAGCGATGGAACGATCACGAGAGCTTGTGTTCAGCGGACACGCAGCTCACGGCGTTGAACACCGATTGAAACTCATGATCAAAGCCTGCGCTAGGGAAACGTTTGCGAATGCTGCATCATCGAGGCGCTGGCGGACATGCATGCCACCGACCGCCATATAGCCAAACTCAAGCGTCGGGGCATCTTTGAACCGGTAGCCTAGTGAGCCTAACTGCGCGGGTGCTCATGACCGTCGAGTACGTTCAGAGAATCTGACATGAGCTGTGCCCAACGCCGACATGTGCTCGAATAACTCGCTTTCGAGGGGGAATTCGATCTTGTTGGCGTCGACAACGACAAGGTTCCGTGATGTCGAACGCAATAGCGGCGTGCAGCGCGTATGGCCGATCGACCGGGTCTTGGCCTCAACGATATACGCCCCCGGCCCATGCGCGGCGGCATGGTGAATTTCGCCCGTCACGCTCGGCTCAACCCCGTCGAGCATCCGGGTAAAACCGACCGCGCCGACCGCCAGACGATGCCGAAGAGCGCAACGATGGCTCAGCAGTCCGGCGATAGCGTCGTTGGACTGCAAACGGGGCCCGCCTTTGGCGCGAATAGCGGCTTTGAGCAGCCCCATCGCCTTCTTTCAGTTGGCTCATTTTTCGCTTGCTCCTCTAGTCACTAGAGGTCGTAGCTTGCCCACGCAAGCAAGGAAAGTTCATTGCGATGGCGCACGATCATCAAATCCCTGGGGATCACGACCATGATGCGGGCCGACGTGAACATGATCACGGCCTGCCACACGTCCACGCTCCGGCCACCTTTGGCAAGGCCTTCGCTGTCGGGATTGCCTTGAACGCCGGTTTCGTCGTGATCGAGGTCGTGTTCGGCCTTGCTAGCCATTCGGTCGCCCTACTGGCGGACGCGGGACACAATTTTTCTGACGTGCTCGGGCTGGGTGTTGCCTGGGCGGCTATCATTTTAGCCAAGCGCAGACCCACGAACCGGTTCACCTTTGGCCTTGGCGGCACCTCGATCCTCGCGGCTCTGTTCAATGCCGTGTTTCTACTAATGGCCGTCGGAGGCCTCACTTGGGAGGCGATCCAGCGGTTCGCTCAGCCAGAGGCAGTTGGGGGCGAGACGGTAATGATCGTTGCCGCCTGCGGCATCGTCCTCAACGGATTCTGTGCTTGGCTATTTTCCGCAGGAAGCAAAGGCGATCTGAACGTACGCGGCGCCTTCATGCACATGGCGGCGGATGCCTTGGTATCTTCCGGGGTGGTCGTTGGCGGCGGCATTATCCTGCTGACCGGCTGGCACTGGATCGACCCGGTGATGAGTCTCATCATCAACGCCGTGATTGTGTGGGGTACATGGAGTCTGTTGGTCGGCTCCATAACCATGTCTCTGAATGCGGTGCCTACCGGCATCGATCTCCCCAAGTTGCGCGAATATTTGCTCAGTCTGCCGGGCGTTCGGGGAGTTCACGACCTGCATGTCTGGTCATTGAGCACCACAGAGACCGCACTCACCTGCCATTTGGTGACGCCGGACGGCCATCCCGGTGACGCCATCCTTACACATGCCGCCGAAGAGCTGAATAAGCATTTCGGGATCGGCCACGTCACCTTTCAGCCCGAACTCGAAGAGCCTTCGGCCGAGCATCTGGCTCAAGTGCACAACCATTGAGCGGTCGCAACATGCCCTTTCATCTAAGAATCCAGATCAGGCCAACCCATCCATCTTCATGTGGCTCCATCGGCCGCCCGGCAATCGCAGAGATCGGGCGCGCGCATCAAAATGGCCAGCTTTGGCGCCGCTGCCACATTTGCTCGAAGCGAGCGATGAAACGACCAAGCGAGTTCGTTATCGTCACCGGAAGCAGCGACTACCCGGACTTCGACTCATTACGCCGGTCTCGCGCAGCCCTCGTACATAAAAGCCATGGGTCTCGGCCCCTTGGCGTATCCCATCTCGATCCGCGCCACATCAAAGCCGCCCGATTCGATCAGCGAACGAATCGGCCTGTTCAAGTGACATCCGCCGCCGATGCGCTTCCAGGCCGGCGTCAAAAAGTCTTGCCATCTGCGCACGCTTTCGTCGGATGAAAGGCCGTGCTCGACAAAGAGCAACCGGCCTCCTGGCGCAAGCACGCGGCGCGCCTCGCGAAGCGCCTGGACGGCATTGGGAATAGTGCACAAGGTCCAGGTGGTCACGACGGCGTCGATGCTGGCATCATCCAGCGGGATTGCTTCGGCGGAGCCCTCGACCAAAGTCACGGGTATAGACGACGCCATAGCCGCCTCTCTGGCCATCGCGATCAATTTGGGTGCTGGTTCGAGCCCGATAATCTCTCGCACATGTGGTGAGTAGAAAGGCAGGTTCAGGCCGGACCCGATGCCGATTTCGAGCACACGGCCGTCCGCGGCGGCGATCGCGCGCTTTCGGTATGGCACAAGCTCGCGGTTTCGCATCGCCAGGTTCACCAGACGCGGCAAGACGTATTCTTGATAGAAACCCACAGACTCGCTCCCGGATTGCCCGTCAGCCGCTGCGACTTGCAGAATGTCGAAACGGTTCTAAGCCCAAGTCGCAGCCAATCTTATCCAAGCACGTCATTGTGTTTCCTTCCAGGCGATCACCGGAGGTTTGTCGGAGTCTGGCAATAGCTACCATTCCCGTCCATCGAGGATCTCTGCAGGAACCCGCGCGGAGCCACGCCCATCTGCGCCAGCAATTGGAGCAGCCTTTCGCGCGAAGGCGGCGTTTTCAGGTACTCGACCACCTCCACCTACTCGCCGGATTGTCGGATCACGGCCAGCGCGTGGTGTGAGGGCTCGCAGTCTGCGTTTTGTCTGTAGGCACGTCCAGCGCGCCGCCGAGGTTACAAAGGACAAACGTGACGGGACCCTCTTTCCCTCCGGTTGGCCGTCACCCGATCTGGAACCTGAAGGAACGATTAGAAGGGTGGCAAGATGGCGTAGGTGCCGTATTCAGGGCACAGCCTCGAAGACGGCCCCGTAGTGATATGGAGAAAGGTTGATAATCCGGACCGTTCGGTATCCTGACGGCTCGATAACGGCCCTGACGGCGTCAGACGACATGCGCATCTCTGTCCGCGGCCCGCGTGGCTTGCCCAGCACGGTTGTTTCCTCTCGTTGAAGAGGAAGCCAGTTCACGATGCCGAAAAGGCCCTGCCGCCGCAGCGCGGTTCGAACCGCGCGCGCCAGTCCGGTTTGGTCGGGCACGCCGTGGAAGGTGTTGGCCATCAACGCATAATCAACCGGTTCGGGAAGAAGCTCCGAAATCTTCCGTGCGTCGGCGCAAATCCATTGGCGTGTCGACACGCCTTGCCGGGCGACTTCGGCCTTGGCCTGCTTGAGCATCTCCGGGTCGAGATCGAGCGCGTAAACTTTGCCGCCGACGCGTTTCGCCAACGGCGCGGTGAAGTACCCATCGCCGCAGCATAGGTCGAGGACGGTCATGTCGGGCTGAATGCCGAGTTGCCGCAGGACACTTGCTGGATCGGGCCAAAGCGCTACCCACCAATCGCGGTCGGGCATGGTCGTTGCTGGAAACCGCGTGCTCATGGGATCGCTCAGCCGTCCGCCGCAGGGGCATCCGAGGTCGGGCAGCGGCAGCGCGCCAAGGGTGATCCCCAGCATTCCGTCATCCGCTCGCCTGAGGCAAAGCTCAGGTCTCCGTTCAAGCTAGTGCGGGCAAGGAGTGTCTCAAGGACACGGTCCTGGTGAATCGAGAGCAGGAATCCACGGTCCTTCTGATCTCCAGAAAATCCGCAGCCCGTGATGAACGGGCGGGCGCTATCTGAAACAGTGCCTTGGCGCTGGCGAGGAGAAGCACCTCGGGATGCTGAGTGGCCAAACATCGGCGGATCTCTTCGGCGCTCTTGGCGGATCATCAACTATTCAACTAATTGCTTGAATAGTTATCTGATGCTACGCTTCTGTCAATGACAAGCCCGAAAAGCCAACTTTTCGAGAAATTTGCGGATCTCGCGCGGGTGCTTGGGCACGCGCATCGGCTGGAATTGCTCGAACATGCCTCGCAGGGCGAACGCTCGGTCGAGCGCCTCGCGCAGCTTGCTGGCCTTTCGGTCGCCAATGCCTCACAGCACTTGCGGCATCTGCACAGCGGCGGCTTCGTCCAGTCCCGCCGCGACGGTAACCGGGTCCTCTACCGACTCGGCGACGGCCCTATCCTGGAGCTGCTCTCCGCCTTGCGGTGCTATGCGGAGCGCAGCCGCGCAGAGGTCCGGGAGATCGTCGCGGACCACTTCGCCCAACTCGACCGCCTGGAGCCGGTCTCCCGCGAGGAGTTGCTTGGCCGGCTCCAGGACAGCAGCGTAATCCTGCTCGATGTTCGTCCGAAGGACGAGTTCGCGCTCGGCCATCTGCCGGGTGCGCTCAACATGCCGCTCAACGAGTTGGAGCGGAGGCTGTCAGAGCTTCCGAAAGATCAGGAGATCATCGCCTATTGCCGCGGTCCTTACTGCATTCTCTCCTTCGAGGCTGTCGCTACCCTCCGCGCCAATGGCTATAAGATTCGAAGGCTCGAGGACGGCTTTCCCGAGTGGAAGGCGGCTGGTCTCCCGGTCGAGGCGGCTGCGTGACAAAGCAGACATCTGACGAGCCAGGAGAAGACGCCGACGCGAAGGCCAGCATCGGGTGGCCGATTCTCTCCGGTAAAGATCACAGGGCGCGATCGGTATTCCGACCGGAAGCGCTGCTGCGAGAGGCTCGGCGGCAGAAGGGTCTCGCGCTTATGCCGGTGCCCGACATATGCGTGCTCGATCCAGACGGGGACATTGTCCGCCATCTCAAGCAGACCAATGGGGGTCATCTCCACGAAGGATGGGCGTGTTACCACACAGAGCTCCTGACGTTCGACCTTGAGGGATTTGGACGAGTTGGAATTGTCGGCTGCGCAGTCGGAGCTTCGTTCGCCGTCCTGGTCGCGGAGCAGCTGTTCGCATCGGGCTGCGAGCTGCTTATCAGCGTGACTTCGGCGGGGCGGATCACCGATCACGGCCCGACGCCTTACTTCATATTGATCGATCGGGCGCTTCGGGATGAAGGGACGAGCTATCACTATCTGCCGCCTTCCACCTTCTCCGAAGCACCAAACCAATCGCTGCTTGCCGACGTGGAGCGTTCGCCTGCCGCTCACGGTGACATCGTCATTCATCGTGGTGCGACATGAACGACGGACGCGCCCTATCGCGAGACTGAAATCGCGATTGAGACCGCGCGGGCTCACGGCGCACTGGCTGTCGAGATGGAAGCCGCTGCACTCTATGCCTTCGGCGTGGCGACCAGGCGGTCGGTGGTCTGTTTCGCGCATGTCACCAACAGCATGGCGCAGACCGAGGGGGATTTCGACAAAGGTGAGGAGAATGGCGTCGGCGCAACGCTCGAGGTTGTGCGAGCGGCAGCGCTCGTTTGGAGGCAGATGACGACATGATCCTTCCGCCCGATCATCCACGACCCATGTCCGCATCAAAATCCCGCCATTCTCGTCGGCGCGTTCGAATTGCCGGAGCTAGTCGCACCCTTCCGCCTGCAAGGCGGACGTCCATCGACTTTTGTGTGGAGAAGCCGGCGAAATCCGGGTCTGGTAAAAGTCGGCATAGCCGGAAGTGGCCTCGCCCTTGACCGGAACCGGCCCCTTAAGAAGGCAATCGCCGCATCGACATCATCGGCCGTGTAACGGAAGCTCGCAGTAACCATATGAAATCCTCCTCAAGTCAGACCGAGCGCGGTGGCGGTAGCAGCCAATAACGCAACAACGATCCACGGCGGGACCTTCCACACGGTGAGCAGCAGGAAGCCGGCAAGGGCGAGCGCGAAGTCGCGCGGCGCGAGAACGGCGCTGGTCCACACCGGACTGTAGAGGGCGGCTGCCAGAATGCCGACGACAGCCGCGTCGGCGCCCCGCATGGCCGCCTGCGCGGCCGGTCGGGTGCGGAACGCGTCCCAGAACGGCAAGGCGCCGATCAGAAGGAGAAAGCCGGGGAGGAAAATCGCGGCGAGCGCGACCGCCGCGCCGGCGAAGCCGTTCGGTTGCGGTCCCATCACGGCTCCGAGATACGCGGCGAAAGTGAAAAGCGGCCCCAGCACGGCCTGCGCAGCGCCGTACCCAGCCAGGAAAGCGCTGTCGCTTACCCAGCCTGAAGGAACGACTTCGGCCTGCAGCAACGGCAGCACGACGTGACCGCCGCCGAAAACGAGAGAGCCGGCGCGGAAGAATGAATCGAACAGTGCAATTCCCTGCGATCTGCCGGCGAGGATCGGCAGCACCACAAGCAGCAGGACAAACAGCGCAAGTGCGGCAATGCCAACGGGCTTGGTCACCCTGAAATGCAAATGCCCGCCCGTAGGGACGGCTCCGCCTTTGCACAGCCATAAGCCTGCGACACCGCCGACAACGATCGCGGCTATCTGCCCGATCGAGCCCGCGGCGAAGATGACGATCAGCACCGCCGCCAGGGCGATGCTGGCACGTTCGCGGTCCGGCGTAAGCGTCCTTGCCATGCCCCAGACCGCCTGAGCGACGACGGCAACGGCAACGATCTTGAGGCCATGAAGAAGGCCCGCTCCCGTCGGCCCGGAGAAGGCGCTCGCCCCAAGGGCGAACAAGACGAGCAGGGCAGCCGACGGAAGGGTGAACGCCGACCATGCCGCGAGCGCCCCGAGCGGACCGCCGCGCAGCAACCCGAGCGCGAAGCCGACCTGGCTGCTCGCGGGTCCGGGAAGGAACTGGCAGAGCGCGACGAGGTCGGCATAGCCTTCCTCATCGATCCATTTGCGGCGGACGACGAGCTCGTCGCGGAAATAGCCGAGATGGGCGATTGGTCCGCCGAACGACGTCACGCCGAGTTTCAAAAAAGCGCGAAAGACTTCGCCCGCGGTTCCCCGGTGTGCATTCTCAGCGACCGTCATTCGGATACGACCTCACGAAACAGCTCCCGGATCTTGTCTTGCGCGACCGCCAAGGCTTCGAGCCCGAAGGGCGTTGCCCGGTAGACGCGCCGATGCGATCGGCCGGCGCGCTCCGTGCGCGATTGAAGATAGCCCTTACGCTCCATGGCATGGAGCATCGGATAGAGTGTGCCCGGACTAACGCGGTAGCCGTGGTGCGCCAGTTCCTCGATCATCCATTGCCCATAAAGATCGCCCTCGGCGGCATGATGCAGGACGTGCAATCGTATGAAGCCCGACAACAGTTCCTGATGCTCCATGTTTTTGACCGTCCAAAAATATTGATGAAATCGAGTTTCGATATCGTGAACCGATTGTATGGTTCGTTGGTTAGTTTCGCAACCCGCCCGAGATGACGGCGGGCCAAGCCGCAAAACCAACCGACGGAGTATTCCCATGGCCAGTGAAATGGACCGCGACCCCCGCCACCACACCCAGAACATGCAAGCTGGGCTGCAGGACATAATGGACCATCTGCGCGAGGACATCGAAAAGGTGGACGAGCCACAGCTGAAGGCGATGTTCGAAACCGCCGCCGAGGTGCTCGGTGGGTTGAAGAAGGCGTTCAGCGACTACGAGAAGAAAAACGAGAGTGCGTGGCGTTAGACGGTAGTGCGAGAACCAGTCGGGCAAAATAGACCAAATCCGCTTTTCCAAACCGCGTGCCGTTGGCTTCTTCGCCGATGGCCTGCCGGAATCGTAGGAAAAGCGGATTTGATGCCTGCGGTTCTTGCTCCGACGAAATGCCAGGACATTTAATGGTTGTGATCGTGCGCATGGTCGTGGAGATGATCACGTCCGGCATGTTCTGTTGCAAACCGGATGTTTGCCGCGGCAAGGGCAGGCATGTGCTCGAACAGCTCATTTTCGAGGGTTAATGCTATCTTGTTGGCGGCCGACAGCGGCAAGGATCCGTCGACGTCGATTGTCACGTCCGCGTGCAGCTTGTGGCCGATCCATCGGGCCTTTGCTTCGGTGACATGCGCTCCCGGCACATGCGCGGCGGCATGGTGGATTTCGTCCATGACACCGGGCTCGATTCCGTCCAGCATCCGCGTCAGGACGGAGCGCGCCGACTGCCAGACGATGCCGAAAATGGCGATGGTGATCAGCAGCCCAATGATCGGATCGGCAAGCGGGAAGCCAAGCCACACGCCGATCGCGCCGGCGACGACGGCCAAACTGGTCAGCCCGTCGGTACGGGCATGATAGCCGTCGGCGACAAGGGCGGCGCTGTTGATCTCCCGGCCGACGCGGATGCGGAACACGGCGACCGCCTCGTTTCCGAGGAAGCCGAGGATACCCGCCGCAGCCAGCCAGCCGAGATAGCTTATAGCCTGTGGGTTGATCAGGCGGTCGATGGCCTCGTAGCCGGCGACGATGGCGCTGAACAGGATGATCAGCACGATGATGATGCCAGCTAGGTCCTCGACGCGCCCGAGGCCGTAAGTGAAGGTCTTCGTCGGCTTGCGGCGCGCTAGAATGAACGCGATCCACAGCGGGATCGCCGTGGTGGCGTCGCCGATATTATGGATAGTGTCGGCAAGCAGCGCAACGCTTCCTGAAAGCACGACGACGGCCATTTGCAGAACGGCCGTGATCGCCAGGATGACGAAGGACCATTTGATCGCCCAGATGCCCCGATCGGTGGTGGCGATCGTTGCGTCGATCACCCCATGGGTGTGGCCGTGAGGTCCGTGATTGTGCCCACCATGGCCGTGCCCGCCATGCGGATGATCGTGCACGCCGAAACCGAGCCAGCCAAGCACAGAGTTCACCATGATCCTCGACCTCACTTCAGATAAGTGCGCACGACGTCGATGAGCTCGGCCGCGCCTCTGGCGCGGTCCGCATCCGGATCGTGGTCTGGGTCGGCGACATGGTAGCGAATGTGGTCTTCCATCAGTTCAGCCGTCAGGCCATTGATGGCGCCGCGCATCGAGGCGACGAGCATGAGCACGTCAGCGCAGCCGATTTCCGCCTCCAGCGCCCGCTCCACGGCCTCTGCTTGACCGCGGATCCGCCGGATGCGCCCGATCAGCTTGTTCTTGTCTTTTATCGTGTGTGACATTCCGGCCTCATCGTCCAGCGAAGGCCAAGATAATGTAGTGGGGTAGGGTATATGTCGAGATGAAAGATGATTCCTGCGACTCCAAGATCGCGATAGTTCAGAAGCTGCTGCGCGCGGATTGCGAGCGCCTAACGTGCCGAAGGAAACAGCTCCATCGTCAGCCCGGCAACCCGGTAGGTCACCAACCCGAACCACTCGTGCGCGGCGAGATCGGTCGTGGCGAGCCCGATGGCGATGGATTTGGTCGCCCGTTTGAGATCATCCGTTCCGCGCGTCCGGTAGTCGACCGGATATGGGATCACGTCGAATCCCGCTGCACGAAAACATCCGACCGCCCTAGGCATGTGGCTCGCCGACGTCACAAGCAGCCAACGGTCGCCTGGCTTCGGCTGAAGAGCGGATTTGCTTTCGGTGCCGTTCTCGCACGTGTTTCGCGATCGTTCCTCCATCTCGATGCGCTGTGGCGGCACGCCCAGCGACACCAGGATTTCGCGGGCGACCTGAGATTCCGACAGCTTGCCGTTCCCGCCCATGATATGGCTGGCTCCACCCGAGAGAAATATCCTTGCATCCGGATAGCGCCGACTGAGATCGACGGTCGCGGTCAGCCGTTCTCCCGCCTCGTTCATCGCCAGGACGCCGCGCTCGCTGCTGATATGGGTGTCGACAGCTCCGCCAAGAAGGATGATCCCGGTGACGGGCCTATCGATCACCGGCTGGGGAAAGCGGTCCTCGAGCACTATCAAGGCAGCCGGTCCAAGAGGGCCCCAGCCGCAGATGGCCAGCAGCAAAACCGACGCTAATATGCATGCCCGTCCCCATCGAGACCATCCGACAAGCAAAGCGAAAACACCGACCAGTGCGAGCAGTACCATAAGGTTGGAGGGAGTCAGGAAGAATTCGACCAGTTTCGAGATGAAGAAAAACATCAAATCCCCGCGCATGCCGTTGATGAATGGAAGCCTTCAACGATGACTGACATCCCTGGCCGACGCTGGCATTTCGGCATCCGTCTGCTGCGCTGGCTGGCCGTGTCGGCGCTCGCCGCGCAGATTGCGACCGCGTTCGAGCCGGTGGACGGGCCCGGCATGGCGACGAGGAAATGGCTTCCGCCCCACTTGTCGATGGGCGTGATCATCGTTGCCATGACTGTCCTTCGGCTTTGTTGACGTGTCTTCACCAAGGCGCCTTTACAGCGGATGCCGCGACCCGCGCGTATCGCGAGCGAGCGCTTTCGTCCACATGTCTCTATACGCGAAGATCCTTGCCGTCCTGATAATGGGATGGCTGGGTCATGGGCCGGATGCCCTTCATGCCTCCCGCGCGGCTTCAGGAGCCTGCCGTGCCGCCGGCCCCGTCCCTCGGCGAGCTTTCGGCCAGGACTTTCGCCATGCTCCATGCCAACTCGTCTGCATACCGCTTGGATTCGGCGGCGTTCACGTCCTGGCGGCGCTGGCGCAAGCCGCATTCTTTTAGCAAGGCATGATGCGCCGCATGGAAACCATGCTCGAATCCTTACGAAATTGTATCTGGACTGACCTTGTTCCGCCGCAGGCTGTCGCTCAAAACCGTGCCGGAGAAAGCGGAAGAGGTCATTTCCATGGCGGAGACAAATCGCGACGCCTACACCAGCACGGCGAAGACGCTGCATTGGCTCATTCTGGCGCTGCTGATCGTCCAGTTCATCCTGGCCTGGACCATGCCGGACATTCGCCGCGATACACCCGTCACCACGCTGATAGGCTTCCACTTTTCGTTCGGCGTGCTGATCCTGTTCGTTGCTGTGGTCAGGCTCGCCTGGCGCCTGACGCATGGCGAGCCGGAACCGGAAGACCGCATTCCACCATGGCAGGCGGCCTCCGCACGCGTCGTGCACTGGCTTCTCTATCTTCTGTTGTTCGTCTTACCAGTTCTCGGCTGGATCAACGCCTGCTGGCGCGGCATGCCGGTCTCCTTCTTTGGCGTGTTCGAGATGCCAAGGATCGTGGCCACGCGCGCGCCCGGCTGGGCCTGGACAGGCGATATCCACGGGCTGCTCGCGAACTATGCCCTGCTGGCGCTGGTCGGATTGCATGTCGCCGCGGCTCTCTACCACTTTTTCGTGCGCGGCGATCGTGTGTTGCAGCGGATGCTGCCCCGCACCTAGCGGCTACGGACCATGCCGGCTATGTTTCGGTTGCCCGTTGCTATCAGGCTCGCCGGTGGTCAGGGTGGTCAATGTGGCGCCTGATCCGCCGGGGCTTGGGCGGCCCCGCTTTGTGCCCGCTGGAAAGGCTTCGATGATCGGACAATGCGGGCGATCGTCTCCCTGGCAGTGCTCCGCCAGATGTCGCAGCGTCTTCGACATGTCGCGAAGCTCACGCGTTTGCGTCCAGTTCCGCCACATGTTCCATGACGATGCGCTTGACGTCGGCGCTCGCCCGCGAGCGGTCGCTCCACAGCGCGAGCAGATTAATCATCTGCGCAACCGAAAAGCCGAGATCTCGGGCCCACCGGACGAAGCGGAGCGTATGGACGTGGTCTTCGGAATAGACCCGGTATCGCTATTCTAGCTGATGACTCCTACCGAGCGGTGATTTCCGACGCGACAGGGCTACATGGCCCTGATCGCCCGTGCTAAGATCGAATATACAGCATGGCTTTGTCTACGTCTTAGTCTTGCTCGGAGCCGGACTTTGCGGAGCGCTCCGTCATGACGTGGACCCCTGCCCTTCCTTGCTCGGCCCCGGCTTTCCCTTCGGGACGCTCACCGTCAAAATCGTCGGATCGCTCGTCATGGGCCTGTAGGTCGGCTGCTTCGCAGTCAAAACCGATCCGGGCAGCATGGCGGCTGGTCGTGACCACGGGCGTTCTCGGCGCCTAAACGATCTTCTCAGCCTTTTCGCTCGAAGTAGCTTTCATGTATGAACATGAAGAAACCGGAACGGCCTGAGTTTCCGTGCTTGCCTCGGTCGTGATCTCGGTGGCCCATGTTCACGGGCCTCCTCGTCATTCGCCAACCGCCTGAATCGGAGGAAACGTCATGAATGCTTATGTTGTCTCGTGGCAGTTCTGGGCGGTGATGTCAGCCATCTTTGCGGCCCTCACCGCGATCTTCGCGAAAATCGGGGTCGAAAATGTCAATTCCGATTTCGCCACCTTCATCCGCACCATCCTCATCCTGATCGTCCTTGGCGCGATACTCACAGCGACCCGGCAATTCCAGTCTCTCAGCACAATCTCCGGCCGAAGTTACCTATTCCTGACGCTCTCCGGCATCGCGACCGGCGGCTCATGGATTTGTTATTTCCGAGCGCTCAACTGGGCGATGCCGCACGGGTAGCGCCGATCGACAAACTAAGTGTTGTGCTGGTTGCGGTCTTCGGCGTGGTCTTCCTTAAGGAGCATCTATCCTTACCGAACTGGCTTGGCGTCGCCCTCGTTACGGCAGGCGCTATCCTCGTCGCTTACAAGGGCTGAGACTATGGAGCTGGCACTAACTTGACGCGGCGCCTATGGGCATCATGGCGCTAAGCTTCGGTTTCGGCGGGCCGTTCGGCGTTGCCGGCGCGCTCTATCACATGCTCAACCACTCGCTGAACAAGTTGCTGATGTTATTCGGCGCCGGCAATGCGATGCGTGCCTATCGCCTCCAACCTGTGAGGTTCCCGCCATGAGCGATGTCATCGTCGTGCGCATTATATCCACAAAACCGAGCACGGCCGGCGGACCACACTGCAGCAGGAAATCCTAAACCTTCCGCATGATCAGCAGGGGGTTCAAGGCGTGACGGTGTTTCGCCGCATAGCCGCATTCGGCGTAAGCGGCACAGTGCATGCCGCGGACCTCTTGCGGCTCACTGCGACCTGCCGATCGTCATCGAATTCTACGGTGACTGAGGCGGCCATGAAGCTGCTCCATGACCTCGTGCCGGCCATGAAGCTGCTCCATGACCTCGTGCCGGTCGGCCACATGATCCACTGGCGCGCGAGCTGTGGCGACCTCTCGCAAGAGCGGCCGCCGGATTGAAGTTTACGTTTCTGAAGCAGTTAGGCGCAGCCGGCCTGGCTTATCTGCCATCCTAGATGCGCCAAATGCGACGTTCGATGATAGGTCGGCTCGGCTTGATCCAATTTCATACCAAATCAACCAAATTCCCGCAGCATCGTTGTATAGCAGGAACTACACTCGTGGTTTAGGTCTATTTGCTCACGCAAATCATTTGCATCCGAATTTATCCTTTATTTCTTGATATCTACTTGAACTTCATCGCGGATTAAGCACCGCTTTCCGACGTATCCGAGGGACTTGTCTTTATCCTTTATAGTATGGGACATCTCGATCCTCACGGTTTGTCGTGATCGTTATGATCCTAGCAAAATATTTGAAGAGAGATTCGAAGCGATCAGGATGAACCCCGGCCCGGCGGCCGCCTGGCGGCAAGAACTGGCTTCGGGATCGCAAAATCATAGATAGGGCCGCATCGGTTGGGGACGTTCGCGGACAAGCAAGAGGCGCCCATCCCAGTCGGCATTGGCGACTACGCCCGGGCGAGAAACGAGACGACCTGATTGAAGAGCTTCGGCCAGGATGTCCCGTGGTCTATTCATGGCTGGCTGCGTGAACGCCAGGGTGAACAGCGAGAGCGGGCGCTCGAGGCGCTCCTCGACCACCGATCCGACCCAGACCGGCGAAGGGGTTCCGTTGACGAGATCCAGGTCGAAGGCCCATAGACGAAGCACAAGACGGGATTCCTTCAACGCGGCGCCGCTTTCCAGGATGAGGGTCAAGTCCGGAAGCTCGCCGTTCGACAGACGGGGAACGACTGGAAGGGCGGCGGCGTCGACACTTGTTGTCAGCCATGACAGGAAATTGACCGGAGTCCATGGGGGCGGCGAGCGCCACCCCTTGCGCAGCAGCATCTCACGGAGCGACGGTAGGCTTCCGGCATATTGGGCGGTCAGCGGCTCCTCGACCTCGCCGGTCAGATCAATGCGCCACACCGGAAGTCCCTGCCAGCCCGTCGCCCACCAGGTCTCGGCAGGCATGGTCGGCGTCGTTTCCCATATCGCATAGCGGTCGACATCGAAGGCGTGATGCCGGTAGATGTTGACGCCGCCGGCGAGGGCGAGCGTGGCGCACCCGATGATAAGCAGCTCGGACGCACCGACCCGTTCGGCCGGCTTGCGCAGGTAGGAAAAGCCGAGCGCCGTGAGCCAGACCGTTCCGAACGCCAAGCCTCCGGCCACGTCGGAGAACCAATGCGCGCCGAGATAGAGACGCGAAAAGGCGATCAGGAACGTCAACAATGTGGCGCCCAAGGCGATGGGAAGGCGCCATGCGGCAGACAGTTCGCGCGCGATCAGGAAGGCGAGGAAGCCGTAGAGGACGATGTTGACGGTGCTATGGCCGCTTGGAAAGGAGAAAACGCTCCAGCCGGTGTAGAGCAGATCGCCGGGCCGCGCGCGATGAAGCGCGACTTTGATGACGGTGTTGAGGAGGGAGGCCCCGGCGACCGCCGCTAGCCAGTAGGCTCCCGTGCGCCAGGCGCGCTTCCAAGCCAGCCATAGGAACACGGCGACTGTGACTGCTGTAACAACGAACGTGTCGCCGAGCTCGGTGATGGTGATCATCACCGTATCGCCGGCACGTGAGCGAAGATCCTGAAGGGCGCTGTAGATCGAGGTGTCCGCCCGCACCAAAGGATCGCCGCTGACGACGTCCTCGAGAATGCCGAAGAACAACCAGGCGGCGCCGACCAGCACGAGAGCCAGCAGCGCCAGCCCCTTGGTATCGGGCCGTGACGGATCGAGTAGGCTGAGGACGATACGCGCCCACCACGCCTGATTGCCGCGAAGCCGCAGGCGCGCTTGTTCCGCCACGCCCGACAGAAACGGCATGCCACGACGAAGCGCGAAGCGCACGGCATGAACGACGACCCAGGCCAGGACGGCGAGCAGGACAACTAGGACTGCGAGCGGCTTGGCGGCCGAGCCGAACAGGCTGAACGAAGCGCCGATGAGCACGCCCGGTAAGATGTGCGCGGGCGCCCAGGCGAATGCAGACAGGATATTCGCGAAATAGAACCGCCTCGGCGACATCCGAAGCATGCCGGCCAGGAGCGGTATGAAGGCGCGCACCCCCGGGGCGAAGCGCGCGAGAAAGACGCTCTTGTCACCGTGCCGGGCGAAGAACGCCTCGCTGCGTGCGATCAGCGCCGGGTTGCGGTCGAGCGGCCAAGCGTGGAGGATCTCGCGATGATAGCGATGGCCGACCCAGAACGAAACGCCGTCGCCGACGATCGCGCCTGCCGTAACGGCTGCGAGCAGCGGCCAGAGCGTTACCACTCCCGTAGGCACGAGAGCGCTGACCGCCACGATTACTGCGGTGCCCGGCACGACGACGCCGATGACCGGGATGGATTCCGAAAGCGCCAGCAGCAGCACCGCCGCATAGGCGAGATGCGGGTGCGTCGCGATGAACGCCGTGACGGCGGCAAGAAATGATGTCACCATTCCCGGCGCCTACAGGATGTCGGTAATCCGCCGGTCCGCTCGCGTTCCTTCCCGGTAGAAGGCGCGAACCGCCATGGCCGCGATCGTTCCAATCAGCGCACCGCCGAGGACGTCGCTCACGAAATGTGTGCCGACGTAGACGCGCGGGATCATCACCAGCGCGCCGGCCGCGAGGAACCAGAACCCAAGCCGGCGCATCCTGTGCAACAGGAAGGCGGCTGCGATGGCAAAGGCCGCCGTTGCATGATCCGAAGGAATTACGAGATCGACACTGGGTGCCAGTAGGCGATGCGTGATGCCGGCGTCGTGGGGCCGCATCCGATGCACGAACAACAGGACTAGCTGGCTAAGGGCGAGGCCGAGCAAGAACGAAAGGCCGGCGGCAACAAGAACATGCCGCGTGTGCTCGCGATCGCCTCGCCGCCACCCTCGTCCGGCAACCGCCAGCACAAGCAGAGGGACGCCGATGATCGAAACCCAGATCGTCACAAGGGCGATCGGGACGATCGATCCGGCAACGCTGTCGATTGCATGTGTCATTGTTACATCAAGTTCGTACATGAACAGACCTCGTTTATAATATGCGCGTCAGGTTCCCATCTCCACGTGCTCCTAGGCGGCATTGATTGGGCCGGTGCCGCATCAAGCACTATTCCGCAGTCGACCGCGAAAGGACAACAGGCCACCTGTGGCCATCAAGGCGAAGCCGCCGCCGGCGAGGAAGGTGCCCTGCGGCCCTGCTACGCCCCAGAGGGCGCCGGCTATGACGCTGGCCAGCAGCATTGCAAAGCCGGTGACCAGGTTGAACATGCCGAATGCGGTGCCACGCAGTTCCGACCGCACGGCGTCGGCGACCAGCGTCGCGAACAATCCCTGAGTGAAGCCCATGTGCAGGCCCCAAAGCATGACGTCGATGCCGATCCCCATAATGCCGGGAGAGAAGGCGAGAACGAGATCGGCAAGCACAAGCAGCGTCAAACCAATTATCAGGATCGTTATCCGGTCCATCCGGTCGGCCAGGATGCCGACAGGATAGGCGGAGAGCGTAGGCAAGGCTCATGATCACCAGCACGATCGGAACGACCGCCAACGGCAGGCCGATCGACTGCGCCCGCAGGATGAGAAAGCTTCGCTGAAGCGGGCGAATGTGAATACCGTTGCCACTGCCACCACGCACCAGAATCTGGCTCCAAGACGGCACAGTTCGTCACGATGAAGATGCACGCGAATTCCCCGCAGCCTCGGCGGTCGTTTCGGTTCTTTTACGGCGACCACGATCAGCACAACCGATAGAAACGCTGGGATGACGGCCACCCAGAACACGGTCTGAAAATGGCCCGCGGTCAGCCACATCAGGGCGATGGCGAGAAGCGGGCCGAGGAAAGCGCCGATCGTGTCGAGCGATTGGCGTAGGCCGAAGCTCGCCCCGCGCAGATGCGGCGGAGCGATATCTGCGACCAGCGCATCGCGCGGCGCGCCTCGAATACCCTTGCCGACCCGGTCAAGGAAGCGCGCCGCCACAAGCCAGTCTATCGACGCGGCCAGCGGAAAGATCGGCTTGGTCAAGGCTGCAAGGCCGTAACCCAGAGCCGCTAGCAACTTGCGTTTGCCTAGCCAGTCGCTGAGCGCTCCAGAAAAGACCTTCGTTATCGCGGCAGTCGCTTCGGCGACTCCTTCTATTATGCCAACGGCAAGCGTCGAGGCACCAAACCCCGTCACGAGATAGACGGGCAGCAGCGCATGGATCATCTCTGACGAAATGTCCATCAGCAGCGACACGAAGCCGAGCGCCCAAACGCCGGGGGGAATGCCCCCTCGGATTCGGGACGGATAGTCGACGTCCGTCACCTTCTTGGCTGGCGCATCGTCTCGCTCGTCCATGTCATCGGTTCTTGTCATGGACGATGAAGACGCATCGGGCATAGCCATCGAGCAGAGCCTCGCAGGCGCGCAGCCGCTTTGCAACCATTTCAACAAGGGATGCACGACGGAAGTCGAGATTTCTGATCTTTCCAGCCTGCCATTGGGGCTTCTTCAGGTCGGCGTCTTCCTCTTCGAGTTCCGCGTTGTTGATGGCTATCTTCTTGGTGATTTCGGCATCGAAACCGGCACAGCGCCCGGAATTCGCGATATCGATCGCCGCGGCCCTGCTTGAAGCGGGAGACGATCTTGTCCTCCTGGACGCGCTCGATGGCAATGGTCTGACACGCTCGCCGCTCATGTCGGACACCTCCTTCTTAATCATCTTCAGTCGGCGGACGTGATCGTCTGTCTTCCGCAGCAGGCAAGCGCCGTTCTGGAGATGGACTGCGCCCGTGCCCTTCAGCCCGCGTCAAAACGCAATGCGCCTCACAGCCGGTTCCGGCGGCACCTTGTAAGTCAGCAAAAGTCACGATGGAGGAACATAACGCTCTTTATTGTTACGACCATTACGATTCAAGCGCGCTAGCACCCGACGGGCAAGCGAGTGGAAGTGATTGACAGCGTTGGCAACCGTGGGCTGTCAGACGCGAAGAAGTTTGCGAAACTGTAAGGCGAAGACTAGCCCCGGGGTGAACCGCATTTGGCAATCTCCGCTCGATTTCGGATCGCAAATGGAGAGTTTCGTTGCAACGCTTTATTGAAGAACATGCCACGAAGGTGCCAGCGGTGACGCTCGGCTTTTGGATAATCAAGATCCTCGCCACCACCTTGGGCGAGACCGGAGGCGATACGGTCACCATGACCTTCGACTGGGGCTATCTCGCCGGCACGGCGCTGTTCCTGGGCATCCTTGTTGTCCTCGTTGCCACCCAAATTGTCGCCCGCAAATTCCATCCGGCGCTCTACTGGGCGACCATCGTCGCCTCGACCACCTTCGGAACGACCATGGCGGACTTCGCGGATCGCTCGCTCGGCATCGGCTATACGGGCGGTTCGTCACTTCTTTTGGCGCTGCTGCTTGCCACGCTGGGTCTATGGTACTGGTTCCAAGGCTCGATTTCGGTGAACACGGTGAAGACCCCACGCGTCGAAATTTTCTACTGGGCCGCAATTACTTTCTCGCAAACACTTGGGACCGCGCTCGGTGACTGGCTGGCTGATACAGGCGGTCTCGGCTACGTCGGTGGCGCAGTTGTCTTCGCGGCCGCGCTGGCCTTGGTCGTCGCCGCCTACTATTGGACCGTCCTTTCGCGGGTCGCGCTTTTCTGGGTAGCCTTCATCCTTACCCGGCCGCTCGGCGCAACGGTGGGCGACTTTCTTGACAAGCCTGTCAATCTTGGCGGGCTCGACCTGAGCCGGCCGCTGGCATCGGCGGTGATCGCGGGCGCTATTGTGGCTTTGATCCTGGTTTTGCCGCAACGAGCAGCGATCCGTTCGGCTGCGCCCGAAGCCGCGGAATAGGTAAGCAGCCAAGGCTTAACCCATCGGAAACTCAACAACTACGCCCAGTCCCGGCCGAGCGTCCTCTAGCCGGACGCTTGCGCCGTGAAGTTCGGCCACGGCCTTGACCAGGCTAAGGCCGAGACCTGTGCCCGGCGAGGTGCGGCTGCGCTCCAACCTGTATAGACGACGAAACACCTTCTCCCGTTCATCGGCCGGTATCCCCGGCCCATTATCTTCGACCACCGTGACGACGATGCCAGGGCGGTGGCGTACCACGAGCCTCAGGCGGGCGTCGGCGGGGCAGTGACGGATCGCGTTCTCTAACAAGTTGGCATACATCTGCATTAGAAGTTCACGATCGCCGCGCAGCATCGGCGTGCCAGGCGGAATATCGACGGTAAGGGTAAGCCCTGCATCTTCGATGGCCCCAGCGTAAAGTTCCGCCGTCGCCATGATGGCCTCTGCCGGATCGACTTCGGAGAAGCGAGCGCGCCGGGCTCCAGCTTCGATTTGCGCGATGCGCAGCAATGCCTCAAATGTGAGATTGATGCTGTCCGCCTCTAGAATGGCCGCGTCCAGGTCTTCCGCGATCCTCGGAGGCAATCTGGGCCTACGCCGCGCCTCTTCCAGATTGATACGCAACCGGTTGAGTGGTGTCTTCAAATCGTGCGCAATGTCGGTCGATACCTGTCGCATGCCCTCGACATTGATTTCCAACCTGGCGAGCGCCTCGTTGATGTCGTGGGACAGGCCGTCGATATCATCGCCCTTGCCGAGCAGTGGGATGCGGGCGGCGAGCTTGCCATGGGCAATGTAGCCCATTGTCTCGCTGACCGCCCGAAAGCGCCGCCGCGCGCGCAGGGCAATCATCGTGCCACCGCCAAGCGCCACCAAGACGACGAAAATGGAAGCCCATCCGAAACTGGCAAGCGTCGTGTGTTCCAGCGCTTCGATATCCTCGTAGCTTTCACCAACGATAAGGCGATTTCCGTGCACCTTGCCTGAATAAAGACGGAAGGTGAGATACTTACCCAGACCAAGGACTTTTCCGGGAATTGTGGACCAGCCGTCAGGCGCGTCGATGGGTTTGATGTTACCGGCCAGGACAGATCCGTCGGGGGCTGTGGCGAGGTAGAGATTGTTATCGTGATGTGTCGCGGCGATGTTGGCGCGTAGGGCCTCGATAAAATCCCCGTCATCCTCGTCGTCGGTAGCAGCGATGACAGCGAATGCTTGTAGGATCGCCTCATCGTGCCGCCGGTACATGTCCCAGCGGATCAGCCAAAAGGCACTAAACCCGGTAAGCAGAATTGCTATCAAAAAAAGGACCGCGAATGTAACCGCCAGTCGGAACGGGGTGCTCCGCGCCAGGTTATCGCGGCGCATGCAGCGAGTAGCCGATATTGCGTATCGTATGCAGCAGAGGCTGTGTGAAAGGTTTATCGACCTTGGACCTGAGACGACTGATATGTGATTCTACGACGCTGGTGCCTGGATCAAAATGGATACCCCAAACCCGGTCGAGCAGCATGGTGCGTGTGAGCACGCGGCCTTCCGCCCGCATCAATACCTCAAGCAGTGTGAATTCGCGAGGCTGCAGGTCAATCGGCTTTCCAGCGCGGCTCACCCGGCGGCGGATCAAATCCACCCTGAGGTCGGCCGTCTCTAGCACGGTCCTCTCATTGGCGGCGGGCGGACGGCGCGCGAGTGCGTTCACACGCGCCAGCAGTTCCGAGAATGCAAACGGCTTGACCAGATAGTCGTCCGCGCCCGCTTCCAGACCCTCCACTCGGTCGTCGATCCCGCCAACGGAGGTCAGAAATAGAACCGGCGTCCGGTTGCCGGCCGAGCGCATGGCCTTGACCAGCGACAGACCGTCTAACGTCGGGATCATGCGGTCGACGACGATCACGTCGTAGGCTTCGCGCAGCGCATGGAACAGCCCATCTTGGCCGTCTTCAATCACATCGCAGACATGGCCCTCTTCGCCCAACCCCCGCGCCACGAAGGAGCCTGTCTTCTTGTCGTCCTCGATGAGGAGCAGTCGCATCGTCGTTCCCAGTCTCCTATACGGACGAAAACCTCTTCGCCTCCTAGCATCGAATTATACATCCCTATTCTGCCATTTCTATCTCTGCACCTTACTGATTGGTAAGGCCCGTGTGAGACTTCGACAAGATGCTGCGCTTATCGAGGCCGAGGATATCTTATCACGAGGTCTTATCCATTGTTGTCGAAGACCGTACTTGCCGCTCCAGTGCTCCTCGCTCTTGCAGGTTGCGTTTCCGCCGCCGGAGGAAAGTCCGACATTGACTTCGATATCGAGCGCTCCGCGCCCGCTTATGTGACAATAGCGGGCGCGGAGCAGACCGCGTCGGAAACGGTGATCCACGGCGAGGCCGCGCTCCCGATGAGCGACCGCACGGGCGGCTTCACCGGCGGCGTAGAGGCCAGCATCTACGAGCCCGGTCGACCGCCGCTCGTTTTCCGCGATGTGAAGGTCGTGCCGCGCCCTCGGCCGAAGGTGCTTGGTGGCGAAGCTTATTTCATCATCCATACGGGGCATCTTCTGGCACCGGGCACGACGGTGAAACTGGTGTACCGAAACGGCTGAACTGCGGCGCAAGAAGCGCCCAATATCCGACCGGGCAGGAAACTCACGGCAGCCCTGGTCGCGATGAGAGCAGTCAATACCAATACACTCGCTTAGAGCCCCGACGATCACGATGATTGAAAAATCAGCTGGATCCAGCATTCGTCCGTTGTTGCCTTGGCCCGAACGATCAATGCGAAGAGAAATGAACAATCATGGATGCTAAAATAACCCGCTGGATAAATTCCCTGGCCGGCGCGCATCCCACTCTCGACACCGTCATGGTCGCTGCGACACAACTGGGCGTTCCGCTCATGGTGTTCTTTGTAGCTGCGCAATGGTGGAGCAGGAATGACCGAACGCATGTCCGACATGTCGCCCTTGTCGCGGGCCTCTCCTTCCTTCTCGGTCTCGCGATCAATCAGGCAATTCTTTTAGTCGTGCACCGCATTCGACCATATGATGCAGGCCTCACCCACCTTATCATTGCCCCAAGCACTGATTGGTCCTTCCCATCCGACCACGCCACGGCGTCCATCGCCGTCCTATCGGCTTTTGCCTTCCAGCGCCTTCCCTGCCGCGCGATAGCCCTACTGGGCCTCGCGGCGCTCATATGCTGGTCGAGAGTCTACGTAGGGACACACTATGTAACCGACGTCATAGGCGGCGCCATTACCGGCGTCATCGGCGCAGCGGTGGTCCGGTTCGCGTTCCGCGAGGGCAGCCGGCTGGACAAGTTCGCCACGGGCATCTTTTGATTGATGCCTGCCGGGCTCGACTGTCGCTGGCTGAGGTTCTCCAGCGGTGCGCGTGTGCCGTTGCAAGTGGCGGCGACCCTCATCGACCAGCGTACGACTTGGCTCAAGCTTTCTATGTCGATTACGAGCGGCGAAAACTGACAATTGTCGCTTTGGTGCCGTCACGGTTGCGTCCGACGGCCAACAACGTACTCGCCAGATGGGGAGCAGGAGCAGAATGGCTGCAGGCATGTGGCCGATCGCGTGCAATTGGTAGGCAAGACCGTGGTGGTCGCTAGTCACGTCTAATTGACCGGAGCGCACGGATTAGAAGTCCTTCCGCGTGCCGCCGGCACGAGGCCCAGTGGTTGCGTGAATGCCGCCCTCGCTTGCTTGCTGGACAGGTCGCCCACCGCCACGAGCCTCGCCAAGACATGACGCTCTCGGGCTCGAGCGGCACGAGGGTTCATGCGCGGATTGTCGATCGAAGGCGCGTTGAGAACGCCTGCCAGCATCGCCGCCTGGGGCCAATTGAGATCTGAAGGACGCCTGCCAAAATAGCCGCAACTCGCGGTTCCGACACCGTAATATCCTCCTCCGAAATAGACCGTCTCGCTATACATCCTTAGAATTTCCGGCTTGGTGTACGCAAAGTTCAGCTTAACGGCGAGCACGACCTGTTCCAATTCGGCCACTAAGCCGCCGTTTCGTGGCGTGTACAGAAGCTTTGCCAGCTGCTGCTCAATGGTACTGCCGCCTTGATCGCGCCAGCCCAGGACCATGCCCACTACAGCCCGCATGACCGCGGTTGGGTCTATGCCTGGATCCAGACGAGAGTAGAATCGATGGTCTTCGGTAGCGATAAGCGCCTTCGCGAAACGTTCCGGCGGCGGTGGGGCTGGGAAATTCGCTCGATGCTGCGCTGTTTGTGCTCGCACGAGAGCGCTCGCCCGGCTCGCGGGCGGCGTCACCAGGAACAACAAGCCGAGCAAGACGATGGGCGCGAGCGCCAAGGCAAAGAGAAATCCGCTCAGCCGGGTAAAGGCGAAGAGTTCGCGTCCGCGCGCCGTCCGCAGTCTCTTGGCATGCAACGTTTTCACCGGTCGCAGAGCTCAACCTGCCATCGTGGGTGGACGTTGGCGATGGAGGTCATTTCGCGGATTTGGTGGGATTGGACTGACTGACATCGCGTCTTCCCTGGACTTAAGAACAGCAGCTGACATGCTCCCCAGGATGCTCAGCTCCAAGTCCTCGCTCGCAACGTCGGAAAGCGAGCTGCGAGCGGACAGAGATCACGTGGCGAATCCACTCCGTTATATCGTGGCCCTGCCCGCAGTTCGGTCGGCCCTCATACCCTCGAAGCCGAACCTTACCATATCGTATGAACGAGTCGAACTGGAGGTAATGCTGGAGATACATGATAGCGGTCGTTGCGTTCAGATGGAAAGGTGACGTCCGATGGAAAACAGACCCCGCAGAATGTTCCGAGCATCTCCGATGCTGGTAGCCAGCCTGCTTTTGACGCTGGCGGCAGCATGGCCGGTCGGGATGGCCGCTGCCGCAGAGAAAGCCATCCCAGCTGAAAAGAACCCCCCTGGCGATATCCCGGATACTCAGGTCTTCATCGACTACGTCGCCCCCCAGGGATTCACCCTCAAAGTACCGGAAGGCTGGGCACGGTCCGACAAGTCAGATGGTGCGAGCTTCGTCGACAAGCTCGACGGTGTGGTTGTTGCAGTCTCGAAGGCCGACGCGGCGCCAAGCGTTGCAAGCGTGAAGGCCAAATACATCCCGGAACTCGAAAAGTTGGAGCGCGCCGTGAAAGTCAGCGCGGTCAAGCCGGCTAAACTGCCCGCAGGGGCAGCCATCCGCGTCGTCTATACGTCGAATTCCGAGCCCAACGCGGTCACGAACAAACAGGTTCGGCTCGAGAACGAGCGCTACCTCTACTTCAGCGATGGCAAGCTGGTCACTCTCGAGTTCTACGCGCCGAAAGGAGCGGACAATGTCGACCAGTGGCAGCTGATGTCAAAATCCTTCCGATGGAAATAGGAAATGCATGTTCTGGAGGCGTGGGAGCTCTACCGGTTCTTCCATATCGGCGATGATGAGACGGCCGCGCTGCGTGGCGTCAACCTGCATGTCGGCCTTGGAGAAATCGTCGCCGTAGTCGGTCCGTCCGGCAGCGGCAAGTCCACACTGCTGTCTTGCATTACCGGGCTGGATGAGCCGGACGGCGGGCACGTAGCTGTCGCGGGCGTTCGCCTGACCCGGCGTTCCGAGACCGTGCGGGCACGGATGCGCGCCGCGCATTTCGGTATCCTGCTCCAGTCGGGAAACCTTTTCCCGCACCTGACCGTGGAACAGAACATCCGCTTGCAGATGCTCATGGCCGAGAAGTCGGATCAAAATCGCATCATCCTCCTGTTGGACAGTGTCGGGCTTGCGCATCGCGCGAGCGCGTTGCCGATCGAACTTTCCGGCGGCGAGACGGCGCGCGCAGGCCTGGCGGTCGCCCTGGCGGCCGACCCGCCGATCCTGGTCGCGGACGAACCGACGGCCGAGGTGGATCGTGACACCGAGTCGCGTCTGGTCAGGCAATTCGAGGCAAGGCGCGAGGCCGGTCTGGCTACGCTTGTGGCCACGCACAGCATGGCGCTTGCAGGGCGGGCCGACAGAATCCTGAGCTTGAAGGACGGCCGTATCGAAAATGGATGAGACGCTGATCGCGGTAAAGGGGCTCAACCGATCCTTCACCTCGGGGAATTCGGAGCGCGTCGTCGTTTTGCGCGACGTCGACTGCGAAATCCGGTCCGGTGCGCGCATCGCGCTCGTCGGGCCGTCCGGCAGTGGAAAGACTACGCTTCTGCACATTCTCGGCGGATTGGACAGACCGACGAGCGGAATGGTCTATTGGCCTGGTCTTGGCGCCTTCGAGCAACTGCGGCCGCGCATGATCGGCGTAGTCTTCCAGTCGCCAAGTCTCTTTCCCGCGCTAACGGCCGCCCAGAACGTCGCCTTGCCGTTGATCCTGGCGGGCGAGGCTGGCGGAGCCGAGGCTGAGGCTGCGTCTCTTCTCGACGCATTAGGTCTTGGCGATCTCGCCGACAAACTTCCGGAAGAGCTGTCGGGCGGACAGGCTCAGCGCGTCGCCATGGCGCGAGCGCTGGCAATCGGCCCGAGGCTCATCTTGGCGGACGAGCCGACCGGTCAGTTGGATAGCGTCACGGCGCAGCTCTTCTTCGACACCGTGCTCGAAGTGCTGGAAGGCGCCAACACAGCGCTCGTGGTGGCGACTCATGACAACGCCATCGCTCAAAGGATGGACACATGTTGGGTAATGGACCACGGGCACGTGAACTCCCCGTTCCCCCAATAGTCAGGCGATGTGATGATATTGATATGGCTCCGCGGCGTCCTTACCCATCGCCTCTTCCGTGTCGCGGGCGCGGCGGCCGGCATTGCACTGGCCGTGGGCCTGCTGGCGATCTTGACCCTGTTTCTTGCCAGCGCCAGCGCGTCGATGACGGAGCGTGCGGCCTCGGCAGTGCCGATCGATTGGCAGGTCCAGGTCGTTTCAAGCAGGGATACCGAGGCGATCGGCAAGACGTTAGCTCAGATTCCCAAGGTAAAGGCGGTACATCGCGCGCGATACGCCGACATCGCGGGCTTCCAGGCGAAAACGGGCGGCACGACGCAGACCACGGGTCCCGGGCAGGTCGTTACCTTCGACGAAGGCTATGCCAGCGACTTTCCGGCCGAGGTCCGCGTGCTCTCCGGCGGCGGCGTTGGCGTCCTTATCGCCCAGCAGACGGCCGCCAACCTCCATGTCGGACCGGGCGATACGGTCACGATCAACCGCACGGGCCTTGGTCCCGCGGATGTGAAGGTCGCCGGTGTTGTCGACTTGCCGGACGCCGATTCGCTGTTTCAGGCGGTCGGCCTGCCACCGCAGGCCGCTCCGCAGGCGCCTCCCGACAACGTGCTGATCCTGCCAGGAGCGCAGTGGGAAGGGCTGTTCTCTCCGCAGCAGCAGGCCCGCCCTGACACTATACGGCAGCAATTGCATGTGCGGCTTAAGCATGACGCGCTACCCTCCGACCCCGTGTCGGCCTTCACCTACGTGACCGGAATGGAGAGGAACTTCGAGGCCAAGGTAGCCGGCAAGGCGTTGGTCGCCGACAATCTCGGCTCCCGCCTGGGCGCCGTGCGCGAAGACGCGCTCTATGCTACCGTTCTCTTCCTGTTTCTGGGTTTGCCGGGCGTGGCGCTTGCGGTTGCGATCACCTTCGCGGTCACGTCCTCGGGCGCCGCGCGCCGCCGGATCGAACAGTCGCTGTTGCGGGTTCGTGGCGCGGCCACGAAGAGGATTCTGCTTCTGTCGGCGGCGGAAGCCGCGGTCGCGGCGTTGACGGGTGTGGTACTCGGCCTTGTCGGGGCGGTTTTGTTCGCGCGCGGGGTCCCGAGTTTGCGGACGGCGGCGATCAGCGATCCGCGCCTGCTTTTGGTCGCATTAGCCGGGCTGCTGCTCGGATTCGCCGCTTTCCTTTTGCCGGCATGGTGGGATGTTTCCCGCAAGACCGCTGGTGCCGCCCGTCGTTCCGTCGTTCGCCAATACCTGCCGCTTTGGCGGCGGCTTTGGCTCGGGGTGGCGCTGATCGTCGCGGCCGCGCTGTTCTTCTGGATGTCTGCCAGCACCGGATATCAGATCGTGCTTGCACCCGAGGGCGTCGCAGCAACCTCGGTGGACTACAAAGCCTTTATCGTCCCGGCGCTCTTCTGGCTCGGCGTGGCGTTGCTGACGCTCCACCTCTGCGCGTACCTAATCGGTCAAAACGGCGCGTTGCTGCGGGCGATGGTCGCTCCCGCTGCCGGTCCTCTGACCACGATCGTCGCTGCTGCACTGTCGAAACAATCGGGGCGTCTGGCAATCGGCATCGCGATGACCGCGCTGGCGGTATCGTTCGCGGTATCGACGGCGATTTTCAATACCACCTACAACGCGCAAGCCAGGGTCGACGCCGAACTCATGAACGGCTCCGACGTCACCGTATCCGGCACCTCCGACAGACCAGCCGGGCCTCATCGGGCGATTTTGGCTTCGCTACCCGAAGCGGCGTTCGCAGAACCGATGCAACATCGCTTCGCCTATGTGGGCGCCGACCTGCAGGACCTGTATGGCATCGACCCCGCCCGCATCGGTCGCGTCACGAGCCTGTCGGACGCCTATTTCAGCGGTGGCAACGCGGTCGATACGATGAAGCGGCTGGCGGCGAGCCCCGATGGCGTGCTGGTGTCGGAAGAAACCGTGCAGGACTTTCAGCTCCAGCAAGGAGACACCATCAATCTCCGGCTTCTCTCCGCCAAGGACCATCAATACCATGCGGTTCCGTTCAAGTTCATCGGTGTCGCCCGTGAATTCCCGACCGCGCCCAAGGATTCCTTCCTCGTAGCCAACGCAACTTATGTCGCACGGACGACCGGCACAGATGTATCGGAGTATGTCCTCCTGCGGGCCAAGGGCGATCCGGCCATGCTGGCGCGCGAGGCGAGGTCAGTGCTCCAGTCCTATCCGTCCTTGAAGATTACGGACGTCGGTCAGGCCGCACATCTCATCGGCTCCAGCCTGACCGCCGTGGATCTCGGCGGTCTGACAACGATCGAACTAGGCTTTGCTGTCCTGATGGCCGCCGCGGCCGCCGGCCTGATGCTGGCGCTCGGTTTCGTCGAGCGGCGGAGGAATTTCGCCATCCTAGATGCGATCGGCGCCAAACCTTGGCAATTGGCCTCCTTCCTGTGGGGAGAAGGGATTCTGGTCGTCGCCGGGGGTTTTGTCTTCGGCTCCGTGTCCGGAATCGTTACCGCGTGGATGCTCGTAAAACTCCTCACCGGTGTGTTTGATCCCCCGCCCGAAGCGCTATCCGTGCCCTGGTGCTATCTGTTCGCGGTGCTGTGCTTCGTAGCGGGTTCCGTAGTCGCGGCAGTTTTGCTGGCGCGGCCATCGGCCGGCCACGACGCGGAACATCTGCGAGATTTCTGAAAGTTCGGCTGTTCGGCGGAATACGTCCGAACGCGAAGCCAGCCCTTCGGCGGGGCGGCCGAGGATTGGCGCGAGCTTTACCTATTTGTATGGTGGCGATCATATCCCTGGCGCCTGCTCGGTCTATCCTCGCTCCTGTCCTTCAGTGAAGAAGGGCAGGATCCGGCGTCTGCACCCGGTCGCCTCAGCTGGCTATGGCGGCCAGACCACCACCGGCAATGCAAACACACCCTAAAGGAGTTGAACATGAAGAAATCAGCCATCGCTATCGCTACCGTTGTCGCGTTCGCGTCGACCGGCGCGGCCTTCGCCAAGACTGTCACGAGCACGGTTAGAAGCGTCGACAAGAACGGAGATTCGGTGACCCTGTCCGACGGGATGAAGTTCACCCTGCCTGAAGGAATCGAAGCCGAAACGCTCAAGGTGGGAGAGAAGGTGATCGTCACTTACGAACTGAAGGGCAGCAAGCGGACCGTTTCGAACATTCGACACGGCAGGTAGCTCACGCTGCGCTGCTGCAGAACGGCCGGCAGCCACAGACTTGATAGGTAATACTTCGGAAAGGATGTTGCAATCTTGCTGACAGCTCGGTTGCAACATCGCTCCGTTTCCTCGCGTTCGCTCGATTTGGACAGCTGAAGCTGGCTGAGCAAAAACTCCTCGGGCTGACCTGTGCGTAAATCCTAGCCATGAGAGGAATAGACGCCAGCCTCACCGCTGAACAGATGATCGCCGGTTCAGCCACAACAGCCACCTATTCCGCGTACGCTCGTGGAAGGACCCTAGCTAAAGCCGCAGGTCAGTGACGGCAGACGTAGGCAACAAGCGGATCTCCACGTTACGCGTGATCGAACAATAGATGCGTCGACTACCGACGTTATTATCGAGCTCTTCACAAGGGCAACGGCGAGAAGACAAACTATGCTCGTCGTGCCTTGGGCTGACGCAGGACCGCCGCCGCCTTGTAGTCTGTCAATGACCGCGGAACCCGTTTGTGGGGGCGTCCGAGTTCTTGTTTTCTATAGCCCGCTAGTAGCCGTTCGGCCTGTTGGGCTCAATCGGGGGAACCTTCTGCAAAGCCTTTGCCTCATACCGCTTGGCTTCGGTCAAATAGGAATATATCGAACCATTCGCGGCCCGTATAAACCCTGGCCAGCCGCACCTCCAAAGGCCGTTTCGAAAATACCAACGCATAAAGAAGATTGGCGGGCTAGCGATCATTTTCAGCGGCCGCGTCCGCATGCCTCTTTCGGTTTTCATATCCGCCTTGAGCGTCGAATACATGTTTTCTTTAAGTATCTGATCTGCCAAGGGAACAGGTCGGAAATGCAAGAGGCAGCCTTGTCTGGCCTTCTCTACGCAACCATTAACCTTGATGCCCTCATGGACGCGGTCGGAAGTGTTGAAGGCTCCGAATCCACGTCGGAAAAGCCTGACGTGGAAGCGTTCATGCAGGCGTGGCGGCACATATCCAAACCCCGGCAGGTAGTCCTATCGAGTCAACTTCCATCCATCGACATCTGCTCTCGAAATGAGACCTGGCAACGCATCTCCAAGTTTGGCGCTCACTCTTTCGTCGGAGTCGATGCTGAGACATTCTTGCGTGCAATGGCTGAGGGCGAATTGCTTCTGAGCGCCGTAGCCTCGCCATGGCTCGGCAATAAGCCGAATTGGGAGGCCTTCCTTTTTGAGCTTCCCTATAATTTCGATGGTCTTGTCGGTCAATCCAGAGTCGACCAGTACTACCTCCGAACACATAGAGACACTCAAAATACTTATTGTTCCTCGTCTTTACAAATAACGAACTCGGATATCGGCAATGACATCAGAACGGCCAAAATTATACACGCAGCAGACAGAAAAACTAAAGCTATTCAAGCCGCCTAATCCCGCAATCACCCCGAATCTTGCCGCGAGTGGCCACAGACGCCGTTCATCGCGGCAAGAAGCGCCGCTCCGTCGGTCTTCCAGGCGGGATGCATGCCTCGGCTCGCCAGCTCGAGCGTGATGACAGGTACATGCCGCTCCTTGCCAGCATAGGTGCCGAGCGAGCCGGGCGTCGGATACCCTATCCTGCGGGTGATCGGATCATGGTTGAAGCGGTGCATCTTGCGTGCAACACGCATCGCGGGACCATCGATGTTCAATTGGCGATACGGAGCGTGCACCGAGACGATCAAGCTCGGATGGAAGCGTGCGATGAGCATCAGGACGAAGCGCGTCTCCGGTTCGGAAGCTGGCCTCGGGCCGGGATAGTCACCCTTGCGGCGCGGAAGCGTTCCCCAGTCTCGTGTAGGAAAATTGCGATTGAGGTCCACGCTGTCCGCGTTAGTTCGGGTGCCTCGTGCATGCCCGTCCGGGTTTGCGTCCGGCACCACGATCAAAAGGCAATCCGATGGTGGCAACCTATAGTGGGAAACCCACTGCTCGAAGTGTCTGATCAAGGCGACACTGGAGGTCTCGTTACCATGAACGCCGCCCATGACGAGCAAGGATCTGGGGCCGGAGCCAAGAACGTACGCCTTTATAAGGCGGCCTTCGACCGTGCGCGCCGTCATCGTGGACCGCAAGGAAGCGGCTTGTGAGGTTCCGGCAGCAGAAGTGGTGGCCGCAAGCGCGATTGCCAAGGAGACGGTCATGCATCCGCGCGCCATGGAATTCTTACGAACCGATCTGCTGGAATTGTTCGACATAGCACGCGGACCCGAAAGCGGCGGAGATTTGCAAGCGGATATCGCCCAACCTGCTCACTCGAGCTCGACCACGGAAGCCGGCGCGCCGTCGTTGTTGTCCCAGTAATCGATCGTCGCTTTGTCTTCGCTGTTCTTTGGCCGATCGACACGGGTGAAAGTGAGGTAGGCAATGAGAATTATGATGGTGGCGAAGAAGGCGCCGTTGACCCAGCTGTCGCTGAGGCCGAGCCCGCCATCCTTTGGCGCCTGGGTCAGGAAATCGCCGATCGAGGCGCCAAGAGGGCGCGTCAGAATGTAGGCAACCCAGAAGCTAAGCACCGCATTGAAGATGTTGGTGTAGTAAGCGAGTGTCGTCAGCGCGATAAGGCCGCCGAAAATAAGCACGCCCTGGAAGTAGCCGAAGTTCAGGCCTTCCGTAGCGAAGTCGCCGCCGGCCGTGCCGAGCGCGAAGGTAAAGAGGATCGCCGCCCAATAGAACAGCTCGCGCTTCGTGGTGAAGATCGAGTGGATCGAGAGCGTCCTTTCGCTGGCGTACCAGGCCAAAAATGCGATCGCGAGAATAATGCTGAAGCCAATCGTCGAAACCCAGAGCGGGACGCCAAGCCTGTCGGTCAGATTGTCGGTTATCAGAGTGCCGACAATGCTGATCAGGATGACGGTTAGCCAGTACAGCCAAGGCACGTAGAGTCTCTTGACCAGCTGATAGGTCAGGACGGCAAGGAGCAGCGCACCCATGACGTATGAGGTGTTGGTCAACCCGAAGCCGAGATTGACGTTGAGATAATCGGCCGCCGTCTCACCCACGGTCGTCGCCATGATCTTGATGATCCAGAAGTAAAGGGTGATTTCCGGCACTTTGCACAGCATCTCTCTCGCGACGCTGATCTGTCTGTTGGCCATGTTCAGCTCCTTTACCCGCTAGCAGAATTCGGCAACGCGGATCGGTCACAACATTCGGCCGCGAAGATCGTCGATGCGTGGTATGGACTACTGGCCTCGACAGCACTTCTCCGGAAACATACAGATCGGCAAGAAATGCCGTCCCAGGTACAGCAGGTCGTGGACCAAACTTATGCAGCGTTTCCGAAAGCGTCAGCGCGCTAACTACAAGGACCAAGAACAGCCAGCCTTGACCATTGCCGGAAGTCCGGCTCAGCGGGAACGCCAGGTGACCGCTGAGTTCGTGACATAATTCCAGGCGGCGCCAACCGCAGCACCAGCAAGGCCCGCCAGCCACCACCGCGGCTCGCTCTGATAAAAGACCGAGGATACACCAACGCCGGCCACCACGCCGAAACTGCATAAGGCGGCAAACATTCCTAATCCAGTGAAAAACCGCCAACCCCTGCGTCGGCGGTCACGGTAGGTCAGGCTATTGTTTACCGTGTAGTTGAACGCCATCGCGGTAAACATGGCGGCCGTTTGTGCGGGGGTGAAGGTCAAACCGTTCACGAGCAGAAGGCGGAGCGTGGCCAGATGAACAATCACGCCCGCAGAGCCAACCATGCCAAACGCGAGAAAGCGCGTCGAGACGAGATCTCCTGAAGCTTTTGCTACCAGCAATCCCAAATATTCAAGGACAACTGTCGCATCGAGCTTGCTTTCTCCGTGAAGCCGCTGCCCGAACCGGTAAGGTATCTCCCTGATCCGAAGCGGCCGTTGAGATGACGCCACCATGTCCAGCAATATCTTGAAGCCCTGTTGAGAAAGGCGGGGGGCAATTTCGTCGACGATCTCACGCCGCAGCATAAAAAACCCGCTCATTGGATCGCTAAGCTCGATCTTCAGGAGCGACTTGGCGAGACGAACAGCCAGTTTGCTGCCGCGCGCGCGAAAATCTCCGAAGCCGTCGGAGGCGCTGCCGCCAGCGTCGTAGCGGGTTGCCACCACGAGGTCCGTGTCGCCGGCCCCAAGCAGTCTGAACATTTCGGGCAGGCATTTCTCATCATGCTGCAGATCGGCATCCATTACGGCAACGATGGGAGCTGAGCTTGACAGCATTCCTTCGAGACATGCTCCGGCCAACCCGCGTCGGACAATGCGGCGGAGACCGCGCACCCGATGGTCGGCGTTGGCTAGACTGCGCACCGCCTGGATCGTTCCGTCTTTCGAATCGTCATCGACGAACACGATCTCCCAATTGATTCCGATGATCGCCTCGGCCATCCGCTCGACGAGCAACGGAATGTTTGCACGCTCGTTTAGGGTTGGTACCACCACCGTCAGCTCCGGTCCGGGCTGTACCGGAGTGTCGGTGCCCTCTCGAGTGAAAATGGGCATCGGCAAATGGGGTGCCTGCTGCGAGGATTGCTGCACGACCGGAAGTGCCGTTGCCACTGCTCGATCAATCGATTCCATGTAAATTCTGGCTGGTCATGTCAAAGCCGCCTAACCGGCAAAATGACGATTCTGAAATCGGGAAATCCAAACAGGTCCTGAACCAGCCAGATCTCTGGACCGGTAATCTCGAATTGGCCGCGGAGGCGATCGCGGTACCGATTGACCGTGGCGTCCTCGCGCCCGAACTCGGCGGCCCCGATGAAAAATCCCCTGTTTCGGGAGGACAGTCGCCTATCGTTCATGTATCGGAAGTGCCGAGGGTCTCCGGGCAATACCTCGATTGGAACATTCGGTCCCATTTCCGCGCCGATTTTGCCGCCCTGGATCCAGTCCGAGGCAATGACAAATGCACCCGGCACCGAAAGGCCGGTCGTACTTTCGCTGGTTTTCAATTGGGACCAGTCGACACTCTGCCAATCCAAATCATGTCGGGGAGTCCGAAGGAAGAAGAGCCGGGTAAACGCCGCAGTGCGCGCTTGCAGCGTGAACGCAACCGCAAGGATAGGTACCGCTGCCACAGCAATGACAAATGACCTTCGTAGTGCGCGGGGCATTTGGGTCGCATTGTCACGGCACCACTTGCCGACAAGAGGGAATCCAAACAGAAATCCGCTCATGGACCAATGCGGCAGCGAGTGGCTGCTAACCAGTGCGACTATGTCGAAGAAGACGATCGGAGGGGCAGCAAGCAGCGAGAAGAACCGATCGGCAGCGGAGGCATTTCCGTCTGTTCCGCGCCAGACCATGACTATGATAATGATCCAACTCGTCGGCCAGACATAGCCGGCTTGGCCGACTAACGTGATCAAGAAGTTGTCCAGGTGCAATATATGGGCGCTGTTTTGGAATGCCCGTCCAGACTGGAATGCAAACGACGCCCATTGGTGATCCATGTTCCAGATCACGGCCGGCAGCATCCCGAGCGACGCGATTAAACCGGCCAACCACGGGCCTGGGTGTCGCAGTTCCTCGCGCCCTCTTCGCGTCAGGAGCAGCACAAGGGCGGCGGAAACGCAAAACAGACCCGCCTGATATTTGGACATGAGCGCCAGCGCGAGCATCGCGCCGCTAACAATCCAGCGGACGAGTACGGCCTCTCGATCCCCAGTGATCAAGACAGGCGCAATGACCCGCACACTTGCCAGCAGAAAAAAATCAAGTGGACCATCCGGTACCACAAAGTGCCCGGCCGATATGAAGAAGAAAGGAGCAATGGAATGCCACGCAGCAGCCCAAAAGCCGGCATTCCTTCCGTACGCCATTTTCGTCAAGTCGTACAGCAACAACGCCGATAATGAGCCCAGCAGCACATAAGGGAGCCTGACGATGAAGCGGTTTTCAGATCCGGCAATGTCGGCCGCAAGCCGCGCGAGAGCAAAGCCAATTGGGGGATGGTCGAAGTACGACAGTGAATGCGCCCGCGACACGACAACGGCATATGCCTCGTCCACAGTAAATGGCATTGTCGCCGCCAGCCCGAGGCGCACAAGCAACAAGCCAACAATCAATGCGAGGGCTGGCCATACCGTCGCACCTACATCTCCAAGCTGCAACCAAGCCCGCCTGATGCCGCTGGGAGGGCGGACCGGATTTTGGACAGCAACGTCGCGATCGAGCTTCATACGCGCCGCTCCACGAGGCGGACAAAGGCATTTGAGAGTCTTGATATTGAAATCGCCAACCCCCGAGAGCGCCTCTGAATAGGAGAGGTTCGGGCGTTGGACAAACCGAAATTTCTTACAAATTTGTATGATTCGAAGTCGGTCCCCCATCAGGTTCGGATATTATACAGCCACGGCCTCCTATTCCGGATTAAGCCTAAACGTCGTCATTCATCTAACTTATCCAGCCGCTGTTGCTTCAGAAAAATTCAACGTTGACCTGTCATGTGTAACGTTCACAAGTATCCCTCACGTCGATATCGCGATATTTTTTTGTATATATTTATTCTATTTCTATGTGTGGCTTTACTCGGCATAGAGGCCGCCAACAACACCGACTCTGTTGAAGGCATGCCTTTTGGGATCGAACTGTAGTCATCCTCGGACGGCCCGAGTGGGCACGTCTCCTAAAAAGCAAATATGGACGTTCGTGTGGATTGGGCGGCCGCCGCAATTGTTCGGAAGCGACGCCTATGAATTCTTGATGCCCAGAAAGGGTTCAAGGCTCTCCCAGCTCTTATCCATCGCATATGCTTTGGACAGTCCGGGAACTGCGAAATGACCATAGAGCGGTGACAATTCGCTTTCTGCTGCATTCTCGCCGCCGTCGTGATTCGCGACCAGATAGATGGCGGCAACAAGCCCGGAACGATCTGCCCCGCCCTCACAATGAATGAGAATTGGCTTGGGCGCATCCTTCATGATCCTGATGATCTGCCGTGCCTGGTTAACCGTGAAGTCGGAATGGGCCGACATCTTGAAATCCAGGTGCACGACACCGAGACTTGCCGCCTCTGCCACCTCGTCGTGGTACCATTTCTTGCCTGGGTTGTGGCCACGCAGGTTGATGACGGTCCTGATCGCATACCGATGGACGTACTGTGCCAGCCGGGCCGGACCAAGCTGACCTGAGCGATACAATTCGCCTGGAACGACCGTGTGGAAATTTCCGGTGATTAGCTGGTAGCCCACGTAACTACCCGCAAACAAAACCGCTAGCAGCATGCTGATCGATATCAGGCGACGCATCGTGACAAGACTCCAAGTGGTCCAAGGTCCCAATGGGGGTCAAACCGGTCGTTTGTCCGGCAATCCGGTGGCGAGGCCGGGAAAAGGGTTGAGGTGGTTCTCGACCGGCCCCTTGGCGATAAGGCTCCCTACCAAGTAACGGGTGCTTGGACAGGCAGTCACGATCGAGCGGACCGATTCCTCAGATAAATGGGATTCGAATATATCCACGGCGCCATCCTTCCCCGACCGAAGAACGTTGGCATCCTGGCGAGGACCTCGACGCGGTACGCACCCTCCTTGGACGTCCGAAAGGTAAAGGCGGGTCCGCTTCCCCGGATGAACTCTGCCCCATCGCGGTAAACGACTATCTCGGGGCACGATCGATCTTCTACTCGTGGAAGCCGTATCGAAAAGGTTGTTTCCACTCCCGACACGAGGGTTTCCCCCATGATAGCGGCCAGGCCTTCCTGTCTGGCGGTAAATCGAAACCCGCTGCTGTCGCCGACCAAATCGAGCGCAAAAAAGAGATTGCCGTTCCTGATTGCCTGATGGACAAGCCGGCGATCGCTTTGAAAGTCTCCGGTCAGCGGTTGACAGGAAAGGATATGATTGCTGGCAATCGGCATAACCACTTCAGCCGATGGAAATTTCGGCTCCCATTTCAGGATTCTGACCTTTTGATGCATGTTCGGGCCATAAAACCCGACCACGGGCCGCTTGCACGTCTCGCGGTCCCATTTCGCCAGCGTCTGCACAGGGCGATGGTAGACGCGAAGACAGGCTAGAGCGGGATTGACGAGATAGAATAGAAATGCATTAAGCTTGGCGAGCGCCGAGCAGTCGTAAAGTTGGTCTGCATAGTCCAATATCTCAAGTCCGACAATCCTCGGATCGAGTTCGCCCTTCCACGGCCTGCGGCAGTTGCCGGCATGGACTACAAGCCCAAATCCGTCCGCCTCGGAATCTTCTTCCAATCTCTTGTCGACGCTATCCTGCTCGCCGTGAACATATCGCTCGATGTCCAGGAGGAGCATGTACCCCTCTTGGCGACGGCTTTCGACCCCGGTCAGCATTAGGACGCCGTTCCTCCAACCCTGCTGCCCGTCTCCAACAGCGTCCACGTTGTTGTGATCCGTTATCACTAGAAATTTCAGTCCATGCCGATGGGCCGCCACGGACAGCTCCTCGTAGGACCCACGGGCGTCGCCGGAATATTCGCTGTGGAGGTGGATCAGCCCTCGATACTCGAAGAGCGCGTCTTGCTCGTTGGGCCTCGGTGGCGATGCGCCGACAGCGTTTTCGACCTTCATCAGGCCGGCGCGCGAATAGAATGCTACCGTATAAGCCACGTACAATTCGGCGAAAAATCGTCCGGCATGCAGGAAGGAAGCGCTCATGAAATTCCAGGGGTAAAGCGAAGGGGAGTTTCATTGGCTGCCTATTGTTGGTCAGGCTTCTCGGACGATTTACATTTCCGTAAGATGGCACGCTTTGCTGACCGACGCCGGGTCGGAAGAGGCTGCCATATTCAGCCTCGCCGGACAAAGGTGTTTGCATTTGGGAAGTGTCTGCTGCTGTGCGGATCATCCTGCCGCTGCAGTGACTTTAGAAGTGAAATTTGAGCTCGGAACGGCGTGCAAGCGGGAGCTGGTTGACGGTTCGAGGTCGATCTCTGAAGTAAACGGGCCCGATATCGACCCTCCATTCCATGAGCACGCCACGCAATTTCAAGTGACCGAGCGCGAGCACGACGGCCAAATCTCGAAGGTGGACTATCTGACGCAACGGATGATGCCGAACGTTCGAGCGATTGGCTCTGCAATAATCCGCTTTACGCACCATCCAAGGTCCGAGGATTAACTTGACATCAGTAATCATGTTTGCGATGAACTGCCCAAAAACAACGCAATTGAGTCCCCCTGGAAGGACACCAACCAGAATGCGCTTGCTTGTCTCTCTGGCCGTTGTATCCACCGTGCTGTCCGGTACGGCTGCCTTCGCCGCCGACACACCCGCCGTAGCGATCAAGAACCACGCGTTTTCGCCAGAGACCCTAGTCCTTCCGGCAGGCAAGCGGATCAAACTTACCATTGCCAACGCGGACAAGACCGCCGAAGAGTTCGACAGCACGGATCTGCATGTCGAAAAAATGATCGCGGGCGGCCAAACTGCGACCGTTTTCATCGGGCCCCTGGAGCCGGGTACATACAACTTCGTCGGCGAACTGCATAAGGCTACGGCGTACGGTACGATAGTTGCGAAATAACCGTCGATGATCGCCGCCCTCGTCGTTGTCTTCCGCGAAAGCCTCGAAGCCTCCCTGATTGTTTCGATCGTGATGGCGGCGAGCCGCGGCATTGAAGGTCGAGGCCGAGCGATCGGCTTTGGTCTGATGGCGGGACTCGCGGGCGCGGCCCTGCTCGCGGCGTTTGCCGGGAAAATCAGCAGCATGGCCGGCGGTATGGGCAACGAATACCTAAAGGCGACGGCCCTCATACTGGCGGTTATCATGATTGGCTGGCACCATGTTTGGATGGGCAAGCACGGATCCGAACTGACGGGGCAGACACGCGCTGTTGGCAAGGAAGTCCAGGAGGGCGTGAAGCCGCTTTCGGCTCTCGCGATGATTTGCGCAATTGCGGTTCTGCGCGAAGGATCCGAGACTGTTCTCTTCCTTTACGGGATCGCGGCTGAGGGCACCGCAGGTGGCATGCTCGAAGGTGGATTGCTCGGCGGCGCGGCCGCCACCTTCCTCGGCATCCTCCTCTATTTCGGCCTACTCCGGATTCCAATGAAGCACGTATTCAAGATTACCGGCCTCCTCCTAGTCCTGATCGCCGCCGGTCTCTCGGCTCAGGCTGCCAGCCTCCTCGTACAAGCGGGGCTTCTTCCATCCATCGGTTATGACATCTGGAATACGTCAAAAATTCTTCCCCAAGACAGCGCGCTTGGTCTTCTGCTGCATGTTCTCGTCGGCTATGATGATCGCCCTATGGGTATTCAGGTGGTTGTCTATGTTGCCACGCTCGCGTTCATCCTGACGCCATCGTTCTGGGTTGGTGGGAGGCAGGAAGATCGTACCGCACGTTCGGGGTAGCCCAGCCAATCCTCAGCCATCAACTCGCGTTGTCGGAGGCGCGCGGTACTTGCATCCGCAGTTTTGCCCTTATGATGCGCCGTTCCTCAGGATATCTGAAAGTGCGCCACGACGGGCGCACTCCAGTCAAGTGGCGGTTGTCGTCGGATCACTTATCGGTTGACGGCCGCCGATCGATCAGTCGATGCCCCTGGATCTCTGCCTGGTGCCGCAGATCTTCAACGCGAAACGCTTTTCCTTCGCCCTTTCGCCCTATCCGGCGACAATGCGCATTTTCGACGCGGCACAGGCGCTCGACGCTTTCGCCCGCGCCGCGCCGGACCGGCAGCCGGACGCGGAATAGCCCGCGCGCGCCGCAATCGCGCTGGCAAGGAAATTCGCTCCATTTCGCCGCAGCGTAAAAAAACGTCAACAAAATGCCGCTATTACCTCGGAGCGGAAGCACAGGCTCGGCGATAGCAGGGCATCAGCAAAACAGGTGATAGCAGGCCGGGTGATCGCGGAAACAGGGCCGCGACCGCCAAGCATGTTCAGGACGTCCCTTCGTGGCAATCGACAGTCTCCATTTCGTCATGCGGCCGCAATTGCTTGCCGGCGCCAAGCATCTGCTGGCAACGTTCAAGGCGCCGGGCCTCTTCATCGTCCTTCTGGCCTGCGCGGTAGGCGCCATCTCCGGCGTGCTCGTCGCGGCCATGGGCTGGATCGTGCAGGAGATGCACTGGTATCTCTTCGGCTTGCCGAAGGGAGCGCGGCTTTCCAGCATGTTCGCCCTGTTCGAGCCTGGCCATGCACTGGTGCCGCTTGCCGGCGGCGTCATCATGGGGATCAGCATCGCCTGGCTGCGCTATCGCAAGTACCGGACGCCGGTCGATCCGATCGAAGCGAATGCGCTCCATGGCGGCCGGCTGTCGCTGACCGACAGTCTCATCATCGCCGTCCAGACCATCATCTCCAGCGGCTTCGGCGCGTCCGTCGGCCTTGAAGCGGGCTACACGCAGATGGGGTCGGGCGTGGCATCGCGCATCGGCCGCAGTCTCAAGCTGCGCCGCAACGACGTGCGCATGCTGGTCGGTTGCGGAGCCGCGGCAGCCATCGCCGCCGCCTTCGACGCACCGCTGACCGGCGCCTTCTACGGGTTCGAGCTGATCATCGGCGTCTATACGATCGTTAACGTCGCACCGGTGCTGGCCGCCGCGCTCATGGGCTCGGTTACGGCGGACCTCCTGAATGTCCGGCGTCAGCACCAATGAGACAAAATCGGCTTAACTGAGAGGGGAGGATTTCTGGTTCATCGT
>MKRJ01000014.1 GCA_001896885.1 Rhizobiales bacterium 65-79 | reverse complement strand
CCGCGCCGCCCTCCTGGCGGATCGCCTCGCCATCGGAGAAACAGAACTGCTTCCAGCTAACCATGAAAGGCTCTAGGTTCGGCGCTATGCCGGCCGAACCAGTACATGCCGCTTCCTGCCGAGCGAAAGCTTTGTGACGCCCTCGGCCGTTAGGTCCGCCTCGGCGACCGTCCGGCGATCGTCCTTCACCACGACATCGTTGAGCCGCACTGCGCCGCCCTGGACGTGGCGCCTGGCCTCGCTGTTCGACGCGGCAAGGCCGGCGGTCACGAACAGCGACAGGATGCCGATCCCGTCCTTGAGCGCCGCCGCCGGCACCTCGACGGTCGGCAGGCTCTGCGACAGGCCGCCTTCCTCGAAGGTGGTGCGCGCCGTCTCTTCGGCCTTTTCGGCGGCCTCGCGGCCGTGCAGCAGGGCAGTCGCCTCGTTGGCCAGCACCTTCTTCGCCTCGTTGATTTCCGCGCCCTGAAGCTTCTCCAGCCGGCTGATCTCGTCCATCGGGAGTGTGGTGAAGAGCTTCAGGAAGCGCCCTACATCGGCGTCCTCGGTGTTGCGCCAGTACTGCCAGAAATCCCACGGGCTGAACTGATTGGCGTTTAGCCAGACCGCGCCCTGCGCCGTCTTGCCCATCTTCGCGCCGGAAGCGGTGGTGAGCAGCGCCGTTGTCAGCGCGTAGAGCTGGTGCGTGCCCATGCGGCGGCCGAGATCGACGCCATTGATGATGTTGCCCCACTGGTCCGATCCGCCCATCTGCAGGTTGCAGCCGTAGCGGCGGGCAAGCTGGACGTAGTCGTAGGACTGGCAGACCATGTAGTTGAACTCGATGAAGCTCATCTCGTGCTCGCGCTCGAGCCTCAGCCGCACAGAATCCATCGTCAGCATGCGGTTGACCGAGAAATGCCGGCCGACCTCGCGCAGCATCTCGATATAGCCGAGCTTGAGCAGCCAGTCGGCATTATCGACCATGATGGCGTCGGTCTGACCGTCGCCGAACTTCAGGACCTTGGCGAAGACGCCTTTGATCGAAGCCTTGTTGGCCTCGATCTCCTCGACCGTGCGCATGGCGCGTGTCTCGTCCTTGCCCGACGGATCGCCGACCATGGTGGTGCCGCCGCCCATCAGCGTGATCGGCTTGTTGCCGGTCCGCTGCAGCCAGTAGAGCATCATCAGCGACAGGAAGTTGCCGATATGCAGCGACGGCGCCGTGCAGTCGTAGCCGACATAGGCGACGACCTCCCGCTTCGCCGCGAGCGCATCGAGGCCCTCGACATCGGAGCACTGGTGGATGAACCCGCGTTCGTCCATGACGTTGAGGAAATCGGATTTATGGGCAGGCATGCTGGATTCCTGGATGAAGACGTGGGCGTCGTTCGGCCGCGACGTTGTCCGGGCGGGATTTATCATTTCGTCCGCCAGAATCACGTAAAAAGTGACTTTCACGCCTTTTGATCGGAAGTTTGTTGAAAATGGCACAGTCACCTGACCCGATCCGCGCGATCGGCCTGATGAGCGGCACCTCGATGGACGGCATCGACGTGGCGGCCCTGCGGTCCGATGGAGAGACGATCGCGGAAATCGGGCCGGGCCTGTTCGTCCCGTACGATCCGGCCTTCAGAAAGAAGCTCGAAGGCGCGCTGGAGACGGCGAAGGCGATCCGCCGGCGCGAGGAACGGCCCGGGGATCTCGCCGGAATCGAAGCCGAGCTCACCGAACGACACGCCGAGGCGGTCCGGGCGTTCCTTGCTTCCGCGCCCGACGAATGGAGAGAACTAGAACTCGTCGGCTTCCACGGCCAGACGGTGCTGCATCGTCCCCAGGCCGGACTGACGGTGCAACTCGGCGACGGCCCCATGCTCGCCAGGCGGACGGGGCTTCCCGTCATCTACGACATGCGCGCCAACGACATGACGCTGGGCGGGCAGGGGGCGCCGCTCGTGCCGGCCTATCATGCCGCGCTGGCGCGCTCGCTGCCGGCCCCGCTCGCCGGCCGCCATCCGGTCGTGTTCGTCAATATCGGAGGCATATCCAACATCACCTTCGTGCCGGCGGCGGGCGATCCCGTCGCCTTCGACACCGGTCCCGGCAATACGCTGATCGACCAATGGGTGGCGGCCCATGGCGGCGTTCCCTTCGACGCGGACGGGGCGATTGCCGCGGAAGGCGGCGTCGTCCGCGCCGTCGTGCGACGCTATCTCGAAAATCCTTTCTTCCCGCGGCCGGGGCCGAAATCGCTCGACCGCAACGATTTCACCTTGGAGCCGGCCGAAGGGCTGGAACTGGCGGACGGCGCACGCACACTCGCCGCCGTCACCGCCGAAGCGATCCTGAAATCGGCGGAGCACCTTCCCGAGCGTCCGAAGCTCTGGATCCTGTGCGGCGGAGGCCGCAGGAACCCGCATATCGTCGCCGACATGAAAGCCGGGGCGCGGGACGCCGAAGTGGTTCTGGCGGAGGATGCGGGCCTGCGGGGCGATCTTACCGAAGCCGAGGCATGGGCCTTCCTCGCCATCCGTTCGCAGCGCGGCCTGCCGCTCACCTGGCCGACGACCACGGGATGCCGGGAGCCGGCGACCGGCGGTGTCCTGGCTGAACCTCGCTAGCGGGCCGCACCGTCGCTGTATTCGCGGACGATTTCGGCCATCTCCGCCGAGGGCGCGTCGGTTCTCTCCGCGTTGAGCCCCCGCACCACGCCCTCCCGGTCGGCAACCGGACGGTTCTGGCTGACCTTCCATTTGCCGGTGAGCGAGACGATGTCGATCTCGAGGCCGATGATGCCCTTGATCTGCGCCTCGATGAAGGGCTCCGGAGCGTCGGAAACGTGCCATGGCTGGTCGCGGCCTGCTTCGTGCGTTCCGGTCAGCTCGTTGATCTGGCCGGCCAGCCAGTCACGATCGTCGATGATCCGCGCCCGGCCCTGCGCCTGCACGATGGCGTAGTTCCAGGTCGGCACGACCTTGCCGGTTTCGCGCTTCGTCGCATACCAGGAAGGCGTGATGTAGGTGTTCACGCCCTGGAACACGACGAGCACCGGCTCTTCCGGATGCTCGGCGATCTGCCGCCATTGCTGGTTGGCCTTGGAAAGATGCGCCCGCAGCCTGCCGTGCGGTCCGATGTCCGCATCCAGCAGGAAGGGTAGCGGATTGGCGATCGGCCCGTCCGCGCCGTTCGAGACCAGCAGGCCGAGCGGGTGCGCGCGGATCAGCGCGTGCACCACCTCGGTGCGGGTTTCGGCGTGGTGGGGCGGCTGGTACATGGTGGAGGCTCCGAGGGCAAAGAGCCTAGCGCCGTCTCAGCGGATGCGCTTGGGCCTCGGGTCGGCAAGCTCTCCGGCCAGACGCCGATCGAGGTAATCGCTGCATTCCTCGATCAGTTGCTCGGCATGGTTGCTGAAAAAGTGGTTCGCGCCGGGCAGCGTCTTCTGCGTGATGGTGATGCCCTTTTGCGAGTGCAGCTTGTCGACCAGACCCTGCACGTCCTTTGCCGGCGCCACCTTGTCGGCATCGCCGTGGATGATCAGGCCCGACGACGGACACGGCGCCAGGAAGGAAAAGTCGTAGGTGTTCGGCTGCGGGGCGACCGAGATGAAGCCCTCGATCTCCGGACGCCGCATGAGGAGCTGCATTCCGATCCAGGCGCCGAAGGAATAGCCGGCGACCCAGCAGCTCTTGGAGTCGGGGTGCAGCGACTGCACCCAGTCGAGCGCCGCCGCCGCGTCGGAAAGCTCGCCCGTGCCATGGTCGAACTCGCCCTGGCTGCGCCCGATCGAGCGGAAATTGAAGCGCAGCGTGGTGAAATTGCGCTTCTGGAACATGTAGAAGAGGTCATAGACGATCTTGTTGTTCATCGTCCCGCCGAATTGCGGGTGAGGATGAAGGACGATCGCGATCGGCGCGTTCTTCTCCTTCGAAGGCTGGTAGCGACCTTCCAGACGGCCTGCGGGACCGGTAAAGATGACCTCGGGCATTTTGTACTCCACTTGTCGCCACCGGCTTGCGCGAACGCAATCCGAACCGGGCGCGGCCCGAAGCGCCTTGACGCCTTGCGACCACCCCCATAGAAGCTACTTTAGAACCATTCAAAAATGGGTGGTCCGACCAGACAGAACCGCCGCATCGACAGAGCGGGTAAATAGGATGCCTTGCTCTGCGATTTCAAGGAAATAACGCCATTCGCTGAGCAATGGCGGCATCTTTGGGCTATATTGAGCGACCGATGGCGAAGAACCGCGCCTATCTCGACTGGAACGCCAGCGCGCCGATCTCGGATCAGGCGCGTCAGGCGATGCTTGCGGCGCTCGATATCGATGCGAATGCTTCCTCCGTACATGCCGAGGGCAGGACCGCCCGCCGCCTGATCGAGAATGCGCGTGCCGGCGTCGCCGGTCTCGTCGGCGCAAAGGCCGAGCATGTCGTATTCACCTCCGGCGCGACGGAGGCTGCGGCGACGCTTCTGACGCCTCGCTATCGCATGGGCCGCTCGCCGCTTGCCGTTTCCCGGGTCTATGTCTGCGCGACCGATCATCCCTGCGTGCTCGGCGGCGGGCAGTTCCCGGCCGAGCGCGTGACCGTCATCGGCGTCGACGGCAACGGCATTGTCGACAGTGCCGCGCTGCGCGCTGCGCTCGCCGCCCACGACAAGGCGGAAGGACTTGCGCTGGTCGCCATGCATGTCGCCAACAACGAGACCGGCGTCCTACAGCCGATCGCCGAAATCGGCGGGATTGCGAAGGAGGCCGGCGCCATCGTGGTGCTCGACGCCGTGCAGGCGGCGGGCCGCGTTCCGCTCGATATTTCCGACGGATACGCCGATTTCCTGATTCTCTCCTCGCACAAGATCGGCGGACCCAAGGGCGCTGGTGCCATCGTCGCCGCGTCCGACCTGATGATGCCGGCGGCGCTGATCACCGGGGGCGGGCAGGAGCATGGCCACCGCGCCGGGACCGAGAACGTCGCGGCGATCGCCGGCTTCGGCGCCGCCGCCCGCGGGGCGCTGGCGGGACTCACGGCCATGGGCGAGGTGCGCGCCATGCGCGATGCGATCGAGGCGGAGATCGCTCGGCTGGCGCCGGACGCGATCTTCTACGGGCAGGGTGCGGAGCGTTTGCCGAATACAACCTTCTTCAGCCTGCCCGGTCTCAAGGCGGAAACGGCGCAGATCGCTTTCGACCTCGCCGGCGTGGCCCTGTCGGCCGGCTCCGCCTGCTCTTCCGGGCGCGTCGGGCCGAGCCATGTGCTGAAGGCCATGGGGCACGATGGCGAGGGGGGCTTGCGTGTTTCGATCGGGCGAGACACCACGCCCCAGGAAATGGAGCTGTTCCGGAAGGCGCTCGAGGGCATCACGGCGAGGCGCAGCGCGAAGAAGGAGGCGGCCTGAGCGGCCATGCCGCAAATGGTGCAGCGATAGGCGGATTGCGGCCTTGTCCGGCCGGCCTTCAGGGGTGTTATTTTGCCGCGCCGCACACTAGATAACGCATAGGCCGCCGCAGGGCGGCTCCTTGCGGTTTCGACAAATCCCGGGCCTTGACCCCGGCGAGGATGGAGAACGCCAATGCCTGCTGTGCAGGAAACGATCGAGCGCGTACGCAAGATCGACGTCGATCAGTACAAATACGGTTTCGAGACGATCATCGAGTCCGACAAGGCCCCCAAGGGCCTGAACGAGGACATCATCCGTCTCATCTCGGCCAAGAAGAACGAACCCGAGTGGATGCTCGAATGGCGGCTTGGCGCTTTCCGGCGCTGGCTCACCATGGAAGAGCCGAGCTGGGCGCGGGTGAGCTATCCCAAGATCGATTTCCAGGACATTTCCTACTACGCCGCGCCGAAGAATTTCGGCGGGCCGAAGTCGCTCGACGAGGTCGATCCGGAACTCCTCAAAACCTACGAGAAGCTCGGAATCCCGCTCAAGGAGCAGGAGATCCTCGCCGGCGTGCGCAAGCAGAGCGAGCCGAGCGAACTCGACGAGAACCTCGAGGACAACGTTTACCAGTCCGGCCGGGTGGCGGTGGACGCGGTTTTCGATTCCGTTTCCGTGGTGACGACGTTCCGCAAGGAACTGGCGGCTGCCGGCGTGATCTTCTGCTCGATCTCGGAAGCGATCCGCGAACATCCGGACCTGGTGAAGAAATATCTCGGCTCGGTCGTGCCGACGAGCGACAATTTCTACGCCACGCTGAACTCGGCGGTCTTCACCGACGGGTCCTTCGTCTATGTACCGAAGGGCGTGCGCTGCCCGATGGAACTCTCCACCTATTTCCGCATCAACGAGAAGAACACCGGCCAGTTCGAGCGCACGCTGATCATCGCCGACGAGGGCGCCTATGTCTCCTATCTGGAAGGCTGCACGGCGCCACAGCGCGACGAGAACCAGCTCCATGCCGCCGTGGTCGAACTGATCGCGCTCGATGACGCCGAGATCAAGTATTCGACGGTGCAGAACTGGTATCCGGGCGACGCCGAAGGCAAGGGCGGCGTCTATAATTTCGTCACCAAGCGCGGCGATTGCCGCGGCGCCCGCTCGAAGATTTCGTGGACGCAGGTCGAGACCGGCTCGGCGATAACCTGGAAATACCCGTCCTGCATCCTGCGTGGCGACGACAGCCGCGGCGAGTTCTATTCGATCGCGGTTTCGAGCGGCCACCAGCAGATCGATTCCGGCACCAAGATGCTGCATCTCGGCAGGAACACGACGAGCCGCATCATCTCGAAGGGAATTTCCGCCGGCAACTCGAACAACACCTATCGCGGCCAGGTCTCCGTCCACCGCAAGGCGGCGAACGCGCGCAACTTCACCAATTGCGACAGTCTCCTGATCGGCAACGAGTGCGGGGCGCACACCGTCCCCTATATCGAGGCGAAGAACGCGTCCGCGCGCCTGGAGCACGAGGCGACGACGTCGAAGATCGCCGAGGACCAGCTTTTCTACGTCATGCAGCGCGGCATTCCCGAGGAGGAGGCGATCGCGCTCATCGTGTCGGGCTTCGTCAAGGACGTCATCCAGCAACTGCCGATGGAATTCGCCGTCGAGGCTCAGAAGCTGATCGGGATCAGCCTCGAGGGGAGCGTGGGATGATTGCCGCTACGCTCGTCATTCCGGGGCTGCGCAGCGGAACCCGGAATCCAGAGCGCGGTCGCTGAGAGAAACGAGATGTCGGGATGGGTCTACATCATGGCATCCAAACGAAATGGAACGATCTACATCGGTGTGACGAGCGATCTGCAGGGACGCGTCTATGAGCATCGAACGGCCGCGCATCGAGGTTTCACGAGCAGGTACGGTTGTAACCGACTGGTTTGGTATGAACGACATGACAACATCATCGAGGCGATTGCCCGCGAAAAGGAACTGAAGAAATGGCGGCGATCCTGGAAGCTTTATCTGATCGAAGGCTTCAACGCCGAGTGGGATGACTTGTTCGATACGTGCTACGAGCGGGACAACCCATCCGACGCGATCAGAGCGAGATCGGACGTCGTGAACGAACTGGAGTAGTCGGAAAAGCCGGAACGCTCCGCCATTCCGGGGCCGCGCAGCGGAACCCGGAATCCAGAGTTTTGGCGCCGGCGTTTATGCGGGATGAGGTTAGGTGGTCGAACAATGGAAGAGAGCCGCGTTCTGGATTCCGGGTTCCGCTGCGCGGCCCCGGAATGACGGAAGCGGAACTTGCCCGGAATGACGAAAAAACCGAAAGAAGAAAAATGCTTGAAATCAGAAACCTCCACGCCCGCATCGCCGAGACCGGCACCGAGATCATCCGCGGGCTGAACCTCACGGTGAAATCCGGTGAGGTCGCCGCGATCATGGGGCCGAACGGGTCGGGCAAGTCGACGCTCTCCTACGTGCTAGCCGGCCGCGAGGACTACGAGGTGACCGAGGGCGAAATCCTCTACAACGGCGAGTCGATCCTCGACCTCGATCCGGCCGAGCGTGCCGCGAAAGGCATCTTCCTCGCCTTCCAGTACCCGATGGAGATACCGGGCGTCGCCACGATGGAGTTCCTGAAAGTGGCGGTGAATTCGCAGCGCAAGGCGCGCGGCGAGGAGCCGCTGAAGGTGCCGGAGTTCCTGAAGCGCGTGCGCGAGGCTTGCGCCTCGCTGTCTATCGACATGGCGATGCTGAAGCGGCCGCTCAATGTCGGCTTCTCCGGCGGCGAGAAGAAGCGCGCCGAGATCCTGCAGATGAAGCTGCTCGAACCGAAGCTCTGCGTGCTCGACGAGACCGATTCCGGGCTCGACATCGACGCGTTGAAGATCGTGGCGGACGGCGTCAATGCGCTCCGATCGCCGGAGCGCGCCATCGTCGTCATCACGCACTATCAGCGGCTGCTCCAGTATATCGTGCCGGACAGCGTGCATGTCCTCTATAAGGGCCAGGTCGTGAAGTCCGGCGACAAGGACCTTGCGCTGGAACTCGAGGCGAACGGTTACGCCGGCGTCATCGAAGAGGCGGCGTGACCGGCGGGATTTGACCATGAACATGCAAGCAAGCCAGACCCGGACGGCGGCGGAAACGGCGCTGATCGACACCTTCACCGCGCGCCTGCCGGCGCTGCCGGGTGATGCGTCGGTCACGGCGAAGCGCAAGGAGGCAGTCGCGGCGCTTCGGGCGCGCGGCCTGCCGAACCGCAAGATCGAGGCCTGGCACTATACGGACCTGCGCCGGCTGCTGACGGCGATCCCCGCATTCGATGCCCGAAACGAGGCAAAGCCCGTGGCGCCGCTTCTCGGAGGCTCGGCCGTCCTGCCGATCCTCAACGGCAAGGCCGGGCGGGCGGCCGCCATCGAAGGGGTGACCGTCGTCACCGCAGCCGAAAAGCTTGCGGACGGCAGTTTCGCGCCGGCGCTCCAGCCCGCGACGGACGATGATGCGGTCGGCGCCATTAACGCCGCTCTCGCCGCCGACGGCTGGTTCCTCGACGTCGCGCCCGGCGCGGCACCGGCGGATCCGATCGAGCTGCAAAGCGTGCAGGCCGGCGGGCAGGCGCATACGCGCCTTGCCGCGCATGTCGGCGAAGGCGCCAAGGCGACCGTCGTGGAGCGCCATGTCGGAACCGGCGACGCGCTCGTTTCCTCGGTGGCCAACATCGTGGTGGGCGAGGGGGCGGAACTGCGCTGGCTGATCGTGCAGGAACAGCCGGGCGGCGCGACCCATCTCGGCCAGTTCAACGCCTGGATCGGCAGGAACGCCAAGCTGACGGTCTTCGTGATGAACCTCGGCGGCAAGCTCGTGCGCCAGGAAATCCGCGTCGATGCCAAGGGCGAAGGCGGCGAATTCACGCTGCGCGGCGTCAATCTGCTCGCCGGTTCGACCCATTGCGACGTGACCATGGTGCTCGATCATTCGGCCTTTGGGACGAACTCGACCGAAGTCATCCGCAACATCGTCACCGACAGGGCGGAAGGCGCCTTCCAGGGCCAGATCAGGGTGAAGCAGCAGGCGCAGAAGACCGACGCCAAGATGGCCTGCAATACGCTGCTTCTCTCCGACGAAGGCGGTTTCTCGGTGAAGCCGGAACTGGAGATCTTCGCCGACGACGTCGCCTGCGGCCATGGCGCCACGGTTGCGGAGATCGACCGCAACAGCCTCTTCTACCTGATGGCGCGCGGCATCGATGAAAAGACGGCGCGGGGATTGCTGGTGAAGGCTTTTCTGGCCGAGGTGATCGAGGAGTTGGAGGACGAGGCGATCGTGGAGGCGTTGGAGGCGAAGCTCGACGGCTGGTTCGCCGAGCATGGGTGAGATGATGAGGTGCGTGGTAGCCTGTCTTGGCTGCAGGACCACTGGTAAAGACGAATGTCAGTTGGCGAAGGGTGGGATCGAAGATCGGTGACGGAGATATGGCACATACCTCCCTCATCCTGAGGTGCGAGCGCAGCGAGCCTCGAAGGACGCACTGAATCACGAAAGTAGAAGACATGGATCAGAAGGTCGAAAACAGAACCTACGACGTCGAGGCGATCCGCCGCGACTTCCCGATCCTGTCGCGCACGGTCCACGGCAAGAAGCTGGTCTATCTCGACAACGGCGCCTCGGCGCAGAAGCCGCAGGCCGTTATCGACGCCGTCACGCATGCCTACACGAACGAATATGCCAACGTGCATCGCGGCCTGCACTTCCTGTCGAACGCCGCGACCGACGCCTACGAAAAGGCGCGAGAGACCGTTCGCCGCTTCCTGAACGCGGCAAGCGTCGAGGAGATCGTCTTCACCAAGAACACGACCGAGGCGATCAACACGGTCGCCTATGGCTGGGGAATGCCCCGGATCGGCGAGGGCGACGAGATCGTGCTCTCGATCATGGAGCACCATTCCAACATCGTGCCGTGGCACTTCATCCGCGAGCGCCAGGGCGCGAAACTCGTCTGGGTGCCGGTGGACGACGACGGCGTGCTCCATGTCGAGGAGTTCGAGAAGCGGCTGACCGAGCGCACGAAGCTCGTCGCCATCACCCATATGTCCAACGTGCTGGGCACCGTCGCGCCGGTAAAGGAGATCGTAAGGATCGCACACGAGCGCGGCATTCCGGTACTGGTGGATGGCAGCCAGGGTGCGGTGCACCTGCCCGTCGACGTGCGGGATATCGGCTGCGACTTCTATGTCTTCACCGGCCACAAGGTGTATGGGCCGTCCGGCATCGGCGCGCTCTATGGCAGGAAGGATATGCTGGAGGCTATGCGGCCCTTCCAGGGCGGCGGCGAGATGATCTTCGACGTAACCGAAGACATGGTGACCTACAATGACCCGCCGCACCGCTTCGAGGCCGGGACGCCGCCGATCGTGCAGGCGATCGGGCTCGGCGCGGCGCTGGAATACATGGAAGGAATCGGCCGCGAGGCGATTGCCGCTCATGAGGCGGACCTGCGCGACTACGCGCATGAGCGCCTCCGCGCCATCAATTCGCTGCGCATCTACGGCAATGCGCCCGGCAAGGGAGCCATAGTCTCCTTCAATCTGGAAGGCATCCACCCGCACGACGTGTCGATGGTGATCGACCGCTCGGGCGTCGCGGTGCGCGCCGGCACGCATTGCGCCCAGCCGCTCCTGCAGCGCTTCGGCACGACTTCTACCTGTCGCGCTTCGTTCGGACTATATAATACGCGAGCCGAGGTGGACGCGCTTGCCGAAGCGCTGGAAAAGGCGCGCAAATTCTTTGGATGACATGATGGACGATCTCCCTGCGAATACGACTGGAGAAGCCGCCGCCATGGCGACGAGCCCCCATTCGGCGTCCGGCATCCCGCCGGAGGAACTGGCGCGGCTGACCGACGACATCGTCTCGGCGCTGAAGACCGTGTACGATCCGGAGATTCCGGCCGACATCTACGAACTCGGTCTGATCTACAAGATCGATATCGAGGACGACCGTTCGGTCAAGATCGAGATGACGCTGACGGCGCCGGGCTGCCCGGTTGCCGGCGAGATGCCTGGCTGGGTGCAGAACGCGGTCGGCGCGGTCGAAGGCGTGTCGGATGTCGATGTCGAGATGGTGTTCGATCCGCCGTGGACCCCCGACCGCATGTCCGAAGAGGCGCAGGTCGCGCTCGGGTGGTATTGAGCAGGCGCGCGTGGGCGCGCCCGCTCCTGGAAATCGGCGTCAGTGGATGATCTGGACGATCTTGCGGGTCTGCGGGTCGACCAGGACGGTCTGTCCGTTGACGACCATATAGTCGTAGTGGACCTGCATGTCCGGAACTTCCAACTGGCGGATTTCGACGCTGTCGGGCACTACCGTGCCGACCTCGACCGCAGTATCCGACGGAAGGACGACGGGGGCGGGATTCTGCTTGACGACGTATTCGTGGATGACTCTCTGCTGCTCGGGCGCGATCACGATGGTGTCCGCCAGCGCGAATGCCGTCCCGGACGCCAGGATGCCGGCTGCGAGAAGGCTGGAAACGAGTGTTTTCATCGGTCTCTCCTTGGGTTGAGGATGCCCATTAACCGCCGTGCAGGCGGGGAGGTTCCAAAAGCGGAGGCTAATAGAAAGCGTGCGGGCTTGCGTCTGTGGCATTTCCGCACCATTTTTGGGTTGTGAGGATTCGTTCCACGGACCTTTAATCCGTGTGAATTGGAGAAGAGAATGCGTAGGTTCCAGGTCATCAGCATGACGGATGCCGCTGCGGCGCGGATACGCGATATCGTCGATACGCGCGAGGGTGCGCAAGGCGTTCGCGTCGGGGTCAAGAAGGGCGGATGCGCCGGCATGGAGTATACCGTCGATCTCGTGACGGAGGCGAACCCCAAAGACGACCATATCGAGCATGAAGGCGCCAATGTCTGGGTGGCGCCGGAAGCCGCGCTGTTCCTTCTCGGAACGGAGATGGACTTCGAGGTGACGAAGCTCCGCACCGGCTTCACCTTCCGCAACCCCAACCAGACCTCCGCCTGCGGCTGCGGGGAATCGGTCGAATTGAAGCCGGCCGAACTGAAGGCGCTCGCCGAGGCGAGGGCAGGGGCAACCTGACTTCTTTTCCTTCTCCCTGTTTACGGGGAGAAGGTGGCCCGAAGGGCCGGATGAGGGGCGGAGCCGGCTTCGGCATGTTTGCGTCGCTTCTCATCTGCCTGCCGGCATCTTCTCCCCTTTAAGGGGAGAAGAACGCTAATCCACCCACATGCGCGTGCGCTTGTGCCAGTCGGCGATCGATTCCTCGGGATAGAGGTCGAAGACCTTGTCCCCCGCGGCGATATCCGGCTCGACCCAGTTCGCCTTGTATTTCAGCATGAGATGCGTGCGCTCCTTCGGCTCCGGCAAATCGGTGTCGACCGCCGAGGCGAAGGGATGCACGAGATCCGGCCAGGTCGGATCGTAGAGCCAGAGCGCGGTGCCGCATTCGCGGCAGAAATTGCGCTCACCCGTAGAGGTTTCGCGGATAGGATGTTCGTCGTCATGGATCTCCGCGCGATAGACGCCGATATGCTCCTTGCCTTCGATCTTCAGCGTTCGCGCGTCGGCGCCGAGGTTGATCGCATATCCGCCGCCTCCCTGCTGCTTGCGGCAGATCGAGCAATAGCAGAGCTGGTAGGGCACCGGCGTATGGCTGTCGACGGCGAAGCGGACGGCGCCGCAGCGGCAGGATCCCTCGAGTTTCATCGGCATGGCTTGGTTCCTCTGTCAGCTTGCGGCAGCAATCGATAGCTGGCGCACGATACCGTCATGACAACCGGTCCGGCGGTTGGCATGATCGGCATATGGAAAACGATGCGATCACCGACCTCTTCTCCGGCCTCGGTCCTGTCAGCATACGCCGGCTCTTCGGCGGCAAGGGGATCTATTTCGACGGCGTGATCGTCGCGGTCGAGATCAGGGGCGAACTGATGTTGAAGGCGGATGGGGTGAGCGCGCCCGACTTCGCCGCAGCCGGTGCCCGCCAGTGGACCTATACCGGCTCGCGGCACGGAAAGCTGGTCGCCATGCCCTACTGGACGATTCCGGACAGCGCCGTCGACGATCCGGAGGAGTTCGCATCCTGGGCGCGAAAGGCATACGAGGCCGGCCTGCGCGCCGGCGATGACAAGCACGCGACCTAGTGGTTCGGTTCCAAGATTTGCGTCGGGCCCAGGGCAAATGTTGGAAACGAAGGAACCCCTGGCAAATTCATTCCACTGGAGGCTCAGCCACCCGGATGGCTTGCCTGCCGCGCGAAGCGGCGGTCGGGAACAAGCCACATCGCCGCTACGAAAACATAAAGCGCGACGGAAATCCATTCGCTCACGAAGGCGAGCGGGACGGCAAGGAAATAACAGATCAGGGACAGCCATCCCTTGAAGTCGCGGCCGAGCGCCCGGGCGAAACCGGAGTCCGGTCCATGCAATTTGAGCAGGCACCGTTCGAGGATCGTGAACGCTACCGCGCACATGGCAAGGTCGAATCCGTAAAGCGCCACCGGCTCGGTGGCGAAACGGTTCTCGCCCATGAAGGCTGTGGTGAAGGGCATCAGCGACAGCCAGAACAGGAGGTGGAGATTCGCCCAGAGCACGGCGCCGTCCACACGCTGCACCGTGTGGAACATGTTGTGGAGGTTGTTCCAGTAAAGCCCCACATTGATGAAGGAAAGCACGTAGGTAAGGAAGATCGGCAGGAGCGGCCAGAGCGCCTTCAGGTCCTCGCCATGCGGAACCTTTAGCTCCAGCACCATGATGGTGATGATGATGGCGATCACGCCATCGCTGAATGCCTCGACGCGGCCTTTTCCCATGCTTTTCCCCGGTTTCTTCAAGGAAAATACGCCATTGGCCGCCCGGCCGCCATGGCCCTCGGTCGAGCTTGCTGGGGATAGGCTCCGTCAGTCCGCCATCACCATCGCCCAGTAGCGGCGGCCGTTGCCGTCGCTCACATAGGCGAGGCCGAAGCGCCTGATGCGCTGGTCGAGCATGTTCTTCCGGTGCGGCGGGGAATGCATCCAGACATCGAGCACCTTCGACGTGTCGAACGCGCCATAGGCGATGTTCTCGGCGCGCAGGCCGTGGATGTTGTCCTTCTTCATGCGGCTGACGAAATCCCGGCCGAAACCGGTCGTGTGCTCCATCTCGCCGGAGCGGGCCATATAACCAGCCTGCTGCAGCGCCGCCTGCTCCAGCGCGCCGTCGGTCTTCAATGGCGATACGCCATTCTCCGTGCGCAATTGCGCGATGGCGGCGGCTGCCGAAGCCGAAACGCCGGCTCCCGGACCGACCTCATGAACGGCCGTGCCGCAGGCGGTCAGCGCGAATAGCAGGGCTGCCGTTGCTGCGAAGCAGCATGTCTTTCCGATCGAAAACTGCAAATCCCGCCCGTCCGGCTCCTGACACTCGGCAGATCATTGCCGCCGAGTACGGCCGCATATTGACAGGCGCGGCTTAACGATCCCCTGCGCGACGCGAGGAGGTTGCAGACCACAAGCGATCGGGCGGTTCAGGCGGCCTTGCTGATTTCGACGAAATGCGAGAGCGGCAGCACCATGACGAGACGGCCGGCGGCGTCCTCCACCTCGTATTCGGTGCCCCAGACGATGGCGCGGCCGGAACGGGCCGCCCGGTCGACCAGGGCGTTCGCGCGTGCCTTGGCCGCACCGATCGCGCTCTCGAGGTCCGGAAGAGATATTCCGGCCGCATCCCGGGTCAGACGCTCGCCTTCACGAAGATGGAAAAAATACCGCATTGTCGATGTTCTCCAGGTGGTGTGCCTGAAACTCGGTCGCGGCAGGAATGTTCCGCCCTGTTCAGCGAATAGGGCGCAGGGCCTCCCAGCCGCTTGCCGGCCTGCGCCGGAGCGGTCTCCGCGTCGTGCCGAACAGCGTCATCAGTCGATCCTCGTCCCGTGTGCCGTGCTGCAACTGGCGTATGAGGCTGGCGGCCAGTTCTCCCGCGTCACGGCTGTCCAGTTCGATCGCCCTTTCGGCGCAGACCCTGTCGAGAACCCGCTTCGCCAAGGCAAGGTCGGTTGGGCCAAGAAATGCATCATGAAATGTGGTGGAAGTCATCGAAACCTCCTCGGGCTTATGCCCTTTTAAAATGGCCGGGGCCGACGAGGCCTGAAAGGCTTCGCCGGTTGGCACCTTCTTCTTCATTCTGAAGCGTCGCAATTAAATATGACATTGTCGGCGGAAGTTCGTCGTGTCCGCCGTTCTCCACAAACTTCGTGGTAATGCTGGACACAATCGAGTGATCGGTGCCCGGATTGGGCGCAAGGACAACCGGCTGACGAGGGAGACAGGCTGATGGAGAGAGACGAATGACGCCGCATCTGGAGGCCAGGCCCGGCGATTATGCCGAAACCGTGCTTTTGCCGGGTGATCCGCTGCGGGCGAAGTGGATCGCGGAGACCTTTCTCGACGACGTCCGGCAGGTGAACGGCATACGCAACTGCCTCGGCTTCACCGGAAGCGTCAAGGGCCTCGCCGTGAGCGTGCAAGCCACCGGCATGGGCCAGCCTTCGACGGCGATCTATGCGCACGAACTGATCCATTTCTACGGCGTGAAAACGCTGATCCGCGTTGGCACCTGCGGCGGCATCCATCCGAGCGTCAAGCTGCGCGACGTCATCCTGGCGCAGACGGCCTCGACCGACGGCGCGATGAACCGCATCGCGCTCGCTCCGTTCGAATTCGCGCCCGCCGCCGATTTCGGCCTGCTGCGGGCGGCGGCCGATGCGGCGGAACGGCATGGCGTCAAGGCGCATGTCGGCGGCATCGTCTCCAGCGATCTGTTCTACGGGCCGGAGGACCGCTACCGGGTGCTGACCGACCATGGCGTGCTCGGCGTCGAGATGGAAGCCAATACGCTCTACACGGTGGCTGCGCGCGGCGGGGCGAGGGCGCTCGCCATCTGCACGATGAGCGACTGCCTCATCACTGGCGCCGCGCTCGATGCGGCATCGCGGCAGTCGTCGCTGAAGGAGATGATCGCACTGGCGCTGGAGGTTGCGGCTGGACTTCAAGCCTGAGCCGCAATGCGTTGAATCGGTATTCAGGCGCCCTCACGCGCCCTTCACGTATTTCCGCCAGTCGTGCTCCTCCCGGAAGCCCAGCACCTCACGTGCCTTACGGTTCGAGAGCGGCGCCTCGAAGCCGGGAATCTCACGGGTGACAGGCGTGCGAGGCGCATATTTCTTCAGGAACTCCATAGTCGGCGTCTCGGCGGTGATCGTATCGTTGACCGCGTTGAACACCTGGAAGCCGAGCCCGTCCTTTTCCAGGCACAGATGCACGATCTGGCCGAGGTCGCGCGCATCGATGTAGCTCCAGGCGTTGCGTTTGCGCGACGGCGGATCGGCCAGGAACCGCGGGAACATACCGTATTCGTGCGGCTCGATGACGTTGCCGATCCGAAGCGCGTAGATGTCGGCGCCGCTCCTCATGGCGAAGGCGCGCGCCGTCTTCTCGTTGAGAACCTTCGACAGGCCGTAGCTGTCCATCGGATCGATGTCGTAGTCCTCCTCGAGCGGAAAGGAATGGAAGTCCTTGTCGCCCTCGGCGAAGCAGACGCCGTAGGTGGTCTCGCTCGAGGCGATGACGATCTTGCGGATGCCGAGCTTCACGGCGGCCTCGATGACGTTGTAGGTGCTGATGGTATTGACCCGGAACGTCTCGTTGTCCGGCTTGATCAGCACGCGCGGGATGGCGGCGAAATGCACGACGGCATCCACTTTCGCGGGGCCTTTTCCCGTCTCGAAGCCGCCGAAGCCGAAATGCATCGACAGCGCATTGAAGACCTGCCCGCTGTCGCATACATCGGCGATCAGCGTATTGACGCCGGGATGGTCGAGCGGCGTGAGATCCACGTTCAGAACCTCATGGCCCCGGCCGACCAGATAGGGGACGACATGCCTTCCGGCCTTGCCCGACCCGCCCGTGAATACGATCCGCTTCGCCATGACATGCATTCTCCCGGTTCGATATCGGCCGCAATGATGGCAGAAGGGGCACGAGCCGGGCAAGCCGTCCCGCGGCGTTGCAGCGTGCCGGGCTTTGCTCTATGCAGTGCCGGGCAAAGGAGACCGGTCCGGCAATGAGCCTCGTCGACACGATCCGCAATGCCTTCGTTCCGGTGCGCCGTGAGGGTTATCCTTTCATCGCCGCCTTCGCCGTCGCTTCCCTCCTTCTCGGCGCCGCATGGACGCCGCTCTTCTGGATCGGTCTCGTGCTGACCGGCTGGTGCGCCTATTTCTTCCGCGATCCGCCACGGGTCACGCCCGCCGACGACCGTTGGGTGGTGAGCCCGGCCGACGGCAGGGTCACCTCGGTCGGCCCCGCGGTGCCGCCGCGCGAACTCGGCCTGAAAGCCGGGGAGATGACGCGAATCTCCGTCTTCATGGATGTGTTTTCCTGTCATGTGAACCGCGCCCCGGTGCGCGGGCGCATCACCCGCATCGAGCATCGGCCCGGCAAGTATCTCAACGCCGAACTCGACAAGGCGAGCGCCGAGAACGAGCGCAACGGCCTTGTGATCGAAAGCCCGAACGGCACGACAGCGGTCGTGCAGATCGCAGGCCTGGTAGCCCGGCGCATCCTGTGCTGGGCGAGCGTCAACGGCGATATCGGGATCGGCGAGCGCTTCGGCCTGATCCGCTTCGGCTCGCGCGTCGATGTCTATCTCCCGGCCGGTGCGGTCGTGCGCGTCGCCGTCGGCCAGACGGCAATCGCCGGCGAGACCGTGCTGGCCGAATTCGGCGGCGCGGTGACGCCGCCGCTGGTTCGCGTTTCGTAGCGCCATGGTCGGCCCGTTCCCACCCTTCGAGCCGCATGGCATGGGCGGTCCGCGCATACGCGAGATCCCGCTGCGCATGATCGTGCCGAACCTGATCACGGTCCTCGCCATCTGCGCGGGACTGTCGGGCATAAGGCTGGCATTCGAGGGGCGTTTCGAGACGGCCGTCATCATGGTGCTCGTGGCCGCCTTCCTCGATGGCATAGACGGCCGCACCGCCCGGATGCTGAAGACGACGACGAAGTTCGGCGCGCAGATGGATTCGCTCGCCGACATCGTTAATTTCGGCGTCGCGCCGGCGCTGGTGCTTTACGCCTATGTGCTGGAGGAGGCGCGCGGCCTCGGCTGGATCGCGGCGCTGCTCTTCGCCATCGCCTGCGCGCTGCGCCTGGCGCGCTTCAACGTCATGGGCGAGGCGCCCAACGTTCCCGGGCGGCATTCGGATTATTTCGTCGGCGTCCCCGCGCCGGCCGGCGCCGTCCTGGTGCTGCTGCCCGCCTATCTGGGTTTCCTCGGCGTCGATCGGACGCAAATTTTCGCCTATGCTTCGACGGTCTATGCGTTCCTGGTGGCGCTCCTCCTGATCAGCCGGTTGCCGGTCTATTCCGGCAAGGGGATCAGCACCAAGATCCATCGCGATATCGTGCTGCCGCTGATACTGATCGTGGTGCTCTACGTATCGCTGCTGGCGAACTACACCTGGCAGACGCTCGTCGTTTCCGCGCTGCTCTATCTCGGGTCGCTGCCCTTCGGCTTCCGCGCCTATTCGCATCGCGCGGAAGAGGAACTCGGCGGCCTCGAGCCGGAGCCGGAAGAGGACCAGGAGGGCGGCAAGGCAGGCGCCGTCAAAGTCGCGGACGATCGCAACGCGGACTGATCAGGCCGCTTTTGCCCGCCTTCCCTGGGAGCGCGCGGTTTCCGGCGATTGCACACCGGTCGCCTCGACGCTATCGGCGCGTCCATGGCGGGTGAAGAAGCCCTCGCGATCCGTCGAGACGGCATCGCCGATATCGTGCCATCCGCCAAGCGGCGGCTGCAGGATGCCGGGAGCCTCGCCGCCGATGCGGCCGAGCATCACGTTCGGCCCGGATATCCACAGGCGGCCGCCATCGGCCAATCCCTCCACGGCTTCCAGCCGGATTTCCATCCCGGGAAGCAGCCTGCCGGTGCTGCCCGAGCGATTATGCGTAAGGCTGTTGAGGGCGATCGCGCCCGCCGCTTCCGGCCGGACGAAGGCATGCAGGACGGTCGTGCCCGGCCGTTCCGACCAGAACCGGGCGGTTTCAGCGCGCAGCACGGCATCGTCGGCGAGGACGGTCCGCACTCCCGCGATCTCCTCGGCTTCGGCCCCATCGGCATAGGCGGCGAGAAATGCATCCGACCCCACGATGACGCTCGGGCCATCGGCGGTACGGAATTTCGGACCCCGCATCGGTTCCGCGGACAAATCGACGAAACGCGTTTCCGCCCCGGAAAGGAGCGGCAGGACAAGGCCGGCCGTGAGCCCGAGCGCGTCGGAGACCGGAAGCGCCTCGACCACCCTGTCCCGCGGCGACACCGAAAGGCGCGCCGCCACCTGCATGGCGTTGGCCAGGAGGTTGCGGTCGGACAGCACGACTGCCGACTGCGCGCCGCGCTCCGCCGTGAAGAGCATGACGGCCGGCCGGTTCGCACCTTTCTGCAGGACCGGCTGGTGCCAAAGCTTCCGAGCCGTCAGCCTGTCGAGAAGGGATGCCGATCTTTCGATCTCCTCCAGCCAGATCAGGCGCATACCGCGCGCTTCGAGCGTGGCCGCCAGCTCGGCGAGGTTCGCTTCCTCGACGTAGCGATGCATGGAAAGGACGGTCTTGATCCCTGCCGTCTCGAATGCCGCCGCCATGGCCGCGGCGCCGCCTCTCACATCCGGAAGAGCCGCGACGCGGCCCGCGGCGTTCAAGGCGAGAAGCGATATCGCAAGCGCGGGGCCGCCTGGAAGCAGCAGCCCGACCGGCTCTCCTTCCGCCGTGATGGCGGCCAGTCTCCTGCCGGCGCGGCGCGCATCGGCCAGAAGCCGGCGATAGGTGAGCGTGACGGCCTCGTCGCCGATGGCGATGCGGTCGTTGCCGTAGAGGTCGGCTGCATCGCGCACGGCCGCAAACAGGCTGCGCGACAGGTTGGCGGCGGCGAACCGGGCCGTCGCGCAATAGTCGAAAAGCGCGTTGGAGGCGGTGGCGGGGGGATGGCCGGGCCGCTCCCGCAATTCACCGAGCGTGGCTGCCGTCAACGCCGTGATCGAGAGCTTCGGCAGCAGCCGGCGCGGCGCGACGGCAGGCGGCGAGAGCGAAAGCCAGGAATGGCGGGACCCGCCGACGAATATCGGTACGATCTTCGCGTCGGCCTGGGTGGCGATTCGTGCCACCGCGCGATAGAGCCGGAAGGCCTTGGCGTCCGGCTCCACGTCGTCGGGCATATAGACCGCCAGCCGGCCTTTGCCGCGCAGGTGCCTGACCAGCCGGCGGCTGACGAAAACATGGTGCGCGTTGAACTCGATGGTGCGCGCCAGTTCGCGCCATGGCTCCAGCCAGATGGACCGCGCCGATTCCTGGTCGAGGATGTGCAGGGTCTCGGGCGGCAGCAGGGACAGCATCAGCACCGGGTCGAGCCGCGACTGATGCAGGACCACATAGATGACGGGTGATTCGGCCTTGCGGACGGTGGTCGCCGGCCGGTCGTCGATCCGGTAGGCAAGCTTGAGGGGGACATAGAGGATAGCCTGATGGAGGCTAAGTCCCAGCCGCGCCGCGAGATAAAGGGCCGCAGCCAGCCATACGACGATTACGCCGAAGAACACTGCAACGGTCTGGACCATACCACACCTCCCGCAGTTCAGTCGTCCGGCCCCTCCACCGGCACGGCAAAGGTAGTGGAAGATAATCGCGCGTCAACCCGCCGTAGGTTGCGATGTGGACGGCCGGTGAATGGAAAGGCGGCGCCGTTGCCTCCGGAAGCTTCGGCCGGGCCGGTGCACGCCGATGCCGTTCCGGGCGCCCATCCTGCTCCGGTCCGCTTGATCTTTGCCCCGAACGATGCCCCATTGCGGCCTCGTCAAAAATCGGGAGCTGAACATGGAGAGTGACGGAACGCAGCCCTTCGCAAGGGCGGACCGCTCCGTCGTGGGTGTGCCCCTGATCCTCCTGAAGGCGGAGGGGCTGGCGGTCTTCGCCCTGGCGACCTTCGCCTATTCCCTCACCGGCCAAAGCTGGTGGATCTACCTGGTCCTGTTCCTCTTCCCCGATCTTTCCTTCTTTGCCTATATGGCCGGTAACAGGCCGGGTTCCGTGGCCTACAACGCGGTTCATTCCTATGTCGGACCGGCGCTGGTTGGTTTCGCGGGATATGAGAGCGGGCAGCCGGCGGCGATTGCCGTGGCGCTGATCTGGACGGCCCATATCGGCATCGATCGCGCTCTCGGCTACGGGCTGAAATACGCCACCGCTTTCGGCGACACCCATCTCGGACAAAAAGGCCGGGCTGGCGGAAAGAAGAGGAGATAGGCGGATGGATGCCGAATCGCTGAAGAAGCTGCAGGCCCCGATCAAGGAGACCTATCGCGCGGAGCCGTCCCGGGCCGTCATCACGTTGAGAGCCAGGGGCTCGATCGACGACCGCAACATTGCCTGCAAGGTGGAGACGGGTAGGGCGCTTGCCGTGGCCGGACTCCATCCGGCGTCCGGCGGCTCCGGTCTCGAACTGTGCTCTGGCGACATGCTGCTGGAGGCGCTGGTCGCCTGCGCGGGCGTCACTCTGAAAGCCGTCGCCACCGCGCTCGATTTCAGGCTTGGCGACGCGACCGTCACGGCCGAGGGCGACCTCGACTTCCGCGGTACGCTCGGCGTCGCCAAGGATGCGCCGGTCGGGTTCAAGGCGATCCGGCTCGCCTTCCACCTCGATACCGACGAGCCTGAGGATCGCAAGGCCACGCTTCTGAAGCTGACGGAACGCTATTGCGTCGTGTTCCAGACGCTCAACACGCGGCCAGAAATGTCGGTCAGCGCGGCATGAGGCCTGCTACTCCTCGAAATTCTGGTCCGGGGTCGGAACGCACTGCATGACCCAGTTCGCCTGGCCCGTGTTCTTCTGGAACTCGGTCACGGCGGCCATGCAGGCATCGCGGGTGTCGAAGGAATTCGGCATCACCACCATCCCGCCCTGCGGGCTGGCGACGACGAGCCACCAGACGAATGTTGTCGCTGCCGCAGCCATCTCTTCCTCCTGAAAAGTCGATGTTCCACTGTCGAATCGATGAGCGACGATTATCGTCCCTCGCATGGCGTTAACAAGGCGTTCCTTGCTGGCCCTGGCCGACTTCGTGAGCGTATTATCAGCTTTGCGAACGGTGCGTTCGCCGTTTAAGAGGGGCGCCGAGGTCAACCAGGCAGTAGCACTGTCCTATAATGGACAAGGCAAAGACAGGAGACGAACGTGGCGCTGAAACTTCAAACCATCATCGTGAGCACGCGGCCGGGACGCAAGGGTCCGCCGCTCGGGCACTGGTTCAACCAATATGCCGCGGCGAATTCCGAATTCGACGCCGAACTCCTGGACCTCGTCGATTTCAGCCTGCCGCTCCTCGACGAGCCCGAGCACCCGCGCGCGAAAAAGTACGTTCACGAACACACCAAGAAATGGAGCGCGACGATCGAGCGGGGCGACGCCTTCGTCTTCGTCACGCCGGAATACAACTACGGGCCGCCTCCCTCCTTCATCAACGCGGTGTCCTATCTCAGCGCCGAATGGGCCTACAAGCCGGCCGGATTCGTCAGCTATGGCGGCGTCTCGGGCGGCTTGCGCGCGCAGCAGATGGAGAAGCAGACGTTGACCACGGTGAAGGTGATGCCCATCCCGGAATCGGTGAGCGTCCAGTTCTTCGCGCAGCACATCAAGGATGGCGTGTTCACGCCGACGGACCTTATGGTCGACGGCGCCAGGGTGATGCTTTCGGAGCTTCACCGCTGGGCTGCCGCGCTGAAGACGATGCGCGGCTGAGCCGATGGCGCGGCCGCGCCTCAGGCCGGCATGACGTATTTCTTGAAGCGGTCCGCCCGCACGTCGAACAGCATTCCCGTCTCGGCGAGGGTCGGGCTTGCCAGCTTCACGATCTTGGCGGCGACCTCGGAAGGGTGCGGCAGCGTGTCCGGATCCTCGCCGGGCATCGCCTGGGCACGCATCGCCGTGCGTGTCGGCCCCGGCGTGACCGAATTGACGCGCAGGGGCGTGTTCTTCGTCTCTTCGGCCCAGCATCGCGCCATCGTTTCCACCGCCGATTTGGAAGCGGCATAGGCGCTCCAGAACGCGCGCGCCGTGTGCGACACACCCGATGAAAGGAGGATGGCCCGCCCGGCGTCGGATTTCCTCAGAAGCGGCTCCATGGAACGGATCAGCCGCCACGTCGCGGTGACATTGATCGTCATGACCTTCTCGAAGGTCTTCGCCTCGATATGGCCGATCGGCGAGATGACGCCGAGAATGCCGGCATTCGCCACCATAACGTCGAGCCGGCCCCACCGCTCGAAGATGGCGCCGCCGAGCCGGTCGATGCCGGCCATGTCGGCGAGGTCGAGCGGCACCAGGGTCGCCTCGCCGCCCGCTGCCCTGATCTCGTCGTCCAGTTCCTCCAGTCCGCCGACCGTGCGCGCTACCGCGATCACATGCGCGCCGGCTGCGGCGATCTGCTTCGCCAGTTGGTAGCCGATGCCGCGCGAGGCGCCGGTGATGAGCGCGATGCGGCCGGAAAGGTCTGGAACTGTCGTCATCGGGAAACCGATCTGCTAGAGCCTTGTTGCGCCTCCGATATTACGTTTCCGCGATGAACGGAACCCGGGTGGGGGAAAATGCGGCGCCATGTCGGGATCGGATCGAGGCGCGCGTCCTCGGGGAAGTCGAAACCATCCCGAGGAGGGACAGATGAAAACGATCGCAATCCTGGCCGCCCGGCTGATCTTCGCGGCGGTGTTTTTGATGGCGGCTGCGTTCAAATTCGCCGGCATGGCGGACACGGCCTCCTATATCGCCGCGGCGGGCTTCCCGTTCGCCCTGCCGCTGGCATGGATCGCAGCATTTTTCGAGCTGGCGCTGGTGCTCGCTTTCCTCACCGGCGCTTATTTCTCGGAAGCGGCGCTGCTGGCGGGAGCCTATGTGCTTTTCCTCGCCTTCTCCTTCCACGGACCCTCGCATTGGCAGGGAAACCAGGCTGAGTTCGGCTTCTTCGTGGACCATTTCACCTTTATTGCCGGGCTGCTCTTCGCGGCGGTGCACGGGCCGGGGAATATGCTGGCGGTGCGGCGGAGCGCTTTCAACGGAACGCATGCGGCAGCGTAGCGGTCATCAGGGACGCCACCCCGGTTTCCGGGCAGCGCAAGGCAAATGGCCCGGGCTTGCTCCGCATGCATCGGAAACCGGGATGACGCACGAACATGTTGATCGGCAGGAGAGGGTGCCTATATTGGCGAGGCCGGGGACGACCCCGGGCGTTTTCCAGACAGTTCGGATGGGGACGACCTCATCGCCTTTGCAATGAAGGAGACGAGGGATGGCCTGGGCCTTTCTGTTCGCCGCCGGCCTATTCGAAGTGGGCTGGGCGGTTGGCCTCAAATTCACCGAGGGCTTCACGCGGCTTTTGCCCAGCGTCGGCACGGTGCTGTCGATGATCGTCAGCCTCGGCCTGCTCGGGCTGGCGCTGCGCACCCTGCCGCTCGGCACGGCCTACGCGGTTTGGACGGGCATCGGCACGGTCGGCACGGCCTTGCTCGGCATCGCGCTCTTCGGCGAGCCGGCAACGGCCATGCGGCTCGCCTGCATCGCGCTGATCGTGGCGGGGATCGCCGGGCTGAAGCTGCTGGCGGGCTAAATCCGCTGACGGAAAACTTCAGCTTCCCGCCGCCAGCAGGGACAGCGTGCGGACATTGTCGGCGCCCTCGTGGTCGGCAAGCCTTGTCGGATATTGCGCGGTGAAGCAGGCGTCGCAGAATTGCGGCGCGTCGTTGTCGCGGGTGACCTCGCCGACGGCACGGTAGAGGCCGTCGATCGACAGGAAGCCGAGCGAATCGACCCGGATGAACTCGGCCATGTCCTCCACCGACATGCGCGAGGCAAGCAGCTTCGAGGTTTCCGGGGTATCGACGCCGTAGAAGCATGACGAACGCGTCGGCGGCGAGGCGATGCGCATATGCACTTCGCGAGCGCCGGCGTCGCGCACCATCTGCACGATCTTCTGGCTGGTCGTGCCGCGTACGATCGAATCGTCCACCAGCACGACGCGCTTTCCTTCGAGGATGCGGCGGTTGGCGTTGTGCTTCAGCTTCACGCCCATGTGCCGGATCGAATCCGTCGGCTGGATGAAGGTGCGGCCGACATAATGGTTGCGGATGATGCCGAGTTCGAAGGGCAGGCCGGCCTCCTGCGCGAAGCCGATGGCCGCCGGCGTGCCGGAATCGGGCACCGGCACGACCAGATCCGCCTCGACAGGGTTTTCCCGCGCCAGCTCCGCGCCGATCCGCTTGCGCACGTCATAGACGTTGCGTCCCTCGACCAGCGAGTCGGGCCGGGCGAAATAGACATATTCGAAGATGCAGAAGCGCGGCTTCTGTTCCTCGAAGGGGAAGCGGCTTTCGATCCCCTTGCCGTCGATGATGACGAGTTCTCCCGGCTTCAGGTCGCGCACGAAGCGCGCGCCGATGATGTCGAGCGCGCAGGTCTCCGAGGCCAGGATGTAGGAGCCGTCGAGGTCGCCGAGCACGAGCGGCCTTATGCCGAGCGGGTCGCGGCAGCCGATCAGTTTCTTAGACGACAGCGCCACCAGCGAGAACGCACCCTCGAGCTGCCGGATGCCGTCGGTGAAGCGGGAGATGAAATCCTTCTCGCGGCTGGTGGCGACGAGATGCAGGATGGTCTCGGTGTCCGAGGTCGAGGAGAAGATCGAGCCCTGTTTCTGCAGCGCGCGCTGCACCGTCATGGCATTAGTAATGTTGCCGTTGTGCGCCACTGCGAAGCCGCCGTCGGCGAGTTCTGCGAAGAGCGGCTGCACATTGCGCAGGCCAGCCCCGCCGGTCGTCGAATAGCGCGTATGGCCGATGGCCCGCGTGCCTTTCAGCCGTTCCATGACGGCGGGCTTGGTGAAGGTGTCGCCGATCAGGCCGATATGGCGTTCGACATGGAACTGCGTGCCGTCATAGGAGACGATGCCGGCCGCTTCCTGGCCGCGATGCTGCAGCGCGTGCAGGCCGAGCGTGACGATCGCCGCGGCGTCCTGCCGGCCGAAAATGCCGAACACACCGCATTCGTCGTGGAAGGCGTCGCCTTCCGCGACCCCCTCTGGGACCATTGCCCGATCGTCTTCATCTGCCATCCGCATGGCCTTTCAGATGCGCATCGAACGGCCCGATTGCAACCGCTCAGCCGTTCGTCTGGCCAGACGGCGCCGTGTCGTTTCCGCCACCGCCGTTGTTGTCGTCGTCGTTTCCGCCGCCATTGTCCGGTGCCGTGCTGTCGGGGGCGGCGTTGTCCGGTCCCGTTCCAGGCTTCAGGTGCTTCAGGATCGAATTCTCCGCGTCGGCCGGCAGCATCGCCTCTATGCGGGTCCCGATATTCTCCAGCAGCGGCCGCGACTTCGCTTCCTTCACCCAGACCGGCGGATTGTCGCCGACCAGCCAGTTGAAGAACATGAGCGCCACCGCGACGACGAGGATGCCGCGCGCCGCCCCGTAGAGGAAGCCGAGCGTCCGGTCGAGCGCGCCGATGCGCGAATCGATGATGAAATCGGCGAGCTTCATCGTGATCACCGTCACCACGATCAGCGCGACGAAGAAGACGATCGCGGCCGATACGCCCATGGCGATCTTGGCATTGTCGATATGCGGCGACACGTAGGGCAGGATCGCCGGATAGAAGAAATAGGCCGCCGCGGCCGCGGCCACCCAGGATGCGACCGACAGCACCTCGCGGGAGAAGCCGCGCACCATGGCGAGCATCGCCGAGACCAGCGTGAAGCCGATCAGGATCCCGTCAAGCAGCGTTATCGGCATTGCGGCTTTTCCCCACTCTTTCCATTTGCCTTATTCGCCCGCCCGTCTCGAGCGTGCCCCGGCTTGCCTCTCGCCGGGCGCACCGGCGATGCGGGCGACGAGATCGACCAGCGACGCCGGCTGGAATGCCTTGGCGGAAATCTTTCCCCCGGGCTCCTCGCCCGATCTGGGGAACACAGCCTGGCCGAAGCCGAGTTTTTCGGCCTCCTTGAGACGCTGTTGGGTATGCGCCACCGTCCTTACCGCTCCCGACAGGCTGATTTCGCCGAAATAGACGCATTCCGCCGGCAGGGCAAGGCCGGTAAGCGACGACACCAGCGCCGCCGCGACGGCCAGGTCGGCGGCCGGTTCGGCGATGCGGTAGCCGCCGGCGACGTTCAGATAGACGTCGTGCTGGGAGAAGCGCACGCCGCAATGCGATTCGAGCACCGCCAGCACCATCGACAGCCTGGAGCCGTCCCAGCCGACCACGGCGCGGCGCGGGGTGCCGAGCGGGGAGGGGGCGACCAGCGCCTGGATCTCGACCAGGATCGGCCGCGTGCCTTCCATGCCGGCGAAGACGGCGGCGCCGGGCGCGGCCGCACCGCGCTCGCCGAGGAAAAGCTCGGACGGGTTAGGAACCTCGCGCAACCCCTTGTCCGACATCTCGAAGACGCCGATTTCGTCGGTGGGACCGAAACGGTTCTTGACCGTGCGTAGGATGCGGTAATGGTGCCCGCCTTCGCCCTCGAAATAGAGCACGCCGTCCACCATGTGCTCGACGACGCGCGGACCGGCGATCTGGCCTTCCTTGGTGACATGGCCGACCAGCACGATCGCCGCGCCTGTCGACTTGGCGTAGCGGATCATCGCCTGAGCCGAGGCGCGCACCTGGGTGACCGTGCCCGGCGCCGAATCGGCCATGTCCGTCCATAGCGTCTGGATCGAATCGAGGATGACGAGGTCCGGCCGGCGGCCGTCGGCGATGGTGGCGAGGATGTCCTCGACATTGGTTTCCGCCGCCAGTTCCACCGCCGAATCGGCAACGCCGAGGCGCTGGGCCCTCAGCCTGATCTGCGCCACCGCCTCCTCGCCGGAGACATAGACGATGCGGTGGCCCTGCCGGGCAAGCGCGGCCGCCGCCTGGGTCAGAAGCGTCGACTTGCCGATGCCGGGATCGCCGCCGACGAGAAGGGCGGAGCCGCGCACGAAGCCGCCGCCGGTTGCGCGGTCGAGCTCGCCGATGCCGGATGCGATGCGCGGTGCGTCCTCTATGTCGCCGGCGAGCGAGGTGAGCACGACGGCGCGGCCCTTGCGCGCCGAGCGCGTCGCCTGCGGGCCGGAGCCGATGCCGCCCGACGTGCCTTCCTCGACCAGCGTGTTCCACTCGCCGCAGGCGTCGCACTTGCCGGCCCATCGCGTATGGACGGAACCGCAATTCTGGCAGATGAACTGGATGCGGGATTTAGGCATGGAGCAGGGCTTTCTCGAGGAAAGGCGGAGTTCCATCGCGCCCCCCTCTGCCCTGCCGGACATCTCCCCCACGAGGGGGGAGATCAGCCGTCATCTTCGTTTTCGCCAATCTCCAGCGCTGCAAGGAAAGGGTCGGCAAAAGCGGCCGGCGTGATCTCCCCCCTTGTGGGGGAGATGTCCGGCAGGACAAAGGGGGGCAACGTAGAGCAACGAAGTTGCACAGGAAGACCATTTTAACCCTCCATCGTCCCGACCACATGCCGCTGCCAGCGATGCCCGAGCGAGGTCAGCAGTTCGTAGGCGATGGTGCCGGCGGCATGCGCCGCCTCGTCGATGGGGATGTTCGGCCCGAAAAGCTCGATATGATCGCCGGGCTGCACCGCATCCGGTCCGCAATCGGTGACGTCGAAGAGCGTCAGGTCCATGGTGACGCGGCCGAGCACCGGCACGCGCCGGCCGGCGGCGAAGCCGTGCGCGCCCTGCGGGATGGCGGCGCGCAACGGGACGCCGGCGCCGGAACCGGCGCGGTGATAGCCGTCGGCATAGCCGACCGCCGTGACCGCGATGGTCGTATCGCGCCGGAGCGCCGCCGCGGCGCCGTAGCTGGCGCTCTCGCCCGCCTTGGCATGCCGGATTTGCACCACCCGCGCCTCGACGGTGACGACGGGCCGGATCGGCTTTGCCGCGCCGTTCACGGGCTGTCCGCCGTAGAGCGCGATGCCGGGCCGCGTCAGGTCGAAATGCGCCGCCTTGCCGAGGAAAATGCCGGCGGAATTCGCCATGCTTGCCTCGATGCCTTCAAAAGCCTTTCGAATGCGCTGAAAAGATTCGATCTGTCGGCGGTTGAGCGGATGCATAGGCTCGTCGGCGCAGGCGAAATGGCTCATCACGAGCACGGGCTCCAGCGCCCGCGTCAGCGCATTTTCTCGGGCGTAGGCGAGCACGCGTTCCGCCCTCACGCCAAGACGGTTCATGCCGGTATCGACATGGATCGCGCAGGGAAGCGCCCGGCCTTCGACCCCGCAATGCGCCTCCCAGATGGCGATGTCGCGCTCCGTATTGAGGACCGGGATGAGGCGAGCGTTGGAATAGAAGGGCGCGGCCTCCGCCTCGAAAAGCCCCGCCAGCACGAAAATGCGCGCCTCCGGCGCAATCTCGCGGACCGCGATGCCTTCTTCCGGCAGCGCCACGAAGAAATCCTCGCAGCCGGCGGCGACGAGTGCTGGCACGACCGTTTCGACGCCGAGGCCGTAGGCGTTCGCCTTCACCACGCCGGCGGTGCGCGCGGAACCGGAAAGACCGCGCAGCAGCCGGTAGTTGGCCGCGAGCGCGGAGATATCGATGGTAAGCCTGCCGCCGGCGAGCCGCGGATCGGCGCCCGAATGGCTGTGGAATTCCACGGTCACATCAAAACGCCCCAAAAGCCGCTACTCGAACCTTTCCGGCAAATGGCTGTCTTCCGCAAGATCGAAGAAGCGGGTGAACTCCCCCTGGAAGCCCATCTGCACGGTGCCGGTGGGGCCGTGGCGCTGCTTGGCGATGATGATCTCGGCCTTGCCGCGCGTCTCGTTCATCTCGGCTTCCCATTTGAAATATTCCTCGGTGCCCGGCTTCGGCTCCCGGTTCTTGAGATAATATTCCTCGCGGAACACGAACAGGACCACGTCCGCGTCCTGCTCGATCGAGCCCGATTCGCGAAGGTCGGAGAGCTGCGGCCGCTTGTCGTCGCGGCTTTCGACCTGGCGCGACAATTGCGAGAGCGCGATGATCGGAACGTTGAGTTCCTTCGCCAGCGCCTTCAGGCCGGTGGTGATCTCCGTGATCTCCTGTACGCGGTTCTCGCTGGCCCGCTTGGAGGAGCCGGTCATGAGCTGGATATAGTCGATGATGATGATGTCGAGCCCGCGCTGGCGCTTCAGCCGGCGGGCGCGCGCGGCAAGCTGCGCGATCGAGATGCCGCCGGTCTGGTCGATATAGAGCGGCAGACGCTGCATCATCTGCGAGCAGGCGACGAGCTTCTCGAAATCGGCCTCGGAGATCTCGCCGCGCCGAATCTTGGAAGAGGGAATCTCCGTCTGCTCGGAGATGATGCGGGTGGCGAGCTGCTCCGACGACATTTCGAGCGAGAAGAGGCCGACGACGCCGCCGCTCGCCGCCTTGAAGGAGCCGTCCGCCTGCGGCGCCGGCTCGTAGGCGTTGGCGATGTGGAAGGCGATATTGGTCGCGAGCGAGGACTTGCCCATGCCCGGGCGGCCGGCGACGATGACGAGATCGGAGGGCTGCAGGCCGCCCATGCGCCGGTCCATGTCGCGAAAGCCGGTGGAGATGCCGGAAAGGTGCCCGTCACGCATATAGGCAGCGTTGGCCATGTCGACGGCGGTCTTGACCGCGTCGGTGAAGCTCTCGAAGCCGCCGTCGTAGCGGCCGGTCTCGGCAAGCTCGAAAAGCCGCCGCTCGGCATCCTCGATCTGCTCCCTGGGTGACATGTCGACCGGCGCGTCATAGGCGATGTTGACCATGTCCTCGCCGACGGTGATGAGCGCGCGGCGCGTCGCCAGATCATAGATGGCGCGGCCGTAATCCGCGGCGTTGATGACCGTCACCGCCTCGGCCGCCAGCCGGGCCAGATAGTAGGCGACCGTCATGTCGCCGACCTTCTGGTCGGCCGGCAGGAAGGTCTTGACCGTCACCGGGTTCGCGGTCTTGCCCATGCGGATGAATTCCGCCAGCACCTCGTAGATCTTGCGGTGCAGCGGTTCGTGGAAATGCGCCGCCTTCAGGAAGTCGGAGACGCGGTAGAACGCGTCGTTGTTGACGAGGATCGCGCCGAGCAGCGCCTGTTCCGCCTCGATGTTGTTCGGCGCTTCCCTGTAAAGCGGCGTCTCCGCCTCGCCGAATTTCCTTGCTGCTTCCGCCATGATTCCCCGTTCCTTGCCCGGCCCTGCCGTACCAGAGGAAGGCGGGTGCGGGAGCAAATTCGGACCGGCTTTACCGATCTCCACAGGGCGCGAGATCGGTGGAAAGAAAGCCCGTTGACTCGAATCGAAGATACGATTCTAGCGTGCGGCGAATGAGAACAAAACAGGAAAATTGGTTGGATGCCGCGTCATTCCGGTTTGTGGCCGGAGCGCAGCTACGGCCCGCAAGACCGGAACCTGTTCCGTAGCGGCTGAAAATGCTGCCGCCGTTCCGGAACGGGTCCCGCTCTTTCGTTCATCGCTACGCGTTGCCCGGGAACCAGGATGACGCGCGCCGACACTGCTTTACCTAGCGCTACTTGCTCTTCGCCACTTTCCTCGTGCGCGGCCGGGCGGGTTCGGGCGGCGCGGTGACGCCATGCGCCATCTCATGCATGGCAAGCGCCTTCTCCGTCTTGCCGATATAGTCGCGCGTCATCGGCAGCACGTCGTTCTTCCGGGTGATCTGGAACTGGAAATTGACCATGTCCTGCCAGCGGAACGCCGCTTCGGAGCCGGCGAGGTAGAATTCCCACATCCGGCAGAAGCGCTCGTCATAGATGGCCTTTGCCCGGTCGCGATTCGCCATGAAACGCTCGCGCCAGGCCTTCAGCGTTTCCGCGTAGTGCAGTCGCAGCACTTCGACGTCGGTAACCACCAGGCCGGCGCGCTCGATATGCGGCAGCACCTCCGACATCGCCGGGATGTAGCCGCCGGGGAAGATGTATTTGCGGATGAACGGATTGGTGGCGGATGGCGGCCCGCTGCGGCCGATCGTGTGCAGAAGCATCACGCCGTCGGGTTTCAGGAGCGTCGCGCACTTCTCGAAGAAGGTCTTGTAGTAATTGACGCCGACATGCTCGAACATGCCGACCGAGACGATGCGGTCGAAGCGCTCGGAGAGATTCCGATAGTCCTTGATCTCGAAATGGGCGCGGTTTTCGAGGCCTTCGGCGCGGGCACGGTCGACCGATACGGCGTGCTGTTCGGTCGACAGCGTGACGCCGAGCACATCTGCGTCGAAATTGCGCGCCAGATAGAGCGCCATCCCGCCCCAGCCGGAGCCGATGTCGAGCGCGGTGAGGCCCGGCTTCATCTTCAGCTTGGAGGCGATGTGGCGCTTCTTGGCCAGTTGCGCTTCCTCGAGCGTCATGTCGGGACGCTCGAAATAGGCGCAGGAATACTGCAGGTCGGCATCGAGGAAGAGCTTGTACATCTCCCCCGACAGATCGTAGTGGCGCTGCACGTTGCGCTTGGCGCGGGAGGCCGTGTTGATCTGCTGGAGACCGCGCACGGCGACCCGCATCGCCTCGACCGTCCGCGTCCAGCGCGGGTTAATCCCCTCCATGCCCATGTTCTCGTAGGCGATGTGGAGGAAGGAAAGGACGTCTCCCTCCACGACGTCGACCTCGCCGTCCATATAGGCTTCGGGCAGGGCGAGCGTCGGGTGCAGCGCCACGGCGCGCTCGGCGTGGGCCGTGTTGAAGCGGACATGCACCGCTTCGCCGCTTCCGTCGCCGAACTGATATATCTTTCCGCTGGCGCCGGTGATCCTCAGATTTCCGGTCCGTATCAATCGTTCGAGAATACGCCGCAGCAAGGGGTTCATGGCAAAATTCCGGCAGTCCCTCTTTCGAAATAGGGTCTTATTCTGCGACAGAAAGGCACGGCTTGCAAAGTTCTGCGTGGCATAAAAAAGCCCGGGCGTTGGCCCGGGCCGTTGGTCCAAAAAGCGGAAGTCAGGAGGGAGCTTAGGCCTGGCCGGCGTCTTCCGCCCGCGCGCCGCGCTCCTCTTCCTCGTCTTCGATCGCGCTTGGGTCGAAGAAGGCTTCGGGACGCGCGTTCTCGTTGATGTCCTCGCCGTAGATCGCCTCCGCCGAGGTCAGGTCCTCGCCCTTGGCCTGGCGTTCGGCCTCGTCCGCCGAGCGCGCCACGTTGAGCGTGATCGTCACCTCGACTTCCGGATGCAGCGCGATCGCCACGTTGGTCAGGCCGATCGCCTTGATCGGCTGGTTGAGTTCGACCTGGTTGCGGGCGACGTTGAAGCCCTCGGCGGCCAGAAGCTCCGCGATATCGCGCGTCGACACCGAGCCGTAGAGCTGGCCCGTTTCGCCGGCCGAGCGGATGGCAACGAAGCTCATGCCGTCGAGCTTCTCCGCGACCTTGCCGGCTTCGCTCTTGCGTTCGAGGTTGCGCGCCTCGAGCTGCACGCGCTGGGATTCGAACTTCTTCTTGTTGGCCTCGTTGGCGCGCAGCGCCTTGCCCTGCGGCAGGAGGAAGTTGCGGGCGAAGCCGTCCTTGACCTTGACGGTATCACCCATCTGGCCGAGGCGGGAAATGCGTTCGAGAAGAATGACGTCCATTTTCTTGTCCTTTCAGAACCGCAAGCGGTCGAATTCGTTCGATCTGAAAGGCAGGGAGCAGTCGGCGTCGTGCCGGGGTCGCTGTCCTGCCTCGAGGCAGTTAGGACAGCCTCGGCTGTCCAACTCGGGAAAATATTCCGCTCCCGAAGCGGATGAGGGGCGCTCGGCGCCCCTCATGAATTACTTCACCAAATACGGAAGCAGGCCGAGGAAGCGGGCGCGCTTGATCGCCTTGGCGAGTTCGCGCTGCTTCTTCTGGCTGACCGCGGTGATGCGCGACGGCACGATCTTGCCGCGCTCGGAGATATAGCGCTGCAGCAACCGCACGTCCTTGTAGTCGATGCGCGGCGCGTTGGCGCCCGAGAACGGGCAGGTCTTCCGGCGGCGATGGAACGGACGCCGCGTCGGGATCTGGTTGATGTCGACCATTATGCCGCTGCTCCTTCAGCCTCTTCGCGCGCACGGCGCGGGCCCCTGTCGCCGTCAAAGCTGCGCGGCGGACGATCGTCGCGGTCGCGCCGCGGCGGACGATCGCCCCGGTCCCCGCGATCCCCGCGGTCATCGCGGTCGCGCTTCTGCAGCATGGCCGACGGACCTTCCTCGTGCTTCTCGACCTTGATGGTCATGAAGCGGAGGACGTCTTCCGACAGGCGCTGCTGGCGTTCCATCTCGTTGATGGCGGCCGCCGGGGCGGTGATGTCCATCAGCGTGTAGTACGCCTTGCGGTTCTTCCTGATGCGGTAGGTGAGGGACTTCAGTCCCCAGTTCTCGACCCGGCCGACGCTGCCGCCGCCAGCCTCGATCACGCCCTTGTACTGCTCTACAAGCGCTTCGACCTGCTGAGGCGTCAAATCCTGCCGGGCAAGGAATACGTGTTCGTATAGTGCCACTTTTATTCGCCTTTCTTCGTTTCACTGTCCGGTCCCGGCGGCTAGAGCCTCCGCGACCCCTCCAGGCCGCGAAGCGGCGAAGAAAGGCGCATATCGAGACGGTCGAGAGCGGAGACACGGGAGGCGGAAGTCCGTTTCGGCTTCGTCACGGAAGATTTCGGTTACCCGAAAACCCTCCGGCCCTCCGTTCAGCCCCCGGCTGGGACCGGCAGAAGGCGCCGATATACAGGTTTTTGCCGCAAGTACAAGGGCGGCGTGGCGGCCGCACGCATTTGTGGGTTGCCGCAAAAACGTTCTTGGCGCAATTTTTACGCGTCTATCATCCTGTTTCCCGCAAAACGCAAAGAAAGCAGACCATGCCGATCGTCAATCGTATCGCAGAGTTCCACAAGGACGTCACCGAATGGCGTCGCGACATCCACGCCAATCCCGAACTGCAGTTCGATGTGCACCGGACGGCGGCGCTGGTGGCGGAGAAGCTGAAGGAATTCGGCGTCGACGAGATCGTGACCGGGATCGGTCGCACGGGCGTCGTGGGCGTCATCAAGGGGCGCAAATCGGAAAGCGGCAAGGCGATCGGGCTGCGCGCCGACATGGACGCGCTTCCTATCCAGGAGATCATCGATCATCCCTATAAATCGAAGAACGCCGGCGTCATGCATGCCTGCGGCCATGACGGCCATACCGCCATGCTGCTCGGCGCCGCGCGCTACCTCGCCGAGACCCGCAATTTCGACGGCGATGCCGTGGTCATCTTCCAGCCGGCTGAGGAGGGCGGCGGCGGTGGCCGCGAGATGGTCAACGAAGGCATGATGGAGCGCTTCAATATCTCCGAAGTCTACGGCATGCACAATTCGCCCGGCATGCCGGTCGGCCAGTTCGGCATCCGCTCCGGTCCGATGATGGCGGCGGCGGACATGTTCGTCATCGACATCGAGGGCAAGGGCGGCCATGCGGCGCGGCCCCAGCGCGTGATCGACACGACGCTGGTCGGCGCCCATATCATGACTGCGCTGCAGTCGGTCGTATCGCGCAACGTCGATCCGGTCGAGGCGGCGGTGATCTCCGTCACCACCTTCAAGGCCGGCGACGCCTTCAACGTCATCCCGCAGACGGCCCGGCTGACGGGCACGGCCCGTACCCTTGCGCCGGAGGTTCGCGATCTCTTGGAGGAGCGCATGAAGGAGGTCGTCGCGCATACCGCCGCCGCGTTCGGCGCCCGCGCGACCTGCGATTACCAGCGCCACTACCCCGTCCTTGTGAACCATGCCGAACAGGCGGCGTTCGCGGCTTCCGTTGCGCGCCAGATCAGCTGCAACGTGGACGAGAGCACGCCGCAGGTGATGGGCGGCGAGGATTTCTCCTTCATGCTGGAGGCCCGCCCCGGCGCCTTCATCTATATCGGGCAGGGCGACACGCAGTATCTCCACCACCCGGAATATGATTTCAACGACGAGATCATTCCCCTCGGCAGCTCCTACTGGGCGAAGCTCGTCGAGACAGCGCTGCCGGCGAACTGATCCGGCAGGCCGGAAAGTGACGGGAGGCGACAAGGTCGCCTCCCGCTCGCTTTTCCCGGAAGGATCACTCCGCCGGGACCGCCCCGAGCGGCTGTTCGCGGTCCTCGAAGAGCGATTTCCAGACCATCGCGCCGAGTATGGCGCCCAGGATGGGCGCCACCCAGAACAGCCAGAGCTGGCCGAGGGCGCCGGTCTGCGCGAAGAGGGCCACGCCGGTCGAGCGCGCCGGGTTGACCGACGTGTTGGTCACCGGGATCGAGACCAGATGGATCAGGGTCAGGGTGAGGCCGATCGCCAGCGGTGCGAAGCCGGCCGGCGCTTTCGGGCTGGTCGTGGCCAGGATGATGAAGATGAAGAACCCGGTCATCACCACTTCCATCACGAGGCAGGCAAGCAGCGAATATTTGCCGGGCGAGAGGTCGCCATAGCCGTTCGAGGCAAAGACGCCGGGCGTGAACCCGGCCTTGCCGGACGCGATCACGTAGAGCACGGCGGCTGCCACGATCGCGCCGACCACCTGCGCGATGATGTAGCCGGCAAGGTCGGACGCCGGCATACGGCCGCCGACCACCATGCCGACCGAGACCGCGCAATTGAAGTGGCCGCCGGAAATGTGCCCGACAGCGTAGGCCATGGTAACTACGGTAAGCCCGAAGGCCAGGGCGACGCCGTAGAATCCGATTCCCAGTTCAGGAAAACCGGCAGCCAGGACGGCGCTGCCGCAACCGCAAAACGCGAGCCAGAAGGTGCCGAAAAATTCGGCGGCGAGCTTCTTCTGCATGATTCCCTCCGTAACATGACGTTACGGAAGGGAAACTACGCCGAGTCGGGCATCTCGGAAAGCAGAGGCGTCTAGGCCATCGCCTTCTGGAGATTCTCGTCGACCTTGTCGAGGAAGCCGGTGGTGGAGAGCCAGCGCTGGTCCGGGCCGATCAGGAGCGCCAGGTCCTTGGTCATGAAGCCGCTCTCGACGGTGGCGACGCAAACTTTCTCCAGCGTGTCGGCGAACTTCTTCAGTTGCTCGTTGCCGTCGAGCTTGGCGCGATGCGCCAGCCCGCGCGTCCAGGCGAAGATCGAGGCGATCGAGTTGGTCGAGGTCTCCTGGCCCTTCTGATGCTGGCGGTAGTGCCGGGTGACGGTGCCGTGGGCCGCCTCGGCCTCGACCGTCTTGCCGTCCGGCGTCATCAGCACGGAGGTCATCAGGCCGAGCGAGCCGTAGCCTTGGGCGACGGTGTCCGACTGCACGTCGCCATCGTAGTTCTTGCAGGCCCAGACATAGCCGCCCGACCATTTCAGGCTCGACGCCACCATGTCGTCGATGAGGCGGTGCTCGTAGGTGATCTTCTTTTCCTTGAAGGCTTGGGCGAATTCCTTGTCGAAGACTTCCTGGAAGAGATCCTTGAAGCGCCCGTCATAGGCCTTGAGGATGGTGTTCTTGGTCGAGAGATAGACCGGATAGCCGCGCATCAGGCCGTAATTGAAGGAGGCGCGGGCGAAATCGCGGATCGAATCGTCGAGGTTGTACATCGCCATCGCGACGCCCGAGGAAGGCGCGTCGAACACCTCGTGCTCGATCACCTTGCCGTCCTCGCCGACGAACTTGATCGTCAGCTTGCCCTTGCCGGGAAAGCGGAAGTCGGTGGCGCGGTACTGGTCGGCGAAGGCGTGGCGGCCGATGATGATCGGCTGCGTCCAGCCGGGCACGAGGCGGGGCACGTTCTTGCAAATGATCGGCTCTCGGAAGATGACGCCGCCGAGGATGTTGCGGATGGTGCCGTTGGGCGACTTCCACATTTTCTTGAGATGGAATTCCTCGACGCGGGCCTCGTCCGGCGTGATGGTCGCGCATTTTACGCCGACGCCGTATTTCTTGATCGCCTCGGCCGCCTCGATCGTCACGCGATCGTCGGTAGCGTCGCGATGCTCGACGCCGAGGTCGTAATATTTCAGATCGACGTCGAGATAGGGATGGATGAGCTTGTCCTTGATCGCCTGCCAGATGATGCGGGTCATCTCGTCTCCGTCGAGTTCGACGACGGGGTTGGCGACTTTGATCTTGCTCATGAAAGGCTCCGGAAGAAGGCTGGAAAGACGGGCGGGCGCCCGTCAGGATGCTCTGGGTTCGCGCCCCTATAGCACCGGCCGCCGCTTACGCAAATGGCGCTCCTTGCCGGATCAAGGCGCGATCGGCGGCGATGGGAGGTCTCGGAGACCGGCGCTCGGCCGGCTGTCCGGATTGGTGGGCGATGACGGACTCGAACCGCCGACATCTTCGGTGTAAACGAAGCGCTCTACCAGCTGAGCTAATCGCCCTTCCGGCGCCCGTTTAAGGGTTTCGCCGCGCGCCGGCAAGAGCGTCAGGGATCGAGCCATGCCGACGGTTCCGTCCCAGCGTCGGCATCGGCCTGATCGCGGCGCCCGCCGTACCGGGCCTTTCCGAGCTTCTGGAGCGCGCCGGCAGGCAGCTTTGTCGGGCACAAATGCTTCCGGCGCAACCGGACCGTGGCGGATCTGGATCCGCCCGAAATGATGCGGCGGGAGAGGCCGCCGCCGCGCCCTTTCGAGGAACGGGCGCGGCGGCGGCCCGCGCCGCTTGACACCAATAGGGTAACCGCTTAATCACCCGCCACGACGCGCCCGGCGGGCGGCGTCGAAGCGCGGGTGTAGCTCAGTCGGTTAGAGTGCCGGCCTGTCACGCCGGAGGTCGCGGGTTCGAGCCCCGTCACTCGCGCCATTCCCAAATTTTCCTTGCGTAAGCACGCGGCCACTTGCCTCCCGGCAGGGGGTCATCGCCGGGTTGTGCCCGTGTCTCCTCGGAACCAATCGGATTTTATGGAGGTTTATGGACATCCTCCGCGAACCCGCATGGTCGCCCTCAAGGGCGGCCCGACCGGGTATGGAGCGTCCACCTCTCAAAAAGGATGCCGGACAAAAGGCCCGATGTCGAATATCCGACCAGCATCCCGGCGAGGTTCAGCCCTTCAGGCCCAGCGAATCTTCGCCCTTGGCGGTGCCATTCCTGCAGGTAAGATCAAGCTTGCGACCGGCCTGCTTCGGGGGGGCGGTTTTCCCACGCCGTGTCGTCCGGCATGACGGGCCTGATGCTGCAGATAAGCGTCGGTCTGATCGCGACCGGCGCGATCATCCTTCTCACCGCCTGGCTGCCGCTGGTCCTGCGGTCGCTGCCCTTGTCGCTGCCCATCCTCGCGGTCGCCATCGGCTATTTCGCGATACCGCATTCCTGGTCGGTGGCGGCGTCGGCGCTTTTTGCCCACGATCACCTGCTGGAGCATCTGGTCGAACTTGTCGTCCTTGTCGCCTTGATGGGTGTCGGGCTTAGGACGGGACGTCCGGTTTCATTGCATGGGTGGAGGGCGACCTGGCGGCTGCTCGGAATTGCGATGCCGATCACCATCGCCGGCATTGCCGTTTTTTGCCGGTTCATCATGGATGTGTCCTGGCCGACCGCATTGCTCGTCGGCGCTGCCCTCGCTCCGACCGATCCGGTGCTGGCTGCCGAGGTCCAGGTCGGACCGCCCGGCGAGGAGGAGGGCGGAGAGACCCGCTTTGCCCTCACCTCGGAAGCCGGCCTCAATGACGGGCTGGCCTTCCCATTCGTGCTGCTGGCGATCCTCCTGGCCGAACAGCCCCTCCAGTCCGTCTGGAGGGATTGGCTCGTCGTCGACGTTGTCTGGAAAATCTGTTGCGGGGTCCTGGTCGGCTTCGCGGCGGGGCGGCTTTTCGGCTGGCTCACCTTCGAACTGCCGCGACTGAAGATGTCGAGGACGGGCGACGGGCTGGTCGCCGTCGGAATGATGTTGATTACCTATGGGTTGACCGAGCTGGCGCATGGCTACGGGTTTATCGCCGTCTTCGTCATGGCAACGACGCTGCGCGCCTCCGAGCGGGACGCCGAATTCCACTCCGTGATGGCTGGATTCACCGAGCAGACCGAGCGTGTTCTGATGGTGTTCATCCTCATCGGGTTCGGCAACGCCATCGCCGAAGGCCTGTTTCGCTCCATCGGATGGAAGGAAGTGGCGTTGGCCGCCGCCGTCCTGCTGGTCGTGCGACCGGTCTCGGCATGGCTGAGCCTGCTCGGATCACGCTTCCCGGTCGGGGCGCGCGCCTTGATCGCCTTCTTCGGCATACGCGGCATGGGGACTTTTTATTACGTCGCCTACGCCACCGGGCGGATCGGTTTCGACCGCGGCGTCGATCTCTGGGCGACCACTGGGATAGTCGTATTGATCTCTGTACTTCTTCATGGCGTCACATCGATGCCGCTGATGAAATGGGTGGACCGGAAACGGCAGGGCAATGAGGCCGGATCCGGGCACTGACTCGTCACGGAGGATGGAACATCCGCCGCGCCGGATGGTTGTGCGGCGAGAGCCGTCCAGCGCCGGCGGCGGTCCGCTCCATTCCATTCGGAACAGGGTCCATGCCATTTGAAATCCTTCCCGATCCGCCGCGCGGGAAGAGGAATGGTGGAATCTCTGGCGCCGCGACGAGACCGCGGCGGCGTCACGGGCGCGCGACGCCGGCGCTTCGTTCCTTCGGATGATCCGGTAGAAGACTTCCCGTCCCATCCGGTATAAGCGTCCGATATCGATTCCGCGCGGGTAGCCGCCTGCCGGGGGAAAGCGCATTCGGATGGAAAGATGAGCGGTACCGGCGAGCCGGCGCGAGCGGCATCGGGCACGGATTTCGGCCTCGACGACGAAAGGCTGGCCGGCCATCCGACGGTCTATGCTGAAGGCAGTCTTGCCGGGAAAACGGCGCTGATCTCGGGCGGAGCCGGCGGTCTCGGCCGCGCCACGGCCTGGCTGATGGGCCGGCTCGGCGCCCGCATCGTGCTGACCGGTCGCGACCGGGCGAAACTCGCCGAAGCCGCCGAGGCCATGCGGGCGAAGGAGATCGATGCGGGCTTCCATGCGCTGGATATCCGCGAGCCGGAGGCGGTGCAGGCGCTTTTTCACGCGCTTGGCGACGAAGGCGGCATCGACATGCTCGTCAACAGCGCCGGCGGGCAGTATCCGCAGGCGGCCATCGACTTCTCGGTGAAGGGCTGGAACGCCGTCGTCAACACCAACCTCAACGGCACCTGGTACATGATGCAGGCTGCCGCCCGGCAATGGCGCGACGCCGGCCGGCAGGGCAGCATCGTCAATATCGTCGTGGTTGTCTCGCACGGCGTCTACGGCCTGGCGCACTCGGTGGCGGCGCGGGCGGGCGTCGTCGGGCTTTCCCGGGCGGTGGCGGTCGAATGGGCGCCGCTCGGCATAAGGGTGAACTGCATTGCGCCTGGCGCCGTCGAGACGCCGGGCTGGAAGGTCTATACGGCGGAGACGCTGGAGAACTATCCCAATTCGAACCCGATGAAGCGCGTCGGCACGGCTTTTGAAATCGCGGAGGCCTGCGTCTATCTTGCCGGCCCCGCTTCGGCCTATGTTACCGGCGAGGTCCTGAACGTGTCGGGCGGCAGCCAGCTCTGGGGCGAGACCTGGGCGATCCCGAAGCCCGACTATTTCAAGGTTTAGGAGAAAAGCGTGGCAGCGAAGGCGCTGGTCGCCGGCGAGACGATCACCACGGCGGGCCGAACCATCGGCGAGGGCGACATCACGCTCTTCGCCGGGCTCGCCGGCGATTTCACGCCCATACATGTGGATGACGCCTTCGCCAGGACGACGCCTTTCGGCGAACGCATCGCGCATGGGCCGCTCACGCTCTCCGTCGCGGTCGGGCTGCTGACGCAGACAGGCATGCTCGGCGAGCGCGTTATCGGGCTTGTCAACCTCAATTGGGATTTCGCCGGGCCGGTCAGGATCGGCGACACCATAAAGGCGCGCGTGACGGTCGAGGAAGTGCGTCCTACCTCCAAATTGGACAGAAACCTTGCTACTTTCCTCTTCGAGGTCGTCAACCAGCACGGCGAGGCGGTCCAGACGGGCCGTTTGCGCGTGATCGTAAAGGCGGATTGATCCATGGCGCCATCCTTTCGTTCACCCCTGGCTGAGCAGATCGTCGACGCGGCGCCTGTAGCCGGTCCTTTTCAGGGTTCCCTGTCGAATGTCGCACTCGTTGGGCTCGCGCGGGATCTCGCCGAACGGGCCAAAGCCGGCAAACCGATCCGCATCGGGCTGATCGGCGCCGGCGAGATGGGGACCGACATCGTGACCCAGGTGGCGCGCATGCAGGGTCTGGCCGTCGGTGCGGTGGCCGACCACAAGGTGCGCAACGTCTTTCACGCGGCCGAGATCGCCTATGGCGAGCAGGGCCATGTGTGCGAGGTGGAGAACGGCGCCGACCTCGACCGCGCCATGGAGGCCGGCAAGATCGCGGCGACGCACGACGCCGATCTCGTCATCGGCAGCGACCTGATCGACGTCGTGGTCGACGCAACCGGCATTCCCGCCGTCGGCGCGGAAGTCGGCCTGCGCGTCATGGAGCACGGCAAGCACCTCGTCATGATGAATGTCGAGGCCGACGTCACCATCGGCGCCTATCTGAAAAGCGAGGCGGACCGGCTGGGCGTCATCTATTCGCTCGGCGCCGGGGACGAACCCTCCTCCTGCATGGAACTGATCGAGTTCGTCTCCGCGCTCGGCTATCCGATCGTCTCCGCCGGCAAGGGCAAGAACAATCCGCTGCGCTTCGATGCCGTGCCGGAGGACTATGCCGAGGAGGCCGAGCGGCGGAACATGAATGTCCGCATGCTGGTCGAGTTCGTCGACGGATCGAAGACGATGGTTGAGATGGCGGCGATCGCCAACGCGACCGGCCTGGTGCCGGATTGCGCCGGCATGCACGGCCCGGCCGCTTCGCTGGAAGAACTCGCGACCACCTTGATACCCGAGAAGGATGGCGGCGTGCTGTCGCGCGCCGGCTGCGTCGACTATACCGTGGGCAAGGGCGTGGCGCCGGGCATCTTCGTCGTCGCCGACATGTCCCATCCGCGCCTGTCCGAGCGCATGGAGGACCTGAAACTCGGAAAGGGGCCGTATTTCACCTTCCACCGGCCTTACCATCTGACGTCGCTCGAAGTGCCGCTGACCTGCGCGCGCGTCGTCCTTCACGGCAAGGCCGACATGGTGCCGCTGGCGAAGCCCGTCGCCGATGTCTGCGCCGTCGCCAAGAAGGACCTGCTGCCCGGAGAGAAACTCGGCCTGATCGGCGAGCACACCTATCGCGCCTGGATCATGAAGGCCGAAGAGGCGCGCACAGCCGGCGCCATTCCCTGCGGCCTGCTGCAGGGCGGCACCGTGACCGCCCCGATCCGCAAGGGCGAGCTGATCACGCGAGCGAACGTCGATCCCCCGGCCGGCTCGAAGATCGCCGAAATGCGCGCCCGGCAGGACCGGCTCGTCTGGGGCGATGCCTGAACGCGCGATCCCGCCGATTTGGGTTGCACGGATCGGTTTGACGGGATAGGCCGCTTTCCCAACAATGAGCTTGCGATGTCCGGCCCGAAGGGCGTCGGGAAGGAGCCGTCGCGGCTTTCGCCTTCGACGGAATGCCAAGGGAGAAAAAAATGGCTTGGGATGGAAAATTGAAAGGCTGGGTGGCTGCGCTGGTCGGCACGCTTTTCCTGGCCGCCGGCGTGACCGGGGCAGACGCGGGAACGCCCGCGCCACTCGACCCGCCGCAGAAGGTCAGGGTCGCCTATGTGCCGATCATGAAATTCGCCACGATGTATGTCGCGGCGGGCAGGGGCATCTTCAAGAAATACGGGCTCGACGTCGACCTCGAGAAGGTCAAGTCCGGCACCGAGGCGATCGCGTTCCTGACCCAGGGCAGCGTCGATGTCGGCGGTATCGCCATCGTCACCTCGCTGTGGAACAGCTGGAATCGCGGCCTCGACATCCGCGTCATCGCGCCGGGCGGGCTGGAGCCGCTGAAGGACAGCCCCACCGCTCTCCTGGTCGCCACCAAGTCGGCCGACAAGGTGAAGGATATCGCCGATCTCAAGGGCAAGAAGCTGGCGGTTGCCGGTGGTCCCGGCAGCGGCGGCGAATATCTCGCGGCCAAGGCGCTGGAGCGCGCCAAGCTGACGATCCGCGACGTCGAACTGGTCAATATCGGTAATCCCGACATCCCGGCCGCGCTGCAGTCCGGGTCCGTCGATGCTGCGATCGCCGGCACGCCTTATTCCGACCAGGCGGTCGAATCCGGCTCCGCCAAGGTGTTGGCGACCGACCTTACGCCGGGCCTGATGACGGTCGCCTTCGTCGGTTCGGGCAAATTCATCAAGGAGCGCCCGGAGGTCGCCGAGCGCTTCGTGCTGGCGCTGACCGAAGCGGCGCGGATGATGCAGGGCGCCGACTATCTCTCCAAGGAGAATATCGACGCCTACATGAAATATACCGCGACCACGGAGCAAGCGCTCAAGAAGGCGACGCCGTCCGTCTACGACCCGAACATGGAGATTCCGCTCAAGGGCCTCGCCGATGTCGAGCGTGTGCACCGCGAAAACGGCCGCACCGACTATGATACGCCGATCGACCTGAAGAAGGTGGTCGACACGCAGTTTGTCGACAAGGCGGTCGCGGATCTCGGAAAAGCGAAGAACTGATGGCGCTCGGTAGAGGATCCGGCCGGGCGGCGCCGGATCCTTCTCCGGCAGGACCGGGGCTGTTCCCATGACCGAAACCAATGCGCGGGCGCCGGCAACGGCGCCCCGTATCGTTACGCGCAACGTCACCAAGCTCTACGACACCGTGGCCGGCCCGATGGTGGCGGTCGACGATTTCAGCCTCGATGTCGCCGACGGCGAGTTCGTCTGCATCGTCGGCCCGTCCGGCTGCGGCAAGTCGACCTATCTCAGGATGCTCGCCGGGCTCGATACCCACAGTTCCGGCACCATCCATATCCGGCCGGGCAGCGATCCGAAAAAGCCACTGAATAGCGTCGTCTTCCAAGAATATGCCGTCTTCCCGTGGAAGACGGTCATCGAGAACGTCGCCTTCGGGCTGCAGATGCGCGGCGTCGGCAAGGCGGAGCGGCTCGAGGTCGCGCAATACTGGCTGGAGCGCGTCGGCCTGCGGAAATTCGCCGGCTATTACCCCCACCAGATCTCCGGCGGCATGAAGCAGCGCGTCTCCATCATCCGGGCACTCGCGAACGATCCGGAAGTGCTCCTGATGGACGAGCCGCTCGGCGCGCTCGACGCGCAGACGCGCATCGTGCTCCAGGACGAGCTGCTGCGCATCTGGGAGGAGACCCGCAAGACCGTCGTCTATATCACCCACAGCCTGGACGAGGCGATCCTGCTCGGCGACCGGGTGATCCTGATGACGGCGCATCCCGGCCGGCTGCTTGCCACGTTCCACATCGGCATCGAGCGGCCGCGCACGGTCGAAACCCTCAACACGGCGGCGTTCGCCGAACTGCGCGGCGCGATCTGGGACCAGCTCGGACGCGAGGTGACGAGGGCCATGGAGATGCAGTCGTGACCGCGCCGGTCGAAGCGAAGGCGGCAGCCGCCCACGCGCCGGCGGTGGACGATGTGCCGCCCGGAAGGACGCGGGCGGAAGGGCTCGTGCTGCCCGCGATGCTTGGAGTGCTGGCCGGCATCTGCCTCGTCTGGAACGGCATCCTCTATTTGACCGCGCTTTGGGCGCCGTTCTGGTGGCTGGCCCTGTTCGGCGATTTCGTGCTGATCGTGCTCGTCGCCGAGCGGATCGGGCGCGTGGTGCCGCCGAAGCGCCGCAAGCTCTATGAGCGGACGCTCGCCTTCGGCTTTCCGGTGCTGGCGCTCATTGCCTGGCAGCTGATCGTCGACGCCGGCATCCTCAATCCGCTCTGGTTCCCGCAGCCGACACGCATCGCCAGGGCATTGTGGGACGTGACGGTCCATTTCGACCGCTTTTCGGAAACGAGCCTGCTCGGGCGTCCCTGGCTGATCCCGTCGAAATTCGAGAGCGACGGCTGGGCGGGCGTGTGGAGCCTGTTCGCCGAGAGTCATGTCTGGGCGACGCTCGGGCGTGTTGCCGCGGGCTTCGTCATCGGCGCCATCCCCGGCATCCTGCTCGGCGTGATCATGGGCATCAACCAGACGGTGCGGCTGATGCTCGACACGACGCTTTCGGCCATCTACGTGCTGCCGAAGATCGCGATCTTCCCGATCGTCATGCTGATGTTCGCCGACCCGTTCGGCGAGGGCCCGAAGATCGCGGTGGTGGCGCTTTCCGTCTTCTTCCTCATGGCTATCAACACGATGGCGGGCGTGCGCGACATCGACCCGGTCTTCATCATGGCCGGGCGCAACTACGGCGCACGCGGCCTGTCGCTCTACCGCCACGTCATCATACCGGCGGCGCTGCCCGTGATCTTCGCCGGGCTGAGGCTGGCGCTCGGCACGGCGCTGATCGTCATCATCTCGGTCGAGTTCCTGCGCGCCAAGCAGGGCGTCGGCTACATGACGTTCTACTATTGGGAAGTGCTGAACCCCGAGAAGATGTATGCCGGGCTGGTCGTGGTCATGATCCTCGGCGTCGTCCTGACCTACGGGCTGCAGTGGCTGCAGCGGAAGCTCATGCCGTGGGCGCGAGGATAGAAATTCATGAGGCCGGTCTGCAAGCGGCGCTCGGCTGCGCTCCGGTGCTCACGTACTACAAGTACGCTCCGCTCCGGCGCTCGCCGATCACCGTTTTCGCCTCGGCCTGATGAATTTCTCGAAATTTCCTGACACGGAGATAGTTCAGCCGGCGGCCTTAAGCCGTTCGCGGATGATGGCGTTGTATTCTTCCGGCCGCGTCACATAGGGATAGTGGCCGGCGGTGCGGAACCGCTTGACCGTCGCGCCCTGGTAGCGCTCCTCCACCGCCCGGCGGATGTCCGCGCTGATCAGCGGGTCGTCGTCGGATTCGATGATGACGATGCGTTCGGGTGCGACGGCCAGCGGCGGCACGGCTTCCGAATTCTGGAGCGCCAGCACGCGCGCCTTCAGGCCCTCGCCGCCAATGGCCTCGGCGTTCTGGGCGAGCGTCTTCTTCAGATCGGCGAAGACGGGTTCCGGCTCGTCCCAGCCGGCCACCGATTTGAGGATGACTTCCTTGTGCTGCTCGCCGTTCATCGCTTCCATCGTCTCGAGCGGCGGCATGCGTCGGCGCGAAGGCACCGGATCGACCAGCGAATTGGCGATAAACAGCGTTTCGATGCGGTCGGGAACGCGGTCGGCGAGCCATTGCGCCGTGAAGCCGCCCAGGGACGATCCGAGCACGTGGAACGTGTCGACCCCGAGGTCGTCCAGGAGGGCGATGAGGCTGTCGACGATACGTCCGAGATCGCGCTCCACCGGGTAGGTGAGGGCGATCACCCGGGCAATATCGCGCAGCCCGTCGATCTGGGCTCGGAAGATGCTGGCGGTTCCGAGCGTGCCGGGCAGCAGCACCAGCGTCGGCGCGTCGGGGGAGGGCATTCCGGTGTCGATGACGTCCCATTCCAGGCCGTTCGCCTTGAACACCGTTCCTTCGACCGCGCCGCTTTTGCTCGCCATTCTTTGCTCTCCTGCCTGCACCGGCCCGAAGCCTTTCGCATCGCCGGAACTGCTATGCAAGGAACGGCCCGGTTGCAAGCGCGAATGCCGGGAAGCAGATGATGCGATTTCGATGGAAAGAAAGGGGGGACGATGACGGTTGCCAGGGCGGGCAAGGTCTTTTGGGGGGGGAACCGTCCGCCATCGTCCTGCTGCATAACGTCCCGGCTGCGGATAGGTTCCGAGCCGTGTTAACTTTTCCTGAATTTTTTTCGAAGGCCCAAGCAGGGCCCGGGAAGGCCCGGATTTGCGCCCCTCGGCTCACTTCAGCCTGTAGCCCTCCTTGAAGAAATCGCGCCACGTGTCGGCCTTTTCGACCTTGGCGCGACCCTTGCCGTCGCCGATCGTATAGTCGGCCGGCCCGACCGTGCCATCCAGCGCCTTCCAGTCGATCGGCATGGAGACGGTCGCGTTCGGCTTGCCGCGCGACGAATAGGGAACCACCGTTGTCGCGCCGCGCCCGTTCCTCAGATAGTCGATGAAGATGCGGCCGGCGCGGGCCTTCTTGGAAAGGGTGGAGGTGTAGCGGTCGGGCGAGTCCTGTTCCATCGCCCGGGCAAAATCATGCGCGAAGCCCTTCACGCGGTCCCAGTCGGCGTTCGGCTTCAGCGGCACCGCAACGTGGAAACCCTTGCCACCGGAGGTCTTGACGAGGCTCGGCATGCCGAGGTCGTCGAGCCTGGCGTGGACGTCGAGCGTTGCCTTGCGTATGTCGGCGACATCGAGGCCCTCGTCGGGATCGAGGTCGAAGATGATCTGGTCCGGCTTCTCGATCTGGTCGATCGTCGAGCCCCAGATGTGGATCTCGACCACGCCGTTCTGGACGAGCGCCGCCAGCCCGTCGAAATCCTCGATATAGAGCAGTTCTTCCCCATCCTTGGGGTCCGCCATGCGCAGGATTTTCTCATGCATGCCGGGCGAGGCATGCTTCTGGAAGAAGCGCGGACCGCCGACGCCGTCCGGCGCCCTGACCAGCGCCAGCGGCCGCCTGACGACGAACTGTTCCATCAGCGGCCAGACCTCCTCGTAGTAGTCGAGCAGGTCCTGCTTGGTGATGCCGGCTTCCGGCCACAGGAGCTTGTCGGGGTGGGTCAGCGTCACGCCCTTCGCGGCTCCCCGTTTCGCCAGCATCCCGCCGTCGGATCTGCCCGGCTTTGCAGCGCTCTGCCTGGAGGCGCCAGTGTCTTCCGGTTCCTCCGCGACCACGTCTCCGGCCGGCTTGTCCTCGCGCAATCCCTGGAAGGAAGCATGGCGCAATATATGATCGCCGGTCCATGAGCGGAACTCGATTTCGGCGACGAGTTCCGGCTCGACCCAGACTGCGCCTTTCTCCTTCGAGCCCGTGCCGGTGAGCGGGGAGGTCTTGCGCTTCAGCCGGTCGAGTTTTTCCTTGAGGTCGGCTCCCGATTTCGCCGTGAATCCGGTGCCGACATGGCCGGCTGTCTTCAGCTCGCCGCCTTCATTGTAGCCGACGATCAGCGAGCGCAGGCCGCGCCCTGTCTTGTCCGACGGCAGGTAGCCGGCAATGACGAATTCCTGCCTCTGGGTGCATTTCGACTTGATCCAGTCGTGCCCGCGGCCGGAGTGATAGGCCGCGTCGGCGCGCTTCGAGACGACCCCTTCGAGCCCCATGCGGCAGGCATGTGTCAGCATGGTCTTGCCGGGCTCGGAAAAGTGCTCGCTGTAACGCACCGGGCCGTTTTCGCCGAGAGGCTTCAGCAGTTCGCGCAGCCGCTCCTTGCGGTCGGCGAGCGGCTCGGCGGAAACATCTTCGCCGTCGAGATAAAGCAGGTCGAACACATAGTAGATGAGCTTGTCGGTATGGCCGTCCGAGAGCGCCGCCTGCAGCGCGGAGAAGGAACTGACGCCGTTGTCGGCGAGAACGACGATCTCGCCGTCGAGGATGGCGTCGTCGCATTCGAGTCCGGCCAGTGCCCCGGCGATCTCCTTGCCGAAGCGGTCGGTCCAGTCGAGGCCCTTGCGGGTGAGAAGGCTGACCTTGCCATCGGCGATATGTGCCTGGGTGCGGTAGCCGTCGAATTTCACCTCGTGCAGCCATTCGCCGCCGGCCGGCGGCGTGGTTTGCAGGGTGGCCAGGCATGGCGGCACGAAATCGGGCATGGCGGCCTGCTTGCCGGCCCGGACGGGTTTTTTTGCCCGGCTTTTCGGCATGGAGCTTTTCCCGGCGGCCGGCTTGTTGGAATGCCAGACGTCCGCCTTTCCGTCCTGGCCGATCTCGTCGATCGTCAGCCCGGACTTCACCGATTGCGGCGCCTCCTCGAGGATATCGCCGCTCCGCCGCGCCGCCGCGTCGTCCGACTTTATGAGCAGCCAATTGTCGCGCTTCTCGCCGCGCCGCGGCTTCAGCCTGACGAGATGCCAGCGGCCGTTGAGCTTGTTTCCCTTCAGCTCGAAGTCGATGTGGCCTTTCTTCATCCCGGCTTCGGGATCGCCGTCGGGAATCCATTCGCCATTGTCCCAGACGATGACGGAGCCGCCGCCGTATTCGCCCTTGGGGATGGTCCCTTCGAAATCGCCGTAGTCGAGCGGATGATCCTCGACATGCACCGCCAGCCGTCTTTCTGACGGGTCGAGGCTCGGGCCGCGCGTCACCGCCCAGCTCCACAGGACGCCGTCATGCTCCAGGCGGAAATCGTAGTGCAGGCGGGTGGCCGCGTGCTTCTGGATCACGTAAAGACCGCCAGCGCTTTTCGATTTGCGCGGTTTACCCTTGCCGGAGGGTTCCGCCGTCTTCCGGAAGTCGCGCTTGCGCTGGTATTCCTGCAGCCCGGCCATCGTCGATTACGCCGATTTATGTTTTTTGTCGGAGCGAGAGGAGGATTTCCCGCGCTTGCCGGGTGAAGCCTTGCCGGAGCCGTCCTTGCCCCCGCCTTCATCGGCCAGACTCTTCTTCAGCGCATCGAAGAGATTGACCACGTTGGAAGGCTGCGCCGCCGCGGGCTTGGCGGTCGGCGGCTTTTTGCCCTTCTTCTTGGCCTCGATGAGATCCATTAGCGCGTCCTCATATTTGTCTTCGAATTTCGAGGGATCGAATTTCATCTTCCTGCGATCGATGATGCCGCAGGCAAGCTCGACCGAGTCCTTGTCGATCCTGACGTCCTTCACATCGTCGAAAACGTCGTCGGCCCGGCGCACGGTCTTGTCGTAGCGAAGCGTGGTGAGCAGCATGCCCTCCTCGAGCGGCTCGATGACGACCGGCCGCTCGCGACGGTAGAGAACGATGCGCGCCAGGCCCGACACCTTCTTGTCCGCCATGGCGTCGCGGATGACCGCGAAGGCCTCTTCGGAGACTTCGTCGGCCGGCGTCATGTAGTAGGGGGAATCGAGATAGACCTGATCGATATCGGACTTGGAGACGAACCCTTCGAGATTGAGCGTATGCGAGGATTCGATCTCGACCGCCTCGATCTCGTCCTCTTCTATGAGGAGATATTCGTCGGCGCCGGTCTCGTAGCCCTTGACCTCGTCCTCGTCCCTGATCGGCTTGCCGGTGACGGAATCGACATATTGCCGCTTCACCATGTTGCCGGTGGCCCGGTTGATGACGTGGAAGCGCACCTTCTCGCTTTGCGTGGTGGCGTTGGTGAGTTCCACCGCGCAAGTTACCAACGAGAGTTTCAGATAGCCTTTCCACGCAGGACGCGGCGCCATTCATCGCTCCTTCAGGGGAGACGGAAGACCGTCGATCCTGCCAGCATCGGCCGTTCCGCGCGGATTTCCAAGAGAAACCGAAGACATGCCGCACAACGCGAGATCCGGCCGGGAGTTCCGGAGCCGCCGGTCGAGGCCCGCGCCGCCTTGCCCGGAGGTCCGGCGACCGCGACATGAGGGGTCATTTGTCGCCCCGATTCGACCAAGCTTTTACTTGCGCCGTCCCGCCTCGTGCGCTAACCCTCGCCGCGTTGCAACACAGGCATTGCCGCACCCGTCACGCCGCCTGGTATGGCGGCGCGCGACTCTCCCCGAGCCCGCGCGGCAGGCAATGGAAAGTCGACCATGAACGAACTCATCGGTTCATATCTGCCCGTCGTCATCTTCATAGCGGTCGCGCTGGTGGTGGGACTGGCGCTGATCACCTCGCCCTTCATCATCGCCTACCGCAATCCCGATCCGGAGAAGCTTTCGGCGTACGAATGCGGCTTCGATGCCTTCGACGACGCGCGCATGAAGTTCGACATCCGCTTCTACCTGGTGTCGATCCTCTTCATCATCTTCGACCTCGAAGTCGCCTTCCTGTTTCCCTGGGCGGTGTCGTTCTCCAGGATCGGCTGGCTCGGCTTCTGGTCGATGATGGTGTTTCTTGCGGTGCTGACGATCGGCTTTATCTACGAATGGAAAAAAGGAGCGCTGGAATGGGATTGAGCGACAATTCCGCCACCCTCGTAGCGCCTAGGCCGAAGGGTATTCTGGACCCTGCCACCGGCAAGCCGGTCGGCGCGAAAGATCCGTTTTACGGCGAGATCAACAATGAACTCGCCGACAAGGGCTTTCTCGTCACCTCCTCGCAGGCGCTGATCACATGGGCGCGTTCAGGCTCGCTGATGTTCATGACCTTCGGGCTCGCCTGCTGCGCCGTCGAGATGATCCAGACCTCGATGCCGCGCTATGACTCGGAGAGGTTTGGCGTCGCCCCTCGCGCATCTCCGCGCCAGTCGGACGTGATGATCGTGGCAGGCACGCTATGCAACAAGATGGCGCCGGCGCTGCGCAAGGTCTATGACCAGATGCCGGAGCCGCGCTACGTCATCTCGATGGGCTCGTGCGCCAATGGCGGCGGCTATTATCACTATTCCTATTCGGTGGTGCGCGGCTGCGACCGCGTCGTGCCGGTCGACATCTACGTGCCCGGTTGCCCGCCGACGGCGGAGGCGCTGCTCTATGGCATTCTTCTGCTGCAGAAGAAGATCCGCCGCACCGGCACGATCGAGCGTTGAGGAGATCATATGAGCGACGTTCTGGGCGCCCTTGATATCCGCCTGAAGGAGGGGCTCGGCGACCGCATCTCTTCTTCGGTGCTGGCCTATGGCGAACTGACCGTGACGGTCCCGAAGAACGATATCGTCGAGGTGCTGAAATTCCTCCGCGACGATCCGGAATGCCGCTTTGTCTCCTTCATCGACATCTCGGGCGCCGACTATCCGGAGCGCGAGGAGCGCTTCGACGTCGTCTATCACCTGCTGTCGCCGAAGAAGAACATGCGCGTCCGCGTCAAGGTGCAGGCCGACGAGGAGACGCCGATCCCGTCGGCGACGGCGGTCTATCCGGGCGCCGTCTGGTTCGAGCGTGAGGTCTATGATCTCTACGGCGTGCTCTTCACCGGGCATCCGGATCTTCGCCGCATCCTGACCGACTACGGCTTCGAGGGGCATCCGCTCAGGAAGGATTTCCCGCTCACCGGCTTCGTAGAGGTGCGTTACGATGACGAGGTCAAGCGGGTGATCTACGAGCCCGTCGAACTGAAGCAGGAGTTCAGGAATTTCGACTTTTTGAGCCCATGGGAGGGGACTGACTATGTGCTCCCCGGCGACGAAAAGGCGAAGCAGTGATGCGGCAGATCGGCGTTCGGCAGTAGGCAGTAAGGATGGCGGACGAGGATGTAATTCGCTCGTATCGCGATCTAAGGGTATGGAACGAGGCTATGGAATTGGCTGCGGATTGCTATCGGGTCACCCGAACATTTCCTCGCGAGGAAATGTTCGGCATGATCTCACAGATTCGACGCGCCGGCGCTTCTGTTCCAGCTAATATTGCTGAAGGGTACGGTCGGGAGAGTACTGGAAGCTACGTCCAATTTTTGAAAAACGCCCAAGGATCGCTTAAAGAGCTTGAGACGCATGTGTTGCTGGCAGTGAAGGTGAGTATGACGCCTCGCGACAACGTGGCGCCGCTTCTAGATCGTGCTGAAATCGTCGGAAAGATGCTTCGGAGTTTGATCCGCTCCGTCAAGAATGCAGGGTTGCCGTCATGATCCGACTGCCGATTGCCGATTGCCGATTGCCGAAGGCCGCCTCCCGATGACCGAACACAACGTCCGCAACTTCAACATCAATTTCGGCCCTCAACATCCCGCCGCCCATGGGGTGCTTCGCCTTGTGCTGGAGCTTGACGGCGAGGTGGTCGAGCGCGTCGATCCGCATATCGGCCTCTTGCACCGCGGCACCGAGAAGCTGATCGAGGCCAAGACCTATCTGCAGGCGGTGCCCTATTTCGACAGGCTCGACTATGTCGCGCCGATGAACCAGGAGCATGCCTTCGCGCTCGCCGTGGAGCGGTTGCTCGGCATCAAGGTGCCCATCCGCGGGCAGCTTATCCGGGTGCTCTATTGCGAGATCGGCCGCATCCTGAACCATCTCCTCCAGGTGACGACGCAGGCGATGGATGTCGGCGCGCTCACCCCGCCGCTCTGGGGCTTCGAGGAGCGCGAGAAGCTGATGGTGTTCTACGAGCGGGCCTCCGGGGCGCGCATGCATTCGGCCTATTTCCGGCCGGGCGGCGTGCATCAGGACCTGCCGGAGAAACTGGTCGAGGACATCGGCAAGTGGATCGATCCGTTCTACAAGACGCTCGACGATCTCGAAGTGCTTTTGACCGAGAACCGCATCTTCAAGCAGCGCAACGTCGATATCGGCGTCGTGTCTCTGGAGGACGCATGGGCCTGGGGCTTCTCCGGCGTGATGGTGCGTGGCGCCGGCGCGGCCTGGGACCTCAGGCGATCGCAGCCTTATGAATGCTATCCCGAGATGGAGTTCCAGATCCCGGTCGGCAGGAACGGCGATTGCTACGACCGCTATGTGATCCGCATGGCGGAGATGCGCCAGTCGGCGAAGATCATGCGGCAATGCGTCGAACGGCTGCTCGGCAAGGAGAAGGTCGGGCCCGTCTCCAATACGGACGGCAAGATCGTGCCGCCGAAGCGGGGCGAGATGAAGCGCTCGATGGAGGCGCTCATCCATCACTTCAAGCTTTACACCGAAGGCTATCGCGTTCCGGCCGGCGAGGTCTATGCGGCCGTCGAGGCACCCAAGGGCGAGTTCGGCGTCTATCTCGTCTCGGACGGGACCAACAAGCCCTACCGCTGCAAGCTGCGCGCTCCCAGCTTCGCGCATCTGCAGGCGATGGATTTCCTCTGCAAGGGGCACATGCTGGCCGACGTCTCGGCCGTGCTGGGTTCGATCGATATCGTCTTCGGCGAGGTCGACCGGTGAACCGGGCCTGGCCGACATTGGAATGTGAGAAGCGATGAGCGTACGCAGGTTAGCAGAAGAGCAGCCCGACAGTTTCGCCTTCAACAGGGCGAACGCCGTCGTTGCGAGGCAGTGGATCGGCAAATACCCGAAGGGCCGGCAGCAATCGGCCGTGATCCCGCTTCTCATGCTGGCTCAGGAGCAGGAGGGCTGGGTCACCAGGCCGGCGGTCGAGGAGGTCAGCCGCATGCTCGACATGCCGCTGATCCGCGTGCTCGAGGTCGCCACCTTCTATACGCAGTTCCAGTTGAAGCCGGTCGGCACGCGGGCGCATGTCCAGGTCTGCGGCACCACGCCCTGCATGCTGCGCGGGTCGGAGGCGCTGATGGATGTCTGCCGCCGGAAAATCCATCACGAGCAGTTCCAGACCAACGCCGACGGGACGCTCTCGTGGGAGGAAGTCGAGTGCCTCGGCGCCTGCGTGAACGCGCCGATGGTGATGATTTTCAAGGATACCTACGAGGATCTCACTCCGGAACGCCTCGGTGAGATCATCGACGCTTTCGAGGCGGGGAAGGGCGCTTCGGTCAAGACCGGGACGCAGCTGAAAGATCGCTTCACCTCCGAGCCTGAGGGCGAGCGCACCACGCTTCTCGACGAGGCGGCGATCTTCAAGGCTTCCGGCGGCAAGGCGAAGCCCGGCGGGGCCAAGGGCGCGCGCTCGGCGCAGGAGCCGGCGGTGCCGCCGAGCAAGGCGGCCAGGCCGAAAACCGATGCCCAGGAAACGGGCACCGGCATCAAGTCGCCATCGCCGAAGAAGGCGAGCCGCGATCAGGAACGGGCGACCAGCGTTCCGCCGCTGCCGCTCAACGAGAAGCGCGCCAACGAGACGATCGACGACGCCGGCGCGCCCGGCCGGCAGCGCAAGGGCATGCCGGGCGGCCCGGCGCCGAAAAGTGCCTACAAATCCCCGGAACTGCTTCAGGGCGAGCCGATCGGCGCCGACGGCAAGAAGACGGCGCGCGCCGCCAAGGAGCCGCCGGCTCCGGCGAAGCCGACGCTCGATTCGCCGAACCGTCCCATCGGCATCCCGAAGCCGGCAGAGCCGGATGATCTGAAACTCATCTCGGGCGTCGGACCGAAGATCGAGGCCATCCTGAACGGTCTCGGCATCTACAAGTTCGAGCAGGTCGCCTCGTGGAGAAAGGACCAGTGCGAATGGGTCGACGGCTACCTGAACTTCAGGGGCCGCATCGACCGCGACGACTGGGTGAAGCAGGCCAAGGCCCTCGCCAAGGGCGGCGAGGCCGAATACATCCGCGTCTTCGGCAAGAAGCCGCGTTGAGGGTTTGAGACATGCTTGCTGATCGCGACCGCATCTTCACGAACATCTACGGTGAGTTCGACCGCTCGCTTCAGGGAGCGATGGCGCGCGGGCAATGGGACGACACGGCCGGCATCATCGCCAAGGGTCGCGATTGGATCGTCAACGAGATGAAGGCTTCGGGCCTGCGCGGGCGCGGCGGCGCGGGTTTCCCGACCGGCCTGAAATGGTCGTTCATGCCGAAGACCTCGGACGGGCGCCCATCATATCTCGTCGTGAACGCCGACGAATCCGAGCCCGGCACCTGCAAGGATCGCGATATCATGCGCCATGACCCGCATACGCTGGTCGAGGGCTGCCTGATAGCCGGCTTCGCCATGGGCGCGGAAGCGGCCTACATCTATGTGCGCGGCGAGTTCATCCGCGAGCGCGAGGCGCTGCAGCGCGCGGTCGACGAGGCCTACGAGGCGAAACTCATCGGCAAGAACAACAAGAATGGCTGGGATTTCGACATCATCGTCCATCATGGCGCCGGCGCCTATATCTGCGGCGAGGAGACGGGGCTGCTCGAAAGCCTCGAAGGCAAGAAGGGCCAGCCGCGGCTGAAGCCGCCTTTCCCGGCCAATGTCGGCCTCTATGGCTGCCCGAGCACGGTCAACAACGTCGAATCGATTGCGGTGGCGCCGACGATCCTGAGGCGCGGCGCCTCGTGGTTCGCCTCGTTCGGGCGGCCGAACAATGCCGGCACGAAGCTTTTCTGCATCTCCGGCCACGTCAACAAGCCGTGCACGGTCGAGGACGCCATGTCGATCCCGTTCCGCGAACTGATCGAGACGCATGCCGGCGGCATCCGCGGCGGCTGGGACAATCTGCTCGCGGTCATCCCGGGCGGGGCCTCGGTGCCGCTGGTGCCAGCGAACGAGATCATGGATTGCCCGATGGATTTCGACGCGCTGAAGGAGCTGAAGTCGGGCCTCGGCACAGCGGCGGTCATCGTCATGGACAAGTCGACCGACGTGGTGAAGGCGATCGCCCGGCTCTCCTACTTCTACAAGCATGAGAGCTGCGGCCAGTGCACGCCCTGCCGCGAGGGCACGGGCTGGATGTGGCGCGTCATGGAGCGGCTGGTGCGCGGCGAGGCACAGAAGCGCGAGATCGACATGCTGCTCGACGTGACCAAGCAGGTCGAGGGTCACACGATCTGCGCGCTGGGCGATGCGGCGGCGTGGCCGATCCAGGGCCTGATCCGGCATTTCCGTCCGGAGATCGAGCGGCGCATCGACGAGTTCAGTCGCAATGCGCACCGCGCCGAGCCGGTGCTGGTCGCGGCGGAATAGGAAGCTTTCAAAAGACGACCAGGGACAGGACCAGGAAGCGACAGGAGAGGGGAGACGGAAGAACGGCAACGAAACGACCTTAGAAGGAGATGGTCGATGTCGATGTTTCCCATACCCGAGAAAATGATGCCTGACGTGGAACAGATAGAGGCGATGAACAGGGAGTTCGCGGCGTTCATGACCCTTGGCGGCGCAAGCAGCCCGGGCGCCGTGAACTTGATGATGCACCCGGCCGGCGGGCTCGCGGCCGCGACGGCGCTTTCCATGGGCGTCGCCAGCCAAGCCTTCGGTGTCTGGATGGGAGCGGTCGCCGGTTCCATGGAGGCCGCGCGCGAACTGTGCGGGATGAAAATCCCCGGCATGGAGGTCTTCGGCTTCGGCGCCAGCTGGGACGACAGTAATTGTGACGTGGACGCAGCGAAACCCGAGCCGAAATCGCCGGTGTCGCGTGCGAAATCCGCGGCCAGGACATTGATGGCCGACTTCGAGAGCGCTTCGGTGGAGCTTGCGGGCGCTACCGGCAAAATGGCCGACGCCGTCGGCAAGCCGACCACTGCCAAGCCGGCCGCCGTCAAGCCGGTAGCCCCCAAGCCATCCGCCAAGGAAAACGCCCCGATGGCGGCATCTTCTCAAGCGGTGGATGAAGTTCGGGCTTCGAGCGCTTCGCCGATCATGCCGGAGGATTTCCGGCAGCCGGCAGCGATCGAGCGGCCCGGAACGCCGGATGATCTCAAGCTGATCTCCGGCATCGGCCCGAAGCTGGAGCAGGTTCTGAACGGCCTTGGCGTATGGACTTTCGCGCAGATCGCCGGCTGGACGCCGGAAGAGGTCGCCTGGGTGGACGATTATCTCGGCTTCGGCGGCCGCATCGGGCGCGACGAGTGGCTGAAGCAGGCAAGGGCGCTGGCGGGAAAAGCGGATTGAAGCGCGGGCCGAACAGGGTTGAAAAGCGGCCGGGCGGGCTGGCCACGGACGTTTTGATGGCATACGAAGCGGCAAACGCCGCAGGGGCAAGGAATGGCTAAACTCAAGGTCGACGGCAAAGAGATCGAAGTGCCCGATCACTACACGCTGCTGCAGGCGGCGGAGGAAGCTGGCGCGGAAATCCCGCGCTTCTGCTTCCACGAGCGGCTTTCGATCGCCGGCAATTGCCGCATGTGCCTGGTCGAGGTGAAGGGCGGGCCGCCCAAGCCGCAGGCCTCCTGCGCCATGGGCGTGCGCGACCTGCGCCCCGGCCCGAACGGCGAGCCTCCGGAGATGTTCACCAACACGCCGATGGTGAAGAAGGCGCGCGAAGGGGTGATGGAGTTCCTGCTCATCAACCATCCGCTCGATTGCCCGATCTGCGACCAGGGCGGCGAATGCGACCTGCAGGACCAGGCGATGGCGTTCGGCGTCGATTCCTCGCGCTTCCACGAGAACAAGCGCGCGGTCGAGGACAAATATATCGGCCCGCTGGTGAAGACGATCATGACGCGCTGCATCCATTGCACGCGCTGCATCCGCTTCACCACCGAGGTCGGCGGCGTCTCGGAACTCGGCGCGACCGGGCGCGGCGAGGACATGGAGATAACCACCTATCTCGAGCGCGCCATGACCTCGGAACTGCAGGGCAACGTCATCGATCTCTGCCCGGTCGGCGCGCTGACCTCCAAGCCCTATGCCTTCCAGGCACGCCCGTGGGAACTCACCAAGACCGAATCGATCGACGTGATGGACGCGGTCGGCTCGGCCATCCGCGTCGACACGCGCGGCCGGGAGGTGATGCGCATCCTGCCGCGCACCAATGACGACGTGAACGAGGAGTGGATCTCCGACAAGACGCGCTTCATCTGGGATGGGTTGAGGACGCAGCGCCTCGACCGGCCCTATGTGCGCAAGCGCGGCAAGCTCGTTCCGGCGACCTGGCCGGAAGCCTTCGAGACGATCAGGGCCGCGGTCGCCAAGACGAGCGGCGATCGTATCGGCGCCATCGCCGGCGATCTCGCGGCGGTCGAGGAGATGTACGCGCTGAAGCTCCTGATGGCATCGCTCGGCTCGGCCAACATCGACTGCCGTCAGGACGGCGCGGCGCTCGACCCGTCCGCGGGGCGCGCCGGTTACATCTTCAACCCGACCATCGCTGGCATCGAGCAGGCGGACGCGCTGCTTCTGATCGGCTCCAACCCGCGCTTCGAGGCATCGGTGTTGAACGCGCGCATCCGCAAGCGCTGGCGCATGGGGGATTTCCCGATCGGGGCGGTCGGCGAGATCGGCGACCCGCGCTACGACTACGAGGCGCTCGGATCGGGCGCCGATTCGCTGAAGCAGCTTCTCGACGGCAAGGGCAAGTTCGTCTCCGCGCTCAAGAAGGCGCAGCGTCCGCTGATCATCGTCGGACAGGGGGCCCTGGCGCGTCCCGACGGCCGGGCGGTGCTCGGCCTCGCGGCGAAGCTCGCCTTAGACCTCAAGGCCGTGCGCGAAGACTGGAACGGCTTTGCCGTGCTGCACAATGCGGCGGCGCGCGTCGGCGGCCTCGACATCGGCTTCGTGCCGGGCGAGGGCGGCAAGGATGTCGCCGGCATGATGGGCGCGCTGGACGTGCTCTTCCTGCTCGGCGCGGACGAGATGGACATGAACGCCATCGGCGAGGCCTTCACCGTCTATATCGGCACGCATGGCGACGCCGGCGCGCACCGCGCCGACGTCATCCTGCCGGGCGCGGCCTATACCGAGAAATCCGGCACCTACGTGAATACCGAAGGCCGGGTGCAGATGACGAACCGCGCCGGCTTCGCGCCGGGGCAGGCGAAGGAAGACTGGGCGATCCTGAGGGCGCTGTCGGACGTGCTCGGCCGGAGGCTGCCGTTCGATTCGCTCGCGCAATTGCGTGTCCGGCTCTACGCGGACCATCCGCTGATGGCGGCGATCGAGGAGATCCAGCCGGGCGAGGCGGCCACGATAGCAACGCTCGCCAAGGCAGGCGGGCGTCTCGGCGCGAGGCCCTTCGTCCCGCCGGTCAGGGATTTCTACCTGACCAATCCGATCGCGCGCGCCTCCGCCGTCATGGCCGAGTGCTCGGCGCTGGTGTTGAACGGCTTCAGGCAGGCGGCCGAGTAGGGGACAGGCAAGTGGATTCCTTTTTCACCATCTATGTGCTGCCGGCGCTGATCATCCTTTTGAAGTCGGTCGTTCTGATCGTCATCCTGCTGGTCGGCGTTGCCTTCATCCTCTACGGCGACCGCAAGATCTGGGCAGCTGTACAGTTGCGCCGGGGGCCGAACGTCGTCGGCCCCTGGGGGACGCTGCAGCCCTTCGCGGACCTCTTCAAATTCGTCTTCAAGGAGCCGGTGATCCCGTCCGGCGCCAACAAGGGCGTGTTCCTGCTGGCGCCTCTCGTTTCCGCCGTGCTTGCGATCTCGGCCTGGGCAGTGATCCCGATCGATGCCGGCTGGGCCATCGCCAATATCAATGTCGGCATCCTCTACGTCTTCGCGATCTCCTCGCTCGAGGTCTACGGCGTCATCATGGGCGGCTGGGCTTCGAACTCGAAATACCCGTTCCTCGGCTCGCTGCGTTCGGCTGCGCAGATGGTCTCCTACGAGGTCTCGATCGGCTTCGTCATCATCACCGTGCTTCTGTGCGTCGGCTCGCTCAACCTGTCGGACATCGTGCTGTCGCAGAAGGACGGCCTCGGCACGCATCTCGGCCTGCCGAACACCTTCCTCGACTGGCACTGGCTGTCGCTCCTGCCTATGTTCGTCGTCTTCTTCATCTCGGCGCTGGCCGAGACCAACCGGCCGCCCTTCGACCTCGTCGAGGCGGAATCGGAACTCGTCGCAGGCCACATGGTCGAATATTCCTCGACGCCATTCCTGCTCTTCTTCCTCGGGGAGTATGTGGCAGTGGTGCTGATGTGCGCGCTGACCACCATCCTCTTCCTCGGAGGCTGGCTGCCGCCCTTCGATTTCGCGCCGTTCACCTGGGTGCCTGGCTTCATCTGGTTCATCCTGAAGCTGATCGCCGTCTTCTTCATGTTCGCGCTGGTCAAGGCCTTCGTGCCGCGCTACCGCTACGACCAGCTCATGCGGCTCGGCTGGAAGGTGTTCCTGCCGATCTCGCTGTTCATGGTGGTCGCGACGGCCGTGTTCCTCAAAGTGACGGGACTGGCATGACGGGCGCCGGCATTTTCGGAGATTTTCAATGGGCGCACTAGCGCAAGCGGCGAAATCGCTGCTCCTGAAGGAATTCCTGGAGGCCACCGCGCTCTCCATGAAGCAGTTTTTCGCGCCGAAGGCGACGATCAACTACCCTTACGAGAAGAACCCGCAGAGCCCGCGCTTCCGCGGCGAGCATGCCTTGCGCCGCTACCCGAACGGCGAGGAACGTTGCATCGCCTGCAAGCTGTGCGAGGCGATCTGCCCGGCGCAGGCAATCACCATCGAGGCCGGCCCGCGCCGCAACGACGGCACGCGGCGCACCGTGCGCTACGACATCGACATGGTGAAGTGCATCTATTGCGGCTTCTGCCAGGAGGCCTGCCCGGTCGACGCGATCGTCGAGGGACCGAATTTCGAGTTCTCCACGGAGACCCGCGAGGAACTCTACTACGACAAGGACAAGCTGCTCGCCAATGGGGACCGCTGGGAGCGCGAGCTGGCCACCAATATCAAGCTGGACGCGCCGTATCGGTGACGTCCGTCAAAGTGGACGCGCCGGAAAGGCTCGTCTAAGAGACACGCGATTCTTCGGGCCTGGGGGCGGGAAGAGTCGAAATCGGGAAGGACGTTCTGTCCTTTCCGGGAACCGAAACCGGGGGAACCCATGCTGACTGGACTAGAGGCGGCGTTCTTCTACCTCTTCGCCTTCATACTCGTTGGCTCGGCCTTCATGGTGATCGCCGCGCGCAATCCCGTGCATTCGGTCCTGTTCCTGATTCTGGCCTTCTTCAACGCGGCGGGATTGTTCCTGCTCTCCGGCGCCGAGTTCCTCGCGCTCATCCTGCTCGTCGTCTATGTCGGCGCGGTGCTGGTGCTGTTCCTGTTCGTCGTCATGATGCTCGACGTCGATTTCGCCGAGATGAAGCGGGGCGTACTGGAATACGCGCCGGCCGGCGCGCTGGTCGGCATCATCCTGCTCGGCGAGCTGATCGTGGTGCTCGGCGGCTATACGTTTTCGCCCCAGCTCGCCAGGACGGTCGCCAAGCCGATCCCGTCGCTGGCCGAGCGCTCCAACACCGCCGCGCTCGGCGATATCCTCTATACCGACTACCTTTTCTATTTCGAGGTCGCCGGCCTGCTGCTGCTCGTGGCGATGGTCGGCGCCATCGTGCTCACGCTGCGCCACAAGCAGGCGGTCCGGCGGCAGTCGATCGCCGCCCAGGTGGCGCGCGACCCGCGCAAGGCGGTCCAGCTGCACGACGTAAAGACCGGCGAGGGAGTATCCTGATGGAAGTCGGCATAGCCCACTATCTGACGGTCTCGGCGATCGTCTTTACGCTCGGCGTCTTCGGCATCTTTTTGAACCGCAAGAACGTCATCGTCATCCTGATGTCGATCGAGTTGATCCTGCTCGCGGTCAATCTGAACTTCGTCGCCTTCTCGGCGGCGCTCGGCGATCTGGTCGGGCAGGTCTTCGCGCTGTTCGTGCTGACGGTGGCGGCGGCCGAAGCGGCGATCGGCCTTTCGATCCTCGTCGTCTTCTACCGCAATCGCGGCTCCATCGCCGTCGAAGACGTCAACATGATGAAGGGCTGACATGTACCAGGCTATCGTCTTCCTGCCCCTCATCGGCTTCCTGATCGCCGGCCTTCTCGGCGGCTCGATCGGCGCCAGGGCGTCGGAACTGGTTACCTCCAGCCTGCTGGTGATCTCCGCTGTCCTGTCCTGGGTCGCCTTCATCCATGTCGGCTTCGGCGACGTCGAGATCTTCACCGTGCCCGTACTCCACTTCATGAAGTCGGGCGGGCTGGAAGCCGACTGGGCGCTCAGGATCGACACGCTGACCGTGGTGATGCTGGTCGTGGTCAACACCGTCTCGTCCCTGGTGCATATCTATTCGATCGGCTACATGCACCACGATCCGGACCGGCCGCGTTTCTTCGCCTATCTGTCGCTGTTCACCTTCGCCATGCTGGCGCTGGTGACGGCGGACAATCTCGTGCAGATGTTCTTCGGATGGGAGGGCGTCGGCCTCGCCTCCTATCTCCTGATCGGATTCTGGTACAAGAAGCCCTCCGCCGTCGCGGCCGCGATCAAGGCCTTCATCGTCAACCGCATCGGTGATTTCGGCTTCCTGCTTGGCATCTTCGGCGTCTTCGTGCTGTTCGGCTCGGTCAATCTCGGCACCATCTTCGCCAACGCCGCGAGCTACCTGCCGGCGGCGGGCGCCGCGGCCGGCGAGCCGGTGCTGAACTTCTTCGGCCATGCGCTCGACAAGCAGGGGGCGATCACGGTGGTCTGCCTGCTTCTGTTCATGGGCGCCATGGGCAAGTCGGCGCAGGTGCCGCTGCACACCTGGCTGCCGGACGCCATGGAAGGCCCGACGCCGGTCTCGGCGCTCATCCATGCCGCGACCATGGTCACGGCCGGCGTCTTCATGGTGGCGCGGCTGTCGCCGCTCTTCGAGCTTTCCCATACCGCGCTCACGGTCGTCACCATCATCGGCGCCATCACCGCCTTCTTCGCCGCGACGGTCGGCCTCGTGCAGAACGACATCAAGCGCGTCATCGCCTATTCGACCTGCTCGCAGCTCGGCTACATGTTCGTGGCGCTAGGCGTCGGCGCCTACGGCATCGGCATCTTCCACCTGTTCACCCACGCCTTCTTCAAGGCGCTGCTGTTCCTCGGCTCGGGCTCGGTCATTCACGCCGTCTCCGACGAGCAGGACATGCGCAAGATGGGCGGCCTGAGGAAACTCATCCCGATCACCTACTGGATGATGGTCATCGGCACGCTGTCGCTCACCGGCGTCGGCATCCCGCTGACGATCGTCGGCACCGCCGGCTTCATCTCCAAGGACGCCATCGTCGAGGCCGCTTTCTCCGGCCAGAACGCGGCCTCCACCTTCGCCTTTATCCTGCTGACCATCGCCGCCGCCTTCACCGCCTTCTATTCCTGGCGGCTGATCTTCATGACCTTCCATGGAAAACCGCGCGCCAGCCATGAGGTCATGCACCATGTGCACGAATCGCCGCCGGTGATGCTCATTCCGCTCTTCGTGCTCGCCGCCGGCGCCCTCTTCGCCGGCGCGGCCTTCGAGGTGCCGTTCATCGGCGAGGGCTATCACGAATTTTGGCGCACGGCGCTCTTCGCCGCATCGGGCAACGACATCATGGAGACGTTCGAGCATTCGCCGGTGCTGGTGAAGCTCGCGCCCTTCATCGCCATGCTGATCGGCACCTGGGTCGCCTGGATCTTCTACGTCCGTTCGCCGAAGGCGCCGCATGAACTCGCCGAGCAGCATCGCGGGCTCTACGCCTTCCTGCTGAACAAATGGTACTTCGACGAGGTCTATGATTTCCTCTTCGTACGGTCGGCCAAGCGCCTCGGCTATTTCTTGTGGAAGCGCGGCGACGGCACCATCATCGACGGGCTCGGCCCGGACGGCGTCTCGGCGCGCGTGATCGATGTCACCAACCGCGTCGTCAAGCTGCAGACCGGCTATCTCTACCACTACGCTTTCGTGATGCTGATCGGCATCGTCGCGCTCATCACCTGGATGATGCTCGGGAGTTCTTTTTAAATGACCGACTGGCCCATCCTGTCGACGGTGACGTTCCTGCCGCTGGTCGGCGTGATTCTCATCCTGTTCATCCGGGACGACAGCCCGGCGGCGCTGAAGAACATCCGCCTGATCGCGCTGTTCACGACGATCATCACCTTCCTGGTGTCGCTCCTGGTCTGGATCGGGTTCAATCCCGCCGACGCCGGCTTCCAGATGGTCGAGAAGCACGGATGGCTGGATTCAGGCATTTCCTATCACATGGGCGTCGACGGCATCTCCATGCTGTTCGTCATCCTGACCACCTTCCTGATGCCGTTTTCGATCCTGGCGAGCTGGGAATCGGTACAGAGCCGCGTCAAGGAATACATGATCGCCTTCCTGGTGCTCGAGACGCTGATGGTCGGCGTGTTCTGCGCGCTCGACATCGTGCTCTTCTACGTGTTCTTCGAGGCGGGCCTCATCCCGATGTTCATCATCATCGGGGTCTGGGGCGGCAAGAGGCGGGTCTATGCCTCCTTCAAGTTCTTCCTCTACACGCTGCTCGGCTCGGTGCTGATGCTGCTCGCCATCATGGCGATGTTCTGGCAGGCGGGCACGACCGACATCCCGACGCTGCTCACCCATGATTTCCCGGTCGCGATGCAGCCCTGGCTGTGGTTCGCCTTCTTCGCCTCCTTCGCGGTGAAGATGCCGATGTGGCCCGTGCACACCTGGCTGCCGGACGCGCATGTCGAGGCGCCGACCGCGGGCTCCGTCATCCTGGCGGCGATCCTGTTGAAGATGGGCGGCTACGGCTTCCTGCGCTTCTCGCTGCCGATGTTCCCGGACGCATCGGCGATGTTCGCGCCCTTCATCTTCACGCTTTCCGTCGTCGCCATCATCTATACCTCGCTGGTGGCGTTGATGCAGGAGGACATGAAGAAGCTGATCGCCTATTCCTCCGTCGCCCATATGGGCTTCGTAACGATGGGCATCTTCGCCATGAACCACCAGGGCATCCAGGGTTCGCTCTTCCAGATGATCTCGCACGGGCTCGTTTCGGGCGCGCTGTTCCTCTGCGTCGGCGTGCTCTATGACCGCATGCACACGCGTGAGATCGACGCCTATGGCGGGCTGGTCAACAACATGCCGAAATACGCGGTGGCGCTGATGGTGTTCACCATGGCGAATGTCGGCCTGCCGGGCACCAGCGGGTTCGTCGGCGAGTTCCTGACGCTGATGGGCGCTTTCCAGGTCAACACATGGGTGGCGCTGTTCGCCACCACCGGCGTCATCCTCTCGGCGGCCTATGCGCTCTGGCTCTACCGGCGCATCATCTTCGGCGTGCTCTCCAAGGAGAGCCTGAAGGGCCTGCTCGACCTCTCCACGCGTGAGAAGGCGATCCTCTATCCGCTGGTGGCCCTGGTGATCTTCTTTGGCGTCTATCCGACGCCGATCCTCACCGCCACCGCGACCTCCGTCGACGCCCTCGTCAACAACGTCACCGTCTCCATCCAGGCGGGGCACCGCACCGCTTCGGCGCAGCAACAGGCAACCGCCCGATGACCGCAGACCTCGCCACCAGCATATCCCTTACGCTGCCCGAGCTTATCCTTTCGGTTGGCGCCATGGTCATTCTGATGATCGGCGTCTATGCGGGAAGGCGCGCGATGGGGCTCATCAACGTGTTGGCCGTCGTGCTTCTGGCTGCCGCGGCGATCTGGCTGGTGACCACGAAGGCAGGCGGCGAGGCCTTCGGCGGCGCCGTCATCCTCGACCCGTTCGCGCGCGTGATGATGGTTCTGACCCTCATCGGCTCCGGCGTCGCCCTCGTCATGGCGGTGCGCTTCGCCGGCAAGGCGGGCTTCTACAGCTTCGAATACCCGGCGATGATCCTGCTTTCGACCGTCGGCATGATGCTGATGATCTCGGCGCACAACATGATCGGCCTCTATCTCGGCCTGGAGTTGCAGAATCTCGGCCTCTACGTGCTATGCGCCTTCCACCGCGACAGCCTGCGCTCCACCGAATCCGGCCTCAAATATTTCGTGCTGAGCTCTCTTTCCTCGGGCCTGCTGCTCTATGGCATCTCGCTCGTCTATGGCTATACAGGCAGCGTCGGCTTCCACGAGATCGCCGCGGCGCTTGCGGGCGGGTCGCATTCGATCGGATTGATCTTCGGCATCGTTTTCGTGCTGGCAGGCCTGATCTTCAAGATTTCCGCCGTGCCGTTCCATATGTGGACGCCTGACGTCTATGAGGGCGCGCCGACGCCGGTGACGGCGTTCCTCTCTTCCGCGCCGAAGATGGCGGCGATGTCGTTCCTCGTACGCACTACCGTCGATGCGTTCCAGCCGGCGGCCGCCGACTGGCAGCAGGTCATCGTCTTCGTCTCCATCGCGTCGATGGCGCTCGGTTCGTTCGCGGCGATCGGCCAGCACAATTTCAAGCGCCTCATGGCCTATTCGGCTATCGGCCATATGGGCTTCGCGTTGATAGGACTTGCCGCCAACACGCAGGCCGGCGTGCGCGGCGTCGTCATCTACATGCTCATCTATCTCGCCATGACGCTCGGCACCTTCGCCTTCATCCTGGCCATGCGGCGCAAGGACGAGCAGGTGGAGCGGATCGACGACCTTGCCGGTCTCGCCACCACCAATCCGGTGATGGCGACGATCATGACCATTCTGCTCTTCTCGCTCGCCGGCATTCCGCCGCTCGCCGGCTTCTGGGCCAAATGGTACGTCTTCCTCGCCGCGATCAATGCGCACCTCTATGCGCTGGCGGTGATCGGCGTCCTGACCTCGGTGGTGGGCGCGTTCTATTATCTGAGGATCATCAAGATCATGTGGTTTGACGAGCCGGCGGCTGGTTTCTCGCAGATGGCGACGGAACTGCGCGTCGTCTTCGGTCTCTCCGGTGCCTTCATCCTCTTCTACGTGCTGATCGGCGGACCGATCGGCGACATGGCGCAGGCTGCCGCCAGGAGCTTCTACTGACCGGGCTGGCCGGGCAGCCGATCGCCGGGCTCGCGCCTTATCGCCGGCTGGCGCTTGCCGAAACGGGATCGACAAACGTTTCGGCGCTGGAGGCGGCGCGTGCGGGCGACCCCGGCGATCTGTGGGTCACGGCGGATCGCCAATTGGCCGGCAGGGGCAGGCGCGGCCGGCAATGGGTCTCCGAGCCGGGGAATCTCTACGCATCGCTGCTGCTCGTCGATCCGGCGCCTGTTCCGAAGATGGGCACTTTGCCTCTGGTGGCTGCGCTTGGTGTACACCGCGCCCTCCGACCCTTCCTCGCGGGCAGCCCGCAGGCGCTCGCCATCAAATGGCCGAACGACCTTCTGGTCGACGGGCGCAAGATCTGCGGCATCCTGCTCGAAAGCGAGACGCTGGAAAACGGCCGCCACGCCATCGTCATCGGCTGCGGCATCAATTGCGCCACGCATCCGGAAAACCCGCTCTATCCGGCCACCGATCTTGCCGAGTGCGGCATCACTGCGGGGCCGGAGGAAGTCTTTCCCCGACTCGCGGCCGAGATCGCGCGGGTGCTGGCGGAATGGGATCGTGGGGCCGGCTTCGCCCGCATCCGGGAGGACTGGCTTCTCGCCGCGGACGGAAAGGGCGGCTCGGTCACCGTGAAATGGCAGGATGGCGAGACAACCGGCCTTTTTGAGGATATCGACCGCGATGGCTATCTTCTATTGAACGTCGGAGGGCAGCGCCAGCGCATCCTGGCGGGCGATCTTTTCTTCGGGACGGCATTCGGGGAACGGGGCATGGCATATGGCGGATAAAAGCGAGCTTGTCTTCGTGCCGCTCGGCGGCGTCGGCGAGATCGGCATGAATTTCGCGCTTTACGGCTATGGACCGGCGAATGCGCGCGAATGGATCATTGTCGACTGCGGCGTCACCTTTCCCACCCCCGAACTGCCGGGCGTCGATCTCGTGCTGCCCGATACCCGCTTCATCGAGGAGAACGTCTCCTCGCTTCGCGGCATGGTCATCACGCACGCGCATGAGGACCACTACGGCGCCGTGCTCGATATCTGGCCGAGGCTGGGCGGCGTTCCCGTCTGGATGACGCCGTTCACCGCAGGGCTGCTGGCCGCCAAGCGTGCTTCCGAGCCGGGATCGCCGCAGGTGCCGGTGGTCATCTACAAGGCCGGCGATCGCTTCACGGTTGGGCCTTTCGAGATCGAGGCCATCCCGGTCAACCATTCTATCCCCGAACCCGTTTCGCTGGCGATCACTTCGCCGGCCGGAACCGTCGTCCATACGGGCGACTGGAAGATCGATCCGGCGCCGACCATCGGCCCTCTGATCGACGAGGCGCGCTTCCGTGCCATCGGCGATCGCGGCGTGCTGGCGCTCGTCTGCGATTCCACCAACGCGTTGCGCGAGGGCGAATCGCCGTCGGAGGAGGCGGTGGCGCAAAGCCTTGCCAGGCTGATCGCTGAGGCGCCGGGCCGCGTCGCGGTGACGACATTCTCTTCCAATGTCGGCCGCATCCGCTCGGTCGCGGAGGCCGCGTGCGACGCCGGCCGCAAGGTAGTGGTGATGGGCCGCTCGCTGAAGCGCGTCATCGATGTCGCGACCGAGCTCGGCTATCTCGAGGGCCTGCCGGAATTCATGGACGAGGACGACTACGGCGTGACGCCGCGCGCCGAACTCGTCATCCTGTGCACCGGCAGCCAGGGCGAGCCGCGCGCCGCGCTGGCGAAGCTCGCGCGTGATGAGTTCAAGAATGTGCAACTGGCGAAGGGCGACGCGGTCATCTTCTCCTCGCGCGTCATTCCCGGCAACGAGAAGGCCATCCTGTCGATCAAGAACGGCCTGATCGACCAGGGCGTGACCGTTATCGAGGACACCGACGCGCTGGTGCACGTTTCCGGGCATCCCCGCCGCACCGAGTTGAGGCGCATGTATGAATGGCTCAGGCCGCGCATCGCCATTCCCGTCCATGGCGAGGCGGCGCATCTCGCCGCGCATGCCGAGCTGGCGAAGGCGTCGGGCGTTGCCGAGGTGCCGCGGGTGCGCGACGGCGACATGGTGCGGCTCTGGCCGGGCAACGCCGAGGTGATCGATCAGGTGCCGTTCGGCCGCATCTACAAGGACGGCAAGCTGATCGGCAGCGACGAGGCGGTCGGCATCAAGGAGCGGCGCAAGCTTTCCTTCGCCGGGCATGTGGCGGTCAACGTGGTGCTGGACGACGGCTACGAGATGGCAGGGGACCCGGACCTTGCGGCGGCAGGTCTGCCCGAAACCGACGGGAGCGGCGAATCTTTCGAAGAGCTTCTGATCGATGCCGCGGCCGGCGCCGTCGAGAGTATCCCGCGCCAGCGCCGCAAGGATCTCGACCTCGTCGAGGATGCCGTGCGTCGCGCCGTCCGCGCCGCCGCCAACGAGGCCTGGGGCAAGAAGCCGATGGTGACGGTGTTTGTGACGAGATAGCGGCAACAGGCATTCGGCAGTGGGCGTTTGGTTGCTTAGATGCGGCTACGAGACATCTTCGATTGCCGATTGCCGTAACACCGGAGTTACCATGCTTGGCCGCCTGAACCATGTCGCCATCGCCGTTCCCGATCTCGCGGCGGCGGCCGCTTCCTATCGCGATACGCTGGGCGCGAGCGTCGGCGAGCCGCAGGCGCTCCCGGAGCACGGCGTCACGGTCGTCTTCATCGATGTCGGCAACACGAAGATCGAGCTCCTGGAGCCCTTGGGCGAGGCCTCGCCGATCGCTGCCTTCCTGCAGAAGAACCCGTCCGGCGGCATGCATCACGTCTGCTACGAGGTGGACGATATCATCGCCGCGCGCGACCGGCTGAAAGCGGCGGGCGCGCGTATTCTCGGTGATGGCGAACCGAAGACCGGCGCGCACGGCAAGCCGGTGCTCTTCCTTCATCCGAAGGATTTCCAGGGTACCCTGATCGAACTCGAACAGGCCTGACGGACGCGCAGTGGGCTGGATCACGATCGTCGCGCTGTATTTCGTCATCTGGTGGGTGATGCTGTTCGCGGCATTGCCGATCGCGCTTCATAAATCCCGGAGTGAGAAAGATGCGGCCGGGGCGGAGGGCGGCGCGCAACGAAAGAACAGGCGGGGCCTTGCCGTCATTTTGCTCACCACGGTCATCGCCGGCATTGTCGTCGGGGCGCTTGCCGTCTTGGTGAACGTCTATGGCTTCAGCGTCGACAGCTTCCCGCGTATCATTCCGGATTGACGCGGCGCGGCTTCCCTTTACCTTTCTTTTGGTTGCCGGGTGAAGGCGACCGGGAGGAAAAGACATGGCCAAGGAACAGCATCCCTTCATCGATATGTTCGCCAGGCTCGGCCAGGACCTGAAACTGCCGAGCATGGATATCGAACGCGTCATCGAGCACCATCGCAGGAACCTTGAGGCGCTGGAGCAATCGGCCGGGACCGCTTTGACCGGCGCCGGCGCGATCATGAAAAGGCAGCGCGAGATGCTGCAGGAGACGCTCGACGAGATATCCGCGATGGCACGCGACTATCGCGCTCCAAACAGTCCGCGGGAACTCGTCGAGAAGCAGACCGATTTTGCCCGTAAATCCTTCGAGACGGCGGTGAGGAACACGAGCGAAATGACTGATCTGGTGCGCAAATCCGGATCGGAGTCGCTCGACATCCTGCGCCAGCGTATCCGCGACGGCATGGCGGAGATCCGAGAAGGCTACGAGAAGCGCAAATAGCCCGATGAGCGACAGGGAGGGGCCGCAGGCGGTGGCGCCAGGCCGGCTCCGCCAGATGGAGATATACGTGACCGGCGCCGGCGGCAAGCGGCCGTGCGTCCCGGTCGACGCCGCCGCGCTGGAAGCGAAAGCGGCGCACAGCATGAGCGCCGAGGCCGCCGCCTACATCATCGGCGGGGCGGGCGGCGAGGCGACGATCGCCGCCAACCGCGCCGCCTTTGATCGCCATCGCTTCGTGCCGCGCGTGCTCCGAGATATATCGAAACGCGACCTGACAATCCGTCTTTTCGGGCGCGAGCACCGCGCCCCGTTCCTCCTGGCGCCGATCGGCGTGCTCGAGATGGCGCACCGGAAGGCCGATCTCGCCGTCGCGCGAGCCGCTGCGTCGGAAGGCATCGGCCTCGTCTTCTCCAACCAGGCCTCCGTGGCAATGGAAGAATGTGCCGCGGCGATGAGCGAGGCACCGCGCTGGTTCCAACTCTACTGGTCGAGCGACGACGAATTCGTCCGCTCGCTGCTGCGGCGGGCGGAGAATTGCGGCTGCGAGGCGATCGTGCTTACGCTCGACACGACGCTGCTCGGCTGGCGGCCGCGCGACCTCGACCTCGCCTATCTGCCTTTCCTGCGCGGGCTTGGCTTGGCGCAATACCTCTCGGACCCGGTCTTTCGGTCGAAAATACCGCTCGCGCCGCCGGAAACAGGCTTCCGGCCGCGCGGCGGAAAAATCCTGGCGACGGCGCTCAGCCTGAAGCGGAAAGGCAGGACATTCGGCCTTTCGATGGGCCGGATGCGCGCCGCCGTCGCCTATTTCACGGCGACCTATTCGCGGCCGGACCTGAACTGGACCGACATCGAACGGCTCCGCGGGATGACGAAGCTGCCGATCCTGCTCAAAGGCATCCGCCACCCCGACGATGCCGCGAAGGCCGCAGCGCTCGGCGTCGACGGTATCGTTGTCTCCAACCATGGCGGCCGGCAGGTTGACGGCGAGATAGCGGCGCTCGACGCTTTGCCTGGCGTCGTGGCCGCGGCCGGCAACGTCCCCGTGCTGATGGATTCCGGTATCCGCTCCGGCGCCGACATGGCGAAGGCGCTGGCGCTCGGTGCGCGGGCCGTGCTCGTCGGCCGGCCTTATGCCTATGGGCTGGCGATCGCAGGCGAGGCAGGCGTGCGCGAGGTGATCCGCAACATGCTCGGCGAATTCGACCTGACGCTGGCGCTTTGCGGCCTCGCCGCCGCGTCGGATCTCGGTCGCGACTGCCTGGAGCAGGCGGCAATTTCCCGGCCATCAGCCGCCCCTGATTGAGGACGGGATAGTGCCGAAAACGGCGGTCGGATTTTGATATGGAAAAACCGCGTTCCTCCGATCCGGATGAACGCGGCTTTGCCAGATACGCATGGCCCTTCGCGTACAGATACGCTGCGAAAGATACGGCTCCGGTACGCGAGACCTGATCCGGAGCGGAGGGCGGGCTGCGAATTTCCGCCTCGCGCTCCGTTCTAAAGGGACATCGTTACCGTGCGGTTATCGAGAGCTTAAGCAAACCTAAAAATAACGGTTTTTGTCTTCAATAGGTGAATAAAAACCATGACTTGAAACGCTCCGGCGACTGCGCGTCATTCGCGTAACGGCTCGGTAATTCCACGACCCAGGAAGTCACGGTTCGCCGCCCGCTCGGCAAAGCGTTTGATGCTGGCAGCCTACTTTTCCGCGCCGCGCAGGAAATTAATGATACCGGAAAAGTCGTCGCCCGAGTGGCCCTGCTGGTTGAAAAGCGCATAAAGCTGGGTTGCCTCGGCACCGAGCGGCGTGGCCGCGCCGGCGGCCTGCGCAGCCTTCTGGCTGAGCTTCAGATCCTTCAGCATCAGGGCGGCGGCGAAGCCCGGCTTGTAGCCTTTGTTGGCGGGCGACGCCGGCACCGGGCCGGGCACCGGGCAATAGGTCGTCAGCGACCAGCACTGGCCCGACGAGGTCGAGGCGACATCGAAGAGCGCCTGGTGCGAGAGGCCGAGCTTTTCCGCCAGCACGAAGGCTTCGCCGACGCCGATCATCGAGATGCCGAGGATCATATTGTTGCAGATCTTCGCCGCCTGTCCGGAGCCGCCTTCGCCGCAATGCACGGTGCGGCCGGCCATCGGCTGCAGGATCGGCTCGGCCCTGGCGAAGGCCTCTTTCGAGCCGCCGGCCATGAAGGTCAGCGTGCCGGCGGTAGCCCCACCGACGCCGCCCGATACCGGTGCATCGACCGACAGCATGCCGTGTTTCGTCGCGATGGCATGGGCCTTGCGGGCGGAATCGACGTCGATGGTCGAGGAATCGATGAAGAGCGTGCCCTTGGCGGCCTTGGCGACGATGTCTTCATAGACGGAAAGCACATGCTTTCCGGCCGGCAGCATGGTGATCACGATTTCCGCGTCCTTCACCGCTGCCGGGGCGTTCGCCATGACGACCACGCCATTGTCGCGGGCGACCTTGAGGCTCTCCGGGACGAGGTCGAAGCCGCGCACCTCGTGTCCCGCCTTGACCAGGTTCGCGGCCATGGGGTTGCCCATATTGCCGAGGCCGATGAATGCGATGGTGGTCATTGGTGCGCTCCTTCAATAGGGCAGATCGGCAATAGGCAGTCGGCAGTCGGGTTCCGATTGCCTATCTGCCGACTGCCTAATGCCGGCCAATCAAATCCCTCGCGATGATCACGCGCATGATCTCGTTGGTGCCTTCGAGGATCTGGTGCACGCGCAGGTCGCGCACCAGCTTCTCGACGCCATAATCGTGCAGGTAGCCGTAGCCGCCGTGAATCTGGAGCGCGTCGTTGGCGACGTCGAAGCAGGCGTCGGTCACGAAGCGCTTGGCCATGGCCGACCATTTGGTCGCGTCTGGTGCCTTGCGGTCGAGCCTGGAGGCGGCGCTGTAGAGAAGAACGCGCGAGGCCTGCAGGTTGGTCTCCATATCGGCGAGCTTGAATTGCAGCGCCTGGAACTGGTCGATTGGTCGCCCGAAGGCCTGCCTCTCATGCGCGTAGGCAAGCGCCTTGTCGAGCGCGGCCTGCGCCCCGCCGAGCGAGCAGGCGGCGATGTTCAGCCGGCCGCCGTCGAGCCCGGCCATGGCGATCTTGAAGCCGACGCCCTCGCCGGAAAGCAGGTTTTCCGCAGGCACCTTGCAATCCTCGAAGATCACCTGCCGCGTCGCCTGCATGTGCCAGCCCATCTTGCTTTCCATGGCGCCGAAGGAAAGGCCGGGCGCATCCTTCGGGATCACCAGCGTGGAGATGCCCTTCGGCCCGTCCTCTCCCGTGCGCACCATGGCGACATACACATCCGAGTCGCCGGCGCCCGAGATGAACTGCTTGGCACCGTTCAGCACGTAGTCGCTGCCGTTGCCGCCGCTACGCACGGCGCCGGCCTTGAGCGCCGCCGCGTCGGAACCGGAGCCTGGTTCGGTCAGGCAATAGCTCGCCAGCCATTCCATCGATGTGAGCTTCGGCAGGAAGCGCTGGCGCTGAGTATCGTCGCCGAACCTGTCGATCATCCATGCCGCCATGTTGTGGATCGAGATGAAGGACGCGAAGGCGGGACAGGCGGCGGCGAGCGCCTCGAAGATCAGGACCGCGTCGAGCCGGCCGAGTCCCGAGCCGCCGACATCTTCGCCTATATAGATGCCCCCGAAGCCGAGCGGCCCGGTCTCGCGGATGATCGCGGCGGGAAAAAAGCGTTCCTTGTCCCAGTCGAGCGCATGGGGGGCGACGCGCTCGGCGGCGAAGCCCCTGGTCATCTCCTGGATCGCGCGCTGATCCTCGTTCAGCTCGAACTGGCCGGCGGCATGATCGACGACGGCGTCCATGACAGCCTCCCTGCTTGCTCCTCGCCTCCGCGGCAGTCTAAAGCATCGGCGGCGTTGCGCAACGCAACGATCCGCAAAGAGGCTGTGCACGCGAGCGCCATGGACCTTCATCGCAGATTGCTGACGGCGACCCGTGCCTATCTCGCCGGCATCGAGGCACCGATGCTGGCGAGCTTCATCGACGGAGCGGACTGGTCGATGGAGGAGCGCGCGCTCTCGGCAGGGCCGCTGCCCTGCCTGCATCACCTCGACCGGATTTCCTCGATCGCGGAGGAAGGCCGGGAGATCATCGGTTTCCTCGCCGGGAACCGGAACGCCTTCCATTGGGGCCAGACCTACAGCGAGGCGGATTTCGGCCCGGACTTCATCGAGAATTACGGCTGGATGGAGCTCTTCGGGACGCGCGGACATTTCGCCAATGAGCGGATGGCCGGCGGCTTCCTGATCCTCGGTCCGCATCTCCACTACCCCGATCATCACCATTTCGCCGAGGAAATCTACATTCCGCTGACAGGCGGCACGGCCTGGCGGAGAGGCGACGGCGTCTATTTGGAGAAGCCGGCAGGCGCGGTCATCCACCATCCCTCCAATGTCAGCCACGCGATGAAGACGGGCGCCGAGCCGCTTCTGGCGCTCTATCTCTGGCGCGGCGGCCCGCTTGCAGAGCGTTCCACCGTAACCGGCAGGGCGGCACAGGCGTGACCGGGGCGATCATGCTGCAGGGCACCGGCTCCGATGTCGGCAAGACGGTGCTGGTCGCGGGGCTGTGCCGGGTGGCGCGGCGGCGCGGTCTTTCCGTACGGCCTTTCAAGCCGCAGAACATGTCGAACAACGCCGCCGTTGCCGAAATACCCGGCAGCGGTGAAATGGGCGAGATCGGCCGTGCGCAATGGCTGCAGGCGCTCGCCTGCGGCGTGCCGCCCACCGTCTACATGAACCCGGTCCTCTTGAAGCCGCAAAGTGACATCGGTGCGCAGGTGGTCGTGCAGGGCAGGGTCTTCGGCGCGGCAGGCGCCCGCGACTATCAGGCGCTGAAGGGTCGGCTGCTCGATGCGGTGATGCAGTCCTGGGGCGAAGTGGGGAAGGGCGCCGATCTCGTCGTGGTCGAGGGCGCAGGGTCGCCCGCCGAGATCAACCTGCGCGACCGCGACATCGCCAATATGGGCTTCGCCACGCGGGCCGGCGTGCCGGTGGTGCTGGTCGGCGACATCGACCGCGGCGGGGTGATCGCCTCGCTGGTCGGCACGCACCACATCCTGCCCGACGAGGACCGGCGGTTGATCGTTGGCTACATCGTCAACAAGTTCCGCGGCGACATATCCCTCTTCGACGACGGGCTACAGGCCATAGGGCGCTATACGGGCTGGCCGTGCTTCGGCGTGGTACCATGGCTGAAGGATGCGGCGCGCCTTCCGTCGGAGGATTCGGTCGTCCTGGAGCATCTGGCCGGCGGCGAAGAAGGGGCGCTCAAGGTCGCCGTCCCCATGCTCGGCCGCATCGCCAATTTCGACGATCTCGACCCGCTCCGCGCCGAACCCGGCCTGCAGGTCGTGTTCGTGCCGCCCGGCACGCCGCTACCCGCCGATGCCGGGCTTGTCGTCATCCCCGGCTCGAAATCGACCATTGCTGATCTGGCGCATTTCCGCGCGAATGGCTGGGACCGCGACCTTGCCGCCCATCGGAGGCGCGGCGGCCATGTCGTCGGGCTTTGCGGAGGCTACCAGATGCTCGGCCGCCATGTTTCCGATCCGGAGGGGGTCGAAGGCGATCTACGCCGCGCCGAGGGACTTGGGCTGCTCGATGTCGAGACGGTGATGGAGCCGCGAAAGACAGTCCGCAAGACGACGGCGCGCTCCGTCCGGTTCGATGCGCCGCTCGACGGCTATGAAATCCATATGGGCCGCACGATGGGGGCGGATTGCCTGCGCCCCGTCGCCGAAATCGACGGAACCGGCGAGGGGGCGGCTTCACCCGACGGCAAGGTCTTCGGCACCTATCTCCACGGCCTGTTCGGCGCCGACGAATTCCGGCGAAGATACCTGGAGAGCCTCGGCGTCGGCGCCGGCAACATCGACCACCGCGCGGCCGTGGAGAGCGCGCTCGATGGAATCGCCGACGCGCTTGAGGAACATCTCGATTGCGATGCTTTGCTGGCGGCCGCCCGCTAGCCGGCCGGGCACGACGGCGTTCAGGATTTCCTTCGCGCCAGAAGCTTCTCCGCCATGCCCTGCAATTCCGCGATCTCGGCATCGAACCGCGCGATCGATTTCGTGCGCTTCTCGCAATAGACCATGCCGGATTCGAGGTCCTTGAGCTTGCGGTTGGACCAGTCGCTTTCGCCTTCGCCGTCGATGGCGAAGGTCAGCGTCGAAGCGTTTTCCACGGTACGGTCGTAACGCTGCCGGAGACCGTTCTTTTCCTGTTCGAGTTCGGCCCTGATTTCGCCGAGGAGCTTTACGATGCGCTCGGCCCTGGCCATGTCGTTGTCGCGGTCACGCTCGGCCGACCGCTGCCGGAAGAGACCCATCAGCATGCGTTATGCCATCTCCGTTTCGCCGGCGGACCCTGGACCATGAGGTCTAAAACCAGCCCTGCGCCGACGATAGCACACGCAACGGAATTCGCTTAGCGAATGCCGTTCTTTGGTTTCCGCTTCGAAAATTCCGTCAGGATGCGCTGAGCACGAGCACCACATGCGCTGCGAGCACGCCGAGAATGCCGCCCGCGGCCTTGACCAGGGCGTCCCAGATCCTTGCATGCCGGTCCGGGGTCAGCATCTGCATCGTCTCGATGCCGAACGCGGCGATGGCGATGAAGCCCATTATCCATAGCCAGCGCCGCCGATAACCGAAACCCAGGAACAGTCCGGCCGCGAGAAAACCGATGAAACGATCGAAGTCGGGCCCGAAGCCGAGCCGGGGGCGCATGCCGATCGGCGAGACCGTCGCGAAGACGATCCCCGCGATGAGGAGCCACCCGATGATTCTGCATGCCGTGCGTATCATGCCCGCTCATAACCGCCCGGCGGCGACAACGCCAGAGGGCGTGAGACCACCCGCGCCCCGACCCCGATGAAACCCGGGCTTGTCCGCCTTATGCCGCGACCGTGCTGCGCGAGCGCTGGATGACGACCACGAGGAAGAGAATCATCGCCAGGAACGAGAGCAGCGAGCCCGGGATCGTCAGCCACGCCAGCGCGCCTTGCGTCTGCGCCTCCCAGATGCCGGGCGTAATGAGGATCATTCCCAGGATCGAGCACCAGAACTGCACCTTCGGCAGTGGCATCTTTTCGGCTTCGCGATCACCGCGATAGTAGAGGCCATAGACGAAGTTGGTGACGAAGCCGAGCAGGTTGAGATGAGCGTGGACATCCTTGTAGAGGAAGTTTTCGTTCATTCCCATCCACATGCCGAGGATCATGCCGAGCAGGACGAAGATGATGCCTGCCAGGAAGAACTTGTAGTGAAGCGCCATATCGATTCCCCCGAAAAGCCTCCAGAGAGGCTGCCTAGACCGTGTAAGGTCTCAATATTTTCCTTGGGACTCATCCCCGTCCACGCTCAGGATGACCTCAACTTTCGTCCGATGCAAGGCTGCATGGCGATACAGGGACGCGGCATCGTCGGGATTTGCTGTTACGCGTTCGGCTGCAAGCAGCACTCATTCATAGCGCTACCACGCGCTCCTGCGCATTAGTCGGGTGCCGCGAACGAGACCTGGCTTGCGTTCTGATTTCCAGCCGTCCATTCGAACTTGGTGTTTCGCCCTCCGGAAGACCTGCTGGCTATGCGAAATGGCAGGCAACGGAATGGCCAGGCCTTGCCTCGCGGTATTCCGGCGCCCGAGCAAAGCATAGGTCCTGAGCCTGAGGGCACCTCGTGCTGAACACGCAGCCCTGCGGCGGATTGGCAGGGCTCGGAATGTCGCCTTCGAGCACGATGCGCTGGCGAGTAGCCTCGACATCCGGGTCGGGCACCGGAACTGCGGAAATCAGCGCCCTTGTGTACGGATGCAGCGGCGCGTCGTAGATCTCGTCCCTGTTGGCCAGTTCCATCATCTTGCCGAGATACATGACGGCGATGCGGTCGCTGATGTGCCGGACCATGCTGAGATCATGCGCGATGAACAGGTAGGTGAGACCCAACCGATCCTGCAATTCCTCGAGCAGGTTGACGATCTGGGCCTGGATGGAGACGTCCAGCGATGCGATCGCCTCGTCGCAGACGATGAGGCTCGGGTTCAGCGCCAGAGCCCGTGCGATGCCGATACGCTGCCGCTGGCCGCCTGAAAACTCGTGCGGATACCGGTCCATCGTGTCGGCTGTCAGCCCCACGAGTTCGAGGAGTTCCGTGACGCGCTTCCGGATTTCCTTCCCGCCCAGTCCGCCCTGGACGCGAAGCGGCTCGCCGACGATATCCTCGACCCGCATGCGCGGGTTGAGCGATGCATGCGGATCCTGGAAAATCATCTGCATGCTGCGCCGCATCTTCTTCAGGCGGCCGCCGCTGACCCGCAGGAAGTCCTCGCCTCTCACGATGATGTCGCCCTCGGTCGGCTCCTGCAGGCGCAGCAACGTCCTGCCGACAGTGGTCTTGCCGCTGCCGCTCTCGCCGACCAGGCCGAGCGTCTCGCCCTCATAGATCTTGAAGCTGACGCCGTCGACAGCTCGGATCTCGCCGACCTTGCGCGAGAAGACGATGCCGCGCATGACGGGGAAGTATTTCTTCAGCGACCTCACGTCGACGAGCGTGTTCGTCTTTTCCATGGCATCAGTTCCTCGCCGCGACCTGCGGCCAATGCCAGCATCGCACTTGATGCGTGCCCTCCAGCTGCGTCACGGGCGGCATCTCCGCGTGGCATTTCTGATCCGCATGCGGGCATCGCGGCGCGAACACGCAGCCAGGCAGATTGGCGACCTCCGGCGGGCGGCCGGGAATGGACACCAGCTTTTCGTTCATCCGCCGGTCGAGCCGAGGCATCGAGCCGAGCAGACCGACCGTGTACGGGTGATGTGGGTTTTTGTATATCTTGCGGACGGGGCCGCGCTCCACGATATGGCCGGCATACATGACGTTGACCGTTTCCGCGAGGCCGGCAATGACGCCGAGATCGTGGGAAATCCAGATCACCGTCAGGTTGAATTCCCGCTGCAGCCGTTTGACCAGTTCGATGATCTGGGCCTGGATCGTGACATCCAGCGCCGTTGTCGGCTCGTCCGCTATGATCAGGTCGGGCCTGCAGGCGATCGACATCGCGATCATCACCCGCTGGCGCATGCCGCCGGACATCTGGTGGGGATAGTTGTTCAGGCGCTGATGCGCATCCGGAATGCCCACCAGCGTCAGCAGCTCCGCGGCCCGGCTGGCAGCCTGTGTCCCGCTCATTCCGAGATGGCGGCGCAGCATCTCCGCAAGCTGGAAGCCGATGGTATAGACAGGATTGAGGGAGGAGATCGGGTCCTGGAAGATCATGGCGATCTGCCGGCCGCGGACCCGGCGCATTTCCTCCGTTTCCAGCTTGAGCAGATCCTTGCCGTGGAAGCGGATGGCGCCTCCGTCGATCCTGCCGCCGCTCGGAACGAGCCGCATGACCGACAGCGCGTGCATGCTCTTGCCCGAGCCGCTTTCCCCAACGATCCCGACGATCTCGCCTTGCCGGACCGAATAGGACACGCCGTTGACCACGCTTCCCTTCCGGAAACTGATCCTGAGGTCCTCGATCTCCAGCAGATCAGGCATCGGCAAACACCCGCGGCCTGGCGGTAAAGGCAATTGCCTCTTCGAGCCGTGCCGCGATCTCGAGCAGAAAGCGGTCCTCGTTCCAGCGTCCCACAAGCTGCAATCCGACCGGCAATCCGTCGCGGGTCAGGCCGCATGGCATGGAAAGCGCGGGGTGCCCGGTCAGATTGAACGGGAAGGTGTAGGGGTACCATGCTCCGCGGATGGTGCCTGCATCCTTTCCATCGATCTCGATGCAGGCGAAGGGGTCGGTACCCACCGGCAGGGGAGGCGCCGACAGCGTGGGTGAGGCGATCAGGTCGTAGCGCTCGAATATTTTCTGGACGGCCGCGAAGCAGCGGGTCCGGGCATAATTCGCTTCCCAGAGATCGACGGCGGAATAGGCGCGGCCTGCCTCCGCCGTCCGTATGAGCGTCGGATCGAGCAGGTCGGGCGTTTGCTCGATCGCCGTCCTCAAGCGGGACAGGAGAGCCGAGCGCAGGATGACGAGGAACGCACTTTCCAGCGAGACAAGATTGAGTTCGATTTCCTCGACATCCATCCCCAAGCTTCCGGCATGGCTGATCGCGTCGAGGACACCTCGCTCCACTTCCGGGTCGAGCACGTTTCCGCAACGCATAAGCAGCGCGATGCGGATACGGCCGTCGCGGGAGCGGCCGGAAAGACCGTCGCTTTGCCCGTATGGGTCGCGACGATCCGGTCCGGCCAGCACGTCGAAGAAATAGGCGAGGTCGGCGATATTGCGGGCCATCGGGCCGACATAGGAATTGGCGCCGAAGAGATCGGGCGCCTGCAGGTTCGGGATCACGCCGAGAGTGGCCTTGAGCCCCGTCACGCCGCAACAGGAGGCGGGTATCCGGATGGAGCCGCCTCCATCGGAACCCAGCGCGAGCGCGCCCATGCCCGTCGCGACCGCGACGGCGGCTCCTCCGGAGGAGCCGCCGCACGTCCGTGCCGGATCCCAGGGATTGAGCGTGCGGCCGAAATAGGGCCCTTCGGTGAAGGGCTTGTGCCCGAACTCCGGCGTGGTCGTCTTGCCGATCAGTATGGCGCCCGCCGCCCTTGCCCTGGCGACGGCCACGGCATCCGCGTCCGGCACCTTGACCGCGAAGAGCGCGGAACCTTGGGATGTCTGGACGCCGGCGGTATTGGTCAGGTCCTTGACGGAGAAGGGTATCCCGTGAAGCGGACCGATCGCCTCGCCGCGCATCCGCGCGGCATCGGCGGCTTCCGCCTCTCTTCGCGCGCGTTCCTCGCAAAGCGTGATGAACGCATTGAGCTCCGCCTGTTCCTCTATCCGCCGAAACGCCGATGACACCGCTTCGCAGGCGGATATCTCAGCCGACGAGATCAGCCTTGCGATGGAGATTGCGTCCAGATCGGCAATTTCAGGCATTCGTTCGCTTTCGTCTTTCACCCAGCCATCAGATCATCCAGCGGCCGCCGTCGATGAGCAGCGTCTGGCCGGTGATGAAGCGGGCCTCGTCACTCGCAAGGAAGCAGATTGCGGCCGCGACATCGGCCGGCTCGCCGACGAAGCCGGCCGGCGTCTGCTGGCGGATACGGTCGATGACGGCAGCCGGCACCCTGTCATGCGCCCTGGTGCGGATGGCACCCGGCGCGACCGCGTTGACGGTCACGCCGAAAGGAGCGAGTTCGCGTGCAAGCGAACGGGTGAAGCCGATGATGCCCATCTTGGCCGTCGCATAGTCGACGAGGCCGGCGTCTCCGGCGAAAGCCGCGTCGCTCGACATGTTGAGAATGCGGCCGCCGCGCTCGCGCATTTTGGGAGCGACGAGCCGCGAAAACCGCATCGCGGTAATAAGCGATACTTCCAGCACGAAACGCCAGACATCTTCGTCCGACCGGTGAAATTCACCGGCGCGCTCGCGGGCGCTCTGGCCGACATTGTTGACCAGGATGTCGATGGGGCCGAACCGTTCCGTCGCCGATCGATGAAACGCCGCGATCGCCGATGCGTCGGTGCAGTCCGCCGCGACGGCATGGACCTGTTCCGCGGGAAAAGCGGAGGTCAATTGCGCAAGGCCTTCCTCCTCGCGGTCGATGAGGGCGACCCGGGCGCCCTCGGAAAGGAAGCGGGAGGCACAGCCGGCTCCGATGCCCGATCCGGCTCCCGTGATCATCACGATCTTTCCTTCGAAGCGGCCAGCAGGCTTTTCCATTCGCTCCGCCTCAGTGGAAGGTCCGGCCGCCGTCGACGGCAAGGGCGACGCCGGTCACATAGGAGGATTCCGGACTGCTCAACCAGAGAACGGCGGCGGCAATCTCGTCGGGTTCTGCGATCCGTGCCAGAGCATAGCGCGCGCGGACCGCCTCATAGGCCTGCTGCGGATCGGGCGCCGCGTCGATGCTGCTGCGCAGAAGCCCGGTCTCGACCGCACCCGGGCAGATGGCGTTGACGCGCACGCCGAAATCCGCCGCTTCCATTGCGAGGGCTTTGGAAAACATCTGCAGCCCGGCCTTGGAAGCGGAATAGGCCGTGCGGTGCTTGAGCGGCATGAGGCCGGCTCCCGACGAGATGTTGACGATCGTGCCGCCTCCGGCGGTGCGCAGATAGGGCAGGGCGGCACGGCATACCCGCATCGGCCCGTCGAGGTTGACCGCGAATATTCCTCGCCACTCCTCGTCGCTGGTGTCCTCCAGATTGCGCAGAAGATCGATGCCGGCGGCGTTGACGACGCCGTCGAGACCTCCGAGCGCATCGGCGCCCTTCGCCATCGCCCGCCGGACATCGTCGGATGACGTGACGTCTCCATGCGACAGCGACAGCTTGCCTTTCTCGAAATGCGTCCCCAACCTGTCGAGGGCCTCCGCGTCGCGGTCGAAGCAGGCGACGCTTGCTCCGGCATCGATGAAGCGCCGCACACAGGCGAGGCCTATGCCGTTCCCCGCGCCGGAGACGAAGATGCGTCGATGGGAGAAAAGGCCGGTCAAGCTGCCGCCGCCTTTTCGAGACGAGGGCGCATGTCTTCCACCATCTCGTCGCAGCGGCCGATCCACACGTCGGGATGGCTGAGCGCGTGTTCGATCAGCCCCTCCAGGGCCTTCAGGCGCGAAGGCTGGCCGATCAGTTGCGGATGCATGGCGACCATCATCATGCGCCTTTCGGCATAGAGGACATCGAATTCAGATTTCCAGGCTTCGAGCACGGATGAAGGCGGCTGCAACGTCCGACCGGGCAGGGCGATCGAATACTGGAAGAACGGAGCGTCATCGAGCACCCAGCGGAACGGCAGTTCCATGATGCGCGACAGCTTGCCCCCGACCATATGCAGGTAAGGCGAGTCGTCGTCGAAGAAGTTCGACGAGTAGGAGAAGCCTTCCTTGACGAGCATCGGCATCGTGATCGGGCTGACCTCGGCGGCGGGAGAGCGCCACCCCCGTGGCCTTTGGCCGGATGTCCGGACGATGGATTCAATGCCCTTTTCCATCTCCTCCCGTTCTTCGTCGGGCGTAAGGCTGAGTATCCAGCGATGCGTGTAGCTGTGATGGGCGATCTCATGCCCGCCGGCCAGAATCCGTTCCATCAAGGCGGGGCGCTGGTCGATGATCAGGCCGGGAATGAAGAACGTCGCCTTGACGCCATAGCGCTCGAGAAGCGCCAATATGCGTGGAGCGCCGACTTTCCATCCATAGGCGCCCTGCGACATCATCACGGGACGCGAGGCGAAGGAAGGATCCCGTGCCGTCCACATGGTCTCGGCGTCGAGGTCGAAGGTCAGGAAAAGCGGGAAACCCCTGCTGGTCAGATGCATGCTATGCTCGTCTCGTTGATCCACATATTGAACGCCCGGCTCCTGCAGGCCCTACCGCCTCACGCAGCGGCCTTGCCGCGTTCGGAAGTGCGGGTAGAGAAATAGCCGGGGAACCGGCGCACCGCGTCGATGTCCACGTCGACCACCATCATCTCCTCGCCCGGCCCCATCGACCGGATGAAGTCCGCCGTCCCGTCGATGCCGCCGGGCTTGGTGCAGAACCAGTTCCAGAGCTCGTCGAGGTCTGTAACCGCGGGAGGAATGCAGACGGTGCTGTGGCCGCCGGCGGGCGGGAAGCGGGTATCGTTCCGCTTTTTCGTCGGGCGGGCGAGGTTCACCCCGAAGATCGGCGCCGAATATTCGAGGTGCCTACCCGCCACGACATGCGGATAGGCCTCGGCGAGGGCGAACCAGACGGCCGGATTGAAGATGATGTCGGCGTTGTCCGTCCTGCTCTTGCCGACGCCGTCATTGAAGAAGGCGAAGTCGGCGCAGATCACGATGCCGAAGCGACCGATATCCGTCTCGAAGACCTCGAACGTGTCGCCCGGTACAACGCCGTTGTCGATCTCGCCGGCGGTGGGGTAATTCTTGGTCTGCCGGCCGACGATCTTTCCCGCCGGCGAGATGATGACGCTGGTGTTGTACCAGCGTTCGCGCGGGCCATCGGCCAGGCCGGCAATGACGTGCATGCCGTGCTGCTTGGCCTTCTCGCAGAGTTGTTCCTTGCCAACCAGCGGATAAAGCTCCGGGAAGCAGGCGAGATCGGCGCCCTTGGCGGCAGCCTCGTCCAGGAGTTCGAGCGCGTGCTTCACGTCCGCGCCTTGCCACTTCTCCGCGAAATCGCCGGCGACCGACATGGCCTGGATGGCCGCGATCTTTATCTTCCTCATGGGTTACCTCCATCGGTGGGGTGCAAGGCGGATCTCATTTCTTCGGTCCTTGCTGGTTTCGGGGGTCGAAATAGTCCCTGAGCCCATCGCCCAGGAGATTGAAGCCGAGCACGGCGACCATGATCATCAGGCCCGGGAACATGACCTGATAGGCGCCGAGTTCCATGAACTCGCGTCCTTTTCCGAGATCCGCGCCCCAGCTCGGGTTCGGCGGCTGGATGCCCAGGCCCAGGAAGGAGAGGGCGGCTTCTGTAAGCAGCGCCGTGGAAAGCAGAAGAGATGCTTCGATGAGGATCGGCCCGGCGATGTTGGGCAGGATGTGACGGCGCAATATCCAGGGCATGCTCGCCCCGAACATGCGGGACGCCAGCACGAATTCTCTGGTTTTCACGGACAAGGTCGGTGAACGTGCGACCATCGCGACGCGCGGTATGTAGAGGACCGCAATGGTCAGGATGAGATTGCGCGTGCTCGGCCCGAGATAGGCCACGAGCGCGATGGCGAAGAGGATCGTCGGCAGGGCGAAGATGATGTCGAACAGCCGGATGAACAGGCTGTCGAACGCTCCGCCGATGAACCCGGTGAGCATGCCGATGGGAAGGCCGATCGCCAGCGCAAGCGCCACCGAGGGAAAGGCCACGCCGAGGCTCGCGCGGCTGCCCAGCACGACGCGGCTGAAAAGATCGCGTCCCTGCACGTTGGTTCCGAACAGATGCTCCCAACTCGGCGCCGCGAGCATCCGGCCGGTGTTGTCGTTGGCGCCGTAGGGAGCGATCTCGGGCGCGAATGCCGCCATCAGGACAAGCAGGACGACGATCGTCAGTCCGATCGCCGTCGCGGGGTTGCCGCTCAGAAAGCGCACGAAACGGACAATGCCGCGCGCACCCATGATGGACGTCCCGCTCCGTTTTTCCGTTCCGGCTTCGGCTGTCTGTTCTATCGCGGTCATGCCTTTTCTTGACTGTTCCGTGGCTACGCGAGCTTTACCCGTGGATCGACCAGCGCGACGAGAAGGTCGGCCAGGAGCATGACCATCGCAACGCCGAACGACATGAAGAGCACGGCGCCCTGTATGATCGGATAGTCACGGCTCTGGATCGCGCCCAGCACCAGCCGTCCGAGCCCGGGAATGGCAAATATCTCCTCGAGCAGGACCGTTCCGCCGATCAGGAAGGCGGACCAGACGCCGACCGCCGTGATCACGGGGATGAGTGCGTTCTTCAGCGCGTGGACGAAAATGACGCGCTGCCATGAAAGACCCTTGGCTTCGGCGGTGCGCACATAGTCCTCGCCGAGCGTCTCGATGACGCTTGCCCGCGCGTAGCGGAGCAAAATGGCGCCGATGCCGAGGCCAAGCGTCAGCGACGGCCAGAACATGCGCGCGAGATTTGCCAGCGGATCCTGGAAGAAAGGCACGTAGCCCAGTGTCTGGACATTCGGAAAATAGATCGCGCCGAACACGACGATGATCGTTCCTAGGAAGAAGCTCGGCGCGGAGATGCCGAGGAGCGCGAATATGCGGACGAAAAGATCGCTCAACCGTCCGCGCCGCACGGCCGCCAGAACGCCCAGCGGCACACCCAGCGCGATGGCGATGATCATCGACATCAGGCACATCTCGAAAGTTATGGGCAGGCAGCGAAGGATTTCGTCGAGGACGGGACCGCCGTGGATGAAGGAATAGCCGAAATCGCCATGCGCGATCCGGCCAAGCCACCACGCATATTGCTCCAGCAGCGGCTTGTCCAAACCCAGTTCGTGGAGAACCCGCGCCCGGGTCTCGGCATTGTTGCCGGCCGTGACCCCCATCATGTTGGTGACGATGTCGCCGGGGATGAGGCGCATCATCGCGAAGGTCAGGAAGGTCACCCCGAGCAGGACCGGGATAACCAGCAAGAGCCTTCGGAGGATGTATTGTCCCATCTCGCGGACTCTATGCTACGTGACCTGCGAAAGCGAAAACCGTGCCGTGCCCGCGCATCCGTAGAAGCTCTCCGCTCCAGCCGCGACGGTGGAGCGGAGATGCGCCGGCCAAGTCGGTCATTTCTTGTTCAGCCACGTGTAGCGGAGATTGAAGAACGATCCGCTCGGCATGGCCTTGTAATTGTTGACGTAGTCCTTCACGTATTGCCAGTTCACCGGCTTGGTGAAGGGGTACAGCATATAGACCTTGTCGGCGACGAGGTTCTGGATGTCCTTGTAGATCTTCACCCGCTTTTGAACGTCGGTCTCCGCCTTGCCGGCGTCGAGCAGCGCATCCAAATCCTTGTCCTTGAATTTGCCGAGATTGATCTTCGACGTGGAATAGTAGATCGGATAGACATCAGCGTGCGGGTCCGGCTGCCAGACGAGGGTGACGATCGAAAGCTGGTCCTTTACGTGGATGTAGTTGTCCAGTTGTTGGTTGAAATCCGGGATTTGCTGGATCTTCAGGTTGACCCCTATCTTCTTCCACTGATCGGCCAGGATTTCCGCGGTCTGCACGTCGAGCGGAAGGCTGACCTGGATCGTCAGGTCCAGCCCTTTCTCGTAGCCTGCTTCCGCCAGCAGTTTCTTCGCCTGGTCGGGATCATACTTGTAGTAGGGCAGTTCCGGATCCTTGCCCTGGCACCAGCCATAGGGCACCTCGCCGCAAGGGATCTTGGTGCCGATCTCCCCGTGGCCGAACAATACCGTGTCGATAACGCCTTTCCGGTCCATGCCGACACTGAGCGCGCGGCGGACGCGGATGTCCGACGTCGGGCCCTCGGCCGTGTTGATGGCCAGGCCCGATTCGTTGACGGGTCCGGCCGGCTCCACCGCCTTGTTGCCCGGCTTGCCCTGCAGGAGCGCGATGAATTTGGGATCGTTGATCGCCACCAGATCGGCATTGCCCTGCCGGAAGGCCGAAATCTGCGCCTGCTGTTCGGGCACGATATTGTACCGGATCGAATCGATGCAGGGATATCCCTTCTCCCAGTAATTTGGATTCGCCTTGAGCAGCACGTGGTCGTTGGGCACGTATTCCACGAGCATGAATGGCCCGGTGCCCGAGGCCTTCTCGTTGAGATTGTTGCTGTCCGCGAAATCGTAGGGAACGATCGCGGTGTACCAGGCCGTGGCAAGGATGCTCAGGATCGGCGCGAAGGGCTGCTTGAGCGATATCTTCACGGTGTATTTGTCGAGGGCCTCGACCTTTTCGATCGAAGACAATTGACCGGCCCAGGGCGAAGTGAATTTCGGATCGAGAATGCGGTCCAGGGTGAAGACGACATCCTTCGCCTCGAATTCCCGGCCGTGATGGAACATCACGCCATGGCGCAGCGAAAAGGTGATCGACAGCTTGTCGGGCGCGACCTCGTACTTGGTCGCAAGGCCAGGTTCCAGGCCCTTCGGCCCAAAGCGCAGCAGAGTATCGTAGATCTGGTCATAGATGAGGCTGGGCGGGAACTGCGCCTTCTTGCTGGGCGTGAGGTCGCCAGGATCGGGAGCGAAGGGGATGGTTACCGACCCGCCCCGCACGGGACACTGGTCATCGGCGAAGGCGGCAGTCGCGAGAAACACCGAGGAGGCAAGAATGCAGGAAGCGGCGATACGGCCCAACATGACAATTCCCCTTTTATTGATCGACGTCATCCGTCGACGGGGAAATCTGACCATCATTGAAGGTGGATGGCAAGGTCCCTTTTGAAAAAGATATCGAAAAGTTATCTGCTGAAAGGCGGGTGAATTCCAAGGTCCGGGGGAGGGAACGGTTGCTACCGGTGGGAAAGGACCAGCCGGCGAAGCATCGAGGCCAGGAGATCCTGCTCGCCCTGAGACAGAACGGATACCAGTTGGCGCTCGAGGTCGGCCTGCGCGGCCATCGCGACCTCGCTCAGATCGAGGCCCTTTTCGGTAAGCTCTACGATAACCCCCCGCCCGTCCACGGGATCGTTGAGGCGCGTTATGTATCCGAGTTCCTCAACCCGCTTCAGCAGGTTGGAAACGCCTCCGGAAGTTATCATGAGCGTGTTCTGGAGGTCGGAAGGGGACATCCGGTATGGAGGTCCGCTAGCCCTGAGGGTGCCGACGATGGCGTAGTGAGAGTATTTCACTCCGAACTGAGCCATGTTCCGGTTCATGGCGTTCATAAAGATTTCGCCCAGGCGAAGAATGCGGCCGGTCACCGCCTTGCCGGAGCAGTCGATATCAGGACGCTCTTTCTTCCACATCGCGATACCGACATCCGCCACATCAAGTTCGTGCCTGGTCGCCGGTGGATGAAACGTCATTTTGCCTGCCTTTGCGCGTCCTGTTTGCGCCGGCTCCAATCGGGCCTGCATGCATCCCTTATATCTTTTGAGAAAGGTATCAAGTCTTTCCGCCCTGCGGTAACCATCGCAATTCTGCCGTTTCAGACCCGATGGCGTTCGTCTCTCGATCGTTCCCCCGCGATCGGCGTCGATGGTTGCCCATACCGCATTCGTGCCGATTTGAAGGTGCCGACCGAGCCCTTTATCGGGAACATGACGGCATGGTGAGGGGCGCGCGATTGAATGGGCGCTAAAGTCCGGCCTGCCGATATTCTTCGACGCAAGCGACTGAAAATTAAGGGAAAGATTCTGCTGGTACGCCCAACGGGAATCGAACCCGTGTTTCCGCCGTGAAAGGGCGGCGTCCTGGACCGCTAGACGATGGGCGCTCGGCAGGCGGCTTATAGAGGGCGGCATTGCGGGCGGCAACCCCTTGGCGCATGGTGCGGGCGGGAATTTTCACGTGGATGCGCCGCCAACTTTCCGGGCCTGTCGCCATTCGCCGGCTTGCGCCGCTCACGGCGCTGAATAGGACAACAGACCCCAGGCAGGCCGAGGTCGGTCAGCCCCGGTGCCGGCTTCGCCGGCAGCGCCAGTTCCAATCGCGCTCGGGGCCGATGTCGATGTGCACGGAGTTCGTATAGCAATAGGTACCGACGCCGCCGCGGCCCGGCATCGAGCGCACATAGGCGGCGAGTTCCCATTTGCTCACGCCCGGCATCTGCACGTCGGCGGCGGCGCAATACAGGTGGAGCGAGTTCAGCGCGCCGTGCGCCGCGACGTTGTGAACGGGACTGCGGTAGCCGGAGGTGACGATCAGCTTGCGGCCGTAGTGCTCCTCGATCTTCCTGAGTTCCGACAGCAGGGTGGGGCGCAGGCATGCCGTGTCCACCGTGTCCCGTTGCAGGATGAGGCCGTGCGGGTCGATCCTGGCCATGCCGGCCGCCGATGCGAGTTCCACCGGGCCGCCGTCCGTCTCGTTGATGTCGACGTCGCTGTTGTCGCCGCCGCCGGATTTCCTTGTGATCTCGAAAAGCGTGTTGCCGCTTCGGACGCCGGGCAGCGCGTCGTTGCCGGCGGGGCCGTGCGGGGCGGCCGACGCAGTGGGGGAGAGATCGACGATCGGCTTGGCCGGTGTCCCCTGATCGATCAGCGGCTTCGAGGCCGCCGCGTCGAGCGAAGCCTCGACGAGAGGCTGCTCGCGTCCGGATGCATTGGCGGCCATGCCTCCGGCGGGCGAGGACGCGAAGAGCGTGGCGAAAAAGCCGCGATGCCTTGGCACCGACGCCGGCATTGCGGGTTCTGCATAGGCAGCCGCCTGCGTCGGCACGTTCGCGGCGGAGGTGTCCGCCGGCTCTAACAATGGGCCCCCGGCGGGGCTCGGCACGGGGATGATCGCCGTTTCCGGCAGCGCGACGGGAGCCGGCTCCTCGTTCGTGATGCCGTCCGCCGTGGCGGCGCCGTTCTCAAGCGCCGGCATGGCGGCCGTGAACGGGTTTTCCGGGTTGGGGGTCGGCACATAGGCCACCACGTCCGGCAGCGGCGGATCGTCCGGAACGGTCGTGTCGGCAGCAGTGGCTGCTGGAGCCGCGGCCTGCGCCGGAGTGCCGGTCTCCGCGCCGGGCAGGGAAGGACCCGCGCCTGTCGGCGCCGTGGGAAGCGGACCGGAATTGCCGGCCGCGTGATCGGCGGCCGCCTCCGCCATCATCGCCGGAATGGTCGCCGCGACCGGTATCGAACTGCCCGGCGTGGCAAGGTGCAAATTGGCATCGTTCGTGGTGCAGGAGGCGGTGGCAAACGCCAGGAAGCCGGCGAGGAGGGCCGTTCGCAGCGGTCGGACGGAGCGCCGTCTGGCTGATCTCAAAACGTTTCCCCCATTCCAGCGCTTGCATCCCTCGCGCTGTCGTCGTTCCCTGCTCGGCGCCGCTTGGTGTGGGCGGCGCATTCCTTACGCAAAACCGGCATCGGGCCGGCAAAGAGGCATCAAAAACGCGTATGTCCGGCCGACAAGAGCGCCATGGGGCGCCCGAAGCCGGGCCGATCCTGCGCGATTATCCGCCGCGCAGGCAGCGTGCTCCGAAGCAGAGCGTTGCCGATGCGCAACTTGCGGGGCAAGTCATTGAGGGTCAAGCGGATTTGCTTCGCAGAGTTGCGAAAATACAACGAAATTCGATCACTGATTGTGAGCGTCAGACACGCGCCGTTACATAGCTGCCGGGGGCGTCGCCGAGCGGCTTCATCTTCCGGCCCGGCTTGCGTGCCGGAACGCGTTGGTCGTCGTTGCGCTCGATCCAGGACTGCCAATAAGGCCACCAGGAGCCCGGATGCTCGTGCGCGCTCGCCAGCCAGTCCTCCAGTTTGCCGGTGGGCTTCGCCCCGGTCCAGTACTGGTACTTGTTGGCGGCGGGCGGGTTGACGACGCCGGCGATATGGCCGGACCCGGCGAGCAGGAACTCCACGTCGCCGCCGAAATAGCGGCTGCCGAAGAAGACCGAGCGCAACGGCGCTATATGGTCCTCGCGGGAAGCCTGGTTGAAGACTGGGATCTTGATGGCGGACAGCGCCAGCTTCTTGCCCGCGAGCATCATCTCGCCCTGCGAAAGCTTGTTATCGAGGTAGCAGTTGCGCAGGTAGTAGGAATGGTTCGCGGCCGACATGCGCGTCGAATCGGAATTCCAGTAGAGGAGATCGAAGGGCAGGGGCTCCTTGCCGCGCAGGTAATTGTTGACGACATAGGGCCAGATCAGGTCGCCGGACCGCAGCATGTTGAACGCGGTCGCCATCTTGTTCCCCTCGAGGAAGCCTTTCTCGTTCATCGACTTTTCGAGCGCGGAGACCTGCTCCTCGTCGACGAACACCTTGAGGTCGCCGGCATAGGTGAAATCGACCTGTGTGGTGAGGAAGGTGACCGTTCGGATGCGGTCGTCGCCCTCCTGGGCGAAGAGCGCCAGCGCCGCGGCGAGCAGCGTCCCGCCGACGCAGTATCCGACGGCGTTGACCTCCCTTTCTCCGGTTTCCGCCTCGACCGTATCGAGCGCGAAGCGCAATCCCTCCTCGATATAGGCTTCCCAGTTCTTGCGCCCATGCCGCTCGTCGGGGTTCACCCACGAGATGACGAAGACGGTGTGGCCCTGCTCGATGGCCCAGCGGATGAAGGATTTCTGCGGATTGAGGTCGAGGATATAGTATTTGTTGATCCATGGCGGGCAAATGAGAAGCGGCCGCTTCAGCACCTTCTCCGTCGCCGGCTGGTACTGGATGATCTCCGCCAGTTCACTCCGCGCGATCACCTTGCCGGGGGTGAGCGCCAGGTTCTTGCCGAGCGCGAATTTGGAATAGTCCGACTGCCGCAGCCGCAATTCGCCTTGCCCGGCTGCGATGTCTTCCGCCAGCATCTTCATGCCGCGCACGAGATTCTCGCCGTTGCTGGCGACCGTTTCGCGAAAGAGTTCGGGATTGGTCACGATGAAATTCGACGGCGAGATGGCGTTGGCGACCTGCTTAACATAGAAGCTCGCCTTGTGTTTCGTGTGCTCGTCGAGCCCCTCGGCGTGCTCGACGAGGTCGGCCGCCCAGCGCGTGGTGACGAAATAGGTCTGCTTGAGGAAATCGAAGAAGGCGTTCCGGCCCCATTCCGGGTCCTGGAAGCGCTTGTCGCCCTTTTCGGGTTTCGCGCCTTCTTCCGCCGTGGCGTTGCCGCCTTCGCCGAAGCGGCGGAGCGAATTCGTCCATACCGCCATGTAGCCGGAGAACAGGCGGGTCTGTGCCTCGATCGCGCGGCCGGGATCGGACAGCCAGTATTCGGTGAGCTTGGAGAAGGTCTTGACCATGTCGGCGACGGGTTCGGCAACGACATCGTGCCGGACGCCTTCCTCGCGCGGCTTAACCCAGGCGGAAGCGGCCTTGCCCGCTTCCTCGATCATCCGCGCCAGGTTGAGGGCGAAGCGATCGGGATCCTGGATGAGGTACTGCTCGACGGAAGGAGGCGGGCTTTCCTTGTGTTCCGCCTCTTTCTTCTTCTCCGCCATCGTCCTGATGCTCCTCCGCGCCCAAGGCCTGGCCCTGGAACTTCCGCTCGGCGTCTTAATGCCATAATATCATGTGAGTTCGATCCGGGTCCAACCGGAAACCCTAGGAATATATGATGAAATCTGGTGCGGGTAGCGAGGCCGATCGCCGCGTCCGGCCCTTTGTGGCGGCGGTGGCGCTCTCTTCTTTGCTGGCGCTCGGCGCCTGCGCATCCGATTCCGCCATCGAGGACGCGGTGCCGCATTCGGCCTCCGACGGGACCTATGGGGGGCCGCGCGACACCGGGAGATATCCCAATCTCAACATTCCGCAGAAGGCGGCGACCAGCCAGTTGACCGACGCGCAGGTGGCGGCGAAGACGAAGGAACTCGACGCCGCAAAGGCGAAAGCCGAGGCGCACCCGGCCGACACGTCTGGCATAAGCGCCGACGCCGCCAGCATGCGGCAGGCCGGCAAGGCGCAGAACCAGGACCTGAAGGACATCGAGGGACAGTGACGGCCGCGCGCATCGGGTGTATATCGCCCGCGCAACCGGCTCCCCACCCATTCGCACCGGAACAGCACGATGGAAGAATTTCACAAGGTCCGCAGGCTCCCGCCTTACGTCTTCGAGCAGGTGAATCGCCTGAAGGCCAGCGCCCGCTCGCAGGGCGCCGACATCATCGATCTCGGCATGGGCAATCCGGACCTGCCGACGCCGACGGCCATCGTGGACAAGCTCTGCGAGGTGGTGCGCGACCCGCGCACGCATCGCTATTCCTCCTCGCGCGGCATTCCCGGCCTGCGCCGCGCCCAGGCGAACTACTATGCCCGCCGCTTCAACGTGAAGCTCGACCCCGAGCGCCAGATCGTGGCCACGCTCGGCTCCAAGGAGGGCTTCGCCAACATGGCGCAGGCGATCACCGCGCCCGGCGACGTGGTCATCTGCCCGAACCCGACCTATCCGATCCATGCCTTCGGCTTCATCATGTCCGGCGGCGTGATCCGCTCCATCCAGGCCGAGCCGGACGAGGGCTTCATCCGGGCGCTGGAGCGCGCCGTCCGGCACTCGATCCCGAAGCCGCTGGCGCTCATCCTCAACTATCCGTCCAACCCGACGGCGCATGTGGCGACGCTCGATTTCTACAAGGACATCGTCGCCTACGCGAAGAAGAACGACATCATCCTGCTCTCCGACCTCGCCTATGCCGAGATCTATTTCGACGGCCCGCCGCCGCCCTCGATCCTGCAGGTGCCGGGCGCGATCGATGTGGCGGTCGAGTTCACCTCCATGTCGAAGACCTTCTCCATGCCGGGCTGGCGCATGGGCTTCGCCGTCGGCAACGAGCGGCTGATTGCGGCGCTCACGCGCGTGAAATCCTATCTCGACTACGGCGCCTTCACGCCGATCCAGGTGGCGGCCACGGCGGCGCTCAACAGCGACGGCGCAGAGATCGCCGAGGTGCGCGACGTTTATCGGCGCCGGCGCGACGTGATGGTCGAGGCGTTCGGCCGCGCCGGTTGGTCGATCCCCGCGCCGGCGGCGACCATGTTTGCCTGGGCGCCGATCCCGGAGCCGTTCAAGGCGCTCGGCTCGCTGGAATTCTCGAAGCTCCTGATCGAAAAGGCGGACGTGGCGGTGGCGCCGGGCATCGGCTTTGGCGAGCACGGCGACGATTTCGTCCGCATCGCTCTTGTCGAGAACGAGCACCGCATCCGGCAGGCCGCGCGCAACATCAAGCGCTTCCTCGTGTCGGCGACGAACACGCTCGACAACGTCATCCCGCTCAGCGCCCGCCGCTGAGCGTTTCAGTCGATTCCGAGATCCGAGGGGCGGCGGTAAATGGCCGAAGCGTTGCGTGTTGGGATTGCCGGGCTGGGTACGGTCGGCACGTCCGTCGTTTGCGTGCTGGCGGAGAAGGCGGCCGAGCTCACGCGCCAGTGCGGCCGGCCGATCGCGGTGACCGCCGTCTCGGCGCGCGACCGCAGCCGCGATCGCGGCATTCCGCTCGACGGCGTCAAATGGTTCGACGACCCGGTGGCGCTGGCGAAATCCGACGAAATCGACGTCTTCGTCGAACTGATCGGTGGTGAGGACGGAGCGGCGCGGCAGAGCGTGCGCGCGGCGCTCGATGCCGGCCGCCACGTGGTCACCGCGAACAAGGCGCTCCTCGCGCGCCACGGGTTGACGCTTGCGGAAGTAGCGGAAAAGAAAGGCGTGCTGCTGAACTACGAGGCGGCGGTGGCCGGCGGCATTCCCGTCATCAAGACGCTGCGCGAGGCGCTCGCCGGCAATTCGGTCGGCCGCATCTTCGGTATCCTGAACGGCACCTGCAATTACATCCTGACCCGCATGGAGGCGGAGGGGCTTTCCTTCGACGAATGCCTGAAGGATGCGCAGCGGCTCGGCTATGCCGAGGCCGACCCGACCTTCGACATCGAGGGCCACGATACCGCGCACAAGCTCGCGATCCTGACCAGCCTCGCCTTCGGCTGCCGCATCTCGGCCGGCGACATCTATATGGAGGGCATCTCCAACATTACCCAGGCCGATATCCAGGCGGCGGGCGAGCTGGGCTACCGCATCAAGCTTCTCGGCGTTGCCCAGGCGACCGACAGCGGTATCGAGCAGCGCGTCCACCCGACCATGGTGCCGACCGCCAGCGTGATCGCGCAGGTGCATGGCGTCACCAACGCCGTCGCCATCGAGACCGATATATTGGGCGAGCTTCTGCTCTCCGGTCCGGGGGCAGGGGGCAGCGCCACCGCCTCGGCCGTCATCGGCGACATCGCCGACATCGCCAAGAGCCGGCCCGGCTTCCAGCACGGGCCGGTGTTCGGCTGGCCGGCGAAGGAACTGAAGCCTTACAAAAAGGCGCGGATGCGCGCCCATGCCGGCGGCTATTTCATCCGGCTGACCGTCCATGACCGCATCGGCGTGTTCGCCGCGATCGCCAAGCGGATGGCCGACAGCGACATCTCGCTGGAATCGATCGTGCAGCACGCCGGCGGCAAGCCGTCGGACACGCAGAAGACCGTCATCCTCGTCACCCACGAGACGACCGAGGCGGCGGTGCGTCGTGCCGTCGAGGGCATCACCAAGGACGGACACCTGATCGACAAGCCGCAAGTCATTCGCATCGAACGCGCCGGCTGACGGTCCGCCGCTCGCCTGTGTCGCGGGTCCCGCAAGGCCGAGAGGGCTCGCCATGCGGGCCGGAGCGAACGGTTAGGAAAATCTTTTTTGATGCAGGGGCGTCGATCGGGCTGGTGCGTTCGCGGAGGCGTCCCAAGCGAGCCTATACGCCCTGATTTCCTTGGGTTTCCTGCCTTTCACGAAGAAAATGGCTCCCCGGGACGGGCTGCGGGAGCCAAATCGAACCGAGGAAGAAGCTGACTTTATCGGTGTAGTTTCAGTGCTTTAAGCTCAATCCCTCTTTGCCCACATTTCCGTGATTGTGGACCTCATGCGGCACAAATGTGGACCGCAACTTGTTATGCTAGATCGGCGGAGCAAAAAGCAAGAGGCTTCTAATTCGGACCTGTTGCGGGGCTGTCTATCGGGTCACTGGGGAATTGCCCGAGCCGCCTTCATTCGACCCTCGCGGACTATTTTGCTTCCAACACTCCGGGGTCCGGGGCGGCTGACCACTGCATTTCCTCCGTCAGGTCGTCAAAGCACTGCTTGCAGACCCAATCGTATCCGGCACCCTTGGGGTAGTCGTTGCCCGTGGCATAGCCTTCATGCTGAATGTCCGGTTCCTTGCCCTCGGCAAACCGTGCCCCACAGGCGGCGCAATGGTCGTGATCCCATGTGTCGCTCCAACGGGTGTATTTGCGGAAATGCAGACGCTGCCCTTTGAGGTGTTCCGCGTTGGTGATCCGCCAATCTTCGGGGCAGGTCGACACTAGGCGCCCCCCATCGGTTCATGTCTCGGCAGACCATCCGTAAGATCGAGCCCGCACTCGGCACAGGTACGTCGCGGCCAAGGCGTATAGAGAGCCACGAAGCCTTTCTTGCTGGCAAACGGCGAACAGCCGCACCGAGGACATTTGAACCACCACATCATCACAGCGCCGTGCGCCAACCAGAAGGCAGCGAGCGGCAGGGCGACAGCACTTCCCCACAAAGCAATCGGAGCAAAGAACCACAGCGGCGAGGCGATGAAGAGAACAATGGTCCAGATGGCGAAACGCCGAGCCTTTCGGTAAGGTGACATTAGGCGACGATACACTTTACAATAGAGCGGGCCAATCCAGCCCCCCCCGTCCGCCCAAGTCACCCTTCGCGCCATCTTCACATTTAAGCCCACGCTCGGTTGGAGCGACTACTATAATAGTATGCGTTAAGCGGTTCACCTCCCGCCTTCCTGCCCGATGTCCCAGAGGAGGAGCCGTTATCCGGCATCCTCAGGCCACCCGAACACCATCTCTGTGGTCTCCCCCCGTGTCGATCTCCAGTGAAACCTCAGCACCCCTTGCGGGTAATCGACCTCGACCCGCTCGAATAGCTGCCGCATGAGCGACCCAACCCGGTGCAGGTTGCGTAGCATAGTGGCTAACGGTTCACATACGGCTGGTCCGCTGCGGTTGGCCGAAGGGCCACTTGGCAGATTGACGCATCGGCGCTGTCCCAGCGGCACTGTTGTGCGGCCGAACGCGGGTCCTGATGCCGATGCGCCATAAGCGTAAAGGCTACTGCCCCAATGGAGCCCGCAATTGCCAGAGCGGGAAGCAGAATATCCGTGACAAAGGATATAACACGCCACACACTCGCCATGCCCTGCTTCCCCAAGCGGTTCCCGACCCTGCCAGCCGGATAGCTGTAGCATCGGCTCCCGGTGGTCGCCAGGGAAATCGCCTACACGAGCCCCAGCGCCGCCCTGAGCGCCTTCTCCGCGACCTCCGGCCGAACCGCCTCGCTCCCGTAATCCTGCCCGATATTCCCTGGCAGATGCCCGAGGATCATGTCGCTGGTCACCTTACGGGTTCCGCAAGGTCGAGGAGGCTTCCCATTCGGGGCCGGAGCGAACAGTTAGGAAAAATCTTCTTTGATGCACGGGGCCGATCGGGCGGAGGCGGATGCGTTCGCGGCAATGGCCGGAAACAGGAAGGCCATCCCTGCCACCTGCAGGCCGGCTATACCTCTTGGGGTATCCCGAGGGACCTACACGCCCTGATTTCCTTGGATTTCCTGCCTTTCACGAAGAAAGTGGCTCCCCGGGACGGATTCGAACCATCGACCAACCGGTTAACAGCCGGTTGCTCTACCGCTGAGCTACCGGGGAACTCTGTGCAGGTGGCGCTGCCTATAGCAAACCGTTTCGGCTAATGCAAAGGCGCAATCGGCGATTTTGCAACGCGGTAAACGGGGATCCCGCGTGCACAGATACGCGCCGACGCGCTGGCATTTGTACCGTCTATGCCCCATATGGAGCCTCCACCACCCGTCTCAGCCAAAGAACTGCCCAGCCGCGCATGACCGAAACCGAAGACCGCGAAGCGACCTGTGACCGCAACGACGGCCGGGCGATCCACCTGTTCGGCCGCACGGTTCCTCTGCCGCGCTCCAGGGCACTCAGGATTGCCATCGGCGTCGTGCTGGTCGTGCTCGGGTTCTTCGGCTTCCTGCCGATCCTGGGCTTCTGGATGATCCCGCTCGGGCTGCTGGTGCTGTCCTACGAATTTGCGACCGTGAGGCGCTGGCGGCGGCGGCTGATCGTGCGCTGGGGCCGGTGGCGAAACAGTGGGTGACGAAAAAAGTCCAGGCCGGAGATCGGCCGATCGCACGCTGTCGGTCTGCAGGAAAGCGGACCGAATTCAACATGTTGCCATGCAGGATGGAACAGATTGGAGGCCTCGCCCGGAATCGAACCGGGGTGCAAGGATTTGCAGTCCTCTGCGTAACCACTCCGCCACGAGGCCATAGTTCAGGCGATACGGCAATGGAAAGAGGCACTTAGATCGAAAGGCCTTCAGATGCAAGGCGGCTGTTCTGAATTATTGCGCTTTTCCCGTTCTGAAATGCCACCGGCGTCAGCCGCCGGCAAGCAGATGCCGATTTCCGGAAGGTGCGCGGCAGAAACGACCCATATGTTCCGGATTGCTCCTAGATGAATCCGGAAGCGGCCATGATTTTAGGCCGCCCGCCGAGGGTCTGAACCGTCCGGAAGGGCGCGACATGTGCGTACCCGTTTGACACGGGCGATTCCGGTGCCCCGCCACGAAATCTGGTGAGCATCAGCTTCTTGAGGATATCCTTCGGCGCACCGTCGGCTTCTACCATTCCGTTTCGCAGCATCAGCACCCCAGCGCAGTGCATGGCGACGCTCAATCGCGCCCGTCGATAGTCTCGGCCTGTCATCCTGCGCAGGGCTGGAAAGCCCCGCTTGGCCAGCCGGGCAGGGCTGCTCGGGCACAATTGCGCCGGCCCGCCTGCTCCGCGGGGCCGGGATCTGTCTTCGGCAAGGAAACGGAAAAGGACCGGCAAGAGCGCTCGCGCGCGTTCTGCCAATCCCCCGCTGCGTCCTGCGCCTCGACGATTGGTTCGCCGCCCAGATCAGGACCGCATCGGCGGACCTAAACAATCGCAGCCCCGCCGCAAACGACGACCGGTTTGGAACGCGCTTAAAGGGTAACCGCAAACGGCCGAGACGAGCGGGCCGAAACACGATCCTTTGGCTCATGATCGGGTATCGATATTTCGTATTCAAAAAATACAAGCGCGTCAGAGTTAGCCATTACAAAAAAATAAGTTGCAATATTTTTCATATCATGGGAATTCGAGAGGGAAAGAGGATTTGGGGATCGTCGTGGCGCCGCGCCGTTTGGACCACACTGAAAAGCTCATCATCCGCCTGCTGCAGGAGGATGGCCGGATGTCGACCGCCGAAATGGCGCGCCGGATCGGCAGCAGCGAACCGACGGTGCGCAAAAAGCTCAGCCAGCTCACGCAGGAGGGCAGGGTACGCATCCGGGCAGCCGCGGATCCCGTCGATCTCGGTTATGAAGCCTCTGCCTTTATCGGCATCGACGTGGAACGGGCGGCGATCACCAAGGTCGCCGAGGTGCTGCGGCAGTATCCTTTCGTCGACAGCGTTGCTGTCACGACCGGCCCCTATGATCTCATCATCAAGGCCTGTTTCGAGACTCTTCGCGATCTCTACGACTTCATCCTGATCGAACTTGCCACGGTCGAGGGCATCAAGGATTCGAACTCGCTGATGATCCTCCAGAACATCAAGAACGACGGATTGATCGGCGTAGCCGGCCTCGACGGCGAGCCGATTCAGAAGCCCTAGTCATCAACCAGCCAGGATTTTTTGGAGTTCAGAATGCCAGCCTTTTCCAAGCACGAAATGACGCGCCGGATCGACGCTTTACGGAAGAAGCTCGGCGAGAACAACGTCGACGTGGCATTCCTGCATACCGCCGACAACGTGTTCTATATGAGCGGCGTGCCGCTGCTTTCCGAGTGGGGGCGGCCGATGTGGGCCATCCTGCCGGCCTCCGGAAAGAGCGCTGTCTGCGGCGCCGCCATCGAGCAGGAGAATATCCAGGAGCACAGCTCGTTCGACGAAGCCCTGGTCTATGGCGACGACGAGAACGTCGTGCAGGCAAGCCTGAAGCTGTGCGCGGATTTCATCGCGCGTCGCGGCTCCGCCAAGATCAGGATCGGCATCGAGGAAGCGCTTCTGCCGGTCGGATTGTTCCGCGCCCTGCAAAGTCGTTTTCCTGAAGCCGCGTTCGTCGAAATCGGTCCGTGGCTGGAGGAATTGCGGCTGATCAAGTCGAACGAGGAAATCGCTCTCCTCGATCTCGGAGCGAGCCTCGCCAAGATCGGCGCGGACGCCTTCCTCGAGGCCATGCAGGACAATGTCACCGAGTTGGCGGTGGCCTCACACGCCGTCGCAGCGGTCAACAAGGCGATGGGCGCACTCTCCATAAACGGGCTTTCCAGCACCTATGTCTACGCCCAGTTCGGCGATCATACGATGGTGCCGCATCTTCATCCCACCAGTCGGCGGTTGATGCGGGGCGATCTCGTTTCGCTGAACGTCTTCCCGGTGGTCTGGGGCTATTGCGCCGAACTCGAACGGACTTTCGTTTATGGCGATCCAACGCCGCAGATCCGGCGGCCGCTCGATGCCGTGAACGAGGCGTTCGATGCGGGGAAGGCGGCCCTCAAGCCTGGGGCGGTGATGGCGGATATCGACAGGCTCACGCGCGACATCCTGCAGAAATACGATCTGGTGAAATACATCCGCCACGGGACGGGTCATGCCCACGGCATCATGATCGGTGCGGCCAGCCGCGAAGAGAAAGGCGAACTTCGCCTCTACAACCGGACCAGGCTGCTTCCCAACATGGCCAATTCGGTCGAACCGGGCGTCTATATCCCGGGCCTCGGCGGCTTCCGCCATTCCGATGTGCTGATCGTCACGGAAAGGGGCGCCCGCTGCATCACCGATTTCCCGCGCGACATCGGATTTTGAGAGGGAATGGGACCTCTCCAGCAGCTGACAAACAGAAAAAAGGGAAGGAACGATGAAAAGGGATCCTGAAAACCGCAGCATTCTTGGTTCAATCAGCCGCCGCGCTCTGCTCGCCGGCGGCGCCGGCGCGCTCGCCGCCGCGGCCATGCCCGGTATAGGCGCCGTCCGTGCGGACGAAGGCGAGATCGTCGTCGGCGCATTGATGCCGCTCTCGGGAGCGGGCGGCAGCTTCGGCCAGGAGATGCTGGCCTCGGCCAAGGCCGCGCTCGCCGAAATCAACGACGCGGGCGGCCCGAACGGCCGCAAGATCAAGCTCGTCGAGGAAAATGACGAGACCAGCCCCGAAGCGGCCGTTCGCGGCGCCCGCAAGCTTATCGAGGTCGACAAGGTCACGGCGATCATCGGCACCTGGGCGAGCAGCGTTACCCTCGCAGTGGCGCCGATCGTGCAGGCCAACAAGCTCATACAGTTCTCGACTTCCGGCGCGAGCCGGATCACCGAAATCCAGAAGAAGGGTCATCTGTTCCGCACCGAACCCGACGACCTGCTCTTTGGAAAGGCCTATGCGGAATATGCGGCCGGGCAGGGCTGGAAACGCGCGGCCGTTCTCGGCCTCAACGTGCCCTTCACCGCGATGACCGTGGAGGCGTTCCGGCAACGCTTCGTCGAACGCGGTGGCAAGGTCACGAGCTTCACGACCTATAATGAGGACCAGACCACCTTCCGTTCCGAGGTGACGCGCGCTTTTGCCGACAAACCCGATTTCATCCACATCTCCGGCTACGAGCCGGACATCACGGCCATCCTCAAGGCGGCCTATCAGCTTGGCCTTTCCGGCCGCTTCATCGTCCCCGGTTTCGCGGTCAGCCCCGACCTGATCAAGAATGCAGGGCCGGCGGCGGAAGGACTGCTTCTGGTCGAGGAAGGCGTGGCGGAGGATTCACCGGCCTATCAGCGCCTTGCCAAGGCGCTCGGCGGCGGCAGCGACCACTATTATTCTTTCGGCGCTCAGGCCTATGACCAGCTCAATCTGCTTGCGCTTGCCATCGAGGCGGCGAAATCGGTGGACGGAACGGTCTTGACCGATGCGGTGAAGAAAGTCTCCGGGCCGGAAGGCACCAAGGTGACGTCGTTCGCGGAAGGCATCAAGGTGCTGCGCCAGGGTGGGCAGGTGAACTACGAGGGCGCTTCGGGGTCGATCGATTTCGATGCCAACGGCAATATCGTGAAGGCCAATTTCCGCGTCGCCCAGGTCAAGGACGGCAAAGTCGTCCCTGTCGGCAAGATCACCGACGTCGTGTTCTGAGCCTCGTCGTCCGCCGCTTCCTGCGAGAGGACGCCACCTTGGGTGGCGTCCGAACCCCAAGGCTTGCCCGTGTTCGAACTGCAGATCTATTTCGTTTCCGCACTGGTTTCGGCCGCGATCTGGACGCTGCCCGCAGCGGCGATTTCACTGATCTATGGCGTATTGCGCTATCCGAACTTCGCCATCACCGAGTTCATGACGCTCGGCGCCTATCTCGCGCTCTTTCTGTGCGGATTTTCATTTCCGTTGTGGTTCGCTGCGCCATTGGCCGCCGTGCTGACCGGGTTCGTCGCGCTCGCCTTCGACCAGACGCTGTTCCGCAGCGTCCGCCGCGCGGGCGCGTTGCCGCCCGTCCTTCTTTCGCTCGGCCTGATGCTCTTCCTGCAGAACGCGGTTCGCTTCCTGTGGGGCAATGACGTGCTGCAATATCCGATCCCCCTGTCGCGGCCGTTCGTCATCGCCGGCTTCGTCATCACGCCGACGCAGGCGATCATGATCGTCTCGGTATTGGTCATCCTCCTGCTCAGCATCGTCGGCCTGCGCATGACGGCCTTCGGGCGGGCGGTACGTGCGACCTCCACCAATCCGGAACTTGCCGTCGTCACCGGGGTACGGCCGGAGATCGTCTATGGCGGCGTCATCTTCATCAGCGGCTTTCTGGCGGCCATCGGCGGGGTGGCGCTCGCCACCGAGACGACATTGACGCCGCTCCTCGGATGGCGTGTCCTGATCCCGCTCTTCGCCGTTGCCATCCTTGGCGGGCTGGGCAGCGTCATCGGAGCAGCCTATGCTGCTCTTCTCCTCGGGCTGGTGTCGGAATTCAGCCTCCTCGTCCTCCCCGCGACATACAAAACGGCGCTTGCGTTCCTTGTCCTGGCGGCCGTGCTTCTCGTAAGGCCGACTGGCCTGATCCGGGCGGGCGATTGAGCGATGGTTGCCTATCTTGTCGCCATCCTGATCTTCGCCATGATCTATGGCTTCGTGGCGCTCGGCCTGAACATCCAGTGGGGCCTGACGGGGCTGATCAATCTCGGCCAGGTGGCCTTCTTCGCGATCGGCGCCTATGCATTCGCGCTCGCAACTCATGCCGGGATGCCTCTTCTCGCCGCGCTTGTTCTCGCGACGCTTGTCAGCGGTGCGTTCGGAGGCGCGGTAGCGCTTTTCACGCCGCGCCTGCGCGAGGATTATCTCGCCATCGTCACGCTCGGTTTCAGCGAGTTCATCCGGCTCATCTTTCTGAACGAGAAATGGCTTGCCGGCGGCCCGGACGGCATTGCCGCGATCCCGAGGCCGCCGACCATTCCCGGCCTCGATACCGAAACCTCCTTTCTTGTCGTGTCGGCCGCCCTGGTGGGACTGGCCTTCTGGTTCAGCCAAAGGCTGGCGCGTTTTCCGATCGGCCGGACATTGCGGGCCATCCGGGAAGATGAGACGGTCGTCGCTTCCGTCGGCAAGCCGACGCTTGCCTACAAGAGCCAGGCTTTCATCCTCGGTGCGGCGCTTGCCGGGATCGGCGGCGCCTTCTTCGCCAGCTACCTGACTTATATCTCGCCGGACATGTTCGGCCCCAACGTCAGCATCTACGTCCTGGCCGCCGTGCTTCTCGGTACCCAGGGTTCCAGCCTCGGCACGCTGGCCGGGACCGCTGTCGTCGCGGCCCTTCTCGAAGGCACGCGGCTTCTGAAGGATTATATAACCATCGTGGACGGTGTGCAGCTTGCCGCGCTTCGCCTCATGGCGCTCGGCCTGGCGCTCATGGTCATCGTGGTCATTCGCTACCGGACGACGAGAAGCCCATGAATGCCATCCTCGAGATTGCCGGCCTGAACCGGCGCTTCGGCGGACTGCAGGCTATCGACCGCTGCGAGTTCTCGGTGCGGAAAGGCTCGATCACCGGGCTGATCGGTCCGAACGGCGCTGGCAAGTCGACCCTGTTCAATATCGTCAGCGGCTTCCTCAAACCCGATTCCGGCGAGGTTCGTTTCGAGGGACGGAGGATCGATGGCATGGCCCCACATGCGGTCGCGCGCCTCGGGCTTCGCCGTACCTTCCAGATCCCGCGCGAGCTGAAGCGGATGTCGGTGCTCGAAAATCTCATGCTCGTGCCGGAAGGGCAGTTTGGCGACCGCATCCTTTCGGTCGTCCTTCCCGACGCTCGTGTGAGGGAAGAGGAAAGAGCCAACGCAGCCGCCGCGCGCGAGGTTCTGCAAATGGTCGGGCTGGAGACGAAGGCCGATGCTCCGGCGGCTCTTCTTTCCGGGGGACAGAAGAAGCTTCTCGAACTCGCCCGTTGTCTGATGAGCCGGCCCCGACTGATGCTGCTCGACGAACCGACGGCGGGTGTCAATCCGACGCTGATCAGGGATCTGATGGATGTGATGCGGCAGGTTCATGCCTCGGGCATCACGCTCCTCATCATAGAGCACAATATGAACGTGGTGATGGAACTCTGCGAACGGATTGTCGTGCTCGATCGCGGGCATGTCATCGCCGCGGGGACGCCGTCTGAAATCCAGGAAAACCGGCAGGTGCTGGACGCCTATCTTGGCGGAGCCGACGCATGAGCGCGCAAGAGGTGCTGGGCGCCGGCGGCCTCATCGCGGGTTATGGCGAAATGCAGATCCTGCACGGCGTCGGCGTGCGGTTGTCTGCCGGCGAGATCGTGACCGTGATCGGGCCGAATGGTTCCGGCAAGTCCACCCTTCTTAAGACGCTGGTGGGACTCATCCGGCCGAGCGCCGGCAGGATCCTTCTGTCCGGGCAGGAGATAACAGCAACGTCGACTCGTGACCGCCTTCGTGCCGGATTGGGGTATGTGCCGCAGGTAAGGAACGTGTTCGCCACGATGACGGTGGAGGAAAATCTCCGCATGGGCCTGTTTGCATTGCCGGGGGCGGTACGGGAGCGTCAGGAGGCGGTGCGTGAAATTCTTCCCACGCTCAATGACTACTGGAGCGCGCGGGCAGGGAAGCTCAGCGGCGGGCAGCAGCAGATCGTAGCGCTCGGGCGCGCCCTAATGGCATCACCGAAGGTTCTGCTTCTCGATGAGCCGAGCGCCGGCCTTTCGCCGAAGGCCACGGACGAGGTCTTCCGGCACATCCGCGCTATCAGCGACAGGCAGGGGGCGGCAGTTCTGTTGGTCGAGCAGAATGCGCACAAGGCGCTGGCGATCTCCGACCGATGCTACGTCCTCGCCGAAGGGCGCAACAGGCTGGACGGGGATGCTGCTTCCATTGCCGGCAATCCGGAAGTCGGCCGCATCTATCTCGGCGCCGGCGACGGATCGCAAAAGGCTTGACCTGCTTGCAGGAGATTTATTGCCGCTTGCCAAAGCCACTTTGTTGGATATTGCGGATGACGTCGGAATGAAGGTCGTCATCCGCTGGCCCGGCTGCCGGGGATCGCAGGCGCTGGAACTCATCGGCCCCATGACGCGGCCGAGATCATCACGGCGCATGCAGCCTATCGTGGCCAGGAGGGCGTTGGCGGGTTTCCATAAAGCGTAGTGCGCTGGCGAGGTGTGCGGCTCGCTGCCCGAATGATGTCTTCCATTTCGACAGGAGTGACTTCCGAACCATGGCTTGCGCCGGCGGAGCGGGAGATCGTCTCATCCATCAACGTACCCCCAAGATCGTTCACGCCCGCGGCGAGGCATGCCGCCGCTCCCTTGCGACCGAGCTTGACCCACGACGCCTGAATGTTGGGGATCAACCTCCCGAATGCCAGTCGCGCCACGGCATGCATCAGCACAGTTTCGCGGAAAGTCGGTCCTTTGCGGGAACGGCCCTTGAGGAAGATCGGCGCTTCCATGTGCACAAAGGGCAGGGGTACGAATTCGGTGAAGCCGCCGGTTTCTTGCTGCAGGTCGCGGATGCGGATCAAATGGCGGGCCCAATTGTGGTAGCCGTCCACGTGGCCGAACATGATGGTAGCCGTACTACGCAGGCCTGTTTTGTGGGCCGCACGCATGACGGCCAGCCATGTCCCGGTGTCGACTTTGTCTGCGCACAAGATGCGCCGAACCTCGTCGTCGAGGATTTCCGCGGCGGTTCCTGGCAGCGATGCCAGTCCCGCGGTCCTTAGTTCCGCCAGGAAATCGGGAACCGACATGCCGAGTGTCGTCGCACCATGCTGCACTTCGAGGGGCGAAAAGGCATGGACATGTATTTCGGGAACCGCCGCCTTAACCGCGCGGCAGATGTCGAGATAGGTCTGGCCGGTATAGTGCGGGTGAATTCCGCCCTGCATACATACTTCAGTGGCGCCGCGCTCTGCCGCTTCGCGGGCCCTGCCGGCGATTTCGTCAAGCGACAGGTCATAGGGCCTGCCGCGCAGGGATTCGCTCATCTTGCCTTTCGAAAAGGCGCAAAACTGACATTTGTAGCCACAGATATTCGTGTAGTTGATGTTGCGGGTGACAACATAGCTTACGGTATCGCCGTTCAGTTCGCGGCGGATCTCGTCCGCGGCACGGCAGATCGCGGAGAAGTCGCTTCCGCGGGCGCTGAACAGGTCGATGATCTCACTTTCGGTGGCTGGCTCGCCTTGCTGCAGGCGGCCGAGCAGCGCGATCAATTCGCGTGACTTTGCCGGTGCGGGAGGCGACGACATCAGTTCGAGATCAATGGTCGGTGGATCGATCGCGCGCCCCGGGGCCCATTCCTCGCAACGCGCGTAACCCGCCCCGTCCAGCGCGGCAAGCAGTCGGGAGTGGAGTGCGGGGTCGATCCAGCGCTGAAGGTCACGCGTAGCGGCGGGATAGACGGCGAGCCTTTCGACGAGTTCGTGCCCGGCATTCCGCGTTTCGGCGGCAAGATGATCAAGATGCGGCCAGGGAGCTTCCGGATTGACGTGGTCCGGCGTCACCGGCGAAACCCCGCCCCAATCGTTGATTCCGGCGGCGAGCAACTGGCCAAGCCCGCCCGGCGTCAGATTGGGCGGCGCCTGGATATTCATGGTCGAAGGAAGGATCAGCCGGGCCGCCGCGATGGTCCACAAATGCTCCTCCGGCGGCGCGGCCGGCCAGTCGGCCATGCGCGTGTCCGGCTTGGGCAGGAAATTCTGGATGATCACTTCCTGGATATGCCCATGGCGGGCATGGCTGTCCCTGATCGCAAGAAGCGCGTCGATCCGTTCCGAACGGGTCTCGCCGATGCCGACCAGTAGGCCGGTAGTGAACGGGACGGAGAGCCTGCCCGAGTCCTCCAGCATCTGAAGGCGGACGGCCGGCAGTTTGTCCGGCGAGCCGAAATGAGCGCCGCCGCGCCGCGTCAATCGCTCGGAGGTCGTCTCAAGCATCAGACCCTGTGAGATCGACAGCCGCCTGAGCTGGGCAATCTCGTCAGCCGTCAGCACGCCGGGATTGAGGTGCGGAAACAGGCCGGCGTCGAGCGCGACTTGCGCCGCTGCCGCCAGGTAATCGACCGTGCTTGCAAAGCCGAGTGCTTCCAGTTCCTCCCGTGCCGCTCGATAACGTAGCTCCGGTTTGTCGCCGAGCGTGAACAACGCCTCCTTGCAGGCTGCCGCAACGGCGTTTTCCGCGATGCCCCGCACCTCTTCCAGCGTCAGGAAACTACGCTCGCCGCGTTTCGGCGGTTTGGCGAAAGTGCAGTAGAGACAGACGTCCCGGCACAGTTTCGTCAATGGAATGAATGCCTTGCGAGAGAAGGAGATCAAGCGCCCGTGATGCATATCCCGCTTCAGGGCGGCTGCCGGCATGATTTCGGCCGCCGATCGTTCAACCAGGGAACGGGCCACATTGTCCTGCAATCCATGGGCAACCGACAAATTCAAGCGACACCTCGCAGGGGTTCGGGCAGTTGCGTTGCCGGGAATTGCGATACGAGCCTTCCTACGCGATTGTCTGGAGGAGCCGTTTTGATCGCTCGCAGATCGCCGGGAGTATCCAGGTCGAAACGCGTGTCGGGGGTTGAAAGAATTCGCGTGGTTAGACCGGCGGATCGCATCTCCGATAAATGAGAGAGGAAGCTGTCCGGTCCGAAGCGGGGCGCAAGCCGTATCCGCGAGGGAAATGCAAGCAGATTGGTCCCCCCATCCCGCACGGCCTCTGCGGCGCAGCCGAAGCCTTCGAGGGCACTTTGTGTCGCGAAGGCTATCGTCGCCGGCTCGAGATAGGGAACATCCGTTGGAACCACGACACAGGCGGGGGCACGATGCCGGCAATGACGGAGCCCGACCAGGACCGCATCGTTCAGTCCGCCTGTCGCGGGCTCATCGCAGATATCGCCGCCGGCCATGGCGACGAGACGCGCGACCTCACTGTCGGATGCCACTACCGTGAAGCCTGACAGGTGAGCTGCTCCTATCGTGTCGAACAAATCAAGAAGCATCGCGCGGGCAAGCTCCGCACGCTCCTCGTCGGACAGGATTCCGGCGAGACGCCTCTTCGCGTGGGTAAAGGCCTTCACCGGGACGAGCGCCCATGCCTTTAGCGGCGTCATCCGACCCTCTCGGGTTGGCTGAGCGAAAGAGCAAAATCGACCGTCTTGCGCGCGAGGCTTACCTTATCCTCGACGGTGTGCATCAAAGTCGGCACAGAGAGGCAGGCCAAGGGTGATGCGGCGACCGGACATCTGTCACCATGATCGATGACGATCCCGTCGATCAGGTCGCCGTAGTGGCCGGCGATCGTGTCGTTGGTTACGGCAAGGCCAAGCTCGTTCATGATCTTCGCAGTTGGTCCCTTTACGGCCTGGCCTCCGATGATCGGAGAAACCGCAACCACGGGAGCGTGCGAAGCCGACAACATGTCCGCGATGCCGGGTATCGAGAGGATCGGATCGATGCTCAGATAAGGGTTCGACGGGCATATGATGATCGCATCCGGGCCGGGATCGGCAAACTCCGTCTCGAGCTCGGCGACAGGGCGGGCGGACGGAGCCCCCTCGAAATCGACCGAGCGTACGATAGGCTCACAGCGGAGGCCCACGAAATAGCGCTGGAATGCCAACCGGCCTTCGTCGCTCGTGATGATCGTGCGGACGGCGTCATCCGTCATCGGAACGATCCGCGCGCGTATCCCGAGTCGCCGGGCGATGCGCAGCGTGAACGATGACAACGGCTCGCCGAGGCGTATCGCGTTGGTCCTCGCGATATGCATCGCCAGATCGCGATCGCCCAGGAGGAACCAGTCTTCCCCGCCCAGCCGCCTGATTTCTTCCATGAAATGCCAGCTCTCGTCGGCTCGTCCCCAGCCGCGATCGACATCCGAAAGCCCCGCCAGGGCATAGACGACGGAATCTATGTCAGGCGAGATCATCAGCCCGAGATGCTCGAAGTCATCCCCCGTATTCACGACGATCGTCAGGTCGACATCGTCCAGCATGTCAAGGCCCTGTGCGAGCTTCGCTCCGCCGACTCCGCCCGAGAGGGCTACGATGCGGCGCTTTGCGCTCATCGGAACAGATCCTGATGTTTGGGGCGATTGAGCGCGCGGGCGCCGGCGTCCGAAGGCTGCCAGTCCAGACCGGAAATCAGGACGACAGGTTGCCCCTCACTGGCTTCGCCCGTGACCAGCACCGCGGCGGCGGCAATCTGGTCGGCAAGAGCGATTTCTGTTGCCCGCAGCGTCCGTCCGAAGAGGTCAGGCTTGCCGATCATGCTGAGCAAGGGCGGGAAGCCCGCCGAACCTATCGCAACGCCGGTGGTTCCAAGCCGCCACGGCCTGCCGAAGCTGTCCGTCATGACGACACCTGTAAATATCCCGAATTCGTCGTCCAGGTATCGCTTTAGCCGGTCGCAGAATGCATCAGGGTCTTCGGGCAGCAACAACACCCGCTCGCCTGGTTCGTGTTCGATGTTGGACTGGTCGATGCCGGCATTGGCCATGATCAGACCAAGCCTGTGCTCGACGATCAATATGCCAGGAACCGCTCTCAAGACGGCTGACGATTCACCAAGCACGGCCTCGACAAATCGTGGGTCCTTCCCGGTCACGTCGGCCAGTTCCCTTGCCGTCGCGGACGGCTCGATATCGGCAAGGTTGAGATAGCGGTTCGCGGCCTTCGATACGATCTTCTGGGCCACTGAAACGATGTCGCCGCCCTGCAGGGTACCAAACTGCTTGCGAAGCGCGGAGACTATGATCGCCGGTAGATCGTCGCCTGGCCTGATCAGCGGAAAATTCTCCGCTGCGGTGATGACGACGCGGCTGCTGCTCATGCGATTTCTCGAGTTCAGAGAAGACCAGTTATCCGGATTCCCGCATGAGCGACCTTATAGCGTCTGTTCAGCCCGATCAGGAGTGACGTTAATGCCTCACTCGCCGCCGAATTGGCCAGGGGCCCGGCGTCTATCCCTTTCATGCCCGCGGCTGCCACAAGCTGAACCACCGTGTCGCGCGCGTCTTTGTCGTCGCCGCAAACGAGTATATCGCAATCGATATCGGCATCCGCCTTCAGCAGCTTCGCTGCGACATTGTGGAAGGCGCCGACGACACGCGCACCGGGCAGGAGGGCCTGCGCCCTTTGTGCGGCGCTGCCTTCGGCGGGCAGTTGGACGACGCTCACTTTCGGCGGCACCAGCGGCACAACGGCATCGATAAGGATCTTGCCGTCGACATGGGGTGCGATGACGCCCAGGGTCGCGTCATGTGTGCTCCAGGGCACGGCCACGACCACGATATCGGCGTCGCGGGCAGCATCGGCCATGCTGGCGCCGGTGACCGTCGCCGAGCCTCCGCCAAGCTCGGTCGCCGCTGCTTCCGCCTTTTCCACCGATCTTGAACCGATCAGGATGTCGAAGCCTGCGCGGTGCCAGCGGCGGCCAAGGCCGGTCCCGAGTTCGCCTGTCCCGCCCACGATAGCGATGCGAATCCCGTCCATCACGACAGGACCTTGCTTCGCGCCGCATTCGAGCGTGAGTAGCGCTTCGCGCCTTCCTTCGTCACGTAGCCGTTCAGAATATCCGCCTGGATCTCCGCCTGCGGCCGATCCGCCGGGTCGCCGTACCCAGCGCCACCACCGATCTGCACCTCGACGATTTCGTTCGTCGAGTGAACCTGGATCATGAGCGGTTCGAGTATTTCGACCGGTTCGGCGGTCCCATCGGAGCCGCGGAACGCACGGGTACGTCCGCCCGGGGCCCCGCCAAGCATCCCGTCGGTTGTCACATTCTCCCCCTCAGGGTAGACGTTGATGAAGACCGGATAATTGTCGTCGTGGAGACGCCGTAGCCGCACGCGCTGGCCGCAACCACCGCGATACCTTCCGGCACCGCCGCTATCGGCAACGAGCGATTTCTCGATCACCACCACGGGTATGCGGCTCTCAATCATTTCGACGGAGGTATTGGCTGCACTTGTAGGCCAAAGCATGCCGCTCTTGCCGTCGTGGCGCGCCGTGCCACCCTGTCCGCCACCTACGAACATGTAGTCGGTGAAGGTACGGCCGCTGGCCTCGCGACCATGCAGGTCGATGATCGTAGGCAGCCCGGTAAACGCCTGCATCCGATCCGGAACAGCCTCGCTCAGCGCCTTGAGGATCGGCGCGTCGACATAAAACAGCGTAAGGCGACGCAGACCGACGGCGGCGGGATGGGTGCAATTGAGTATGCTGCCTTCCGGCGCTTTGACGGTAAAGGCGCGATAGCAGCCGGCGGTCGCGCGAATGCCGGGTGTCAGAATACATTTCAAGGCAAACAACGTCTCGGCCTGCGTGCCGGGCAATGTGTTGTTGATGCCGCCAAGCGAGACCTGGGGCGGGCATCCTTCAAAGTCGACCTCGACGGAGTCGCCATCGACCGTGACTTTGGCCGGTATGAACAGGCGCTCACCGGAACCATTGAGATGGGTAATCGCCGAATAGACGCCGTCCGGCATCTGCCGGATAGCCTCGCGTGCCGCATTCTCCGACAGCCGATGCATCGTCGATGCGAGCTTGCGCAGGTCGTCGAGGCCATATTCGACCAGGAGGGCGGCCAGACGCTCCGCGCCAAGCGCATTCGCTGCGATCAGCGCCTCGATGTCGCCGACCACCTGACGAGGGTTGCGCAGATTGGCGTAGAGAATGTTGAATACGTCGCGGTTTGGCTTGCCTTCGGCGTAAAGCTTGGTTGGCGGAAGCTGGATGCCTTCCTCATAGATCTCGCGCACCGCGCTCTTGTTCTTGGTGCCGCCGATGTCGCTGACATGTCCGATGGAGCCGAGGAAAGCCACCACGCGGCCTTTGTGAAACACCGGCGTCAGGACTGCGATGTCAAAGAGGTGGCCCGATCCATGCCATGGATCGTTGGTCATGAGGATGTCGCCCGGCTTCAGCGTCTCGATTGGATATTCTTTCAGCAGGAACTTGGCTGCGGCCATCAGCGTGATGTTGAAGACCGGCATGGCGCGCGGAGAGTGGGCGAGGGAATCTCCGTTCTCGTCGAGTATTTCGCAGGCAAAATCCTGAGCCTCGCCGATGATGAGTGAAAACGCGGTGCGAATGACAGCCTGCCAGCACTCTTCCGAGATCGTTACAAGGCGGCTCCACATGATTTCGAGATCGATCGGATCGAAATCGCCGGTGGTGGCGGTAAGCGCGGCTTTGGCGGCCTTTGCAGCGGCAAGCGTGATCACCAGGTTGCCGTTTGCATCCAGCGTGAAGCTGTCGCCGGGCGGCACGACCGTGGTCGATTCGGTCTCTTCGATGATCGCCGGGCCCTGGATAACCTCCCCGGCGTGGAGCGCATATCGATTGTAGACCTTCGTCTCGACGTAACCATTCGTTTCGGGGAACCATGCCTTGCGGGTGCTGATATCGGCCGCTCTGGTGCTCGAGAGCGAGCCGATGCGAAGCTTCGGCGTCGGTGAGTACGTCGTGACTCGCCAGCTGATCACTTCCAGTTCGCCGCCGAACGGTTCACGCGCATAGAGGCTGCGATACGCTTCGGCGAAGTTGCGCGCCAGTATCGCGAGAGCTTCGCCGCGGCGCAGGTCCGAAGGGGCCTCGACACGCAAGGCATGGACCTGTCCGGACAGGCGCATGTCCGCCTCCCGCCTCACACGCAGTTTCGAGCCGTCGATGTTTGCGGTCGACAGGAGCGACCGCCCTTCCTCCTCGAGCTCGGCGAGGAGGACTTCGGTCGCGTCCACCTCCAACTCGCTGACGAGACATGGCGCGGAACGCGTGGCTTCATGCGCAAGAGGCGCTCCCAGGAAACCGAGCGCCGACGCGGCACCAGAGGCGGGAGGTACGACCACGCGCCCGACATTCAGCGCCTTGGCGACGCGAACGGCGTGCGCGGGACCGGCGCCGCCGAACGCGATCATCGTGAAATTGCGCGGGTCCTGTCCCTTTTCGACGATATGGACGCGCGCTGCGCCGGCCATGTTTTCGCATACGACCGCGAACACGCCCCATGCGGCCCGCTCGATGGAGATGCCGTCCTCGTCGGCGAGTTTGGCGTAAGCCGCTTCGGCGGCGGGGCGATCGAGCTTGAGACGGCCGCCAAGGAAGGAGTCCGCCCCCAGATAGCCAAGGATCAGGTTGGCATCGGTGACGGTCGGCAGCTTGCCGCCACGTCCGTAACATGCAGGGCCGGGGTCGGCGGCCGAACTTTCCGGGCCGACCTTTATAAGGCCGAGATCGTCATGATGCGCGATCGAGCCGCCGCCGGCGCCGATTTCAATCATGTCTATGACCGGCGCCAGGATGGGCAGACCCGAGCCGCGGCGGAACCGCTGCTCGCGGGCTGCTTCGATCATGGGCGCGATATCGGGCTTGCCGTCGCGGATCAGGCAGACCTTGGCGGTCGTGCCGCCCATGTCGAAAGCGATGACCTCATGGAGGCCGAGCGTCTTGCCGAAATGGGCTGCCGCCAGCCCGCCGCCAGCCGGCCCGGACTCCAGCAGGCGTATCGGCAACCGGCGCGCCATCCCCGGCGAAGCCAAGGCGCCTGACGACTGAACGAGGAAGAGTTCGCCTGTAAATCCTCGGTTGCGCAGCTCCTGCTCCAGCTTTCGGACATAAGGATCGACGATCGGCTGGGCATAGGCATTCGCCGTCGTCGTCGTCGCGCGCTCATATTCCCGAATCTCACCGCAGACTTCGCTCGAGATCGAGATCTGCAACTGCGGGAAATGCCTCGACGCATAGTCGGCGACCGCCCGCTCATGCGCGTCGTTGCGATAAGAGTGCAGGAAGACGACGGCAACGGCCTTGGCCCCGCCATCGAGCGCCTGCTGCAGCAGTCGATGAATCTCCTCGTCGGCGATCGGCTCGATCACGTCGCCGTCACGGGACATGCGCTCGTTGACCTCGAACCGCAACGAACGCTCGACCAGCGCCCCCGGAAAGCGGAGGAACAAGTCATGGACGTCATAGCGCTGCTCGGTTCCGAACTCGATGATGTCACGAAAGCCCTTGGTGGTGAGGAGCGCCGTCCGGGCTCCCTTTCGTTCGATCACCAGATTGGTGACGAGTGTGGAGCCGTGGACAACCTCGCGCAGTTCGGAAAATTCGACGCCTCCCTGGCTTAGCAGGTCGGCCATGCCGTCGAGTGCACCCTTGGCGGGATCAGAGGGAACCGTCAGGCATTTGTGGATCCGTATTTCGCCCGTATCGTCATTGGAGAGGATGAAATCCGTAAACGTGCCGCCGATGTCGAAGGAACAGCGGAAGCCTTTCGCGGTGTTCCGTTTTTGCGTGGTCATCCTCTAACTCCACCTCTGGGCTCGACTTTGGCCATGATAATTCGATGTCTGAGTTGACGGGGGATCAGGCTTCAACAGGCGATGCTGCTGTAAAATTATTCAGACATCCGCCTTGCACATTTCTGCAGCAGCCCGGCCCATATTTCCACAGCTACAGCGACTTCCGGGGATCGTCAAAGGATGAATCCCGAACATAAGTCTGCCCTCATACAGTCGCTACAAAGATATAAGACGATGTTATGCAAGAGGATGTATTTGGCCTGCGGCCGTTGACGGCGGCGAGGGCGGGAGTAGCGTGCGGACAAGAAATCCGTGCCCCGGGCTGTTCCGGGTACCTTGATCTGATCCGGAGAGGTTGGTGTTGGTTATCGACCGGCAAATAGTCGGGGAGGCACAGCGCGGCGAGGGCGAAAAGCTGGATCTGCAGCTGAGCGTCAATGGCCGACTTCACGATATCTCCGTTGCCAGCGACACTACGTTGCTGCATGCGATCCGCAATCAGATCGGGTTGACCGGAACCAAGGAAAATTGCCTCGAGGCGGAGTGCGGTGTTTGCACCGTGTTGCTGGACGGGCGCGCCGTCAATTCCTGCATAGTTCTTGCGGCCCTGTGCGTGGGGCGTGAGGTCACCACGATCGAGGGGATCGGCAAGGACGGAAGGCCCGATCCGCTGCAGGACGCTTTCCTGAAGCATGGCGCAGTCCAGTGTGGCTATTGCATTCCCGGCATGATCCTGACTGCACGCTCCTTTCTGGATGAGCATGAAGGCCGGATGCCTGACCGTGCCGAAGTGCGCGAGGCGTTGAGCGGAACATTATGCCGATGCACCGGATATGGGCGCATCGTGGATGCGGTGATGGAGGTCGCCGCCGGCCAATTCGGGGGTAAGCTGTGCTCCTGAACAGTCCCCGCGTCGTTTCCAGGTCGCTGCCGCGCGTCGATGGCCTGCCCAAGGTCACAGGCAAGCATATTTACGGATCGGATGTCGCCTTGCCGGGCATGTTGTTCGGCAAGGTGTTCCGGAGCACCGAAACGCATGCACGGATCCTGTCCATCGACGTCGAGCGGGCGCGCCGCCTGCCTGGTGTCGTTTCCGTTCTGACCGGGAAGGACATCAAGCCGATCCGCTACGGCGTGGCTATAAAGGACACGACGGCGCTGGCCATCGATCGCGTCCTTTACCTCGGCCAGCCCGTGGCCTTGGTGGCCGCGACATCGATCGCGATCGCGACGAAAGCACTGGAACTCATCAGGGTTGAATATGAGCCGCTGGAAGCGGTCTTCGATCCTGAGCGGGCCTTGTCGCCGGATGCGCCGCAGGTACATCCGGAGTGGCGTGATCATCGCCATGGACCAGCCTACAAGCCGCGCGGGGGCAATCTTGCCAACCGGGCCACGATGAAGTTCGGCGATGTCGAAGCCGCATTCGCAACCGCCTGGCGAACCTACAGCCATCGTTTCACGACTTCGATGGTGCACGCCGGCTATACCGAGCCGCGGGTCGCCACGGCCACCTGGGAGAGCCCGGAAAGCCTGACCGTCTGGACAAACGTGCAGACGCCGTACGAGACGCAGGGCACCCTGGCGGAAATCTTCGAGCTGTTGCCATCGCAGGTCCGGATGATCACACCGGGCATTGGCGGCGGCTTCGGCGGCAAACTTCGTATCGGCGTCGATCACTATGCGGCGCTTCTCGCGCGTGCGGCAGGCCGGCCGGTCCGGGTCCTCAGTTCGACCGATGAAGAACTGACCGCCGCCCATCCCCGCCAGGCAGCGGTGATCAATCTCGATACGGCCGTCGACAAGGACGGCCATATACTCGCGAGGCGAGGAAGGTTCCTGCTCGATTGCGGTGCAGGCGCCGGATCCGGCCCTGGAACCGCGGCTGTCGGATTGCACGTTCTGATCGGCCCCTACCGGACCCCTGCCTTCGATCTCGAGGGGCTGGCTGTCTACACCAACAAGCTGCAGGCCGGCTCGTTCCGGGCGCCGCCAGGGCCGATGGCGAACTTCGCCATCGAAAGCCAGATGGACATGATTGCCCGCGACCTCGGGGTCGATCCACTGGAACTGCGCCTGCGCAATATCGTCCGCGAGGGTGATGTGGGACCGTCTGGCGAGAAACTGACTTCCGTCAGCATCGAGGAATGCCTGCGCAAGGCCGCAAGCGCAATCGGCTGGGGTTCCGCCGGGGCAGCCGGGTCGGGCAAGGGTATAGCATGCGGCTGGTGGGTCGTGGCATCGGCCGGTTCGTCCGGCGTGTTCGTCAAGATCGGAGCCGACGGCAAGGTGTCGCTGAACAGCGGTGCGGTGGAGATCGGAACCGCGGCGCTGACGGGCGCTGCGCAAATCCTGGCGGAAGCGCTGTCCCTGGATCTCGACGACATCCGCATTGCGACCGTCGACACGCAGACTTCTCCATACGATTTCGGCTCGCAAGGCAGCCGCACGATGTTTTCGGTCGGCAACGCCTGCCTGGATGCGGCGGAAAAGCTTCGCAGGCAACTGTTCGAGCTGGCTGAAACCAGGCTTGGTGTCGACAGCAAATATATGCAGTTGCACGACAAATGCGTGGTCGCGGGCGACAAGTCCGTCTCCATAGCCGAGCTTGCGGCGTTCTCACAGGCGTCCGGCGGCGGTATCATCGCCACAGGGTCGTTCCATCCTCCCAAGCTGGAATACGACGCGACCCGTTTCGAAAATCATCCGCTGCCGGTTTGGATGGGTGCGAGCTACTACGCGCATGCCGTCGATCTGGATGTGGACGAGACGACCGGCGAAGTCTCGATCCGGCGGTATGTCGTGGCGCAGGACGTGGGCTATGCCGTCAACCCGATGTTCGTGCGGGGGCAGATCGAAGGTGGCGTCGTCCAAGGGCTGGGCCAGGCGCTTTCCGAGGAGATCGTGTGCCAGGACGGACGTGTCCGCAACGCGAACCTGACCGACTACAAGATGCCCACGATGATGGACGTTCCCGACATAGAGACGATCCTGGTCGAATCCCGCTTCGATAGGGGGCCGCACGGCGCCAAAGGCGTTGGGGAGCCCCCGATCGTTCCGCCGCCGGCGACGGTGGCAAATGCCATTGCCGCCGCAACGGGCACATGGGTGACATCGCTGCCGATCACCGCGGAGAAGATTGCGCTGGCCCGGATAGGGCACCGTGAAGACGCAGTGCACGCGAAAGGAGGCTCAGCAAGGACAGCAATCGATGGGATGTAAGTCGGCAGAGAACCGACCGTCTGAACTCGCGCAAAGATAGCAGACCGATGAGCGCATACGTGGTTGATCGCCGCCTCGAGGGAGGCCGCAGACAAAACCTGGGAACACTTGGAGATTCAACATGAAGTCTGTCTCAAGAATTTTTTCGCATGCACTGGATCTGACGGGTTGGTCGATATCTCGCAGAAGCGTTCTGACCGGAGCGTTGGCAACTGCCCTGTCGGGTACGCTGCTGGGGTCCGCATGGGCGCAGGATGATCGCAAGACGCTGAGGATCGTTCAGTCGACTGCGCTCAAGGTCGTCGACCCTATCTTCCAGAATGCGTACCCGGTCCGCAACCACGGCTATCTCGTCTTCGATACCCTCTTCGGCGTCGATGACAAATATCGGCCACAACCGCAGATGGTGAAGGATTGGAGCCTGTCCGACGACAAGCTTACTTATTCCTTTACTCTTCGCCCCGGGCTCAAGTTCCACGATGGCACATTCGTGAAGTCGGGAGACTGCGTTGCTTCCATCAAGCGTTGGGGCAGTCGCGACACCATGGGCCGGATCCTCATGGATCGCGTCGCGTCCATGAACGTGGTCGATGACTCCACCTTTACGATCGTTCTCAAGGAGCCTTACGGCATGGTCCTGGACTCCATCGCGAAGCCAGGCACCTACGTGCCGTTCATCATGCCGAAGCGGCTTGCCGACACGCCGGCAGATCAGCAGGTCACCGAGGTGGTCGGCTCGGGGCCGTTCCGCTTCGTCGCCGGCGAATTCCAGCCCGGGGTGCGCGCAGTCTACGAAAAGTTTGCTGACTATATTCCACGTTCCGAACCCCCGGTCTGGACATCGGGCGGCAAGGTGGCCAGGGTCGACCGCATCGAATGGATAGGCATGCCCGATAGTCAGACTGCAGCTAACGCGTTGATGAACGGCGAAGTCGACTTTGTCGAGATGCCGCCGCTGGACATGCTGGACATACTCGAGCAGACCCAAGGCGTTGTCGTCAAGGACGTCATGCATGTCGGCTACAACAATGCAGTCTACCCGAACTGGCTCAATCCTCCCTTCAACAACCAGAAGATCCGGCAGGCATTGCTGCTGTCCCTCAACCAGAAGGATGTCCTTGCCGCCCAGGTCGGCAACGAGAAATATTACTCGGAATGCAAGGCGATGTTCGTCTGCGGCTCACCCTACGCGACCGATGTCGGCGCTCCTGCCGGTCCGGACATCGAAAAGGCTAAGCAACTCCTGAAGGAGGGCGGCTACAAGGGCGAAAAGGTCGTCATCCTCCAGGCTTCCGATATCGCCATGCATGGCGCTGTCTCGCCTGTCGTTGCGCAGGCGTTGCGCAATATCGGCATGAATGTCGAAGTCCAGCCGATGGATATCCAGACATTGTTCACGCGACGCGGCAATCAAGCGCCGATCGCAGAGAACGGCTGGAGCATCTACAACGGCTACTGGCAGAGTGTGGACATCTTGAATCCCATCACCAATGTCGGCGTATCCGGCAGGGGGAAGAACGGCGGCTGGTTCGGTTGGGCTGAGGACGAGCAGCTCGTAAGCCTGCGCCAGGACTTCATCAAGGAGACCGACGAGACCAAGCGCAAGCAGATCGTCGAGAAAATCCAAAAGCGTGCCTATGACCTTGTCACTTACGTTCCCGCGGGCATGTTTAACGTCCCGTATGCTTACCGAGACAATGTAAAGGGTCTGCTGAGCGGCCCCGGCCCCGTATTCTGGAACGTGTCGAAAGATTAAGGCCGATCGAGTTGCTGCGGTTCTTGATCAAAAGGCTGATTGCGACGCTGCCTGTGGTAGTCGGCGTCGCAATCGTCGTTTTCCTCATCCTCAGGCTCGCACCCGGTGATCCCGCTGCCGTCTTGGCCGGCGGTACGGCAACCCCCGAGACCGTAGCCGAGATTCGGCAGAAGCTCGGCCTGGATGCTCCATTGCTCACGCAATTCTTCACTTGGGCAGGACTGGTTCTGCACGGCAACCTTGGAACGTCCATCATCACGCATCAGCCCGTTTGGAACCTGATCCTTCAGCGCGCCGAGCCAACGCTGTCGCTCGGCGCAACGACCTTTGTTGTTTCGATCGTCTTTGCGGTGCCACTCGGAGTGCTTGCCGCCTGGTATCACCAGACGTGGGTCGACCGCGTCGTCATGATAATATCGGTGCTGGGCTTTTCGATCCCTGCATTCGTTGTAGGCTATTTGCTCGTCTATCTTTTCGCGATAGACCTTAAATGGCTTCCTGTTCAGGGTTTTGCGAACATATCCAGAGGTATCGGGCCGTTTATCTCCTACATTACTTTGCCGACAATAACGCTGTCGCTCTTCTATGGGGCGCTTATCGCACGGATAACGCGAGCGAGTATTCTGGAGGTACTTGGTGAAGACTATATCCGTACGGCCAGAGCCAAGGGGCTTCGCGAATCGACGGTGATGACGCGGCACGCATTGCGCGTTGCCGCAGGTCCGATCATTTCCATAGTCGGGATTGGCCTCGCAATGCTTATCAGCGGCGCGCTGATCACCGAGAGCGTCTTCAATCTTCCAGGTCTTGGGCGTCTGACGGTCGACGCGGTGATGTCGCGCGACTACCCGGTCATCCAGGGGCTGATCCTGGTCTTGTCGCTGGTCTACATTCTCATAAATGTGCTGGTCGACATCGCCTATGCCGTCGTCGATCCGAGGATACGATATTGACGGTGACAACGATGCTCGACCGGCCGGCAGCGCATTCGGCCAAGACGATCTGGCGCAACACGACCGTCGTCATCGGAATGACGGTCATGGTGTCGCTCATTCTGATTTCCGTGTTCGTGCCTGTGATCTACGGCGTCGACCCGAACGACATCGTGCCCATCCAGCGGCTGAAGCCTCCATCGGTCGAGCACATTTTCGGAACAGACGCATTTGGCCGCGATATCGCCGCCCGGGTGCTCTATGGCGGGCGCGTATCTCTATTGATGGGAGCGCTTGTCGCTTTCTTCGCGATCACCGTGGGAACTCTGATCGGCGTCATCTCCGGTTACTTCCGGGCACTCGATCAGGTGCTGATGCGCATCATGGATGGTCTCATGGTCATCCCGGGCATCCTGCTCGCGATCGCGCTTGTCGCGGTTTCCGGCGCCAGCGTCAGGACGCTGATCTTTGCGATCACCGTTCCGGAAATCCCGCGTGTCGCCCGCCTTGTACGCGGGATAGTGCTGAGCCTGCGCGAGGAGGCTTATGTCGAGGCGGCGATCGGCCTGGGAACGCCCGTCTACAAGATACTGTGGCGCCACATTCTTCCCAATACGTTCGGGCCTCTGATCGTACAGGCAACCTATGTGGCGGCATCGGCCGTAATCACGGAGGCGGCATTGAGCTTTCTCGGGGCCGGCCTTTCCACCGATATCCCGACCTGGGGCAACATCATTGCCGAGGGGCGAATGTATTTTCGGATCGCCCCATGGATCATCGCGTTCCCCGGGCTATTCCTCGCCATGATGGTGCTGTCCATCAACCTGCTGGGAGACGGCTTGCGAGACGTGCTCGATCCCAAGAGCTCATTTTCCGGGAGGACGTGATGAGTGAACCTGTCCTGCAGGTCCGCGCTCTCAGCGTCGATATACGCGGTGGAGGCGACCGGACCAGTGCGGTGGCCAACGTTTCCTTCGATGTGGCGCCGGGCGAGATGGTTTGCCTCGTTGGCGAGTCGGGCTCAGGCAAGTCCGTCACCGCATCGTCGGTGATGGGGCTGCTGAACACCGCCAACCTTCGCCTCAGCGAAGGGTCCATAAAGCTCTGCGGCGAGGAACTTGTCGGGGCTTCGAAGGCGCGGCTGCGCGAACTGCGCGGAAGCAGGATGGCCATGGTATTTCAGGAGCCGATGACCGCGCTCAATCCTGTCCATCGTGTCGGCGACCAGATCGCGGAAGTGCTGCGAACGCATTCTCGGGGCATGACGCGTAAACAAATCCGCGCGCGCGTCCTGGAATTGATGCGCGACGTATACCTGCCGGAACCCGAGCGCCTGCAATATTCCTATCCGAACCAGCTTTCCGGCGGTCAGAGGCAGCGTATCGTCATCGCGATGGCACTGGCCCTGAAACCGGCCCTTATCATCGCGGACGAGCCGACGACCGCTCTCGACGTCACGACCCAGGCGCAGATCCTTTCCCTGCTCCGGGGTTTGCAGACGCGCTACAAGACCGGCGTCCTGTTCATCACGCATGACCTCGGCGTGGTTGCCGAAATCGCGGATCGGGCGATCGTCATGCAATCCGGGCGGATCGTCGAAGAGGGACCGGCGCTGGAGGTCCTGACCAGGCCAAAGCACAGATACACGCGGATGCTGCTCGATGCGTTGCCGGTTGCCGTTGCGCGCCCGCCCCGTTTCGAGCCTGACGCGCCGATAGTCCTCGCGGTAAAAGATCTGACCAAGACGTATGACGAACGCAGCCTGTTCAGGAAGTCTCGTTCGACGAAAGCCGTCGATGGTGTGAGTTTTGACCTGAGGCGAGGAGAGATCGTGGGCGTCGTCGGCGAGTCGGGTTCGGGAAAGTCCACCCTTGCCCGCTGTATCGCCCGTTTGATCACCGTCAGCGATGGGCGTGTCGAGGCGTCCGGCAGCGATGTCGCGAAGCTCCCGAACAGATCGCTGTCCGGCTATCGCCGCAAATTGCAGATGGTCTTCCAGGACCCCTATCGATCGCTCAATCCGCGGATGACCGTTGCCCAATTGATCGGCGAGGGCATGGCCAATATCGGCCTGTCGCAACGCGAGGCGAATGAACGTACGCGGCGCCTGCTGGATCTTATCGGACTCGACCATTCGGTGACCTCGCGCTACCCGCATCAGTTTTCCGGCGGTCAGAGGCAGCGCATCTGCATTGCGCGGGCGCTGGCGATGGAGCCTGAAATCCTGATCGCCGACGAAGCGGTCTCGGCGCTCGACGTCTCCGTTCAGGCTCAGGTGCTCGACCTGCTGGAGGACCTTCGGTCCAGGCTCAATCTTGCGGTGATCTTCATCACGCATGATCTGCGTGTGGCGGCCAGGATTTGTGACACGGTCGCCGTGATGCACCGCGGCAAGATCGTTGAATACGGCCGGGCGGTAGATGTGTTCGCTGCTCCGCAACACGAATATACGAAGCAGCTCTTTGCCGCTGCGCCGGGCACGGACGTGCTGGGACAGATGGTCCGGCATTGAATCTCCCGGCCTTCCATCTTGCATTGGATTTGACGGGGACCCGCATATCTTTCACGGTGCTGCCGTGAAGGAAGGGCGAGGCCGTCAGGTGGATTTGCGTCAGATCGAAGGATTCCATGCCGTCATGGAGGCCCGTTCCGTGTCGCATGCGGCCCGTACGCTCGGCATTTCGCAGCCTGCCGTCAGTGCGCTCATCGGGCGTCTCGAAAAGCAGCTTGGGGTCCAGCTCTTTACGCGCGAGCGCCGACGACTGATACCGACGACGGAAGCCAATCTGCTGTTCATCCACGTATCGGAGGCGCTCGAATCCCTGCGTCGCATGTCCAACTCGGTGGAGGAAATCAGCAAGGCGCGCACCGGAACCCTGAATATCGTGGCGCATCCGACATCGAGCATTTCCTGGCTGCCTCCATTCTTTGCCGATTTCCAGCAGCAGCGGCCGGAGATCTATGTTCGCCTGACCACCCGCAGTTCGGAAGTGCTGCGAACGGTGCCGGATATGTTTGACGTCGGCATTGCGGAACCGCCCCTCGAGCTACCCAGCATGGAGATCGAGCGATTCCGGTTGAGGTGTGTCGCTGCATTGCCGCTGGGGCATCCGCTTTGCGATGAAAAGATCATCACCCCGAAGCATCTCGACGGTGTCCCGCTTATCAGGCTGTCACGCTGGCAATACCTGCATCATGAGGTCGCCCGCACGTTTTACAATGCGGGCGCACGATTGAATACGGTGCATGAATGCGAGTTCTTCGCCACTGCGATTTCTTTGGTGGCCGGCGGACTAGGCGTATCGATCGTCGAGCCAATCAGCGTGCAGATGGCGGCGGAGCGTGACTATGTGCAGGTCCGCGAGTTCCTGCCTTCGATTTGGTACGAGGCGGTGCTGTTCTCGCCGCAGGAGCGGCGCCGTTCCATCCTGACCGAGGAATTCATCCACGAGTTCAAGCTTTACATCGCTCCCTATACGGCATCTTATGGTGACCGCTCGTCGCGCAAGCGTCACGGTTGAATCGTTTGACTAGGACGTGCGATCAACGCGCGGAATTCCCATAACGCTGTGTTATAGAATGCGGACTTTTTTGATCGGCTGGCGGTGTGCCGCTGGTCAGCGGCGGCCTTGCATGGTTAGGTCGCGCCACGTGAACAACGTGGGATGAGACCAGGCAATGGCCGTTGAGCTTCTGATGATGGGCAACAAGCCGGCACGGGAATTGCTGGAAACTGTCCGTGTGGCGGAAGCCAATGGCTACGATACCGTATGGATTGCTGATGAGCGCTTCTACCGCGACGTCTACTGTCTGCTGACGTTCCTGGCGGCCAACACCGAAAAGGTCCGGCTCGGCCCCTGCATTACGGACCCTTTCGTCCGCCATCCCGCGATTACCACCGTTGCGATGGCGACGCTTGACGATGTTTCCCAGGGCCGGGCCCAGCTCGGCTTCGGTGCCGGAGTGTCAGGCTTTTCGCAGCTTGGGATCGAGTCCCGGAAGGGGCCGACCGCCATGCGGGAGGCGATCACGCTGTTTCGGAAACTGCTTGCAGGCGGGCACGTGAACTACGAGGGCGAGGTAATCTCGTTCCATAACGGCGAACTCGACTTCAAGCCGTTCCGCGAGCACATTCCGGTGCACATTGCCAGCAACGGACCCTTGGGACAGCGTGTCGCCGGCGAGGTCGCGGACGTCGCGATCATGGCCGGTTGCGGCAGTGCAGCCGAAGTGAGGGGGTTCAAAGGCGAGGTCGCGCGGGGAGCCGAAAGGGCAGGGCGGGACCCTTCGTCCATCAAGCTGACGGCGCGGCTCAATACTTGCATTTCCGACAATGCGAAGGCTGCCAGGGATGCAGTCCGTGTCTCCGCTGCCCGGTATATTGCCTCCGGCCCGATGAAAATGAACACGCTCGACGAGCAGGGCCTGGCGCTGCCAGCCGAGGCATTGGCCAAGGTCGCCGGCTTGCCATACACCACCGATCCGGCCCCGTATCGCGAACTGCTGCCCCTGATCACCGACCGTCATGTCGATGCCTGTACTCTGGCGGGCTCGGTGGAAGAGGTTGCGGCGCATGTCGCCGAGTTGCGGGCGGCGGGCATCGATTCGTTCATCATCGCACCCTATGCGGTCGAGGGTGGAAGTCCGATGGACACGATCCTCCGGTTCGTCAACGAAGTCTGGCCGGCGGCCAACGGCCGTTGAGGGCAGTGTAGTGGCTTTCCGGATCCACAGGCCCGAAACGGTGGACGAGGCGTCTCGTCTCGAACTGGATCTCGATGGCGATTGCGCCTTCATCGCCGGCGGTACCGATCTGGTAGTCCAGATGTCCCGAGGCCAGCGCGCGCCTGCGCATCTCATCGATATTTCCAGACTGCCCGGCATGTCGGCGATTTCTGAGGACGGATCCGTGGTCGAGATTGGTGCGCTGGTCACCCATCGCGAGCTAGAGCTTGGAAAAGGATTGCCGCAAGGGACGGACGCCATTCGCGACGCTGCCCGTCAGGTTGGCGGAGTGCAGGTGCGCAGCATCGCGACCCTCGGCGGCAATATTGCAAACGCCTCGCCTGCTGCTGATCTCGTGCCCGTGCTGATGGTTCTGGACGCGGAGCTTGAATTGCGTGGCCCGCATGGGCGGTGTGTGCCGATATCCGACTTCATCGAGGGTCCTCGGCGCACAACCCGCCAGCCCGGAGAGCTTATCACCGCCATCAGGTTTAGGGCGCCGGGAAACGGCAGCGCGACGTCCTTCTTCAAGGCGGGCCGACGCAAGGCCATGGAAATCGCGGTGGTCAACGTGGCGGCCTCCGTCACGCTCGGTGCCGATGGGGCCTGCAGGTCCGTGCGCATCGCCCTGGGGTCCGTGGCCCCGAAAACCCTTCGCGCGATTGGTGCGGAAAAAGCCTTGGCCGGCTCTCCGCTGAGCGTTGCCGCCATTCGCGAGGCGGCGCAACTCGCAGCCGACTGCTGCGCTCCAATCACCGATATCAGGGCTTCTGCCGAGTACCGTCGATTGTTGGTCAAGTCGCTGGTGGAGCGTGCGCTCGTTCGTTGCTCTGAACAGGTTGAGCAATCGGCCATGTCCGGGATTTCTGCTTCCGCGGACAACCCGGCCGATCTTCTGGAGCGGAGTCATTGATGCCCGTCATCTTCCTGATTTCGACCCTCAAACCGGGAATTTCGAAGGAAACCTATGAGAAATGGGTGCAGGAGCGCGATTATCCGTTTGTAGCGCGGCTGCCCAACGTCACGAGTTACAAGGTCCATCGTATTGAAACGGAGATCCAGGGAGCGCCCGGCGCCGGCTGGACATATATTGAACGTATCGAAGTAAAGGATCGCGCTCAGCATGAACGCGACCTTTCGACACCGGAAGGAATGGCTCTTCGGGAGGAACTCTACACTTATCTCGACCGGCCGAAGAACGTCTATTTCGTCTCCGACATAGTTTAGCGACGAAGAAATCTGTTGCCGCCGAGGCGGCAATATAAAGAACGGAATGCACAGGTGACGGATATTTCCGGCGCGCCACGCCCTTTTGCGCGCAATAAAACAGGGAAGACCGGGCTGGAAGACGCCACGGCAAAATCAAGCAGCGCTCCTGCCCCTGTGCTGGGCACGGGTTCTCGCCCAAACGTCATCGTAGTCGGCGCGGGGATAGTAGGGCTTTGTACCGCCTGGCACCTGGCGAAGCAGGGCGCAACCGTGACGGTGTTCGATCCGAACCCGCCGGGCAGTGGGTGCTCTTCCGGCAATGCAGGCGCGTTCAGCCCAGGCTCGATAGTCCCGATGGCGACGCCGAGCACGGTACTCTCGGCGCCGTCCATGTTGCTTCGACCGTCCAGCGCATTGCATGTTCCGCCGCGCTATTGGCTCGCCGCAGCTCCCTGGCTGTTCCGATTCATCGCCTCCGCGACGCCCGCCAGGATTTCGGCGGCCTCCGAGGCCTTGGCGATGCTCTATCGCGATGCGATCGATCGACATAAGGCGATGCTTGCGGAGATGGACGCGCTGAACCTGATCAGGCTGACCGGACATCTCCACCTTTATCGCAACGAAGCGCAACTGGCCAAAGACGAAGCCAGCTGGCAGACGCGCAGAATGCATGGCATCCCCCTCGAGCGTCTGTCGCGCAAGGAAATCGAGGCCCTCGAACCAGATATCGCCGCCGACTATCAGATCGGCATGTTCCTGCCTGGCCATGGAATGACGATCGACCCGCTGGTCATGGCGACGACCGTGGCTGAAGAGACATCGAGACGCCAGGTTCGTTTCGTGGCCGAGAAGGTCCTGCGGCTCGTTCCCGAGGGAGGGCGCATCGTTGGCGTCGAAGCCGGCGGCAAGGTTCATCGCGCGGATCATACGGTCGTGGCGGCCGGCATGTGGTCGCGCGAATTGTTACGCGCGATCGGCTATAATGTGCCGCTGGAATCGCAGCGGGGTTATCATATCGATGTGGTGGATCCGGGCGTCTCTCCGTCACGGCCGGTCATTCCCGCCGATCGCAAGGTGTTCATAACTCCGATGCAGGGCCGCCTCCGGGTTGCCGGCACCGTCGAATTGCTTGGGCTCGACGCCCCACCCACGGAAAAACGGGCGCGCCTCCTGCTGAACGATCTGGCAGCCGTCTATCCGCAGGTCCGGCTCGATAAGCTTCAGGACAACTGGATGGGGCATCGTCCCTGCCTTCCGGATTCGCTTCCGGTGATCGGGTCCGCCAGGAAATGGGCCGGACTCTGGTGCGCCTTCGGACACGGCCATCTCGGGCTGACAGGAGCTGCCGTGACCGGCGACCTGATTGCCAATCTCCTTTGCAGCCGACCTGTCAAGGTCGACCTCGCACCCTTCTCGGTTGACCGCTTCTAGGCCATAGCGGCGACACCCTCGCAGGAAGGAGCGGCCGTGTTTGACCCGGCCGCCCGAAGTGAACCGGGCAGTTGGACGACATCGGCATCCGCCGCAAGGCGCGCCGGGGCGGATCGGACCGTCTGGCGCGCAATCCCCGCCTGCCACCGGTCTTGAAATTCGACTATTTTCACGTCGGCGGCTATGATCGGGAGATCGGCCGGCGGAGCGGGATGGTCGGCTGGCATCTCATGACGGGAGGGGACAATATGCCGGAGCTTGTGCTTCACCACGTATCGATACCCACCCGGAACGTCGAGCGGGCCGCGGCTTTCTATCGCGACATATTCGGACTGCGGCCTATCCCGAGGCCGGACTTCCAGGTCAAGGGCGCTTGGCTGGCCTGCGGCGACAGGCAGGTCCATCTGGTCCAGCATCCCGGCGCCACGTTCAGGAGCCGTGGCGTCGACAATGACGACGCCCACTTCGCCTTCCAAACCGGCGATTTCGAAAAGATCGTCGCGCGGCTCGCGGCGCACGGCTACCGGGAAGACGCCGGTCCCGACGATCCCATGCGCATGATAATCAAGCGCCAGGGCCCGGCCGGTTTCGCCCAGCTCTACATTCTCGACCCGGACGCCAACGTGATCGAGGTCAACAACGCCGCTCGGTGATGCGGCACGCGCCGCGCGATTGAGGACTTCATCATCGCCGCTTCATGACCTGCCCGCAAAGGCGGGTCATGCTCTATTCCGCAGGGCGGGTGCCGCGGTCCAGGCGCCATTGCATCAGCGCGTCGGCGCCGCTGCCGGGCGCTGGCCTGAGCTGCAAGGAACTGGCGAGCTCTCCAGTTTCGGCATCGACGAAGGCCAGCTTCACTTCATGGCCGGACTGGGTATCGAGGAACCGGATCGGAGGGCCGTCGAGCCCGTTGAGGTTCCACTTGTCGCCGATCTGAACCATCGCCTGCATGAGCAGGCGAAGCTCGCGGCCCCGCTGGGTCGGGACATATTCGAAACGTTCGGGACGGGTCTGATATCGGCGGCGCTCGATCAGCCCATTGCGTTCGAGCGTCTTCAGCCGGTCGGACAAGGTCGCATTGGTGACCCCGGTCGAACGGCGCAGGTCGTCATAGCGCGTGAGCCCCAGAAGCAGGTCCCGCATGACCAGCGCTCCCCAGCGGTCGCCGATGGCGCCCATCACGTCCGCCACCGGACAGACCATCCCCTCGAAGTCCTTGGACCGCATCCCTGCACCTCGCTTCGCGGCCCGGCTGGGACCGCCCCCTATATACTCTTATGATAAGAGCTTGATTTGCTCCAATCATAAGAGTTAATGGCGGCGGCATCAAGGCATCGGCGCCTATTGATGGCTTGCCGACGGGCCGGCGGAACGGGCAGGGCAGAGAGTGACGGAACATGGCATGGCGAAACGTTTCGAGGATCTTCGTGATCGGCGCGACCGGGGCACAGGGTCTTCCCGTCGTGCGTGGCCTCGTCGGTGACGGGAAATATTCGGTCCTGGCGCTCAGTCGCGACGTGGGCTCGCGGCGCGCCAGGTCGCTGCTCGAAATGGGCGGGGTATCGATCCTCGAGGGATCGTTCGAAAACGAAGCCAGCCTGCGGGAGGGCTTTCGCGCCTGCGACGGCGCCTTCGTCAATATTGATGGCTTCAGCACGGGGGAGAAAGCGGAAACGTATTGGGCGATCCGTTGCTACGAGATCGCGATCGAGGAAGGGATCGCCTTTTTCGTCTACGGCAACCTCGACTACACGCTGAAGAAATCGGGCTACGATTCGAGGTTCAGAACCGGCCACTATGACGGCAAGGGCCGGATGGGCGAATGGATACTGTCGCAGAACCGGACCAACGGCGACCGAATGGGCGCGGCTCTCTTCACCTCCGGCCCGTATATGGAAATGGCCTTCTCCGCGAGGACGCCGATGACCCCGAAAATCGAGGACGAGGTCCTGACCTGGAGAGTGCCGCTCGGGGAGGGCGCCGTCGTCCATGCCGCGTTGGAAGATTGCGGCCATTATGTCCGATGGCTGTTCGACAACCGGAAGCGCGCGAACGGGATGGATCTGGAAGTTGCCATCGAGCACGTCCGATATGCCGATCTCGCCGCCGCCTTCGAGCGGGTGACGGGCCATCCCGCACGATACATAGACACCGACCTCGATACCTATTTCAGCGGCCCGTTGAAGGCCGTCGCCGACGGACCTGCCGGATACAATGCGGATCCGGACGATCCGAGCACGATGAGCTTCCGCGACAATTTCACGGGCTTCTGGAACCAGTGGAAGCACGACATCATCACCCGCGACTACGCCCTGCTTGACGAAATCTATCCGGGCAGGATCAGGACCGCCGAGCAATGGTTGCGGAGAGAGGAACAATTGGAGAGGGATGCGAGCGGAGGCAGCCTCTGGGACCGGCTCCAGCCCGAGAGACTGCAAAACCACACGATCCTGAAGCTCAGCGAAGACCAGAGGCGCGGCAAGATATAGGGCACCCGAATATTACGGGTCGACCATTGCTCTCGATTGCGGGCACGATGTAGCGCGGTTGAAGCTGAGGCCCTGGTCGAGATATTGCTGGCCCAAATATGGCCGACCCTGGCTGGATGACCATGCCGAAAGGAATTGCGCTCGGCGATGCCCGTCGCGTCGGGATCACGGTGCGATGCGCCTGCCGCTTTCCGCCGCTTTCTCGATGGCCGCGATAATGCGATGCACCGCAACCGCATCCTCGAAGCTCGGTGCCGTACGGGTGCCTTCGCGCAAATCCTGGGCCATTCTGGCATAGATGCGGGCCACATTCCCCGGCTCGACCTTGTCCGGCCAACCGGAAAGGTATGAGGCCGGGACTTCAAGCGGGCGGAACGATTTATCCCCCCCTCGGGCGCCGGTCAGGGACAGTTGCACCATCTGTGCGTGACCGGATGGGCCCGACACTCGGATGTCGCCTTCCGTGCCGTTGATCTCCCACAGGAGACCCTCGCCATCTCGCGCCGGGCCGCCGCGATAATGGATGGAAAGCGGCGCCCCGCCGGCGAGAAGGCCACTCACCAGTACCTGGTCCGGAGAGGATGTGGGCAGTGTCTCACCGGTGTCGAGCGCGAGCGCCGAGCCTCGCCGCGTGGCCAGGACCGCGGACACCTCCGCAACCTCTCCAAGCACGTCTCTGAGGGCTGCCAGCGTATGCCCGACGGGGATCGTGAGCATGGTGGCGCCGTTGGCGTGGTCCAGCAGATAGGCATAGGTTTTCTTGTCGGAAATGGTGCCGCCCCAGCCGCCGCCCCACGCAACCAGCGTGGTCGACAGCACCTCTCCGACGAAGCCGTCGGCGATCAACTGCCTCAGATATTCGATCTCGGCCGCGACGCGCGCCTGCGTTCCGACCACGCCCAGCACGCCCTTCGCGCGGGCGAGGGCGGTCATCTCCTCGGCCTCGGCCAGACCGTTGCCGAGCGGCCATTCGCAATAGACATGCTTGCCCGCTTCGATCGCCGCCTTCACGATCTCGAAGTGGGGAGGCACCTTAACCGTCACGGTGACGATATCGACCTCGGGCGCTGCGAGGAGTTCGCCGACGTCGTCGAAGGCCTTTGGCAGCCCGGTCTCGGCGGCCGCTGCCTCGGCGCTGGCCCTGCTGGTATTGGCGACGCCGACAATCTCGAAAGTATCGGACAGTGCGCGGAGCGCAGGAATGTGTGCCCGCGCGGCCCAGCTCCTGCCCGGCTGCAATCCGACGATGCCGACCCTGAAAAATTGTCCTGGCATGTGTCCGGTTTCCTTTGTGCGACTCAACTTCTCTCGAAATTATTTCAGATAAAATTTCCTGAGTAGCGAAAGTTATGCCGTTGTTTAAGGAAGAAAATTCCGGTAAGAATCGATCCATGCTGGAGCCTGGCAGTTTGCAAGGCCTGCTTCCCTTCGTTCACACGGTGGAAACGGGCAGCTTCACCCGCGCCGCGCAGCGTCTGGGCGTGACGGCTTCGGCCGTCGGCAAGGCAATTGCGGTGATGGAGGCGCGGCTCGGCGTGCGACTTCTGAACCGGACGACTCGCACGCTGGGCCCCACGGTGGAGGGCGAGGCGTATTACCGGGCCTGCGTCGAGGCGCTGGCGGCCCTGGATGCCGGTCAGGCGCAACTCGCCGCGCACAGACGGGTTCCTTCGGGGCGGCTCAGGATCGATTTGCCGCTTGCCTTTGGCCGGCGTTGTGTCGCGCCCATTCTCTTCGATATCGCGGCGCGCCACCCCGATCTGACGCTCGATATCTCCTTCAACGACCGCCGCGTCGATCTCGTCCAGGAAGGGATCGACGTCGCGGTCCGGATGGGCGAACTTGATAACAGCGCCGGCCTGACTGCGCGCCGTCTCTGCGTCCAGCGTTCGGCGATCTGCGCCGCAGCCGCCTATCTCGATCGCCATGGCCGGCCGCGGACGACCGACGATCTCGATGGCCATTCGCTGATTGTCTACGGGCGCGACGGGTTCGTGACGCCATGGTTGATCGGTGACGGAGAAGGCCGGCTGAAGGCATATGCCCCGCGGGGACGCATCGTGCTTGGCCATGGCGAGCCCATGCTGGATGCCGTGCTCGGAGGTTGCGGTATCGCTTTCCTGCCGACCTGGCTCATAGCGGAGGCGCTTGCAAGCGGCAGGCTCGAACGTGTCCTGTCGCTCGATCTTGTCGAGACCGCGCCCATCCATGCCATATGGCCCACGACGAGAACGCTTGCGCCGAAGATCAGGTTCACCGTCGACGAGCTCGTCGACCGTTTCTCGCCGCCCGCATGGGAAAGCACCGACCTCGGGGACGGGAACATCCGCTAACGGATGGAAGCCTGAGCCAGGCCATGATCGGTGCCTGTGCGCGCCCGGGCATGGCGCCCGGCGCGACCGGCAGCAAGCCTGATCCCTGTATTGACGGCATAGGCCGGCTGCGCAGAGGTGGTGTCGGCGCTGTCCGCGCCTGTGGACCTTGGCGGTGCGGAACGACGTCGCTCGGCTACGGGCTTTCGGCGGCTTCCTCTTTCAGCCACATGCGCATCGCATCGATCATCTCCTGCTTGGGATTGTCGGGGCGCCAGACGACGAAATGCGCATGGACGTCGTCGATGCTGCGGTCCCCGAGGCGCACGAGGCGACCTGCGCGCAGATCCGGCTCCGCAAGGGACTGCCGCACCAGCGCCACGCCCTGGCCCGCGACAGCGGCATCCACGACAAGACCCGCATCGGCATAGACCGGTCCCGAGGCGGGCTCGTCCAGATCGATCCCTGCCGCCTGGAAAAACGGCTCCCACGGTTGCGCAAGGTGGCGCAGCAGCAGGCATTTGTGGAGGTCGCGCAGCCCGCGCGGCGGATCCTCGCTGCGATAGGCCGGGCTGCAAGCGGGAAACAAGGTTTCGTCCATCAGCTTCTCGCTCAGCAGGCCCGGCCAGCCTCCGGGGCCGTAGCGGATGGCAATGTCGGTCTGATCTTCGGCGTCGAAGGGCACGACGGCGGCGCTCGGCCGGATGTCGAGGTCGACATCGGGATGAAGCACCTGGAAACGTCCGATGCGCGGTATCAGCCAGCGGCTTGCGAAAGCAGGCAGGACGCTGATCACCATATGTTCCCGAACCTTGGGCCGGGGCCGCCACCCCGGACGTGGCCGAACCTCGGCCAATGCGCGTTCCAGAATGCGCAAGCCCTGTCGCACCTGGAGCGCAAGGGCTTGCGCCTTGTCGGTCGGGGTGACGCCGTTGGGGTGCCTGAGAAAGAACCGCACGCCGAATTGTTCTTCCAGAGCCAGGATATGCTGGCTGACGGCGCTCTGCGTCAGCGCCAGTTCCTCGGCGGCTTTTCCGAATCCTCGCAGGCGTACGGCGGCCTCGAAGGCACGCAGCCGTTGCAGCGGCGGCAGGTGAATCCCGTTCATCGGTCATTATTTCCACTAATGGCCTTGCGTTAAAAGTCCTGGTTTGCCGACGGGCCGGTGTCGACCCATGCTTTCGCGCCTGAACGCACGGACGCGAAAGGTCCCTCATGAATCACTCTCCCTTCCATGACGACGAGTTGGCCGCGCAGGAACTGGCCGGCGGCGGCTCGGCCGGGTCCGGCATCCGGGACTGCATGCCCGAACAGCACCGCTCCTTCTTTGCAGGGCTGTCCTATCTCGCCGTCTCGACGACCGATCACTCGGGGTGGCCGATAGCCACCCTTCTGACCGGCGCTCCCGGCTTTGTGGCGAGCCCCGATGCGAACACGCTTCGGATAGGGCTTCGTCCGAATGAATCCTCTCCACTCATCGCCTGCCTGGAGCCGGAACAAGAACTCGGCATACTCGGAATCGACTTCGCGACACGCCGCCGCAACAGGGCGAACGGCGGGCTGACCCGCCGCCATGCGCGGTCATTCCTCGTTGCGGTCAATCAGAGCTTCGGCAACTGCTCCAGATATATTCAGCGCCGATCCGTCGAGCCGGTCACGCGCGCGCCGGCGACAGTCGAGCCGCTACGGGCGCTCGACAACGACGCCCGCGAACTTGTTCGCGCATCGGACACCCTGTTTGTCGCCAGCCGCTCCCGTCCCGAAATCGCTGGGCAGCGTGGGGAAGATATCTCGCATCGTGGCGGCAAGCCGGGATTTGTCCGGATCGCGGGCGACCGCCTTACGGTGCCGGAATTTCCCGGAAACCGCTACTACAACACGCTCGGAAACTTTCTCGGCTTTCCAAGGGCCGCCCTGTTGTTTCTGGATTTCGACACGGGCGATCTTTTGCACCTGCAAGGCGACGTCGAGATCGACTGGGGCGCCGCCGCGCGCGCGGGCTTCGCGGGAGCCGAGCACGCCTGGCATCTTCATATCGCAGCGGCCTGGTGGCATCGCCGCGCCGTCCTGCTGGGGTGGTCATTTGTGGATCACGCTCCAACGACGGAAGAGACCGGGGCCTGGGACGGCACCGGGATCAACACGCATGTCGGCTCGCCGACCCACGAATGTGTCCGGCAATGAGATTCGCGCTTCATCGTGGATCGGGACGATCGGGAGAGATCAGGCAGGCCGCTGTTCCTTATTGGGCGCTGTGGGTCTCCTGCTTCCTTGGATATACCGCGATCGGCATGACGATCCAGGTCATCCCAACCTATGCGCGGGAACGCATAGGCGCCGACGCCGTCGCCGCGGGCCTGGCCGTCACGATCGGCTCACTCGCGACCATGGTCGCACGCCCGATCGCTGGCCGCATCGCCGACCGGAAAGGCGGCCGACCCGTCGTCATGGTGGGCTCCATTCTCGGATGCGTCGGCGGGCTCGCGCACCTGATAGCGACGAACATCCCGATGCTGATCGTGGCGCGCCTGATCCTTGGCGCGGGCGAAGGTGCTTTGTTCACCGCCGCGATCGGATGGGTTCTTTCCGATGCGGACCCTGCACGCCGCGGCAAGATTGCCGGGCATTTCGGTCTTTCCATGTGGACCGGGCTTGCGGGCGGCCCCGTTCTCGGTGCGGCGCTCCTGGCATTGAGCGGCTATCGCGCCGTCTGGCTGGCGGCCTGCTTCCTGCCTGCCGTTGCGTGGCTGATTTTGCTCCGCAGCCCGCGTGCAACGTTGACTTCGGCCGATCAGGATGTCGACCGCGCGCTGCTTCCCAGCGCCGCCTGGGTGCCTGGTATCTCGATGGCGTTTAGCAGCATCGGCTACGGTGTCATCGCGGCCTTCCTGGTGCCGCGCTTCGTTTCCCTCGACCTGCCGGGCCATGAATTCGCGCTCGCGGTCTTCGGCGCGGCATTCCTGCTGATGCGCTTTGTCGGAAGCCCGATGGTCGACCTCTGGGGCGCGCCCTTCGTGCTGGCGCTCGCTCTCACCGTGGAGGCGATCGGGCTCCTTGGCCTTTTCGCGACCATCAATACGTGCCTTGTCTTTATCTGCACGGCGCTGTCGGGAGTCGGCATCTCGATGCTCTACCCCTGCCTCGCCAGCCTCGTCACCGATAGTGCGCCTGCTCACGAGCGAAGCGCCGCTATCGGCGCGATGACTTCGGCATGGGACCTTGGGCTGGCGGTCGGCGGACCATTGGGCGGCCTTGTTGCCGGCTCCATGAACGCCGGGCCTTTCGCGCTTGGGGCTGCGGGAGCCATCATCGCAATGCTTCCGGTAGCGGCGCGCGCAAGACGGAGCGTCGCTCTCTCGCGGCGAAGTTGAATGCCCTGGAAGCGCGGTCCCGGGCGCAATGCCTGACTGAGCGGTTACCGGACGTTCTCTTCAACTATCTGAACCAACCGTCACCATCGTCGAGAATCTGATATCCGGCCCCCGAAAGGAGATGGAGATGACCAACGGCTGGAACGAATCCGCTGCGGCGTGGATTGCCGTCATGGGCGAGGATGGCGATTTCAGCAGGAAGCATGTCCTCGACAAACCGATGATGGAGCGTATCCGCGCCGGGAATTTCAAATCGGCCCTCGATGTCGGCTGCGGCGAAGGTCGCTTCTCCCGCATGCTGAAGGCGGCGGGAATTCAAACTGTCGGCATCGACCCGACCGAAATCCTCATCGAGGAAGCGCGTCGTCGCGACCCGGCCGGCGACTACCGTCTCGCCGCCGCGGAGGAGTTGCCCTTCTCCGATACCGCTTTCGATCTCGTGGTCAGCTATCTGTCCCTAATCGATATCCCGGATGCTCCAAAGGCGATCTCGGAAATGTCACGCGTTCTCATTCCGGGCGGCAGGCTGCTGATCGCAAACCTGACCAGTTTGGGCACGGCAGGCGACGGTTGGTCGGATGAACCGGAGCCGAGGTTCTGCATCGACCGCTATCTCGAAATTCGGGAACTCCTGTCGGAATGGAAAGGCATTCGGGTTACGAATTGGCACCGGCCGCTCAGCTACTACATGAAGCTGTTACTGAGCGAAGATCTCGTCCTGCGATATTTCGATGAACCTCCCGCCCATGGCGGAGATCCGGTCACGGTTGCCAAATACCAGCGCGTGCCCTGGCTGATGATGATGGAATGGGAGAAGGTTTGAGCCGACGGTGTCGTCGGATATCCACACGCTTGAACGCCATGAATATCGGTCCCCAGGGGCCTGACGATCCGCGGCTTTCGCGCCTGTAGCCATTCACTCGATACGTTTTATCCTGCCTTTCGACAGGCGGAAAATGCCGTCATGGCCGCCCTGGCTTTCAAAATCGTCCAGCAACTCGCCCCAGGTGCCGAGCGTCTTGCCGCAGTCGGCGCATCTGATTTCGGTCGTATCGGTGGCGTCAACGGGAATGCGCAGCCGGATGGTGCCGCAATAGGGGCATTCGAGCTTGTGGTCCAGATACTCCTGCACAGGCTTGGATCCGCGATTGGCCTTGGCCAAAACCATACAGGATCGGGACCCCGGTGGATACCCGAAACGTACATTTCCGCGGCGGGTCCGGCGAATGGAGAAGGATCGTTTGCGTGTCAGGCGCGTTGCCTTCGCTGAAGCCCGAAATCCGTGGTCGGCCCGAAATCCATGGTCGGAACGAGGCGCGGCGGAGAAAGATCATGCCCGAGAAGAAAACCATCGAAAAGGCGCGCAAGGACAAGCGCGAAGGCAAGTCGCCGAGCACGCAGGCGGGCGAATTCGTTCATGAGGAGATCGAGAAGGTTCGTCGTGGCGAGCATGGCGCGCGCTCGACCAAACAGGCGATAGCGATCGGCCTTTCGGAAGCGCGCCGGGCGGGCGTGGATTTGCCGCCGTCGAAAAAGGGCGAGGTCAGGGAGAGCACGCGCAAGAGCGCCGAATACGCCTACGAGGTTGGCCAGGGCGAGCGCAAGCCGAAGCGTCGTCCAAAGGTCTCGAAGGCCGTTTCCGAGGTGCTCGAGCACGAGCCGAAGACCTCGGCATCGCATGAGGCGCTTTCCCGGCAGGCCGAGGAGGCGGCATCGCACAGGTCAGCCGACGAACGCTCGGCCGCGGCAAAGAAGGCCGCTCGAACCAAGGGAGCCGAAGGAAGGGGGCAGGCGGCGCAGAAGGTCGCCAGGACGCGAGCCCGTCGAGCCTGATCGGCGGATGCAACGCGCAGCGCGCTGAAAAAGGAGGCGGTTCGAGCCTGATTGCCGACCGCGAATTTCATCAGGACCGAGAACTCATTTGGGCGGAGGTGCCGCATGAACGGAGGCTCGCAAGTTGGAAGCGCAACAGGAAGGAACGCGCATGCGTGTGGCGGTTACGGGGGCAACGGGCGTTATCGGTCGTCGTGTGATCCCGCTGCTGGTTGCCGGCGGGCATGACGTCACGGCGATCATCAGGCCAGGCTCGAAGCATCACACCATGCCGCCGGCCGGGTCCCATGAGGTTTGCGCGAGCCTGTTCGACCGGTCGCAGCTTGCAGCCGCATTCGCGGGGCAAGATGCCGTCATAAACCTCGCGACGCATATCCCGACTACGATGACCGCGATGATGTTCCGCTCCGGCTGGCGCGAGAACGATCGAATCCGGAGCGAAGGCGCGCGAAACGTGTCTGAAGCGGCTTCGGAGGCGGGCGTCCGGATCGTCATCCAGGAATCGTTCGGACTGGCCTATCCCTCGATGGGCGACGCCTGGGTCGACGAACGGGTTCCGCTTGCCCCTGTCGCCAATTGCGCGACCGTTCCGGACGCAGAGGCAGCGGTCGCAGGCTTCACGCACCGGGGCGGCCGCGGTGTCGCGTTAAGGTTAGCCGGTTTTTACGGCCCGGATGCCAGCCAGACGCTCCTGATGGCCAAATCCGTATCGTGGCACTGGGTGCCGCTGCCCGGCAAGCCGTCCAGCTATCTCTCGTCGCTGTCGCATGACGACGCTGCTACGGCGGTTGTCGCCGCTCTCTCGGCGCCAGCGGGGGTCTATAACGTCGCGGATAACGAACCGATGCGTCGCAAGGCGTTCTTCGACGCGATCGCGGCCACGCTTCACGTCGGGCCCCCGCATTTCCTGCCGGAATGGACGGCAGCCTTGATGGGCATCGCCGGACCGGTTCTGAAGCGGTCGATACGCCTCTCGAACGACAGGTTCCGGCAGGCAACCGGCTGGGCGCCGTCGGCGCCAAGCGCGGCCGACGGCCTGCCGTCAGCCATCAGGGAGGCCTATGGAACCGGTTTGTGAGGTGGACGGCGGAGATGGAACAGAATACGGCCGAAGTCCTGAGTGTCGTGATCAATGCCATCGGCGTGGGCATTCTGATCTTCGTGGCGCGCGTCATCCAGCCGATGATGGACGCCATGGATCCGGACGCCTTCAGGAGCTTCTTGAATGCGTTGAACCGTCAGGCAATGCGTGACCCGTTCTCGGTCACCGTCGCCACGCTGCCGCTGATAGCCTTCATCCTCTACGTCGCCTGCTATGGCGTAGGTCACCTATGGTTCATCGCCGGCTTCGTGGCCTGGATCATCGGCTCGGCGATAACGAAGATCGTCAATTTGCCGATCTACAATTCGGCAGCGCGGTCGACGAGCATCCCGCCGGACCTCCTCAGGCGGCAATGCGCGAGATTGCGCCTGGGCAACGGCTTGCGTGCCTGGATCACGTTGATCTCGGTGATCCTCATGTCGTGCCAGTTCGGAGTGTTACCCGTGCTCGCGGTGCTGCCCGCAAGCGCGGCAATCTCGTTTCCCCTGTCGCTCATGGCGCGAAGCTTCGCATCACGGCAGACCTAGGATCGCGCCGCAGGCGCTCTCGCTGTCGCTGGGTGGACCACCATACGCCCAGATGGCCCGCTAGACTCACACGATCCTCTGACCCGACGAAACAATGCGGCTTTGTCTCTCGCCGGCTTCGAAAGCTATGCCAACTCGGTCGTCCGTGCCTGATGCGCCTCGTCGAAGACGGAGCGGATCTGAGCTACGACCTCGGCAAAACCCGGAGTGGCGAACAGTTCGGGCTTGCGCGGGCGGGCGAAGGGAATATCCACGATCCTGGCGATCCGGCCCGGACGGGCGCTCATGACGACGACGCGATCGCTGAGGAAGACGGATTCGGGAATGCCGTGGGTGACGAAGAGGACCGTCTTGCGGTTCGCCGCCCAGATGCGCTGAAGCTCGATATTCATGTTCTCGCGCGTCATGGCGTCGAGGGCGGCGAAGGGCTCGTCCATCAGCAGGAGCTTGGGGTCGTGGACGAGGCCACGTGCCAGCGCCACGCGCTGCTGCATGCCGCCGGAAAGCTCGAAGGGATACCTGTTCTCGAACCCCTTCAGTCCCACCATCTCGATCAGGGCGTGCGCACGGTCGGCATAGCCGGATAGCTGGCGTCCCTGGACATCGACGGGCAGCAGGACGTTCTTGAGGACGGAAAGCCACGGCAAGAGAAGCGGCTGCTGAAAGACGACGCCGAAATCGGGCCGCGGCCCCGTCACCTCGCTGCCGCCGACGACGATCTTGCCCCAGCTCGGCGAAAGCAAACCTGCCACCATGCGCAACAGGGTGGTCTTGCCGCAGCCGCTCGGGCCGAGCAGCGACACGAACTCGCCGGGGTGGACATCGAAGCGGACCGTCTCGAGTGCGGTCAGCTTCGTTCCCTCGCGCGTCAGGAAAGTGCGCCCGACATCGACGAACGAGATGCCTTCGGAAGCCTGGGTCATGGCGAACCTCGCTGCTACGTCTCTTGCCTGCGGGCAGGCGGGAAAACACCCGCCTGGTCCGCCGTTCAGTTGGCGGCCTTTGCCGCTTTCGCGATCGCCCGATGGTCGAAGTCGGAATAATGCTCGGCGAACGCGTTCGTGAAGTACAGCTTCGGGTCGATTGCCTTCTTTATCTGGCCGACCTTGATGAGATAGTCCTGTATCCTCCCATAGACGGCCGCATCCTGGCTGCCCCAGGCGAAATCGTCGGGAAGCTGGTCGGCGGCCATGTCGTGCAGCTGGGCCTCGAGGATAGCGAGATCGCGCTGCATGGCGGCCTTGTCGTTGGGGTCTTTCGGCGCACGGTCCGGCGCGTAGGCCCAGAAGGCGCGGACCGCGGCCTCCGGGTTGTTCTTCATGAACACGGTCGCCTTCGCGGTGGCGCGGCCGATGCCCTTGATCACGTCCGGGTTCTTCTGGATGTAGTCTTCGGTAGCGTAGAGATTGTAGCTGTACCGGTTCTGCTCGCTCTCGGGTTCGGGGAGGATGCGGACCTTGTAGCCGGCGTTTTTCTGCCGGGCGACGCCGCCGGTGAAGGTGCCCGACACGTCGACGGTACCGTTCTGGAGCGCCTCGTAGCCGGGCGTCCCGTAACCGGTCGAGATGAGCTGCACATCTTTCATGCTGAGGCCCACGCCCTCCAGGCGAGAGCGCAGGTAATTCACCCCTCCCGAGCCGAGATCCGGCACGCCGATCTTCTTTCCCTTGAAATCCGCCACCGACTGGATGGGCGAATCCGGCCGGACGACGAACACGTTCGTCCCGCGCCGGCCGATCGCGTAGAACGAGACGAGCGGGACGTTGGCGTTGGCCCTCTGGGGGATTATCGGATCGGGCTGCGCCACGCCGACATCGGCGCGGCCGGTGAGAAGCAGCTGGGCGGTGGCGGTCGAGGACTGGCCGGGCACGATATTGACGTCGAGCCCTTCATCCTTGAAGTATCCGAGCTGTTTCGCCAGCGTCGCGAAGGGATAGCCGACGTTGAGGTCGGCGGTGGCGATCGCATAGGTGACCTTCTTGAGGTCCTCGGCGAATGCGCCGGTCATGCTTGCTCCCACGAGCGCCGCCGTGATGGCGGAGAGCGCCAGTCGTCTCAGGAATTTGCCCATCGGATTCCCCTTTTCTGGTTCGGGTTCAGTTTGTGCTGCCTTCCTTCGCGCGACCCCAGAAGACGACCTTGTCGCCGGCATATCTGACGATCGCGTGCAGAACGAAGCCGGTGACCGAAAGCAGGAGCAATGCGGCGAACTGGCCGGCGAGGTCGAGATTCGTGTTGAAGGTGAGGATCCGGTAGCCGATCCCGCCTACGGCCCCGAGCAATTCGGAAACGACGGCGGCAAGAACGGCGAGCACGATCGCCTGTTCCAGCCCGGCAAAGAAGGGCGGCATTGCGCTCGGCAGCTTGACCCGCCAGAAGATGCGCCAGCGCTTGCCGCAATAGGCCTTGAGCATCTCGAGCTGGTCCGGGTCGGTGCGCTCGAGGCCGAGGAGCGTGTTGATCAGTACGGGAAAGAACACCACCGAGACGACCAGCGCCACCTTGGATCCGATGCCGAAGCCGAACCAGATGAGGAACATCGGCGCCACGGCGGTCTTGGGCACCGCCTGGAAGGCGATCACGTAAGGATAGAGGATGGTCCGGATCGGCCGGAACTCCGAGATGACGAGCGCGAGCAGGAAACCGACCGAACTGCCGCTGAAGAAGCCGATCAGCACCTCTTTCATGGTGACGGCGAGATCCCAGATGAAGGTGCCGTCCGCCATGTTGGCATAAAGCGATTCCCATACGGCCAGCGGCGCGGGAAAAACGGCGGGAGAGATCCCGAAGCGCGTCACGTACCATTGCCAGAAGACGAGCAGGAGGACGGCGCTGATCAGCCAGGCCAGGAAGCGTCTACCCTCCACGGGCATGCGGCCGAGATAGGGGCGCACGAACCTGTTCTGCCATGGCGAAGCGATCTGCCGTTCGGTGCCCGTTCCGTTCATCAGAACGCTCCTACCTCGGCAAAGCGCGCCTTTTGCCAGCGAAGAGCCGCCGTAACGCCTTCCTTCTTCGATATCCGGGTGAATTCGGTTTCGCCGCCGGTGCTCAGGCCGAGGACGGAACTGTCCTCATTGCCGCTGATGACGGCCTCGATGCCCATCTGCTGGTACCAGCGCCGGCTGCTCGCCTTGTTGCGCACGAGCGTGCCGTCCGGCAGCAGGCACATATGACGGACGACCTGATCGACACGCGCGTCGAGCCCGTCCGCCGGAAGCACCTCGTTCACCATTCCGAGCCGCAGCGCCTCGTCGGCATGGACATTGCGCCCGGTAAGAACGAGCTCGTTAAGCGTTTTCATGCCGACGATCCATTGCAACACCGGAAACATGTTTCCGCCGCCGCCGAACTTGATTTCCGCGTCGCCGAAGAATGCGTCCTCACTCGCATAGGTGAGGTCGCAGGCGAGGCTGAGCGCCATGCCGCCGCCGAGGCAGGCGCCGCGCACCTTGCAGACGACCGGCTGCGGCAGCGACCAGATGCGCCGGAGCGTGCGGAATGCCAGCGAGAAATGGTATTTCCAGTAGGCGGGCGTCCGCGCCGGCATGTCCTCGCCTTCGCCGACATCGTAGCCGGCCGAGAAGGCGCGCCCTTCACCCGTCAGGATGACGACCTTGATCGCCGGCGTCCCGGCTATCTCGGACAGGACATCGAAGAGCTCGATGTTCATCTGGTCGGTGATCGCATTCAACTTTCGGCCGCGTCGCAGCGTCAGCGTCGCCGTCTCGCCCATGGTCTCGAAGCCGATCAGGGAATAGCCGCTCATCTTATTCTCCCTTGCCTAGGATCAGGCGTGCATCGGCGATGCATCCGCCGGGATGTTCCGCCGTAATGATCATAGGATTGAGGTCGAGGACTTCGAGGCGCTCGCCGAACGAAAGCGCGTAGGCGCCGACATGCCTTACCAGCCTGGCGAGCATGGCGAGATCGGCCTTCGGGGCGCCGCGGAAACCACTCAGGAATTTCGCGGCCCCGCTTTTCTCGATCGCCCTCGACACGTCATCCTCGGAGAAAGGGAAGACGAGCGGCGCGGTCTGGCCCAGTATTTCGAGAAGGCGCCCGCCCATGCCGAGGACGACGACCGTCCCGAATGTCGCGTCGCGTTTGGCGCCGACATAGAACTCGACGCCGCCCGCCAGCTCTTCGGCGACGAAGACTGCCTCGCCCGGTTCGCTGCCGAGCGGCGGGGAGATACAGTCCTTGAGTTTGGCGAAGCGTTCGGCCGCGGTTTGAGGCGTAACACCCAGCGCGACGCCGCCTATGTCGCTCTTGTGGACGACGCGCGGGGTATCGATCTTCATGACGACCCTGCCGCCGAGATTCCGCGCGATCTTCTCCGCTTCATCGGCGCTTCGCGCCAGGCCGAAGCGGGTGACCGGCAGGCCCGCCGCCTCCAGATGACGGAACAGCCCGGCCTGCGGCACCAGGCCGTTTTCCCACGGTTGCGGGACGTCCGGCGCACCAGGCACGGCAGGAGCCGCAGCCGGAATGGAACGTCGGCTCAGAAACCTCCTATATCGATCGAGGTGGCGCAGCGCCCTCAAACCCTCGCGGGCGCCCTCCAGCGCAGGGACGCTTGCCGTGCGCACCTCCGCGACCACCTCTTCGTCGAGGCGGCCCGACTGGCAGGCGAGGACGGCGACGGGCTTGTCGATACTGGCGGACTCGCGGGCGGCGGCGTTCATCATCTCGCGATTGAGCGAGAATTGGAGGTTCTCGCCTTCGCGGTGGAAGCCCTGCATTACCACCACGAGATCGACCGACGGATCGGCCGCGACGACCCGGATCGCTCCGCGCATGCGTTCCTCATAGCTGCCGGCGAAATTGAACCCGGTTCCGACGTCGACCGGATTGCGGGGACGGACGTCTTTCGGCAGGACGAGCCAATCCTGCAATCCGGCCAGGGTATCCGCCGAAAAGGGCGGTAGTTCGACGCCGAGTTCCTCGCAGAGGTCGGTGATGTTGCCGAGTTCGCCGCCGGACGTGCCGAGCATGCCGACACGGCATCCGCGCGGAGCCGACTTGATCGTGGCCAGCAGCTCGACCGTCTGGGCGAGCTCGTCGAAATCCTCGACAAGGATCACGCCGGCCTGCTCGAAGGCCTGCCGGTAGATCGCGCCCGATCCGGCGAGCGCGCCCGTATGGCCGCGCGAGACCTCGCCTCCCTTCTCGGTAAGTCCGGCCTTGAGCACGACGATGGGTTTCCCCGCCCGGTGTGCCCGTTCCGCCAGCGCGAACAGCGCATGCGGCCGCCGAAGCGCCTCGATGAAGCATACGATCAGTTTCGTCGCCGGATCGGCGATGGCGTATTCGATCAGGTCCTCGGCGGTCGTCACTGCCTCGTTGCCGGTGCTTGCGACGAAGGAAACGCCGTGCCGCCCGGCCACATGCATCAGGATGCCGGCGACCGACCCGCTCTGGCTGATCAGGGCGACCGAGCCCTTGTTCAATCCCGGCGAAAGCTTGAAGCTCGACAGCGATACCCCGGTGGTGAGGTTCATAAGGCCGAGGCAGTTGGGGCCGAGCGCCGCCACGCCGGCCTCGCCGCAGGCGCGCTGCAGTTCGCGCTCGCGCAGCAGTCCCGCCTCGCCCCTTTCGCCGAACCCGCCGGAATGGATCATCATCGCGCGCGCGCCGCAGGCGATCGCCTCATGAACGGCAGGCAGCACCTTCTCGTCCGGAAGGCTGATGATCACCAGCTCCGGCGAGACGGGAAGGGAGCTGAGATCCCGCCAGCATTTGCGGTCCAGGATGGTGTCCCGGTTCGGGTTGATGAGGTAGATGTCTCCCCTGTAGCCGAGCCCGGCATTCGTCTCCAGGAAACGCGGGGTGAAGCTCACGCTGCTGCTGCGCCCGCTGGCGCCGACGAGCGCGATCGACGCCGGGTTGGAAAGAGCTTTCCAGCCCTCCTGAGTCAGAGCGATGCCGGAATTGTCGCGGGGAGGGATTTGTACGTTCAAGCGCGGTCTCCTGATCCGATCGGCGCGACATCTTTCATCCCGCTCGCCTCTGGGGCGGCTCCGACGATCCTGTCGATCCTTGCGAGGTAGTTGCATTTCTGCTCTTCAGGCAGGAACGAAGCGATGAAGCTGTTGCGGCCAAGTTGAATGATTTCTTCGTCCGACAGGTCGAGCACGTCCCGGCAAGCCGCATAGTTCGCGTTCACATAGCCGCCGAAATAGGGCGGATCGTCGGAATTTACCGTGACCAGCAGGCCGGCCCTGAGCAGCCGTGCGATATTGTGTTCCCGCAGCGCCGGGAACACCTTGAGGTAGATGTTCGAGAGGGGACAGACGGTGAGAGGGACCTGTTCCTCGGCCAGCCGACGCACCAGACGCGGATCCTCCTCGCAACGCACGCCATGATCGATGCGGTCGACCTTCAGGATATCCAGCGCCTCCCAGATATATTCGGGCGGACCTTCCTCGCCGGCATGCGCGACCGTCTTCCAGCCGAGATCGCGCGCCTCCTCGAACACGCGCAGGAACAGGCGGGGAGGATGCCCGACCTCGAGGCTGGCGAGGCCCAGCGCCATGATGCGGTCGCGGTAGGGCTTCATGCGGCGCAGCATGTTTAGGCCTGCTTCCGCCCCGCGATGCCGCTGGCAGCCGATGATCACCCCTCCCGTCATCCCGAACGCCGCCTTGGCGTCGTCCATCGCGGCGAGAACGCCCTCGAGCGCTATTTCCGGCGCAACGTTGCGATGCGAGGCGCCCTGCGGGGCGAAGGCGATTTCGGCGTGGATGACGTTGTCCTCGCGGACCCGGCGCATGTAGGAGTAGGTCAGATCGTAGAAGTCCCGCTCGGTCCGGAGAGCGCACGAATTGCTGGCATAGACGGCGCTGAAGCCGGCAAGGTTGGCGAACTCGTAGGTCGCGAGCAATCCTGCCTTGGACTTGTGCGGGAAATCGAGGCCGTTGCGCTCCGCCAACGCCAGCACCATGTCGGGCTCGATCGACCCTTCGACGTGGATATGCAGTTCCGCCTTCGGCAGCCGATCGATGAGGGTCGGTGACATCGTCGTCTCGCTACCGGCTGCGCGTCGGATGCTCGCGGCTTTCGAACTCGATCTCGGCGGTGCCGCTGTTGGTGCGGAAACCGAGTTCGCTGTCGCACCAGATATCGAGTTCGACGAGGCAGCGCCCTTCCTCGACCTTCTTGCGTGTCACGCGGCCGCTGCAGATCACCTTGTAGCCGATCAGGACCCAGTCCACGTTGCGCTGCGATATCCTGGTGACCCAACTGTTCGGCCCCCCCCATTTCGATAGCATCGCGCCGAACCACTGGATGCGCAGCACGCCGGGCGCGAACCCGTCGGGCACGTGGCCGGTCCGTCCGATCCGGTCGTAGCCGGTCCCGATCGTGACCGCGTTGAAGCGGCCGATATCGAACGCCATGATCGGGCCGAGTTCCCACGCGGGCACCTCGTCGCCCACCCCCACGTCTTCGAAGAAGCGCGGTTCGTCGTAGCGGCGCACGGGCGTCGGCTTCGTGCCGGGAAGGAGAGGGGGCGTCGCGACATTGCGCGTGAACTGCCCGTCCTCGATCGGCGGATAGGCCTGTCCGACCCCGCCGCTTGCCTGCACCGCGGAGCCGTTGAAGCGGAAGCTGTAGGAAGCGAGCCGGGCGACCGTTTCGCCGCGTTGGTTGGTGAACCGCATTCCCTCCTTGACCAGCACGCATTCGCCGAGCTTGCGCGAGCGCTTGATGGTCGCGTCCTCGAGCATGCCCTGCGAGAAGATGGTGTCGCCCGGACGGACCGGCTTGTGGAATTCCCATTCCTCCGTCGCATTGTCGGCGTTCCGCAGCTCATTGCCGTCCGCATCCTTGATGCCGGGAAGGGACCCGAGCCAGGCCGGAGATCCGTGCGCGTAGAGATAGCCCGGCGGCGCGATGATGCCGCGCCAGCGCGTCGTGGCGGCATATTCCTCGTCGAGATAGCGCGCGTTGATATCGGGAACGGCATAGGCGAAATGCCGGATCGTATCCCGCGTGACCCCGTAATTGAATTGTTCCGGTTGGGGAACCGCCTTGCCGACCAAGGCCTTGAATTCGGAAATTTCGAGGGTCGTATGCTGCACGCCAAACTCCCCTTTCGCGCCGCCATGCCGGGAGCGCGGGTTCGTGTTCTTCGCGATGTCCGATTGCCGGCTCCCGGAGGATTCCAATGGCCGCCGACCTGTTTTTTATGTTCCCACTTATTCTCCAGGCCACGATAGGTCGGCCGGAAACGGGGTTTCAATAAGTATTTTTCGGAGAGTATGTACGAAAAATTAGGTCGGGTCCTCGTCCGACATCTCGTCCATCGCGGCAACGATGGCACGAGCAAGCCTGGAGGCGGCGCTGGAAGGATGGGAGGGAGTGACCAGGGAGAACGACGATCTCGACACTTCAGGGTCGGAGAACGGCACGAAGGCAAGCTTGCGCTTTCTGATTTCGGAAAGGATCTCGGCGCGGGTGAGCACGGCGACGCCCAGCCGCTGAAAGACCATCTCCTTCATCAGGGCGAAATTGTTGGAAACGGCGATTGCGTTCAGTGTGACGCCGGTCGCCGCCAGCGCCGCGTCGAGCGCGTTGCGGATAAGCAGTTCCTCATTGGGGAGAATCATCGGCAGTTCGCGGCATTCGCGCAGCCCGATGCTCTTGCGGCCGGCCAGCGCGTGATCGGGCGGCATCGCGATGCCCGGCGCAAGCTCCACCGAATGCTCCACCCGCATCACGCGATAGGCGGTCGGCATGAAGGTGAGTCCGATATCGGCGTAACCGTTCAGCACCATCTCGCGCACGCCGCCGCCGCCGACCACCTGTATTGTCACGACCACGCCGGGATATTGCTGGTGGAAATCCGCCAAAAGCCCGACCAGCATGTCGCCGACGATCGCTTCGGCGACGGCCAGCGTGATCTTGCCCCTTTGCAGGCCCTGGATGTCATCGATCTGCAGGCGGACATCTTTGAATTCGCGCTTCCACCGCCGCAGATTGTAAACCAGATGCTCTCCCGCCGGCGTGAGCCTCAGCCCCTGCGGCAGACGGTCGAAAAGGGAAACGCCGAGTTCCTGCTCGGCAAGAATGATCTGCCGGTCGATGGCCGAAGGAGCTATGTTCAGCCACTCCGCCGCGCTGCGGATGGAGCCGCGTCGCGCCACTTCTTCCACATAGCGGGCAAAGCGGGAAAAGACGGGCATCTCTTCTAACTAGCGCATTGCGAGCCTGACATGAAGAGCGATGCGATAGCCGACTCGGATGCCGTTGCGCATCTTGGAGGCGGCATGGGTTCGGTGGCTTCTCCGCAGCGATAACGGCGGGTCACGGAACTATGGCGTTGTCGTCCCGAATGGCCTGGATCTCGTTGGGCGCTATCGATCAAGACCTGCATCTCTTATGTGCGGGGCGATGGCTGTTCGGTTCCTTGCTGACTCGGAGGGTTGGACGGCTATCTACGACTGTGATGACGCGGACCGCCTAACAAAGGTCATCTATCCTGGCGGTGCGACGAGCGGTTTCCCCGGGGGCATTAGTACTGGTTTCGATTTGCCTGAGCCTGCCGGAAATTCCGGAACAAATGGCCCGGCGGGCGCATCGGCAGCCGGCGAGGAGCCGTTTCGAACCGATTGTTCGGCGATGGGGCTTTTCTGCAACAGCGGGAAAGGCGCGGCAGGCCGATTGCCAAGTGTTTGATTGACCTTAGGAGCCGTTTGCGCCACACCTCCGGCTGAATGGCGCGGCGATTCACCGGCAGCTCCGGCGGCCGGGTTTCAGGGTTCTCGCGCCGGTCATATTCCAACGCGGCCTTCGCGCCGCTATAGTTGCCGAGCGCGGTGCGCCAGGGGACGAGCCGAAAAAACGATGACAGCCGAATATGCGCTTCTGCGGGCCAGGATGGTGGACGGCCAATTGCGCACCACCGGCATAACCGACGCGCGCCTCCTCCACGCGATGGGTTTCGTCCCGCGCGAGGCTTTCCTTCCCGCTGTCCGCCGCCCGCTGGCCTATCTCGACCAGGATATCGACATCCCGACCCGCTCCGGCCGGGCGCGTTATTTGATGGAGCCGGCGCCTTTCGCGAAGCTGGTCCAACTCGCCGGCATCCGCGGGACCGACCGGGTGCTCGATGTCGGCTGCGGCAGCGGCTATTCGGCGGCGGTGCTGTCGCGCCTCGCCGCGTCGGTTACCGCGCTTGAATGCGAGCCCGATCTCACCGAATCGGCGCGCTCGACGCTCGAGAAAATCGGGTTCGGCAATGTGACGATCGTCGAGGCTGCCCTCGAGGGTGGTTATCCACAAAATGCTCCCTATGACGTGATCCTGGTCGGCGGCGCGGTGGACGAGGTGCCTGAGGCGCTTTTCGGGCAGTTGGCGGAAGCGGGACGGCTGGTGGCCGTGACCGGCGAGGGCAATGCCGGCATCGCGCGCATTTGCGTCAAGGACGGCGGTGTGGTTTCGTGCCGCCGGGCTTTCAACGCCGCGATCAGGCCGCTGCCCGGGTTCCGGCGCGCGCCGGTGTTCGAGTTCTGATCGGCGCGCGGCGTCGGCGCATCGGTCGAAGCCGTCTCCAGCAGCAGGGCGGAGACGGATGGCGCCTGCGGGCGCCGGGTAATGAACGGGCCGCGCTGCCGGCCCTCAATCGAGAGTGCGGCCGGGGCATCCCGGCCGGACGGATGTGAGGTGGGTCGTGTCGCTCGTTCGTAACAGTATAGCCGCAGCCTTGCTGCTCTCGGTCAGCAGTCTCGGGATCAAGACCGCGGCGGCCGAAACGATCTTCGGTGCGCTGACGAAGGCCTATCAGTACAATTCCACCCTGAACGCCAGCCGCGCCGGCGTACGCGTGACGGACGAGGGGGTGGCGATCGCCAAGTCTGGGTGGCGCCCGGTCATCATGGGCTCCAGCAGCGTCAACTACGCCTCGCAGGGCGGGACGCGGCTGACGACGGGCGGGTTCGGCGTCACCATCCAGCAGACGCTCTTCGACGGGTTCCAGACGCTGAACAACGTGCGCGCCGCGGAGGCGCAGGTGCGTGCGCAGGACGAGAACCTGCGCAACGCCGAGGAGAACATCCTCTTCAACGCCGTCAGCGCCTATATGGACGTGATCCTGAACCGCCAGATTGCGCAGTTCAGGGAGCGCAATCTCGCCTTCCTGAACGAGCAGGTGCGTGCCGCCAATTCGCGGCTGGACGTGGGCGAGGGTACCCGCACCGATGTCGCCCAGGCCCAGGCCAGCCAGGCGCTGGCCATCGCCCAGCTAAGCGCGGCGCGGGCGCAGGTGCTTTCCAGCGCCGCCACCTATCATCAGGTCATCGGCGACGAACCGGGCAATTTGCAGCCGGCGCATCCGGTCGCCAAGCTGCTGCCGTCGAGCCTCAACGCCGCCTTTGCTGTCGCCGCGACGGAGCATCCTGCCATCCGCAGCACCGAGGCGCTGGTCGACGCTTCCGAATTTTCGGTCAAGTCGGCGCAAGGCGCCCTGCTGCCGAGCATAGCGGCCCAGGCCGGTCTCAACCGCGACTACAATAATCGTTCGCCCGCGAGTGTGATCAGCCCGAACGGCTGGGAGAATTCCGCCAGCATCGGCCTCTCCCTCAACGTGCCGATCTATCAGGGCGGACGGGTGTCGGCGCAGGTCCGGCAGGCGAAGGAATCGCTCGGAGAGGCGCGCATCCAGGTGGATGTCAGCCGCGACCAGGTCCGGGCGGCGGTCGCCGCCGCGTGGTCGCAGTACCAGGCGGCGAGGGAATCGGTGTCCGCCAATGCGACCGCCGTCAAGGCCGCGCAACTCGCTCTCAACGGCGTCATCGAGGAGCGGAACGTCGGCCAGCGCACGACGCTCGACGTCTTGAATTCGCAGGCCGACCTGATCTCCGCGCAAATCAACCAGGTGAGCGCCGAGCGCGACCTCGTGGTCGCGAGCTACGCCATCGTCTCCGCCGTCGGGCGCCTTTCCGCCGGCCGGCTCGGCCTGGCGGTCGCCGAATACCATCCCGAAGAGCATTACAACGCCGTCAAGGACAAGTGGTACGGCCTGCGCACGCCCGACGGCCGCTAAGGCCCGTCGCTGAAGGCCGGAGATTTCGGGGGGCGGCGCGCCTGGCGCGGTATTTCCCTGTGACAAAGAGAATGGAGCGGGAAGCGGGGGATTCTCAGCCGCTTTCCGGTCGGTTACGCTCGGGCCGGTGATTCGGTGTGCGCCATCCATGCGCGCCGACATCGCGGAAACGGTCACAAGGGGCGGCTAAGGTGACGATGGCTCAAGCGAACAGCGCGCAGCGCGAACCTTCGATGGAAGAGATTCTCGCATCGATCCGCAGGATCATCGAGGACAGCGATACCGCCAGGCAGCCGGCGGAGCAGGCTGCCGCGATACCGGCGCAAGAGGCGGCGGCGCCGGAGACGAAGCCCGAGAAATCGGCGAGCGTTATCGAAGTGGAGAGCTTCCGCGCCGACCTGCGTGCCAGCGCCGGGGCTCATGCGGAGGAGAAGCCAAGCCCGGCGGCTCCGTTGACGCTTGCCGACACCCAGGCGGAGGTGAAGACGACGCCGTTTTCCCGGTGGGCCGGCGAGGCGCAGGCCAACAGGGCCGCGCCGGATCTGCCCAGGGCGGAAATGTCCGCCGTCGAGGAGGCGCTTGCGGGCACGGCCGAGGATGACGGTCTCGACCAGGATGAGATGATGGCCGAACTCAGCGAACAGCTCGGTGCGCTGAGGGCCTTCGAGCCGGAGCAGGAGAGATCGGCCGAGCCGAAGCCGGCCATCCTCTCGGAAGAGGCCGGGCGGCAGGTCGCCGCGGCGTTCGGAGAGCTTTCCGACGCATTTTCGCAGAACCGCCGCCGTACCTTCGAGGAAATCGCCGAGGAGATGATGCGGCCGATGCTGCAGGACTGGCTGGACAACAATCTGCCGGTGCTGGTCGAGCGGCTGGTGCGCGAGGAGATCGAACGGGTGGCGCGCGGCGCGGGCAACTAGAAATCCGCAGCGGTCCGCCCATCGCCCTCGCGTCTGACCCGTGGAACCGCGGGGGCGCTCGACGGCGCGGGAAGGTACTCGCGACAGCCATGGCGAAGAAGAAACGGTCTCCCTGAACCCTGAACCGGGATTTCTGCGAGAGCACGACTCCGTACGCGGCAATCTGGCGTCCTCGCTGGCGGCAATTCGCCTTGGCAGTTCCCGGAAAATGGCGCTATTGCCGCCCGCATGAAAGTGGATCTGTTCGATTTCGACCTGCCGGAGGACCGCATCGCATTGCGCCCCGCCGTTCCGCGCGATGCGGCGAAGCTGCTCGTCGTGCGGCCGCCGGACAGGCTCGAGGATCGCGTCGTCCGCGATCTGCCGTCGCTGCTTCGGCCGGGCGACGCGCTGGTCTTCAACGACACCCGCGTTATCCCGGCGCAACTCGAGGGAACGCGCGAGCGCGACGGCACGACAGCCCATATCGACGCGACGCTGCATATGCGCGCCGGTCCCGACCGCTGGAAGGCCTTCGTCCGGCCGGCGAAGCGGCTGCAGGTGGGCGACCGCATCCGCTTTGGCCATTCGGGCCGCGCCTGCTTCCTCGGCACGCTCGATGCGACGGTGGCCGGGAAAGGCGAGGCCGGCGAAGCGCTGCTCGCCTTCGACCTTTCCGGTCCGCTGCTCGACGAGGCGATCCACGCCGCCGGCCATGTGCCGCTGCCACCCTATATCGCCTCGAAGCGCGCCGAGGACGAGCGCGACCACATCGACTACCAGACGATCTATGCGCGAGAGGAAGGCGCTGTCGCCGCTCCGACCGCCGGCCTGCATTTCACGCCGGAACTGATGCGGGCGCTCGAGGCCGCCGGGATCGAACGGCATTTCGTGACGCTGCATGTCGGGGCCGGGACCTTCCTGCCGGTCAAGGCCGATGACACCGACGATCATCGCATGCACGAGGAGATCGGCCACGTTTCGGCCGAAACAGCCGAGGCGCTGAACGCCGTGCGGGCGCGGGGAGGCCGCATCGTCTCGGTCGGCACCACCTCGCTCAGGCTTCTGGAAAGCGCCGCCGGTGACGATGGCAGGCTTTCTGCGTGGTCGGGTGCAACCGACATCTTCATCACGCCCGGCTACCGCTTCAAATTCATCGACGCGCTGATGACCAATTTCCACCTGCCGCGCTCGACGCTTTTCATGCTTGTCTCGGCCTTCGCCGGGACGGAGATGATGAAGCGCGCCTACGCGCATGCGATCGAGAGCGGCTATCGTTTCTATTCGTACGGCGATGCGAGCCTGCTGTTTCGATCGGAGGGCCGCTAATGGGCGAACTGGGCGCCCCTGCGCACCCCCCTTTGTCCGGCAGGACATCTCCCCCTCAAGGGGGGAGATCGGCGGTCATCGCGGGTTTCGCCAATTTCCAAGGTTGCCGGAATGGGGGCGGAGCGGTGCGGCCGGTTCAATCTCCCCCCTTGAGGGGGAGATGTCCGGCAGGACAGAGGGGGGTGGGAAGATGTGCTTTCACCATCCGGAAATACGCCCCGTCATGATTTCCCAATTCTCCTTCCGCCTCCTCACCACCGACGGCCGGGCACGGCGCGGCGAGATCGCCATGCCGCGCGGGACGGTGCGCACGCCGGCCTTCATGCCGGTCGGCACGGGCGGCACCGTCAAGGCGATGTTCATGGACGACGTCCGCGGGACCGGCGCCGATATCATCCTCGGCAATACCTACCACCTGATGCTGCGGCCCGGCGCGGAGCGCGTGGCGCGGCTCGGCGGGCTGCATGAATTCGCCCGCTGGCCCTATCCGATCCTGACCGATTCGGGCGGCTTCCAGGTCATGTCCCTCGCCAAGCTGCGCAAGCTCAGCGAGACCGGCGTCGTGTTCCGCTCGCATATCGACGGCGTGCCCTACGAGATGACGCCGGAGCGGTCGATCGAGATCCAGGGGTTGCTCGATTCCGATATCCAGATGCAGCTCGACGAATGCGTGCGCCTGCCGGCGGAGGAAGCCGATGTCGAGCGCGCGATGGAGATGTCGCTGCGCTGGGCCGAGCGCTGCAAGGCGGCCTTCGGCGATCAGCCGGGCAAGGCGATGTTCGGCATCGTCCAGGGCGGCGACGTGGCGCGGCTGCGCGAGCGCTCGGCGTCGGCCCTGGCCGGCCTCGGCCTGAAAGGCTATTCGGTCGGGGGGCTTGCCGTCGGCGAGCCGCAGGCGGTGATGCTCGACATGCTCGACGTGGTCGATCCCGTGCTGCCGGCGGACAGGCCACGTTACCTGATGGGAGTCGGCACGCCGGACGACATTTTGAAATCGGTCGCGCGCGGCATCGACATGTTCGATTGCGTGATGCCGACGCGGGCCGGCCGCCATGGGCTGGCCTATACGCGGCGCGGTAAGGTCAACCTCAAGAACGCGCGCCATGCCGACGATCCGCGGCCGCTCGACGAGGAGAGCGGGTGTCCGGCAAGCCGCGACTACAGCCGCGCCTATCTGCACCATCTGGTGAAGTCGGGCGAGGCACTCGGCGCCATGCTGCTTTCCTGGAACAATCTCGCCTACTACCAGTCGCTCATGCAGGATATCCGCACGGCGATCGAGGCCGGCCGCTTCACCGACCGCGCGACTGAGATCAGCGCGGCATGGGAAAAGGGAGACCTGCCGCCGGTTTGAACGGCTAGAGCATTTTGCAGCCAGACGGAATCGGCTGGCGTCGCACAAATGCGGCTAAGGAAACCACGCTGGAGCAGCGGACAATGCGTTCGTCAGAACGCCCGCTGCTCTAGCGCACCTGGTCGAGAAGCCGCTTGCATTCCAGGAGGTCGAACAGCGCCTCCTGCAGGAGCGCGTGGTTGTCGCGCGAAAGCTTGCCGCTGTCGGCCTGCACCGGCCCGTCGTCATCCGGTCGGCCGAGCCCGAAGAAGCGCCGGCTGGGTTTGACCTTGGATTCGCCGACCAGCATCTCGTCGTCGCCCTGGCCGGGTGCAGTGGCCGCCACGAGCGCCGGACCCGTGGTCTGGCGTCGCTGCGCGATCGCCTCTATCGCCGCGAGATCGCCGCTGCCGACCGCCACCAGAAACTGGTTGCCGTTGTCGCGCAGCATCTTCTGCACGCCCTTGATCGTGTAGCCCTGGTCATAGAGCATATGGCGGATACCCTTGATCAGGTCGATATCCTGCGGCCGGTAGTAGCGCCGGCCGCCGCCGCGCTTCATCGGCTTGATCTGGTTGAAACGCGTCTCCCAGAAGCGAAGCACGTGCTGGGGAAGGTCGAGTTCTTCCGCCACCTCGCTGATGGTCCGGAAGGCATCGGGGCTCTTTTCCATCGGCGCAATCTTTCACGATCTTGCGATTCGTCCAGCATTTCAGCGATTTGCAGGAAGATATTCAAGCCTCTAAAGCAGCCGAAACGGGCTGATTGCACCGTTTTTTGCCCTGATCGCGTATCACGACCCGAATGCCCTGGAGCAAATAATCGTGTCCTCGGGATGAAACCGGCCGAGCGCGGAGTTCGTATCGAGGAAAGAAGGACATCGGATCGTGCCGCGGTCCGGTTGTTGAACGGAGGTAGATCATGAACCGTATGGCTTCCGCATTGGTATTCCTTCCGATCGTCATGGCGGTGCCGGCATGGGCTGGCGACGCGGACATCAAGGCCGCCCAGTCGAGCATAGACGCCCAGATCAGGGCGTTCCTCGCCAACGACAATGCCAGGGCCTATTCCTATGCTGCGCCCGGCATCCAGCGCATCTTCCCCACCGTCGATGCGTTCATGGGCATGGTCGAGCGGGCCTATCAGCCGGTATGGCATCCGAAGAGCCACACGTTCGGCAAGGCCGAGGAGAACAGCGCGACCTCCGTGACCCAGCATGTGCTTGTCGTCGGACCGGACGGGAAGGACTACGAAGCGATCTATACGCTCGAGCTGCAGCCGGACGGCATCTTCCGCATCACGTCCGTCAGCCTTCAGGCTTCCAACACGGTCGGCGCCTGAACGGCTGAACCGGCGCGCAGCGCATGCCGTGGGCGAGCGCATCGGCATAGCAGTCGCGCTTGCGCGGATGGCCGGCTTCCGACTGCTCCGAGAACTCGCCTTCCGGCGTGATCCGGCGCCAGCGCCAGCCATCCTCGCCGAGATAGACTTCCCAGGCATCCCCGTTGCCGCGCCAGCATAGGGCCGGCGCTTCCGGCGCGGACATATTCGCTGCTCCGTCGCGCTCTATGCAACGGTAAGTTGATTCGTATCGAGTATCTACCGGAATGATGCAATCAATAGCTGTACGGAATCTATTGGAGGTTGCAGGAGCGAAGGCGCTCCCAATGGGAACGGAGGCTGCGTCCGCCGGCAGCAAATTCTCGTTAGGGAATGTGGCGAGCGGGCCGGGTTGCCCCGAAGATTTCAAGATTTGGACGCGCCGGCATCATTGGCAAGCCCGGATTGAATTCCTAACTGTGGGAGGGCGGCAAGGAGAAGCGAACATGGACAAGGCCACGGAAGCGCTGGAAGAACTGCTGAACGATCCGATGATCCGCCTGGTCATGGCGAGTGACGGGGTCGAGCCCGACGAGGTGCGAAGCCTTTTCGTTGCGGGGCAGGAGGAAGACGACGGGGAAGCGGAGCTTCCCGCGTCCCACTTGATCGCATCTTCCTGCTGCGGCGAAGGAATGTGCTGCATTTGACGCCCGTGCCGGGCGATCTCTCAAAGCCTGTCGGTCGGCGATGATTCGCCGCCTCGAAATTCCTAAGATTTCGATTCAAACTTTGTTGGTATTTCACGGCTAGGAATCGAGGCTCCGCGCTGTTGCGCGCCATCTGTTTTGTGTTGCGTACAGGTTGCAATGCGCTCGCCGAGCCTCGCCCTATTGTGCCTCGCCCTGCTTCTGCCGTCGGGATGCTCGTCGACATCGAGCGTCGACGCGCTCAGGATTCCCGCGCCGTCGCACGAGAAAACCGCCTCGATCGGTCGTCCCGACGGACCGGTCGTGCCGCCGGCTTCCATAGGCGCCGGACCGGATGCCGAGATGGCGGTGGCCGACGAGCCGAAGAAGCCGGAGCCGCTGGTCGCGATCGACGAGGTGGCGCCGCCGAAGCCCCGGCCGCGGCCCGTTCGGGGCGAGCGCGGCACCATCTACGCCTCCGCCTTCCGCGACGCCGACCCGGTCGATTTCGGCCGCCATTCGCCGCACCGGCTCGACGTCCACGGCGTCGACGTCTCGCGCTGGCAGGGCGATATCGACTGGGCGAAGCTCAGGCTGCACGGCGCCAATTTCGTCTATATCAAGGCGACCGACGGCGGCGACCATATCGACCCCATGTTCATGAAGAACTGGCAGGGCGCGGGCGAGGCGGGGCTGAAGCGCGGCGCCTATCATTTCTTCTACTGGTGCCGGGTGGCGAGCGAGCAGGCGGACTGGTTCATCCGCAACGTGCCCAAGGTGGACGGCGCGTTGCCGCCCGTCATCGATGTCGAGTGGAACCACCAGTCGAGCTGCAAGCGGCGTCCGTCGCGCGACGTGGTGCTCGAGAAGATGAAAGTGTTCATGGACCGGCTGGAGCGGCATTACGGCCGGCGGCCGATCATCTATACGACGCCCGATTTCTATGCCGACAATCTTCGCGGCGCGTTCCTAGACTACCCCTTCTGGCTGCGTTCGACGGCGCTGCATCCGGGCAAGGTCTATCCGGACCGCGAATGGCTGTTCTGGCAGTATTCGGGCTCCGGCCTGTCGCAGGGCGTCGAGGGCCAGATCGACCTCAACGTCTTCAATGGCGACGAGAACGACTGGTGGTCCTGGCTGAGCGGCAGGCGGATGGTCGCGGACGCCAATTGACGCGCTGATTTTCTTCGGCCGGGCTCCCGAAAGAAACAAAATCGCCGCGCGGCCGGTTTGGGGAAACGGCATACCCGTCGGCCTGTGCATTCCCGACAACGTATGTGTTGCCGTCGCGGCCCGGATGCCCCATGTTCTACATTCATTGAACAAAGCAGAAAGCCGGGAAGCGACATGACCGATTCCAATCGATACACCCCGCCGAAGGTCTGGACCTGGGAGAAGGGCCATGGCGGACAGTTCGCCAACATCAACCGGCCGATCTCCGGGCCGACTCACGAGAAGGAGCTGCCCGTCGGCAGGCACCCCTTCCAGCTCTATTCGCAGGGAACCCCGAACGGCCAGAAGGTTACCATCATGTTCGAGGAGCTTCTGGAGAAGGGCCACAAGGATGCCGAATACGACGCCTGGCTGATCCGGATCGGGGAGGGCCAGCAGTTCGGTTCGGGCTTCGTGGAGATCAACCCGAATTCGAAGATCCCCGCGCTGGTTGACCGCAGCGGCCCGAAACCGATCCGCGTGTTCGAATCGGGCGCCATCCTCCTGCACCTGGCGGAAAAGTTCGGCGAGTTCCTGCCGACCTCTCAGCCGCTCCGCGCCGAGACGTTCTCCTGGCTGTTCTGGCAGATGGGCTCGGCGCCCTTCCTCGGTGGCGGCTTCGGGCATTTCTATGCCTACGCGCCGGAGAAGATCAAATACGCCATCGACCGCTATGCCATGGAGACGAAGCGCCAGCTCGACGTGCTCGACAAGCGGCTGGCCGACAACGAATATGTGGCGGGCGGCGAATACACCATCGCCGACATCGCCATCTGGCCCTGGTACGGCGGGCTGGTGAAGGGCTGGCAGTACGGCGCGGCCGAGTTCCTCGCGGTGCATGAATATACGAACGTGGTGCGCTGGGCCGACCAGATATTCAAGCGTCCGGCGGTGGCCCGCGGCCGCAAGGTCAACCGCACCTCCGGCGACCCGGCCAGCCAGCTTCACGAGCGCCACGACGCCTCGGACTTCGATACGATGACGCAGGACAAGGTGGCGGCGGAGTAGGGTCGCCCCGAGGCAATGGCATCGGCGCGCCAGGCTGCTCCGCGTAGTGACGTTGACTCGGGCGGCGTCCCTGCGGAGACTGGCGGCGCGGGGAGTTTCGCGGCCTGCCTTGGCGTGAGGTCGGCCGCCGCTTCAATCGAGGAGCCGTTGAATGGCCGACTACATCTCGGACGTGAGGAAATACGACGCGACGGCAAGCGAGGAAATCGTCGGCAAGATCGTCAAGCATCTCGGGATCGCGCTGAGGAATCGCGATTCCGCGCTGGTCTCCTGCTCCGACCAGAAGGAACTCGACCGGATAAAGAAGAACTGGTGCGGCAAGAAGCTCGGCGTCATCGAAGAAAGCAAGGTGGACGGCGTGCTCGAAAAGGTCTGCGAGACGATGGCCTCCGACAGATCCAAGAGTCGCGTCACCTTCTACTATCTGGCCGCGAAGCATCTCGGCAAGCTCTCGGCGCTCTAGGCGGCGCTGGCCGCGGCTGGCTGAGACACCGAAATAGCGTTGGCGACCGGATGCCGGCTTTGCCTGCGGGCCCGCCGCTCGGCTAAGATCGCTGGCCCCGAATCGTGGAGCGTCCATGCGCCAATATCTCGACCTGCTCGCCCATGTGCTGGAACACGGCTCCGACCGCCCGGACCGCACCGGCACCGGCACGCGCTCGGTATTCGGGCACCAGATGCGCTTCGACTTGGCCGACGGCTTCCCGCTTCTCACCACTAAGAAGCTGCATGTGAAGTCCATCATCCATGAACTCCTGTGGTTCCTCGCCGGCGACACTAACATCCGCTACTTGAAGGAGAACGGCGTCTCCATCTGGGACGAATGGGCCGACGAGAACGGCGATCTCGGTCCGGTCTATGGCTACCAGTGGCGTTCCTGGCCGGCGCCGGATGGCCGTCACATCGACCAGATCGCCAACCTCCTGAACGATCTGCGCCGCAATCCGCATTCGCGACGGCTGATCGTGTCGGCCTGGAACCCCGCATTGGTGGACGAGATGGCGCTGCCGCCCTGCCACTGCCTTTTCCAGTTTTATGTCGCGGAGGGGCGGCTTTCCTGCCAGCTCTACCAGCGCTCCGGCGACATCTTCCTCGGCGTGCCGTTCAACATCGCCTCCTATGCGCTGCTCACCCTGATGGTGGCGCAAGTCTCGGGGTATGAGCCGGGCGAATTCATCCTGACACTTGGCGACGCGCATCTCTACGCCAACCATTTCGAGCAGGCGCGCGAGCAATTGAAGCGCACGCCGAAGAAACTGCCGACGCTATGGATCAACCCCGAGGTGAAGGACCTCTTCGCCTTCCGCTACGAGGATTTCCGCGTCGAGAACTACGAGGCCGATGCGCATATCCGCGCCAAGGTGGCGGTGTGATGTGAAATCGACACTGTGGTCACCGTAATCAGCAGTTAGGCTCTCCTGCGCTAGCGTATGTAGGCGGTTGGATGATAGCAGACCGCGCACTGATTGCGGCTTCTGGTTGACAATGTGCCTTAATGGACTGGGTGGGCAAGGAAAGTTGGCGAAAAACAAGATCAAGATGCCATCTGCGACCTCGGTGGTCGCAAGGAGTTGGCCGGACCACGTTATAGGCATCGAGAACAAGCTTCCTTGGCACCTTGGTACGGACTTGCGTCATTTTCGAAAGCGGACCGAAGGTCATGCGATAATAATGGGTAGAAAGACTTATGAGTCGATAGGCAGACCCCTGCCGCGTCGCGAGAACATTGTCCTTTCCAGGGAAAATATAGGATCTGGCGTTGGAATTAAATGGGCTCAAAATGTAGAAACCGCTTTACTTCTTGCAGATATATTTTCAATATGCAATTTCAAGAAGCAATTCTTTGTTATAGGCGGTGAAAGGATATATGAAGTATTTAGAAACTATATTAATAAAGTATATTTGACAGAAGTATTTACCAGGGTAAATGGGGACGCAAAGTTTGACTGGGAATTTCCTAGAGATAAATGGCGGTATTATAAAGAGCGCGAATTTTCGAAATCCGAGATTGATGATCACCCGTTCCGTATAACGACATTGGTACGACTAAGGCCTCAGCACAGATATGAAACTACTGATCGGCTAATGAAAGCTGACCCTCACATTGCTGCGTTTCTGGACAGATATGCGGAAATGATAGAGTCCGCCGAAACGCATACTGTCGAGGAAGAGCAACTCTCCCTCTTATGAGGCCGCTTCTATCCGACGCGCCACGCCGTCTATGAGCGGCGAAGCGCCGCATGACGGCAGCCGTGCCCGCGACCACAAATCCTTACCATATGCAACATTGCGCGCTTCCGGCGCGTTGAAAGGGTCCGGCCGCATCCCTATAAGAGCACGAACGCAACGCCGCCCGCCCATCCGGTGGAGGCATCGGGACCGAGAGGGAGTTCATGCCCTGGAGCAATCAGAGCGGCGGCGGCGGCCCGTGGGGAGGAGGCAATGGCGGTGGCCCGTGGGGCCAGGGCCCGCGCGGCTCCGGCGGCGGTGGTCCGCAGGGTACCCCGCCCGACCTTGAAGCGATCCTGCGCCGCGGCCAGGACCGGCTGAAGCGTTTCTTCCCGGGCGGCGGAGGCGGGTTCGCGATCGGCGTCCTCATCATCGCCGTGCTGGTGGTCTTCTGGGCCTTCAAGTCGATCTACACGGTGCAGCCGGACGAACTCGGGCAGGAACTCTTCCTCGGCAAGCCGAAGGCGAGCGTCGAAGAGCCCGGCCTGCATTTCATGTGGTGGCCGGCCGAGCAGGTGCAGATCGTCCAGACGCAGCAGATCCGCGAGGCGATCGGCAGCTTCTCCAACTCCGCCGGCGACGAGAGCCAGATGCTTTCCGGTGACCAGAACATCATCGATGTCGATTTCACCGTGATCTGGCGCGTGACCGATCCCAAGAAGTTCCTGTTCAACATCGACGATCCCGAGCAGATGGTGCGCAGCGTCGCCGAAAGCGCCATGCGCGAATTCGTCGGCCGCACGCCGGACGAAGAGGTCCGGACCGGAGGCCGGCAGAAGCTGGAGGAGGCCGTCCAGAAGGTCACCCAGACCACGCTCGATGCCTACAATGCCGGCATCTCCATCGTCGGCGTCCAGCTCGAAAAGGCAGACCCGCCCGCCGAGGTCGCCGACGCGTTCGAGGAGGTGCAGCGTGCCCAGCAGGACCAGGACCGCTTCCAGCGCGAGGCCGACGCCTATGCCAACAAGAAGCTCGGCGACGCGCGCGGCGAGGCATCTCGTCTCCGCGAGGAAGCGCAAGGTTACAAGCAGAGCATGATCGCCCAGGCGCAGGGCGAGGCGGCGCGGTTCGTGTCGGTCTACAACGAATACAAGAAGGCCGAGGACGTGACGCGCAAGCGCCTCTATCTCGAAACCATGGAAAAGGTGCTCGGCGGCGCCAACAAGATCATCCTCGACGAGAAGAACGGGCAAGGGGTCATGCCCTACCTGCCGCTCGACGAACTGATGAGGAAGCCGTTGCCGAAATTCTCCTCCTCCTCCACGGCCAACGGGCAGGGGACGTCGAAATGAGCCGTTTACCGTTTGTCGTCGGCGTCCTCGTCGTCATCCTCCTTCTCGTCTATTCCTCCGTCTTCATCGTCACGCCGACCCAGCAGGCGATCGTGATGCGGTTCGGCCAGATCACGCGCGTGGAGTCGAAACCCGGACTCTATTTCAAGATCCCGACCCGGTTCATCGATACGGTGCAGTTCGTCGACAGCCGCATCCTCAGGCTCGATATCGACAATCTCCGCGTCCAGGTGGATGACGGCCGGCGCTATGTCGTCGATGCGTTCGTCGCTTTCCGCATCACCGATCCGCGCAAGTTCCGCCAGAACGTGTCGGGCAATCTGAACCTCCTGGAAGCCAATCTGCGCACCCGGCTCGACGCCTCGCTCAGGAGCGTCTATGGCCAGCGCTCCTTCGAGGACGCGCTTTCCGAGGAACGTCTTCAGATGATGCTCGAGGTGCGCGACCAGTTGCGCCCTCAGGCCGACGTGCTCGGCGTGCAGGTGGTCGACGTGCGCATCCTGCGGACCGACCTGCTGCAGGAGGTCTCCGCGCAGACCTTCGAGCGGATGAAGGCAGAACGTCTCGCCGAAGCGGCGCAGATACGCGCCCGCGGTACGCAGGCCTCGATCCGCATCAAGGCCGAGGCCGACCGCGAGGCCACCGTCACGGTCGCCGAGGCGCAGCGCGACGCCGACATTTTGCGCGGCGAGGGTGATGCCGAGCGCAACAGGATCTTCGCCGAGGCCTATCAGAAGGATCCGGATTTCTTCCAGTTCTACCGCAGCATGAAGGCCTATGAGACGGGCCTGACCGGACAGAGCACCACGATGGTCCTGTCGCCCGATTCGGAGTTCTTCAAATATTTCAACGATGCTTCGGGGCTGCTCGCTGCCTCGAATGCGGCTGGGAGCAACGCCATCCCGCCGGCAGGAACAGGTGCGGCCGGCGCGCCCGCGCAGCCCGGTCCCGCTCACGGCCCGGCCCCCAACCAATAGCCGGGAGGGGCGGCATTGCATGACTTTCTCGATGCGGTCGGGCTTGTTCTCGTGCTGGAGGGCCTCCTCTACGGGCTGTTGCCGAATTTCGCCAAGAAGCTAGCGGAGCAGGTGAAGATGTTGCCGGAGCCGACGCTGCGCGTCGCCGGCCTCGTCTCCGTAGCCGCCGGCGTCGGCGTGGTCTGGCTGGTGCGCAGGTAACGCAGGATTTACGATCCGCCCGTCGCAAAGTCGCAAACGCGCCTTAATTCATGCGACAATGGGGAAGCGGCTCCCAGACCAGTCGCGTGGCGAAAGCAGGAGAGGTTGCGCATGGCATGGACCGGTTTCACGCGTGTCTCGCGCATGACGGCGATGGCCGCCGTCGCGGTGCTCGCGGTCGGCATGTCGGCCGGGCCGGCGCATGTCGAGCCGTCGAGATTACCGGGCGGCGGGCCGACCTCGGTGGCGGATCTTGCGTCGGGCCTGCTCGACGCGGTGGTCAACATCTCGACCTCCCAGACCGTCAAGGGCGATGAATCGCCCGACGCCGTGCCGATCCCGAAGCTGCCGGAAGGTTCGCCCTTCGAGGATTATTTCCACGACTTCTTCAACGATCGCAACGGGGACAACGACGACAGCCCGCGCAAGGTGCAGTCGCTCGGTTCCGGCTTCATCGTCGATGCGGCGAAGGGACTGGTGGTCACGAACAACCATGTGATCGCCGACGCCGACGATATCGAGGTGAATTTTTCCGACGGCGCCAAGCTCAAGGCGACGCTGGTCGGCACCGATACGAAGACGGACATCGCGCTCCTCAAGGTGGACCCGTCGAAACACAAGCTCAAGGCCGTCAGGTTCGGCGATTCCGACAAGATGCGCATAGGCGACTGGGTGATGGCGATCGGCAACCCGTTCGGCCTCGGCGGCTCGGTGACGCTCGGCATCGTCTCGGCGCGCGACCGCGACATCAATTCCGGCCCTTATGACGACTACCTCCAGACGGATGCCGCGATCAACCGCGGCAATTCCGGCGGGCCGCTCTTCAACATGGAAGGCGAGGTGATCGGCATCAACACGGCGATCATCTCGCCTTCCGGCGGTTCGATCGGCATCGGCTTCTCCATTCCCTCGCGCCTCGCCTCGATGGTGGTGGACCAGCTCGGCAAATATGGCGAGACGCGGCGCGGCTGGCTCGGCGTGCGCATCCAGCAGGTCACCGACGAGGTCGCCGAAAGCCTGGGCATGCCCTCCGCCCGGGGCGCCCTGGTCGCCGGCGTGATCAAGGGCGGTCCGGTGGAGCATGACGAGATCCAGCCGGGCGATGTGATCGTCAAGTTCGACGGCCGCGACGTCAAGGATATGCATGAATTGCCGCGCATCGTGGCCGAGAGCCCGGTCGGCAAGGATGTCGACGTGGTCCTTATCCGCAAGGGCAAGGAACAGACGGTGCGGATCAAGCTCGGGAGGCTCGAGGACGGCGACAAGCTGGCCAGCGCAGAGCAGAACAAGCCCAAGGACACCGCGCCCGACAAGAAGGAAAAGCAGCCGCTTTCCAGCGTCGTGCTCGGCATGTCGCTCGGCACGCTCGACGACGCGCTGCGCGAGAAGTTCAAGATACCCGAGAGCGTCTCGGGAGGTGTCGTGGTCACCGACGTCGAAGCCAACTCGGCCGCCGCCGAGAAGGGCATCGCCGCCGGCGACGTCATCACCGAGATCACCCAGCAGACAGTCTCCAAGCCGAAGGACGTGTCGGACCGCATCGCGGCGCTGAAGGGCCAGGGAAGGAAGGCCGCGCTCCTGATGCTCGCCGGCAAGAACGGCGATCTGCGGTTCGTCACGGTTAGGATAGACGGCTAGCAGACCTCGGCCTGGCGGGGAGGGAGCTTATCGCTGCCGCGCGTCCGACTCCGCCCGCCAGTCCTCGCGAGGCAGGCGATAGACGACATGGCGGCGCAAATGCGCGTAGGCGTCGCCGATCACCGGATGGTCGAAGTCGACCGATGCGTCGCGCTTCATGCCGATGCGCTCCATGACGGCGGTGGAGCGGCGATTGGAGGCGACCGCGAAGGAGACGATCTCGGCGAGGCCAAGCGCCTCGAAGCCGAAGGCAAGCCAGGCTTGCGCGGCCTCCGTGGCGTAACCCTTGCCCCAGAATTCCGGCGCGAGCCGCCAGCCGATTTCGACCGTGTCCGGAGGAAAGATCGGCAGATCGTTCGGCCGACTCAGCCCCGCGAAGCCGGCGCACTCCCCCGTCGCCCGGAGTTCGATGGCCGCGAATCCGAAGCCGTTGCGATCTATGGCATCGCGCAGCTCGTCCATCTTCGCGTCGGCTTCGGCGCGGTTGCGGCGGAAGGGAAAGAACTCCATCACCACCGGATCGGAATTGATGCGATGGAAAAGATCGCGATCACGCTCTTCCCAGTTGCGCAGGAAGAGCCGTGCCGTCCGGATCGGCTTCACCGGACGAATTCCGACTGCCGGTAGCCCTGGATGTAGAGCAGCGCGGTGAGATCGCCGTGGTCGATGCGGATACGGGCTTCCGCCGCGACCGAGGGCTTGGCGTGCAGCGCCACCCCCGAACCGGCTAGCCGGATCATGTCGAGATCGTTGGCGCCGTCGCCGACCGCCATGGCGTCGCCCGGCGTCAGGCTGAGCCGCGCGGCTGTCGCGACGAGCGCTTCGGCCTTCGCCTGACGTCCCAGGATGGGCTCGGCGACCTTGCCGGCAAGCCTGCCATCCTCCTCCAGCAGCCGGTTGGCGATGTTCTCGTCGAAGCCGAGCCGAGCCGCGACCGGCCCTGTGAAGCTGGTGAAGCCGCCGGAGACCAGCGCCGTGTACGCGCCGTTCTTCTTCATCGTGGCGATCAGCTCCCAGCCGCCGGCCGCAAGCGTGATGCGCTTGTCGAGGATATGCGAGATCACCGAAACCGGCAGGCCTTTGAGGAGAAGGACACGCTCGCGCAGCGCCGGCTCGAAGGCGATCTCGCCGTTCATGGCGCGCCGGGTGATGGCCGAGATATGCTCCTTCATGCCGATCTCATCGGCAAGCTCGTCGATGCATTCCTGGTCGATCATGGTGGAATCCATGTCGGCGATCAGGATCTTCTTGCGCCGGTCTTCGGCAGGCTGCACGACGACGTCGACCGGATGGGCGGCAAGCGCCTCGCGCAGCCGGATTTCGGCCTCTTTGGCTTCAATGCCCTCTACCGGGGCGAATTCGCACGCAGTCTTCTCCGCGAGCCAGCCGATCGCGCTTGCGCCGACGACCTCCTTGGCCATAGTGCCGATCGCCGGCGTCAGCAGGCCCGGCCTGGAAATGAGCGTTACGACGAGGGACATGGAGACTGCGCGTTGATCGGAAAGGCGATCCTGATAGCCGGGCCGACCGCGAGCGGCAAGTCCGCGCTGGCGCTGGACATGGCGAGACGGCTGGACGGCATGATCGTCAACGCCGATTCCATGCAGGTCTATTCGGTGCTGCGCCTTCTGACCGCCCGTCCCGGCGAAGCCGAAACGCGGATAGCTCCGCATCACCTCTACGGACACGTTGCTCCGAACGAGAACTATTCGACCGGGCGATGGCTGCGCGACGTGCGCCGCCTGGCGGAAACAGGGACGTTCGGGGATCGCATCCCGATCTTCGTCGGCGGCACAGGTCTTTATTTCCGCGCCCTGCTCGGCGGCCTTTCGCCCATGCCGGCCGTTCCGACCGAAATTTCGGAACGCTGGCGCCGGACGCTGGCGGAGCAGGGGCCGCGGGAGCTCCACGGCCTGCTACGGAAGCGCGACCCGGAAGCCGCGCTGAAACTGGAGCCGGCCGACGGCCAGCGCATCGTGCGTGCGCTCGAGGTGCTGGAAGCCTCCGGACGGTCCATCCTTGCCTGGCGCAGCGAAGCGCCCGAGGCTCTGGTCGATCCCGCCGGAGCCGAGATGATCCTCCTCGAACCTGACAGAAAGCTTCTCGTCGAGCGCATAGAGCGCCGCTTCGACCGCATGATCGAAGAGGGCGCGGGAAGGGAGGTCGAGGCACTGCTTGCGCTGGACCTCGATCCGTCGCTCCCCGCCATGAAGGCGATCGGCGTGCGCGAAATCGCCGCGGCGCTCGGTGGTAGGATCGGCATGGAAGAGGCGATCGAACGCGCCAAGGCGGCGACGCGGCAATACGCCAAGCGGCAGGCGACATGGTTCCGCCACCAGATGGGCCCTGAATGGCGCCGGCGCGGCAGGTGACGCACACGCCGGCCGCGCCTTCGGCCCGGCCATGCTCATCCGGTGGTTGTGGTAATTAACCTTGCGTAAGGCGGTCCGTGCCATAAGCAATCAGGTATCGGCGTGGGAAGGAAATGCGCTTCCATAAGTCGGAGACGGCATTCTTCGTGTTCGTCGCCCTCGTGCTTGTGGCCGGGGGACTGATCCTGCATGCCTACAGCGTGCTCAGGGCGGGCTCGGATTCTTTCTATGCCGTCGAAAGCCTCGCCCGCATCGCCTATCTCAGCAAGCTTCTCTTCGCCACCGGTGTTCTTCTCTCGACCGCGCTCTTCTTCGGCATGTTCTTCATCTACCCGCTGATCCGCATCCAGGTCAGGGAAGAGGGCAAGCTTCGCGCCATGACGGAATCTCTCAGCGCGCGCTCCGAGACGCTTGAGCATGCTGCGCTGACCGACGGTCTCACAGGCACGCAGAACCGGCGCTATTTCGACGACGCGCTGCGCGAATACCTGCAGGAGTTCCGCCGCATCGGCAAGCCGGTGGGCCTGATGATCCTCGACCTCGATCATTTCAAGCAGGTGAACGACAATCACGGCCACGATGTCGGCGACAAGGTGCTGCGCGAGGTGGCTTCCTGCCTGAAGGACATGACCCGCTACCACGACGTCGTCGCCCGGCTCGGCGGGGAGGAATTCGCGGTGGTCGCGCCGAACATGACCGAGGTGCAGTTGATGAAGTTCGCCGAGCGCATCCGCAAGGCGATCTCAAATCTCGCCGTGGTGAGCGGAAATGTCCGGCTGAAGGTCACCTCCAGCGTCGGCATCGCGGTGTGGAACGGACGGGAATCCGCCGACGATTTCTACCGGCGCGCCGACAAGATGCTCTACGAGGCCAAGCGCCTCGGCCGCAACCGGGTTTGCGCTTAGATTTGAAACCTCAAAAGGTTGTCCCGGTCAGGTCGCTACGACCGGTTGGGGCGGCGCCAGACGGCCTCGCCGGGCCGCGGACCGTAGTTGAAGTCCGACGGTTCGTCCGGAACCGAGATAGGCGACTTCCTGTATCCCGGATCGCCGGCCTGGGCCTGCTGCGGAGCGAGTTCGCCGTTCACGGTCGTCGCCTGCCGCTGTTCGGTGACATTGCGCAGCTTCTTGACGATCATCGCGAGATCGACCGCGTCATCCGGGGAAGCCTCTTCGGGGACCGGCTCCTCCTTGTACGTGCCGGGGATCAGGGCGGCATCGAGGCGCTCGAACTTCATGCGCATGGTCGTTGCCACGCCTTCGCCGAAGGCGATCGCCTCGCGCTGTCCCATGGAGGAGAGGAAGGAGAGCGCCGATTGCGATGAATCGGCGATGGCGGACCGGATGATCTCCTGGTCGTGCTCGTTGGCGAGCCGCATGGCGAACACGGTCGAGCATTGCGAAAGGATGGTCGGGTCGAGCTCGCCGGGCCGCTGCGTCACGATGCCGAGATAGCAGCCGTATTTGCGGCCTTCCTTGGCGATGCGCGACAGGGCGTGCCGCGTCGGCGCGAAGCCGAGATTGGGGTCGGCGGGCATGTAGCGGTGCGCTTCCTCGCAGAGGACGAGGAGCTTCAGCTTGCCGGCGCTCCATAGTGTTAGATCGAAGGCGAGCCGCGCCAGCACGGAGCAGACGGCGTTGACCACTTCCGACGGCATTCCGGCCATTTCGAAACAGGTCACCGGCCGACCCTCCAGCGGGACGCGGAAGATGCGCCCGATCGTGGTGTGGATCGTGTCCTCGATCAGATGCGAATTGAACATGAAGCGGTAGCGCGGATCGTTGATCGCTGCTTCCAGCCGCGTCCGCAGCGCCCGGTAGAAGGGGCGCTCCTGCTTGCTGTCCAGAAGGCCCATGCGTTCGTCGACCAGTCTCAGAAGGTCGGTGATGCGATAGGGCACGGGCGTGTCGGACGTGATGGAGGAATCGCCGCCCCGGCGCACGGATACATGGGCGCCGCCATTGCGGTAGTTGAGCTTCGCCACCGGGATGATGTCTCGCAGGAGATCCACTTCCTCCGGCACCGGCTCGCGCCCGCGGAAGAGCACCTCGACCAGTTCCTCGAGGCGGAACAGCCAGAAGGGCAGATCGAGCGTCGAACTGTCGATCCGGATCGACCTGTCGCCGAAGCACTGGGCGAATTCGTTATGTGGATCCATGATGATGACGCGCAGGTCCGGCCGGATATCGATCACCTTGTGCAGCAGAAGCGAGACCGCCGTCGACTTGCCGACGCCCGTGGTGCCAACCACGGCGAAGTGCCGGTCGAGCGTCGAGTTTATGGAAATGCGGGCCTGGATGGTCTCGTCCTGGGAAAGGTTGCCGATGGTCACCGAATCCCGGCCGGAGACGTCATAGACCGCATGAAGGTCCTGCGAGCGGATGCTGTGCGCCATCGCGCCGATATGCGGATAGACGGTTACGCCGCGGTCGAATTTAGCCTTCCCCGTCTCCGGATCGTCGCGGACCTCGCCGATCAGTTCGACCTCGACTTCGATCTGGTTCAGCCCCTCCTCGCTCCATGCGCGGTCGGACTTGTCGATGGCGTAGACCAGGCCGACGGTGCGCACTTCCCCGAGGTTGATGGAGATGAGCTTGCCGACCGTCCATAGCGCGGTGATGGTGCCGTCCTCGGTATCGGCATAGGCCGCGAGCATCGCGCGGGAGCCGTCGCACTGGATCACGCGCCCGAGAATACGCTTGTCGTTCTGTAGGGGATTGCGCCTCTCCTGGCTGGTGGATTCGCCGTCGACGATCTTCTGTTCCACGAACATGCCCCTTGCCCCTCGATCATGGTTTAGACGGCAGACAATAGCCGATGCGAGTTAAGGGGAGGTGCGGCAGGATGGTTGAACGGCGGTTAAGTCGCGAGCCGTATTTCTAATCTTTTCATCCGCGTGTCGTTCGTTATAGTGGACTTATGTCCAGCTTAATTGACGAATCGGGCGCGGCACTCGCCCACAGGATAAGGAAGGAGCGCGAGGCGCGCGGTTGGTCGCTCGCCGAACTGGCGGGACGTTCCGGCCTCTCCAAGGCGATGCTGAGCAATGTGGAGCGTGCTGCGGCGAGCCCGACCGCCGGAACGCTCGTGCGCATCGCCTCGGCTTTCGGGCTGACGCTTTCCGGCCTCATCGCCCGTGCCGAGCAGGACGGCGGCCAGTTGCTGCGCGCGGCGGACCAGCCGACATGGCGGGACCCGGATACGGGCTATATACGCCGTCACGTCTCGCCGCAATCGGACGTGCCGACCGACCTCGTCCACGTCACGCTGCCGGCGGGCAAGTCTGTGGCGTTCCCCGTTTCGTCCTATACCTTCGTCCGCCATTACATTTGGCTGATCGAAGGGCGGCTCGACTTCATCGAGGGAGAAACGACGCACCGCCTCTTTCCGGGCGACTGCCTGAAGCTCGGTGCGCCGGCGGACTGCACCTATCATGCGCCGGGGCCGGGCGACGCGGTCTATCTCGTCGTCGTGATGCGGCAATGAGAAAGGTGCGCATCGGCGACAATGGCGGCCCGCCGATCGAGGACTACGAAGGGCCGCCCTGGGGCGACGGCGACGCCTTCGTCTTCCTGGCGTGGCGTGCGGCCCGGAAGGAGGCGTTCACGCGCGGCGGGCCCGCGATCATGCTCATGCGGCAGGAGAGGGCGGAGAGGCTCGGCCTCACTTACGAGGAATACACGCTGGAGATCCTGGAGCGGGGCCGATACCTGCAGGTGGAGGACACGGAGCGCATCGCCGAGATACGCCGCGGGCGGCGGCGCAAGAAAGGCCGTTGACATCGCCGGGCGCCCGCCCTTATGGTTCGCGCCGATGAAAACGACCCTCATTCTCGTACGCAGGCGCATGGGCAAGGCGGTGTGACCGCCGGGCGACAGCCACTCATGCGCAGACACAGGCTCCCTCGGGGGCCTTTTTTATTGCCCGCAACATGACTAAACGCAGAAAAGCCGTGAGAAACTCACGGAAAATACGGGACCGATCCGATGAACAAAGACCATACCGAAACCGGCCGGCGCGAGATGACGGGCGCCGAAATGGTGGTGCAGGCGCTGCGCGACAACGGCGTCAAGCATCTCTTCGGCTATCCGGGCGGGGCGGTCCTGCCGATCTATGACGAGCTTTTCCAGCAGGACGACGTCCGGCACATCCTGGTGCGGCACGAACAGGGCGCCGGCCATGCGGCCGAGGGCTACGCCCGCTCGACCGGCAAGGCGGGGGTCATGCTGGTCACCTCCGGGCCCGGCGCCACCAATGCCGTCACGCCGCTGCAGGACGCCCTGATGGATTCCATTCCGATCGTCTGCATCACCGGCCAGGTGCCGACCGCGCTGATCGGCTCCGACGCGTTCCAGGAATGCGATACGGTCGGCATCACGCGTCCCTGCACCAAGCACAATTGGCTGGTGAAGGATGTCAACGAACTCGCGGGCGTCCTGCACGAGGCTTTCGTGGTCGCCACGACGGGCCGTCCGGGTCCGGTCGTCGTCGACGTGCCGAAGGACGTGCAGTTCGCCAGGGGCATCTATACGCCGCCGCAGACGGCGCCGCGCGTTTCCTATCATCCGAAGCTCGACGGCGATATGGAGGCGATCAAGGCTGCTGTGGAACTGATGGCGCAGGCGAAGCGGCCGGTCATCTATTCGGGCGGTGGGGTCGTCAATTCCGGTGCGGAGGCGAGCCATCTCTTGCGCGAGCTGGTCGATCTCACCGGGTTCCCGATCACCTCGACGCTGATGGGGCTTGGCGCCTATCCGGCCTCGGGAAAGAACTGGCTCGGCATGCTCGGCATGCACGGTTCCTACGAGGCCAACATGGCCATGCACGATTGCGACGTGATGCTGTGCATCGGCGCGCGCTTCGACGACCGCATCACCGGCCGGATCGACGCCTTTTCGCCGAACTCGCGCAAGATCCACATCGACATCGACCCATCCTCGATCAACAAGAACGTCCATGTCGACGTGCCGATCATCGGCGATGTCGGCCGCGTGCTGGAGGACATGGTCCGGCTATGGCGGGCCACTGCCAAGGCGGACAAGAAGGCGCTCTATCCGTGGTGGGAGCAGATCGCTCGCTGGCGCGCGCGCGACAGCTTCGCCTATTCGCCGAACAGCGATGTCATCATGCCGCAATTCGCCATCCAGCGGCTCTACGAGGCGACCAGGAACAGGGATACGTTCATCACGACCGAGGTCGGCCAGCACCAGATGTGGGCGGCGCAGTTCTACGGCTTCGAGAAGCCGAACCGCTGGATGACATCGGGTGGTCTCGGCACGATGGGTTACGGCCTGCCGGCCGCGCTCGGCGTGCAGATCGCGCATCCCGACGCGCTGGTCATCGATATCGCCGGCGACGCCTCCGTTCAGATGACGATCCAGGAGATGTCGAGCGCGGTCCAGCACGAGGCGCCGATCAAGATATTCATCCTCAACAACCAGTACATGGGCATGGTGCGCCAGTGGCAGCAATTGCTGCACGGCAACCGGCTCTCGCATTCCTATACCGAGGCGATGCCGGACTTCGTCAAGCTGGCGGAGGCCTATGGCGGCCACGGCATACGATGCGACAAGCCGGACGAACTGGACGACGCCATTGCCGAGATGATCTCGGTGAAGAAGCCGGTGCTGTTCGACTGCCGGGTCGCCGCGCTCGCCAACTGCTTCCCGATGATCCCCTCCGGCAAGGCGCACAACGAGATGCTCCTGCCCGACGAAGCCACCGACGAGGCGGTGGCCAACGCCATCGACGCCAAGGGCAGGGAACTGGTGTGAGGAACGGCGTTCGCGCCCTCGAAAGGAAAAACTGAATGAACGCCCACCTTCAACCCACCGGCTCCGCCTATTTCATCACGCGGGAAACGGAGCAGCCCGAGACGCATACCCTTTCCGTGCTGGTCGACAACGAGCCGGGCGTGCTTGCCCGCGTCATCGGGCTGTTCTCCGGGCGCGGCTATAACATCGACAGCCTGACCGTCTCGGAGACCGAGCATGAGGCGCACCTCTCGCGCATCACCATCGTCACGCGCGGGACCCCCCATGTGCTGGAGCAGATCAAGCACCAGCTCGAGCGCATCGTGCCCGTCCATCGCGTGGTCGATCTCACGGTGGTCGCGAGGGAGCGCGGGCAGGAGCGTCCACTGGAGCGCGAGCTTGCCATGGTCAAGGTCGCCGGCACCGGCGACAGCCGGGTCGAGGCGCTTCGCCTCGCGGACGCCTTCCGCGCCCAGGTGATCGACGCCAACACCGAGCACTTCATCTTCGAGATCACTGGCCGAGTATCCAAGATCGAGCAGTTCATATCCATCATGAAGCCGCTCGGGCTGGTCGAGGTCTGCCGCACCGGCGTCGCCTCCATGAATCGCGGCGCGGCGCGGATGTAGCGCGCCGTCCGGCCGCCCGGCTTATCCTTCGGCAGGCGGACGGTGCGTACGGCGGCGATCCGCCAGCCGGTCAGAACCCCACGCCTTCCTTCACATAGAAGGTATTGAGCAGCGTGATGCGCGGATGCTCGCTGGTCGTATGGACCTTCGGCCGTCCATGCCAGCTCATCTTCAGGAGCGAGTGATAGGCCTTCAAGACGACGAAGGCATAGCCGACATTCGGCAGGAACGGCAGCGTCTTCACCGGCTCCAGCCCGTAGGAGCCGACATTGATCAATCCTTTGAGCGACGCCCTGTAAAGCGTCGTTCCGAGATCGCGCTGGCTTTCGTCGGCCGGGCAGTAGAGCTGCATGGTCACGACCTTCTTGCTGCCGTCGGGATGCGGCTTGATCTGGTAGCCGTCGGTGTCCCGGTAGAGCACCGGCTGGGCGACCAGCTTCAACGCTTCCGCGTCGGCGACCTTGTCGCCCTTTGCGCGGATCTCCAGGCCTTCGTGCAACTGCCGGCGGATCGCGTCCTCGACTTCCCGCGAGGTCAGCATGGCTGACACCGACCGCCAGAGATCGCGCAACTCCGGGTCGACCCTGTCGATGTTGTCGCCGTAGAGGCGGACCGCCTTGCGCGTGCCTTCCCTGTTCAGCTGGTCGAAGCCTTCCGTCGGGATCGATTTCAGCATCTCGGCATAAAAATCCGCCGGGAAGAAATCGCGGAAGAATATGTGCGGGAAGGGCAGGGAGAAGCGATCGGCGGCGCCGATGCTCGAAACGGCGTGGTCGATCAGCTTTCGCGTTAGGCTGTCGGCTTCAATATAAGCAAATGCGGACATTCCACCTCCGATTGCCACGATGGAGGTACCCTCGCGCGGCTTGCCGGTAATTTGTCGCCGGGACGGCGCATCCTTGGCCAACCATATCGCTTTCCCCTCCTTTTTCAACCGAGGGATTGGAAATGGCGATGGCCGATGCCCTCATCCGATGTCGAGTGAAGAGGATGAGGCAAGTTATGGAAAGATAACGGCAAAAGCTTATATAAAGGGACGAGGCTCGCCGTTTGCACGAGAGGCGTCGTGGCCGCCGCGCTTGCCGGGGAACGGGAATCGAACGGCAGCCGCCATGCGCCTCGGCCTTCGCAGCCGTATTAAATCTCTGTAATGGATGCATTTTTCACTTTTCGGACGGAAAATTTGTCTATCTTGGGGAAAGGCGCGCCGCGGAAGGGATGCGTCGTGCGTGTCTCGCCTGGATAAATTGACGCTCGCCTCCGGGATGACCGGAGGTCCATGAAAGTTCTTGGTTATGCGCCGCGCCGCAGCAATAATTGTCCTTATCGTCCTGTGCGCCGCGGGCGCGCTCTGGTATTTCGCGCCCCAGAAGATAGCGCCGCTGAGGCAGGCGCTGGGTTCCGGCTGGTCGTCCGTAGTGGCCAAGATCGGCGGACCGGAAGCCGACGCGAAGCCGGCCCCGAGCCAGCCGCGTGGGGTCGCCGTGGTGACGGCGGTGGCGACCACGGCCGACTTTCCCATTCGCCGTTATGCGATCGGCTTCGTTTCCTCGCCCGCCGTGGTCGACGTCAGCGCGCGCATCTCCAGCCAGGTGGTGGATGTCCATGTGAAGGACGGCCAGATGGTCAAGGCCGGCGACCTGCTCTTCACGCTCGATGACCGGGCGCTCAAGGCCCAGCTCGCGAAGGATCAGGCGACGCTCGTCAAGGACCAGGCGCTGCTCGTCAGCGCCCAGGCAGACCTGACGCGGGCGCGTGACCTGATGGCACGTCAGGCCGGCACCAAGCAGACCTTCGACCAGGCCGACGCGGCGGCGAAGGCGGCCGCCGCCACGGTCAATGCGGACGAGGCCACGATCGACGCGGACAAGGTGCAACTGAGCTACGCCACCATCAAGGCGCCGATCACGGGGCGGCTCGGCGCCATCAAGATCACCAAGGGCAATCTAGTCAGCACCGGCAACGGCAACGGAAATTCCTCGCCCCTGGTGACGATTACCCAGATGGACCCGCTGGAGGTGACCTTCAACCTTCCGGAAAGCGACCTGCCGCTGCTCAGAAAGGCGCTTGCCTCCGCCACGCCGGCGCCGGTCCGGCTTTATCGCGACGGCGACAAGACGCCGTTGGCGACCGGCCAGCTCGAATTCGTCGATTCCACCGTCGACCAGGCTTCGGGGACGGTGCAGGTCAAGGCGAGCATGCCCAACCAGGACCTGACATTGTGGCCCGGCCAGTTCGTCGACGTGGTGCTAGATGCCGGCGTCATGCCGAAGATGGTCTCTATCCCGACCGTCGCGGTGCAGCCCGGCCAGAAAGGTTCCTTCGTCTATGTCGTCGGACCGAACAGCAAGGTGGAGGAACGGCCGGTCGAAATAGCGTTGGTGCACGGCGATAACAGCGCGGTAAGCAAGGGCGTGAAGAGCGGCGAGCGCGTGGTGACCGACGGCCAGACCCGGCTGAAGCAGGGGACGCTGGTGCGTGACGAGACGGCGAAGACCGCCGGGACTTCGCGCAAGGTCGCGGACAATTTAGCCGGGGACTTTGGCGCTCGATGATCTCCGAATTCTGCATCCGAAGGCCCGTTGCCACCCTGCTGATGTCGTTCGCGCTCATTCTGGGTGGCATCTTCGCTTACAAGTTCCTGCCCGTCGCCGCGTTGCCGCAGGCCGAATTCCCGGTCATCAATGTTTCGGCCAGTCTGCCGGGCGCCTCGCCGCAGACGATGGCGACTTCGGTGGCGACGCCGCTGATCAAGCAGTTCTCAACCATCGCGGGCATCGATTCGATCTCCACCACCAATTCGCTGGGCTCGACCTCGATCGCGATCCAGTTCGATCTCGACCGCGACATCGACGCGGCGGCCGCCGACGTGCAGTCGGCTATCGCGCGCACCTTGCGGCTCCTGCCGCCCGAAATGACCGATCCGCCGAGCTATCGGAAGGTTAACCCCGCCGACGCTCCGATCCTCATCCTGTCGCTGGTCAGCGACACCATTCCGATGACGGACCTCGATGCCTTTGCGGAAAACGTGATCTCGCCGTCGCTCTCCACGATCGACGGGGTGGCACAGGTGCTGATCTTCGGCCAGCAGAAATATGCCGTCCGTATCCAGATCGATCCGACCGCGCTTGCCGCGCGCGGCATCTCCATCGATCAGCTGCAGACGGCGATCGCCTCGGCCAACAGCAACACGCCGCTCGGAACGCTTTCCAACGACCGCCAGCAGCTCACCATCACGTCGAATACGCAGCTCAAGGACGCCGCCGGCTTCTCCAACCTGATCATCGCCACCAGGAACGGGCGTCCGGTGAGGCTTGGCGAAGTGACGCGGGTCATTGATTCGGTCGAGACCGCCACGACCGGCAGCTGGTATGACGGTACCCGGTCGGTTCTGCTCGCCGTCCAGCGTCAGCCTGACGCCAACACGGTCGCAGTCGTGGACAAGGTCAAGGCGATGCTGCCTTCCTTCGAGGACCAGATGCCGGCGGCCGCCAGCATCAAGCTCCTCAACGACCGTTCGACCTCCATCCGCCATGCCGTCGACGATGTGCAGTTCACGCTGATGCTCACCATCGCGCTCGTCGTGCTGGTCATCTTCGTCTTCCTGCGTCGCGTCACCGCCACCGTCATCCCGGCCGTGGCCGTGCCGATCTCGCTGATCGCCACGCTCGGCGCCATGTATCTTTTCCATTTCTCGATCGACAACATCTCGCTGATGGGCCTGACGCTCGCGGTCGGCCTCGTCGTCGACGACGCCATCGTCATGCTGGAGAATATCTTCCGCCACATGGAGGAGGATGGGCTGTCAGCCTTCGAGGCGGCTCTCAAGGGTTCAGGCGAGATCGGGTTCACGATCATATCGATCTCGATATCGCTGGTGGCGGTTTTCATTCCGGTTCTGCTGATGGGCGGCGTGATCGGCCGCATCTTCAATGAATTCGCGGTTGTGGTGACGGTATCGATCCTGGCCTCGATGTTCGTGTCGCTGACGCTGACGCCGATGCTGTGCTCGCGCCTCCTCAAGCTTCCCAAGCACGAAAAAGCCAAGGGGGACGGCAAGCCGGTCAAGCACAACGTCTTCGTCCGCAGCTATGACTGGCTTCTGACGCTCTGTCTGAAATTCCATGTAATCGTCTTCCTGATCTTCCTCGGCACGGTGGCGATGTCGGTCTGGCTGCTGCAGACCTCGCCGAAGGGCTTCTTCCCCGAGGAGGATATCGGACAGCTTTCCGTGACGACCGAGGCACGCCAGGACATCTCCTATGACGCGATGGTCAAGCTGCAGCAGAACGTCGCCAATGTCTTTGCCCACTCGCCCTATGTTGCGCACGTGGCCTGGTCGGTTGGCGGCAGTGTCGGCGCCAGTGCGCTGAACCAGGGAAGGATGTTCGTCGAGCTCAAGGACAAGGACAAGCGTCCGGACCTTGAGACGGTGCTGAGCAAGCTGCGGTCCCAACTGGCCAACGTGCCTGGGATCAGCACCTACATGCAGCCGGTACAGAACCTGCGCATCGGCGCCCGTTCGTCAAAGAGCCAATACCAGCTCGTTGTGCAGGCGCTCGACCAGAACCAGACCAATCAATGGGCCGAGAAGCTGGCCGACGCGATGCAGCAGGATCACGCCACGTTCACCGATGTCACCACTGACCTCCAGAACAACGCGCTCCAGGCGACGCTCGTGGTCGATCGCGACAAGGCGGCCTCCCTCGGCGTCGACACCGAGACGCTGCGATCCAGCCTCTATGGCGGTTTCGGCACGGAACAGGTCTCGACCATCTACGGGTCGGCTGACAGTTATGCGGTCATCATGGAACTCGATCCGCGCATCAACTGGTCGCCGGAACGGATGCTGGCGATCCAGGTGCGCACGGCGAGCGGCAGCCTGGTGCCGCTCGGCGCCTTCGCCCATGTCGAGCGCACGGCGGGGCAGCTCACCGTCAACCAGCTCGGCCAGCTGCCGGCAGTGACGATCTCCTACAATCTGCCGAAGGGCGTGGCGCTCGGCGACAGCGTGCAGCATATCGACGCGCTGAAGGAAAAGATCGACATGCCGAAGACGGTCTCGACCACCTTCGCCGGCACCGCGAAGACGTTCCAGGATTCGCTCGCCAACCAGGGCTTCCTGATCGCCGGCGCGATCCTGACCATCTACATCGTGCTCGGCATGCTCTATGAGAGCTTCATCCATCCGCTGACCATTCTGACCGGCCTGCCGGCGGCCGTGCTCGGCGCGCTCATCGCGCTCAAATTCGCAGGGATGGACCTGTCGGTCATCGCCGTGATCGGCATCCTCATGCTGATCGGCATCGTCAAGAAGAACGGCATCATGATGATCGACGTGGCGCTGGTGCTGAGGCGCGAGGGCAACCGGCCACGGAAGGCGATCCACGACGCCTGCATGATGCGTTTCCGGCCGATCATGATGACGACGCTGGCGGCGTTGATGGGGACCATCCCGATCGCGCTCGGCACCGGCGCCAGCGCGGAACTCCGCCAGCCGCTCGGCGTGGCGGTGGTCGGCGGGCTGGTCGTCTCGCAGGCGCTGACGCTCTTCATCACGCCGGTCATCTACCTCTACATGGAATGGCTGTCGGAATGGCTGCTCTCGTTCGGCCGCAGGGGCGGCGGCGGGAACGCGGCCATCGAGGACCGTGCCTCCGATGATGAGGAAGCCGAGCCCCGGGAACTGAGGCCGGCGGCGGAGTAGGCGTTTCCGCCGCGCGGGCTTGCGCTTTCTGCGCGAATCCGGTCTGTCCATCCGATGGAATTTTCTCCGCAGCAGGACGAGGCGCTGAAGGCCGTCGGCCGCTGGCTCAAGGACCGGCGGCCGCAGATCTTCCGTCTCTTCGGCTATGCCGGCACCGGCAAGACGACGCTGGCGCGCTATTTCGCCGAGCATGTGGACGGGCAGGTGCAGTTCGCCGCCTTCACCGGCAAGGCGGCGCAGGTGCTGCGCTCCAGGGGCGCGGTCAATGCGCGAACCATCCATTCGCTGATCTACCGGCCGCGAGGCGAGCAGGCGGTCGAGGACGAGGTCACCGGCAAGACTTCCATGTCGCCGACTTTCTCGCTCAACCGGCAAAGCCCGATCGCGCGGGCGAAGCTCGTCATCATCGACGAATGCTCGATGGTGGACGAGACGCTCGGCCGCGATCTGATGAGTTTCGGCACGCCTATCCTGGTGCTGGGCGATCCGGCGCAGTTGCCGCCGATCTCCGGCGGCGGCTTCTTCACCGAGCACGAACCCGACATGCTTCTGACCGAAATCCACCGGCAGGCGCGTGACAATCCGATCATCCGGCTGGCGCTCGACGTGCGCGAGGGCCGAGAGTTCCTGAAGGGCGACTACGGCACGGCGCAGGTGATCGGCAAGGAGGACGTGACGCAGGAACTCGTGCTCTCGGCCGATCAGGTGCTGGTCGGCATCAACCGCACAAGGCGACGCTACAACCAGCGTCTGCGCGAGCTGAAAGGCTTCAATGCCGCCTATCCGCAGGCCGGCGACAAGCTGGTCTGCCTGCGCAACGATCCCTCCAAGGGCCTGCTTAACGGGTCGCTGTGGAAGGTGATGACCTCGTCGCGCGAGACGGTGAAGCCCGGTATCAACCTGCTCGTCTCGCCGGAAGAGGACGATCCCGACCGCGGCGTCGCCAAGATCAAGCTCCTGAAAGCGACGTTCGAGGACCAGGAGACGGAAATCCCCTGGCAGACGAAGAAGCGTTACGACGATTTCGACTACGGCTACGCGCTCACCGTGCACAAGGCGCAGGGCTCGCAGTGGAACGACGTCGTGCTCTTCGACGAAAGCTTTGCCTTCAAGGATACGCGCCAGCGCTGGCTCTATACGGCCATCACCCGCGCCGCCGAGCGGCTGACCGTGGTCAGATGACCTTGCGCATGCGACAGCTCAGACCTTGATCGGGATTTCCCTGGCGCCGATCCATTTCCAGGCGGCCTCCTCCTCCGTCTCGTCGAAATGTTTCATCTTTACCCGGAAGAAGGGGTTGAAGACGGCGATCATCGGCCCGACCCAGGCCGGGCCGCCGACAACGGCGTAGAGCCTGATATGCTTGAGCGCGTGGGTCTTTCCAAGAAGGTTGAAGTCCTTCAGGGCCGCGTCCCACTCGACGCCGTCATAGTCCTTGATGCGAACGAGCATATCGATCTGGTCGTGGATCGCGTAGGCGCCTTCGAGCAGCCCGTATATGTTCTCGACGTCGGAAGCGTTGATATGACCCACGACGTCGAACGCAAACACATCCTCCCGATCCGTGTCGAGCCGGCGAATGGCGACCGGCGCTTCCATTGTGCCCATGGCTTGCCTCTTGGGTCCGTTTCTGACCCTACTGGAACAATCGAAAGTCCCTGTCCGTTCCGCCAAAGGCATTATAGGCTCCGTTCCATCCCGGATCGGACAAGAAACGAATGCCTGCCAAGCTCTCCGTCAATCTGAACGCCGTCGCACTGCTCAGGAACCGGCGCGACCTGCCTTGGCCGAGCGTCACCGCGCTTGGGCGCATCGCCTTGCGGGCCGGCGCGCATGGCCTGACCGTGCATCCACGGCCGGACCAGCGGCATACGCGCTTTTCCGACCTGCCGGCAATCAGGGCGCTGATCGACGACGAATTCCCGCGCGCGGAATTCAACATAGAAGGTTATCCGACGGGCGATTTCCTGGCGCTGGTCGAGGCGACCGAGCCCGAGCAGGTGACGCTGGTGCCGGACGACCCCGAGCAGCCGACCTCCGACCATGGCTGGGATTTCGTTGCCAACCGGGACATGCTGAAGGCCATCGTGGCGCGGCTGAAGCGGACCGGGGCGCGCATCTCGCTATTCTCCGATCCGGACGCGCCGGAGGAGCAGATCGCAGCCGCGAAGGCCACCGGCGCCGACCGGATCGAGCTTTACACCGGCCCCTATGGCAGTTGCCACGATGCTCCCGCAAAAGCCGGGAAAGAATTGGAAAAACTGGAAAAAACAGCCGCGCTCGCGCATGCGGCAGGACTCGGCGTCAATGCCGGTCACGATCTGACGGTCGCCAATCTGCCGGCCCTGGCGCGCCGCATCCCCAACCTCGCCGAGGTCTCGATCGGCCACGGGCTGACGGCCGACGCGCTCGAATACGGCATGGAGACGACCGTGCGGCGCTTCCTCAAGGCCTGCGGCTGGTGAGACGGCTTGAACGGCGGGCGTCTTCGTCCCAGATAAGCCGGAACACTACCTTGTGCTGCCGCTGCCATGACGCGCCGTCACATTTCACTTTTGGCGAAATTGTGACTTTGCGGTTGATATTGCAGTGCAACATCGAATAAAGAGGCCCCCGCGCCAACCGGGGCCGAATGCATTTCATGGATTCATCTCAAAACGGCAGCACGCTGCCGGAAGCGGTCGATGAAGGCCAGAAACCGGAACAGGGCGATTCCGTATCCGCCCTTGTGCTCGGCGCGCTTGGCGTCGTCTATGGCGATATCGGCACGAGCCCTCTTTACTCGTTTCGCGAAGCGCTGCGCGTAGCCGGCTCCGACGGGACGGTGCTCCGTGAGGATGTCCTGGGCGTCCTGTCGCTGATCGTCTGGGCTCTCACCCTTGTCGTCACGGTCAAATACGTCACCTTCGTCCTGCGCGCCGACAACCGGGGCGAGGGCGGCACGCTTTCGCTCATGTCGCTTGCCCGTAACAGCTTCGCCACGCGTCCGATGGTCATCCTCGGCATCGGCGTGGTGGGAGCATCGCTCTTCATGGGCGATTCGGTGATCACCCCCGCCATCTCGGTGCTTTCGGCGGTCGAGGGCTTGGAAACCGTGACGCCGGCCTTTCAGCCCTATGTCGTCCCGATAACGATCTTCATCCTCCTGCTTCTGTTCATGGTGCAGCGATTCGGCACGGGCGCCGTCGGCAAGGTTTTCGGCCCGATCATGTTCGTGTGGTTCCTGACGATCGGCCTATCGGGACTGCGGCACATCGCCGACGATCTCGGCGTTCTCTGGGCAATCAATCCCTACCACGCCGTCGCTTTCCTGGTCTCCAATCCCGGCCTCTCCTTCGCCACGATCGGGGCCGTGTTCCTGGCCGTCACCGGCGCCGAGGCCCTTTATGTCGACCTCGGCCATTTTGGCCGCCGGCCGATCGTGACGGCTTGGCTGGCGATCGTCTTCCCTTGCCTGCTCCTCAATTATTTCGGCCAGGGCGCCTTCGTCCTCTCGCGCACCTCCATGCCGGAAAACGTGTTCTTCGACATGCAGCCCGATTGGGCGCTCCTGCCGGTGGTCATCCTCGCAACGATGGCGACCGTCATCGCCAGCCAGTCGGTCATCGCCGGCGCCTATTCGATGGTGCGCCAGGCCGTACAGATGAACATCCTGCCGCGCTTCGGCATCCTCCATACGTCGGAGACGCAGTCCGGCCAGATCTATATCCCGCGCGTCACCTGGATCCTGGCGGTTGGCGTCATCCTGCTCGTGCTCGGCTTCGAACGCTCGGGCAATCTGGCCGCCGCCTATGGCATCTCGGTCACCGGCGAGATGGTGGTGACCAATTTCCTGCTCTTCATCGTCATGCGGCGCATCTGGAAGTGGCGGCTCGCCGCGGTGATCGCGCTGATCGCTCTTTTCCTGACGGTCGACACAGTCTTTCTCGGCGCCAACATCATCAAGGTCGAGGAGGGCGGCTGGGTGTCGCTGTGCATCGCGGCGGCGATGTGCATCATCATGTGGACCTGGATTCGCGGCAGCCGCTACCTCTTCGAGAAGACGCGCAAGTCGGAGGTGCCGCTCGGCGTCATCGTCAAGGAAATGGTGCGCAAGCCTCCCGTTGTCGTTTCGGGCACCGCGGTCTTCCTCACCGGCGATCCCGAATCCGCGCCGACCGCGCTCATGCACAGCCTCAAGCACTACAAGGTGCTGCATGAGAGCAACGTCATCCTCACCATCGTCACCGCCCCCACGCCGCTGGTCCCGGAGGACGAGCGGGTCGAGATGGAGAAGATCAACGACCTCTTCATGCGGGTGAAGATAACGTTCGGCTATATGGAGCAGCCGAACCTCCCAAGGGCGCTGGCGCAGTGCCGCAAGCAGGGCTGGAAGTTCGATATCATGACGACTTCCTTCTTCCTGTCGCGGCGATCGCTGAAGGCCTCCCGGCACACCGGCATGCCGGTTTGGCAGGACAAGCTGTTCATAGCGCTGGCGCGCAACGCCGCCGACGCAACCGAATATTTCCAGATTCCGACAGGCCGCGTCGTTGAGATCGGCACGCAAGTGGTTATCTGAGCAGGCCCTTCCGATACCCGCATCCGACCTCGTGTCGCCTGGCCACTTTCTCCCGCAAAAGGGAACGGGAGATTGCACGTGCGCGACAGCGTGCATTTCCGCCGCGTCATCCGAAGGTTGTCCTGTAACGATCGGGTGGTTATATGAATTTCATCCGGGCTTCCGGACGAGGGGGAAGCGGCAAGGATCGCTTATTGCGCGAGGGGCAATGTCGCTCGGACATCGGGCGATGCGCGGAGTATTGAAGGAAAACCTCTGGAATGCTTTTTCGACGCCGCAAGCCGGACAGTCTCTATGATAGGGTTCGCACCCTCGTCTGGCCGCGCCGTTCGTTCTCGCGCTCGTGGCTGTACATCTCGAAGCGCGTTCTCAGGCTGAGCGCTTCGCCGCATTCGATTGCGGCCGGTGTTGCCGCCGGCGTTTTCGCTTCGACGACGCCGTTCCTCGGCTTTCACATCATCATGGCGACGATCATATGCTATCTGATCCGCGGCAATGTCATTGCGGCGGCGATCGGCACCACCTTCGCTAATCCGCTGACCTTGCCGCTGCTGTGGGCCGGCACGCTCGAACTCGGCCGCTTCATTTTGTACGGCACCTTCAAGTACGGGGGAGAGCCGCTGCATCTCCATCACATACTGAGCCACGGCAGCTTCGCCAGTACGTGGGATCAGTGGCTGAAGCCCATGGCGGTCGGGAGCATCCCGATCGGGCTGGTGATGGCGCTCATCTTCTATTTCGTCACCCGCGCGGCCGCCAATGCCTTCCGCGTCCAGCGGCGCAAGCGGCTCGCCGAACGCGCCAGGCGGCGCGCAGCCTCGGCGAACGGACTGGACGCCCGCATGGCCGCTTCATAGAACTTCCATGATCATCGGCCTCGGCAGCGACCTGATCGACATCCGGCGTATCGCCAGAACGCTCGAACGGCATGGCGAACGCTTCACGGCCCGTGTCTTCACGGAAACCGAGCGCGTCAAATCGGACCGCAGGCGCGAGCGCGCCGCCTCCTACGCCAAGCGCTTCGCGGCCAAGGAAGCCTGCGCGAAGGCGCTGGGCACCGGCATGGCGCGCGGGGTCTTCTGGAGGGACATGGGCGTCGTCAACCTGCCGGGCGGCAAGCCCACCATGCAGCTTGCCAACGGGGCCGCCGCCCGTCTCCAGCAATTGACGCCGGCCGGCCACCGGGCCATCGTCCACCTCACCATCACCGACGATTTCCCGCTCGCCCAGGCTTTCGTCGTCATCGAAGCCCTTCCCGCGGAACAGGGCCCATAGTTCGCCCGTTCTACGCGTCGCTTGGCGTTGCCCCCGCTGCGCCAAGGGACTATGACGGGTCGACCCAAGGGCCGGCGACCCCAGACTGAGGACGATATGAGCGTGACCGACAAATCGCAGAAGAAAACCGGTGGCCTTGGCGAAACCGTCAGCGTCATCATCCAGGCGCTTGTTCTCGCCCTCGTCATCCGGACTTTCCTGTTCCAGCCCTTCTCGATCCCGTCCGGCTCGATGCGTCCGACGCTGCTCGAAGGCGACTATCTCTTCGTCACCAAATGGGCCTACGGCTATTCGAAATATTCGCTGCCTTTCTCGCCCGACCTCTTTTCGGGACGTATCTGGGGCAGCGTTCCGAAGCGCGGCGACGTCGTCGTGTTCAAGTTCCCGCCCGATCCCTCGCTCGACTATATCAAGCGGGTCATCGGCCTGCCGGGCGACCGCGTCCAGATGAAGCATGACGAGCTCTATCTCAACGGCGTCGTCGTCCCGCGCAAGAAGATGGGACAGATCGACAATCCCGACATCACCGAGGTCGACCGGCCCGTCGACGTCTATCGCGAGACGCTGCCGAACGGCGTTTCTTATGACACGCTCGACCTGACCCCCAACGGCATCGGCGACGACACGCGCGAATTCGTCGTGCCGCCGGGGCACTACTTCATGATGGGCGACAACCGCGACAATTCCAGCGACAGCCGGTTCGCGGTCGGCTACGTGCCGGCGGAAAATCTCGTCGGCCGCGCCAACATCATCTTCTTCTCGATCGCCGGCGGCGCGAGCCCGCTGGAAGTGTGGAAGTGGCCGTCGCTTGTGCGCGTCTCGCGGCTTTTCACGGTGATCCATTGAGGCCGGCCGTGCTGGTATGGAACGCACGCATTTGAGCGGCAAGGAACTCGCGCACTCGCTCGAGCAGCGCATCGGCCATGCCTTCCGCGACGAAAGGCTCCTCCAGCGCGCGCTGACCCATGCCAGCGCGCGCGGCGGCAGGGGCGCGGACTACCAGCGGCTCGAATTCCTCGGCGACCGGGTGCTCGGCCTCGTTATCGCGCAGATGCTTTTCCAGGAATACGGCACCGCCGACGAGGGCGAACTGTCGCTCAGGCTGAACGCGCTGGTCAACGCCGAGACGCTGGCCGAGATCTCCGAGGAGATCGGGCTGATGGATCTCGTGCGGACGGGAAGCGATATCAAGACATTGTCCGGCCGCAAGCGCGTCAACCTCCGCGCCGACGTGATGGAGGCGCTCATTGCCGCGCTTTACCTGGACGGAGGATTCGAGACGGCGCGCGATTTCGTGCTGCGGCACTGGGCGCCCCGTTCGAAGGGCGCGGGCGCCGCGCGGCGCGATCCCAAGACGGAATTGCAGGAATGGGCGCATCAGGTTTCCGGCGCCGCGCCGATCTATTCGGTGGAAAGCCGCGAGGGGCCGGACCACGATCCGGTTTTCACCGTCCGTGCCGCGGTCGACGGCTTTGCGCCGGCCGAGGGCAGCGGCCGTTCGAAACGCGAAGCCGAGCAGGCCGCGGCCACTGCGATGCTCTTGCGCGAGAAGGTCCGGCAAGGCGCCGGAACGTCCGGATGACCGAGGAGCCGGCGTCGAACACGCCCACACGTTCCGGCTTCGTGGCGCTGATCGGCGCGCCGAACGCCGGCAAATCGACGCTGCTCAATCGGCTGGTCGGGGCCAAGGTCTCGATCGTCACCCACAAGGTGCAGACGACACGGGCCATCGTCCGGGGCGTCGCCACGCATGGCGCGGCGCAGATCGTCTTCGTCGATACGCCGGGCATATTCAGCCCGCGGCGGCGGCTCGACCGCGCCATGGTCACGACGGCTTGGGGCGGTGCAAAGGATGCCGACCTGGTGCTGGTTCTTGTCGACGCCGAGCGCGGGATCAGAGGCGACGCCGAGGCCATGCTGGCCGCTCTGGGCGATGTGCGCCAGCCGAAAGTGCTGATCCTGAACAAGATCGACCGCGTCAGGCACGAGAAGCTGCTGGCGCTGGCGGAGGAAGCGAATGCCAGTGCCTCCTTCGAACGCACCTTCATGATCTCGGCGCTTACCGGCTCCGGCTGCGACGATCTCCTGGATTTCGTTGCCGGGCATTTGCCGGAAGGGCCGTGGTACTACCCGGAGGACCAGATTTCCGATCTGCCGATGCGGCAACTCGCCGCGGAGATCACGCGCGAGAAGCTCTACCTGAGGCTGCACCAGGAATTGCCCTATTCCTCCCATGTAGAGACGGAGAAATGGGAGGAGAAAAAGGACGGCTCGGTGCGCATCGAGCAGGTGATCTATGTCGAACGCGACAGCCAGAAGAAGATCCTGCTCGGCCACAAGGGCGAGACCATCAAGGCGATCGGACAGGCAGCGCGAAAGGAGATCGGCGAGATACTGGAGCAGAAGGTGCATCTGTTCCTGTTCGTGAAGGTGCGCGAGAACTGGGGCGACGATCCTGAGCGCTATCGCGAGATGGGACTTGAGTTTCCCGGCTGAACGGCCAATCTCCCCTCATGGAATGGCGTGACGAAGGCATCATCATAGGCGCTCGCCGGCACGGCGAGACGAGCCTCATCCTCGAGGCGATGACGGCCGCGCACGGCCGCCATCTCGGCTTGGTGCGCGGCGGGCGCGGCCGCAGGATGCAGCCGCTCCTGCAGCCGGGCAACCGGGTGGAGCTCTTGTGGCGGGCGCGGCTCGACGAGCATCTGGGCATCTTCCAGGTCGAGCCGCTGGAACTCAACGCGGCACGGCTTTTCGACAGCGCCGTCGCCGTCTTCGGCCTGCAGACGCTCGCCGCGCATCTGAGACTCCTGCCGGAACGCGATCCGCACCAGACGCTATACGACACACTGGAATTGATCATCGGACATCTGGACGATCCCGTCTCCGCGGCGGAACTCCTGATCCGCTTCGAACTGCTCGTGCTCGACGAGCTCGGCTTCGGGCTCGACCTGTCGCAGTGTGCCGCCACCGGCGTGCGCGACGACCTTGCCTATGTTTCGCCGAAGACCGGCCGCGCGGTCTCGCGGCAAGCCGGTTCGCAATGGCAGGACAGGCTTCTGGCGTTGCCGGCCTTTCTTGGAAAGGGCGCCGGGCGCCGCGGCAGCCCGGCCGAGATCGACCAGGCGTTTCGTCTGACCGGCTACTTCTTCGGCCGGCATGTCTATGAGGCGCGCGGCATCGAGCCGCCCGAGGCGCGCGCCGCCTTCCTGTCGGCGCTCGGCCGCCAGTTCGCAACCAAGGGGGAAAGCGCGGCATGAATGAAGTGGAACTCTATCCGGGCCGGGTTTCGCGCCTCGGGTTCGGCACGATCCCGCATGCCGATCTCGTCGAGTTTTCCGGGCTCGAGCTGCTCCAGCGCGTCGTCGACGGGAAATATCCGGCGCCGTCGATGGCCGGCTGCCTGAACTTCGCGCTGACCGAAGTCTCCGAGGGCAGGGCGGTGTTTCGCGGCCTGCCCGGCGAAAACCATCTCAACCCGCTCGGTACCGTGCATGGCGGCTGGGCGGCTTCCATCCTCGATTCCGCGCTCGGCTGCGCCGTGCACACCATGCTGAAGAAGGGCGAGGCCTATACGACGGCCGAATTCAAGGTGAACCTGACGCGCCCGATCACGCCCCGCACCGGCGAGGTCATGTGCGAAGGAAAGGTCATCCACCGGGGCCGGACGCTTGCCCTCTCGGAAGCGACCTTGAAGGACATGGACGGCAAGCTGCTCGCCTTCGGCACCGAGACCTGCTCGATCTTTCCGGCGGAAAGCCTCGCCGGCCGCGCCGGCGCCTGAGCCGCTCCTATTCCGCGGGCGCGAGTTCCAGCCGGGGCACCGGCTTCTCCACGATCGGCCAGTGCACGATCGCCGCGCCGACGGCGAGCGCCACGCTCAGCCACCAGACGCCGTCATAGCTGCCGAACGTATCGCGCAGGTAGCCGCCAAGCCACACGCCGAGGAACGAGCCGATCTGGTGCGATAAGAAGACCACCCCGCCCAGCATGCCGAGGTGGCGTGTGCCGAACATCACCGCCACCAGGCCGTTGGTCGGAGCCACGGTGGCGAGCCAGAGCAGCCCGGTAACGACGGCGAAGGCGATGACGCTCGCGGGCGATGGCGGCAACAGGATGAAGGCCACGACGGCCACCGCTCGCGCGAGATAGATCAGCGCCAGGAATATCCGCTTGGAATAATGCTGGCCGATATAGCCCGAGGCCAGCGATCCGATGATGTTGAAGAATCCGATCAGGGCGAGCGCGATGACGGCGTAGCGCGGCTCGATGCCGATATCGCCGAGGTAGGCCGGGAAATGGACGGTGATGAAGGCCAACTGGAAGCCGCAGACGAAGAAGCCGGCCGTTAGAAGCAGGAAGGAGCGATGACCGAGCGCCTCGCGCAGCGCATCGCGCATCGACTGTTCGGCAACCGCCCGGGAAACCTGTCCGGACTGCGCGTTGCCCGCGAGCGGGATTGCGAGCAGCGGAATGACAAGCATGGCGGCGGCGAGATAGAAGAGCGCGTTCACCCAGCCATAGGCCTCGATCAGGCCCTGGCTGATCGGAGCGAAGAGGAACATGCCGGCCGAACCGGCCGCCGTGCCGAGCCCGAAGACGAAACTGCGCTTTTCGGGAGGAGCGTTGCGCGCGAAGGCCGCAAGGATGATGCCGAAGGAGCCGCCGGCGACGCCGAGGCCGATCAGGATGCCGGCGCCCAGATCGAGCATCCCTGCCGTATGGGCGGTCGCCATGAGGACAAGGCCGGCGGCGTAGATGACCGCGGAGAGCGCCAATACGCGCCAGGTGCCGTAACGGTCGGCGATGGCGCCAAAGACCGGTTGCCCGAGGCCCCAGAGCAGGTTCTGGATGGCCATGGCCAGCCCGAAGGTCGTCCGGTCCCAGCCGCGATCGGTGAGCATCGGCAACTGGAAGAAGCCCATCGCCGAGCGCGGACCGAAATTCAGTGCGGCGACCGCGCATCCGCAGACGATGATCAGCCACGGCATGCTGAACGTCGGGCGGGAGGGGATGGATGCGGTGGCCATTGCGGATTCTCCGGAGGGGAGGGCGATCCTATTCATATCCTCCGGCCAATCAAACGAATAGGTTGCGTGGCAGGGTTCAATTTTCCTGATGCATGGCGCTCGTGGGAATAAGCTTGATCCTCAAACGTTGACGGCATTGACAGAAGCCGGATTGGGCCGAAGGCTCGCTTGCGTGGAGCCGCCGAAGCAGATGCCGCCACCAGCCCCGGGCAGGCGATGAACGACAAGCGCAGCGCGATCCTCCAGGAGATACCGCGCTTGCGCCGCTATGCGCGCGCGCTCCTGCGCGACCGGGACGCCGCCGACGATCTCGTGCAGGACTGCCTCGAGCGGGCGTTGCGCCGGCTGGACAACTGGCGGGTGGGCGACAGCCCGCGCCGCTGGCTGTTCACGATCATGCATCATCTGTTCGTCGACCAGACGCGCAGGGCCAGGCGCAGGGGTGAGGCGTTTCCGGTCTCTCATGACGAAGCCGGCGAGGTCGTGTCCGAACCGTCGCAACTCGACGCCCTTGCCGCCCGCGACGTCGCCGACGCGCTGCAATCGATCGGCTCCGACCGGCGGGCCGCGCTGGTGCTGGTGGCGGTCGAGGGGCTGAGCTATGCGGAAGCCGCGGACGTGCTCGGCATTCCGGCCGGGACGTTGATGTCGCGGGTATCGCGCGGCCGCGAGGAATTGCGCGCGCTTCTCGACGATACTAGCCGGCGAAAGTCGATCAAGGTGGTTGACTGATGCAGCAGAGAGACTTCACCGAACGGGACATCCATCTCTCCATCGATGGCGAACTGCCGCTCGACGAACGGGCGGCGTTCGAGCGCTGGCTGGAGCGCAATCCGGAGATGAATGCGAAACATGCGCGCTATCGCAAGGATGCCGAGACCTTGCATGCCGCCTTTGCCGGCGTCCTTGACGAGGAAATTCCCTCGAGGCTCCTCCACCCCGCCGCGCTTGGCGGACGCCAGGTCCCCCGGCAGAGGTCGGCTGTGCTCTGGCGGTCGCTCGCCGCTGCCCTGATCTTCGCGGTCGGCGGCATCGGCGGCTTTGCCGCATCGCGGCTGACGCTGCCGAAGGCGGGCAGCGAAACCGGGGCGCAGATCGCGGATCGGGCAATCGCGGCTCATGTCATCTACGCCGCCGAGAAGCTGCATGTGGTCGAGGTCGGCGCCGACCAGAAGGACCACCTCGTCGGCTGGCTGTCGAAGCGGGTGGGGTTGCGACTGGTCGCTCCGGATTTCACCAGCGAGGGCTATAGCCTGGTCGGAGGCCGGCTGCTGCCGGCCGCGCATCGCACGGCGGCGCAGTTCATGTACCAGGACGCCAGCGGCGCGCGCGTATCGCTCTATGTGACGGACGATCCCGGCCGGGCCGACACAGGCTTCCGTTTCATGCAGGAAGACAACGCCCGCGCCTTTTACTGGATCGACGATGGCTACGGTTGCGCGGTGGCGGGGGCCGCGCCGGAAGCCAAGCTCAAGGCGCTGGCGAAGCTCGCTTATCGCCAGTTGCTGGCCGGCGAGACCGGCTAGATAGCGGTCGCTCCAAGTAAGAGGCTCAGCCCGCGGCGCGCCGCAACTCGCTTTCAGCCAATTGCACGAGCCAGTATCTGTCGCGCTCGCCCGCCTGAACGTGACGGATCAGCGTGCGTACCACCTTGTGCATGGTCATGTCGTCAATCGAGTAGAAATGCGCGGAGGCGCTTTCATAGACCCCTTGCAAAAGGTCGAGATCGTCCGAGGTCAGGACGCCTTGGCGCACAAATGTCCGGAACGGCATAGATTCCTCCACATGTTACCGCCCGTTCCTCCCGATTGAAGGCTAACCCCGCCGGCAGGCGCGGGCAATTAACAATGATATGATCGTCGCCTGTTTGCGCCTGTGGGGAGGCGCGTACGACGCTCTTGCCGCGTTGTTTGTTCCTGAAGCGCGACTTTAGGCCCGAAGGCCGGGAGGCAATGCGACGAGACGGCCGTCTAACGCTGATCGTTGTAGGGCTGCTTGCTGCTTCCCACCATCTTCGCCAATGCACCGAAATCGGGCAGGTCCTCGTTCGGATCCCAATCGTTTGCGAGCAGCAGCAGGCGCACGGGAAAGGCGATCGCGTCGCGATTGGCGGGTGAAAGCTCCTGCGACTTGTCCTCGCCGGCGAGGCTCGCTTCCGCCCTGCGGAGCGCCAGGCCGAGATCCTCTCTTGAGGCGATGCCCTTCCTTGCAAGCAGACGGTTGATCTCGGCCATGGCCATCACCAGGCCTTCAAGTTGCAGGTTCGCCGTATTCATCTTCCGTCTCCGGTCGGTCGCACAGGCATGCCGAGGCCTGTTCGAAGAGGGGCGCTCGGCTTCCCGGCGGAACCTCCGAGTGCTCTGAAAGTTCCCATGCCACGGCGGCATCCACGCAGTTCTGTCGTAACCGGACACGGCAACATCATGGATATATTGAGCGGCTTTCACGCACTCATCGGAGAGGACGAGCGCCACATTCTGTGGTGGCAGATGAGCATCAGGGCGGTGCTGGTATTTGTGTTCGGTCTGATCCTGATACGATTGTTCGGCCGCCGCGTCTTCGGCCGGCAAAACCTCTCGATATCGTCATTGCCATCGTGATCGGCTCCAACCTGAGCCGGACCCTTACGGGAAACGCCAGATTCCTGCCGACGCTCGCGGCCACGATTTCGATCGTGCTCGTTTTCTGGCTATCGGATCACCTGGCGGCGCGGTGGCCGTTTTTCAGCCGATTGACGAAAGGTGAACCGATAAGGCTGATGCGCTACGGAAAGCCCGCCAAGGCAACGATGCGGCGCCACGGCGTCAGCGAGGGCGATATCGAGGAGGCCGCAAGGGCATCCGGCAAGGCTGGCTTCGAGGAGACGGACGATGCCGTGCTCGAACGCAACGGGAAGATCAGTACGATAAGGCGGAAGTCCGGGTGAGTTCCCTCTGGGAGCCGAACCGTCGGCGACGATCCGGAACAATCATCCTCGTCCGGGATTTCCGGCTGACCATGTCGCATTTCCTTCTGCCGCTGTCAGTTCGCCCCATGGAGGCGAAAACCGCCGATGCCATACCCGAGGAGGGCGGACCGTGGCAGTATGAGCCGAAGTGGGACGGCTTCCGCTGCCTGATCTTCAAGGACGGCCGGGATGTCGAGCTGAGGGCCAAGTCGGGCAAGCCGCTGAGCCGGTTCTTTCCCGAGGCGGCTGCGGCCTTTCGCGATTTCGCGCCGCCTCGGTTCGTGCTCGACAGCGAACTGATCATCGAGATCGACGGACGGAGTTCCTTCGAGGCATTGCAGATGCGGTTGCATCCCGCCGAGAGCCGCATAAGGAAACTCGCCGTGGAGACGCCTGCGATCGCCGTCCTTTTCGACGCGCTGGCCGTGCCACGCCACGCAAAACTGCTTGAGCAGCCGCTGGCGACGCGGCGGGCGGTGCTCGAGGAACTGGCCTCCGGGATCGACCCTGATGCCGGCCGCCTTTCGCCGGCGAGCCGGGATCCCGAGGCCGCCCAGTCCTGGCTTCGCGACGCTTCGGGCGGGACGGACGGCATCGTCGCGAAATTGCGGGACGACCGCTATCGCCCCGGCGAAAGGGCGATGGTCAAGGTCAAGCGCATGCGAAGCGCGGATTGCATCGTCGGCGGCTTTCGCTACCTGAACGACCGACGTGAGGTCGGGTCGCTCCTGCTCGGACTGTATGGCGACGACGGGCGGCTCGACCATGTCGGCTTTACCTCGACGATCGCCAACGCCGAACGTGCGGCCTTGACGCGGAAATTGAATGCTCTCGAGGCGCCGTCCAGTTTCACTGGCCGGTCGCCCGGGGGCCCCAGCCGCTGGAGCACCGAACGCTCGGGAGACTGGGTTCCGGTAAAACCGGAGCTGGTGGTGGAAGTGCGTTACGACCACGTCACCGATTGTCGGTTCCGGCATGGCACCAAGCTCTTGCGCTGGCGCCCCGACAAATCTCCGAAGCAATGCACGTTGGAGCAGATTTCCTGAGCGTTGCCTTGCCCGCTCGCAAGCGCTGGAAGAGCATGGGACGCGCCGCTATTTCGGGCGCGGCTCTTCGAGTTCCGCGTCGGCGATGGAGAAGTTCCCTTCCTTTTGCCTGAGGACGGCTCCAAGGGTCGAACCGTGCTTCGGGAGAATGGTTCCGGAGGGGCTGCGCCGGCATTGCAAGGCGGGCGGCCGGTGGTGCGAGCAGGCCTTGAATCGGAGCACGCGGAAAAAGGACGTCCCCGCGGGAACATGAATCCATCTCGCCGATTAGGCTGTTGATGGTCGATGAACACGCGATGGGCCGCGAACGCCGGAAGGGAGGCTGCCGGCACGCCGCCTGCACAGCATGGAGAGCACAATGACCCAAATCAACCCTTCGAGGGGGGTCGCGGACGGGATCGAATTCGACGACCTGAACAGCTTCCCGGATTCCTACAAGAACCTGCTTGCCGCCCGGGAGGTGGTCTATTGCACGGAACTCACGATCGAGGGCCATACCTATGCGGGCACGATCATCGCGAGAGACCTGCCGATGGCCGAGCGTGTGGCGTTCGGCAGGGGGCTCGGCGAGGAGATCGTCGGCCGCCTTGTCCTGGCGGGGTCGTCCCGTGAGGCGTGATGCCGGCCTGCGGCTCGGCAGCCCTCGCCGGGGATTCATATCGGAACAAAATGGAATCTGGCGAGTTTGGCGAAAATCGTCGGAGGTCGTGGAAGCGATGGACCTGTCGGAAAGCCTGGTCGCACATGCGGCACTTGCGGCCAAACTGGCGCATCGAGTGCCCAAGGTTCTTAACCACCCGGCGATCCGCCGCCGTCATCTGGAGTGTCTGGCGCGATTCCTGATCCAGCGAGCGGTCGCTACCGACGAATTGCTGGTGGAGATGGAATTGAGGGGCGCCGACCGGACCACCGTGAGGGCAGTTCAATCCGTCCAGCAGCTATGGTCGTCGGTGATCCAACTGGTGGAATCGCGCCTGGAAGAGGAAGACGCCGCCGTCGTCCAAGCTCCATCGCAGCGAACTCGACTGGAAGCGTCCGCCTGACACGACGCCTGCCCAAAAACCAGAACGACATCGAATAGCGGCCTCGTCCGGGGCCAAATCTCTGCCCGGCGGCGCTCGTCTCGGGGGGCCGCCAATCGCGAAGGAGGAACCCCATGGCGCAATGCGATCAATGCGGAAATTCCTACGACAAGTCCTTTGAGGTCTCGCTGGAAGGCGAGACTTACACTTCGACAGCTTCGAATGTGCCATCCAGAAGCTGGCGCCCACATGTCCGAATTGCGGGTGCCGCGTCATCGGGCACGGCGTCGAGCAGGATGACGTGATCTATTGCTGCGCCCACTGCGCCGAAAAGTCCGGAACGACCGGCGTCCGCGACAGGGCCTGATCGCGGCAATAGTTCAACGCGGATTCCCGATGACCGGCCGGCTCCTGTAGCGGCATGGCACCGTCTCCTCACTGCCCATAGATGCGCCGGGGATCAGGCCGGATTGGAGAACCCTTATAACGCCCAGGCAGGACAGGCCGCCGAAGCGGCATGCCTGGCTGACCGGCTTCGCATTGGTGGTGCTGCTGACCCTGGCGCTGCCGTCTAGAGCGGCTCTTTAGTCATCTGGAACATAACGATCGACCGGTGGTTCGGGGCGGGATGGAGATCGTGTTTCCTCCCACATGATCTCCATCCGAGAAGGGAGGGGTCGAACGATCGCGGTTCGGCCCCTCTTCGCAGCCGGCGCATTCCCGTCTTGGCCGGCGCTCGCCGCCGCTGTCGCGATCCCGTCGCACGCCGGAATAGAGGCCGGGAAGCAACAATGCGAGCTACAAGGCTGTAATTGCAACGGAATTAAACAGTTCTTGTCTTGAAGCCTCTTGCATATGGGCGCGCCGTCGCTCATGTCTGTCGCGAAGGGAACATCAGATGCTAAGGGCTTGGCATGGCAAGCTTCCGTTCGGAGGTCGCAGAAACCGTATCCATCGAGCACACCGCCGCAGAACCGCTGGATGAGGAGATCGCCCGTATCCTCCTGGCGATAGAGGCGGAGCCCGTTCCCGTTCGTCTTCAGGAGCTTGCGCTCGAGCTGCAGAAGGCGCTGGCGGCGCGCCGGTCGCGAGACCGCGCCCACTGACTTTCGCCCGCTTCGATCATGGCCGGCCTGGCTTCGTCAGGCGTTGAGGCCGCTTTTCTCGCAACTGGGAGACGAATATCGCGCGGTCTCGACCAGCGACGTCTTTCCGCCCGGCGACTGTAGGATTCCGGCCCAGCCGTTCGTCCATGGACTGAGGGGAGGGCAACCGGCCCCCAGGGCCCTCGCAGGAGGACGGCATGACGACCCCCACCATCACCGCTTTCGAACGGTCGCCCGACGGCGGCAAGGGACTGGCGCGTGACATGCGCGTTCGCTGGGCGCTCGAGGAAGTGGGGCAGCCCTACGAGGTCCGTCTCGTCTCGTTCGCCGCGATGAAGGAAGCCGAGCACCGCGCACGCCATCCTTTCGGGCAGATCCCGACTTATGAGGAGGCCGATCTCGTCCTCTTCGAATCGGGCGCGATCGTGCTCCACATCGCGGAGCGCCATGACGGCCTGCTGCCGCGTGATACGAACGGCCGGGCGCGGGCGATCGCCTGGATGTTCGCCGCGCTCAATACGGTGGAGCCGCCGATCTTCGAGCGCAGCATCGCCACGATCCTGGAGAAGGGCGAGCCGTGGTACGAACAGCGCCTGCGAACCCTCGACAAGAGCATCCGCACCCGGCTCACCGACCTTTCGCGCCGGCTCGGCGACGCCGAGTGGCTGGACGGAACCTTCAGTGCCGGCGATCTCCTGATGGTGACGGTGCTGCGCCGCCTCGGCAGCTCGGGAATCCTGGAGGAATATCCGACGCTCTCGGCCTATGTGGCGCGCGGCGAGGCGCGGCCGGCGTACAAGCGCGCCTTCGCGGATCAGTTCGCGGTGTTTGAAGGAAGTGGGAAGGCTCAGACGTAGGTCCGACAGTCTCTGGTCACTGCACTCGACTTCGCCCGGGGCGACGAAGAGCGGGGACACCGCTGCTCTCGAGGCAAGGAGCATGTTTCCCAAGCTGCCTTCGTCGAATCTGCGACGATGACCGGATATGTCTACATGACCGCCAGCCAGAAGCGCGGTACGATCTATATCGGCGTCACCAATGACCTGGCGCGGCGTATCCCTGAACACAAGTCCGGGCAAGGTTCCCGCTTCACCGCGCGTTACGGTGTCCAACGGCTGGTCTGGTACGAAGAGCATTTCGACATACGCGACGCCATCCAGCGCGAGAAATCGCTGAAACGCTGGCTGCGGCAGTGGAAGATCGATCTGATCGAGAAGACCAATCCCGAATGGAACGAGCTGTTCGTCGGGTTGAGCTGGTAGGTGCTGGCGACGGCGTCTGTGACAGCATCATCGCCTATGTGCGAGATGCGAGCTTGCAGCCGTGGCGGTGAAGCGCCCCTTCCTTCTCCCCTTGTGGGAGAAGGTGGATCGGCGCGCAGCGCCGAGACGGATGAGGGGTGTTCGCCAAGCTGGAGTACCCCTCATCCGCCGCCTATTCCGCCCTTGCTTCGCAAGATAGGGGCGACACCTTCTCCCACAAGGGGAGAATGGGGAGCGTTGCGCCTCCGCCTCGGCAAGTCTCCTACGTGGGCGATTGGCAACAAGGGCAGCGTCTTCCCTTCCTCGCCCCTTGTGGGAGAGGATAGGAAGCCCCGGTGAGGCGTAGCCGAACCGTCGGGCGAACTTGGTGAGGGGTGGATGGCGCGGCTGGATGGGCTCGCTCGCGACATCGAGCCGTTTCGCCGCGTTTGGGAAATTTCTGTCTTTAATAGGCCCTATGAAAGATTAATCGTTTGACGTGCCTTAAACAGACTTAGCTGTTCGCTAGGCCCATGGCTTTCCGTTGTCGCTTTGCCGTTTTGCGGGAGAGAGCGGAAAACCTGTGATAGCCATCTCTGCTCTGTGTCAAAGACACGACTAAGTTCCCGCTTGTTTAGGCGGTCAGCATGGCGCTTGGCTCTCTCAGCTTGCTTACGTGTAACTTCAAATCGCAACATGATTTCTTCATTATTTTTGCACATCCGTAGCTCTGAGTACGGATAAAGTACGCACAATGCGAATGTCGTTGCCTGCCATTCTGCGTCGTTTGCAGTGCCTGTGTCTTTTATTCGCGCCGCGTATGATCCAGCATGACTCTGCAATGAGAGCGAGCTATACTGGTGATGAAGAAATAGATGGCCAATTTCATGAAGTATTATCTCCATGGAAAACATGCAGCCATTGGATGCGCTTTCATATATACTTTCAGAGACGACCATGCCCAGAGGATCATCGGATATGAAAGCACGAACCCCTTTCATCTTGTCGTCATCTTCTACATGGACGTAGAAGCCGGGAACTATGTTTGGGATGTCAATTTCTATAAACCGAATAACGTCAATCTTCCCATTTTTACATTGGGCCACCGTTTCCCGTACCCATTGCGCCAATAAGTTGAGCTTATGTGCGGATGCCCCGGTGCCAGCATAGACCGCCTTCATTGCTGTGCTCCATATTGAGGTTGCGCAATACGAGTAAGCTTATATGGGCTCTCTGGAGTTGAGAGGGCAGCTTCGACCTCCAACTGATCCAAGCCAAGAATCCCCATCACAAGCACGACGTAATGGGCCGAAGGTTCTTTTTCCCCGCGCTCAATGCGGGACACTTCCAACGGGCTTGTGCCAATCATCTTAGCAAGCTCTCGCTTGGTCATGGTCATCGCCATGCGACCGTCAAAACACAGCTGACCAAACGGCGACAGCGAGTAGGCCATAATCGTGTCCATCGCACGTCCCTTCAGCTACACCCGCTCGTCGCCCCGCAGGTGTCGCACTTCTCGCAGGTGCCGTTCCGCACCATGGTATAGTTCTGGCACTCCGAGCACATGTTGCCGGTGTAGCCCTGCATGAGGGATTGCTGGCGGCGTTCGGCGGCGACGGCCTTGGCGGCGGAGGCGTCAGCCTGGGCCTTGTCGGAGAACAGCGCGGTGGCTTCCGACGGCTCGTCGCTCTCGAAGAGGTCCGGCAGGTTCTCGTCGGCGATCTCTTCGGCCAGTTCCTTCGCCCGCTCCTCGTAGTCGCGCTTGTAGGCCACCGCGTCGTCGCCGACCGGCTTTAGCGCCAGCACGTTGGAGCCGGAGAACGCCGTGGGCGCCGAGCGGGCAGGGACGTTTCCGCCGCCGGAGAAGCCCTTGGGCTCGCCGCCGGCGCCCGTCACCAGCTTCACCGGCGAGGCGCCGCGGTAGAGCCCCTTCGAGAAGGGCGTCGTCTTGCCTTCGCTGATGCCGCGGCCAAGCGCCGTCTTGTCAAAATCCGACTGGTCGACATGGGCGAGGTCGTTGCGCCCGAGATAGGAAACCGCCAGCTCGCGGAACACGTAGTCGAGGATCGAGGTGGCGTTCTTGATGGCGTCGTTGCCCTGCACCATGCCGGCCGGCTCGAACTTGGTGAAGGTGAAGGCTTCCACATATTCCTCGAGCGGCACGCCGTATTGCAGGCCGAGCGAGATGGCGATGGCGAAGTTGTTCATCATGGCGCGGAAGGCGGCGCCCTCCTTGTGCATATCGATGAAGATCTCGCCGAGGCGCCCGTCGTCGAACTCGCCCGTGCGCAGGTACACCTTGTGGCCGCCGACCACGGCCTTCTGCGTGTAGCCCTTGCGGCGGTTGGGCAGCTTGTCGCGGAAGTGGACCTGCCGCTCGATGATGCGCTCGACGATTTTCTCCGTCACGGCGGCGGCGCGGGCGGCACTCGGCGCGGCGATCAGTTCCTCGACCAGATCGTCCGCCTCCTCCTCGTCATCCGAAAGAAGTGAGGCATTGAGCGGCTGCGACAGCTTCGAGCCGTCGCGGTAGAGCGCGTTGGCCTTCAGCGCCAGCTTCCAGGACAGCATGTAGGCGTTCTTGGCATCCTCGACCGTCGCCTCGTTCGGCATGTTGATGGTCTTGGAAATCGCCCCCGAGATGAAGGGCTGGGCCGCCGCCATCATGCGGATGTGGCTCTCCACCGAGAGGAAGCGCTTGCCGATCTTGCCGCAGGGGCTGGCGCAGTCGAACACCGGCAGGTGCTCGGCCTTGAGGTGCGGCGCGCCTTCCAGCGTCATCGCCCCGCAGATATGGATGTTGGCGGCCTCGATCTCCTTCTTCGAGAAGCCGAGGGCCGGGAGCATCTCGAAAGAGAGGTCGTTAAGCTGCTCGTCGGTGAGGCCGAGCGCCACCTTGCAGAAATCTTCACTGAGCGTCCACTTGTTGAAGACGAATTTTATGTCGAAGGCCTGCTTCAGCGCGGCATTGAGCGCGGCGATCTTCTCGTCGCTGAACCCCTTGGCCTTGAGCGAGCCGGGGTTGATGCCGGGCGCCTGGTTGAGGTTGCCGTGGCCGACGGCATAGGCCTCGATCTCGGCGATCTGGGCTTCGCCATAGCCGAGCGAGCGCAGCGCCTCCGGCACGGCGCGGTTGATGATCTTGAAATAGCCGCCGCCGGCGAGCTTCTTGAACTTCACCAGCGCGAAATCGGGCTCGATGCCGGTCGTGTCGCAATCCATGACCAACCCGATCGTGCCGGTCGGCGCGATGACGGTCGCCTGGGCGTTGCGGAAGCCGTGCTCCTCGCCAAGCTCGATCGCGCGGTCCCACGCGGCGCGCGCGTGCTCGACCAGCTCCTTCTGCCAGATATGGCCGGCCTCGAGCGGCACCGGGTTGACCGACAGCTTCTCGTAGCCGTCATAGTCGCCATAGGCGGCGCGGCGGTGGTTGCGCATGACGCGCAGCATGTTCTCCGCGTTGCGGTCATAGTCCGGGAAGGCGCCGAGTTCGGCCGCCATCTCGGCCGAGGTGGCATAGGCCGTGCCGGTCATGATCGCGGTCAGCGCGCCACAGATGGCACGGCCCGCATCGGAATCGTATGGGATGCCGGAGGTCATCAACAGGCCGCCGATATTGGCGTAACCGAGGCCGAGCGTGCGGTATTCATAGGACAGACGGGCGATCTCCTTCGAGGGGAACTGCGCCATCATGACGGAGATTTCGAGCACGATGGTCCAGAGGCGGACCGAATGCTCGTAAGCGGCGATGTCGATCGCGCCGTCGGCGTTGCGGTAGGGCAAAAGGTTGATCGAGGCGAGATTGCAGGCCGTGTCGTCGAGGAACATGTATTCCGAGCACGGGTTCGACGCCCGGATCGGGCCGGCGGCCGGCGAGGTGTGCCAGTCGTTCATCGTCGTGTTGAAGTGCAGGCCCGGATCGGCAGAGGCCCATGCGGCGTAGCCGATCTTTTCCCACAGGTCGCGGGCCTTCAGCGTCTTCGCCACCTTGCCGTCGATGCGGTTGATCAGCTTCCAGTCGCCATCGTTCTCGACGGCGCGCAGGAAATCCTCCTTTAGCGAGACGGAGTTGTTGGAATTCTGCCCGGAGACGGTGAGGTAGGCGTCGGAATCCCAGTCCGTGTCGTAGGTCTTGAACTCGATCGAGGTATAGCCCTGCTTCGCGAACTGGATGACGCGCTTGACGTAGTTCTCCGGCACGGCGTCGCGCTTGGCGGCGCGGATGGCGCGCTTCAGCGCCGTGTTGATCGACGGGTCGAAGCAGTCGCCTCCATTGGCGGCCGACCCGCCTTCGCAGTTGACGCAGGCCTTCATGATCTCGCCGAGATGCTTCTTGACGATCTTGGAGCCGGTGACGAGCGAGGCGACCTTCTGTTCCTCGTTCACCTTCCAGTCGATGTATTGCTCGATATCGGGATGGTCGATGTCGACGACGACCATCTTGGCGGCGCGGCGCGTCGTGCCGCCCGACTTGATGGCGCCGGCGGCGCGGTCGCCGATCTTTAGGAAGCTCATCAGGCCCGACGACTTGCCGCCGCCCGAAAGCCGCTCGCCCTCGCCGCGCAGATAGGAGAAGTTGGAGCCGGTGCCCGAGCCGTATTTGAAGAGCCGCGCCTCGCGCACCCACAGATCCATGATGCCGCCCTCGTTGACGAGGTCGTCGCTCACCGACTGGATGAAGCAGGCGTGCGGCTGCGGGTGCTCATAGGCGGATTTCGACTTCGTCAGCTTGCCGGTGAAGGGGTCGACGTAGAAATGGCCCTGGCTCGGCCCGTCGATGCCATAGGCCCAATGAAGGCCGGTGTTGAACCATTGCGGCGAATTCGGCGCCACGCGCTGGGTGGCGAGCATGTAGGCAAGCTCGTCGCGGAAGGCGCGGGCGTCTTCCTCGGAAGCGAAATAGCCGCCCTTCCAGCCCCAGTAGGTCCAGGTGCCGGCGAGCCGGTCGAAGACCTGGCGCGCGTCGGTCTCCGAGCCGTAGCGCTCGTCCTCGGGCAGCTTGGCAAGCTCAGCCTCGTCGGCGACGGACCGCCACAGGAAGGAGGGGACGGAGGTCTCCTCGACCTTTTTCAGCCGCGTGGGCACGCCGGCCTTGCGGAAATACTTTTGCGCCAGAACATCGGTCGCGACCTGGGAGAACTGCGCCGGCACGTCGATATCGGCAAGCCGGAAGACGATCGAGCCGTCCGGATTCCTGATCTCGCTCACCGCCTTCCGGAATTCGATCTCCGCATAGGCCGACTGTGAAGCTTTGGTGAAACGCCGCTCGATGCGCATTTTCCTGGTCCCTTTTCCTCGTCAATATATAGCGCTTCTCGGGGACGATTTCCGCCCTTTTCGACAAGCGCACCCCGCCTCTTCCAGCCATCCGGGGATGGCTGGCTTTTCATGTCTCGCAGACATCCGCCGCCTTGCCGCGTCAGGCACGCGTCGATGCCCTTCCGCTACGCCGGCGAATCCCTGCGGGTTATTCTGGAACTCCGTCCCGTCCGATTCTTTGGGACGGGATTTGAACCGTATCTAGTGCCGAGCGTGCGATCAAACACTAAATATAGTGTTAACAGCAAATTTTACCAGCCCAGCCACATATCCCCGAACTGCCCGCAACCCCACGATTTCCGCCGATCCCCGCGAAGGGCGGAATGTTTGGAAACGCAACGAAATCTGAAAAAAGACCGGGCTCCGAACTCTCCGGCCGCGCCGCGAACGGCAACGCATAACCCATAAGAAGCGACTCGCCCGAAGGCGTCAAGGATTCGTTTGGTGACATTCGCATGACGCAACATGTTGTGGGCGAGGGATGTGGATAGCGGGGACGGGAATGCGCCCTCGCGCGCTGCGCGCCGACTTGTGGCATTGCCGCCACATCCTATATTGCGGGCGAGTCGGTTGCGGGGAAACGCGATTGCTGAAGAAGAATGAAGTCCAGCCGCGGCATTACCGCGACGCCATGGCGAATTTCGCCGGCCACGTGCATGTCGTCACGACCGACGGCCCGGCCGGACGGCGAGGCACCACCGTCATCGCCGCCTGCTCGGTTTCCGACGATCCGCCGATGGTGCTGGTGTGCCTGATGCGGACCAATCCGGCCAACGACGTGTTCGCCGAGAACGGCGTCTTCGCGCTCAACACGCTCGGCCTTCATCACGAGCAGCTCGCCAACGCCTTTTCAGGGCTGGGCGGGCTTTCCCAGGAAGAGCGCTTCGCCCGGGCCGAATGGGACACGATATCGACCGGGGCGCCAACTCTGGTCGACGCGCTTTCGGTCTTCGATTGCCGTATCGTCGAAGCCAAGGACATGGCGACGCACCGTGTGCTTTTTGGCAAGGTGACAGGCCTGCGCATCGGGAATAAGGTCCGGCCGCTCATCTACCACGACCGCAACTATCACGGCCTGTAAAAGGCCGGCCGGCTGGAGTTTTCATGGCTGAACCGAAACCGCGCGCCGCGCCGAACTCCATCGAGGAGACGCTGTCGCTTCTCGAAGGCGCCGACTACGTCGCCGACCGCGCGCTGGCCACGGTGCTTTTCCTGGCGCTCAGGATGAAGCGCCCGCTCTTCCTCGAAGGCGAGGCCGGCGTCGGCAAGACGGAGATCGCCAAGGTGCTCGCCTCCGCGCTCGGCCGGCGGCTGATCCGCCTGCAATGCTATGAGGGGCTCGATGTCTCCTCCGCGGTCTATGAGTGGAACTACGCCGCGCAGATGATCGAGATCCGGATGGAAGAGGCGGCCGGCTCGGTCGATCGCTCCGCCATGGAACGGAACGTCTTTTCCGAACGCTACCTGATCCGCCGCCCGGTTCTCGACGCGCTGACCGGCGAACAAGGCGCGGCGCCCGTCTTCCTGATCGACGAACTCGACCGCACCGACGAGGCGTTCGAGGCTTTCCTGCTCGAAATCCTCTCCGATTACCAGGTGACGGTGCCGGAACTCGGCACGATCAAGGCCAAGGAGCCGCCGATCGTCATCATCACCACCAACCGCACGCGCGAGATCCACGACGCGCTGAAAAGACGCTGCCTCTATCACTGGCTCGACTATCCGCAAGCCGAGCGGGAACTGGAGATCGTCCGCCGCAAGGTGCCGAACGCCAACCGCCGGCTTTCGGCGGAACTGGTGCGCTTCATCCAGAAGCTGCGCGAGATCGAGCTCTTCAAGGTGCCGGGTGTGGCCGAGACGATCGACTGGGCGAGCGCGCTCACCGAACTCGACAAGGTGGCGCTCGACCCAGAAACGGTTTCCGATACGATCGGCGTGCTGCTCAAGTACCAGGACGACATCGCCAGGATCGAGGAAGGCGAAGGCCGCCGCATATTGAAGGAAGTGAAGGCGGAACTTTCGACCGCGGCGGAGTAGAGGTTAGCCGCTGATGTTGGTGTCTGGTCATACCCCCCTCTGTCCTCCTCAGTTTTCGTCGAAGGGCGGATGTCTTCCCTACAACGCTAGCGCCGTCATCCTCGGGCTTGTCCCGAGGATCTGCCGTCGGTCATCACGATGGGAATCGGTCTTCTGCTTCGCCGGAAGCGTCGTGGCTGCGCCGCTCAAGGTAGATCCTCGGGACAAGCCCGAGGATGACGGCGGTGTGAGAGATGACGATGGCGCGAAGGGGTGCAAACCCCGATGAATACCCGCTCCGCCAATCCCGATGGCCGGCTGGCCGACAACATCGTCTATTTCGCCCGGGCGCTGAGGAAGGCCGGCATGCGCGTCGGTCCGGCGTCCGTGGTCGACGCGATCGATGCGGTTCTGGCGGCCGGAATCGGCAATCGCGACGATTTCTACTGGACGCTGCACTCCGTGCTCGTCACCCGCCACGAGGATCACGCCGTCTTCGACGAGGCTTTCCTGCTGTTCTGGAAATCGCGCGAACTGATCGAGAAGATGCTTGCCATGTTCTCGCCCGTGGCACCCGACCATCGCGAAAAAGAGAAGCCGCGCGCCGCCGAACAGCGCGTCAGCGAGGCGATGCTCGACGGCCAGAAGGGCAGGGGTCGCGACGAAATCCCCGAGATCGAGGTTGACGCCCGCTTCACCTTCTCCGGCAACGAGGTGCTGAGGGAGAAGGATTTCGCGCAGATGACGGCGGCGGAGCTTGGCGAGGCGCGTCAGGCGATCGCAAAGCTCCACCTGCCGCACGACCTCGTCCGGACACGGCGGTTCAAGGCGGACCCGCGCGGCCGCCGCGTCGACCAGCGTGCGATGATGCGCTCGGCGCTCCGGACCGGAGGCGACCTGATCCTGCCGAGGTTCCGCTCGCCGCGCGAAATCCATCCGCCGCTCGTCGTCCTCGCCGACATCTCGGGCTCGATGAGCCAATACACGCGCATCTTCCTGCATTTCCTGCATGCGCTGACGGAGAAACGGCGGCGCGTGCATACATTCGTCTTCGGCACGCGCCTCACAAACATCACGCGGCAGATGCGCCACCGCGACCCGGATGAGGCGCTGGCCGACTGCTCGAAGGCGGTGAAGGACTGGTCCGGCGGCACGCGCATCGGCGACGCGCTCGCCGAATTCAACAAGCTATGGTCGCGCCGCGTCCTCGGGCAGGGAGCGACGGTCCTGCTGATAACCGACGGGCTGGAGCGCGACGACATCGCCGGCCTCTCGGCCGAGATGGAACGTCTTCACAAATCCTGCCGGCGGCTTGTCTGGCTCAATCCGCTTTTACGCTTCGACGGCTTCGAGGCCAAGGCGCGCGGCGTGCGCGCCATGCTGCCGCATGTTGACGAATTCCGCGCTGTGCATACCTTGAATGCGCTATCTGACCTTTGCGCCTCGCTTTCGGACGACAACCGACGAGCTGTCGATCCGCGTACCTGGCTGGCGAAGGCCGCCTGAAGACGGAGGTTTCCAATGGAAACTGCGACGACACTCGACGAAATCCAGGATCCGCTGTTCATCGCCGAAAACTGGATGAAGGAAGGGCGCGACGTGGCGATCGCTACCGTCGTGGAGACCTGGGGGTCGGCTCCCCGGCCGACCGGCAGCCACCTCGTCATCGACAGCGAGGGCAATTTCCAGGGCTCGGTATCCGGCGGCTGCGTCGAGGGCGCGGTCGTGACCGAGGCGCTCGACGTTCTGGAAAGCGGCAAGCCGCGCATGCTGGAGTTCGGCGTCGCCGACGAGACGGCATGGCGGGTCGGCCTTTCCTGCGGCGGCAGGATCAAGGTCTATGTCGAGCGGCTGGGCTAAGCGGGAGACTTTCGTTGATCGATTTCACCCCCCTCTGTCCTGCCGGACATCTCCCCCTCAACGGGGGAGATCGACTTTCTTCGCTGTTTCCGCCTATTTCTGGAGTTGCGGAAAATAGGGAAGGGCAGCGCTGCCGGCTGATCTCCCCCCTTGAGGGGGAGATGTCCGGCAGGACAGAGGGGGGTTGCGTAGGGCGCCGTATCGGCAAGATGGGGGCGCTCTGATGGATCCGAATCTGCTCAAAAAACTCAATGCCGAACGCCTCGCCCGCCGGGCCGCGATCCTCGTCACCGATCTCTCCGACGGCCGCGACCGGCTGGTGCGCGAAGGTGACGCGGTATCCGGCGAACTGGGCGTGGCGATCGAGAAGGCGTTCCGCTCCGGCAGATCAGGCACGACGGAGGCGGAAGGCCGAACCTTCTTCCTCAACGCGCATCTGCCGCCGCCGAAACTGGTCGCGATCGGCGCCGTCCACATCAGCCAGGCGCTGGCGCCGATGGCCCGGATCGCCGGCTTCGATATCGAGATCATCGATCCGCGCACGGCCTTCGCGACGGCGGAGCGCTTTCCCGACGTGCCGCTCTTTGCCGAATGGCCCGAAGAGGTGCTGAAGAGGCGGCCCTTCGACGCCTATACCGGCGTCGCAGCCCTGACGCATGACCCCAAGATCGACGATCTGCCGCTGAAGGCGGCGCTCGATACGGGCTGCTTCTACGTCGGCGCGCTCGGGAGCCGCAAGACGCACGCGAAGCGGGTGGAACGCCTGCTTGGCATGGGCGTCACGCAGGAAGAGCTTTCCCGCATCCATTCGCCGATCGGCCTAGACATTGGCGCGGCGAGCCCGGCGGAGATCGCGGTCGCCGTGCTCGCCCAGATCATCGCGGCCTTCCGCTCGCGCGGCATCGCCGCGGAAAAGACGGAGAAGGCGGCATGAGGTTCGGTCCGATAGCGGTCGCCGATGCGGAAGGCGCTATCCTCGCCCATTCGACCGTGGTCGGCGACAGGAAGCTGCGCAAGGCCCATCGGCTGACGGCGGAAGATATCAGGGATCTCGGGGCCGCCGGCGTGCGCGAGGTGATCGCCGCGTCGCTTGCCTCCGACGACATCGACGAGAACGAGGCCGCCGCCCGCATCGCCGCTGCGTTGAGGCATTCAGGCATCGAGGTGAAGCCGGCCGCGACAGGGCGTGTGAACCTTCATGCCGTCGACGCGGGCCTGTTCACGGTCGACAAGGAACTGATCGATTCCATCAACCATGTCGATCCGGCCGTCACCATCGCAACGGTTGCGGCATTCGCGTCGGTCACGGCGGGCCAGATGGTGGCGACGGTCAAGATCATCCCCTACGCCGTGCCCGAGGCCGTCGTGGACTGGATCGTTTCGATTGCCGGGGGGCACGAGATCTTCGCCGTGCATCCCTACAGGCCCTGGTCGGTCGGCGTCATCCAGACGGTGCTGCCGAGCATCAAGCCGAGCGTACTCGACAAGACCCTGCGGGTGACCGAAGCGCGCTTGGCGCGTTCCGGCAGCCGGGTCTCGGAGGAACGGCGCACGCCGCATGAAGCGGGCCCGGTGGCCGAAGCGATCGCCGAACTGGCGCGCGACAACGACATGGTTCTGGTCTTCGGCGCTTCGGCGATATGCGATCCGGAGGATGTGATCCCGGCCGCGATCCGCGAATCCGGGGGGACCGTTTACCGCACCGGCATGCCGGTCGATCCGGGCAATCTCTTCGTGCTCGGCGAGCGCGGCGGACGGCCGGTTCTCGGCGCGCCCGGCTGCGCCCGCAGCCCCAAGGAGAACGGCTTCGACTGGGTGCTCGACCGGCTGATGGCGGGTGTTCCCGTCAACGCGGACGACATCGCCGGCATGGGCGTCGGCGGCCTCCTGATGGAGATCCCGACGCGGCCGCAGCCGCGCGAGCCGGCTAAGCCGGCCAGACGCGCGAAGGTCCATGTCGTGCTGCTTGCCGCCGGACGGTCCAGCCGCATGGGCGGGCCGAACAAATTGCTCGCCGGCTTCGGCGGCAAGCCGCTTGTCCGCCTTGTGACGGAGCGGCTGCTCGCGAGCCGCGCCGACGGCGTGGTCGTCGTGACCGGCCATCAGGCGGAGCGCGTGCGGGAGGCTCTGCGCGGGCAGAATGTGCGTTTCGCCGACAATCCCGACTTCGCCTCGGGGCTGGCCGGCTCGCTCAAGGCCGGCGTGCGGGCGTTGCCGGTCGACGCCGAAGCCGCGATGATCGTGCTGGGCGATATGCCGGGCCTGACCAGCGCCGATTTCGATGCGCTGATCACGGCTTTCGCACGTTCCTCCGGGCAGGCCATCGTGCGCGCCACCCATGCCGGTAAGCGCGGCAATCCCGTCATCCTGCCGCGCTCGGTCTTCCCCGCGATCGAGGCGCTGGAAGGCGATGTCGGGGCGCGGCATCTGGTCGAGACCGGCGGGACGGAGATCGTGGATCTGGAGCTTGGCGAGGGCGCCAGCATCGATGTCGACACGCCCGATGCGCTCGCGCTCGCCGGCGGGATAGCGGCGGGGTGATGAGGGGCCTAAGCAGTGGCAGGCTCGCGGGCTTTTGCGAATTACCCCTCTCCGCCTCGCTTCGCTCGGCACCTCTCCCCAGAGGGGCGAGGAAGGGCGCCAAGCTTGCGGCCGGCTTTTCCTCGCCCCTTTGGGGAGAGGTGGTTCGCGCAGCGAACCGGAGAGGGGTTGCGGCAAGTTTCGTAGCACTGACCGTCATGCTTTTTTTCGCGATTCTTCACGCCGCCGCCTACGCCGCTCCTCTTCAACTCGCCCCCTACAAGGACGATCTCTTCGCCTATCCGGCCGAGCTTTCCAGCCGCGACGATGGCGACTATCGCGTCTTCGACTATCGCGAATACCGCGACATCAACCAGCGCGACGCGATCCCCGAGCGGCGCGTCAACGACCAGTACGTCTCGCTGGGCGTGCGGCGGGTACAGCAGGATGAGGCGCTCGATTCGCCGCTCGGCACGCTGCGGACGTTTGCCGTGGGGGTCGCCAAGGGCGCGAGCGTCATAACCGTCTATCTGCACGGGCAGGGCGGCAGCCGCAGCCAGGGCGTCGACGATTTCACCTTCGGCGGCAATTTCAACCGCATCAAGAATCTGATGGCCGACAATGGCGGGCTCTATCTTTCGCCCGACTTTTCCGATTTCGGCGACAAGGGTGCCGGCGAGGTCGCGGCCATCATCGAACATTACCTTCGGCTTTCTCCGCACGCCGCGCTCTTCGTCGCCTGCGGCTCGATGGGCGGGCATATCTGCTGGAAGCTGGCCGACAAGCCAGAAATCGCCCCGAAGCTGTCGGGGCTGCTGCTTCTCGGCTCGATGTGGGACGAGGACTTCTTCAAGAGCGCGGCCTACAAGCGCAAGGCGCCGGTCTTCTTCGCGCAGGGTAGCCACGACGTCGTTTTCCCGGTCGAGCGGCAGGAAGCCTTCTTCGAGGATATCCGGAAGCGCTCGCCTGGGTATCCGACGCGATTCGCGCGCTTCGAGACCGGTACCCACGGCACGCCGATCCGCATGACCGACTGGCGGCAGGTGCTCGACTGGATGCTTTCGCTGAAGAAATAATCCTGTCTTGACGGTTCTGGCATCGCACCGCCGAGACGTGGGTTCCCGACACAAAACGGCTGGGGGGCTAATGCGACCTCAAGGCCCGGTCTGGAAGTCGATCAGGGATTTCGGGTCGACCTCGCCATCATAGGAGGCGTCCACGTCGTATTTTACCAGCGTGAAGTCGCCGTTGCGGAACATCCAGGCGCCGCTCGACGAGGCGTCCCCCGCCCCGCGCCACTTGTCCGTCGCCGAGATCGTACGCGTTTCCGGATCGTAGGATGAATTCATCAGTCGGTTGGCGGCCGTATAGCCGATGATCTCAACGCTTTCGACCTTGCCTTCCGGCTTGTCGTTTTCGTAGCGGACGTCGAGTTCCGGCGTGGCGAATTGCAGATTGCGCAGCTCGCCCGAATCATCGGCGAAATAATATACGTCCGACTGGTTGTAGGCGGCGCTCGCGCAGGCGAACTGGAAGAGCCGCGCCTTGCGTGGTGGGCTGCCTTCCTTGTCCGAGGCGAGCGTGAAGGAAATCTCCCAGGATTTCGGCTCGGCGGTGTCCGGTCCGATGGCGGACGTGTCGCAGGTGCCGACATAGTCCGTGGCGAAGAGGCTCTTCGCCTTGTCGAGCACGGCGTCCTTCGCGGGCGGCGGCGGACCGTCGCCGCATTGTTTCGGCAGTGCGTCCGCGAGGTCACCCTTGGCCGGCTTCAGCTCGCCCTTCTCGATGTGGAGCGGATCGTATTTGTCCGCCTGGATCGTCGGATCGGCGAGGCGGAGCGTGTAGCAGCCGGCATAGACCTTCGAGCCGCCCTTCTTGTCGACCGCTTCGATGGCGACGGGGAGGTTGTAATAGGTGCTGCCTGCCGCGCCTTCGCCGCCGGCCGCACCGGTCAGGAGCTTCACATGCGCCGTATCCGCAAAGCCCTTGGCGTAGGCGTCCACGTCCTTGGCCGGCGGCTTCGAGAAATAGCTGTAGGCCCGCGCGTATTCGTGCCGGTCGATGGCGTTGTAGAGCGAGCGCACCAGCGCTTCCGGCGTGCTTCGGTCGTCGAGATAGGCGTCCTCGGCATGGGCGGCCGCGGGCAGCAGCAGGAAGCCGATCGTCAAGGCGGTCAGTCGGGTGCGAGCCATGAGAATCTCCGCTGGTATTACCGATTCTCATGTCCGAATGCGGCAGGGGCAGGGCGTGTTCCATCCTGCTTGTTTTGTCTCTCGGTCGGAGTATTGTCCGGCGCGCGGCCGTCCGGCCGCCTGCTTCAAGGAAGATCACCCATGCCCATCTCCATGTACGCGGCGTCCGTGCCGGTATTTTCCCACATGCTCAAGAACCTGGCGCACGTGCTGACGAAAGGCGAAGCCAATGCGGCGCAGCGCAAGATCGAGCCGGCCGTCTTCCTCAACGATCGGCTCGCCCCGGACATGCTGCCGCTCAAGGCGCAGGTGCAGATCGCGACCGATCATGCCAAGGGCGCCTGCGCCCGGCTTTCCGGCCGCGATCCGCTCAAGCTGGAGGACAAGGAGACGAGCTTCACCGAGCTTCTGGCGCGGATAGAGAAGGTGCAGGACTATCTGAAGGGTTTTTCGGCCGCCGACATCGACGGCTCCGAAGAGAAGGAAATCGTGTTGAAGCTCGGCGGCGGCGAGATGAAATTCTCCGGCATGCAGTACCTCCTCCACTTCGCCACGCCGAACTTCTATTTCCACATGACCACGGCCTACGCCATCCTGCGCCACAACGGCGTGCCGATCGGCAAGAGCGATTTCTTCGGCAGAGGATGACGCGGCGGCCGGCCTTGACTTGGCAGCGCTTCCTGCGCCACACGCAGCCCGAATATCGGTAGCCTGGAGCGGCGAAATGGCCATTGCGTTCACATTCCCGGGGCAGGGAAGCCAGGCGGTCGGCATGGGCAAGGAACTTGCCAACGCGTTTCCGGAAGCTCGCGCCGTGTTCGAGGAGGTCGACGAGGCGCTGGGCCAGAAACTTTCCGCGATCATGTGGGAAGGGCCGGAAGACGTGCTCACGCTGACCTCCAATCAGCAGCCGGCCCTGATGGCGGTGTCGGTCGCAGCGATCCGGGCAATGGAAGCGCGCGGCCTTTCGTTGGTCGGCAAGGTCGCCTATGTCGCGGGCCATTCGCTCGGTGAATATTCCGCGCTCTGCGTCGCCGGGGCTTTCACGCTTTCGGACACGGCGCGGCTGCTCCGTATCCGGGGCGACGCGATGCAGGAAGCAGTGCCGGCCGGAGAGGGGGCGATGGCCGCGATCCTCGGGCTCGACCAGGACGCAGTCGAAGCGGCATGCCGGGAGGCGTCGGCGAAATCGACCTGCCAGATCGCCAACGACAATGGCGGCGGTCAGCTCGTCATCTCCGGCACGAAGGAAGGCGTCGAGAACGCCGCCCGGCTCTGCACCGAGCGTGGCGCCAAGCGCGCGATCATGCTGCCGGTTTCGGCGCCGTTCCATTCGGCGCTGATGGCGCCCGCCGCCGAGCGCATGCGCGCCGCGCTTGGCGAAGTTGCGATGAAGGCGCCGGCAGTGCCGGTGGTGAGCAACGTCGCCGTCGCGCCGCTGACCGACCCGAAGGAGATTAGGGCCCGGCTGGTCGAGCAGGTGACGGGACGGGTGCGCTGGCGCGAGACGGTCGAGTGGTTCGGCGCCCACGGCGTCGATACGCTGTACGAGATCGGCTCGGGCAAGGTCCTTTCCGGTCTGGCCCGCCGCATCAACCGGGAAATCGCGACGGTTTCGGTCACTTCGCCCGCGGACGTTGAAGCGGCGATTTCGACGCTTGGCTGATTAAACCATTGCTGGAACATATTCCTGCATGACCCTGAAAGGGAAAGATCCATGTTCGATCTGACAGGCAAGAAGGCGCTCGTCACCGGCGCGTCCGGCGGCATCGGCGAGGCGATTGCCAGGGCGCTTCATGCGCAGGGCGCCACGGTCGGCCTGCACGGCACGCGCGTGGAGAAGCTGGAGGCGTTAGCCGGAGAACTCGGCGACCGCGCCAAAATCTTCGCCGCGAACCTGTCCGACCGCGATGCCGTCAAGGCGCTCGGCCAGAAGGCGGAAGCGGAGTTCGGCGGTGTCGATATCCTGGTCAATAATGCCGGGATCACCCGCGACGGGCTGTTCGTGCGCATGTCGGACGAGGATTGGGATTCGGTCATCGAGGTGAACCTGAACGCGATGATGCGGCTCACCCGCGAACTCACCCATCCCATGATGCGCCGCCGCTTCGGCCGGATCGTCAACATCACCTCCGTCGTGGGCGTCACCGGCAATCCCGGGCAGACCAACTATGTCGCCTCGAAGGCCGGCATGATCGGCTTCTCCAAGGCGCTCGCCGGCGAGATCGCGAGCCGCGGCATCACCGTCAACTGCATTGCTCCGGGCTTCATCGAATCGGCCATGACCGACAAGCTGAACGATAAGCAGAAGGAAGCGATCATGGGAGCGATCCCGATGAAGCGGATGGGCAAGGGCGACGAGATCGCCGCGGCCGCCGTCTTCCTCGCATCGACCGAGGCGGCCTACATCACCGGCCAGACCATCCACGTGAACGGCGGGATGGCGATGATCTGAGTTCGAAATCCACGGGGCGGGGCTGCGATCGGCGTGTGGTACACCGTTTTCGTCTCGGCCCCACGGATTTCCACAGTCGCAAGGGCTAACTATCCGCCCGCTGGGCCTTTAAACCGGCCTACCTTCATGCTATCGGCCCCCTTAACGGATGCCGAAAACGACAAAAAGGGGCGCGTGACGCCCGGAAATCTTTGAGCTTGATTAGCGGCTGGCCTGCCGTTAACGAAGACACGGAAACATGAATTCGAGGGTTCCCAAATGAGCGATACCGCAGAACGCGTCAAGAAAATCGTCGTCGAGCACCTCGGTGTTGACGCGGACAAGGTTACGGAGCAGGCGAGCTTCATCGATGATTTGGGCGCCGACAGCCTCGATACTGTCGAACTCGTCATGGCATTCGAAGAAGAGTTCGGCGTCGAGATTCCCGACGACGCAGCCGAGACGATCCTCACCGTTGGCGATGCGGTCAAGTATATCGACAAGGCTTCATCCTGATATCCCCGCCGCGTGCCCGGCCGTGCCGGGCGGCGCGTGATGCCGAAAGAGGGAGAAGCGCGAATGAGGCGCGTCGTCGTCACCGGCATGGGTCTTGTCTCCCCCTTGGGCGTTGGTGTCGAGCATAGCTGGAAGGCCCTGCTCGACGGCAAGAGCGGTGCCCGCCGCATCGATACGTTCGACGTGGAGGATATGCCCTGCAAGATCGCCAGCATGGTGCCGCGCGGCGATGGCGAGAACGGGACATATAATCCGGACCGCTTCCTCGAGGCAAAGGAACAGCGCAAGATAGGCGAGTTCATCGCCTATGGCATAGCGGCCGCCGACATGGCGCTGGACGATGCCGGTTGGCATCCCAACGCGCCCGAAGAGCAGAACTATACCGGCGTCACGATCGGCTCGGGCATAGGCGGTATCGAGGGTATCGCGGAAAACGCCTTGATCCTGCAGGAGCGTGGTCCGCGCCGGATCAGCCCTTTCTTCATCACCGGCAACATCATCAACCTCGTCTCCGGCCAGGTTTCGATCAGGCACGGGCTGAAAGGCCCGAATCATGCCGTGGTGACGGCATGCTCCACCGGCGCGCACGCGATCGGCGACGCCTCCCGCATGATCGCCTTCGGCGATGCCGAGGTAATGGTCGCGGGCGGCGCCGAAGCGCCGATCGGCCGTTTGGCGCTTGCCGGTTTTGCCGCGTGCAAGGCGCTTTCGACCCGCTATAACGACACGCCCGAGAAGGCGTCGCGGCCTTATGACCGCGACCGCGACGGCTTCGTCATCGCCGAAGGCGCGGGCGTGGTTGTGCTGGAAGAACTGGAACATGCCAGGGCGCGCGGTGCGCGTATCTACGCGGAAGTCGTGGGCTACGGGATGAGCGGCGACGCTCATCATATCACGGCTCCGGCGGAAGACGGCGACGGCGCCTATCGCTGCATGACGGCGGCGCTGAAAAACGCCCGCCTGACGGCGGCCGACATCGACTACATCAATGCCCACGGCACTTCGACCATGGCCGACACGATCGAACTCGGCGCGGTGGAGCGGCTCGTCGGCAACGCCGCGTCGAAGATCTCCATGTCCTCGACTAAATCCTCGATCGGCCACATGCTGGGCGCAGCCGGTGCGGCCGAGGCGATCTTCTCGATCCTGGCGATCCGCGACGGGATTGCGCCGGCAACCATCAATCTCGACAATCCGGCGGTCGAATCGGCGATCGACCTCGTCCCCAATACGCCGCGCAAACGGACGATCGACATCGCGCTTTCGAATTCCTTCGGGTTCGGTGGCACCAACGCGTCCCTGGTTTTCCGCCGCTACGACGCCTGATCGCACGGCGCGTCCGCCGTGCCGTGAAATTTGCCATATTCGGATCTAGTGTTCGCGTAGCAGTCGGTAACGAACCACAATGCATCAAGCCTGGGCACGAACGGGGAATGAACGAGTATAACGGCGATCCAAGCCAATCGGGGGAAAGCGTGGGAGAGCAGCCGGAGGCCGGAGCGAACGCCGCTTACGACGCGCCGCTGTCTGGCGCCCCGAAAGGCAGGCGCTCGCGGCAGTCGCGCAGCCAGTTCGTCGTCTTCCTGAATTTTCTCGTTTCCTGCGTCATTCTTTTGACGTTGGCGGTCGGTTTCGGCATCTACATCGGCAAGCAGGTATTCGACGGAAAGGGGCCGTCGACGCAGGATTCGACTTTCCTGGTGAAGCCGAATGCCGGCGCGAACACGATCGCCGGCGAGCTGGAAGCGCGGGGCCTCGTCGGCGATGCCCAATTGTTCCGGGCCGGCGTGCAGTTCTACGGCAACCAGAGCAAGCTGAGGGCCGGCGAATACGCCATTCCCGCCGGCGCTTCCATGCATCAGATCATGGACATCCTGAAAAGCGGCAAGTCGATCCTGCATTCGCTGACGATTCCCGAAGGGCTGACGGTCGCGGAGGCCTTCAAGCGTATCGCCGACGACGATGTGCTGGTCGGCGACATGCCGGCCAAGATGCCGCCCGAAGGCAGCCTGGCGGCGGATACGCAACGGTTCACGCGCGGCACCACGAGGCAGCAGGTCATCGACAGGATGATGGCCGAGCAGAAGAAGCTGGTGCAGTCGATCTGGGAAAAACGGGCGCCCGACCTCCCGCTCAAGAATCTGAACGAGTTCGTGACGCTGGCGTCGATCGTCGAGAAGGAGACAGGCGTGCCGGCGGAGCGGCCGCGCGTGGCGGCGGTGTTCATAAACCGCCTGAAGCACCATATGCGGCTGCAGTCCGATCCGACGATCATCTACGGCCTCTTCGGCGGCGAAGGCCGGCCGGAAGGGCGTCCGATCTTCCAGTCGGACAAGGAAAAGCCGACGCCCTACAACACATATGTAATCGACGGCCTGCCGCCGACGCCGATCGCCAATCCCGGCCGGGCGGCGCTCGAGGCCGTGGCCAACCCGGCGAACACGGACGACCTCTATTTCGTCGCCGACGGGAGCGGCGGCCATGCCTTCGCTTCGACGCTTGCCGAGCACAACCAGAACGTCGCCCGCTGGCGCAAGCTTGAGAAGGAGCGGAAGGAATCCGGCGCTTCGGACGGCATGGACGACACCGGCACGAATCCGCCGGATTGAACCACTGCACCAAAGCGACAAACCGCGCCCTCTCCACTATGACAGAGGAGAGGGAAAGTGATTCCGCAGCCTCCGGCTTCGGGATCCGGTAGGGGAAGATTTGCCGATGGCGCTACAGAGCATGACCGGCTTTGCCCGGTCCACGGGCGATTACCTCGGCAGCGCCTTCGCCTGGGAGCTGAAATCCGTCAACGGCAAGGGGCTGGAAGCCCGGCTGCGCCTGCCGCCCGGACTGGAGCGGCTCGAACAGCCGGCGAGGCAGGCGTTGCAGAAGCGCTTCTCGCGCGGCCAGTTCTACGGGTCGCTCAACCTGATGAAGCAGGGCGCCATGGCGACGCCGGCTGTCAACGAGACGCTGCTCAGGAATGTCTCGGCGCTGGCGAAGCGGCTGGAACGGGAGTTCGGCTTCGCGCCGGCCCGCGCCGACGGGTTGCTGGGGCTGCGCGGCGTGCTTGAATTCGCCGATCCGCTGGCGTCGGAGGAAGACGCAGCCGCCTTCGACGCGGTGGTGCTGGCAGCGCTGGAGGAAGCGCTGGCGGGGTTGGAAAAGGCCCGGCTGGAGGAAGGCGCCGCCCTCGCAAGGCTGCTCCTCGGCCATGTCGGGGAGATCGAGGCGCTGACGCTCGCCGCCGAGGCGGATCCGTCGCGCGAGCCGCACGCGATCCGCGCAAGGCTTGCCGAGCAGGTCCGGCTGGTCATGGAGGCCATGCCCACGCTCGATGAATCCCGGCTCGCGATGGAAGCGGCTTTCCTGGCGACGAAGGCCGACATCCGCGAGGAGATCGACCGGCTCAAGACCCATGTCGCTTCGGCGCGCGCGCTGCTCGCTTCCGGGGGCGTGGTGGGGCGCAAGCTCGATTTTCTTTCACAGGAATTCAATCGCGAATCGAATACGTTGTGCTCCAAATCGAACGCGGCGGCGATCACGGCGATTGGCCTCGAGCTTAAGGCCGTGGTCGACCGCTTCCGCGAACAGGTGCAGAATTTGGAGTAGTGCATGGTGCAAGACGCATCCGCGATCCGTCGCCGTGGGGTGATGCTGGTGCTTTCCTCTCCCTCGGGCGCGGGCAAGTCCACCATCGCGCGCAACCTGCTCGAAAGCGACCCGTCGCTGGAGCTTTCCGTCAGCGTGACGACGCGGCCCCGCCGGGGCAGCGAGATAGATGGGGTGCACTACCACTTCGTCTCGCAGCGTGAATTCGAGGGGTTGCGCCATTCCGACGCCCTGCTCGAATGGGCCGAGGTGCACGGCAATTTCTATGGCACGCCGCGCGAACCGGCCGAGGCGGCCATGGCGGCCGGCCGCGACATGCTCTTCGACATAGACTGGCAGGGCGCCGTCCAGCTCAGCGAGAAGATGCGGGCGGATATCGTCTCCATCTTCATCCTTCCTCCCTCGATGCGGGAGCTGAAATCGCGGCTGAAGCGGCGCGCCGAGGATTCCGATGCGACGATCGAGACCCGGCTGAAGAATGCGCGCCTGGAGATCGAGCACTGGCGCGAATATGACTATGTCGTCGTCAACGAGGATCTCGACCGCGCCTTCGCCGCGGTCAGGGCGATCGCCACGGCGGAAAGGCTGCGCCGCGACCGCCGCCCCGGCCTTTATGACTTCGTGTCCGGGCTGCTGGAGGAGAAACTGTAGCGGCTCTTGCTCTCATGCCTTCGCGCATTTGTCGCATTCGCCCTCGGTCCGTGTGACCGGCTCGACGTCTTTATCAGCGGCGATGGCCCATATGCCCATCGTTTTCCTGAAATATTCGACACAGGCCTGGTTCGCGGCCCGGCGCCCATGACCCTGGTGCACCAGGTCTTTGAGCGAGGAAATCCGCCGATTTCGCCGCTCGCGACGGCGAGGGGCGTCCGCGTTGAGCCAGATCGGGATACCGTTCGCCTCCAAATTGCCCGACAGCCAGACATCGTCCACGGTCCACAATATCTCGGGGATGTCGAAAGCCGCTCCGGTAAAGAAGCTGGGGCGAACCATTACGCCGCTGACGCCAAGAAATATGTCGCAATACCCACTCTCCAGGTAGTGGGAGGTCAGTCGGCGCCGATGCTTGAGCAGCGACAACAGCCGATGTCGAAGAGCGCGAGGGCCGCGGTGCACCCTGGGTAGCCGGTCCGGCGCTCGGAAGATGGCATCGGCAATTTCCTTTCCTGCTTCCGCGAGGCATACGTCCGGCATTTTTTCACGTAGTTTGGCAAATCGCCATGACCACTTCGGATCGTAGATGACATCGTCGTCACAGAAGAGAATATCGACATCCCGGCCACTGAATTCGCGTATGGCGGGAAGCACCTTGGTGGCGGGCCCGAAATCGAGCGGCGTACGGCGGATCGTTATCCCGCGAGGAACGTCGGGAAGCTTGCCGTCCCATTCCGGAAAGCGCCGGTAGCGCTCCGGGATATAAAGGATGATCTGTTCGGCCGAATGCTTCTGGTGGAGAAGGGAGTTCAGCGTCGGCCGCAGATAGTTGAACCGCGGCGGTATGGTGGACAGTGTAATGATCACGCGTACATTCCAAGCCCGGTTACGCCCTGCTGCCACCGCCTGCCGCTTTCGCAAGGGAAACGAATTCCCCGATTGACAACGTCTCCGGCCGCTTCGTGCCATCGATGCCGGCAGCCAGGAGCAAGGCGTCGCCGCCGAGCGGCTTGAGGCTCTGCCGCAGCATCTTGCGGCGCTGGCCGAAGGCGGCGCGGGTCACGGTTTCGAGCGCACGGAGGTCCGCCGGCATCGGCGTTTCGCGCGGGACGATGCTGACGACGGAAGACGTGACCTTGGGCGGTGGTGTGAAGGCCTGCGGCGGCACGTCGAAAAGGATCTTCGCTTCCGCGCGCCAGCCGGCGAGAACGCCGAGACGGCCATAGGCGTCATCGCCCGGTTTCGCGACGATCCTTTCCGCCACCTCGCGCTGGAACATCAGCGTCATCGAGGCGTAGAAGGGCGGCCACTCCGCTGCCGTCAGCCAGCGGATGAGAAGCTCGGTGCCGATATTGTAGGGCAGGTTGGCGACGATGCGCACCGGCCGCTCGCGGCCGGCCATCCCCGCGAGATCGGTCCCGAGCGCGTCCGCCGCCACGATCTCCAGCCGGCCGAGATAGTGCCTGGATATTTCTTCCAGCGCCGGAAGGCAGCGCTCGTCGCGCTCCACGGCGATCACCCGGGCCGCGCCGTTGAAGAGGAGCGCCCTGGTCAGACCACCGGGCCCCGGACCGACTTCGACGACGGTCGAACCAGCAAGGTCGCCGGCCGCCCGGGCGATCTTGCCGGTGAGGTTGAGGTCGAGGAGGAAATTCTGCCCAAGCGACTTCCTCGCCGCGAGGCCGTAGGTCCGGATCACGTCGCGAAGCGGCGGCAGGCCGTCCGGGCTCGTCATGCGGCTGCGGCGCGCTCGTGATCCGCAAGCGTCCGCGCGAGCCTCAAAGCCGCGATGAGGCTGTTGGGACTGGCGATGCCCTTGCCGGCGATCTCGAAGGCCGTGCCGTGGTCCGGCGAGGTGCGAACGAAGGGCAGGCCGAGCGTCACGTTCACCGCCTCGTCGAAGGCAAGGGCCTTGGCCGGAATAAGCGCCTGATCGTGGTACATGCAAAGTGCCGCGTCGTAGCGGGCGCGTGCGGCGGGATGAAACATCGTGTCCGCGGGGAGCGGCCCGAAAGCCTCGATCCCTTCGCCGCGCAGCACTTCGATCGCCGGGCGAACGACGAGGTCCTCCTCCTGCCCGATCGAGCCGCCTTCGCCGGCATGCGGATTGAGGCCGGCGACCGCCAGGCGCGGTTTAGCGATGCCGAAACGCCGCGCCAGGTCGCGCGCAGTGATCCGGCCGGCCTCGACGATCATCGCCTCGGTAAGCGTGCCGGGCACTTCCGCCAGCGGGATATGGATAGTCACCGGCACGGTGCGCAGGTCCGGGCCGGCCAGCATCATGATCGGCGTCGGCGTGATGCCGCCGACCTTCCCGGCAAGGTGCGCGAGAAACTCGGTGTGACCCGGAAAGCCGAAGCCGGCTTCGTAGAGGCTCTTCTTGGCGATCGGGCAGGTGACCACCGCGTCGGCACGCCTTTCGAGCACGTCGGCCACGCCGCGCTCTATGGCCTCGACGATGCCGGGCGCATTGCCGGGATCGGCGGCCCCCGCTTCGTCGCGAAACGTGTTTTCGAGCGGAACGACGGGCAGCGCCTCGGCGAAGCGCCGCTCGGCATCGGTCGGCTCGATTTCGGCGATGGCGATCGATTGTCCGGTCTGCCGGGCGCGGTCGCGGAGCATCCGCGGATCGCCGAGTAGGTAGAAGGGCGGGATATCCTCGCGTCTGCGCCTCAGCCACGCTTCGATGGCGATCTCGGGCCCTATGCCGTTGGGATCGCCGGAGGTGAGCGCGAGGATGGGCATATCTGCAGTCAGCCGGCCCGTAGGTTCATCGAGACGCCGAAAGCGCCATAGTCGTCTGGCAGAACGGTCGCCTAGCGTTCAATGATGACAGCCTTGTTGCGCAAATCCTGCGTGTATTTCTTGCTGAGTTCTTCCGTCTTCTTGTCCTGCTGCTCGCCCCCCTGGAAGGTCAGCTGTGCAACCCTGTCGTCGGAGACCTGGCGCTCGGCGCAGATGCCGATGAACTCCACGCCGCGCGGCGTGGTCCGCACCTCGGTCGCCTGGCCCGCTTTGGTCTTCTTGATCGGATCGGCCCAATCCGGCGGCAGTTCAGGCGCAAGCACGCGAGGAAGATCCCGTACGGTGACGTCGATCAGGCCCTTGGTGATGTCGCGGGTCTTGTCGCATCCGCTGAACCTCGCCCTCAACGCCTCGGCTTCCCGCTTGCGCTTGCCGAGAATGGCGTTGCGCTCGCTGTTCGGGACGACGAAGATGACCTGCTGCAGCGTGTATTCCGTTGCCGACGGCTTCTCGCCGCCCTTCTTCAGCATTGCATCCACCGCTTCCTGCACCGAACTCCCGCCGCCTTCCGCGCGCGAGCGTGCCCCCAGCGCCCGGCCCCAGCCGATGCTTGCGCGGATGAAAGCCTTGAAGTGCGCGGCGCCCACGCCCGCATGCGCCAGAGCCTGCGTCAGCTGCGCGGCCGTCATCTTGTTTTTCTTGGCGAAATTGGTGAAGGCGGCGTCCACCTCCTTGTCGGGAATGTTGATCTGGAGCCGACGCATCTCGATCTCGTGCAGCGTCTGGTCGATCATGTCCTGCTTGGCGCCGGCCGGGGATTTGTGCTGGATGCGCAGGAATGCCGCACGCCGCGCGATGTCGTAGTCGGTGATCGGAATGTTGTTGACGATGACCTTTACCTCGCTCGCTTGCGCGGCGCGCGTCATCGCGAACGGAACCGGGGCTGCAATGGCTGGAACGATCAGGAGCCCCGCCGCTACTGTATATTTCCTGAAAAAGCTCATCATTTCTTTCCGGTTGGAGCGGTGTTCTTTCCAATTGGATCGCGGGCAGCCCGCACGATCCTTTTCTTCTGCGGCGAAAGGATGACGGTTCGGCCGACAAGGCCTATTGAGTGAACATCTTCCTGGTGTCGCTGCCGAAATCGCCGATCGTCCGGAACGACAGGTTGAAACCGATATCGGTTCGCCGCTCGTTGGTCAGGACGTTGTAGGACTGGCCCACGGCCAGGCTATAGCCGAAGCAATCGTCGAGGTAGCTGATGCCGACCGCGTCGGCGACGGTCTCGTTGTAGTGCATATCGTAGGTCGACGATCCGAAAAGGTGCCAGTATTGGCCGACCCTTGCCGAGGCGCTGAGCGTGATCTGCTGGCGGTCTTCCGTGAAGCCGTATAGCGGCTGCGCCTCGATATAGGCATAGCGCGCGGCAACCGAGAAATCGCTTGCGGTATAGCCGGCGCGCGCTTCGACCCGGCGCGCAGCGAACGTATCGTTGTCGAAGCGGCCGGCGGTCGAGAACGACACTCCGTTCGGGCTCGAGAAGCCGAGCAGGGCGACGTAGTCGGAGCGCGCCGTCTCGAGGCCGGAGAAGGCGCCGGCGTTCACGAGATCGGGGGCGGCGAAGGAATTCTGTCCGGCAAGCTGGTAGGACTGGCCGAAGATGCCGTTGGCGCTCCAGCCGCTGTCGAAGCTGCCGGAATAGCGGAAGCCGACATTGGCGCGCGTGCCGCCCTCGACGCGGTCATAGCCGGAGAACTTGTCCTCGTCGAAAAGATTTGTGGCGTCGAAGACCATGCTTTGCGCGTCTTCGTTCGGTATCCCGAGGCCGCCTATATATTGCTCGTTCGGCCGTGCGAATATCTGTGCAACCGGTTCGATGACGTGGCTGGCGCCGGGGGTCGAGAACAGGATCGGCCATGCGACCTCCAGGCCGGCCGTCGCCATGTAGCGATAGTACTGCGAGCGGAAGTCGGTGCCGACGCCAAGGGCGCCGGCCATGTTGGATATCTCAGTGAAAGTATCCGGCGCATAATTGGCGTAGATCGCGTCGCCCCTGAGGCCGAGCGACGGGGTAATGACGATGCCGATGTCGGTAATGAACTGGCGCCGCCATTTCACCTGCGCCGTGAAGCGACCGTCGGAGCCATCGATGCCGCGAACGAGAGGGATCGCGGCATTTTCATCGAGCCTGTAGCGATAGAGAGACTGGACATTGGCGTCGAACTCGAGTTCGCCGCCCGCGACCGGTTCGTTGGGAATATAGGAATAGTCGATGGATGGCAGGACCCAGGGCTGCGTTTCGTCGACGCTGCCCGGATTGCTCGCGAGCGCCTGCTCCTGCACGTTGAATTTCATGATGCGGGCGTCGAAATAGTTCCGGTCGTTGAGGCCCGTCAGATAGACTTCATTGCGCTGAACATAGTTGTTGAAGTCCTGTATGGCGTAGATCCTGGAGAAATCCTTGTCGCTCTGGGCGAGGATGTTCCAGCCGAAGGTCCAGCGGGGATTGATGGTGAAGTTGCCCTTGGTGCCGATCATGCCGCGCCAGCGGGTCCGGTCTCCGGCGGGCCCGCTGTCGACCGTATCGAAACCTTTGTTCGTCAGCGCCAACGGGTCGTTCTGGTCGATGCCGGCTACGGTGATGCTGTAGGAGCCGTTATTGAAACGCTGACGGAATTCCGCTTCTCCCATGAAGCCTTGAAGCGAGTAGTAGGTCGGCTTCAGGGTCAAATCGTAGGTCGGCGTCAGCGCGACATAGATGGGCTGCGTGTAGCCGAAGCCCATTTTGTCATTATACGAGAAACCGGGCATCAAGAGCCCGGTCTTCCGCTTCACGGTGGGATCGGGAATCTCCAGCTGCGGGAAATAGGCGATCGGAAAGCCGAAGAACTCGAACCGGGAATGCAGGAAGCGCATGGTCTTCGACTGGCCGTTCCAGACGACCGTCTTGGCCTTGATGCGCCACACCGGGGGTTTGTCCGGCTTGTCCTCGCAGGGTGCGCAGGCCGTATAGACCCCTCGGTTGAAGATCGTCACCACGCCGCCGGCGCGTTCGGCGCTGTCGGCTCCCATATAGGTCTTGTCGGGCGTCTCGACGCGCAGCGCGTTGACGAAGCCGTCACGAAAGTCGTCCGTCACGTCCATCTCGTCGGCGAAGATGTGATTCTTCTTGCTGTCGACGACCTCGACATTGCCAGTCGCCAGGACGCGTTTGGTCGTCCGGTTGTAGACGACGCGACGGGCGACGAGATGGTTGCCGCCATATTCGATCTGCACGTTCCCGACCGCGGTCACGGTGTTCTTGTCGCGATCGAAGATGAGGTTGTCGGCCTCGAGCAGCATCTGCTTGTCGTGGGGGATGGCGGCGCTCGTGCCGAGCATCTGCGCGCGCGTCGAATCAGCCGGCAGCAGGGCGGCCGCGAGAACGCACGCCATCGCCGTCGCGCCCACGAGGCGCGTCAGGCGAGCCGGCCTGCCGTTCAACGCATTCCCCATCAACCGTCTTCCTTGTGCAGCAGGAAGGTTATCCCGAAAAACATTGCCACGACCACCGGGAACCAGGCTGCTGCCACCGGCGGCACGATTCCCGCGCTTCCGAAGGCTTTGACCAGTACCGAGACGACATAAAGCAGAAACCCGGCCAGGATGCCACCGAGAATCATCGACGCCGATTGCCCCATCCGCACAAAGCGCATGGAGACGGTAGCCGCGATCAGCGTCATCGCGACGAGCAGCCAAGGCAGCGCAATCAGCGAATGGTACTGCATCGAAAACCCGCCAGCCTTCAGTCCGAAGGAATGGGCGGCCCTGATCTTCCGGCCCAGTTCGTAGAAGGGAATCGTCTCCGGCTCCGCCAGACTCTCCTCGATGAATTCCGGCGTCAATCCGGATTTCACGGTTGCCGAATCGCTATGCGTGATCTGCTTTCCCGGGCGGTACTCCGTAACGCCGGACAATTGCCACGCGCCTTTTTCGAGTTTCGCGGTGTTCGCGTCTATGCGCTCGGTGATCGTTCCGTTGTCGTCCAGCCTGAGAAACGTGGCATCGCTCAGGAGCTGGCCGCGATTGGCCGTCTTGGCGGCGCCTATGATGGTCGTGCCCTCGTCGGTCTCCTGCCTGAGCCAGGGAATGATATCGTCGTTCGAGGAGGAGGGATCGACGCCCTGGAGCGATGCCTCGACCACTTCGGCTTGCGAAAGCGCGGCGGCGGCAAGCGGATTGAAGACGGTCACCGTGAAAACGCCGATCAGCAGGCTGGCGAGGCAGAGCGGGGCCAGGAATTGCCACGCCGAGACCCCCGCCGAGCGCGCGATGACGAGTTCGTGCTTGCGGTTCAGCGTCATGAGCGTGGCCATGGCCGAAAACAGGATGACGAAGGGGATCGCCGTCTGGATGATCAATGGGACGCGCAGCGCAGACACGAGCATGGCGAGACTGATCGTGTAGTTCGGGAGGGTGGAGGCGCGACGTGAGAACTCGGTGAAATCGGCCAGATAGGAGATGACGAGGACGCCCGCGAAGAACTGCAGCGTGATGACGAGATAGCGCCGGAAGAAATAACGGAAGAGCGTGCCGCCGATCATCCTTCGCCTCCCGCGCCGCCGCCGGCCCGGCCCCACGGAAAGCCGAAAGACGAGACAGCCCCCAGCACCTTCTCGAGCAGCATGCCGGCGCGATCGACCCAGGATTGCGCGATCCTCGGCGTTTTGTGGAAGAGGACGAGGAGTCCGAAGCACAGGATGCCGGAAAGCGGCACAAAATAGGAGAGGAGCGCATAGACGAGGCTCTTCCCGGAATTGTTCACCACGAAGAAGCCGGCGCCGCGGAAGGCCAGCGCGATCAGCACGGCAAGGCCGATGCTCCACAGCCGCTCCTCGCGGTTCGAACGGGCGCTGCCGCCGAAATAAACGGCGATCAGGCCGAAGAGCACCGGATAGAGCCAATCCGAGAAACGCCGGTGGATCTCGCTGCGAATGAGGGCCGGCGCATGCTTGAGGACGGGGTCGTCCGGATCGGGCGAGAAGAGATAAGAAGTGCTCCTCTCCTTGGGATAATAGCGGGTCTTGCGCTCGCTCGCGTCGAATGTCGCGAAGTCGAGCGCGTAGGAGGCGAAGCTTATGGTCGAGACCGCTCCGGTCTTCAGGTTCTTCCGCTGGATCTCGCCCTGCTGCATCAGCAGGAAATTATCGTCGTCATAGGTGCGGACCGCGCCACGCTTGGCGTGATAGATCAGCTGCGTCTGCGGATCGCGCAGATCGATGATGAAAATGCCGCCGAAATCGCCGCCCGGCAGTTCCTCGGCGATCTGCATGTAGAGATTGTTCGAGACGCGCTTGAAGGTGCCGGACTGCACGGCGAAGCTCATGAGGTCGGCGCTTGCGGCGCTCACGATCTCGCGCAGCTGGCGATTCGACCAGGGCTCGACGAAAAGCGAAGAACCGAGGCTGACGAGCGTCATGATGAGCGCGATCAGCATGATCGGCCTGGCGACCAGCATGTTGGAACCGCCGGATGATTCGATCACGGCAAGCTCGGAATCGGTATTCATCGAATTGAGGTTCTGCGACGCGCCGATCAGAAGCGCGAAGGGCATCACCAGCGTCGTCATTGCGGGCACGAGGAACGCGGCGAGCTTCAGGAAGACAAGGATCGATTCGCCCGATTCGGTGAGCACGTCGACGCGCAGCAGCACCTGCGTGGTCAGCACGATCGCCGTGGTCGCGCAAAGCGTGATCAGCGAGAGCGTCAGGACACGCCGGAAGATGTAGCGCTCTATCAGCTTCATTACGGCTCACACCACCCTACCGTCCGGCCCTCCGAAACGCGACAGGATGCGCTCCAGCGCCGCAACGGCGATACGCGACCGCCATGCCCGTCCCGAGGCGACATGGAACGGGACATTGGCTAAAAATAGGCGAAAAAGCACGGTTAACGCTTCCATAACGGACGTGCCATCGCAAATTCGTTTCTGTGTTTCAAGCCGTTAGGCCGGTTGCCTTGCCGTATCGGCCGTTGCATTTTACCGCATCGGCATTGCGTCCATCCGCGCGGCGCGACGCTGCGGGGAGAGCGTCGTCTCCGGTGGCGCGTGGGATGTGCACGGTCGATTTTCCCAGGCGCAAAAGACTTGCGTTTGCGATCGAAACCCCCAAGATCGCCGGCGCACACCCTCCGCAATCATCTGCATCGGCGATTGTTCATGTCCCGCACGGTCGAAATTTCATTCTCCCGCACGCCGAAAACCATTCCGGGAGCAGGGACGGGGCTCGCCGTCCTGCTGGTGCCGGAACGCGGCGGCATCGCCGAGGCGGTGGCGGTCGACCCGGCGAACCGGATCGAACGCGCCATCGAGGTCGCGGAGTTCAAGGGCAAGCCGATGGCGACGCTCGATATCATCGCGCCGGCCGATTCGCCCGCCGATCGCATTTTGCTCGTCGGGGTCGGCGATCCGAAGACGGTGACCGAGCATGACTGGGCCCGGCTCGGCGGGCAGATGTGCAGCAAGTTCGGCAAGGCCAGGAAAGTGACGATCCATCTGTCGCTTCAAGGCGCCGAAATCAGTGCGGCCGATGCAGCGCAGGTGGCGATGGGCATCCTGCTTCGGGCCTACCGCTTCGATCGCTACAAGACGAAAGCCGAGGAAGGCGAGAACGGCGCCGAGACTGGCGCGGTGAAGGTCGTCATCGTCACGCCGGCCGCGGCGGCGGCGAAAAAGGCCTTCGAGGAGGTGGAGGCCGCCGTCGGCGGCGTTACGTTGGCGCGAGACCTCGTCAACGAGCCCGCCAACATGCTCGGCCCGCTCGAATTCGCCGACAGGGCGAAGGAGCTTTCCGGACTCGGCGTCAAGGTCGAGATCCTGACAGAGAAGGAGATGAGGAAGCTCGGCATGGGCGCGCTGCTCGGCGTCGCCCAGGGATCGGCCCGGCCCCCGCGGCTCGTCGTGATGCAGTGGAACGGCGGCAAGGCGAAGGACAAGCCGATCGCCTTCATCGGCAAGGGCGTGGTGTTCGATACCGGCGGCATCTCCATGAAGCCGGCCGGCGGGATGGAGGACATGAAGGGCGACATGGGCGGGGCGGCGGCGGTTACAGGCCTCCTTCATGCGCTCGCCACGCGCAAGGCCAAGGCCAATGTCGTGGGTGTCATCGGGCTGGTCGAGAATATGCCGGACGGCCAGGCGCAGCGCCCGGGAGACATCGTCACCTCCATGTCGGGTCAGACGATCGAGGTGCTCAACACGGACGCGGAGGGCCGCCTCCTGCTTGCCGACGCGTTGTGGTACTGCAACGACCGTTTCCAGCCGAAACTCATGATCAATCTGGCGACGCTGACCGGCGCGGTGATGGTTGCGCTCGGGCACTATCATGCGGGATTGTTCTCCAATAATGACGAGCTGGCCGAGAGGCTCACGGCCGCCGGAACGGCAACGGCCGAAAGAGTGTGGCGGCTGCCGCTCGGCCCGGAATACGACAAGCTGATCGATTCCAAGAACGCCGACATGAAGAACATAGGTGGCCGCCATGGCGGCGCGATCATCGCGGCGCAGTTCCTGCAGCGCTTCGTCAAGGACACGCCCTGGGCGCATCTCGACATCGCCGGCACGGCGATCGGCTCGCCGGCGACGGAGATCAACCGGTCATGGGCCTCCGGTTTCGGCGTGCGCCTGCTCGACCGCCTGGTGCGGGATTATTACGAAGGCTAGGCCCGTGGCCGAGATCCTGTTCTACCACCTGACGGAATCGACGCTCGAAAAGGCCCTGCCGGCGCTTCTCGAGAAGAGCGTCGGCCGCGGCTGGCGCGCCGTCGTGCAGACGGGCAGCGTCGAACGGCGCGATGCGCTCGACCAGCATCTGTGGCTCTATCATGACAGGTCCTTCCTGCCGCATGGGACCGACCACGAGCCGCATCCGGAGGAGCAGCCGGTGCTGCTGACGGCCGGGCCGGTCAACCCCAACGGCGCGCGAATACGGTTCCTGGTCGACGGCGCGGTGCCGCCGGCTCTCGACGATTACGAAAGGGCGGTCTTCCTCTTCGACGGCAACGACGAGGAGCAGCTCGAGGCGGCGCGCGGGCAATGGAAGAGCCTCAAGGGCGGTGGCCACGACGTGACCTACTGGCAGCAGACGCCCGAGGGCCGCTGGGAACGGAAGGCGTAGAGGGAAACGGGATCAGCGATCCGGTCTATTCCAAAGGGGCGGCGCGGTATCGTGGCGCCAGTTCCGCGCTCAGGCTGCCTCGGAACACCGCATTGCGGCTTTGCTGCTGATCATCGAGAAGACTACTGTCGGCGAGCGTAGGCGCGCAGATCACATCACCGGCCGCCAGGCCCGCAAGCGAGGCCTGGACAACGTCCTCCGGCTCCAGGATCGGCACGTTGGGCCGCAGCACCGGCTTGCCGTCGACATCGTGGAATTCCGTGCGCACGACGCCCGGACAGAGCGCCTGGACCTTGACCCCCGTTCCGGCGACCTCCATGGCCAACAATTCGGTGAATGCGTTGACGAACGCCTTGGTCGCGGCATAGGTGACGCGCTTCGGCAGGAACGGCTGGTTCATTCCCGCGCTGAAAGCCAGCATCGACGAGACGTTGACAATCGCGCCCGAGCCCACCGCAATCATCGCCGGAAGGACCGCGCGGCTCAGCCGCATGACCGCCGTCACTTGAACGCGCACCTGTTCCTCGGCCCGGTCCGCGTCGATCTCGACGAAGGGCATGTAGTTCTGGAAGCCGGCATTGTTGACGAGCATCGCGAGGTCGCCGGCCGAAGCTCGCCGCTCGACCGCGCCAAGCCCTTCGGCCGAGCCGAGGTCGGCGACCAAGATCTCGGCCTTGCCACCCGCTTTCCCGACCTCATGCGCCAACTCTGCGAGCCTTTCGCCCCGGCGCGCCACGATCACGAGATCATGGCCGTCGCCGGCAAGCTTGCGGGCGAAGGCGCGACCGATGCCGGAGGAGGCGCCGGTGACAAGGGCTCGAGGTCTGGATGCAGGCACGGGATCGCTCATTCACAGGATCGAGGGGGCTGCGTTCATTGAGGCTTCATGGCGCAAGGCCACAGAGGCTATCACATCGGGCGACGATGCGACTATAAGCATTCGCTGAGCGCCCGGCGCGAGCATCGGAAGCAAAGCCGCAGTCCCGCCGGTGTTCAAAAGGCAAGCCTAGGTCGCGCGCATCGCCTCCGGATCGGGCATGGGCGCTTCTTCCGGGAGGTCCTTCGTCGCGATGAAGCTGTAGAACATCGGCACGACGAAAAGCGTAAAGCAGGTGCCGATCAGGATGCCGGTGAAGATGACGAGGCCCATGGAATAGCGAGAGGCCGCGCCGGCCCCCGCCGCCGTTATCAGCGGCACGACACCGAGCGACATCGCCGCCGTCGTCATCAGGATCGGCCTGAGCCGGACCTTGGCCGAAGCGATGATGGCGTCGTGGCGCGACAGGCCATGCTCGCGCCGCTGCTGGTTTGCGAATTCGACGAGCAGGATGCCGTGCTTGGTGATGAGGCCGATCAGCGTGATCAGCCCGACTTCGGTGTAGATGTTGAGCGTCCCGAGGCCGAGATTGAGCGGGAGCATCGCGCCGAAGATGGAGAGCGGCACCGCCATCATGATGATGAACGGGTCGCGGAAGCTCTCGAACTGCGCCGCCAGCACCAGGTAGATGACGACGATCGCGAGCGCGAAGGCGATGAGGATGGTGTTGCCGGTCTCCAGTTCCACGCGCGACTGCCCCGAATAGTCGATGAAGAAGCCGTCGGGCAGCATCGGCTTGGCGATATCGACGATCTGCTTCAGCCCGTCGCCTGTCGTCACGCCCGGCAGCGGCAGCGCCGAGATCGTGGTGGAATTCAACTGGTTGAACTGCTCGATCGCCGCCGGCGATGCGTTGGTCGAGATGTGCACGACGGCGGAAAGCGGCACCATCTTGCCTGTCATGCTGCGCACGTAATAGCGGCCGAGATCGTTGGGATCGCTGCGGAAGACCTGCGGCACCTGCGGCACGATATCGTAGCTGCGCGAATCGCGATCGAATTGCGCCACCTCGGCGCCGGCGACGAAGGTGCCGAGCGTGGTTGCGATGTCGCTTATCGGCAGGTTGAGTGCGGCGGCGCGGTCGCGGTCGATGGTCACCGTCACCTGCGGCGCGTCAAAGGCGAGCGAGTTCTGCACGATGATGAAGCGCCCGGACGCCTGCGCCGTGTTCTTGATCTTCTCGCCGAGTTCATAGACCTGGCTGGCGTCGCCGGTCGACTGGATCACCACGGAAATCGGCAGGCCGCCGCCGGTTCCCGGCAGCGAGGAGGGAGCGAAGACCAGCGCCTGTACGCCCGCAACCTTCGAAATGCGGCCCTGGATCTCCTGCTGGATCTGCTTTTGCGAGCGTGACCGGTCGGCCCAGTCCTTCAGGGCCCAGACGGAGAAGGCCGAGTTGGTCTGGCCGTTCAGGCCAGCGATCGAGAAGCGCGCCTTGACCTCTGGAATGCCCTCGGTGAGCTTGGCGATCTCGTTCACATAGTTCTGCGTATAGGGCGTGGTGGCGTAGCGCGGCGCGGTGATGAGCGAGAAAAGCGCGCCCTGGTCCTCTTCCGGCGCCAGTTCGCTCGACGTGTTGAAGAAGATGAAGACGGTGAGCGCCATCAGCGGAAGCGCGATCAGGAGCGTTACCGGCCGGTATTTGAGCGAGCCGCCGACCAGCCGCTCATAGCGGTCCGCCACCCGGTCGAAAGTACGATCGACGAAATTCTGGAAGCGACTGTGATGGCCGGCCTTCAGGATGCGCGCCGTCATCGTCGGCGTGATGGTCAGCGCGACGAAACCCGAGATGATGACCGAGCCGGCGAGCGTGAAAGCGAATTCCTTGAAAAGCGCGCCGGTCAGGCCGCCGGTGAAGGCGAGCGGCGCGAACACGGCCGCGAGCGTGATCGTCATGGCGATCACCGGCTCGGTGATCTCGATCATGCCCTTGAAGGCCGCCTGCATGGGCGACATGCCGTCCTCGATGTGGCGGTGGATGTTCTCCACCACCACGATCGCGTCGTCGACGACGAGGCCGATCGCCAGCACCATGGCAAGCAGCGACAGGAGATTGATCGAAAAGCCGACGGCATAGAGCAGGAAGCAGACCCCGATCAGCGAAAGCGGGATGGTCACGATCGGCATCAGCACCGAGCGGAAGGAGCCGAGGAAGAGCAGGATGACGACCACGACGATGGCGACTGCTTCGCCGATGGTCTTGAAGACCTCCTCGATCGAGGCGCTGATGGTCTCCGTCGCGTCATAGACCATCGTCACGGTCATGCCGGGCGGCAGCGTCCCGCGTAGCGCCGGCAGATCCTTGATGACGCCCGCCGCCGTGTCGAGCGGATTGGCCGCCGGCGTCGGAAAGATGCCGATGAAGGTGCCGGGCTTGCCGTTGAAATTGACGATCGTGTCGGTGTCCTCGGCGGCGAGTTCCACCTTGGCGACGTCGTGCAGCCTGACTACGCCGTCACCGCTGCCCTTGAGCGGCAGGTTGCCGAAGGCCTCGGGCGTCTGCAGGGTCGAATGGACGGTGATGGCGTTCGCGACCAGGTCGTTCTGGGTCTTGCCGGGTGCGGACAGGAAGTTGGACGCGTTGATGGCGGCGAGCACCTCGGACGCGGTGATCCCGCGTGCGGCAAGCCGCACGGGATCGATCCAGACGCGCATGGAATAGTCGGCCGCGCCGAGCACCTGGACCTGCGCCACGCCTTCGACCGTGGAAAGGCGGGGACGGATCACCCGTTCGATATATTCGGTGATCTGCTCCGGCGTCATGTTGGGGTTCTGCACCGCCAGGTACATGATTGCGAATTGCTGACCGGTGCCCTTGACGATGACCGGGTCCTTGGAATTCGGCGGCAGCTTGCTCTTCACCTGCTGCACCTTGGAGAGCACGTCGGTGAGCGCGGTGTCGGGATCCGAGCCGAGCTTCATGTTGACCGTGACCACGCTGGTCGAGGGGCTGCTCTGCGAGGTCACGTAGTCGATGTTCTCCGTCGTCGCGACGGCCTCGGCAATGGGCGCGGTGATGAAGCCCTGGATGAGTTCGGGGCTGGCGCCCGGATAGGCCGTGGTGACGGTGATCGCCGTCTCCGCGACTTCGGGATATTGCCGCACGGCCAGGTTGAAGATGCCCTGGAAGCCGAGGAGCAGGATCAGCGCGGCGACGACCGTCGACAGGACCGGCCGGCGGATGAAGAGAGCGGAAAAATTCATTGGGAACCGGTCCCGCCCAATGGGTTCGCCTGCGCCTGCGTCGGCTGCACCGAATTGTCTATGGTGACAGCCGCGCCGTTGGTCAGCCGGTTCTGGCCGGCATTGACCACGACGTCGCCGGCCTTGACGCCTTCCCTGATCTCGACGCGACCCTCCGAGCGCCGGCCGATCTTCACGAAGATCTGGCGCGCGACGAGGTTCTGGTTCTTGTCGTTCGGATCGACCTTGCCGGTCGTTGCCTTGCCGTCCTTGTCGGCCGGAACGACGACATAGACATAGTCGCCGTAGAGGCTGGTGGTGAGCGCCGTCTCCGGCAGCGCGATGATGTTCTCCTCGGCGGGCAGTTGCACCCTGACCTGCGCGAACTGGCCGGGGGTCAGCGCGCCGTTCGGATTGGATATCTCGGCGCGGATGGAAGCCAGGCGCGTCGACGGATCGACCTTCGGGTCGATACCGATGACCTGGCCCTCGAATTTCAGGTCATCGTCGGTCAGGCCGAGGCGGACCGGCTGGCCCATCTTCAGGTCAGGCAGCTGCTGTTCCGGCACGGTGAAGTCGACGCGCATCGTGTCGAGGTCCTGCAGGGTCGCGACGACGTTGCCCGGCGTCAGGTATTGGCCGATGTCCACCTGCGGGATGCCGATCGTGCCGCTGAAGGGAGCGGTGAGGCGCTTCTGGTCGAGCACGGCCTGAAGGCTGTCCACCTGCGCGGCGGAAGCCGACGCGGCGGCCTGCGCCTGCTGCACGTTGGACTGCGGACCGACCTGGCGCTTCTGGAGTTCGATGGCGCGCTCGAGATTCTGCTGGTCGAGCGCGGCCTGCGCCTTTTCGGCTTCCAGGTTGGCGCGCTGCACGGCATCGTCGAGCTGCACGAGGAGCTGCCCCGCCTTGACCTTCTCGTTGGATTTGAAGGCGACCTGGCGCACCACCCCGCTCACCTCGACCGTGAGGTCGACGCCGGAACGCGCGCTGACCGTTCCGATCGCCTGTATCTCCGGCTTCCATGTCATCGGCTTCGCCACCGTCGTGGAGACGGTCAGCTTGGGCTTCGGCATATTGGCGAAATACTGCTTGATCGCGTGGGAGCGGAAGAGATTGAACCCGACCACGCCGCCGACGACGATCACGATGAGTATCAGGGCAATGACAAGGCGTTTGATCATGCTCGGGCCCGCAACTTCAGGTTCGACGTTACTAGAGGAAAAGTCGAGCCGTGCCTACTGCTGCGGTGCAACAGTACTGCCAGCCGTTTGGCGAAGCGCCTCAGGCAGGATGCCGGACGACCGCCGCGGCGCGCCGCTTGCGCCCCTGGTGCAATTGCCAAAGCGAATGGGCGACCAGCGAGACGATGAGGATGGTGCCGCCGATCACGCTCTGCCGGCTCGGCACCTCGGAAAAGATCATCCACACCCAGACCGGCGCCAGCACGGTCTCGAGCAGGTAGAACATCGCCACTTCGGGCGCGGACAGGTAGCGCGGACCGCTCGCCAGGCAGAAGAAGGAAAGCGGCATGATGATCGAGCCGTTGAAGACGATCCACCACGGCGCGGCGACGTGATAGCCCGTCTGGCGCACCATCGCCACCGCCACGAGGAAGGGGAGCGCCACGGCCACAAGCGCGGTGAAACCCATGTTCTTGCCGCTGGCGCGAGTAATGGTGATGGCCGAGGCGATGCAGAAGGCGGAGGCGAGCGCCATCAGGTCGCCGAACAGATGGCCCGACGATATACCGTCCCCGACGATGATGAGGACGCCGACCAGCATGGCCGCCATGGCGATCAGGGTCGCCGGGCCGGGCCGCTCCTTCAGGAAGAGCCATGAAAGCAGCGCCGCGAACATGGTGTTGAAGGCGAGAATGAAGACGAGGTTCGCGGTACCGGTGTTGTAAACGGCGGTGATGAAAGTGATCGAGGACATCGCGTAAAGCAGCGCGACGATGGCGCCGCTCCGGCCGGGAATGAGCGGCGGGGTCTCGCGCGTCAGGCGGCGCATGACGAGCCAGAGCACGAACGTGGCGGCCAGCGTCGTGCCGCAGCGTATCATCAGGATCGACCATGGCGCGCCGTCGGCCAGGCGGATCAGCGGAATGTCGACGGTAAGCGCCATGCCGCCGATGGCGGTCAAGAGCAGGCCCTTGGCGTGGTGGGAATGGTCGGCGGCGGGCAAGGAAGAACTCCCGGGCGGCGGAAGGGAATGCGGGAGGGCCGCATTCCGGGAGCCGGCGGCTCCTAGCCGATCCGCTCCCACCCCTTGGGGCCGAGATGCTCCTGCGGCTTGAAGCGCACCTTATAGGCCATCTTGCGCGAGCCGTTGACCCAGTAGCCGAGATAGACATGGGGCAGGCCGGCCGCGCGCGCCCGCTGGATATGATCGAGGATCATGAAGGTGCCGAGCGAGCGGTCCTCGACCTCCGGGTCATAGTAGGAATAGACCATCGACAGGCCGTCGGCCATCGTGTCGGTCAGCGCGACGGCGAGCAGCGGACCGTGGCCGCGCCCGGTGATGAAGGAATCGGGGCCGCGCCGGCGATATTCGATGATCTTGGTATTCACATGCGTGTCCTCCACCATCATGGCGTAGTCGAGGACCGTCATGTCGGACATGCCGCCGCGACGGTGGCGGGCATCGAGATAGGAGCGGAAAAGCGAATATTGCTCCGTCGAGGGCTCCGCGTCGTAAATGGCGCCGATCAGGTCGGTATTGCGGGCCAGCACTCGCTTCATGTTTCGCGAGGCCTCAAACTCGCCGACGAGGATGCGCACCGAGACACAGGCGAGGCAGCCTTCGCAGGCCGGGCGGTAGGCTATGTTCTGGGAACGGCGGAACCCGCCTTGGGTCAGGAGGTCGTTCATCTCGGGCGCCCGCTCGCCGACCAGATGCGTGAAGACCTTCCGCTCGAATTTTCCTTCAAGATAGGGGCAGGGGGAGGGCGCGGTAAGGAAGAATTGCGGCGACTGGGTCGGTTGATGGGTCATTTCAGGGTCTAAGACGGGTGTCCGGGGCCTGGTCGCGATCGAATTTGGCGATGAATCACAGCTTGCCGCGCTTTTTCCAAACGTCAATCCCCTCCGCCAGGCGACCTTGCGGAACCCGTCGGCGGCAAGCGACGGAAATGCGTACGAAATTCGGCTCGGAGGCCGTTCCGAAGAGCATTCGCGTTAAGCATTTCTTGCCGGGAGCGGCGATAGCGTGGCCGCGAATGGAGGCGCCCCCTTGTCGGCCATCGCCATCGCTTTTCTGATCGCCCTCAATCTGGGCGTCATCTATCTGCTCATCGCTGCGCCCATCGGCGTGCGCACCGTTCGCCTTTCGCGCACGATCAACGCTACCAGTGAAAAACTCTGGGAAGCCGTCTGGCTGCTTGGCCGTGAAACGACATGGTCCGGGCAGGTGCTGGAGGCCACTCCCGTCACCGGCGACATGATCCGCCTGCGACTCTCCTGGAGAGGGCGCGACGACCGGCCGATCGAGCGGACCTACCGCGTTTTCGATGTCATCCCGCACGAACGCTTTTCCGCGACGGTGGTCGAGGACAATTCGCTCGACCCCTCCTTCTGGGCGAATTACCGCGAGACGATATCGCTCGTAGGCAAGGACAGGACCGTTGAGGTCACGTTCTCACGGACGGACCGCTACCGCGGGCTGGCGATGCTGGTATTCCGCTATTTCGCGCTGCGCCGCGAGATCGGGCGGCTGAAGAGCTGGGCGGAAACGGGAAAGTTCCGGCAGGGCGGCATTTTCGAGCATCCGCTGACGCAGATCGGCTTCGCCGTGCTCTCCGCCTTCATCCCCTGGCCGCTTTTCGGCCTGACTCGGACGGGTCTCTTCTATTCGGCCGTGCTGACCGCCGTCGTGGCGCTTCACGAACTCGGTCACATGGCTGCGTTCCGCCTGATGGGCCATCGCCGGGTGAGGATGATCTTCATCCCGCTTCTCGGCGGCGTCGCGATCGGCGGGCGTCCCTATGACAGCCGCTTCGAGGTCGCCTTCGTGGCGCTGATGGGGGCGGGGTTCTCGGCCTTCGTCGTGGCGATCGCCTGGGGTTGGAGCGTCCATGCGGCATCGGCGGGAGACATCTACCTTGCAAATCTTCTGATGATCTTCGCCGGCTGCTCCGCGCTCTTCAACCTCGCCAATCTGGCGCCGATGTGGAAATTCGACGGCGGCCAGGTGCTGCGCCAGATCTGCCCGAACGCGCCGGCGCTGGCGACGGCGTCTTTCGCGCTGCTCATCGTGCTGCTGGGCTTCGGCTACCTGGCCGGCTTTTCGACCAGGGTGCTGATCGTCGCCGGTGTCGTGGTGGCGCTTTTGAGCCTGATCACCGCCGGCAGCGGGGTCAAGCCGCGCTACGAACTGAAACCGATCCTGCGGCGCGACCGCTGGGCGATGGCCGCGGCGCTCATGGCCGTCTTCACCATCCACGGCGCGGGCGTCGTGTGGGCCGCCCGGAACCTCATCCAGTGACGTCCCTCAGTCGCCGAGCGCCACGCCTTCGCGGCGCGGATCGGCGCCGCCCTCTATGCCGGCCGGCGTGATCTCGATGCCGTGCAGGCCGGAATTCTGGTCGTCGACCTTCGTCTGGTAACCGAGCGCCTGGAGGTCCCTGGCCATGTCGGCGGCCTTTGTCTCCGCTTCGAGGTCGTAGGTGCCGAACCGGTTGACGAAATGCGGCAGCGACACCGCCTGCTGCACGTCCATCTTCCAGTCGATCATGGCGATCAGCGCCTCGGCGACATAGGAGATGATGTTGGACCCGCCGGGCGACCCGATGGCGATGACCGGCTTGCCGTCCTTCAGGACGATGGTCGGAGCCATGGAAGAACGCGGGCGCTTGCCTGGCTCGACGCGGTTGGCGACGGCATGCCCGTCCTTCACCGGGGCGAAGGTGAAGTCGGTCAGCTCGTTGTTGAGCAGGAAGCCGTCGACCATCTGCCGCGATCCGAAGGCGCTCTCGATGGTCGTCGTCATGGAAGCGATGTTGCCGGCATCGTCGACGATGACGAAATGCGAGGTGCCGTGTTCGGGGTAGGAGAAGCCGTCGATGCGCAATTCGGCCTTTTCCCAGGGCGGGTCGCCGGGCCTGACGTCGTCCCTGCCGAGCGCCGTCGGGCGCCGCAGGAGCGTGGCGCGGCTTTTCAGATAGTTTTGGTCGAGCAAACCTTTCGGCATCGGCACGAAGTCGCTGTCGGCCATGTAGCGGTCGCGGTCGGCGAAGGCGAGCCGCGTGGCGTCGCCGATGATGCGCCAGCTCTCCGGATCGTCGGGGCCGAGCGTTCCTATTTCGAAGCCGGAGATCATGCCGAGGATCTGGCCGATGGTGAGCGCGCCGGACGAGGGCGGGCCCATGCCGCAGACCTCATAGCCGCGATAGGGCGCGCAGACGGCGGGCCGCTCCTTCGCCTTGTAGGTGGCGAGGTCCTGCAGGCTCAGATGACCCGGATTGGTCGGATGCGCGCGGACGGCGGCGACGATGTCCGAGGCGATCCGGCCGGTATAGAAGGCGTCCGCGCCGCCTGACGCGATGGCGCGCAGCGTCTCGGCATAGGCGGGGTTCTTCAGCGTCGCGCCGACGGCGAGGGGTTTTCCATCCTGGTCGTAGAAATAGGCGCGGGCGGCGGGCTGGTGATCGAGGCGGCCCATGTCCTCGGCGATCTCGCCGTGAAGGCGCGGCGAGACCGCAAATCCTTTCTCGGCGAGATCGATGGCCTGGCCGAACAGGCCCTTCCAATCCTTCGAGCCGTATTTCCCATGCACCGCCTCGAGCAGCCTTACCGTTCCTGGCGTGCCCACTGAACGGCCGCCGACGACGGCGTCGTAGAAGGGCAGGGGCTTTCCATTCGCGTCAAGAAAAAGCGAAGGCGTCGCTTCCGCCGGCGCCGTCTCGCGGCCGTCGAAGGTCGTCAGCCTTTTTTCCTTCGCGTCGTACCAGACGAGGAAGGCGCCGCCGCCGAGGCCGGAGGATTGCGGCTCGACCAGCCCGAGCATCGCCTGCACCGCCACCAGCGCATCCGCCGCGTTCCCGCCGTCGCGCAGCACCTCCAACCCGGCTTCGGCTGCGAGCGGGTTCGCCGCCACCACCATATGGCGATGGGCGAGGACGAGTTGCTTTGTCGCCGTCCCGCTCGCCGTCTCCGGAGCGACGCTGTCGGATGCCTGCTGGGCGAAGGAAGGTATGGTGAAAAGGAAAAGAGTCGCGGCGAAAGCGACAAGACGTATCGGGAAGGTTGATCCGCGAGGCTTCAACATTTGCCGGGCCACTGTCAGGATGCGTCCTTCGAGGCTCGCTTCGCTCGCACCTCAGGATGAGGGAGGTCAGCGCAAACTTCCCCCACCTTGAGATGGAAGCCGGCATGATACTGGTACTCGGCGCCCATGGCACATACCTCCCTCATCCTGAGGTGCGAGCCCGTAGGGCGAGCCTCGAAGGACGCACTTGAACACCAATCCGGCATCAGGCGCTCCTGCGTTGCTTTTCAGACCCGAAAGTTTTGGCCGGGCCGAAGACATCCTCGAAAGCGGCTTTCAGCGCGATGTCAAAATCGGCCATCGTCACCGGCAGGCCGAGATCGACCAGGCTGGTGACGCCATAGCCGGAAATGCCGCACGGCACGATGCCGCCGAAATGCGACAGGTCCGGTTCGACGTTGACGGCGATGCCGTGGAAACTGACCCAGCGGCGCAGGCGGATGCCGATCGCCGCGATCTTGTCCTCGGCCGGGCGGCCGTCCGGCAGGGGCGGGCGATCCGGCCGCACCACCCAGACGCCGATGCGGTCATCGCGCCGCTCGCCCCTGACGTTGAAGCGGGCGAGTGCGGCGATGATCCAGTCCTCCAGCGCGGCGACGAAGGCGCGCACGTCCTCCTTGCGTCGCTTGAGGTCGAGCATGGCATAGGCCACGCGCTGGCCGGGCCCATGATAGGTATATTCGCCGCCTCGCCCTGCATCGAAGACCGGAAAGCGGTCCGGCTCGATCAGGTCCTCGGCCCTGGCGCTGGTGCCGGCGGTATAGAGCGGCGGATGCTCGACCAGCCATATGAGTTCGCCGGCCACACCGTCGCGGATCGCTGCGGCGCGTTCTTCCATGAAGGCCAGCGCGCCCTCGTATGGCGTCAGGCCGGGCTCGATCCGCCATTCGACCGGCGGAGAGGGAACGGAAGGGCGTAGCGAGGCGGAAAGCTGGCTGCGTTTGGTCATGGGAACCCTGTCGGTTTCGCCAAGATAGGATGCCGGGCGCCGAAGGTCCAGAAAGCGCGTGGGCCGGCGCTGGGTGCCGCTCCGATTGCCGAATGCGACGCCGCGCGGCGGGTGCCGCGGGAACAAAAGCTCGCGAGGACGATTGGATTAGGCCCGGGACAATCGGGACAATCGAGAGGAAACGGCAGATGGCGAAAGAAAAGAAACTGGAAGACCTGTTCTACGATACGCTGAAGGACATCTATTACGCGGAACGGAAGATACTGAAGGCGCTGCCGAAGATGGCGAGAGCCGCGAATTCCAAAGAATTGAAGGCGGCGTTCGAGAAGCACCAGGAGCAGACCGAGGGCCATGTCGATCGGCTGCAGCAGGTGTTCGAGACCATGGGAAAGCGCGCCCAGGGCAAGACCTGCGAGGCGATCGAGGGCATCATATCCGAAGGCGAGGAGATCATGGAGGAGTTCAAGGAAATGCCGGCTCTCGACGCCGGCCTGATCTCTTCCGCCCAAGCAGTCGAACACTATGAAATCACCCGTTACGGCACGCTCAAACGCTGGGCGGAAACGCTGGGGATGAAGGACGCCGTCAAGCTGCTCGACGCTACCCTCAAGGAAGAAGCGCAGACCGACGCGGATCTTTCCAAACTCGCCGAGAATTCGGCCAACCAGAAGGCGGCCGCCTGACCGGATTCACCTGGGTTGGGACCTGCCTGGCCTCCGTCTATCGTCCACCATGCAGCCTATCGTTGACCAAAGAGCCCGCCGGCGGAGCCCGGCGGGCTCTTTCTCGGCGGCCGGGTGTCGGCGGGTCCCGGCGGTCGTCATCCGATCGGCTCAACTCGCGCCGGATGATCTCCGCCGCTCTTTCCTCCCGTTCGAACGGGGTCTCATTCGGAGTTTCGCCGCGCTTCAACTCCCTGCGCATGTCTTCCACCTGCGAGGGCTCGAACACGCCGCGCGTCTTCCTGTTTCTGGGAACGCGCATGATCGCCTCCTTTCAAGGAGGGTGGGGCGTTAGCGCGATGTTCGCTGACAGCCGTCGGCGCCCGTTTTTACCGGCCGACGATTAGTTATTGTGTCACCAGATGGCGTAGGTGTCGAACGGAAACGGTCAGCCCCCAGTCGCCCGGCTCTTGCGGGGCGTCTTCTTCTTTTTCCCGGCGGCGGCTTTCTCGGGAGCCGGTTCGTCGGGTGCCTGCGCCAGTCGCGCGGCGCGTAGGCGGGCCGTCTTGGCGTCGCGGCTCGAGGCTTCTTCCTCGACGATGGCGCGAGCCGCGAGCGTCGTGGCGTCGACCCTTTTCTCCGACTGCGACAGCTTCGGCTTAAAAAAAGCAGTTTCGGACGGGCGCTTCATTCGCTTCTCCCGATACAAAAAAGGTCGGGTGACCCCGACCTTCCTTCAGCGCCTCAACGGCCAGTGCCAGTACATCCGTGGTCAATGACCGGAAGCGCCAATTCTCACGCGGCCTGGAGATTCTCAGCCGAACTCTTGCCGTTCCGGTTGTCCTTCACGATATCGAAGCTGAGCTTCTGCCCCTCGACCAGAGACCGCATTCCTGCGCGCTCGACGGCCGAGATATGAACGAACACGTCCGGCTGGCCGCCGCCCTGCTCGATAAAGCCGAAGCCTTTGGTGGTGTTGAAGAACTTCACGGTTCCGTTGCTCATGACGATTACCTTTCAAATCGGAGCTATGGTTTCATCGCCTGGCCGAATGCCAAACGACACATTTTTCGAAATTGAGAAGGAAGACTCGAACTTCCACGGGTTGCCCCACAGCGACCTCAACGCTGCGCGTCTACCAATTCCGCCACGACCGCACGCCATGGTAAGGCCGGCCGAACCGGCCCGGCGCATTTAGCAAATCACCTACCGGCGTACAAGGGCGCGTTTCAGCTAATTTGCACGGTAAAGCCATGCGGAAAGGGCGCGGGTCCGGCTCCCGGGGCGAAGCCATGCTTGCCGGAGACATGACCGGGGTGTAGCGTGCCGCGTCCCATTCAAGGGGGGCGCATGAACGGCATCATCAAGCAAGGCAACGCAAACAACCAGTGGGGCGTATGCGGCTTCGTCAGCGTGCTCAATGCGCTGCATCAGGAGGGAAAGCTCACATCCTTCGGACACACCCTCAGCATGGACGAGATACAGCAGCGGCTCGGCGCGGAGATAATAACCTATCTAAAGATGACGGCGGTCGAGCGCCCGGCGATCGCAAACGCGATCCTCACCTATACGCAGTCGTTCGGCCATCCCTACAGCGGCTATATGAGCATCAACGACATCTGCAACCGCATCGCGGCGGAGCTTCGGAAGATCCATAATCCCGCCGACTGGACCAATTTCCAGGGCGGGATCGGTGTCGCGATGCCGGCCGCGGCGGTCCAGGACTACGTCGACTTCGTCGGGCTGAAATCCAAACTGCCGGCGGCGAACAATCCGCCGTTCACCAGCGGTGAACTGCTCAAGCACAGGGATTGCATCGTCGGCTGCGGCCGCGAGCCGAGGAGCGATCCGGAAAATGGCCTGCGTCACTGGGTCTATATCGACAAGAACGGATGCCTGCTGAACTGGGGCGTCAAGACCGATCTCAAGTCCTCGCCGCTGCCCCAAGCTGTCATCGACAAGAAGTACACCTACATTCCTGCGGTGGTTCAGCTCCAGTAGATCCACGCCCGCGCACCGGAATCCATTCCGCTCGCATCGCTTTTTTGCGCCGGACCGCTGACGGCGACACTGTCCGCGTCGTGCGGGCAGGGACGGTTTATCGATCTCCCTCACCGCGCCGCGCCCTTCTGGCTGCGTCCCCCGCCATGGAACCACTCTCGTGCCCAGCGTCTTAAGCGATGAGACAGAGGAGATCGCCATGGCTACGACACACAAGGAAAAATGGTCGGCGGAGGTGACGGAGCATTCCGACGCGCTCGATCTCGATGAGGGTGTCTTCGAATCGGACGATCCGGCGAAGATCGCGCGTTCGCTCAAGCATTCGGCCGAACGGAGCCATCGCCGCAAGGGCACCCCTTACCAGTCGGCGATGTCGATGCTGACCTTCTACATAAATCGCGCCGGCAAGAACCTTCCGGCCAAGCGCAGGAAGGTTCTCGAGGATGCCAAGGACGAATTGCGCAAGGCTTTCGGACGCGAGGACGACTAGCCTCCTTCCGGAACCGGGCGAGGGCATGTTTCCGTGGCTGAATTGCTGTTGTACTGCGCCGCCCGGTCGGGTTAGAGCCTTCCAGCTAGCTCTGAAAGGTCTAGACACCGCTGAAGAACGGACGAATTCGGGCCGGAGGCGCCGTTGAGCGAAGTCGACGAACACGCCCACGCCGCGCCCGAAGAGGATCGGCTGGCCGACATCTACGACGCGGAAGGCGTCATCCGCGGCGGCTTCGTCGCGGAGGTGGAAGACGCGATCTCCATCGGCGACCGCGAGGCCCTGAGGGAGAAAGTCGGCTCGCTCCATGAATCGGAGGTCGGCGACCTGATCGAGGCGCTGCCGCCCGAGCAGCGCCGGCAACTCGTCGAGCTGATGGGCGGGGATTTCGACTTCGCCGCGCTGACCGAGGTCGACGAGGCCATCCGCCTCGACATCGTCGACAACCTGCCGAATGCGCAGATAGCGCAGGCGGTCCAGGAGATGGACTCCGACGACGCGGTCTATATCCTCGAGGATCTCGACCAGCAGGATCGCGACGAGATCCTGGCGCAGCTTCCCTTCACCGAGCGCATCCGGCTGCGGCGGGCGCTGGATTATCCGGAGGAGACGGCCGGACGGCGCATGCAGACCGAGTTCGTCGCGGTGCCGTCCTTCTGGACGATCGGCCGGACGATCGACTACCTGCGCGAAGACCGGAACCTGCCGGATAGTTTTTCCCAGATCTTCGTCATCGACCCGACCTTCCGCCTTCTTGGCGCGGTCGACCTCGATCGCGTGCTGCGTTCGAAACGCGCCACCCGGGTCGAGGAGGTGATGCACGAGACGCGGCATGCCATTCCCGCGACGATGGACCAGGAGGAGGCGGCCCGCGAATTCGAACAGTACGATCTTCTGTCGGCGGCCGTCGTCGACGAGAACGAACGGCTGGTCGGCGTGCTTACCATCGACGACGTGGTCGACGTGATCCAGGAGGAGGCCGAGGAAGATCTGATGCGCATGGGCGGCGTCGGTGACGAGGAATTGTCCGACACCATCCTGCGCACGTCGCGCTCGCGCGTGCCCTGGCTGGTCGTCAATCTCGCCACGGCCTATCTCGCTGCGTCCGTCATCGGCCTCTTCGACGAGACGATCCAGAAGGTGGTGGCGCTGGCGGTGCTGATGCCGATCGTCGCCGGCATGGGCGGCAACGCGGCGACGCAGACGATGACCGTCACCGTGCGTGCGCTCGCGACGAGGGATCTCGACATCTACAATGCCGGCCGCATCATCCGCCGCGAGATGCTGGTCGGGCTGATCAACGGGCTTGTCTTCGCGCTCCTGATCGGCGTCACGGCCTGGCTCTGGTTCGGCACCTACGACATAGGCGGGCTGATCGCCGCCGCCATGATCATCAACATGCTGGCCGCCGCGCTGGGCGGCATCCTGATCCCGCTGGTCCTGGACCGCATCGGCGCCGATCCGGCGATCTCGTCGGGCATCTTCGTCACCACCGTGACGGACGTGACGGGCTTCTTCTCCTTTCTCGGGCTGGCGACCTGGTGGTACGGCGCGCATTGAGCGGGAAACGGACGCCGGCGCTTGTAGCCGCCGCGCTTGCCGGGCTGCAGGTGGGCGCCGCGACCTTCGTCACCCATCTGGTGATCGCCGAAGCCGGCCCCGGATCGCTGGCGCTCTTCCGCTACCTGATCGCGCTTCTCATCCTCCTGCCGGTCGCCGCGCGTCGGCTGCCGGCGATGCGGCGGGCCGACATCGTCCCGATCGGATTGCTCGGCGTCTGCCAGTTCGGCCTCCTGATCCTTTTCCTCAATATTTCATTGCAGAAGCTCGACCCGGGTCGCGTGACGCTCATCTTCGCGACCTTTCCCATCCTTACGATGATCTTCGCCATCGCTATCGGCCGCGAACGCTTTACCTGGCGCGGCACGGCCGGCATCGTCCTGACCGTGGTCGGGGTGGCGCTTTCGGTCGGCGTGCTGCTCGACTTCCGCCATCAGGATGCGGGCCAGTGGCTCGGGGCCGGCGCCGCTTTCCTGAGCGCGGTCATCGGGGCGGTCTGCTCAATCGCCTATCGTCCGTATCTCCAGCGCAATCCGACGATGGCGGTCAGCTTCGTGGCTATGGCTGCGGCGGTCCTGTTCCTGTTGATCCCTTCGGCGCGCGAAGGCCTGTTTTCCGGCTGGTCCGGCTTCAGCCTTGCGGGCTGGGCCGCTATCGCCTTTATCGGCGCGTCGAGCGGCATCGGCTATTTCCTGTGGCTGCATGCGCTCTCGGCGTTGCCCGCTTCGAACGTTACCGCTTTCCTCGGCCTGAGCCCGATGCTGGCCATCGGTCTCAGCGCGTTGTTCCTCGATGCGCCTTACGCGGTCACCGATGCCGCCGGCCTCGTGCTGGTGCTCGCCGGCCTCGCCATCGCACTCTGGCGAACGGAGGCGGATTGATCGCAGGTCGCTTTGATTTGACTTTTACGTAAATGCCGTGCCAGATTTCACAAGGAATTCAAGGCAGGCAGGACCAATGCGGGAATATTATTCGATCACCGAACTCACCCGCGAATTCGACATCTCGACGCGGACCCTTCGCTTCTACGAGGATGAAGGGCTGATCCATCCCGTGCGGCGCGGCAGGACAAGGCTGTTCCGGCCGTCCGACCGGCAATTGGTGCGCCAGATCCTCCGCGGCAAGCGGCTCGGCTTCTCCATCGCCGAGATCCGCGAGATCGTGCAGATGTACAAGGAGCCGCCGGGCGAGGTCGGGCAGCTCAAGCTGATGATCAATCGCATCGAGGAGAAGCGCGAGAACTTGCGCCAGAAGCGTCGCGACCTCGAGGAGACGCTGGCGGAACTCGACCACGCGGAAGAATCCTGCGTCGAGCGGCTGGCGGAGCTCGGCGTGAATACGTGAAGCCGTCCCGGCTATCGGTCCTTCACCGTCTCCATGGCCACGAAGGTCGATGTCTGCGCCACATGGGGGAGGGCGGAGATGCGCTCGCCGAGCACGCGTCGGTAAGCGGCGATGTCCTTCGTCCGAACCTTCAGCAGATAGTCGAAACTCGACGCGATCATGTGGCACTGCTCGATTTCCGGGACCTTCAGCACGGCCTTGTTGAACGCTTCGAGCGCCGCCGACCGAGTGTCGGAAAGCTTGACCTGCACGAAGGCGATATGGCCCTCGCCGAGGCGGTCGTGGTCGACCAGCGCGGTATAGCCGCGGATGTAGCCATCCTTCTCCAGCCGGCGGACACGTGCAGCGACCGGCGATTTCGACAGGCCGACCGTGCTTGCCAGTTCAGCCATGGAGAGACGGCCGTCGGCCTGGAGGGACGACAGTATCTTGCGGTCGATGCGATCCAATTGGTCTGTCATTCAAGAAACTACCGTACAAGCGACCTGCAGGGACGCCATCGAATAGCGTGTTCGGCGCATATTGTCTTGCGATTCAGTCGCTTGGCGGTGCGATTCGCGTGGTATGGTTGCCATCCATCTCTCGCGGAACGCCAGCGCCATGCCCTCACCCGCCTCCAGACCGGCCGATATCGCCAAAAACCTCGATGAAATCCGCGCCGAACTTCGTGCACACACCCTTGCGGACGAAACGGAGACGCTGAAGAGGCTGGCTGCTTCCACCGGCCTTTCGGACGAGGACCGCCGTTCGATCTCCGCGAAGGCGGTGCGGCTTGTCGAAAAAGTCCGCGGTTCGGCCGATCCTCAACTCATGGAAGTGTTCCTTTCCGAATACGGGCTGTCGACGACGGAGGGCGTGGCGCTGATGTGCCTGGCCGAGGCGCTGTTGCGCGTGCCCGATGCCGAGACGATGGACGATCTGATCCGCGACAAGATCGCGCCGCATGACTGGTCGGCGCATTCGGGCGAATCGACCTCCATCTTCGTCAATGCCTCGACCTGGGCGCTGATGCTGACCGGCCGCGTGCTGGAAGAAGGCGAGGGGACGATCGAGCGCACGCTGCGCGGCATGGTCCGCCGTCTCGGCGAGCCGGTGATTCGCAAGGCGGTCGCCGCCGCCATGCGCGAGATGGGCGAGCAGTTCGTGCTCGGCCGCACGATCGGTGAGGCGTTGAAGCGCGGCCGGCCGCTGCTCGCCAAGGGCTACAGCTACTCCTACGACATGCTGGGCGAGGCGGCCCGCACGGAAGCCGACGCGCTCCGCTATCACAAGGCCTATGCCGACGCGATCGCCTCTTTGAAGCCGTCGGCGACGGGTAACGACATCCGCCGCAACCCCGGCATCTCGGTGAAGCTCTCGGCCATCCATCCGCGCTACGAGGCGACACACAGGAAAAAGATGCTGCCTGTCATGACCGAGCGGCTGCTGTCGCTGGCCGAGGCGGCGAAGGAGGCCCGCATGGGCCTCAACATCGATGCCGAGGAAGCCGACCGGCTCGATCTCTCGCTGGATGTGATCGAGGAAGTGCTGGCAAGTCCCTCGCTCGCCGGCTGGGACGGTTTCGGCGTCGTCGTGCAGGCCTACGGGCGGCGCGCGCCCTTCGTGCTCGACTGGCTCCACGCGCTCGCCGAGAAGCTCGACCGGCGCATCATGGTGCGGCTGGTCAAGGGCGCCTATTGGGATACAGAGATCAAGCGGGCCCAGGCGATGGGGCTCGCCGGCTATCCGGTATTCACGCGGAAGGCCAACACGGACGTTTCCTATCTCGCCTGCGCGCGCAAGCTCTTGTCCATGACGGACCGCATCTACCCCCAATTCGCCACGCACAACGCGCACACCGTGGCGGCGGTGCTGGAACTTGCCGGCGCCGACCGCGACCGCTTCGAGTTCCAACGCCTGCACGGCATGGGCGAGGCGCTGCACGAGGCGGTGCGCAAGGCGGAGGGCACGCGCTGCCGCATCTATGCGCCGGTGGGCGCGCACGAGGATCTGCTGGCCTACCTGGTGCGGCGGCTTCTGGAGAACGGCGCCAACTCATCTTTCGTGCACCAGATCGTGGATAAGAGCGTCAGCCCCGAGGCGATCGCCCGGGACCCGCTGGCGACCATCGAGAGCCAGGGTCCGGCGGCGAACCCCGCCATCCCCGCGCCGGAGGCGATCTTCGAGCCGGTGCGCGGTAATTCGGAAGGCTGGGATATCACCGATCCGGTGACCGTCGCCGCGATCGACAAGGCGCGCAAGAAGTTCGCCGCGCCGCATCGCTGGCAGGCCGGGCCGATGACGCGGGCGAAAGGCCGGGGGACGCCGGAGCCGGTGCTGAACCCGGCGAACCCTTCCGAAGTCGTCGGCGAGGTGGTCAACGCCGACGCCGCCCAGATGCGGGAGGCCGTCGCCCTCGCCATCGCCGCGCAGCCGCAATGGACCGCGCGTCCTGTCGCGGAGCGTGCCGCGATCCTGCTCCGTATCGCCGATCTCTACGAAGAAAATGCGGTCGAGTTCTTCGCGCTGGCGGCGCGAGAGGCGGGCAAGACGCTTGCCGACGGCGTGGCCGAACTGCGCGAGGCCGTCGATTTCCTGCGCTACTATGCCGGCCAGGTGGAACAGGCGGAAACCGGCACGGTGGCGCGCGGCGTGATCGCCTGCATCTCGCCGTGGAATTTTCCTCTGGCGATCTTCACCGGGCAGATCGCGGCCGCGCTTGTGACCGGCAACGCCGTCATCGCCAAGCCGGCCGAGCAGACGCCGCTCATTGCCGCCCGCGCGGTCGAACTGATGCGGCGCGCCGGCGTGCCGGAAGACGTCATCCAGCTCCTGCCCGGCGACGGCCCGTCCGTCGGCGCGCCGCTCACCGCCGATCCGCGCATCTCAGGCGTCTGTTTCACCGGTTCGACCGAGGTGGCGAAGGGTATCGAGCGCCAGCTCGCCGAGACCGCCGCGCCCGACGCCATGCTGATCGCCGAGACCGGCGGTCTCAACGCGATGATCGTCGATTCCACCGCGCTGCCCGAGCAGGTGGTCCGTGACGTGGTCGCTTCCGCCTTCCAGAGCGCCGGCCAACGCTGTTCCGCACTGCGCGTGCTCTACCTCCAGGACGACGTCGCGCCCAAGATGACAAAGATGCTGACCGGCGCGCTTGCGGCGCTGACCCTCGGCGATCCTTCGGACATCGAGACGGATGTCGGGCCGGTGATCGACGACGACGCGAAGCAATCGATTTCGGCCTATGGCGGCAAGATGGAAAAGGATGGCCGCCTGATCGCGAAGCTCGATGCGCCGACAGGCGGCCGATTCGTGAGCCCGAGCATCTTTCGGGTCTCAGGCATCGGCGAGATAGAGCGCGAGGTGTTCGGGCCGGTACTGCACCTCGCCACCTACGAGCCGGAGGCGATCGACCGTGTCATCGCCGACATAAACGGCAAGGGATATGGCCTGACCTTCGGCCTGCACACGCGTATCGACGCACGCGTTCAGCACGTGGTCGATGCGGTCCATGCCGGCAACATCTATGTCAACCGCAACCAGATCGGCGCTGTCGTCGGCTCCCAGCCATTCGGCGGCGAGGGCTTGTCCGGGACCGGCCCGAAAGCCGGCGGCCCGAATTATCTGAGGCGCTTTCGCAAGGCCGCCGCCAGCGCGGTTGCTTCAACGACCTCGATCGTGGCGACCACTATCCCGGCAAGCGAGCTTTCCGCGCGCTTCCCACCCTTTGACGGCGGCAAATGGGCCGCGCGAGACGACCGCATACCGGCGCTACGCAAGCTGCTTCGCGGCAAGGCCGCCGCGGCGATCATGGCGACGGCGGCGGCCGAATACGGCCCGGTCGATTTGCCGGGACCCACCGGCGAGGCGAACACGCTGGTGACGGCGCCGCGCGGACGCGTGTTCTGTCTCGGCCCGGATGGAGAAACGCTGCTGGCGCAGGTCGTCCAGGCGCTGGCGGCCGGCAATATCGTACTTGCCGTCGCGCCGGATGCCGTGAAGACGCTTGCTCCGCTCACCGGAAAAGGCCTGCCGCTCGCCGCCGTCGAGGGTGCGATCGACCCTGAAAGCCTTCGCGACATGTCCGTCGATCTCGTGGCCTTTTCGGGTGATGCCGAAATGCTGCGTCGGCTTCGCCGGGCGCTCGCGGCCCGTCCCGGTCCGATTGTCGGTATCGTCAGCGAGAGAGTAAACCCGATCGCCTACGCCCACGAGGGGGCCATCTGCGTCGACACGACGGCTGCCGGCGGCAACGCCAGCCTGCTCGCGGCGTCGTAGTCGGCCTCGACTCCCGAAAAAGCAAACCCCTCCTCTCCACGAGGGAGAGGAGGGGCAGGCCAGCGGTTAGGAGCGCTGAGGGCGAACGCCCGCCCGTCGCACCCCGAGCGCTCCGCCGCTATGCCCGCACTTCCTGGCGCTGGAAGGTGACGTAAGCGCCAGTGAAGATCAGAAGCATGGCCGCCACCATGCCGGAAAGTTGCGGCCAGATGAGCAATGCGCTCTGCGAGAACGGAAGCGGCGCGCCGGGGATCGCGCCTTCCATCTGGTCCATGAACACCAGGCCGAGCGCGCGCGTCTGCGGGTTGAGCAGCGCCTGCGCCGTCTCCGAGAAGAGCGTGTTCGGCGAAATGCGGGCGAGCGCGCTCTGCATCTCGACGGCGTTGACCAGCGTCATCGGGTTGGTCGGGTCGATCGGAGCGAGCGCGATCGTCAGCGCATGCGCGATCATGCCCCAGAAGATGGCGAAGACCAGCCACAGCGCGAGCGCCGCAAGCGCCGAGGTCGCCGCCTGCCGGAAGATCGTCGAGAAGAGCAGCGCCATCGCCAGCCAGACGCCGGCATAGGCGAGGCAGGCAACCAGGAACGCAAGACCCCGAGCGATCTCCGGCCCGCTCGGCGGCAGGCCGAGGGTAAGGATGCCGAGGCCGGTCATCAGCAGCCAGAGCGTGAGCAGGCAGAGCGCCAGCACGATCATGCCGCCCAAGAATTTCCCGAACAGCAATGCGTCACGGTAGATCGGCTGCGCCAGGATGCGGCTCATCGTCCGGCGCGAATATTCGCCGTTCACCGAATCGAAGGCGAGCGCAATCGAGACGAGCGGCAAGAGGAAGCCGAGGAACGCCACGAAGGACGGCACGGGGTCCTTCGCCGTGGTCAGCAGGCGCAGGAACAGGAACGGGTCCTGGCCGATCGTGTTCTTGATCTCGCCGATCGCGCCATAGACGCTGCCGAAAGCGGTGAGGATCACCAGCAGCATGACGAAATGGAAGCGCGCGGAGGAGAAATGGTCCGCCGCTTCCTTCCACGCGATGGTGGACATGCCCGCGAGGGCGTGGCCCTTACGCCGCATCGGCCATCTCCCTGTTCTCTTCGCCCTCGAAATAGCGGACATAGACGTCGTCGAGGCTGGATTGGCTCATGGACAGGCTCTTCAGCGATCCGCCGGCGGCGACGATTGCCCTCGATATCTCCGGGCGAAGGTCGCCGTCCGCGTCGATCTGGACGGCTCCGTTCTTCCTGCGCGTCACCCTCCGAACGCCCGGGATGGGTGCGACCACTTTTTCGGGATCCGCGCCTTCGGCTTCGAGATCGATGATGCAGATGCCGCCCAGTACCTTGCCGGCGATATCCGGCACTGTTCCGATGAGCCCCGCCTTGCCTTCGCGGAAGAGCGCGACGCGGTCGCAGACCGACTGCACCATGGAAAGAAGATGCGACGACAGGATCACCGTCATGCCCTCTCCGGCGAAGGAGGAAATGAGCTGCAGGAGTTCCTGCGTCGACTGCGGGTCGAGACCCGAGGTCGGCTCGTCGAGGATGGCGAGCCGGCTGCCCTTGGCGACGAGTTCCGCCAAGCCCAGCCTTTGGCGCATGCCGCGCGAGAAGGTCTTGACCCTGCGGTCCGCGACCTTGGAAAGCCGCACCCGGATCAGCGCCTGCTCGATGCGCGCCTCGCGCTCGTTCTCCGGGATGCCGGAGAGCTTGGCGATGTACCGTAAATTCTCGCGCGCGGTGAGTTGGTCGTAGAAACCCACCGCGTCGGGCATGTAGCCGACCTCCCGCTTGACCGCGAGCGGGTCGCGCAAGGGATCGTGGCCGAAGACGCGGACCGTGCCTGAAGACGGTTCGGTAAGCCCGAGCAGCATGAGGATGGTGGTTGTCTTGCCCGAGCCGTTGGGGCCGAGAAGACCGAACACCTCGCCTGCCTCTATCCGGAGGTCGAGACCGTTGACCGCGACGGTCGATCCGTAGCGCTTGGTGAGGCCTTGCGCCTCGACGACTGGCGCGCTCATCTGCGGCCGTACCTTGTCACGGCGCCGGCCATGACCAGCACGGCGATGCCGATGATGCCGAGGCCCGCGAGGCCCCATTCGGTCGAGGTCTCGACGGTGACGCGGAACTTCAAATTGTCGGAAGCGCCTTGGCCGTTCGAATCCACGTCGACGGAATAGTCGCCGGCGATGGCGTTCGAGGCGGGCGTGATCCGCATCTGCGCCTCCGCCTTGCCGCCCGGCGCGATCTGGTCGATCTTGGCCGGGGAGAAATCGATCTTCCAGCCGGAAGGCGCATCAGCCGTGAGCTTGACGTCCCGCGCCGGCGCTCCGCCGGTATTGTTGACGGTGAAGGTGAAGGAATGTTCCTTGCCGGCGACGGCGGAGCCAGAAAGCATGCCGCTCGGCCCTTCCAGCGCCAGCTTGGGCTGGCCGGTGATGTCGAGGAGAAGCGCCGTCTCGGCCTGCACCTTTCCGGTGCTGGTGCCGACTTCGACCTTGTACTTGCCGGCGGGCACGTCCTGGGGCGGCTTGACCGACAGCTTCAGATCCTTCGATTCGTTCGCCTTGATCGGCACGGAGGTGAGTTCCTGCGAGCCGTACTGTTCCTTGAAGGTGGCGTCGAAGCCGGGCGGAGTCTGTGCCGCGAGATTGACAGTGACATCGGACGGGCTGTCATTCTTGACCGTGAGGTCGTAGTCGAAGTTCGAGCTTGCCGATCCGCGCAGGGCCGGCAGCTTCGCGTCGAGCTTGAGCGAGGCGGGAGCGGGCGGCGCGAGCGTCACGCTGATCGGTACGGATAGCTTCTGGTTGTCCGCCTCGCCCACCAGCGTCAGGGCGTAGGTCTTGGCCGCCGCCCCGCTTGCCGGCGTCATTTTCAGGGTCAGCGAGCGGGTGTCGCCCGGGCCTACCATCGCGGCCTTCACCGGGTTGCCGCCGCCCTCGAATTCGTAGTGCCAGCCCTCCGGCACTCCATCCAGCGAAAGCTGGACCCGTTCGGGCGGCATGCCGTGGTTCTCGAGCGAAAGATCCATCGTGAAGGACTTGCCCACCTGCTCGGTGACGGCGGGGTAATCGGTCGTGAGCCACACGCCGGTGGGGGAATTGGGCGGGGAGGAAGTCGTGTCGGCGAAGGCGCCGGAGGCCGCGAGAGCCAACCCGCTTGTGAGAACCACGAATCCGAGCGGAGAAAAGGCGGTTCGCATAGGTGAAATTCCCTTCTTGCTGCAAAAACATACCGTTCGCGGAAGCGATTTATTTCCGCGTGAAAAAGACCGTGAACGCGCGTTAGCTTCGCCGCAAATGCGGCAGGAATCTGCCGATTACATTAAATTCATGTAATGTTTGAAGGCCTTGGGAAGAGGCCGAAATAAGGCAAGGATGCCCAGCAATCGCGGCCGTCCGGGCGTTTCCCGGCGTAAGCATGTCGCACGGCGCAACGAAACCCCGCGTTAGCTCTTTTCCAGGGCTGCCTTTATCCTTGCGGCGTTTTCGGCCAATACCTCCGGGCTTTCCATCGGCCCTGCGGGCGGCTTCAACGCTATCCCGGCGAAGCGCGGCATGACGTGGAAATGGAGGTGGAACACGACCTGTCCGCCTTCGACCTCATTGAACTGCTGCACGGTCAGTCCCTGCGCATCGAAAGCCTTCATGGCCGCGCGCCCGACCTTCTGCACCGTGCGCATCACGGCGGCGAGGCTCGTCGGATCGACGTCAAGAATGTTGCGGGCCGGCTTCTTCGGAATGACCAGCGAATGGCCGGGGCCGCGCGGCATGATATCCATGAAGGCGAAGCTTTCATCGTCCTCACAGATCTTGTGAGACGGAATTTCGCCGCGGAGGATCTTGGCGAAGATGTTGTTGGGATCGTAAGCGGCCGTCATTCCGAATGTACCTTCGTTTGCTGTCGAAGGCGTATGTTTTCGATCGGGTGGGCGCCCGTCAAGACGGGGAATGGCATTGATCCCGATCGTCAGGCGCGTGGACTAGTCGAACTGGTCTTCGCCCGGCGGCGCATCGCCTTTCCGGAACGGGCCGCGCGATTCGAGATATTCTCCCGTCCGCGCCACCTCGCGCCGTTCGCGTTCCAGATAGTCGGCGATGGCGCGCCGGAAGCCTGCATGGGGGATGTAGTGCGCCGAGGTGGTGGTGACCGGCATGTAGCCGCGCGCCAGCTTGTGCTGGCCCTGCGCGCCGGCCTCCACGACCTTCAGTCCGCGCTCGACGGCGAACTCGATCGCCTGATGGTAGCAGACCTCGAAATGCAGGAAGGGATGGTCCTCGATGCAGCCCCAGTTGCGGCCGAAGAGCCGATCCGAGCCGATGAAGTTGATGGCGCCGGCGATATAGCGACCGTTCCGTCTCGCCATGACGAGAAGAATATCGTCGGCCATACGCTCGCCGATCAGCGAGAAGAATTTGCGGTTGAGATAGGGACGACCCCATTTGCGGCCGCCCGTGTCCATATAGAAGGAAAAGAAATCATCCCAGGCGCGCTCGGTGATGGCCTTTCCGGTCAGCCGGTCTATCGTGATCCCGTCGGCCACGGCTTCGCGTCGTTCTTTCTTCAGCGCCTTCCTCTTGCGCGAGGCGAGCGAGGCGAGGAAATCGTCATAATTTGTGTAGCCGTCATTGAAGAAGTGGAACTGCTGGTCGGTCCGCAGCAGGAAGCCGGCATGATCGAGTGCCGAGACGTCTTCGTCCCGCGCGAAGGTCACATGGGCGGAAGAGACGCCGAGCCGCTCCGTCAGCACCTTGATGCCGGCGACGAGAGCCGCCCGCCCGCCTTCAGGGTCGGTTTTCCGGTCGACCAGAAGGCGAGGGCCGGTGACAGGCGTGAACGGGATGGATATCTGCAGCTTCGGATAGTAGGTCCCGCCGGCGCGTTCGAAGGCGTCGGCCCAGCCGTAGTCGAAGACATATTCGCCCTGACTGTGCGATTTCAGATAGCACGGCACCGCCCCGATCAGCCGCCCGTCCGGCCCTTCCAGGCGAAGGTGCTGCGCCATCCAGCCGGTTCGCCGCGTGGCGCAGCCGGTTTCCTCCAGCGTCCTCAGGAAAGCGAGCGAAACGAAAGGGTTGTAGCCGCTTTCCGTGTCGTCTCGCGAGGTCCCGGAGAGACCGTTCCATTCCTCTTCGGTAAAGGAAGAAAGCTCGGTGGCGACGCGGAGGGTGATTTCTCCCTCACCCTCGCTCGCCCCATTCGTCTCCTGCGTCATGTCCGATTAGATACGCCGCGCGGAGTTCCTTGCAAGATGCTGCACCGCACTCAGGCGGACGCCACCTTCGGCATGAAACCCTCGAAGGTCATCTGGTCGGCATATTCGAAGGTGAGGTCCGCCGCCGCCTGGTCGCGGACGGTCCAGCTTATCACCGGCATGGAAAGACGCTCGCGCACGAGGCTGACGAAGCGGTTCGGCATGTCGGCCAGGCAGTAGGAGACGAAGGAAAGATCATAGGCCAGCATCGCGAAATGGCCTTCGATGTCCTTGTCCGTCTGGCCAAGCGCCGTCAGCCCCGCGGGGATTCCGGGCGCCTGTGTCGGGAATTCGCGGATCAGCCAGTGGTCGAAGGACATGATCGCCGCCTTGCCCTTGTAGTTCGCCAGCAGGGCCGCGACCTTGGCGACGAGATTTTCGTCCTTTCCCTCCGTGCCCTTCAGCTCGATGACGAGCGGGACCTTGCCGGCCACCGCGTCGAGCATCTGGGCCAGGGTAGGGACATGGTCGTCGCTCGTTCCGACCTTCATCGCGGTCAGTTCGGCGACGGTATGATCGCACGGCCGTCCCTCGCGGCCCGTCAGCCGCTTCAGTTCGTCGTCATGGAAGACGACGGGGATACCGTCGCTCGAAAGGTGCACGTCGCACTCGATCGAATAGTCGTGCCGGACCGCCTCGCGGAATGCGGAGAGCGTGTTTTCCCAGCATTTCCTGTTGAGGTCGTGCAGGCCGCGGTGGGCGACCGGGCGCTCGGCAAGCCAGGGAATGGAGATCATGGACTTACTTCGCCTCGATGATGGATTCGACTTCGACCGACGCGTTGAGCGGCAGAGATGCCATCCCGACCGCGACCCGCGAATGCTTGCCGCGCTCGCCGAGGATGGCGGCCAGGAGATCGGAGGCGCCGTTGCCGACGAGATGCTGGTCCGTGAAATCGGGCGTCGAGGCGACAAGGACGGAAATCCTCAGCACGCTCTTCAATTGTTCCAGATCGCCGAGGGCCGCCTGCGCCTGGGCGAGAATGTTGATGGCGCAAAGCCGCGCCGCCTCCTGGCCAGCCGCCACGTCGACATCGCGCCCGAGCAAACCGGTGGAGGCGAGCTTGCCGTCCTTCATCGGCAACTGGCCGGAAATGAAGAGCAAATTGCCGGCGCGGCCGAAGGGAACATAGTTCGCCGCGGGCGCCGCCGGCTTCGGCAGGACGATCCCGTGGGCGTCAAGTCGCATCTTAATCGTGTCGGTCATTCCTGCATTCCTCTGAAAAAATAGCGGCGCCGCTGCACGAGGCCTATCTTTTCCGCCTCTCTTCCGCCACGACTTTTTTCAACTGTGACAAGCAGGCGACCGCGGGCCGCCCGAATGGAGTTGCCGGATGGGCCTCATGCGCCAGGTCGTCGTTGCTTTCGTCCTGCTTGGCGCCTTCGGCATCCAGCAGGCGTCGGCGCGGTTTCTCGTGCCGCACCGCGCGGTCTATGACCTCACGCTCGAAAGGGCCAGTGAACGATCGGGGATCACCAGCATCGTCGGCCGCATGGTCTATGAGTTCGAGGGAACCGCCTGCGAGGGCTACACAACGAATTTCCGCTATGTGACGCGGATCAACACGGCCGACGATTCGCGGCTGTCCGACGTGCAGACGAGCACGTTCGAGGACGGCGCCGGCAAGACCTTCAGCTTCGTGACCAAGTCCTTCATCGACCAGAATCTCGATACGGAAGTGAAGGGTACGGCGACGCATGGCGCCGACGGCATATCGGTGAAGCTGGTCAAGCCGGACAAGGCCGATCTCAATCTGCGGCAGGCCTGGTTTCCGACGCAGCATCTCGTCGAGCTTCTCGGCAAGGCAGAACGCGGCGAGAATTTCTACGAGACCAATCTCTTCGATGGCTCCGACAAGGCCGATCGCGCGATGACGACGAGCGTCGTCGTGGGCAAGCGCAAGGAAGTGACGGCCGACGACCCGGAATATTCGGCCCTGGGCGAGCTGAAACATGACAGCTACTGGCCGGTGACGATCGCCTATTTCGATACCAGCGGTGACAAGGCGAGCGGGATGCTGCCTGTCTACAGTATCGCGCTCAAACTGCACGAAAACGGCGTCACGCGCGACCTCCTGATGGACTATGGTGACTACGCCCTGAAGGGCAAGCTGGTGAACCTCTCGCTGTTCGATCCGCACCGAGGACAATGCAGCCAATAGAGCTGCCGAGGCGGGAACTTCCCGTTGCTCCAGAATCCGCTTGACGAATGCATAACCTATTGGCTATGGGTTGATTCATAGCCATAAGGTTATGGATCGAAAAATGGCCGACGTTCACGACGCGCTCTTCAGGGCGCTTGCCGACCCGACCCGCCGGGCCATCCTCGAACGGCTCTGCCGCCAGGGTGAGCAGACCGTGGGCGCAATGACCGCCGAGGCCGGAATCTCGCAGCCGGCGGTCTCGAAGCATCTCGGCGTTCTGAAGCAGGCCGGGCTGGTGCGCGACCGCCATGAAGGACGCCAGACGCATTACAGCGCCCAGCCCGCTGCCCTGGCGCCGCTCGTCGACTGGACAAGCCGGATGGCCGAATTCTGGCAAGGTCGGTTCGATCACCTCGAGGATATGCTCAAAAGGATGGACCAATGAAGGATACGTCGGCCGAAACGCTTTCCGTCGTCGTCGAACGCGAATTCCCGTATCCGCCGGAAAAGCTGTGGCGCGCGCTCACGCAACCGCATCTGATCGAGGAGTGGCTCATGAAGAACGACTTCAGGCCGGTCGTGGGCCACGGGTTCAAGCTTCGCGGGGAATGGGGCGGCGTGCTGGATTGCGAGGTGCTGTCTATCGAGCCGAACAGAAGGCTTTCCTACACCTGGAACCATTCCCACGACGATCCGGCCTACGCCCTGGAGAGCGTCGTGACCTTTGTGCTCATGCCGACGCTCGCGGGCACGAAGGTGCGGATGGAGCAGGTGGGTTTCCGGCCAGGCCAGAAGCAGGCCTATGGCGGCGCCAAGGCCGGCTGGCAGCAGTTTCTGACCAGGCTCGAGCAGGTCGTCGGGAACCTGGAATAGCCGCAGCCCGCTCAATTCCTCGGCCCGCCGATCGCCCGTCAGGTCACCAAGGACAAGGAGGCCCCATGAACTGGAACCAATGGATTCGCCAGATCCACCGCTGGCTGGCAATCGTTTTCACAGCCACCGTCATCGCCAACTTCGTCACCATGGGCCTGGGGCGGACATCGTTGTGGGTGACCTACTCGCCGCTGCCACCGCTCTTCCTGTTGTTGTTCAGCGGTCTCTACATGTTTGCCTTGCCCTATGTCGCCAGATGGCGCGGCGAGCGCCGCGCCGCGGCTTAGGAACGTCTGACCGGCACGGCATCGGCGCGCGCTTGCGTTTCGCGCGCCAAGCCTCTATATGCGCCGGCATTCCACACACGGATCATGGTTTTCGTCCGGGAGAAATCCGGCGGAGACCGCCGGTGGCGGCGGGTTTTCCCGCTTGTCGAGATCCGTGGAGGCTTGAACCGGAAAGGACAAAGAATGGCTCTGCCTGATTTCAGCATGCGCCAGCTCCTCGAAGCTGGCGTTCACTTCGGCCACCAGACGCATCGCTGGAACCCGAAGATGGCGCCCTACATCTTCGGCGCCCGCAACAACGTTCACATCATCGACCTCTCGCAGACGGTGCCGCTGCTGCACCAGGCGTTGAAGGTCATATCCGACAGCGTCGCCGGCGGCGGTCGAGTGCTCTTCGTCGGCACCAAGCGCCAGGCTTCGGAGATCGTGGCGGACGCGGCGCAGCGCTGCGCGCAATATTATGTCAATTCGCGCTGGCTGGGCGGCATGCTCACCAACTGGAAGACGATCTCGAATTCGATCCAGCGCCTGCGCAGGCTCGACGAGCTGCTTTCCGGCGAGGCCCAGGGCTTCACCAAGAAGGAGCGCCTCAACCTCGAGCGCGAGCGCGACAAGCTGAACCGCGCGCTCGGCGGCATCAAGGACATGGGGTCGACGCCGGACCTGATCTTCGTGATCGACACCAACAAGGAGGCGATCGCGATCCAGGAGGCCAAGCGTCTCGGCATCCCGGTGGTGGCGATCGTCGATTCCAACTGCGATCCGGACAAGATCGACTACCCGGTGCCCGGCAACGACGACGCGGCGCGCGCCATCTCGCTTTATTGCGACCTGGTGTCGAAGGCCGCGCTCGACGGCATCGCCCGCCAGCAGGGTGCGCTCGGCGTCGATATCGGCGCTTCGGCGGAAGCACCGGTGGAACCGGCCCTTGACGAGGCTCCGGCCGAGCCGGTGGCCGCCGAGGATGCCGCCAAGGCCTGATCGGGCTTCGCGGCCGTACCGGCACAACGGGAGCGCGGCAGGCCGCGCTCCGGAAATTTCCCGTAGCATCGGCGCCCGCCCACGCAGGTCGGCGCTTTTGCGTTTTTGAATGACGAGGCGAAGATGAGCATTTCCGCAGCACAGGTGAAGGAACTCCGCGACATGACGGGCGCGGGGATGATGGATTGCAAGGCGGCTCTTGCCGAAACCGGCGGCAACATGGACGACGCGGTGGACTGGCTGCGCAAGAAGGGCATCGCCAAGGCCGACAAGAAGGCCGGGCGCACGGCAGCCGAGGGGCTGGTCGGCGTCGCTTCCGACGAGCTTTCTGCCGTCGTGGTCGAGGTCAATTCCGAGACCGATTTCGTGGCGCGCAACGACGCGTTCCAGGAGATCGTCCGCAACGTCGCCAAGGTCGCGCTCTCGACCGACGGTTCCACTGAGGCAGTGGCGAACGCGGCCTATCCGGGCTCCGGCAAGAACGTGACCGAGACGATCAAGGACGCGGTCGGCACGATCGGCGAGAATATGGGTTTCCGCCGCTCGGCGAAGCTGTCGGTCACGTCCGGCGCCGTCGCGACCTACATCCACAACGCGGTGGCCGACAATCTCGGCAAGATCGGCGTGCTCGTCGCCGTCGAGACGACGGGCGACGCCGGCAAGGCGCGCGCCTTCGGCCGCCAGGTCGCCATGCACGTCGCCGCCACGGCTCCGATGGCGCTGACGGAAGCTGAGATCGACCCGGCTGCCGCCGCGCGCGAGCGGGCGATCTTCCTCGACCAGGCGAAAGCGTCGGGCAAGCCGGACGCCATCGCCGAGAAGATGGTCGAGGGGCGGATGCGCAAGTTCTACGAGGAGGTCGTGCTTCTCAAGCAGGCTTTCGTGGTCAATCCCGACCTCACCGTCGCCCAGGCGTTGAAGGCGGCGGAGAAGGACATCGGCGCGGCGGCCACGATCACCGGCTATGTGCGCTTCGCGCTTGGCGAAGGCATCGACCGCGAAACGACCGACTTCGCGGCCGAGGTCGCGGCAGCCGCCGGGAAGAAGTAGTCGATACGGAAGATTCCGGCGGCGGCTCGGCCTCTCGGGAATTCCCTGCAACCGCGGGAAGGGCATCGCGTGACATCGCGATGCCCTTCGTGTATCGGGGTCTCGCCTTCCACTGGTCCGAGGAAAAGATGCCGGAAAATCCCCGCTACGGCCGCGTGCTCCTGAAAGCCTCCGGCGAGGCGCTGATGGGCCGGCAGGGTTTTGGCATCGACGTATCCGTCGTCGACCAGATCGCGGCCGATATCGCGGAAGCGCGGCAGATGGGCGTGGAAGTCGCCGTGGTGATCGGCGGCGGCAACATCTTCCGCGGCGTCGCCGTTGCCTCCAAGGGGGGCGACCGGGTGACCGGCGACCATATGGGCATGCTCGGCACGGTCATCAATTCGCTGGCGCTGAGGACCTCGCTCCACAAGATCGGCGTCGACGCCGTCGTGCTGTCGGCGATTGCCATGCCCGAGCTCTGCGAAAGCTTCTCACAGCGCCAGGCGACCGCCTATATCGATGCCGGCAAGGTCGTCATCTTTGCGGGTGGCACCGGGAACCCGTTCTTCACCACCGATTCGGCCGCGGCGCTGCGCGCCGCCGAGATCGGGGCGGACGCGCTTTTCAAGGGTACGCAGGTCGACGGCGTCTATTCGGACGACCCGAAAACAAACCCCAAGGCGGAGCGCTACGACCATATCACGCACGAGCAGGTCCTGCGCGACGGGCTGCTGGTGATGGATACGACAGCGATCGCTCTTGCGCGTGAGAACAACATCCCGATAATCGTCTATTCCATTCACGAAAAGGGCGGCTTCGGCGCCATCCTCAGGGGCCGGGGCCGCTGTACTGTCGTGTCGGATGCGTAGCGCCGGAAACGGTTATTGTTTGCAAGGTGGTCGGCCCATGTTTCGACGGCCGGTACGGGAGGCTTAAGGATGAGCAACTCCATCGATTTCAAGGACATGCAGCGGCGGATGGACGGCGCTATCCATGCCTATAAGAACGACCTGGCGTCGTTGCGCACCGGTCGGGCCTCGGCCAACCTCCTCGATCCGATCCATGTGGACGCCTATGGCGCCTCGATGCCGATCAACCAGGTGGCGACGATCAGCGTTCCCGAACCGCGCATGATCTCGGTTTCGGTGTGGGACAGGCAGCTGGTCGGCGCGGTCGATCGCGCGATCCGCGAATCGAATCTCGGCTTCAATCCGATCATGGACGGCTCGACGCTGAGGATCCCGCTTCCCGAACTGACCGAGGAGCGGCGCAAGCAGCTGGTGAAGATCGCGCATCAATATGCCGAGCAGGCGAGGGTGGCGATCCGCCATGTTCGCCGGGACGGCATGGAGCATGTCAAGAAGGCTGAGAAGGACGGCGACATCAGCCAGGACGAGAGCCGCATCCATTCCGATCACGTCCAGAAGATAACCGACGAGACCATCGCTTCCGTCGATAGTCTTCTGGTCGAGAAGGAAGCGGAAATCCTGCAGGTCTAGTGGTCCGGTCCCGGCATTTGCATCCTTCGTGCGGTGCTCCCGGGCAAATCGGAATTAAGGGACCATTGGCAGGTCAATGATCCTGGCCTGGGTCGGACGAAAGCGAGCGGATGGCGAAGCCGGCGCATATTGCGATCATCATGGATGGCAACGGCCGCTGGGCGAAGGCGAGGGGTCTGCCGCGCGCCGCCGGCCACCGGGCCGGTGTGGAGGCGTTGCGCGAGACGGTTCGCGCCGCCGGCGACATGCGCATTCCCTGGCTGACCGTCTATGCCTTTTCCTCGGAGAACTGGTCGCGGCCGAAATCCGAGGTCAGCGACCTCATGGGTCTGCTCAAGCTGTTCATTCGCCGCGACCTCGCCGAACTGCACCAGAACGGCGTCAGGGTGCTGGTGATTGGCGACCGGGAAAACCTGGCGCGGGACATCAAGCTCCTGCTCGAGGAGGCCGAGGTGCTGACCGAAGCCAACACCAGCATGAACCTCGTGATCGCCTTTAATTACGGTGCCCGGGACGAGATCGCGAGGGCGGCGCGAAAGCTCGTGCGCGCGGCGAGGGAAGGGCGGCTCGCGCCCGATCAGGTGACGCCGGAAACCTTCGAGGCGTTCCTCGACACGGCCGCCATGCCCGATCCCGATCTCGTCATCCGGACCAGCGGCGAGCAGCGCCTTTCCAATTTCCTGCTCTGGCAGACCGCCTATAGCGAACTCGTCTTCATGCCCTGCTACTGGCCGGATTTCGACCGGCGCAAGCTGGTCGAGGCGATCGAGATTTTCTCTGCCCGCGACCGCCGGTTCGGCGGCGTGACGCCGCAAGACGTGGCGTTGTGAGCGCCGGCCCGGATGACCGACGGGGCTCGACAGGCCGAATGAACAATCTGCAGGCGCGCGCAGCCTCCGCCGTCGTCCTCGCGGCGGCCGTCCTCTGGCTTACCTGGCTGGGGGGCATGCCGTTCCGATTGCTGGCAATCCTCGGCGGGGCCGTGGTCTATTACGAATGGGTTTCCATGGCGGGCCTCGCGACAGGACGCTGGCTTGTCGGAGCCATTGCCGCCGCGATCGTCGCCGCATTGTTCGTTTGGGGCCTCCCCGCGGGCATCCTAATCGTCGTCCTGATCGCCGGGATCGTCGTGACGGCGATCGTCGGATGGGCGTTCGGGCGCGATCTGTCGGCGGCAGCGGCGCTTTGCTATGCCGGTTTCGCGGCAATCGCCCTAGCCTTCCTGCGAGGCGACGACGGCGCGGGGCTGCGATCCATGCTCTTCCTCTTCGCCGTCGTCTGGGCGACCGACATCGCGGCCTACGCCGTCGGCAGGACTCTGGGCGGTCCGAAGCTGGCGCCGTCGATCTCTCCGGGAAAGACATGGAGCGGCGCTATCGGCGGCGCGGTGGCCGGCATCGCCGCCGGACTGGGAACGGCCGCCCTGGCGGGGATCGGCATCACCGGGCTGCTCGCTGCCACGGCCCTTTTGCTGACGATCGTGTCGCAGGCGGGCGATCTTTTCGAATCGGCGGTGAAGCGCCATTTCGGCGTCAAGGATTCCGGCCATATCATCCCAGGTCACGGCGGGCTGATGGACCGTGTCGACGGGCTTGTGGCGGCGGGTTTTGCTCTTTACCTGATCGGGGCGGCGCTTGCCGGGCTGGACCACCCGTCGCATGGCTTCTTCGGCCCGTGATGATTTTATATCCGGCCATCGAATCGCCCGGATGGGATAGAAACTCGCGGAGCCCGGCAAGGCCCGGCGAAGGGAACGCCTCAAGGAAATGCTAGGCTCCATTTTCAGCACCGACGGCCTTTTGATCGGCACGATCGTGCCGTTCCTGTTCGTATTGACCGTCGTCGTGTTCGTTCACGAGATGGGGCACTATCTCGTCGGCCGCTGGTGCGGGATCGGCGTCCAGGCGTTCTCGATCGGCTTCGGTCCGGAACTCGCCGGCTTCGACGACCGGCACGGCACGCGCTGGAAGCTTTGCCTCATTCCGCTCGGCGGATATGTCAAATTCGTCGGCGATATGGGCGTCACGAGCGCGCCGAACCCCGAAGAGACGGAAGCGCTGACGAACGAGGAGCGCGAGGTCGCCTTCCACACGCAGGCGCTGTGGAAGCGGGCGGCCACCGTATTCGCCGGGCCGTTCTTCAACTTCCTGCTGACCATCGCCGTTTTCACCGTGCTTTTCGCCACTTACGGCCGTTATGTGGCGGAGCCGATGGTGGCCAAGGTGCAGCCGGACAGCCCCGCCGCCGTCGCCGGCTTCATGCCGGGTGATCGGTTCGTTTCCGTGAACGGGGTCAAGGTGGAGACCTTCGGCGACGTGCAGCGGCTGGTATCGCCCAATGCCGGCGAGCCGCTCCGCTTCGTCGTCAGGCGGGGCGACAAGGATGTCACGCTCACCGCCACGCCGAAGCTGACGGAGGAGAAGGACGCGCTCGGCAACAAGATAAGCGTCGGCGTGATCGGGGTGGTCAACGACGAGGCGCTGGGGCAGCCGCATATCGTCTCCTACGGTCCGTTCGAGGCTTTTGGCCAGGCGACCGTCGAAACGGGCCGAATCATCGCCCGCACCGGGGATTTCCTCAGCCGCTTCGCGGCGGGGCGCGAGGACAGGTGTCAGCTCGGCGGGCCGGTGAAGATCGCCGACATGGCCGGCAAGGCCGCCCATCTCGGGTTCGAGTGGCTGATACAACTTGTCGCTTTGCTCTCGGTGGGCATCGGCGTGCTCAATCTGCTTCCGATCCCGCCGCTTGACGGCGGTCACCTCCTTTTCTACGCGATCGAGGCGGTCCTGCGCCGGCCGGTGTCGGAAAGGCTGGTGGAACTTGTTTACAGGGCCGGCCTGTTCGCCGTACTCCTGTTCATGGGATTCGTCTTCTGGAACGACCTCTTCGGCTGCTCGGCTTGAGCGGTGCGGGAGGAGAAAGAGGCGGGGAATGTTCGAAATTGAGACAGCGTTTACCATGGGGCCTGATAGGCGTGACGCGAATGCCACGCGCTCCGGATAAGTAAATACAAATTAACCAGAAACCTTGCGTGTAGGGAAAATCCGGCTATTACGGTCTGGGATTGGCTGCCGATATCCGGGATTTCGCGCCTAGGGGACGACGGGAAAAGGTAAAGAGGCCCGATGAAGGTAACTTCGAGAATTCTGAGCGTCGTATTGGCGGCCGCTCTCTATGTGGGCTTGGGCTTTTCGGGAGCCGCGATGCTGGGATTGGCGGGGGTTTCCGCCGTCCACGCGGCAGTGGTGAGCAATATCGAGGTGCGCGGAAACAAGCGCGTCGATGCCGCCACGATCCGCGACTACCTTTCCATCAAGCCGGGGCATCCGTTCGATGCCGGCGACATCGATGCCGCGACCAAGCGGCTTTTCTCGACCGGCCTGTTCTCCGATGTCCGAATCAACCAGGTCGGCGGCACGCTGGTCATCCAGGTGGCGGAATACCCGGTCGTGAACCAGGTGGTTTTCGTCGGCAACAAGAAGATCAAGGACGCGGACCTCGCGAACGGGGTGCGCTTGAAGCCGCAGAGTCCCTTCTCGAACGCCATCCTCGACGGCGACATCAAGCGGATCAAGGACGCCTACCAGCATATCGGGCGCAACGACGTCACCGTGACCCCCCAGGTGATCGATCTCGGCCAGGATCGCGTGAACGTCGTCTTCCACATCGCGGAAGGCGGCCGGACCAAGATCGCGGCCATCAATTTCATCGGCAACAAGGCCTTCAGCGACCGGCGCCTGTCGGACGTCATCTCGACCAAGCGCTCGAACTTCCTCTCCTTCGTGCTGCGCAACGACATCTATGACGCGGACAAGCTGAGGACCGACGAGGAGGCGCTGCGCCGCTTCTATTATAATCACGGCTACGCGGATTTCCGCGTCGTCTCGTCGTCTGCTGAGCTGAACGACGCCACCAACGAATACACGATCAACATCACCGTCGACGAGGGTGCGCTCTACCGGTTCGGTGACATAGCCGTCGAGAGCAACATCCAGAACGTCGATGCCAATTCGCTGAAGCCCCTTCTGAAGACCCGGCAGGGCGATATCTACAGCGCCAAGAACGTCGAGGATTCGATCGTGGCCCTGACGGACCGCATGGCCGGGCAGGGCTATGCCTTCGCGCAGGTGACGCCGCGCGGCGACCGCAACTTCCAGAACCGGACTATCGCCGTCACCTATGCCATCGACGAGGGGCCGCACACCTACATCCAGCGCATTGAGATTCGCGGCAACACACGCACCCGCGACTATGTGATCCGTCGCGAGTTCGACATCAGCGAAGGCGACGCGTTCAACCAGGTGCTGATCCAGAAGGCGAAGAAGCGGCTCGAGGATCTCGACTACTTCTCCTCCGTGAACATCACGACGGCGCCCGGATCGGAGCCCGACCAGGTCATCCTGATCGTCGATGTGGTCGAGAAGTCGACCGGCCAGTTCTCGATCGGTGCCGGCTATTCGACCGGCGAGACCTCCTCGAGCGGCAAGGGCATCTCGCTGCAGGGATCGATCGCCGAGCGGAACTTCCTCGGTCGCGGTCAGTATATCCGGATTTCCGCCGGCGGCGGCTTGGACGGGTCGCGCGACTACGCGCTGTCCTTCACCGAGCCTTATTTCCTCGGCCGGCGCATCTCTGCGGGATTCGACATTTATCGTTCGACCAGGACGTACGATCGTTATGACAGTCAGATGACCGGCGGCACGATACGTTTCGGCCTGCCGATAACGGACGCGCTGTCGACGCAGTTCGCGTACAATCTGGTCAACGAGAGCTATGACTACGCCCGTTGCGGCAGCGCAAAAGACGGAACGCTCGGAGATTGTAAGCTTTCGCAGGTTATTCGTGACGCGATCGCTAAAAGCCCTTGGCTGAAGTCCTCCGTCAGCGGCTCGATCATCTATAACACCATCGACGACCTCAAGAATCCGGCCAACGGCCTCTACGCCAACTTCACCACGGAATACGCCGGTATTGGCGGCGACGCGAATTTCGTGAAGTTCACGGCGCGCGCCAGCTACTACAAGACCATCTCCGAGCAGATGGATCTGGTGGCGCTGATTTCGGGAGGCGCCGGCTATATCCACGAGTTCGGCGACGGGGTCCGCATCTTCGACCTGTTCGAAAGCAACGACCGGATCATCCGCGGCTTCGATTTCAACGGTATTGGGCCGTACGACAGCAGCACGGGCGATCATCTCGGCGGCACGACCTACTTCAATGCCACCGCCGAGTTGCAATTCCCGCTGCCTGCCGTTCCGGAAAGTTTTGGCTTGAAAGGCGCGGTCTTTGCGGATGCCGCGACGCTCTATGGCAACAACCTTTCGGATCCCTGCACGGATGGGTCGGGTAATAAGACCGGGGGCGATTGCATGGCCGGCCAGGGCATGGCATGGCGTGCCTCGGCCGGCGTGAGCCTGCTCTGGGCGTCGCCCTTCGGTCCGCTGAGGCTCGACTACGCCATTCCGTTCCTCAAGCAGAAGGGCGACAAGGTTCAGAACTTCAACTTCGGTGTCTCGACACAGTTCTGACCGGCACGATAATCCCTTCCGGCCCGGACAACGCCGAGAAGAAAAGGCATAGGGCAGCGCGCGGCGACATGGCGGAACCCGTTTTCTTCGCACCGTCGCGGGCCTTCACGGCGGGAGAGATGGCTTCGCTGACGGGCGCGAAGCTCGCGGACGAGAAGTTCTCCGGCGCCCAGATTCGCGGCGTCGCCCCCGTCCAGGACGGCGGTGAGGGGATGCTGGTCTTCGTCGACGGCAAGCGGCACGCATCCCTGTTGCAGGGTCTGCGCGCCGCCGCCCTCATCTGCAGCCAGGAAGTCGCCGCCCAGGCTCCGTCCGGGGTGGCGGTCCTGGTATCCGGCAAGCCGGTCTATGCCTTCGCCGCGGCGACGCGGGTGCTCTACCCGTCCGCCGCGAGGCCTGCCGCGATCACCGGCGAAACGCGCATCTCGCTCGCCGCCCATGTCGCGCCGGATGCACTGGTGGAGCCGGGCGCCGTCGTGGAGCCCGGCGCGGTGATAGGCGCCGGCGCCGAGATCGGCGCAGGTACCCTGATCGCGCCGAACGCGGTCGTCGGCCCGAGTTGCCGTATCGGCAGGAACTGCTATGTGGGTCCCGGCGCCACCTTGATCTCCGCACTGGTCGGCGATCGCGTAATCATCCATGGCGGGGCGCGGATCGGCCAGGATGGCTTCGGCTACGTGCCGGGACCGACCGGCCCGGAGAAGATCCCGCAGCTCGGCCGGGTCGTCATCCAGGACAATGTCGAGATCGGCGCCAACACCACGATCGACCGCGGCGCGATGTCGGACACCGTCATCGGCGAAGGAACGAAGATCGATAATCTCGTGCAGGTCGGGCACAATGTCAGGATCGGCCGCGGCTGCATCGTCGCGGCCCATTGCGGCATCGCGGGCTCGGCCACCCTCGGAGATTTCGTGATGCTCGGCGGCAGGGTCGGCGTGTCCGATCACGTTTCCGTGGGAACGGGGGCCCAGCTCGCGGCCTCCAGCGGCGTGATGGACAACGTGCCCGCAGGTGGGATATGGGCGGGGACGCCGGCCGTGCCGATCCGCGAGTTCTTCCGCCAGATCGCCGGCCTGCGCCGACTTTCGAAGAGCAAGCCACGGAAAAGCGAGCAGCAATGAACGATACGTCGAATGTGCTCGAGGCGGTCGACATCATCGAACTGATGAAGCTGCTGCCGCATCGCTACCCGTTCCTGCTGGTTGACCGGATCATCGATATCGACGGCGACAGTTCCGCCACGGGCATCAAGAACGTGACGGTGAACGAACCGCATTTCCAGGGGCATTTTCCCGGACAGCCGGTCATGCCGGGCGTGCTGATCGTCGAGGCGATGGCGCAGACCGCCGGCGCCATCTGCATCAAGAATTCCGGCAACGAGATGCCGGCGCTCGTCTATTTCATGACCATCGACAATGCGAAATTCCGGCGGCCCGTGGTTCCGGGAGACTGCGTGCAGATCAAGGTCAGGAAGATCAAGCAGCGCGGCAACATCTGGCGTTTCGCCTGCGAGGCGCTGGTGGGAAGCAGCAAGGCCGCCGAGGCCGAAATATCGGCGATGATGTCCTTCAAGCCGATGATATGAACCTGCGAATGGCTTCCTCCATATTCATCCACCCCTCGGCGGTCGTCGAGGAGGGCGCGCAACTGGGCGAGGGCGTCCATATCGGTCCGTTCTGCCAGATCGGCGGCGACGTAGAGCTCGGCGAGAACGTCAACCTCGTCGGCGGCGTCACCATCCTCGGCGCGACCACCATCGGGGCCGGAACCGTGGTCTATCCGCAGGCGGTGCTCGGCGCGCCGCCGCAGAACAATAAGCACAGGGGCGGGCGCACGACGCTCACCATCGGCCGGAATTGCGTCATCCGCGAATCGGCCACCATGCACACGGGCAGCGACACCGGCCACGGCACGACCAGCGTCGGCGACAATTGCATGTTCATGGCCTATACGCATGTCGCCCATGATTGCGTGGTCGGCAACAATGTCACCTTCGCCAACAATGCGTCGTTGAGCGGACATTGCGAAGTCGGCGACTACGTCATCATCTCCGGCATGACGGCCGTGCACCAGTTCGTGCGCATCGGCCATCATGCATTCCTGGGCGGCATGTCGGCGATCGTAGGCGACGTCATCCCCTTCGGCATGGCGGTTGGCAACCGGGCGAAATTGCGCGGCTTGAATGTCGTTGGCATCAAGCGCTCGGGCCTGCCCAGAAGCGAACTGGTCGCCCTGCGCAAGGCTTACAGAACGATCTTCGATCGCGAGCGGCCGGTCTCTGAAAATCTCGAAGCCGCCCGCAACGCCTTCTCCGGATCGCAGGCGGTCGCCGATGTGCTCGAATTCATGACAAGCCGCGGCAAGCGCTACTTCACCGTACCCGCCCTCGACGGCGGTGATGACGATGATGACGGCGGAGAGGATTGAGGCGGGCGCGGGGCCGGCATCCGCGGGCGAGCGCCGCATCGCCTTGATCGCGGGGAGCGGCAGGCTCCCTGAGGAAGTCGCCGAAAAGCTCGCTCAACAGGGGCGTTCCCCGTTCGTCGTCGTGCTGGAAGGCGAGGGCCCTGATGGCCGGTTCGACGCCTACGATCATATCGTCCTGAAACTGGAGGAAGCCTCCGGCCTGCTTCCCATCCTGCGCCAGCGCAATGTCGGGCGGATCGTGCTTGCCGGCGGCGTCAGGCGGCGACCCAACCCCTGGAAAATCCGCAAGAATTGGCATCTCATTGCGCTGCTTGCCAGGTTCCTCATCCCGCTCGCACGCGGCGACGACAGTCTCTTGAAGGCGGTGGCGCGCTATTTCGATGATCATGGGATGCGCGTGATCGGCGCGCATGAGATCGTCCCCGACCTGCTCGCGACGGCGGGGCCGATGACGAAGACAAAACCGCTGCGCGCGGACCTCCTGGACATAGAAGCCGGCCATGCGGCGGCGCGCGCGCTCGGCCAGCTTGACATCGGCCAGGCGGCTGTCGCTATTGGCGGAAGGGCGGTGGCTTTGGAGGATATAGAGGGGACGGATGCCTTGCTCGCCCGGATGAAGGCGTTGCGGAGCCATGGGCGCCTTGCCGGCCGCCGCCGCGGCGTGCTGGTCAAATGCGCGAAACCCGGCCAGGAATTGCGCGCCGACCTGCCGACGATCGGCCCTGCGACGGTCGATGGCGCGCATGCAGCGGGTCTCGCCGGGATCGCGGTCGAGGCGGGGCGCTCCTTCGTCCTGCAGCAGGCGGAGACGATTGGCCGGGCCGATGAACTCGGCGTTTTCATCGTCGGCATCGGGGCGGCAAAACCCTGATGCACCAGCCGCGCCCGCTCAAGCTCGCAATCGTCGCCGGGGAGGAATCGGGAGACCTGCTCGGAGCCGATCTCGTATCGGCGTTGACTGCAGCGACGGGCCGCCAGATCGAACTTTTCGGCGTCGGCGGCCGCCATCTTCAGGCTCTTGGCCTCAATTCGCTGTTCGACCAGAGCCAGATCGCCATCATGGGCGTGACCGCCGTCGTGCGCGACCTGCCCCGGATCGTCTATCGTATCAACCAGACCGCCCGCGCAGTCGCGCGCCATGCGCCGGACTGCCTGGTCACGATCGACGTGCCCGGTTTCAACCTGCCGGTCGCGCGCAAGGTGCGGGCCGCCAATCCGGCGATCCCGATCGTGCACTATGTCTGCCCGAGCGTATGGGCATGGCGGGCAGGCAGGGCGCCGAAGATGCGGCCTTACGTCGACAAGGTGCTGTGCCTGCTGCCGTTCGAGCCGCAGGCGCTCGAACGGCTCGGCGGCCCGGCCGGCATCTTCGTCGGCCACCGCCTTGCGCGCGACCCGTGGATCGCGGCGGCGGCCGAACAGCAGCGGCGTCGCGCCGGTGCCCGTCGCGAGGACGGCGCCACGACCGTCCTCGTCCTGCCCGGCTCGCGCGGCAGCGAAGTGCGCGGCCTGCTGCCGGCCTTCGGCGAGACCGCCGCCATCCTGCGGGAGCGCGGCAACCGGCTCCGTCTGCTGCTGCCCACCGTGCCGAATGTCGCCGACCTCGTTCGGCATGGCACCGAGAACTGGCCCAACCAGCCGGAGATCATCCTGGACCATGGGCGCAAGTGGGAAGCGTTCGGGGAAGCCGACGTAGCCCTTGCGGCATCCGGCACCGTATCGCTGGAACTCGCGCTCGCCCGCGTGCCCTTCGTCGCCTGTTACAAGGTCGATCCGGTCATGAAGCTTTTCCAGGGCATGATCAGCATCTGGACGGCTTCGCTGCCCAACCTGATCGCCGACCATCCCGTCGTTCCGGAATATTACAACGAGTTCGTGCGGCCCGGCGCGCTGGCGCGGCGGGTGGAGCAGCTTGCCGCAGTCTCGCTGGAGCGCGCGGCTCAGATCGAAGGCTTCGAAGACGTCGCGGCCGCGCTGGCGACCCCGAAGCCGTCGGGCGAGATGGCCGCCGACGTCATCCTCCGCGAGATCCGGGCCAGAGCCGGAAAATAGAGGAAGGCGCCGCTTGCGCGACGCCTTCCGGAACAGCAGGCCGCTCGGATGCGGGCGGTCAGCGCTTGGCGACCGGCACGTAGTCGCGCTGGGTCTTGCCGGTGTAGAGCTGGCGAGGCCGGCCGATCTTCTGCTGCGGATCCTCGATCATCTCCTTCCACTGCGCGATCCAGCCGACCGTGCGCGCCACCGCGAAGAGCACCGTGAACATGGTGGTCGGGAAGCCGAGCGCCTTCAGCGTGATGCCCGAATAGAAGTCGATGTTCGGATAGAGCTTCTTGTCGATGAAATAGTCGTCGGTCAGCGCGATCCTCTCCAGTTCCATCGCGACGTCGAGAAGCGGATCGTCCTTGATGCCGAGTTCGCCTAGAACCTCGTGCGTGGTCTTCTGCATGATCTTGGCGCGCGGGTCGTAATGTTTATAGACGCGGTGCCCGAAGCCCATCAGCCGGAAGGGATCGTTCTTGTCCTTCGCGCGGTTGATGAATTCCGGGATGCGGTCGACCGTGCCGATCTCGGAAAGCATGTTGAGCGCCGCCTCGTTGGCGCCGCCATGCGCCGGTCCCCAGAGGCAGGCGATACCGGCTGCGATACAGGCGAAGGGATTGGCGCCCGAGGACCCGGCGAGCCTGACGGTCGAGGTAGAGGCATTCTGCTCATGGTCGGCATGCAGTATGAAGATGCGTTCCATGGCGCGCGCCAGGACGGGATTGACCTTGTATTCCTCGCAGGGGACGGCGAAGCACATATGCAGGAAATTGGCAGCGTAGTTCAGCTCGTTGCGCGGATAAACGAATGGCTGGCCGATGTGGTACTTGTAAGCCATGGCCGCGATGGTCGGCATCTTGGCGATCATGCGCAGGCTGGCCACCATGCGCTGGTGCGGGTCGGAGATATCCGTCGAGTCGTGATAGAAGGCCGACATCGCGCCGACCATGCCGCACATCACCGCCATCGGGTGGGCGTCCCGGCGGAATCCGGTGAAGAAGCGGTTCATCTGCTCATGCACCATGGTGTGGTGCGTCACGCGGTAGTCGAAATCGTCCTTCTGCGCCTTGGTCGGCAATTCGCCGTAGAGCAGGAGATAGCAGACCTCGAGGAAGTCGCCGTGCTCCGCAAGCTGCTCGATCGGATAGCCCCGGTGGAGAAGAATGCCTTCGTCGCCATCGATATAGGTGATGGCGGATTCACAGCTTGCCGTGGACGTGAAGCCCGGATCGTAGGTGAAGGCGCCCGTGTCCTTGTAGAGCGCCCCTATGTCGATGACCTTGGGCCCGATCGTACCGTCGCGGACCTCGAATTGGTACGATTTGCCGTCGAAATCCAGTTTCGCTTTCGATTCGGTCATCGCAAAACTCCTTCTTCTTCTTGTTCATGCCTGAGAACACGATTGATGCAGTGCAAAACGTCGTGAATTCGAAATAAGCCTTCTTGTCCGCGCGTTCCCAAAATGCCTCGGCCTTTTTAGCGGCCGCAATGTTGCACTGCAAAAGCCTGAATTCAATACGAATTTCATCAACCGTTGAACTAATCGATTTGATCCTCTATCCGCGCCAGGCTTTCGTCGCGGCCGAGGACCTCGAGCACGTCGAAAACGCCGGGCGAAGTGCTTTTCCCGGTCAATGCCGCGCGCAGCGGCTGCGCCGCCTTGCCGAGCTTCAAGCCATTCTGCTCGGCGAAAGCGCGGACCCTTGCTTCGGTCGCCCCGGCACTCCATTCACTCGCCGCCTGCAGTTCCGGCAGGATCCGGCGGAGCACAGCCTTGCCTTCGCCGTCAAGGATTTCGGCCGCCTTGTCGTCGAGCCTGAGCGGCCGGTCTGCGATCAGGAAGGCCGCGCTGTCGGCGAGTTCGATCAGCGTCCGCGCGCGTTCCTTCAGGCCGGACATCGCGCGGAGAAGACGCGCCTTTGCAGCATCGTCCAGCCTCGCCGCAAAATCCGGACCGTTCGGGAGATAGGGCAGGGAGGCGATCAGCGCCTCAAGCAGCGCCGAATCGTCCATGCGGCGCATATGGACGGCGTTCAGCGCCTCCAGCTTCTGGAAATCGAAGCGCGCGGCGCCCTTGTTGACGTCCTCGATCTCGAACCAGCGCACCATGTCCTCTGTCGACATGATTTCGTCGTCGCCATGGCTCCAGCCGAGCCGGGCAAGGTAATTCCGGAGCGCCGCCGGCAGGTAGCCCATCGCACGATAGGCATCGACGCCGAGCGCCCCGTGGCGTTTTGAAAGCTTGGCGCCGTCGGCGCCATGGATGAGCGGTATGTGCGCCATGACGGGCACGTCCCAGCCCATGGCGTCGTAGATGATCGTCTGGCGCGCCGCGTTGGTCAGGTGGTCGTCGCCGCGGATGATGTGGGTGACGCCCATGTCGTGATCATCGACGACGACTGCATGCATGTAGGTCGGGTTGCCGTCCGAGCGCAGGATAATGAAATCGTCGAGGTCCTTGTTGGGAAAGCGTATCTCGCCCTGAACACGGTCGCGGACGACGGTCTCGCCGCTCGTCGGCGCCTTGATACGGATCGCGCCCTTGGCCCCGACAGGCGCCTCGGAAGGATCGCGGTCACGCCAGCGCCCATCGTAGCGCGGCGGGCGCCCTTCCGCGCGTGCCTTCTCGCGCATCTCCTCCAGTTCGGCCGGCGTGGCGTAGCAATAATAGGCCTTGGCTTTGCGGACGAGTTCCTCCGCGATTTCGCGGTGGCGCGCGGCGCGGGCATATTGCGAGATCGGCTCGCCGTCCCAGCCCAGGCCGAGCCAGGTCAGGCCGTCGATGATCGCGGCGGTGGCCGCTTCGGTCGAGCGCTCGCGGTCCGTGTCTTCGATCCTGAGCAGCATCCTGCCGCCCGTATGCTGCGCGTACAGCCAGTTGAAAAGCGCCGTGCGCGCGCCGCCGATATGCAGGAATCCGGTAGGCGAGGGGGCAAATCGTGTGACGACGGAAGACATGGCATTTCCGGGGAGGCGGCGCAGGGACCGTAAAGCCGGTGAGCGCGCGCGGTGGCGTTTGGCTGGCGTTGATGTAGCATAGGCAGACCGGGGTGCAAGCCCTTCGGCGCGGGGAAGCCGATATGGGGGACGACAGTACGAAAGAACTGGGCGACGAGCGGTCGCAGTTCGACATGCGCCCCGTCGAGCGTCGGGCCCCCTTGGATACCGACGCGGCGACGACGGAAGAAGCCGGCTTGGGCCGCTCCACGGCGAGTAGCGGTTTCGCGGTTCCCCGACGGCCTCGCCCCGGCCATGGCTGGCGCCAGGCGTGGGAGCGTTTCGAAGCCTCGATCCGGACTGCCGCCACGACCGAATGGGAGCGCGGCACCGCCTTCCTGTTCGTGCCGGTTTGCCTTTCCGCGGGGGCGCTCGTCTATTTCAATATCTCCTGGGAGCCGTCCTTCATCCCACTGCTTTCGAGCGCTGTCGCGCTCTCCGCCGCCTGGTTCCTGGCGCGATCGAAATTCATTCTCCGTCTGATCCTGCTTGCCGCGCTGCTCGTGATTGCCGGTGTGATGGCCGCCAAGTTCGAAGCCTGGAACGCCTCGACGAAAATGCTCGGCGCGGACATCAGCACCAGGATCGTCGGCCGGGTCGTGACCGTCGAGCACCAGGCGAGCGGCCGCATCCGCCTGACCATCGACCTTCTTTCCACGTCGCGCCCCCATCTACGCTATGCGCCCGATCGGATCCGGGCGAGCGCCCGCAAGATTCCGGCCGGCATAAAGCCGGGCTCGGGCGTAAGCGGCGTCGTGCGGCTGTTCCCGCCGAGCGGCCCGCTCAGGCCGTCGAGCTATGATTTTTCCTTCAGAAGCTATTTCGATGGGATCGGTGCCAGCGGCTTCTTCCTGACCAATCCGGAAGAAGTCTCGTTGGAAAGCCCGGCAAGCCTTCCCGAGCGGCTGGCCGCGGGCATCGCCCGGCTCCGCGACGCGCTTGCCGACCGGGTGCGTGCGGCGGTGCCTGGCCCGAACGGCGAGATCGGCGCGGCGCTCGTGGCGGGCGTGCAATCCGGCATTCCCGACGATATCAACGAGGCGCTGCGCATCACGGGCCTCGCGCATGTGCTCTCCATTTCGGGGCTGCACATGGCGCTCGTGGCCGGCATCGTCCTTGTCTTCGTCCGGCTCGGCTTCGCGCTCTTTCCCGGCTTCGCCTCGCGCCATCCGACAAAGAAATACGCGGCGGTCATCGCCCTTGCGGCGCTCACCTTCTATCTCATGATATCGGGAGCCGGCGTCGCGACAGAGCGCAGCTACATCATGCTTGCGATCATGTTGGTGGCGGTGCTCTTCGACCGCGCAGCGATCAGCATGCGCAATTTCGCGCTTGCCGCGCTCGCGGTGGTCGTGGTCACGCCCCATGAAATCGTCGGGCCGAGCTTCCAGATGTCCTTCGCGGCGACGGCGGGGCTGATCAGCGGCTATGCGGCCTGGAGCGAATGGCGCCAGCGCGGCCCGCCACGCCCGCCACCGCCGCAGGGCGCGTCGTTTCTCCGACGCGGCGGCAATGCAGCCTTGCGGCATGTCTTCGGCCTCGCGGCGACGTCCTTGATTGCGGGCACCGCGACAGCGCTGTTCGCCGCCTGGCATTTCCAGCGCATGTCGCCGCTCGGCCTCGTGGCCAATCTCGCGACCATGCCGGTCATCTCCGCCGTCGTCATGCCGTTCATGGTGCTCGGGCTGGTTCTGATGCCGTTCGGGCTGGACGGTCCCGCCTTTGCCGTCATGGGCGAGGGCATCGGCCTGTTCACCAGGATCTCAATCGCGCTGTCGAAGCATTCGCCCTTCGACGCCATCGGCATCCTGCCCGGTTCGGCCGTGATCTGCCTGACGATCGCTCTCGTCGTCCTCACCCTGACGACGACCCGACTCAGGATTGTCGCGCTGCCCTTCCTGGCGGTCGGCATCGCGCTCGTCGCGCGGCGGCCGACGCCGGAACTCTTCATCTCGGAAGACGCGCGCCTGGTCGTGCTGAAGCTTTCCGACGGCGCGATCACCATCAACCGCAACCGGCCGAACCAATTCACCATGGAAGACTGGTCGCGTGCGATGATGGCGACCGCGATCGTCAAGCCGGGACGGACCGTTGCCTCGGCCATGCCCGAGATCGCGCCGGAGGTACCGTTCGCCTGCACCAAGACGCTCTGCGTGGCATGGAATTCGGAAGGCGTCGTCGTTGCCCACGCCGCCTCCGAAGACGCGGCGCGCGAGGCCTGTGCCGTCGCCAGCCTGATCGTCATCGACGATGCGACCGCCGGGAGCCCCTGCGGCGCCGGCGGACCGGCCATAGTCACCAAGCGCGACCTGGCGCGCTATGGAGCGGCGGCGGTTACGTTCCGGGACACCGGCGACGGCTTCCGGCCCTCCATCACATATTCGATCGGCGTGCCATACCGGCCATGGCATGCCGAACGCGCCTATTCGCGCGAAGCACGCGGCCTTCCCCCGTACCAGCGCCGCCAGCGCCCGGATGACGGCAGGAAACAGCCGCACCGGGGCAGCCGGCCGCGCGAGCAGAACATGCCGCAGGCCGATACCGCTCAGTAACGGCGGATCAGCCCGACCAGCCGGCCCTGTATCTTGATGCGGTCCGGACCGAAGATGCGCGTCTCGTAGGCGGGATTCGCCGCTTCGAGCGCGATCGAGGCCCCCTTGCGCCGGAAGCGCTTGAGCGTCGCCTCCTCGTCGTCGACCAACGCCACGATGATCTCGCCCGGAGAGGCCGTGTCGGCGTTGCGGATGATGACCGTATCGCCGTCGAGAATGCCGGCCTCGATCATCGAATCGCCCTTGACCTCTAATGCATAGTGGTCGCCTCCCGCGAGCATCTCGGGAGGCACGGCGATCGAATGCGTCTGGTGCTGGATGGCGTCGATCGGTACGCCCGCCGCGATCCGGCCCATGACGGGGATGGAGACGCCGGCGGCCGCATCGTCGTCATTGCTCGCCGCGGGAACACGCGTGCGCTCGGGCGGTTTGCGCCCAAGGCTTCCTTCGATGATGCTGGGCGAGAACTTCCGCGGCCCGCCAAGGCCGGGCGCGATCGAATCGGGCAGGCGCAGCACCTCGAGCGCGCGCGCCCTGTTGGGCAGACGCCGGATGAAACCACGCTCCTCGAGCGCCGTGATGAGGCGATGGATACCGGATTTGGAAGCGAGGTCGAGCGCATCCTTCATCTCGTCGAAGGAAGGCGGAATGCCCGACTCCTTCAGCCTTTCATGGATGAACATCAGGAGTTCGTGTTGTTTGCGCGTGAGCATCGCGATTTCCCCGGGAATCAGCGTAGTAAACAAAACCAGAACAAACACTATCTGTTCCAGTTGTGTTCCGCAACTGTTTAAATTTCGGTGAAGTACGAGCCCGACGGCGGCCGAAAGCGAGCGTCAGCGGATGAAAAGCACCGTGCAAGGGTCGCCGGCGCCGGCGGCGGAAGCATGCGGCTCTCGCACGATGAGGCAATTGGCGGCGGCAAGCGTCTTCAGCATGGAGGAATCCTGCCTGTCGAATGGCGTGACCAGCCATCCCTCCGGTGTTTCCTCGGCGAGCGCCCGCACGTAGTCCTGCCGGCGATCGTTCTCGGGCATCGCCTTGCCTAGGCGTCCGACGCGCATGTCGGGGCGATATGGGTGGCCACCCAGACGCGCAAGCAGGGGCTTGAGGAACAGATGAGCGCCGACCAGGCTCGATACGGGATTGCCGGGCAGGCCGAGCGCGCGCGTGGCGCCGATGCGGCCGAACATCAGCGGCTTGCCGGGCCGCATGGCGATCTTCCAGAAATCGAGCGTCATGCCTTCGCGCATGAGCACCTCGCGCACGAGATCGTGGTCGCCCACTGAGGCGCCGCCGAGCGTGACCAGTATGTCGGCGCCCGCATCGAGCGCGCGGTGCAGCGCCGCGGCGATCATCCCGCGGTCGTCGGGAGCGATGCCGAGGTCGAGGATGTCGGCGCCGGCGTCCCGCGCGATCGCCGCGACGCCATAGCCGTTCGAGGCGATGATCTGGTCCGGGCCGGGGCGGCTTCCCGGCGGCAAGAGTTCGTCGCCGGTGGCGATAATCGCCACCAGCGGCCTTCGGACGACCGCGAGTTCGGCGTGGTTGGCGGCGGCGGCGAGCGACAGCGCGGCCGCGTCGAGCACGCGTCCTGCGGGGAGCAGCGGCTCGCCCTCGGCGAAATCGAGCCCGGCGCGGCGGATGTGCTTCCCCCGGTCCACGCTCTCCAGCGCCTCGATCACGCCCTCGCTTACAATCCGGGCATCCTCCTGCAGCAGGATGGCGTCGGCGCCTTCGGGCACCGGCGCGCCGGTGAAGATGCGCACCGCCTGACCGCTGCCGACCGTACCTTCATAGCGTTTGCCGGCGGGCGCGGCGCCGATCACGGAAAGGTGCGCGGGGAGGGCGGTGATATCCCCGGCGCGGACCGCGTAACCGTCCATGGCTGAAGCGTCGAAGGGCGGCTGCGTGCGCAGGGCGGTGATCGGCCCGGCGAGGACGCGACCACCTGCCCGGGCGATCGGTATGCGTTCGGCTTCCAGAGGCCCCGCGCCGGCAAGCAGCCGCTCCAGCGCCTCTTCGACCGGCAGGAGGTCGCCGGTATTCATGCACCGCCGGCCTTGTAGTCGCCGGACTTGCCGCCGCTCTTCTCGACCAGCCGGATGCCGCCGAGCACCATGCCGCGATCGACCGCCTTGGCCATGTCGTAGATGGTGAGACAGGCGACCGACGCGGCCGTAAGCGCTTCCATCTCGACTCCGGTCTTGCCGGTCACGCGTGCCGTGGCCGTAACCCTGAGCCCCGGCAGGCTTTCGTCGGGCGAGATCTCGACGGAAACCCGGGTGAGCAGAAGTGGATGGCAAAGCGGGATCAGTTCATGCGTGCGCTTCGCCGCCATGATGCCGGCGATGCGCGCCGTTCCTAATACGTCGCCTTTTTTCGCGTCGCCGGCCATGATCATGCGCAAGGTCTCGGGTCGCATCGTCACCGTGCCTTCGGCGACCGCGGTCCGCTCCGTCTCGGCCTTGGCACCGACATCCACCATGTTGGCTTCGCCCGACGAGCCGAGATGGGTGAGGGTCGCGGCCATTCCGTTCACTCCGCCGCGCTCTGCGCGCCCACCCGGCCCGTGAGGAGGTGCCGCGTGGCGGAAGCCACGTCCGCCTGCCGCATCAGGCTTTCGCCGACGAGAAAAGCGCCGATGCCGCTGCGCGCGAGATCGAGGCAGTCTTCATGGGTGAAGATGCCGCTTTCGCCGACCAGCAGCCGGTCGGAAGGCGCCATCCTCGCCAATCGCCGCGACGTATCGAGGCTGACCTCGAAGGTCCTCAGGTCGCGGTTGTTGATGCCGATCAGCGGCGAGGAGAGCTTCAGCGCGCGCTCCATCTCCTGTTCGTCGTGCACCTCGACCAGCGCGTCCATGCCGAGTTTGAAGGCCGTCTCCTCCAGCACCCTGGCCAGCTCATCGGCGACGCTCGCCATGATGATGAGGATGGCGTCGGCGCCCCAGGCGCGCGCTTCATGCACCTGATACGGATCGAACAGGAAGTCCTTGCGCAGCGCCGGCAGCACGGTAGCGGCGCGCGCGGCGGCCAGGTATTCAGGCGCACCCTGGAAGGAAGGCCGGTCCGTCAGCACCGAAAGACACGCAGCGCCGCCTTCCTCATAGGCGCGGGCAAGCGCCGGTGGGTCGAAATCGGCGCGGATCAGGCCTTTGGACGGGCTGGCCTTCTTGATCTCCGCGATCAGCGCGAATTCGCCGGCGTCGCGCTTCGCCCGCAACGCGGTGGCGAAGCCGCGTGGAGGCTCGGCTGCTTTCGCGCGGGCGGCCATTTCGGCAGGCGGCACGGCCGTCTTGGCCGTCGCGATCTCCTCGCGTTTATAAGCCTCGATCTTCTTCAATATGTCGGCCATCGTTTGTCAGCCCGGCCGGTTGGAGACTTCCACGAGCTTCGTCAGCGCCGCGCGCGCCTTGCCGCTGTCGATCGCGTCCACGGCGATGGCGATGCCTTCTTGAAGCGTCGCCCCCTTGCCGGCGACGAGGATCGCGGCGCCGGCGTTGAGAAGCACGATGTCGCGGTAGGGTCCCTTGACGCCGTCGAGCACGGCGCGGAGCGCCTCCGCGTTGCGCACCGCGTCTCCGCCCTTGAGATCGGCCGGCTCTGCCCGCGCCAGACCGACCTCTTCCGGAACGATTTCGAAACTGCGCACCTTGCCGTCCCGAAGCGCCGCGACCTTCGTCGGTCCGGCTGTTGTCAACTCGTCCAGGCCATCGCCATGCACCACCCATGCGGCTTCGGTGCCGAGGCCTTTCAGCACATGCGCGAGCGGCTCGACCCATTCGGGCGAGAATACCCCGACAAGCTGGCGTTTCACTCCGGCCGGGTTCGAGAGCGGACCGAGCAGGTTGAAGATGGTGCGCGTCCCGAGTTCGACCCGCGTCGGCCCGACATGGCGCATCGCCGAGTGGTGCGCCGGCGCGAACATGAAGCCCACGCCGGCTTCCCTGATACAGGCGGATATCTGCGCCGGCGTCGCCTCTATGTTGACTCCGAGCGCGGCGAGCGTATCGGCGGCGCCGGAGCGTGAGGACAGCGCCCGGTTGCCGTGCTTGGCGACGGGAAGGCCGGCGCCGGCGGCGACAAAGGCGGCCGCGGTCGACACGTTGTAGGAACCGGAAGCGTCGCCGCCCGTGCCGACGATGTCGATGGCGTCCGCCGGGGCTTCCACCGGCAGCATCTTGGCGCGCATGGTGGCGACCGCTCCGGAAATCTCCTCGACCGTCTCGCCGCGCACGCGCAGCGCCATCAGGAATCCGCCGATCTGGCTCGGCGTCGCTTCGCCGGACATGACGATATCGAAGGCGGCACGCGCCTCCTCGAATGTCAGGGGCTTGCCGCCGGCGACCTTGGCGATATGGCTCTTGAAATCGCTCATTCCAGCCCCGTCGCCGCCCTAGTACGCCATCGCCCGTTCGATGGCCGAATGGTCTACCGTCACGCCGTATTCGGCCTGCAGCTTGTTCACCAGTTCGTCGAGCAGGTCGTTGGTCATCCCCTCCGCGAGCATCTTCTGATTCTGCTCATCGATGGAGTCCGCACCCGCCCCGGCCGGCTCGAACACTTCGGTCACCTTGAACAGCACCTGGGACTTGTCGTCCGGCCCGGAGAAAAGACCGATGCCGCCCTGGCCGACGCCGAAGACGGCCGCGACTCCGTCCTGGCCAAGGTCCGGATCGTTGGAACCGCGCTTGACGCCGCGCTTCGTCTCTTTTTCCAGCTTCAGTTCGTTCGCGATATCGTCGAGCGACGTTCCGGCCTTGGCCTTCTTCTCCATCTCCGTCGCCTTGGCGCCGAGGCGAGAGGCCGCCTCCTGGGCCTTCCAGTCGGCGACCACCTTGCTCCGCACCTCGTCGAGAGTACGGTCGTGGGCCGGTTTGACGTCCTGCACCTCGTAATAGATGAACCCTTCGTCCTTTGTCGTTATCGGGTCGTTCTCGATGCCTTTTTCGCTCTCGAACGCGTCCTTGATCAACTGCTCGGATTCCGGAAGGCCCTTGATCACCTTGCCGTCCGGAGCCTCGCCGTTGCGGTCGATGGCGTCGACGGTGACGACCTTCAGTTTCAGCTTGTCGGCCGCTTCCTGCATCGTCGCTCCGCCGGCGCGCGCATCCTCCCAGGCATCATGTACATCAAGCAGATCGCGGTTGGCTTCGTTCAGTGCAAGGGCCTTGCGGATCTCGTCGCTGACCTCGGAAAGCGGCTTGACCACCTCAGGCGTGATCGACGTCACGCGCAGGAGCACGGGCCCGAACGACCCTTCCACCACGGGGCTGATCTCGTTGACCTTGAGGCTGAAGGCGGCGTCGGCGATCTTCTGGTCGGGAATCTCGGACTTGGCGAGGGTGCCGAGCTTGGTGTCCGCCTCGGTCTTGCTCTGGGACTTGGCGACATCGTCGAAAGTGGCGCCGCCCTCGATGGAAGCCAGCCCCGCCTTGGCGGCCGCGTCGTCCTTGAAGACGATCTGCTCGATCGTCCGCTTCTCGGGCGTGGTGTAGTTCTTTATGTGCGCGTCGTAGTCCTTCTTGACCTGCTCGTCGTTGATCGCGGAGGGATCGGCGATATCCTGCGGCTCGAGCCTGACATAGGCTATCTTGCGATATTCGGGCGCGGCGTAGTTCTTCTTGTTCTTGTCGAACCATGCTTGCAGGGTGCTCGGGGAGGGATCCTCGATCGGCTCGACAAGGGATTGCGGCATGGTGATGTATTCGACCGTGCGGTCTTCTCCCCGGTAGAGCGCCACGGCCTTGAGGAACGTGTTGGGGACCTTCATGCCGTCCGTCGTCGCCTCGACGATCTGCTGGCGGACCGCCGTCTGTTCCCGGTTCCGCATGTACTCTTCCGGCTTCATGCCGACCTGGCGCAGCACATACTCGAACTGGTTGCGGTCGAACTGTCCGTTCGCGCCATGGAAGGCAGGGTCCTGCCGGGTCAGGTCCGCGATGCGGGTGGTGGATATCCCGAGTCCGAGACGGCGCGCCTGCTCGTCGAGAACGGCGTCGGCGACGAGCTGAGAAAGGACCCGCTGGTCCACGCCAAGCGCGGTAGACTGCTGCCGGGTCAGCCGCTGTCCGTACTGCTGCGACAAAACGGAGACCTGGCGGTCGTAGGCGAGCCGGTATTCGTTCATCGAGACGCTGGTGTCGCCCACCTTCAGGACGGAATTGCTGCCGAAGCCGCCCTCGATGCGGCCCGAAATGCCCCATCCGGCGAAGCTGACCACAAGCACGACGAAGAACAGCTTGGCCACCCAGGATCCGGCGGCGGTTCTCATTGAGTTGAGCATATGCAATCCCGTTTCAGCTCATCCACCGCGACCGGTGGCCCGTCTGCGTCCGGCAATAACGCCCTTGCGTCCCGGTGTCGATTGCTTTGTAAGGCGAATTTGGTAGAGACCGTGGGCGATAACGCCGCTATCGGCCGGGGATACCGGCTTCGGTCCTTCAAGGAAGCGCCATGACGCAAGCGATCCGCCCCCTCGTCGCAGGCAACTGGAAAATGAACGGCACCAGCGCCTCGCTCAACGAGTTGCGGTCCATCGCGCACAGCTTCATGAGCGGGCTGGACACCGAAACGGACGCGCTGGTCTGCGTGCCCGCCACGCTTCTGTCGCGCGCCTCGGAGGTGCTGCGCGGCTCTCCGGTCGCAAGCGGCGGAGAAGATTGCCACGCCGAGGCCAGCGGCGCCCATACCGGCGACATTTCCGCGGAGATGCTGAAGGACGCCGGGGCCACCTTCGTCATCGTCGGCCATTCCGAGCGCCGGACCGACCACGGGGAAACGGACGCGGCGGTGCACGACAAGGCCCGCGCCGCCTGGCGTGCCGGCCTGACGGCCATCATCTGCGTCGGCGAGACACGGGATCAGCGCGACGCGGGCGAAACGCTTGCGGTGCTCGCGCGCCAGATCGCCGGGTCGGTTCCCGACGAGGCGCTGGCCGCAAACACGGTGATCGCCTATGAACCCGTCTGGGCTATCGGCACCGGTCTGACGCCGACCGCCGGCGACGTGACCGAGGCGCATGCGCATCTGAGGTCGGAGCTTGGCAGGAAGGTCGGCGGCGAAGCCGCCCGCATGCGCATCCTCTACGGCGGCTCGGTGAAGCCGGCCAATGCGGTCGAACTGCTCGGCCTTGCCAATGTCGACGGCGCGCTCGTCGGCGGGGCAAGCCTGAAAGCCGCCGATTTCCTCGGCATCGCGGAAGCCTATCTGTCGCTCTGAGGGGGCGGGGCGGAAACGTCGCGTTGCATTTTCCCGCCGCGCGTCCATATGGGGTTGGAATGAGGCTGAAAGGCGTGTATTGAGCCGCGTCCAATGCCGGCCGTCGGCCTCGCAGTCTATCCGGAATTTCGAATGGAAACCGTCATCATCGTCATCCACCTGATGGTCGTGATCGCGCTCGTCGCGGTCGTGCTGGTGCAGCGGTCGGAAGGCGGCGGCCTCGGCATCGGCGGCGGTTCCGGCTTCATGACGGCGCGCGGCGCGGCCAATGCGCTGACGCGAACCACGGCGATCCTCGCGGCCATCTTCTTCGCGACCTCGCTCGGCCTTTCGATCATGGCGCGCTACCAGGGCAGCGTGGCGGATATCCTCGACAATCCTCCGGCAACGAGCGGCAAGCCGGCCGGCAATTCCGGCAGCAACGGCAAGGGGATCCTCGATCAGCTCGGCGGCGCGCCTGCCAAGGCGCCGGCTTCGAATACGGGCCAGCAGCCTGCGGCCCCGAACGGCGGTAGCTCGACCAGCACCGCTCCGGCGCCGGCTACGGGCTCCGGCACGACCACCGCCCCGGCAACCACGCCGCCGGCATCGCAGGTTCCGAGCGGCACCGAGCCCGCGAACGGCCAGAAGCCGGCTGCAGGCGGCAATGCCGGCCAGGCTCCGGCGCAGCCGCAGGTCCCCAACCAGTAAACGCAGCATTGGGCCGCTTGCCAGTTGCCGCCGGTGGTTTCACGAAGTGTTGTCGCTCGACAACACTTCGTGAATCCTTGCGGTTGCAGCTTCCGCTGTTCACTTGTTTTTGTTGAGCGGCCTGCGAAAGGTCGGATATATATATCGGCCAGGGCAACCGAGGCGGGCGGTAGGGCCACTTGTTCCGTCATTGCTTGCCGTGGATGGAACAGGATTTCTGGAAATGCGTATTCATGGGCTTGCCCTCTTTTGTGTCGGCGCCGCATGCCTTTTCGGCGTGATGTCCTCTGCCAATGCGGAGATAGTGACGAGGATCGATCAAGGCCGTACGGCGGCGATCGAATCGATGCCGCGCGTTCACGCGCCGAAGAAAAAGAAGGGCGCGAAAACGGAGAAGGCCGCAAAAACCGATTCGGCCGGTCCCCTCGAGAACAATGGCGAATTGCGCAGCGAGCAGCAGATTCAGCCGAGCATCTTCTCGGCGCTGTTCGGCGACGGCGCACAACCATTGCTGCCGGAGACGCGCGATCTCGACGCCGCGCTCCGCACCAAGGAGGAAAGGCGCCCCTTCAACGTGAAGCCGGACTTCCAGCCGCAGAACGTTCCCTATTCCGGCTATGCGCGCGGCACGATCATCATCGATACCAGCAAGAAGTTCCTGTATCTGATGGAATCCTCCACCACCGCGCGGCGCTACCCGATCGCGGTCGGGCGCGAGGGGCTACAGTTCAAGGGTGCGGGCAAGATCGGCGACAAGCAGGAATGGCCCCGCTGGATCCCGACGCTGGACATGCAGAAGCGTGAGCCGAAGCACTACGGCCAGTACAAGGATGGCATGCCCGGCGGCCTCACCAATCCGCTCGGCGCGCGCGCGATGTACGTCTATCAGGATGGAAGGGATACCCACATCCGCATCCACGGGACCATACAGCCTCAGACGATCGGCACTTCCGCGTCGAATGGCTGCTTCCGCATGTACAACGACCAGGTGATGGATCTCTATCGCCGCGTCAGGATCGGGACACCCGTCGTCGTGCTTTGATTCGAACTGCTCTTCCTCCAGCAGCGGCCGGCTCTGCCGGCCGTTTTCTTTTGCGATATCCGGTTGCCAAACCGGAATCCTGAAAAGAAGCGCCTTCGAAAATTTTCCACTGGCGGAATCAACTTCACGGCGCTAAGCCCTGACTCCCATGGCGCGATACGTATTCATCACAGGCGGCGTGGTCTCCTCACTTGGAAAAGGCATAGCGGCGGCGGCTCTCGGGGCCTTGCTGCAGGCCCGCGGCTATCGCGCGCGCATCCGAAAACTCGACCCTTACCTGAACGTCGATCCGGGCACGATGTCGCCCTACCAGCATGGCGAGGTCTTCGTCACCGACGACGGGGCGGAGACCGATCTGGACCTCGGCCATTACGAGCGCTTCACCGGGCGCTCGGCCAACCGGCAGGACAACATCACCACCGGCCGCATCTATCAGAACATCATCGAGAAGGAGCGGCGCGGCGACTATCTAGGCGCCACCGTGCAGGTCATCCCGCACGTCACCGACGAGATCAAGAACTTCATTGTCGAGGGCAACGAGGAGTATGACTTCGTCATCTGCGAGATCGGCGGCACGGTCGGCGACATCGAGGCGATGCCCTTCCTCGAGGCGATCCGCCAGCTCGGCAACGACCTGCCGCGCAACAACGCGGTCTATGTCCACCTGACGCTGATGCCCTACATTCCGTCGGCGGGCGAACTCAAGACCAAGCCGACCCAGCATTCGGTCAAGGAGCTCCGCTCCATCGGCATTGCGCCGGACATCCTTCTGGTGCGTGCCGACCGGGCCATCCCGAAAGAGGAGAGGCGCAAGCTCTCGCTCTTCTGCAACGTGCGCGAAGCGGCCGTCATCCAGGCGCTCGACGTCGGGCATATCTACGACGTGCCGATGGCATACCATAAGGAAGGGCTCGACGGGGAAGTGCTCGCCGCTTTCGGCATCGACCCGGCGCCGAAGCCCCGTATGGAGCGCTGGCAGGAGGTTTCCCAGCGCATCCACAATCCCGAAGGCGAGGTGACCATCGCCATCGTCGGCAAATATACGGGCATGAAGGACGCCTACAAATCGCTGAACGAGGCGCTGGCACATGGCGGCATGGCCAACCGCGTGCGCGTCAAGCTCGACTGGATCGAAAGCGAGATATTCGAGAAGGAAGATCCTTCGCCATGGCTGGAGAAGGTGCACGGCATCCTGGTGCCGGGCGGCTTCGGCGAGCGAGGCTCGGAGGGAAAGATCCTCGCCGCCAAATTCGCGCGCGAGCGCAAGGTGCCCTATTTCGGCATCTGCTTCGGCATGCAGATGGCCTGCATCGAGGCGGCGCGGTCGCTGGCCGGCATAGAGAAGGCCTCGTCCAGCGAGTTCGGGCCGACCAAGGAACCCATCGTCGGGCTGATGACGGAGTGGCTGAAGGGGAACATGCTGGAAAAGCGGCGTGAGGCCGGCGATCTCGGCGGCACGATGCGGCTCGGCGCATACCCGGCGGACCTTGCGGCGGGCTCGAAGATCGCCGAGATCTACGGCGACACACGAATTTCCGAACGTCACCGCCATCGTTACGAGGTCAACATCGACTACAAGGCGAAGCTGGAGGAATGCGGGCTGGTCTTCGCCGGCATGTCGCCCGACGGCGTGCTGCCGGAAACGGTCGAATATCCCGACCACCCGTGGTTCATCGGCGTGCAGTACCATCCCGAGTTGAAGAGCCGTCCGTTCGAGCCGCACCCGCTTTTCGCTAGCTTTATCAACGCGGCGATGGAGCAGTCGCGGCTGGTCTGATCGATGGCGATGCCGGCTACATCGCCTTCGCTTCGGGCATGTAACGGGCGACCAGTTCCGCTACCCGTTCGTTGCGCTCCTTCGCTGTCTTTCCGCCCATCACGACTACCAGCAGCTTGCGGCCGTCCCTGCTGACGGAGGTCACGATGTTGAAGCCGGAAGCGCGGATGTAGCCGGTCTTGATGCCGTCGGCGCCGGGGACCGTGTCCAGCACCTTGTTGTGGCCGCGAATGAGTTTGCCGCGGAAGGCGAAGCTCTCGATCGAGAAGTAGTAGTAATATTGCGGAAAGCGCTGGCGGAGCGCCAGGCCGAGCCGCGCCATGTCGTAGGCGGTGGTGTGCTGGGCCGGCTCCGGCAGGCCGGACGCATTCTGGAACACGGTGTTCAGCATTCCCAGCTGGCGGGCTTTCTCGTTCATCAGGCCGGCGAAGCGGGTTTCGGTGCCGCCGAGATATTCGCCGACGGCGACCGCCACGTCGTTCGCCGACTTCGTCACCATGGCGCGGATCGCCGAATCGATGTCGATCGTCTCGCCGGGCCGGAAGTGCAGTTTCGTGGGCGGCATCGCCGCCGCATGGGGCGATACGGGAATCTGCGTCTCGCGCGTGACGCGCCCCTGGTCCATCGCCTCGAACAGGAGGTAAAGCGTCATCATCTTGGTGAGCGACGCCGGATAACGGCGGTCGGTCGCATTCACCCCATAGAGCATTTGGCCGGTATTGGCGTCGATCACGACCGCCGCGTATTTGGACGGTTCGAAATTGGCGGGCGGAGCGATGCTGAGCGTATCGGCGGTCGTGCAACCGGCGAGAAGGACGACCAGGAGCAGCGTCGGTCCCCTGCCGAGGATGGACGCCAGACGAGAAAAGACCAAACCCAAGAAAACGCCCCGATTTCCGTTACGCCGCGGCGCGGATCATTCCGTAGATCACTGCCGGATCAAGAAGCACGCCGCCTGGCGCCAGACTAGGCGATGGCGTCGCGCACGCGCAACGACGAGGGGCGGAAAAGCTTTGGATCGTTGGACCAGAAGAAGCGACGGACGGCCAGACGTCGTCTCCCCGGTTGCGGCCGGGGAGACGGAGACGCGAATTCAGGCGCGGGCGATCTTCGCGCCTGCGCCGGCGGCGGCCGAGCGCAGGACGTAGTACACCACGCCCGCGATCGCGACGCCGAAGAACCAGCCGTAAACGCCCCACCATGCCGGCATCCAGTCGGTGAAGTTCGGCAGGATCGATGCGAAGATCGCTCCGATGATGGCCGCCACGAAGGCGTTGACGTGCCAGCCGCCCTGGAAGCGGAATTCGCCATCCTCCTTGTAGAGCCCGACCACGTCGAGTTCCCCTTTGCGCATGAGGTAGTAGTCGACCATCATGACGCCGAAGATCGGCCCCATCGTGGCGCCTATGACGCCGACGAAGCCGGCCGCGCTGCCGTCCCAGGGCGAGAAGGGGTAGAGCACCAGCGCGATCAGCGCCGCGATGTAGCCACCCTTCTTGAAGTTGATGCGGCTCGGGAAGACGTTGGCGAAGTCGAAGGCCGGCGAGACGAAGTTCGCCACCACGTTGATGCCGAGCGTCGCCACCGCGAAGGTGAGGGCGGCAAGCAGCGCCAGGAACCAGTTGTCGAACTTCGCCGAAATCTGGTCCGGATGGATCAGCACCTCGTGATAGACGTCCCACGCCGCGATGGTGGTGACGCCGGCGACCAGCGAGAAGAGGATCAGGTTCACCGGCAGGCCCCAGATATTGCCGGTCCGCACCGCCGCCTTGTCCGGCGCGTAGCGGGCGAAGTCGCAGAAGTTCAGGTAGAGCGCGGAGAAATAGGTGACCCAGATCGCCGCCACGCCCGCCAGCGCCGCGAACGAGCCCGGCACGCCAGGGATGCCGGCGTCCTTGGTCTTGTCGATCAGCGCGTCCATGGGGATATCGCTGGTGAAGGCGAAGCTGCCGGACTTGATGCAGAGGAAGATCGCCAGGATCAGCATCATGATCCAGACCGCCGGGCCGGCCCAGTCCTGGAAGCGGCGCACCGTTTCCATGCCGCGCTGGATGATGAGAAGCTGCAGCACCCACATGACGAGGAAGCAGATCACGTCGAGGCCGGAATGGCCGAGGAAATGCGTGTTCTGGTGGAAGTCGGCGAAGACCTGCCAGCGCGTCAGCAAAGCCACCACGGCGCCGGAGGCCGCCGCGGTCTGTGCGCCGTACCAGAAGCAGGCGACGATGGCGCGGACCAGCGCCGGGATGTTGGCGCCCCAGATGCCGAAGGAGGCGCGCGCCAGCACCGGGTAGGGCACCCCCGTCTTCACCCCGGCATAGCCGATCATGCTCATCAGCGCGAAGATGATGAGCGAACCGATGCCGATGGCGATGATGAAGTTGACGAAGCCGCCGCAGAATAGGAAGAGGCTGGCGGCGAGGTAGTAGCCCCACAGGCTGTGCACGTCCGAGGTCCAGACGTTGAAGATGGAGAACGGCCCCCAATTGCGAGTTTTGGCCGGAGCGAGATCCTCGTTGTAGAGCGAGGGCGATGCGCCTTGGATGCTCATTTCTTTTGTCCCCGTGAACATCTGCCGGAAGACGGCCGACAGGGGAGGCTAGGGCTGACCCCGCGTAAAGTAAACGCCGGCCTTCCTCGTCGACCGCCAAGCCGGTGGACAACCCGCGTCGCAAGCCGTCGGCCTGCCGCTTGATGCCTTCGGCTTTTTGAGGCACATGGCGGCATGCTCGGTCCTACACCTCCAGCCCCGCGTTCGATCGATCACGTCGTGCTGCCGACAGCCAGGCTGGCCGTCGCCCGCACCCGGCTGACCAAGCTCGGCTTCACGGTTGCGCCGGAAGGCAGGCATCCTTTCGGCACCAAAAACGCGTGCGTCTATCTCGCCGACGGCACCTTTCTGGAGCCGCTTGCCCAGGCCGGCGGAAAAACCCAGCTTGAAGCGTCGCGTCGCAACAACGTCTTTGCCGCCCGTGACCTTGCCTATCGCTTCCGCCGTGGCGAGGAGGGATTTTCCGCGGTCGTCTTCGGCACCGAAAACGCCGAGGCCGACCATGCCGCCTTCGTGAAGGAGGGGATTTCGGCGGGTCCGGTGCTCGAGTTCTCCCGCAATTTCGTCGACGCCGAGGGCCGTAACGACAAGGCCTCGTTCCGGCTAGCCTTCGCGGCCGACCTGCGGGCGCCGGACTGCTTCTTCTTCACCTGCCAGCGCACAGGCGTGCCGAATGTCGATCGCGCGGCCCTGCAGCGCCATGAGAACGGTGCGACGCGATTGAAGGCAGTCGTACTTGCGGCGCCCGACCCGTCCGGCTTTGAGCCGATCATTCGCATGGTTAGCGGCGCGGAGCCGGACAGCGTCAATCATAGTCGGTTCCGTTTTGCCGTCGGCAACGCCCGGATCGAAATGATGACCAATCAGGCGCTGCGTGAGAACTTCGGTGTTCCTTCCGTCGATGATCGCGGGCTGCAGGCGCGCGCCATCGTGTTTGGCGTGGCGGATCTCAGGACGACCAAGTCCTGGCTTCTTTCGAAAGGCATGGACTGCGAGGAACATCGTGGCCGTGTCGTCATTCTCCCGGCGCCGGGGCAGGGCGCCATCTTCGCGTTCGAGGCAGCATGACCCAACCAAATCGCATCGTGACGGCCGGCGCCGTATCCTTCGCCAATGACGGCCCGCTTTCGCTGATCGCCGGGCCCTGCCAGCTCGAGTCGCGCCAGCATGCCTTTGACATGGCGGGCGCCCTCAAGGAAATGGCGGGCCGGCTCGGCATCGGCCTCGTCTACAAGACGAGCTACGACAAGGCGAACCGGACATCGCTTTCGGGCGCGCGGGGCGCGGGTCTCGACGCGGCGATGCCGGTCTTCGACGATCTGCGCCGCGAATTCGCCCTGCCGGTCCTGACGGACGTCCATACCGAGGAGCAGTGCGGCCTCGTCGCGCCGCATGTCGATATCCTGCAGATCCCGGCCTTCCTCTCGCGCCAGACGGACCTTCTGATCGCCGCCGCCGGAACCGGCAGGATCGTCAACGTGAAGAAGGGGCAGTTCCTGGCGCCGTGGGACATGAAAAACGTCGTCGCCAAGATCACCGGATCCGGCAACGCGAATGTCCTGGTCACCGAGCGCGGCGCCTCCTTTGGTTATAACACGCTCGTGTCCGACATGCGTTCCCTGCCGATCATGGCGGAGATGGGCACGCCGGTGATCTTCGACGCTACCCATTCGGTGCAGCAGCCGGGCGGGCAGGGCGGCTCGACCGGCGGCGAGCGCCGCTTCGTGGCGACACTGGCGCGCGCGGCGGTGGCGGTCGGCGTCGCGGGCGTCTTCATCGAGACGCACCAGGATCCCGATCATGCGCCGTCGGATGGCCCCAACATGGTGCCGCTCAAGGACATGCCGGCATTGCTCGAAAAGCTGATCGCGCTCGATCGGGTCGCGAAGGCGCGAAACGCCTGAGCTAGTCGTCGGCGTCGGCGCCTCGATCCCTACCACACGCCGGTGTTCGGCATCGATTTCCATGGCTCCGCCGGCTCCAGCGGCTCGCCTTCCTGCAGAAGCTCGATCGAGATATTGTCGGGCGACCGGACGAAGGCCATGTTGCCGTCGCGGGGCGGCCGGTTGATGGTGACGCCGGCGTCCATCAGCTTCCGGCAGGTCTCGTAGATGTTGTCGACCTTGTAGGCGAGATGGCCGAAATTGCGGCCGCCCTTGTATTCCTCCGGGTCCCAGTTGAAGGTCAACTCGATCTCCGGAGCGCGTTCGGCTCGCGCCCGGTCGGCGTCCTTTGAGGCGGCGAGGAAGATCAGCGTATAACGTCCCTTCTCGTTCTCGAAGCGTCTCGTTTCGATGAGCCCGAGCTTCCTGCAGTAGAAATCGAGCGATTCCTCGATGTTCGTGATACGGATCATGGTGTGAAGATAGCGCATGTTCTTGCCTCTCATTGCCGTGCCTCGAAGACATAGAGCGACGGGAGGGTGAACGGCAACCGCGGGCGTCCGCCGGGCGCCTCTTTGTTGCAAACCTGTTGAATATTGAAAAATCACGTGAGGTGACTTGTGCACTCCCGGAAGGGGGATGTTATCCTTGCGTAAGGAATCAGGTGTGTTGCAGTAGCAAAAGGGGTGCGTTCGGATGGGGGACAAGGCCTCTGCGGGGAGGCAGGACAGCGCGAGAAGCGACTTCGCGGCGCGTGATGGCGCCGTTGAGGAAGAAGATCTCGCCGAAGTCTCCGGCGCCATCAAATGGTTCGACGTGGCCAAGGGCTACGGCTTCATCCTGCCTGACGCGACGAGCCCCCAGGCCGCCACCGGCGACGTCCTGCTGCATGTCACATGCCTGCGCCGCGACGGCTTCCAGACGGCGCTCGAAGGCGCGCGCGTGGTGTGCCTGGTCAAGCGTGGCGAGCGCGGGATGCAGGCCTTCCGCGTCCTCTCCATGGACAATTCGACCGCCGTCCACCCTTCCGAGCAGGGCGGCCAGCGCACCCACTCCACGGTCACGCCGGAAAGCGGGTTGGAACGCGCCCTGGTGAAATGGTTCAACCGCACCAAGGGTTTCGGCTTCCTGACGCGCGGCGAGGGCACGGAGGACATCTTCGTGCACATGGAAACGCTGCGCCGCTACGGTCTGACGGAGCTGCGTCCGGGGCAGGTCGTCCTGGTCCGCTTCGGTCGTGGCGAGAAAGGCCTTATGGCTGCCGAAATTCATCCCGATATGGGAACCCTGCCGACCTCGCATTGAGAGCCGGCTTCGGCTACAGACCTAGGGGCTGGCATCATGGCGGCGCGGGTTCAGTTCCTGTCGATACGTGCGCTTTTCGCAACCGCCATTGCGGTTTTCGCCGTCACATTGCTGCTGTCGCCTGTTCGCGCCGGCCAGTCGCCGATGGTCCTGCCGACCGATCCGACGCCGCTCGTGGTCGACGGGACGAACGGTAAGCACAGCTTCTCCATCGAGATCGCCAACACGCCGGACGAGCAGGAGCGGGGCCTGATGTTCCGGCAGGAGATGCCCGACGACCACGGTATGCTGTTCGCGTTCGACCAGAGCGCGCCGCTGGCCTTCTGGATGAAGAACACGCCCATGCCGCTCGACCTGATCTTCATCGGCAAGCGCGGGGAAGTGAAGGCGGTACGACATGGCAAACCGTTCTCGACCGACATCATCTCACCGGACCAGCCCGCGCGTTTCGTCCTTGAATTGAAGGCGGGGATGGCCGAAAAGGCAGGCATCGCGGATGGGGTTTTCATGCACCATCCGGTCATCGAGGCGGCCTCGCACCAGGAATAGGCCGCCCATATCGGCAGCCTTGCGGCTTGTTCGGATTTCCAGGCGGGGCGCCATGCAGTTCTTCCATCACGACGGATTCGACCTGGCCTTCATCGACCAGGGCGAGGGCGAGCCGGTCCTGCTCATCCACGGCTTCGGTTCGAGCCACATCGTCAATTGGGTGACCCCGGGCTGGGTCAAGACGCTGACTGAGGCCGGCTACCGGGCGATCGCTTTCGACAATCGCGGCCACGGCGCGTCCTCCAAGAGCTATGAGCCGGAGGACTACCGCGCGCAGAAGATGGCCGGCGACGCCGCGGCGCTGCTCGACCATCTCGGCATTCCGCGCGCCCATGTCATGGGCTATTCCATGGGCGCGCGCATCGCCGCCTTCATGGCGCTCGACTATCCCTCGAAGGTGGCGACGCTGATACTCGGCGGGCTGGGCGAGGGGATGGTGAAAGGCGTCGGCGACTGGGATCCGATCGCCGATGCGCTGCTCGCGGAGGATCCCTCTTCGATCACGCATCCGCGGGGAAAGATGTTCCGCACCTTTGCCGACCAGACCAGGAGCGACCGGCAGGCGCTCGCCGCCTGCATCAGGACCTCGCGCGACCTGATAGGCGCGGAGGAGGTCGCGGGCATCTATCAGCCGACGCTGGTCGCCGTCGGAACGACGGACGACATCGCCGGCTCGCCGTCGAAGCTGGCCGAGCTGATGCCGCATGGCGAGGCCTTCGCTATCGAGGGCCGCGACCACATGCTTTCCGTCGGCGACCGCACCTTCAAGAAGCGCGCGCTGGCGTTCCTGCGCGAGCACCCGATCTGACGAGATCGGGCGCCTACGGCTTGTGGGCCTCAGACTCTCCCGTGGGCGCTCTGGCCCGCTTCCACCGGGCGGCGCGCCACGGCGGAAGCCCCGCCCGACCGTACGTTTTCACCTGTTGGCGCGCACTCGCGAGCATTTCGCGGCCGTGGCTCGACGTCCATGTCTGGTAAGTCGTGGCTTTCGAATTCCTCGACGGTCTTTATAGGAAGCCCGGAAGCGGTCTCCTTCGATAAGTCCGATCAACGATTCGTTTTCCACGATCGCTTGAAAAACGGCACATCAAATCCACTTGAATCACGCTTAAGGAAATTGCGGTTCAATGAAATCCCGCGATGGACTATGAAAGATGATGGCGGTGGCACCCGCCCGCAGCGGAAGGAAGAGCGCCGATGAACATTCGCAACGCCGCCAGAAGCGCCGGCCTGCAGGCCGTCGACCCGATCTGGAACGCCGTGCGCGAGGAAGCGGCCGAAGCCGTCGCCAACGACCCGCTGCTCTCCGCTTTTCTCTTTTCGACCATCCTCAATCAGCCGACGCTCGAAGGCGCGGTCATCCACCGCCTGTCCGAGCGGCTCGACCATGCCGACATGGGCGCGGACATCATCCGGCAGACCTTCGCCGAGATGATCAGGCAGGATCCGGACTGGAGTACGACCGTGCGCGTCGATATCCAGGCCTATTACGACCGCGATCCCGCCTGCGACCGGTTCCTGATGCCGATCCTCTATTTCAAGGGTTTTCATGCCATCCAGACGCATCGGCTCGCCCACTGGCTTTGGCGGAACGGCCGGCGCGATTTCGCGCTTTACTTGCAAAGCCGCTCTTCGGCGGTCTTCCAGGTCGACATCCACCCGGCGGCGCGGCTGGGCAAGGGCATCTTCATCGATCACGCCACCGGCGTGGTCGTCGGCGAGACCGCCGTGGTCGAGGACAACGTCTCGATGCTGCATGGCGTGACGCTCGGCGGCACCGGCAAGGCGGGCGGCGATCGCCATCCGAAGATCCGGTACGGCGTACTGATCGGAGCCGGCGCCAAGATCCTCGGCAATATCGAGGTAGGCCATTGCTCCAAGGTCGCGGCTGGTTCGGTGCTGCTCACCTCGATCCCGAACAACAAAACGGTCGCGGGCGTGCCGGCGCGGATCGTCGGCGAGTCCGGCTGCGATGAGCCTTCGCGCGCCATGGACCAGTTGCTCGGCAGTCAGGACCATGCCTTTCCCAACGGTTGAAAGACCGCTCCCGGGCTTTACATGGTGAGGACCGGCGTGGCAGAAGCGGCCCCGTCGGCGCCTTCGGGCGCGAGTGCGAACTGTCACCGGAGAGTTTTCTTGAAGCCCGAAGAAATCAGAAAACTGGATGCCTATTTCAAGCGGACATTCAAGAATCCTGCGCTGGAAGTGAAAGCGCGGCCGCGCAAGGATGATTCCTGCGAGCTCTATCTCGGCGACGAATTTCTCGGCATCATCTTCCGCGATGACGACGATGGAGAACTTTCCTACAATTTCTCCATGGCCATTCTGGACGTCGATCTCTGAAGACTATTTTTCCGTCCTTATGAACGATCTGGCCTTGGCGATCACGGCTGCATCGAGCAATCGCCAATCGCCCAGCAATTCACGTGGAAAGCGGTAATTGAGGGAGAGTTCGTCCCCGACCAGCACGTCGCGCTGGCACGGCGCCAGCGAATCGCGGGCAGCGGCGGCGACAAGGCAGCGGGCGACGAACGGCTCGCCATTCGGCTGGCTTGCGACGGCCAGCATCTCGTTCAGATAGCCCGTGTCCGGCCGGAAATCATAGAGCGTCAGGCCGTTCTCGCCGGCGCTGCCCGGTTCGACGACGAGCGAGCGATAGATCGGATCGAACCGGCCACCCATGTCGCGCGACATCGCCTGCGGCTCGAACGACAGGAAAAGGATATCCCTGCGGTCGTCCTTGTTGTTGAAGTCGTCGCTGGCTGCGCGGGAATAGCCGGTCAGGTCCGGCCAGCGCAGGTAGAGATCGAGCCGCGGCGCGAGCCCGTCATGCCGTGCCTCCTCGAAGCGGATCGCGTTGGCCGGCACCGAAAGGACATTGTTGCCGATGACGATCTCGCGCGGCGTCAGGTCGTCGGAGTAGCCGCCCAGAGAAATGGCGGGCCCGAGCCATCTGCCCGCGGCGGCGATGAGCGCGGAGGCCAGCGCGACGGCCGCGAAGATATAGAAGGCGCGCAAAAGGAACGCCTGGTCCATTCCTCTCACGTCCGTGCTATCGGCCGAATGGGCGTTCTGCGTCATCCCAACCCCCGGGCGCGACGGTAATCGGCCTCGACGTTCCGCCGCGTGCCTCGATCGAGGGACCTTGCCGGCTTATGGTAAACGACGGGTAAATACGTCCGCTTCGCGGCCTTTGAAGCCGGTCCGACTGCCTGAAGGGCCCGGCCAGAAAAGGCGGAGCCGGCCCAGGGACATGGGCCGGCTCCTGGGCCCGGTCGTTGGGGACGGGGAGGGTGGGGACTCGACCGGGCTTCTCGGATCCGCGCCGCCGGCGCGGAAAATTTGCAGACCTGGCGGCGCTGGGGATCCAGCGCCGGCCGCAGCGTTATTTGACGCTGCCGACCGCGACAGTCGTAGAGCGATCGTCCCGGATCGAGACCCACTCGCCGGAATTGGTTTCCGACTGCCGCTTCAGGTACTGGTATTTCGTATCGGTCCAGACGAGCACCCGCGGCTCCAGATTGTCGAGGACGTAATCGCCGAGGCTGGTGTGCACGGTCAGGACGGCATGTCCGTCGCCGTTCGGCTGCCGCACCACCGTCATCAGCACGTCTCCGGCGGGGACACCCTTCTGCATCAGCTCACGGCGTTTCTCCAGAGCGTAGTCCTCGCAGTCGCCATAACCGTTGTCGGGATAGGCCCAGTATTCCTCGACACCATAGTTTTCCAGGTCGGTGCGCGGCTGGATGCGGGTGTTGACCCCGTTGTTGACCGCGATAATCTCGGCCCAGAGCTGACGTGTGAGCTCGATCGGCGCTTCCACCGGCGTGCGCTCCTTGCACTCGATCGGCAGCTTCTTGCAGAACTCGTAGTGGCCGATAGGCTGAGAAGTCGAATTGCCGGTCGGCATGAACGATCCGGCCGCATCCGCCGAACCCGCCCATGACGCAAGCGGCATTGTCACCGCCGCGATCAACCCGAAGGCCCGCCCCGTCATCATTGTGGTGTCTCCCCGTTTGAGGCCACAATGACAGACGTGGATTTATTCCACGCAAAATTGCATAGTATAGTTTGATTCCAATGCGCATAGAATAAGAATAGAATAAATATAAAAACTGATGAAAATTTTATGGAATGGATTAATATTTTCCTCGGGCGATGGATCCCTCGGGAACGGCAGTCTCAAAGGCGGGATGAAAATTCACGGCATGGAGTTCGCCGGCAGCCACAGGCCGGGACCCGCGATGCCTGGTCGTAAGAGGATCCTTGGGGCAATAAAAAAGGCCGGTGACACCGGCCTTCGACGCAGGAACGCTGCGGCTAGAGCATTTTGCAGCCAGACGGAATCGGCTGGCGTCGCACAAATGCGGCTAAGGAAACCACGCTGGAGCAGCGGACAACGCGTTCGTCAGAACGCCCACTGCTCTATTGCCCGTTCACGATGCCTGCTGCTGGAATGCCGCGTCGAGCATCTCAGGCCGCTGCACCACGGCGAACTCCACGGCGATGCCGTCCTCGAAATGGCGCACGACCTGACCGCGCATCGTGCCGAGCGTCACCTGCACGCCGAGCGCCGGCTTGACCTCGATCTCGATCGCGGCGCCCGACAGCGACAGGTCGATGATGCGGCATTGATACTGCCGCCCGTCCGCCAGCTTGAGCACGCTCATCGGGTTGCGCGGCGCCACGCGTTCGTGACGACGATCCTCGGGCAGGTCAAGCTCGTGCTTGTTGGCGAGCCAGGTGAGCTGGGCGGCGAGCTTGTCCTTCTTTCGGTCCGACGCGATGACGGTCATCGCGAAGCCGTCCTGCAGGCGACGGGTGATGACGCCCTCCACACGGCCGATATGATCGATATAGGCGATCACCTTCTCGCCAGGCTCGCCGACGCGATCGGCGCGGAGCGCCACGTTACCGGGCGACATGTCCACAACCTGGCAGGGATGCTCGGTCCGGTCCTCCAGCATGAAGCGGCCGTAGATCTTGACGCGAACGCGCTGGAAGCTTCGCCTTTCGGCTCGTGACGGCGCGATATCGATCGCCGCTGACCTCATATTCGCCTCTGACCGGTTCCATCCTCGCGGGCGGGCGAGAATCTCAAATGAAAAATAGGGCTTTTCCGGTTAACAAGCGGTAAGTCGCGGGCCGCCTTTTTTACGAGGGATCGCGTCCGCCTTCGAATACGACCAGGTGGCGTATGCGTCGCCCGCGCTTCCCCGGGGTCGCGCCCGCCACTTCATCGGCGCTCGGCGCGATCGTGGGTACGGCGACGGCGGGACGGTTTTTCAGGAAGACCGGTTCGCGGTCCGGATCGACGACGCGTATCGTGTCGATCCGGCATTCCACGATCGGATCGGCGCCGAGCCAGTAAGGCTTTTCCACCGCCGAGGCGATGCCGAGCGTGCGGGGCGATTCCTCGCCGCCGTCGAGCGGCAGGAGCAGCAGTTCGAACGGGTTCGTACGGCCGTTCTGGCTCCGTCCCTCGAAAGCGATGACGACGACCGACATCCCGTGGAAGGCGCTGTGCGCCAGCCGCGCGATCAGGCGCTGGTCCTTGAAGGCCCACAGGGAAGCCAGCGCGAAGCCCTTAAGTTCGCGGCCGAAGACGGCGCAGAGCCGGGTGCCGGCAAGCCGGAAGATGGCTTCGCCGCGGCCGTCCTTTTCCAGGATGAACGTGTCGGCGAGAAGCGACTTGATGTCGGCCGGCTCGATTTCGGTCCGCTTCGGCGCCGGCCGCTTGTCCCGCAGTCTGTCCCAATACTGGAACAGTTCGATCGATCCGCGCTGTTTCATTCTGTCCCGCTCCGGCCCGCGATTGCATTTCTGTCCCATCGGTGAACAGCGAGTCGCCCTCCGATGACCTACATGCGTTTCGCTGCAGGCGCCGTGCCAGCGGCATATCGGCTTGTGCACGGGCCGGGGGCATTAAGGTTAACGAATGGTTTCGATTGCCGGGCAGGGCGCCGCGTGGCACAGCATTCCCATCGAAGCGAGGCACCGTTTACAGCGCGGTATCGGACTTTCAGTCAAAAGTTCCTTTGGGGAGCGTGGGGGCTCACCGGGCCGTTCAGGAAAATCCTGGACGGCTTCTTTTTTGCGCAATCCGCGCCCATGCCCTATCTGTCTGGCGAGCCGATTCCTCGAAAGTATCCACCGTGAGCGATCCGATCATCGACGAACCCCGTGCCGGGGCCGAGCCCCCTGACGAGGCGGAGGTCCGGCAGCGCGAACCCGTCTTCAACCTTTCGGGAACGATCCTTTTCCTGATCGCGGCCTGCGTGGGCGTCCAGATCTTCCGCCAATATCTGCTGTCGCCGCGCGAGGATATGGCCTTCGTCGTCCACATGGCCTTCATTCCAGCCCGCTATACGCAGGACCATGCGGTCGATCTCTATGATTTCACGACGCCGATAACCTACGCCTTCCTGCACGGCGGATGGACGCATCTCCTCGTCAACATGGTATGGCTGGCCGCGTTCGGCTCGCCGCTTGCCTACAGGCTGGGATCGGCGCGGTTTTTCGCCTTCTGGATATTCACGGCACTGGCGGCCGCGCTTTTCCACTTCCTCGCCCATCCGGACGACGTGGTGCCCGTGATCGGCGCCTCCGGCGCCATCTCGGGCATGATGGGCGCGGCCTCCCGCTTCGGCTTCCGCATGGAGCGCCACGATGGCCGGCCGGCTTTCGCCGGACAGATGCTCACGATCTTCGAGGCGTTGCGCTCCCGCGCCGTCCTCGTCTTCCTGGCGGTCTGGATGATCATCAATGTCGTGACCGGCCTCGGCTTCATGACCCCCGGAATCACCAACCCCATCGCGTGGGAGGCGCATATCGGGGGATTCCTGGCCGGATTCTTCTTCCTCGCCCCTTTTGTCGGCCCTCCGGGCGGCACGCGGTCCGGGCACGATCCGCGGCTCGAACCGGATCAGACGGAAGCGGGGAAGCCGGACTGACGTGTGGCCCGGCCGCGCGCCGGGACCAGGGCTCAGGCGGCCAGCAACTGCTTGCGATCGACCCGTTCCTGCTGCGGCGAGCGGGCATAGAGCTCGCGGTAGCATTTCGAGAAATGCGACGCCGAGACGAAGCCGCAGGCGACGGCGACCTCAACGACGGGCAGCGAGGACTGGATGAGCAGGTGGCGTGCACGGTCGAGCCGGATCTCCAGATAGTAGCGGGCCGGCGAGCGTCCCATCTCCTGCCGGAAGAGGCGCTCGATCTGCCGCCGCGAAAGCCCGACATGATCGGCGATCTCGATCAGCGACAGCGGCTCGGAGAGGTTTGCTTCCATCAATTCGATGATGGTGAGCACCTTGGAGTTCTGGACACCGAGGCGAGCCCGCAGCGGCAGGCGCTGGCGGTCGGTCGGGCTGCGCACGCGATCGGTGAGCACCTGTTCGCACACCCGGTTGACGAGGCTGTCGTCGAAATCGTCGCCGATCAGCTTCAGCATCAGGTCGAGCGCGGCCGTGCCGCCGGCGCAGGTGTAGATGTTCTGGTCGACCTCGAAGAGATCGGCGAAGACGTTCGCCTTGGGGAAGGCCTCGGAGAAGCCGGGCAGGTTTTCCCAATGAATGGCGCAGCGCTTGTTGGAGAGCAGCCCGGCCGCCGCGAGGATGTAGGCGCCGGTGCACAATCCGCCGATGGCCACGCCGCGATTATACTCCTCGCGCAGCCAAGCGTAGATGGTCTTGGTGCCGGCAGTCTCGACATTGATACCGCTGCAGACGACGACCATCGAAGGCCGGTCCTGACCGGACATCTTGCGCCGCTCGTCGTCGAGAGAGGTATTGACGCTACAAAGGACCCCGTTCGACGCCGCCACCGGCTTGCCGTCCACGCTGGCGAGCCGCCACTGATAGGCCTCGTAGCCGAGCATGCGGTTGGCGATCCGGAGAGGTTCCAGCGCGGTGGCGAACGCCACCATGGTGAAATCCCTCACCAGGAAGAAGACCAGCGATCTCTTGACCGGCGGTTTAGCGGTCATCCAAGCCTCCATGAGGCGAGCACCCGCTGACATGATGTCGCGATCAGGAAAATGGACAACAGGAAAATACTGCCCTGTCAATAGATTGGACAGGGCGCAAACGGGATAGTCTCGGCGCTATGAAGCCGAATGAGGCGGAATGCCGCAGCCGCGACAGATCAACCGAAAGCGCCACAACGCGGCGGCGTGGGGAAAATCAGCACGTAACAGGGTCCAAACGAAAGCCCGCTTTCCGGGGAAGGCGGGCGATCGAACGGTTGGCCTGGGTAAGCCTGTCGGATCTCAGACGAGCATGCCGAAGCGGGCGCCAGCCATTGCGCCGGTCTGCCCCGGCATGGTGCTGGCAAGGCGCTGACGCTCGAGAGCCGTCGCGATGTTCGAAGAGGGGCGATGCCTACGGAAGCGAACAAAGAATTTCATGACACGTCTCCATGCTCTGGTTCACACGGAGCGGCCAGCGTTGGTTGGACGGGCAGCTCGGGTTGACAGCGCGTAGATAGGCGTTGTGCGACGCAAAATAAGCGGCAAAAGCGAAGCGCAGGATACGAAAAACGACATCGCGTTTGCGACAATGCTGAACAGCCAGGAAAAGTGCTGGATTCACAGCGCGTTGCAGGAAAGCTCCTGGCCGTTATGCAGGGCGCACATAGGCGCCGCTCGCTTTTCGCATAGCCTTGTGCGCCGCACAATATCTTTCAGAACGCTCGACAGGGGAGGCGCCGACCAGAGCTTTCGACACGCCCTCTGTCGAGGCTGGATCACATCCCACCGTTGCGCCCGCGTTCGCGGATCAACCGGTCATGGGCGTCTTCGAGCGCCTGCGGCCAGCCGATGTCCTTCTGGACGTCCGGTGGAAGATTGCTGATCATGCGTTCCGTGCGTGCCAGTTCGCGGCGTGCCCGGAAACCGACCAGATAGTGGTCGAATGCGTTGAGTATCGACATTTCGGCCTCCTTCGGTTGACGGATCGGGTGGGCCGACTGGGCTCTTTTCCGATCCTTGCCGTTGACAAATGGTGCCGAAATGAGATTCAATCAAACGAAATGAAATGAAGAGATCATTCAGGAATTTTGAATGATGAAGGTCCGGACATGAACGCTCCGCTCAACCATCCGCTACCCCTGCTCGACCTCGATGTGCTGCGCACCTTCGTCGCGATTGCCGAGACGGGGAGCTTCACCCTTGCCGCAAGCGCGGTCTTCCGCACGCCGTCCGCCGTGTCCATGCAGATCAAGAAACTGGAGGAGCAACTCGGCCGCCCGGTCTTCAGGCGCGACGCGCGTTCGGTGGCGCTGACCAATGATGGTGAAATGCTGCTCGGCTTCGCCAGACGGCTCCTCTCCATCAACCGCGAGGCGGTATCGAAATTCGTCCTGCCCGATATCAGCGGCGTCGTCAGGCTGGGCTCACCGGACGATTTCGGCGAGCGCGTTCTGCCTGTCGTGCTGAAGCGCTTTGCCGAGACGCATCCGGCGATCGCCGTCGACGTGACGATCGACCAGAGCGGCAATCTGCGCCGCCGCATGTCCGAGCGGACGCTCGACATCACCCTGCTTACCAATTCGCCCAATGTCTCGACCGCCGATTGCGAGGTGCTGTTCACGGAGCCGATCGTCTGGGCGGGCATGAAGGGCGGCTGCGCCTATCTGCGCGAGCCGCTGCCCGTGTCGCTGTGGGAAGAGGGCTGCGCCTGGCGCGCGGGCGCGCTGGAGGCGCTCGGGCGGGAAGGGCGCAGCTACCGTATTGCCTATATGAGCGCGCATACGGCTGGCCAGCGTGCCGCCATCCTGTCCGATCTCGCCGTCGCGCCGCTGCCGAAATCCTTCATCGGCGACGATCTGGTGGAGCTTGGACCCAAGGACGGCCTGCCGAAGATGGGCGACTACAGCCTCGGCATGATCGTGGCGTCGGACGCCGATGCGCCGGTGAAGGCCGCCGCGGATCATATCCGCGCCGCATTCGACATGTTCAAGGAGACGGGGCGGTTCTGACCCGCGATTGAAGCCGGCACAGTATGCTCCAGGTTCTATCGCGGAACAGGCACATCGCGGTGGTCACCGGCATGAAAGTTCTGGCCGGCGATCACATGGACCGTCACTGAAAATCTCCGATGCGGGGGCGCCGCTTTTGGAGCGCCCATGCGAGAACTGAACGGCATCCAGTATCTGCGCGCGCTCGCGGCGCTCTCGGTGCTCGGCTTCCATCTCAGCGAACAATTCGGCGGTTCGTTCAAGCTGGGCGCGGCGGGCGTGGATATCTTCTTCGTCATCAGCGGCTTCATCATGTGGACCACGACCGCAAGCCGCCCGACCACGCCGAAGCGCTTCATCTGGCGGCGGATCGTCCGGATCGTGCCGCTCTACTGGATCATCACCTTCATCACGGCCGTGGCCATTTTCGCGCGTCCGCAGTTCTTTTACGGTCACGTTCTGACGATCCCGAATTTCCTCGGCTCACTGTTTTTCGTGCCGGCGATCCAGAACGGCGAACTGCACCCGATCGTCATCCAGGGCTGGACGCTGTGCTACGAGATGATGTTCTACGTCCTGTTCGCTCTTGCCCTGTTCTGGCCGAGAACGACGCGCTTCTGGATACTCGCCGGCATGCTCGTGACCGTCGCGATCCTGCATCCGTTCCTGCCTGAAGGATATGCGTTCACGTTCAGCGACCCGATACTGCTCGAATTCCTGGCGGGGGTTTTCATCGGCCAGTTCTGGATGAGCGGCGCCAGGTTTCCACCCGCGCTGGCGGTTGCGATGGTCGTCTTGGGATTTGCGGCGTTCGCCGGGCTGGAAGAGCTTGCGCCGGGTACGGGGCGCATCGTGCGATGGGGCGTTCCCGCCATTCTGATTGTGGCCGGCATGGCCTTCGCCGAAAGGAATTCCTCATGGAAGCCGATTCCCGTCCTGCGTTTTCTCGGCGACGCTTCCTACTCGATCTATCTGTGGCACGTCCTTGTGGGCACTGTGGTGACCGCGGGGTTGCTGCGCCTGGGCGTGTCGGCGGAATGGCAGCCCGCCGCAATCGGCATCCTGAGCCTGCTGTTCTCGGCTATCCTCTACCTTTTGGTCGAAAAGCCCTTGATCTCGGCGCTTACGCCGAGGCGGCGCTCCGCGTCCGGGGTGCAAAAGATGGCCGCGGGCGCGCGCTGACGGCCGGCGGGGAAGGTTCGTGATTTCGTCTGCTAACCACGCCGCCTGGCTGCGCGTTCCTCGCGCGAGCGGCGACGCGGCGCGTTGTCCGTCCCCGCGAGACCGGCGTCCGCGAGCTTCGGCTGCGGCATCTTCACGACGGCGCGGAGCTTGGGGAACGAATCGACCTTGTTGGGCAGCGCCATGGCGTTGATGAAGAGCTGCTGGAAATCGGGTTCCAGCGCGGTCTCGATCTTGTCGATGCCGGAGACTTCGCGCTCGATCTCGCGGCGGTGGTCGCGGTTGAGGAGCGCCATCAGCGCGCCCGTGCCCGCCGCGTTGCCGACCGCCTTGACCTCGTCGAGATCGCAATCGGGAATAAGACCGAGCACCATCGCGTATTTCGGGTCGATGAAGGAACCGAAGGCGCCGGCGAAGCGGATCGTATCCACCTCGGTGATGCCCTGCTTTTCCATCAGCAGCTTGATGCCGGCATAGAGCGCCGCCTTGGCGAGCTGGATGGCACGGATGTCGTTCTGGGTGACGGCGATGCGGGGGCCGCCCTCCCGGCTCTCGCGGAGCAGGTAGGAGAAGGTGCGCCCGTTCTGGAAGATGCGCGGCGTCGCTGCCGCGAGCGCGCCGTCGATGACGCCGTCCTCCGAGATGAGGCCGGAAAGATACATCTCGGCCACGACCTCGATGATAGCTGAACCGCAGATGCCGGTGACGCCGGTGGCCCTGGCGGCTTCCTCGAAGCCTTCCTCGTCGGACCATTTGTCGACGCCGATCACCCGGTATTTCGGCTCGTAGGTCACGGGGTCGATGCGCACGCGCTCGATGGCGCCCGGCGCGGCGCGCTGGCCGGACGATATCTCGGCGCCTTCGAAGGCCGGCCCGGTGGGCGAGGAGGCGGCGACGACATGCCCGCGCTTGCCGAGCACGATCTCGGCATTGGTGCCGACATCGACGAGCAGCATCATCCGGTCCTGCCGGTAGGGCCCTTCGGACAGCGTCACGCCGGCGGCGTCCGCCCCGACATGGCCGGCGATGCAGGGCAGCATGTAGAAGCGCGCGCCCCGGTTGACCTCGATGCCGATCTCGTGCGCCCAGCCCTGAACCGCGCCGGAGACGGCGAGCGCGAACGGCGCCTGGCCGAGTTCGGTCGGGTCGATGCCGAGGAAGAGGTGGTGCATGATCGGGTTGCAGACGAAGACGCAGTCGAAGATGTCGTTGCGGTCGACGCCGCCTTCGGCGCAGACCTTGCCGATCAGCCCATTGACCGCCTCGTGCACGGCCCTGGTCATCGCCTCCTGGCCTTCCGGATTCATCATGACGTAGGAAACGCGGCTCATCACGTCTTCGCCGAAGCGGATCTGCGGGTTCGGCGCGCCTGACGAAGCGACGATGCGGCCCGAGAGCAGCGAGACGAGGTGCATGGCGATGGTCGTCGAGCCGATATCGCAGGCGATGCCGTAAGCCTCGTTCTTCAGGCCGGGATAGAGCGCGATCACGGTCGCGCGCGACAGTTCCATGTCCTTGTGGATGGCGGCGGTGACGGCCCAGTTCTCCTTGCGGAGGATCTTCTGGACCTGCGGGATCAGGTGCTGCGCGACGCGCAGATCCTTCCAGCCCCAATCCTTCGCCAGCACGGCCTTGAGCCGGTCGAGATCGCCGAGCGGCTTCATCATGTCCGGCTCGTCCACCTCGACATAGCACATCTGGATCGCGGCATTGCGCTCGATGACGCGGTCGGTCGCCGCCTTGCGCACCACCTGCGCGTTGATGACGGTATCCTGCGGCACGTCGACGACGAGGTCGCCCTGGATCGTGGCGGAGCAGGAGAGGCGACGGCCGTCCGCCAGGCCGCGCACCCGCTCGTAGCGTTCTTCCTTCGGCCCCTTGGGCGAGATGTGGTCGGCCGCGGAGACGATCTTGTGCTTGGCGAAATTGCCTTCCTGGATCTCGATCTGGCAGCGCCCGCAGGTGGCGCGCCCGCCGCAGACGCTCTCGACATAGACGCCTAGCGAGCGCGCGGCGTCGAGGATCGGCGTGCCGACGGGGAAGCGGCCACGCTTGCCCGACGGCATGAAGAGGACGAGAGGATGGGGCGCTTCGCTGTTCATTTCACCGTCAATTCGGTCGCGCGGTCGCAGGCGCGGTGTCTAGAAATTTAGTCCCCGCCTTTACGCTTCCTTGCGCCATATGGGGAATAGTGGGGCGCTGCGCGAGTAGATCGATGTCCGATGTCCTGTTTTCAGCCGTGACCACCGGCTTCCTCATGGTCCGCCTTTTCAGGGGGCCATGGCTGCGCAATCCGCAATACCTGGCGGCTGCCATCTGCGGATCGGTGCTGGCCGCGCTGATGCTGCATCTCTTCTGGCCGGTCATGGACGACAGCTTCGTCGTCGGGGGCGTCACCGGCCTTGCCGGCTCATGGGCCGGCATGGCGCTTTTCGACATGGCTGTCGGAATGGTGTGAGAGATTCCGCGGCTGTTGTCGTGTGCGTCCTTCGAGGCTCGCTTCGCTCGCGCCTCAGGATAAGGTAGGCGGGTGCCGTCTCCCGCGTGCCAGGTTCCGACAGGCCGGCGCGCTGCGGGATATCGGCAAAAACATCTCGGAAGAAGGGATGCCGAGCACCGACGGCCCTCATCCTGAGGTGCGAGCCCGCAATGGCGCGTCAAATGCCGGCGCGATCTTTGGCGGGCGAGCCTCGAAGGACACACGATAAACCTCTCACCCTATCGCCGCCCGGCGCGCATCGCGGCCGCCACGGCGGCGGCCTCCGCCGGCGGCAGCGGCCTCGCCCGGCGCGGCGACCGCCACCGGAGCGGGGGCGGCGGCTTCACCCGGCTTGTAGTCCTTGTAGGTCTTGATCCAGGTCATGCAGTCCTTGTCGGTGCCGGCGAGCACATTCGCGCCGCGCACGGCCTCCATCTCCTGCGGACGACAGGGATTCATGATGGCCGACGTCATGCCGGCGCCGATCACCATCGGGATGAAGGCGGCATTGATGCCGTGCCGGTGCGGCAGGCCGAAGGAGATGTTGGAGAGGCCGCAGGTCGTGTTGACCTTGAGCTCCTCACGCAGGCGCCTGAGCAGCGCGAAAACCTGACGGCCGGCGTCGCCCAGCGCGCCGATCGGCATCACCAGCGGATCGACCACCACGTCATGCGGCTTGATGCCATGGTCCATGGCGCGCTCGACGATCTTCTTGGCGACGGCGAAACGGACGTCTGGGTCCATGGAGATGCCGGTCTCGTCATTGGAGATCGCCACCACCGGAACGTCATATTTCTTGACCAGCGGCAGGATCGCCTCGAGCTTCTCCTCCTCGCCGGTGACCGAGTTCACCAGCGGCCGCCCCTTTGCCACTTTCAGGCCGGCCTCGATGGCCGCCGAGACCGAACTGTCGATCGACAGGGGCAGGCTGACGAGGCTCTGCACGATTTCGAGCGTCTGGACGAGGAGGCCGGGCTCGGTCGCGTTCGGGTCGACCGCCGTGACACCGGCATTGACATCGAGCATCGTGGCGCCGGCCGCCGCCTGCTCCAGCGCGTCCTTCTTCACCGTCTCGAAATTGCCCGCGACCATTTCGGCGGCAAGCTTCTTGCGGCCGGTCGGGTTGATGCGCTCGCCGATGACGCAAAAGGGCTGGTCGAAGCCGATGACGATTTCGCGGGTGGCGGACGCGACGATGGTTCGGGTCATGGATGTCTCCGTAAGATATAAAGACTTCTTTATATCGTTATCTCTTCTTGATCAACTGCCGTGGCGGCGGCGATTCAGCTTCTTACCCTCGCCACGCGGTCGGCGGGCCGTTCGGTCATGTCCTCATGCAGGATCCTGTCGAGGCGGTCGGCGACGATCTGGTCGTCCTGCCGCGCCTCGCGCTTCCAGGGCTGGCGGCCCTTGAGCACGCCCGATTCGGCGACGATCTCGGCGACATATTCCTCCTGGCGGTAGGCCATCACATGGATGCCGGCGACACCGGGGATTTCCTTCACCTCGTTGATGATGTCGATGCAGAGCTGCTTGCCCTCTTTTTTCTGGTCGGCGGCGCCTTCCAGACGCTGGATGATGGCATCGGGAATGTGGATGCCCGGCACGTTGGACTGGATCCAGCGCGCAGTCTTGGCCGAGGCGAGCGGCCCGACGCCGGCGAGGATGAAGCACTCCTCGGCGAGCCCGAGATCGCGCACGCGCTGCATGTAGGTGCGGAACATCGGCACGTCGAAACAGTACTGGCTCTGCACGAATTGCGCGCCGGCGGCGATCTTCTTGGCGAGCCGCATCGGGCGGAAATCATAGGGCGGCGCGAACGGATTGATCGCCGCGCCGAGGAAGACGGCAGGCGGGGTGGTTAGTTTGCGGCCGGAAAGGAACTTTCCGTTGTCGCGCATGATGCGGATTGTTTCGAGCAGCGACATCGAATCGAGGTCGAACACCGGCTTGGCGCCGGGCTGGTCGCCGGCCTGCACGCCGTCGCCGGTGAGGCAGAGGATATTCGCCACGCCCATGGCGGCTGCGCCCAGCACGTCGCCCTGGATGGCGATGCGGTTCTTGTCGCGGCAGGCGATCTGCATGATCGGCGCATAGCCCATGCGGGTGAGCAGCGCGCAGATGCCGACCGAAGACATGTGGCAATTGGCGCCGGAGGCATCGACTGCGTTGATGCCGTCGACCCAGCCCTCGAAGACGGCCGCACGCTGGTAGACATCCTCCGGATTGGCGCTGTCCGGCGGGTTGAGTTCGGCCGTGACGGCGAATTCACCGCGCCTCAGGACGCGCTCCAGCCTGCCGCGCGAGGAATGGCCGGGCAGGGGCTCGAGCGGCAGGTGGACGCCCGCCGGGTTCTCGTCGCGCTGAGAGGATGGACGGGAAGGGGTCATGCGCCGGCCTTCTCCTTCTCCGCGGCGGCGAGTGCGGTGACGCGCAGCCATGCCGAAGTCTCGCGCAGCGACTGGTCGACAGGCTTCTGCACGGCGAGAATGCGGTCGCCATGGACCATGTTGCGCGAGCCTTCCCACGCCTTGACCCAGACGCAGGGCATGTCCGGCTCGACCTCGCAATTGCCGTTGGCGCGAACGCCGCCGCAGGGGCCGTTCCTGAGCTGCTTGGGACAGTTCATCGGGCACGACATGCCCGTCGAGGACAGAACGCACTGGCCGCACATGCGGCAGTCGAACATGAAGCCCTTTACCCGCTTCTCGACGAATTTGATCGGCCCTTCGACGCGGCCGTAGCCGATCGCCTTCCAGAGCGGATGGAGCATGAGGAACGTGTCGGCGAAGCGGGCGTAGAACCATTCGAGGAAGCGCGAATGGCGCACCGACCAGAGCCGGACGGTATAATGCCGCTGCACGCGCCGCTGCGGCGACACGTCGGAGGGCTTGTAGTCGCTTTTCGGCGCCGTCTTCTTGACGATGGTCGCCTGCGTCACGCCCTTCGCCGCCTCGGGCGGCGTCGCTTCGGGAGCGCCGCTGGCCGGCCCCTTGGCGGTGGTGGAGACAGGTTTGTCAGCCATTTTCCTTGCCGCCTGCCTTGACGAGCGCGACTAGCCGTTCGCGGTCGTATTTGGTTTCCAGTTCGGCGAGCGCCTTGTCCGCTTCCGCCTCGAGATCGTCGCCGACGGGAATAGGGGGGGCCTTGCGCCATTCTTCCAGATAGTCGCCAGTGGCCGACGCACCCGTACGCATCGCGCACATGTCGATCGCCTCGGTGAAGCGCACGGACAGCTCCCGCTTGGCATTCTGCCGTCCCTTCCTGACGATCACCTGCGCCGGGATATCGCGCCAATAGACGATGATGAGGTCGGCCATCTCTGCCTCGCGTCGTTGCTGGCGCAGAGCATTGCCGCAACCGTCAAAACGCCGCTAGTTGCGAGACGACGCGCGCGCATTCAAAAGCGACGTGCCTTGTTCACCTTGGGTGCGTCCTTCGAGGCGCGCTTCGCTCCCACCTCAGGATGAGGAAGATCTGTACCTGCCTTCCGGTACCAGATCCTGAAAATCTCTAAAGGCGTGATACGCTCATCGCAACACATCAGGATGGCGGCGACGGACACAGTCTCCCTCATCCTGAGGTGCGAGCGAAGCGAGCCTCGAAGGACGCAATGCCTATCCCTGCATTTCAAGGCGTCGAGCAATCGCGCGGTGCAGGTCGGGCGCGGCGGCGACCAGTGCCTTCGCCGCGTCGGACTGCGGATGGTCGAGGATTTCGCCGGTGCGGCCGCGCTCGACGATCCTGCCCTCATGCATGACCATCACGTCGTCCGTGATGGCGCGCGCTACCGTCAGATCGTGCGTGATGAAGATATAGGCGACGCCGAGCTTCTGGTTGAGATCGGCGAAAAGGTCGAGGATCTGGGCGCGGATCGAGACATCGAGCGCCGAAACCGGCTCGTCGGCGACGATCAGCTTCGGCCTCGTGATGACGGCGCGGGCGATCGAGATGCGCTGCCGCTGGCCGCCCGAAAATTCGTGCGGATATTTGTCCATGTCGGATGGCGAGAGGCCGACTTCGGCAAGCGTCGCGGCGATCATCTCGCGGCGTTCCTTGGCGCCGGGCTGCTTCTCCAGGAGATGCAGCGGTTCGCCGACCAGTCGCTCGACCTTGTGACGCGGATCGAACGAGCCGTAGGGATCCTGGAAGACCACCTGCATGTTGCGGCGGGACGGGCGCAGCTCCGTCTCGCTCCTGCCGGCCAGCGATTGCCCGAGGAGGCTGATGTCGCCGCCGGTCGGCCGGTCGAGAGCCAGGATCATCCGCGCCAGCGTCGATTTCCCGCAGCCGGAACGGCCGACCAGCGCGACGGACTGGCCCGGCTGGAGCGAAAAGGAAACGTCGTCCACGGCGCGAAAGGGCGGCTGCTTTCGGAAGAGCGACGAGCGGCGGCCGGGATAGTCCTTGATGACGGAGGAGACTTCGAGGAGAGGCATTCGCTCCTCCTCCTCTCCGTCCCGCTTCGCGGGCCACCTCTCCCCCTGAAGGGGGCGAGGAAGGGGGCCTTGCGTTGCGGCTGTCCGCCTTTCCTCCACCCCTTCAGGGGGTGAGGCGTCGAGGGCCTTGGCCCGAGCCGGAGAGGGGGGCCTCCGCTTCGGTACATGCATCGACGCCTGTGCCAGCTGCCGCGTATAGGGATGCACCTGCTCGGACAGCGTGCGCGCCGTCTCGCCTTCCTCCATCACCTCGCCCCGGCGCATGACCGTGACCCGGTCGGACATGTCGGCGACCACCGCCAGATCGTGCGAGATGAGGAGCAGTCCCATCCGATCCTCGTCGACGAGACCGCGCAGGAGTTCGAGGATCTGCTTCTGCAGCACCACGTCGAGCGCCGTGGTCGGCTCGTCCGCCACCAGGAGCTTCGGCTTGAGCGCGCAGGCGATGGCGATGACCACGCGCTGGCGCTGGCCGCCGGAAAGCTCGTGCGGATAGCGCGACAGCGGGAATTTCGCTTCCGGCAGGCCGACCCGGTCGAGCATCGCGCGTGCCCGCGCCTCGGCGTCGGCACGGTTGGCGCCGGTATGCCAGCGTATGCCTTCGGCGACCTGTTCACCGATCGTCTTGACCGGGTTGAGCGCCGTCATCGGCTCCTGGAACACCATGCCGATATCGTCGCCTCGCAGCCGGCACATCGCCTCCTCGGGTGCTCCGAGGATGTCGATTCCGTCGAAGGCGACGCGGCCTGAAGCGTTGGCGCCGATCGGCAAGAGCCGCATGACGGTCAGCGCCGTCATCGACTTGCCGGAACCGGACTCGCCGACGAGCCCCATGATCTGGCCCTGGTCGATCGTGAGGTCGACACCGCGCAGGATCGGAATGCCGCCGATGTCGAGCGACAGCTTTTCGATTTCCAGCAGGCTCATCGCCGGCGTCTCAGCTTGGGATCGAGCACGTCGGAGAGGCCGTCGCCGAGAAGGTTGAGGCCGAGCACGGTAACGACGATGGCGAGGCCCGGGAAGATGGCCATGTAGGGCGCCACCACCATGCGCGTCTGCGCGTCGAACAGCATCCGGCCCCAGCTCGGCATGGGCGGCTGCGCGCCGAGACCGAGATAGGAGAGGCCGGCTTCGGCGAGCACGCCGAGCGCGAACTGGATCGTCCCCTGGACGAGCAGCAGGTTGGCGATGTTGGGAAAGATGTGTTCGACGGTGATGAGGGTCGCGCCCTTGCCGGAGGCGCGCGCGGCGAGAATGAATTCGCGCGGCCATAGGGCCAGCGCGCCGGCGCGGGAGACGCGCGCGAATACGGGAATGTTGAAGATGCCGATCGCGATGATGGCATTGACGGCGCCCGGGCCGAAGATCGCGGTGATCATGATGGCGGAAAGCAGGGCCGGGAAGGCGAACACGATGTCGTTCAGCCGCATGATCGCCTCGTCCAGCCAGCCGCCCCGCGCCGCCGCCCAGCAGCCGAGCGGCACGCCGATGCCCATGCCGATCCCGACGGCCACGAGCGCGACCGCGATCGAATTGCGCGAACCGACCATGATCATGGAGAGGATATCGCGGCCGAAATGGTCGGTGCCGAACCAGTGCGCGCCCGATGGCGGCTTCATACGGTCGGAGACGACGAGATCGGCCACGTCATAGGGAGTCCAGGCGAACGAGACCAGCGCCATCAGCGCAATGGCGAGCGTGATGGCGAGACCGACGACAAAGGAGCGATTGGCAAGCGCGGCACGGACGAAATCGCCGAGGCGGGCCGGCATGTCGCGATCGAAGGTGTCGCTCATCTCGCATGCCTCAGGCGAGGATCGACAAGAGGATAGGAGAGGTCGACCAGCAGGTTGATGATGACCACCGAGGCGACGAGCACCATGACGATGCTCTCCACCACGATCAGGTCGCGTTGCGTGATCGCCTGATAGACCAGACGGCCGAGGCCGGGGAGATAGAAGACGTTCTCGATGATGATGGTGCCCGCCAGGAGATAGGCGAATTGAAGGCCGACGATTGTCATCACCGGTATCATGCCGTTGCGCAGCGCGTGCCGCAGAAGCACTCGACGGCGCGGCAGGCCCTTGGCGCGCGCCGTGCGGATATAGTCCTCGCCAAGCACTTCCAGCAGCGCCGAACGGGTGACGCGCGCGAGGATGGCGGCCTGCGGAAGCGCGAGCGCGATCGCCGGGAGGATCAGCCCTTTCAGGCCGGCCCAGATGCCGGCGTTCCAGCCGGGGAACCCGCCGGCCGGGACCAGTCGCAGCCAGACCGCGAAGACGTAGATAAGAAGCAGCGCGAACCAGAAATTGGGAATGGCGACGCCGAGCTGTGCCACGCCCATGACGGCGGCGTCGGAGGCCTTGCCGCGGCGCGAGGCGGAAAAGACGCCGATCGGGATCCCGATCGAGGCGGAAAGCGCGAGCGCGATCAACGCGAGCGGCAGGGAAACGACCCCGCGCTCGACGATGAGGTCGCGGACGGGGGAGGAGTAGGTGAAGGATTTGCCGAAATCGCCGGTGAGCATCCCGCTCGCCCAATGCAGGTAGCGCAGCATGAGAGGCTGGTCGAGCCCCATCTGGTGGCGCAGCGCCTCCACCGCTTCGGGGGTGGTGTTCATGCCGAGCATGAGCCGTGCCGGGTCGCCGGGCAGGATCTCCAGCACCGCGAAGATGACGATCGACGCCACGACCAGCGTGACGGCGCCTATGGCGAGGCGCTTGAGGATATAGGCGGTCATGAAGGCGATTCTTCTCCCCGCTTGCGGGGAGAAGATGCCGGCAGGCAAACGAGGGGCCACGCATTCATGCGAATTTCCTGCGACCTCGGTGCTGCCCCTCATCCGGCTTCTCCCGGACAGGTCCGGGCTCGGCCACCTTCTCCCCGTGACCGGGAGAAGTATAGCGGGCGGCTACTCCGCCCATTTCACCTTGGTCAGATCGTCAGACTCGATCGGCCAGTTCTTCCACATGCCCTGCAGCTTGGCGTCCCAGACGCCGATCTTCGGCAGTTCGAAGAGATAGACCGCCGGCACGTCATGGGCGAGGATCTTCTGCGCCTCGCCGAGAAGCTCCAGCCTCTTCTTCTGGTCCGAGGCCTTGTCCAGCTCGGCGATGACCTCGTTGAATTTCGGATTGTCGTACTGGAAATAGTAGCCGGGCCGCGAATAGATACCGATGTCGTTCGGCTCCACATGGCTGACGATGGTCAGGTCGTAATCCTTGTCCGCGAAGACACGGGTCATCCAATCCGCCCATTCCACCGGAACGATCGTCACATTGATCCCGATCTCCTTCAATTCGGACTGGATCACCGGGCCCGCGTCGCGCGCATAGGGCGCCGGCGGCAGCTTGAGGGTGGCGTTGAAGCCGTTCGGCAGGCCCGCTTCCTTGAGATATTCCTTGGCCTTGGCAACGTCGTGTGGATAGACGCCGGTGAGGTCGATATAGCCGGCGTCGCCGGGCGAGAAATGCGAGCCGATCGGCGTACCGAATCCGCCCGGCTGAACGGCTATCACCGCCTTGCGGTCGATCGCCGAGGCGAGCGCCTGCCGCACGGCCAGCTTGTCGAAGGGCGGCTTCTTGTTGTTGATCGACAAGACCGTTTCGCCCTCCGTCGTTCCGACGACGATCTTGAAGCGGGGATCCGACTGGACCTGGGAAAGCGCGTCTCCCGCGGGCATGTTGGCGAAGGCCTGGACGTCGCCCGACAGGAGCGCGGGAATGGCGGCGGCCGCGTCGGGGATGACGCGGAAGACCGCCTTGTCGAGGGAGGGAGGCGTACCCCAGTAATCGGGGTTCTTGACCAGCGTGATCTCCGATCCCTTGGCCCAGTGGTCGAATTTGAAGGGGCCGGTCCCTACCGGCTTTTCCTTGTTGGTCGCGGCCGATTCGGGCGCCACGATCAATGCGGCCGGCATCGCCATGTCGTAGAGGAAAAGGCCCTGCGGCTGGTCGAGCGTCACCTTGACGGTGGTCGGATCGACGACGTCGACGGCTTTGATGTGGGCGAAGTAGGGTTTCTGCGGATTGACCGAATCCTTGGCGCGGGCGCGGTCGAGGGTGAATTTTACGTCATCGGCGCCGAAAGCCGTGCCGTCGTGGAACTTGACGCCCGAGCGCAGCTTGAACGTATAGACGGTGCCGTCCTCCGAAACCGTCCAGCTTTCGGCCAGATCCGGCAGAACCGTGCCGGTGTCGTTGATGCGGGTCAGGCCCTCGTAGATATTCGCGTAGGTGACCTCGCCGATCACCGCCGCGGCGCTGGCGGTCGGATCGAGATGCGGCGGCTCGAGCACGAGACCGAGCGTCAGGTCCGTGCGCGCTGCCAATGCGGCGCTGCTGGTCGCAAGCGCGAAGGCGGCGGCCATCAAGGTCGACTTCAACATTTTCATCTTTTTCGGCTCCCGAAAGACACTAACCCGACGCGATACAAGCGCGAATCCCCGCGCGAGTAAATCGCGATTCGGCGCAAGAACGCTTCGGCGGACAGGAATGTGCCGTCGTCGCGGACCTGCCACCCGTCTCCGACCGGCAGGTTCAGGACGAAGCGCTGTTCTTCAGCAGCGCATTCAGCCCGATCGCCATGACGTTGGCCGACTGCACCATGTCCTCGATGCCGACCCATTCGTCCGGCTGGTGCGCCAGGTCGAGGATCCCCGGCCCGTAGGCGATGCAGTCGTGGAGATGGCCGATTCGGGCGATGTGTTTCTGGTCGTAGGTTCCGGGCGAGATGACGTAGTCGGGCTCGCGTCCGAAGATGCGGCGGATGCCCTCGGCCACGGCGGTGACGACCGGCGCGTCGCGCTCGGTCATGGTCGGGATCACCTCCATCAGGTCCCTGATCGAATATTCGAACCTGTCGCGGCTCCGCTTCAGATGATCGAGGATCGTGACCACCTCGCTCTTTACCTCGTCGAGTTTCTCTTCGAGCAGGAAGCGCCTGTCGATGACCATCCGGCAGGTATCCGGCACGATCGGCGAGGGGAGTCCGGGACGGAAATCCTCCGTCTGTCCGCCGTGGATGGAGTTGATGTTCATGGTCGAGCGCCGCGCGCCTTCGGGAACGACCGGCATCTTCGTCTGCTTGCGGTCGAGCGCCGGGAAGAGTTCCTTTTCGAACGCGGAGAGAACCGCGCCCATGTGGCGCACGGCGCTGTCGCCAAGGAACGGCATGGAACCGTGCGCGATGCGGCCCTTCGTTTCGATCTCTGCCCACCATACGCCGCGGTGGCCGAGGCAGATACGGTCCTTGTTGAGCGGTTCGGGGATGATGACGTGGTCGACGCGCGGTTTCGAGAACAGGCCCTGCCTGGCCAGATAGGCCACCCCGCCGAAGCCGCCGGACTCCTCGTCCACGGTGCCCGATATCTCGATCGCGCCGTAAAACTCCGGTGAGACATCCAGGAAGGCCTCGACAGCGATGATCGATGCGGCCAGGCCGCCCTTCATGTCGCAGGCGCCGCGGCCGAACACCTTGTCGTCCCTGACGAGCCCGCCGAACGGATCGACCGTCCATCCTTCGCCGGCTTCGACCACGTCGATATGCGAGTTGAAATGCACGACCGGACCGGGACCGCGTCCTTCGATGCGCGCCACCACATTCGTGCGCGGATAGCGGTCCGTGTCGCCGGGCGTCCCTTCGCCGCGGATGAAAGTGACCGCGAAGCCGCGGCGCCGGAGTCGCGCGGCCACGAACTCCGCGCAGGGCGTATAGGCTTCGCCTGGCGGATTCACGGTCGGAAAGCGGATGAGGTCGGCGGTGAGCGCCACGAGGTCCTGGACCCGCGCGTCGATCGCCTTTGCAAATCTGTCGATCATGAGTTGCAGGGATGCAGCGGAAGCGCGCGCTTGGCAAGAGCCACCCATCAGGTCGTCGGCGTCGTCCGGGGTTTCGCGGTGTGCGCGGTCGCTTCCAGCTTCAACTTTTCGTCAAGGCAGGCCGCAAAGCCGGAACTTTTGGTTGCGAAAAATGGCCCGCCCGGTTTTTAATGCCGTCGGGGTAAGTGTAAGGGTGCGTAAGGGGCAGGAAGATGAGGCGACTCTTTTCGGCCATCCTGTTGGCCGCGGGCGTCTTGCTGGCGACGGGTGCGGTTGCCAGCGCAGGGTCGCTGCTCGCCGAGGTGGACATTTCCAGCCAGACGATGACCGTGTCCGAATACGGGCATGTGGTTTATCACTGGAAGGTCTCTACGGCGAGGCAGGGTTACCATACGCCGCGCGGGGCCTATCGGCCGATAAGGCTGAGCCGCATGTGGTATTCCCGGAAGTACCATCATTCGCCGATGCCCCACTCGGTCTTCTTCCACGGAGGCTATGCGATCCACGGCACCTATGAGACGCGCAATCTCGGCCTGCCGGTCTCGCATGGATGCGTCCGCCTGCACCCCCAGGACGCCGCGACCTTCTTCGCGATGGTCCAGGAGGCCGGCCTCGCCAACACGCGCATTATCGTGGTCGACAACTGACCGCCGGGTGTTGCGCCGAAGCCGCAACCGGCCGAAAAGCGCTGACGCTGCGGAATAGGGCTTTCTGCCGTGACCCGGCCACGGCAACTATAGATGCCTGATTCCCAGATACCAGGACCGTTTAGAGGGCAATTTCAATGTACCGGCTACTGATCGGCGCCGCCATGGCGCTTACGGCGACCTCTTCCTTCGCCGCCGACTATGTCCAGCAGGAGCCGGTGAGCGCTCCGCGCATATCAGGATATGTCGAAGGATATCTGGGAGGTGTCTGGCTTCATGTGGACGATCCGTTCGGCGGAGGAGAGAGCGAAAGCGGCTGGGCGGCAGGCGGCGACGGAAGGGTGAACTTTCCGATCAATGATCGCTGGAATATCCAGACGGACGCGATCGTGGATTCCGTTTGGATGAATCATCAGAACATCTACGGCTACGGCGGGGCGGTGCACGCTTACTGGCGCGATCCAAGCCGGTTTGCCGTCGGCGCGTTCGCAACGATTACGCGCTACGGTGGCGACGACGTCGGTAACCCATACAGCTACACCGTCGGTCCCGAGGCCCAAATCTATTTCGGCAACGTGACCCTTTATGGACAGGGCTATTACGGCCAGCTCGAGGATTTCATTCCATTCGCTGGAGTGCCGGGCGCGGATATCTGGGGCGCCAGGGCTGCCCTGCGCTATTATGCACGGCCGAATCTGAGACTTGACGCCGAACTGGGCTTTCAGAAGCTCAACTTCCCCGTGTTCATCCCGGATATCAAAACGTTTTCCGCTGCCGCCCAGGTCATGTACCGGTTTTCCGGCACGCCTTGGTCCGTGTTCGCGCGCTATCAGTACGAGCGGGCAACGGAAAATTTCGGTCCGGCCAGCGTGCACGCCGATCTCCATAAATTCATCGTCGGCGTCCGCATGAATTTCGGCACCGGCACGTTGATCGACGAAGACCGCAACGGCGCGACGATGGACACGGTGCGCCCGAACTACGTGCTCTACTGAGAAAGAGCGAAGCGATCCGCAAAGGCGCCGCAAATCGCGGCGCCTTTTTTGTTGCCTTGGGGGCGTGGCGCTGGCCCTGTTCAAAATGGCCGCATTGGAACAGCGGGGCATTCCCTTTCCGCAATCTCCCCGATAGGACTTGATGCGGGAGGAATGCCGATGGGCGCAGAACCGCGCGTGGCCTTGTCACAGCCGATCGCCGACGAGGTGCGCAAGACCACCTGCTACATGTGCGCGTGCCGCTGCGGCATCAACGTCCATCTGAAGGACGGCAAGATCCGCTATATCGAGGGTAACCGCGACCATCCGGTCAACAAAGGCGTGCTCTGTGCCAAGGGCTCGGCAGGCATCATGCAGCACTATGCGCCGGCCAGGCTGCGTGCGCCGCTCCTGCGTACCGGGCCGCGAGGCTCGGGCGAGTTCCGCGAGATTTCATGGGACGAGGCGCTGGAAACGGCCACGAAATGGCTTGGCGAGGTGCGCGCGCGAGACCCGCGAAAGGTCGCCTTTTTCACCGGCCGCGACCAGTCCCAGTCGCTGACCGGCTTCTGGGCGCAGCAGTTCGGCACGCCCAATTATGCCGCCCATGGCGGCTTCTGCTCGGTGAACATGGCCGCCGCCGGCATCATGACGATCGGCGGGGCCTTCTGGGAGTTCGGCGCGCCGGACTGGGACCGCACCCGGCTGTTCGTCATGTTCGGCGTCGCCGAGGATCACGATTCCAACCCGATCAAGATCGGCCTTTCGAAACTCAAGCAGCGCGGCGCCCGCTTCGTATCGGTCAACCCTGTCCGCACCGGCTATTCGGCGATCGCCGACAGTTGGGTCGGCATCCGGCCCGGCACCGACGCGTTGCTTGTACTATCGGTCGTGCACGAGCTCATGAAGGCGCGGAAGATCGATCTGGACTATCTGATCCGCTATACGAACTCGCCCTGGCTGGTCATCGACGCTCCCGGAACCGCGGATCACGGTCTTTTCGCGCGCGATGCCGACGACAAGCCGCTCGTCTTCGAAACCGTGACGGAGCGCGCCGTGCCGGCCGGCAGCAAGGGAGCGCGGCCGGCGTTGTCGGGCTCGTTCACGCTGCCGGACGGGCGCAGGGTGCAGCCGTCCTTTCATCTGCTTGTCGAAAAATACCTCGACCCGAAATACGCGCCGGAAGCGGTCGCCGCGGAGACGGGCGTGCCGGCGGCGGTGATCAGGGGACTTGCCGCCGAAATCGCCCGCGCTGCTTTCGACCAGGCGATCGAGATCGACCAGCCCTGGACCGACATCTACGGCGAACGGCATCAAAGCTTCGTCGGCCGGCCGGTCTCGTTCCACGCCATGCGCGGCATCTCGGCCCATTCGAACGGCTTCCAGACGACGCGCGCCATCCACCTCCTGCAGGTGCTGATCGGCTCCGTCGACTGTCCCGGCGGCTTCCGCTTCGAGCCGCCTTATCCGAAGCCGCTGGAAGCGCACCCGACCCCGCATGGGAGGGCCGAGCATTTCGGCTCCAACAAGCCGCTTTCGGGACCGCATCTCGGCTTCCCACGCGGGCCGGAGGACCTGCTGATCGACGAGCAGGGGAATCCCTCGCGGATCGACAAGGCCTTCTCCTGGGATGCGCCCATCGCCGCGCACGGCATGATGCACATGGTCATCGCCAACGCGCATGCCGGCGACCCGTATCCGATCGACGTGCTGTTCCTCTACATGGCGAACATGGCCTGGAACTCATCCATGAACACGGCCGGCACGATGAAAATGCTGACCGACAAGGACGAGAGGACCGGCGAATACCGCATCCCGAAGATCATCTATTCGGACGCCTACGATTCGGAGATGGTCGCCTATGCCGACCTGATCCTGCCGGACACGACCTATCTGGAACGCTACGACTGCATCTCGCTGCTCGACCGGCCGATCACCGAACCGGACGCGGTGCAGGATGCGATCCGCTGGCCTGTGATCGAGCCGGATCGCGACGTGCGTGGCTTCCAGTCGGTGATGCTCGACCTCGGCGCGCGTCTCGGCCTGCCGGGCTTTATCGGCCCGCGCGGCGTCCCCCTCTATAAGGACTATGCCGATTATATCGTGCGCCACGAGCGCCGTCCCGGCATCGGCCCGCTCGCCGGCTTCCGTGGCCGCGAGGGCGATCGCACGGGCAGGGGATCGGCCAATCCCGACCAGTTGAAGCGTTATATCGAGAACGGTTCCTTCTTCTCCGCGCATATCCCGCTCGAGGCACAGTTCTTCAAGCACGCCAACCAGGCCTATCAGGATTTCGCGGTGAAGATGGGCTTCTTCGACACGCCGAAGCCCGTGATCTTCCAGCTCTATTCCGAGCCGCTGCAGAAATTCCGCCTGGCGGCCGACGGACTGCGCGAGCCTGCGGCGCCGGAGAGCCATCGCGAGCGCATCAAGGCGGCGTTCGATCCGCTGCCGGACTGGTACCGTCCCCTTGAGGAAGCCGCGGTCGACCGCGAAGAATTCCCCTATCACGCGATCTCGCAGCGGCCGATGGCGATGTATCATTCCTGGGGCTCGATGAACGCCTGGCTGCGCCAGATCCACACGAAGAACCCGCTCTATGTACCTGGCGCGATTTGCGACGAGCAGGGCCTGAAGACCGGGGACTGGGTATGGCTGATCTCTCGGCACGGCCGCATCAAGGTGGAAATCCAGCGCACCGACGCGGTCAACGGCGGCACCATCTGGACCTGGAACGCGATCGGCAAGCGCAAAGGCGCCTGGGCGCTCGACAAGGATGCGCCCGAGGGTACGAAGGGCTTTCTCCTCAATCATCTGATCCATGAGCTTCTGCCGCCGAAGGGCGACGGCATGCGCTGGTCGAACTCCGATCCGGTCACGGGGCAGGCGGCCTGGTACGATCTGAGGGTCCGCATCGAAAAGGCCGATCCGGGGAAGGAGGCGGAGCCGAGCTTCCCGGCGATCCGGCGGCCCGTGGACTTGCCCGAACCGCCGGACGAACTGCGTTACGGCCAGGAGTGGGCGCGATGACCAGCCTTCAGGCCTATCGACCCGTCGTCCTAGCTCCTCTCCGTCTCGGCTTCGCCTCGACACCTTTCCCTGGGAGGCCGGAGTTCCAATGACCTCCCTTCCATCCCTTCCCACCCCGAAAAAGCTCGGCCTCGTCATCGACCTGGATGTCTGCGTCGGCTGCCACGCCTGCGTGGTCAACTGCAAGGAATGGAACACCGGCGGCTACGGTTCGGCGCTGTCGGATCAGCATCCTTACGGCGCCGATGTCTCAGGCGCCTGGCTGAACCGCATCCATACCTTCGAGGTGAAGCCCGAGGGTGGCGAGATCGTCGCCGAAGCGGGCGAGGCGCGCATCGTTCATTTCCCGAAATCCTGCCTGCACTGCGAGGACGCGCCCTGCGTGACGGTCTGCCCGACGGGCGCCTCCTACAAGCGCGCCGAGGACGGCATCGTCCTGGTGGACGAGGAAAAATGCATCGGCTGCGGGCTCTGCGCCTGGGCCTGTCCTTACGGCGCGCGCGAAATGGACCTCGCCGCAGGCGTCATGAAGAAGTGCACACTCTGCATCGACCGCATCTACAACGAGACTTTCGAGGAAGTGGATCGCATTCCGGCCTGTGTCCGCACCTGCCCGGCCAATGCGCGCCATTTCGGCGACCTTGCCGATCCGAACTCGGCCGTCTCGATCATGGTCGCCGAGCGCGGCGGCATCGACCTGATGCCGGAGCAGGGAACGAGACCGGTCAACAAATACCTGCCGCCCCGGCCGCGAAAACCGCTCTCGGCGATCGCGTCGATGCTGCACGAGGCCGAGGACACTGCCGACGCGAAAGGGTTCTTCGCCTGGCTCGACGGCATGCTGGATCGGCTCTGAAGCCATGAGATCAAAGCGTCACCTTCCAGCCCCGCTCCGCCAGTTCGATTAGCCATGCATCCCGCCTTCTCGATCATCTTCTTCACCACGGCCTCGGGCCTCGGCTATGGCCTGGCGGCGATGCTTGGGCTCGGCGTTCTCGACCCCGCCTCGCTGTCGACCGGCATCGCCTATCTTCTGGCGCTCGGCCTGATAGGGGCCGGACTCCTGTCCTCGACGCTCCATCTCGGCAATCCGCAGCGCGCATGGCGAGCGCTCACGCAATGGCGATCGAGTTGGCTGTCGCGCGAGGGCGTGATGGCGATCCTGACCTTTATCCCCCTGGTCGTCTCGGCCTGGGCGGCGCTGTTCGAGCGTTCCTATCTGCCGCTGCCGGGCGTCATCGGCGCCGTTCTCTGCGCGATCACCGTCTATTGCACGGCGATGATCTATGCCTCGCTGAAATCGGTGCAGGCGTGGGGCACACGCCTGACGCCAGTCTGTTACCTGCTTTTCGCCGCGGCTGGCGGCGCGACGCTCGCGACCTTCTTCGCCTTGTGCGGAGCCGGCGCCGTGCGTTCCATGGCCTTTGCCGCCATCGTGCTGATCGCCGCGGCGTGGATCGCCAAGTTGCGCTGGCGCGACCGTCTCCTGGCGATGGAACCGCTTTCGACGCCGGAAAGCGCCACCGGCCTGGGCTCGATCGGGAAAGTCGCCCTGCTCGAACGGCCGCACGTCACGGAAAACTACCTGACCCGGGAAATGGGCTTCCGTATCGCGCGCAAGCATGCGGCCAAGCTGGCGCGCCTCGCGTTCGGCCTCGGCGGGATCGTGCCGGTCCTGCTTCTGGTCGCAATCCTGGTGGCGGGGCAGGGGGCAATCTCGATTGTCGCCGCCATCCTTGCCGTCTTGAGTTTTGGGTGCGGTATCCTGGTCGAGCGCTGGCTCTTCTTCGCCGAGGCCCGCCACGCCGTCATGAACTTTTACGGGCAGTAGCCCACGCCTTCCGTCTCTTGCGGCGGCGTCCGTTCATTTCCCAGCGTTTGTGGAACCACATCCATTGGCCGGGCGTCTCGCGCACCCAGCCTTCGACCACGTCATTGAGAAGCTGTGTCGTGCGCTGGACGTCGATCGCGCCGGAACTGCCACGGGGCAGATCGAGCTTTTCATGAAGTTCGAGACGGAAGCGGTTGCCGGGCAGCCTTATGCAATGGGCCGGATAGATGTCGCAGTCGAAATGCCGGGCAAGCCTCGCGACCAGCGGGCTGGTCTCGCACGGCCTGTCGAAGAAGGTGGTCGGGACGCCCCCGTTGAATTTCTGGTCGACCAGCACGCCGATATTGCCCCCGGCTTCCAGTACCCTTGAAAGGGCAAAGGCGACGCCAGGGGCCGACGCCAGCATCCGGCCCATGGCGGAGCGCCGCGTGGAGAAGACGTAGTCAGCGATGTAGGGGTTGTTCGGCGGCCGGAACATCACGGCGAGATCGAGATCGAAGGCGGCGGCGGCGACAGGCAGCAGTTCGAAATTGCCGAGATGGCCGGTGAAGAGGATATGCGGCCTCTTCTCGTCCCGGATGCGCAGGAAGCGTTCGGCTCCGACAACTTCGACGCGGCCGGACTTCGCCGCATGCGGATCGAAGTCGAAGATCTGCTCCAGGAAGATGTACTCCGCGCCGAGCCGGGCCATGTTCTCCCACATGTCGAGCGCGATTTTGCGGCGGGCGTTCTCGTCGAGCTCGGGATAGGCATGGCTCAGATTGTCGAGGGCGATCTTGTGCCGGGCGCTAAGCGGACCCAGCCGGCGCGCCACGCTTGCGGCGAAGTCCATCGCCTTGTCCGGCGGCAGCTTGCGCAGCAGCCACAGCATGGACATCGTCGCGCGCGCGATCAGCCAATATTCGGCCTTTCTCAGCCAACGCGAGACTCGATAGAGAAGCCTTTTCATCAACCGACGCGCAAGATGATCTTGCCGAAGACGTCGCGGCTTTCCATGCGCTTCAGGGCTTCGCCGATGCCGTCGAAATCGACCTCGGTGTCGATCACGGGACGAACGAGGCCGGCCGCCATCTTCTGCATGGCGTTCGACATGTTCTCCATCCGGCAGCCGAAGGAGCCGAGGAGTTTCAGCTGCTGCTGGAAGAGCTGCATGAGATTGATCTGCGTCGAGACGCCGGAGGTCGAACCGCAGGTGACGAGCCGGCCGCCGCGCTTGAGCGACAGCATCGAGCCGGCCCAGGTATCGGCGCCGACATGTTCGAACACGACGTCGACGCCTTTCTTCTTCGTGATCTTTCGCACCGCGCCCTCGAAGCGGTCCTCGCGGTAATTGATGACGTGATCGGCGCCGAGCGCCTTCGCCTTTTCCATCTTGCCGGCCGAGCCGACCGTCGTGATGACCGTGCAGCCCATTTTCTTCGCAAGCTGGATGGCGGCCGAGCCGATGCCGGAACCGCCGGCATGGACGAGGATCGTTTCGCCCGGCTCCAGCCTCGCATTGTCGAAGAGCATGTGCTCGACCGTGCCGAAGGTGACGGGCGACACTGCCGCGCCGATCTCGTCGACGCCTGGAGGCGCCGGCACCAGCAGGCGGGCGGGCAGGTTGATCTTTTCCTGCGCGAAGCCGTCGAGATGGAAACCGTGGACGCCGCCGACATGCTCACAGAGATTGTCGCGTCCCTCGCGACAGGGGCGGCAGAGCCCGCAGGTGCGGGCGCCGTAGATCGAGACGAGTTGGCCCGGCAGGAGGTTTGCCACGCCGGGACCGATCGCTTCCACCACTCCCGAGGCTTCCGCGCCGATCACCAGCGGCAGCTTGCGCTTGGCGAACGCCATGCCGCGCCAGCCCCACACGTCAATGTGGTTGAGCGCGACCGCCTTGATGCGCAGCGTCGCCTCGCCGGCCGCCGGTTCGGCGGGCGGCTCGATATCGACGGGCTCCAGGCGGCGGTCGGCGATCAGTTGGAGAGCACGCAATGAACCATCCCAAATTGTGTGAAAGGCCGGCAGGACAGAGGAGCAACTTGGAGCGCGGACCTTTGCCTTTGACCGATCAGGCTGCCGCTTAGGCCGGTTCTCGCGCCATTACAAGGCAGGCGTTCTGTCCGCCGAAGCCGAAGGAATTGGAAAGCACGGTGCGCACGTCCGCCGGGCGCTTGACGTTCGGCACCACGTCGAGCTCGATCGCCGGGTCGGGATTGTCGTAGTTGATGGTCGGAGGGATGACCCCTTCGCGCATGGTGATCAGCGAAAAGGCCGCCTCGATCGCACCCGCCGCCGAAAGCGTGTGGCCGATCATGGACTTGTTGGAGGAGATCGGGATCGACCGCATCCGCTCGCCGAACACCGTGGACAGCGACAGATGCTCCATCTTGTCGTTTTCCGGCGTCGAGGTGCCATGGGCGTTGACGTAGTCTATTCCGGTGTCGTCGAGCCCTGAATCGGCAAGGGCGGCGCGCACCGCTGCGATCGCCGGCGAACCGTCCGGCTTCGAGCGCGTGCGGTGGAAATCGTCGGCCTTCTCGCCGCAGCCCCGGAGCACGCCGAGGATCTCTGCTCCTCTCGCGCCGGCGCTCTCGAGCGATTCGAGAACGAGCGTGGCGGATCCTTCGGCCAGCACGAAGCCGTCGCGATCCTTCGAGAACGGCCGCGAAGCCTTTTCCGGTTCGTCGTTGCGCATGGAAAGCGCGGACAACAGCGAAAAGCGGATGAGCGCCTCGGCGGTAGCCGAGCCGTCGGTGCCGATCGCCAGCGCCCGGTCGGCTTCGCCGCGCCGGATGGCCTCGACGCCGAGCTGAATGGCGGTTGCGCCGGAGGCGCAGGCGGTCGACAGCGTGATCGGCAGCCCTTTCGTGCCGAACCGGTCGGCGAGACGGTCGGCGATCGAGCCGAACTGCGTGGTTTCGAAGTAGCGCGCGGCTTCCGGCCTGGCCGCTCCGGCCATCAGGCGCCGATACCCGGCATCCTCTGCCGACATCTTGTAGAGATCGAAACGATCCCGCCAGCTGAGCTCCACCGGCGGAGCCGCCAGGAACAGCGGGCCGCCGAAATCGCCGCCGTCGAGGCCGGCCTCCGACAGCGCTTCGATCGCGGTCGTCTCGGCCATCTCGTAGGTGAGCGCGGCCGGTCCCTTGTCGCTGGACCCCAGGAAATCGACCATGCCGCAAATGCGTGTCTTCAGCTCGTCCGTCGGGAAACGCTTTATCTCATGGATGCCCGAGCGGCCGGCGCTGAGCGCATCCCAATTGTCCTTCCTGCCGACGCCGAGCGAGGTGATGATGCCGATGCCGGTCACGACCACGATCGGCCTGCCGAGATGATCCGTCGTTTTCGCCATCACCTGCCTCTTCACGCCGCCGAGACGAGCGCCATGCCTTCGAAATGTTCCGAACCGACGGCCGTTGCAAGGACAGACCGTGGCTCATCCGGGAAGGCGGCCTCGCTCCCGTCGAAGGGCGGATAAGCCTTCCGATGCTTGACGGCGAGCGCCGCCATCGCCACGGCAAAGGGGAATTGCGCTTCCTTGAGGTGGCCGGTCAAACTGGTTAGCCCGCGCAGCGCGAACCTGTCTTCGAGCGCCTTTTTCTCGGCCGCGGTCGCCTCGTGCGCGCCGGACGCGGCGGAGACCGCGAGGCGCTTTCCGTTCTTGCCGGAAAGTTTCGCTGCCATCTCCCGCAGCCTCGTTTCGAGCCCTCCGTCGGCGCGACGGACGCGGTCCGACAGGATGTCCTCGATCCAGGCATAGATGCGGGCGCCGCGCTTTTCGGCGTGTTCGCGCGATTCGAGCACCAGGAACGCGCCGCCGGACCCCGTGACCAGCCCGCCGCCTTGCGCGGGATCGCGATCCCATACGGGCTGCCACGGTCCGCGCTGGAGATGGCGGCCGAGGACATGGGCGAGCAGCATGTCGGGGTGTTCGGTCTGGAAGGCGGCGCCGACCAGCGCATGGGTCGACTGGCCGGAGCGTATGCGGGCCGCGGCGGTCTCCACGGCGGCGACGCCCGCGCCTTCCTCGCCCATGAACGTGCGGGACGAGCCGGTGACCTTGTGCACGATGGAAATGTTTCCGGCGAGCAGGTTCGACAGTTGCGCCAGGAAAAGCGTCGGCCGCAGGTCCGTCATCAGCTTCTGGTTCAGGAGAAGCCGTCGGTCGTTGGTTTCGAGAGAGGCCGCGAGGATGGCCTCGTCCACTTCCTGATCGCGCTCGCCGCCGCCGGCCGCCACGATCATGTCCATGGTGGCGCAGAGTGATTCGTCGGTCTTGATGCCGGCGTCGTCGAGGGCGAGGCCGGCGACGTAGGTGCCGAGTCGCTGCCATGTCTCCATCTGCCGCTGGTCGCCGCGCTTGGCGATCTGCAGGTTCCAGTCGATGGCAGGCAGGGGATGGACGGTGAAGGGGGCGAACCGCTCGCTGTCGATGACGGGCGACGGGCTGGCGGTCGTCATCCGCTGCCAGTGCACCTCGTTTCCCTCGCCGAGCGAAGAGACCAGGCCGATACCGGTTATGACGACGTCGCGCGGTGACATGAAACGTTTATTGGCCGCAGAGACCGCGGCCGGTCAAGCGGTCTTCGCCTTGGCCGCAACCAGTTCGTCGATCTTGGCGCAAAGGTTCTTCATGACGAAATACTGGTCGGTCGAGACCTTGCCGTCATTGACTTCCTGGGTCCACTTTTCGAGCGGCACCTTGATGCCGAATTCCTTGTCGATGGCGAACACGATATCGAGGAAATCGAGACTGTCGATGCCGAGATCGTCGATCGTATGGCTCTCGGGCGTGATGCTGTCGCGGTCGATCTCGCTCGTATCGGCGATGATGTCCGCGACCTTGTCGAATGTGGATGACACGTCTGATCCCTCAATTCCGCATTTGCTTCGCGTTGGCAGCGCTCTCTAATCGCTTTTTTCAGGCAGGAAAAGGGCCGACCCGGAAAGAGCCCCGCTGGTCGCCGCGGTTGCCGTCGCGCTCACGGGTCGGGCGTCGCCTCGTGGACCCATGCATATTCGCTGGGGATATCAAGCCAGCTGATCTCATCTTCCAGCATGAAATCGATCGTATGCACGACGACCGAACCGTCGCCGATCAGCGCCACATTGTAGTTGGGCGCGATCGGACCGAATCCCGCCCGGCGCCTGTCGCCGATCTCCGGCCAGACCGGATGGTTGGTCGAGCGGGGCGCCGAGAAGGGAATGCCCTCAAGCGCGCCCGAAAGCGAATAATGCGTGTGGCCGAAGAAGATGTGGCGCACGGTCTCCCGGTTCTGCCGGAGAATGCCGCGAAACTCCTTGTCGTCGATGAGGTTCAGCACATCTGCCGCCCACACGCCGACCGCAACCGGGTTGTGGTGCATGAAAAGCAGGACCGGCATGGCGTCGCGCCGCGCCTGGTCGAGCTTCCCGGAAAGCCAGCCAAGGCGCTTTTCGCATAGATGGCCGGCATGCGTGCCCGGCTCGCAGGTATCGAGCATGATCATTCGATAGCCGCCGGCGTCCGCCACGTATTGTATGAAGCCGTTCTCGTCGGCCGGATGGTCCCTGAACGTCGCCTGGAACCTGCCGCGATGATCGTGGTTGCCGAGAAGCAGGTGGACTTTCAGCGGGAAGGCCGAGAGCAGTTCGCGCAGGCGCTCGTAGGATGCGCTCTGCCCGTCATGGGTGAGGTCGCCGGTGACGACGATGGCGTCGGCGTCCGAAAAATGCTTCTCGACATGCGCCAGGCAGAGCCGGAACCGTTCGACGGGGTCGGAGCCGCCGACGGGTTCGCCGTGGACGTGCAGGTCTGAAAGATGAACGAGCTTCATGGCGGTGTCCGGGAAATCTGATGCTTCGGGAGGGTTGGGCCGGTTCAGTCGCCCGCCACGAAGAAGGCCCAGCGCCCCTGGGGCGTGATGCCGACGCGGTAGAATACGTAGGCGTCGAAGGTCTTCATGTCCTCATAGTCGCCGGCGGTGATGATCTTGAACAACTCCACTCGCTGGCTTGCGGTCAGGCGCGAAAGCGGCATCGCATAGAAATACGGCCATACATACGCTTCGTCCGGCTTGCCGACATTGATGTGGACATAACCGGTTTCGAGCAGCATCTCGAGGATGGCGAGGATTTCCTGGCCATCCGTGTCGCCGGAAAGATCATGCAGGAACTTGATGGGATCGCCATTGATCTCGGTCAGCGACAGTTGCGTCTGCTCGGAGCCGCTGCCGATCAACGGGCGGAGTTTTTCGACATCGCCGGTCTTGCAGGCTTCGATGATCTTGTCGTGCATCTCCCGCACCGCCGGCGGCAGCTTGCTCAGATCGTAGGAGACTTCCGGAAGCGGCGCATTCGGATTGATCTGCGGCCGGACGGCATCGGGCGTCTGTTGGTCTTCCGGCTCGGCCTGGTCGGGCTCGTCCGATTGGTTGTCGCCCGCGCCCGGCGATTTCGCCGACGGCGCCGCCTGTGCGCCCTTGTCGGAATTCGTTTCGGGCTGCATCTGGCCGATAGCGGCCGGCGCGGTTCCGGCATCGGCCTCGGTCAGGGCCCATCCTGGCGTCGACGCGATGAAAAGCGCGCCGAACAGCGCCAGGGCAAGGGCCGGAATGCGCGCGCCTGGACGCAACAGGTGCGGTGTGGGCATCGTGGTCCTGCCTGTCTGCTGTCCGCGAGCGATCATGACGGCCGCGTACTCCTTCCCGGAGCGATTCTTCGGCGCACTAAGAAGGCAGGTTCAGCGGACAGTCAATGCCGCACGAGGTCGGGCTCGAATTCGCCGGCGATGACGCGCTCGCGCATCCGGTCGAGCAGGGCAAGGGCGGCATGTTCGCCGCCCGAACGCAGAAGCTCCGCGAACGCCGTGGCAAGGGCGGCCTCGGCCAGGATCTCAGGCTCTATCCCCGCGGAAATGCCTTCCGCCCAGGCTTCACTCTGGCTCTCGAGGGCCGTCAGCCGCTTTTCTTCCCGTATCAGTGCGTCGATATCGCTGACGCTCCGTTCCATATCTTGCGTCCACCCTTCGAAGCGGCCGCCGAATTCGCTCGAATCCGACTCCAGTCCTTAATGTCCCGTTAAGCGTTCTAGCACAGTTAAAATGCTACGCATCCGGCCATTGCCAAAAAAGTTAACCGTTCACTAATTTCCGAAGCGGCTGGCCGTGCCGCCGCTGAGTTCCTGGCCTTCCTTCATGTAGCGGGCGATCGCTTCGGTCGCGGAAGCGGTGCAGGTGTGGTACATGTCGCTATAGGCGCGGTAGCCGCGGTTGAAGCGGGCGACAAGTTGCGCGCGGCGGTCCGGTCCGGGATTTTCCGTGATCAGGAGCGCTTCCATCGCCTCGCGCCACTGGTCGCCTTTCTCGCCGCACAGGTTGCGCAGGTATTGCAGCGAGCCGAGGATTTCGGCCAGCCTCAAGAGATTGTTCTCATAGGGCGCTTCGGTTGCCTGCGCGGGCAGGATGGATGCGGCGAGCGCCGCCGCCAGGAAGAATCGTATGAGTGCCGCCCGCGCCATGCGATATCTTGTGGGCGAGGAATCGGGCCGCGGCAAGGCTCGCGCCCCGGCTTTCGACCTGTTCCCCGCTTATGGTTCGAGGAGCCGGCGGGCGATCTCCAGCGTCGAAAAGGTGATCGGCAGGGTTTCCATCTCTTCGACCCGATACCAACCGACGCCTGCCGCGTCGTCGGACGCGACCGCTTCGCCCGCGACAAAGGCGCCGGTGAAGACATGCAGCCGGAAAATCCGGTCGGCGCTTTCCCCAAGGCCGCCAAGGTCCATGACTTCGAACAGGCGAAGGTCGCCGGCCTTCAGGCCGGTTTCCTCCAGAAGCTCCCGCCGCGCCGCTGCTTCCGGCGTCTCGCCCGCTTCTAGGCGCCCGCCGGGAAAGGCGAGCAGGCCGCGGGCCGGCGCCCGCCCGCGCTCGACCAGCAGGAAGCGATCGTCGCGCCTGAGCGCGACGGACGCCGCCAGAATGATGCCATCGGACATGCCCGGCAGCATTCGGGATCGCACGGAGCCCGTCAACCGCGCCATTGCGACGCGCACCGAACATTTCTACCTAGGTCGGCGGAAAGGACGGGATATGTGCGGACGATTCGCCCTGACAGTGTCGTCGGAAGAGGTGGAAGCCTTCTTCGCGCTCATGGAGCTGGAAGATTTCCCGCCGCGCTACAACATCGCGCCGACGCAGCCGATCCTCATGGTGATGGCCGGCGAGGGCAGGGCCGAGCCCGGCTCCAACCTGCCGGACCGGCGGCCGCTGCTCGTGCGCTGGGGCCTCATTCCCGCCTGGGTGAAGGATCCCCGAAGCTTTCCGCTTCTGTTCAACGCGCGCTCCGACACCGCTCTCGACAAGAACACCTACAAGGCCGCCATGCGTCACAGGCGGGCTCTGGTGCCGGCCTCCGGCTTCTATGAGTGGCGGCGCGCGGGAAAGGCCAAGGCCGAGGCCTATTGGGTGCGGCCGAAGGGTGGCGGGCTGCTCGCCTTCGCCGGGCTGATGGAGACCTGGCATGAGCCCGGCGGCTCGGAGATCGACACGGGCGCCATCCTGACCACCGGGGCGAATGCCGATATCGTCCATATCCATGAACGCATGCCGGTCGTCGTCAGGCCGGAGGATTTCGCGCGCTGGCTGGACTGCCGCTCCAACGAGCCGCGCGACGTCGCGGACCTGCTGCGGCCGGTCGATCCGGACTTTTTCGAGGCGATCCCCGTATCCGACAAGGTCAACAAGGTCGCCAACACGGGGCCGGAAATCCAGGCGCCGCTCGATGCCGGCGAATCGCGCCCGGAAGAAGAGGCGGTTAACGTTCAGCTAAAGCTTATTTAACCCGCATTCGAATAAAATCGTTTCGAGTGTGGGCGTACCGGAATGATCAAGGAATTCACTGTTGAATTGAGCGCGGACGACGAGATCGCCATCCGCGAGGGGTTGTCGGCGTGCGGCGCGATCCATCCCGAATTCCGCCCCGGCCGGAAGACATTCGCCTTCAACGACGCCGCCTTGATGTCGATCTGCAACGGCGATTTCGAATGCTTCCTCTGGTCGGCCTTCGACCGGGTCGAGGAGCGCGGCGACGTCATTATGCTGGCGCGCGGGAACGATCTCGTCTTCTACCTGCCGGTGGCCAAGCTCGAGGATCCCGAGACCCGCCGCGCGATTTTCGACTACGTCACCGGCCGCATCGGCCTCAATGGCTGAACCATTGAACCGCTAGGCGTGGGCGTGGCGCTTTTCGAGGCCCTTCTTGCCTTTCTTTCCCGTGCATATCAGCGCCGCCTGGAGAGAGGGCTGGCCGATGGCGCGGTATTGGGCGATGAGAGCTTCCGCGGGCTTCGGCTCCGGCGGCTTTCGTCGTGTCTTCGTTGAACTTGGCATGGTCTTGTTCCTGCTTGCTTCGGGGAGCGGCGCAGTTCGTCTCCGATTCAGTCAAATTCGTGGCGAATTTGATTGAATCCAGTGCGGAGACACAAAGGCTGCTCCGCTATGCTTAACGAAGTACTGATAGCCAACGAATGGGGAGCGGATTGGTTCGCAATTCGGCCTTTCCGCGTCGATTTTTTGCGCCTTGACGGAAAATCCGTGCGAGGCCATAAAGCGCGGCGATGAAAACGCCTTTCGCCATTACCGGCATCTGCATTATCGGCTAGCAATCCGCTGGCCCGGACGTTTTCGCCTTCTTTCCTGGATAGAAAAACGCTCCCGGCCGGCGGCCTGGGAGTAACTATTCCATGTCGGACGAGACGAAGGGGCTCAGGCTCTACAACACGCTGACGCGGACGAAGGAGCCGTTTCGGCCCATCGATCCGGACAATGTCCGCATGTATGTCTGCGGGCCGACCGTCTATGACTATGCCCATATCGGCAACGCGCGGCCGGTGATCGTCTTCGACGTGCTTTTTCGGCTTCTGCGCCATCTCTATGGCGCCGACCACGTCACCTATGTGCGCAACATCACCGACGTCGACGACAAGATCAACGCGCGGGCGCTGCGCGATTTCGGACCGGAGATCGAGGCCGGGCGGATGACGCTCAACGAAGCGATCCGCCGGGTGACCGAGACAACGGCCGACCAGTTCCACAAGGATGTCGAGGCGCTCGGCTGCCTGAAGCCCAGCTTCGAGCCGCGCGCGACCGAATTCGTTCTGCCGCGGCCGGATGGCAAGACGAGCATGGTCGAACTGATCCAGACCCTGATCGAGCGCGGTCACGCCTATGAGGCCCCTTCTTCGACGGGCTCGGGAGGCGAGGTGCTCTTCGATGTCGCCTCGATGCCGGACTATGGCCGGCTTTCCCGCCGCAATCTGGAAGACCAGCAGGCCGGCGCCCGGGTCGCGGTCGACGCGCACAAGAGGAACCCGGCGGATTTCGTGCTCTGGAAGCAGTCCTCTCCCGAGGAGCCCGGCTGGGAAAGTCCGTGGGGCAGGGGGCGTCCCGGCTGGCACATCGAATGCTCGGCGATGTCGGCGGCTTATCTCGGCGATATCTTCGACATCCATGGCGGCGGGCTCGACCTGATCTTCCCGCATCATGAGAACGAGATCGCGCAGTCGCGCTGCGCCCACGGCACGCCGGTGATGGCCAATACCTGGATGCACAACGGCTTCCTGCAGGTGGAAGGCCGCAAGATGGCGAAAAGCGACGGCAATTTCGTCACCATCCACGAACTCCTGCGCACGGAGAAATTCGGCGGTCGCAAATGGCCGGGCGAAGTGCTGCGCCTCGCCATGCTGATGACGCACTACCGCGAGCCGATCGACTTTTCGGTGCGCAAGCTGGAGGAGGCGGAAAACATTCTGACGAAACTCAGGCGCAAGGCGAACAATTCGGCTGCCGGCGTCCTTGACCCTTCCTTCGTCGAGGCCCTCTCGGACGATCTCGACCTGCCTCAATACATCCGCCTCCTGAACGTGGCGGAGCTCTCGGAACCTACCCTGGTCGCCGCCGCCAATCTGATCGGCATCGACCTGTCGGCGCTGGACACCGATATCGACGTCGAGAGCTTCGTATCGCGCCGCCTTGCCCTCATCCGCGAGAAGAACTGGGCCGAAGCCGATCGCATCCGCGACGAACTCCTGAAACAAGGCATTCAGTTGAAGGACGGCAAGGACCCCGCCACCGGTGAAAGGGTGACAACCTGGGAGGTGAAGAGGTGAGGGCGCTTTTGCTCCTTGCGAAGCCTGCGGGACAGCGCCCCCCTCTGTCCTGCCGGACATCTCCCCCACAAGGGGGGAGATCGGCTGTCATAGACGCCTTCCCCAATCGCCAATATCGCAGATTATGCGCAGGAGTTTGCGGCCGGCGTGATCTCCCCCCATGTGGGGGAGATGTCCGGCAGGACAGAGGGGGGCAACGTAGAGCGTCCGCATTCTCGGCGGCTTCCTTCTCGGCGAGCGCCTAGCGATGCCCCACGCGATCGTTCCACTCAAAAATCGCCGAAACGCCAAATCCATGCGGCGTATCATGACCGATGCCGAATTGAAGCTCTGGAACGAGCTTAGGGCGCATCGCCTGATGGGTTTGGCCTTCCGACGCCAATTTCCGATCGCTGGGTATATCGTCGATTTTGCCTGCCCCTCGAAACGTCTCATTGTCGAGGTCGATGGCTCTCAACACACCGAAGATGCACAACTGGCGATTGACGAACAACGGCGTCGCCGACTGGAGTCGGACGGCTGGACCGTCCTCCGCTTCTGGAACGAAGACATCCTCCGTGACATCGATAATGTCTGCCGGCACATCGTCATAACGGTCGGCCTTGCGACGCCGGTCGGGCCGCTTAACCTGCAAGAGGAGCAGCATCCATGATCGATCATACGGGAATTGCCGTCCGCGATTTCGATGCGTCGAAGCGGTTCTACGATGCCGCGCTGGCGCCGCTCGGCGCATCGCTGGTGATGATGGTGCCTGAAGAATATACCGACGGCCTGAAGGTCGGCGGCTATGGCTACGACCGGCCGCAGTTCTGGCTGCATGAAGCAGCCGAGCCGGGCCCCGGCCGCCACTATGCCTTCACGGCCGACACCCGCGCCGAAGTGGATGCTTTCCACGAGGCCGCCCTTGCCGCCGGCGGCCGCGACAATGGCGCGCCGGGCGTCCGTGCCCATTACCATCCCAACTATTACGGCGCTTTCGTCTTCGATCCGGACGGCAACAATATCGAAGCGGTCTGCCACGCGCCCGCCTGAGGCAAGATAGGGACGAGAAAGCCATGAGCCTCGACAACAAACCGACCTATTCCGGCGGATGCCAGTGCGGAGCGGTGCGCTTCCATGTGGAAGGGCCGCTCGGCGACGCATCTGTCTGCCATTGCCGCATGTGCCAGAAGGCGTTCGGCGCCTTCTATGCGCCGCTGGTCTCGGTACGCGGCGCGAGGCTTACCTGGACCCGCGGGGAGCCGAAGCGCTTCCAAAGCTCGAATGTCGCACGGCGCGGCTTCTGCGCCGAATGCGGCACGCCGCTCACCTATGAGGCGCCGGACGGGATGGCGCTCGCCATCGGCGCCTTCGACGAACCGGAAGAGATCGCTCCGGTCATCCAGTGGGGCATCGAGGCCAAGCTGCCCTACGTCGACGATATCCCGGAATTGCCTGGCGAGGATACGATGGCCGACCAGGACGCGGCCTCTTTCCTCTCCAGTCTGGTTTCCTACCAGCACCCCGACCACGACACGGAAGAATGGCCGCCGGCGGAGCGCCGCAAGTGACAGCGATGACCAAAGAACGCCTCTACCTCTTCGATACGACGCTCCGCGACGGCCAGCAGACGCCAGGCATCGATTTCTCGCTCGAGGACAAGATCACGGTTGCCCGCATGCTCGATGAATTCGGCATCGACTATGTCGAGGGCGGCTACCCCGGCGCCAACCCGACCGATAGCGCCTTCTTCGCCGAGAGGCGCACCAAGCGGGCCGCTTTCGTGGCCTTCGGCATGACCAAGCGCGTCGGCGTGTCCGCGTCCAACGATCCGGGGATCGCGGCGCTGCTCCAGTCTTCCTCGGACGCCATCTGCTATGTCGCGAAAAGCTGGGACTACCATGTCAAGGTGGCGCTCGGCTGCACGAACGGGGAGAACCTCGACGCCATCCGCGCCTCTGTCGAGGCAGCCGTTGCCGCCGGCAAGGAGGCGATGGTCGATTGCGAGCATTTCTTCGACGGCTACAAGGCCAATCCCACCTATGCGCTGGCCTGCGCCAGGGCGGCCCATGAGGCCGGCGCGCGCTGGGTCGTGCTCTGCGACACCAATGGAGGCACCCTGCCGGCGGAAATTCGCGCCATCGTCGAGGCCGTTGTTGCGGCAGGTATCCCCGGCGGCAATCTCGGCATCCACGCCCACGACGACACCGGCCAGGCGGTGGCAAACTCGCTGGCTGCGGTCGAGGCCGGCGCCCGCCAGATCCAGGGCACGCTGAACGGCATCGGCGAGCGTTGCGGCAATGCCAACCTGGTCTCCATCATCCCGACCTTGATGCTGAAGCCCGCTTTTGCGAGCCGCTTCGAGACCGGAATCACGCCCGAGGCGCTGTCCGGCATCTCGCGCCTTTCGCGGGCCTTCGACGAGCTGCTGAACCGCGCGCCGGAGCCGCAGGCCCCCTATGTCGGCGCCTCCGCCTTCGCCACCAAGGCCGGCATCCATGCCTCGGCGATCGCCAAGGAGCCGGCGACCTACGAGCATGTCGAGCCGGAGAAGGTTGGCAACCGTCGCCGCGTCATGGTTTCCGACCAGGGCGGCAAGGCGAACTTCATCGCCGAGTTGAAACGCCGCGGCATTGAGGTCGCACGCGACGATCCGCGCCTCGATACGCTGGTCGCGCTGGTCAAGGAGCGCGAGGCGGAAGGCTATGCCTATGAAGGGGCGGATGCGAGCTTCGAGCTTCTGGCGCGGCGCACGCTGGGCACCGTTCCGGCATTCTTCGCCGTCGAAAGCTTCCGCTGCATGGTCGAGCGCCGCTTCGACGCCAACGGCAACATCAAGACCGTTTCCGAGGCGATCGTGAAGGTGATCGTCGACGGCGAGGAGCGCATGTCGGTCGCGGAGGGGCACGGACCGGTCAACGCGCTCGACATCGCGTTGCGCAAGGATCTCGGCAAATACCAGTCCGAGATCGCCGACCTTGAACTGGTCGATTACAAGGTGCGCATCCTGAATGGCGGCACGGAGGCCGTCACCCGCGTCCTGATCGAATCGCATGACGGCGCGGGCGCCCGCTGGTCGACGGTCGGCGTCTCCGACAACATCATCGATGCGTCCTTCCAGGCGCTGATGGATTCGATCGTCTTCAAGCTCATGAAGAACCGCGAACTAGCCGGGCTGGTTGCGGCGGAGTAGCAGGCGGTCCATCAGCCGGACGCAACCGAGGCATCAGCAATTTGAACTGGTAAGGCGGGGCTTCGTATGGTTCTTGCGCGGCGGACGGCTTGCCCGCCCGTGGAACCCCGGTTGCCTGACTGAGATCGATGGATACGAACGCTTCCGCTCCCGCCATTCAGGGCGACACGCCGCGCGGCTTCGCCTTCGCGCTCGCCTCCTATGGCCTGTGGGGCGTGCTGCCTTTCTATATGAAGGCGGTGGAGCACATGCCGGCACCGGAAGTCGTCGCGCACCGCATCGTCTGGTCGCTGCCGGTCGCCGGCGTGATCCTCTATTTGCTCGGCCGAACGGCCGACATCAGACGTGCGCTGCGTTCGCCGCGTACCCTGGCGATGGCTGCTCTCACGGCTTCGATCATCACCCTCAACTGGGGAACCTATGTCTGGGCGATCGGCGCCGGGAGGACCATCGAAACGGCGCTCGGCTACTACATCAATCCGCTGGTATCGGTCGTCATGGGCGCGCTCCTCCTCGGCGAGAAGCTGAGCCGGATGCAGGTCGCGGCGGTTGCGCTCGCCGTCGCGGCGGTCGTCATTCTCGCGCTCGACGCGGGCGGCCTGCCCTGGGTGTCGCTTGTCCTGGCGTTCACCTTCGCCATCTATGGGTTCCTGCGCAAGACGCTGCCGATCGGCCCGAGCCAGGGCTTTTTCCTCGAGGTGCTCATCCTCACCCTGCCGGCGATCGGCTATATCCTCTGGCTTCAATCGCAGGGCGAGAGCCATTTCCTTGCTTCCGAACCGGGCAATGTGGCCCTGCTGCTCGGCTGCGGACCGGTGACCGCCGTTCCGCTCATCCTTTTTGCCTTCGGCGCCAAGCTGTTGCGCTATTCGACGATCGGCATCCTGCAATATATCGCGCCGACCCTGATCTTCGTGATCGCCGTCTTCTTCTTTGACGAGCCGTTCGGCTCGGCGCAGGCGATCGCCTTTGGCCTTATCTGGGTTGCGCTCTTCATCTATAGCTGGTCGATGTTCCGCGGACGCCGCATCCAGCAGCCGGCCTGAATCGGACTACATGCGCTCGATCACGGAAGGATTGCCCGCCGCCGCGTAGCCTTCCGCATGCGCGCGAAGGATGGCCGGGACGATGTCGGCGGCGGCGTCGATCACCAGCGGCGCTATCCGGTGCGCGGTGTGCAGGAAGCCTTCGCCCTTCATATGGTCGAGCAGCTTCATCAGCGGCGACCAGAAGCCGCCTATATTGGCGAGCACGATCGGCTTCCGGTGGCGGCCGAGCTGCGCCCAGGTCATGATCTCGATGAGCTCCTCCAGCGTGCCGATGCCGCCGGGCAACGCCACGAAAGCGTCGGATTCCTCGAACATACGATGCTTGCGGGTATGCATGTCCTCGGTCACGACCAGTTCGTCGAGGCGCGCAAGCGCGGCTTCCGTCGCTTCCTTGGTTATGAGGAAACGCGGGATGATGCCGACGACAGTTCCGCCGGCCGCGCTGACGCTCGCGGCGACAGTGCCCATGATGCCTTTACCGCCGCCGCCATAGACGAGCCGCAGCCGGGCCTCGGCCATCGTCCGCCCGAGCGTTCCCGCAGCCTCGACGTAGAGCGGGTCGCGACCCGGAGAAGAACCGCAATAGACGCAGATGGAACGAATCTGATTCATGTCCGAATGGTGTTGATGAGCGCCGCCCCGTCAAGATCGAGAAAGCCCTTTTTCTTGTAGGAACAATGGAAAAGCGCTAGACCACCGCTTAGGCGGGTAAGGGATTCCAATATGACGAACGGCATCAGAAACGCGCTTCTTTTCGGGGGTGGCGCGTTGGTGGCTGCCTTCGCCGTCGCCTATGGCCTCGGCGCCTTCACGCCGCTGGCCCCGGCCAAGGTCGCCGAGACCAGCGCGCCGGCCGAGAATTCGATGACGGCGAAACAGGACCGCATGCCCGCCGCCGCCCAGCAGCCCGGAGCCGCGCCCGCCCCGGGGCAACCGGCGGCGATGGGCGCGGGCAAAGCGCCGGCAGGTAGCGCGCCGGCGACGAATGGCGCGACGAAGGAGAGCGCTTCACTCGCCGGTGATGCCGCTTCCGGTGAGAAGGCCGCGTCGGCGACCGGCGATGCCAAACCCGGCGACGTAACCGCGCCGAGCTTCGATGTCGTCAGGGTGGAAGGAAACGGCTCCATCGTGATCGCCGGCCGGTCGGCGCCCACCGCGAAAGTCGAGATCCTGTCGGGCAAGAACGTGCTCGGCGCCGCGGCCGCGGGCGCGGAGGGCGATTTCGCCATCGTACTCGACAATCCGTTGAAGCCCGGCGACTACCAGCTCGTCCTGCGCTCGACGACACCAGCGAACGTGGTTGCGATGTCGAAGCAGACTGCGGTCGTTTCGATCCCCGAGCATGAGAACGGCCAGGTACTGGCGCTGGTGGAATCGCCCGGCCAGCCGAGCAAGCTGATCACGGTTCCGAAGCCTGGCAACGCTGAGGCTCCGGCTCCCGCCGTGCCGAACGGCACACAGCCGGCGTCTTCTGGCGGCGGCACCCAGATGGCCTCGCAGGACGGCTCGAAGGCCGGGACCGGCGGCGCAGTCGCGGCAAGCGGCTCCCCGGCGCAAACGGCCGGCCAGCCCGCCGGCGGCACCGGCACACCGTCGTCCGCTGGAAAGGGCGACAAGAATGGCCAGGAAGCCGCCTCCAACGATGGCGCGCCCTCCAAGCCGGTTGCCTCCGCCGGCCAGGCGCAGCCTTCCCCGGCCGCTCAGGCGGATGCCGGCCAGTCCCCGGCTCAGCCCCAGATTTCGGTCGAGGCGGTGGAGATCGAGGGCAACAAGATCTTCGTCGCGGGGATCGCGGACCCCGGCAGCACCGTGCGGGTCTATGCGAACGATGCGGTTCTCGGCGAGGCCAAGACGTCTCCGGTCGGCCGTTTCCTGGTCGAATCCATCCATGAACTCGCCGTGGGGGACTACATCATCCGGGCCGACATGCTAGCGGCCGACGGGCTGAAGGTGGCGGCGCGGGCCGCCGTTCCCTTCACGCGCGCGCCGGGCGAGAGCGTTGCGGCGGTCGCCTCCGGCGAGGCGGGTTCCAGCACCACGGCAAAGGACGCGGCGCGCGCGCCGGACTCTGGCGGGGCGGCAACCGCAGCGAATACCGGGTCGCAAGGGACGAAGGCGCCGGACGCCGGCGCAAACTCCATGGCGGCCTCTTCGGGCAATTCGCTTTCCGGCTCGGCCGCGAGCGGCAATGCCGCGCCGAAGACGCAGCAGGAACCCGGTATGCCGCAGGCCGTGGCATCGAACGGGCAGGGCACCGCGGTTCCGTCTGCGGGCGACGGCGACGGCACGAAACAGCCGCCGACAGTGATATCGCCGAAGCTGCAGGAAACGAGCGGGGCGGTCATCATCCGGCGCGGCGATACGCTCTGGCAGATATCCCGGCGCGTCTACGGGCACGGCGTCCGCTATTCGACGATCTACCTTGCCAACCAGGATCAGATCGAAGACCCGGACCTCATCTGGCCCGGCCAGATCTTCGCCGTTCCGCACGCGACGAAGGAGGGCGAAACCGCCAACATGAAGGCGATCGCCAGCCAGACGACCGAAATGCCGAAGAAGGTGGAGTAGGGCGCTTTCGGCCGCTGCCGTCCTGCTTGTGCTGGTTCCACATGCCCGATGAGCGGACGCGAGAACAGCGGATTGCATGAGACCGATTGATCGTCTATCGTCGATGAACGATGAACGATCTTTCCGAAACAGCGAACCCGCCCGGCGAGCGCTCTCTGGCGCCCGCGCTAGCAGCGTTGTCGCATCCCGTTCGCTTGAAGATCCTGCATCACCTCTGCCGCAACGAGACATGCTGCTGCAAGGAGGTGGTCGAGCAGTTCGATCTGGCGCAATCCACCATATCGCAGCACCTCAAGATACTGGTCGATGCCGGCCTGGTGCGCTTCAAGCCGGAACGGCCGCGCTCCTGCTATTGCGTCGACCGCGAGGCTCTGGATGGGTTGCTGCGGTCGTTCAATAGCTTGTTCGATCGCGAAATGAACGGCATTCGGCCCGGAATGGGGCGGGCAATGGCGTCGTCAGGAACTCCCCGTGGCTGAGAAGACCGTTTCCGAAAGCTCGATGCTGCGGACCCTCCTCAATCTCTGGCCCTATATGTGGCCGGCCGATCGGCTGGACCTGAAGATGCGCGTCGTTTGGGCGACGGTGCTTCTCGTGGTCGCCAAGCTGGTGCTCATGCTGGTGCCTTATTTCTTCAAATGGTCGACCAACGCGCTTGGGGGCAAGCTTGCGGCACCGGACTATATTCCCGCCTTCCTGATCGCGCCGGTGATGCTGGTCGTTGCCTACAATTTCATGCGTGTGGCGCAACTGGCCTTCAACCAGTTGCGGGACGCGCTGTTTGCACAGGTCGGGCAATACGCCGTGCGCCAGCTTGCCTACCGCACCTTCGTCCACATGCACGAGCTTTCGCTGCGCTTCCATCTTGAAAGGCGCACGGGCGGCCTCTCGCGTGTCATAGAACGCGGCACGAAAGGCATCGAGACGATCGTCCGCTTCACGATCCTGAACACGGCGCCGACCATCCTCGAATTCGCGCTGACGGCAATTATCTTCGGCTTCACCTATGGCGTGATCTATGTCGTCGTGGTCGCGGTCACCGTGGCGCTCTACACCTGGTTCACGGTTTGGGCGAGCGACTGGCGCATCGCCATCCGCCGCGAGATGAACGATTCCGACACGGACGCCAACACCAAGGCGATCGACTCGCTGCTGAACTTCGAGACCGTCAAATATTTCGGCAACGAGGCGATGGAGGCGCGCCGCTTCGACCGTTCCATGGCCCGCTACGAGGCCGCGGCGACCAAGACCTGGACTTCACTCGGCTGGCTGAACTTCGGCCAGGGCGTCATCTTCTCGTTCGGCATGGCCGTCTGCATGGGCCTGTCGGCGCGTGCCGTCATGCAGGGAACGCAGACGATCGGCGACTTCGTCTTCATCAATGCCATGCTGATGCAGCTTTCCGTGCCGCTCAACTTCATCGGCTTCATCTATCGTGAAATCCGTCAGGGCCTCACCGATATCGAGCAGATGTTCGATCTCCTCGATGTCAGGCAGGAGGTGACGGACCGCTCGGGCGCGCCGGACCTGGTCGTCGCGAAGGGCGCGATCTCCTTCCGGGACGTGCATTTCGCCTATGACGCGGCACGGCCGATCCTGAAGGGGGTCAGCTTCGAGGTCCAGCCCGGCAAGACCGTTGCGATCGTGGGGCCGTCCGGAGCGGGAAAATCGACGATCTCGCGCCTGCTGTTCCGTTTCTACGATATCCAGCAGGGCGCGATCCTGATCGACGGACAGGATATCAGGGATGTAAGGCAGCAGAGCCTGCGCGCCTCGATCGGCATGGTGCCGCAGGACACCGTGCTCTTCAACGACACCATCGCCTACAATATCCGCTACGGACGGCCCGATGCCGACGAGGAGGAAGTCCGCAAGGCGGCGGAACTCGCCCAGATCGCCGGCTTCATCCAGCATCTGCCGGACGGGTACAAGTCGATGGTCGGCGAGCGCGGGCTGAAGCTCTCCGGCGGTGAGAAACAGCGCGTGGCGATTGCCCGAACCATCCTCAAGGCGCCGCCGATCCTGATCCTCGACGAGGCGACCTCCGCACTCGATACGCATACGGAACAGGAGATCCAGTCGGCGCTCGATCTCGTCAGCAGCGGGCGCACGACGCTCGTCATCGCGCACCGCCTTTCGACGGTCGTCGCCGCCGACGAGATCATCGTTCTCCAGGACGGGCTGATCGCCGAGCGCGGCACCCACGGCGCGCTGCTGCGGACGAATGGGCTCTACGCCTCCATGTGGTACCGCCAGCGCGAGGCGACTGAGGCGGAAGAACGCCTGCGCCATGCCCGCGAGGCCGACGAACTCGGGGTCGTGGTGCGCCGTCGCACGGCGGAAGTCCAGGACTGACAAGGCGTTTCGGGAGCTATCCGCTTTTGCCCCGTGACCATGCGTTCACGCATGGAACCAACTTCATTTCAGCTTGTTGGGACGACGTGATCGCGAAGACGGCCTGCCGGGGGTCCCACTCGGCTCGGCGGATTCCGGTCGCATGGCAGACGAGGCACCATCTGGAATGAGCTCATGTCAGGAACATCAACGCACTACGGAGTCGGCGACTGGCTCCTCATGATCTATGCCGTGATCATGGTCATCCTCGGGCTGCCGCTTCTCGTGGGAGGCGCATATCTCGTCTATCTCGGCGGATCGGTCTATTACCTCCTCGCCGGCATCGGCCTGATCGTCGCGGGGGTTTTGCTTTTCCGCGGCCGGATGGCCGGTTTGTGGATTTATGCACTCACCTTCGTCGTCACGATCGTCTGGGGGGTCGTGGAGGTCGGCTTCAACGGCTGGGCGCTGATCCCGTGGACCGTCGGTCCGATCATCCTCATGATCATCACGCTTCTTTTCCTGCCGGTGCTCGGCCGCGACCGCCGCGTTCATCGCGCGGAGGGGGCCGTCCAATGAAGAGCTTCCTGATCCTCACCGGTACGCTTGTGCTCGCCGCATCGGGCGCATTCGCCCAAAGCACCGGCAATCCGCCGCCGGCGTCCACGGCTGTGCCGGGAACTTCCGAGCCGCAGCCCAGGACACCGGCCGCCCAGCCGCCGAGCCAGTCCGCGCCTTCCGGCGCGCAGGCAACCCCTGCGGCTCCTACGACGAATACGGTCGCGTCGGGCGTAGGGAAGGTGCCCGACCATGATGCGGGCAACTGGATCAATTATGGCGGCTCCAATGCCGCGGATCATTTCACCCCGGCCGCACAGATCACGCCACAGAACGCCGGGAAGCTAGAGAAGGTCTGGGAATTCCACACCGGCGACAAGGAGCCGCCGGCCTCCGAGGGCATCGAATATGCCTTCGAGAACACGCCGCTGAAGGTCGGCGACAATCTCTACGTCTGCACGCCCTCGCAGATGGTGATCGACATCGATCCCTCGACAGGGACGCAGAAATGGCGCTTCGACCCGAAGGTGAAGAAGGCTGCGCTGCAGAACGTCTATGACGCGACCTGCCGCGGCGTCGCTTATTGGGAAGCCCCTCCCGGAACGCCGCAATGCCCACGCCGCATCATCTACGGCACCACCGACGGACGCCTGCTGGCCGTCGACGCCGATACCGGCAAGCCATGCACCTCCTTCGGCGACAACGGCGCCGCCAACCTGCTTCAGGGCATCGGCGACACCATCCCGGGCTTTTTCTCTGCCAATTCGGCGCCCACCATCGTCAACGACGTCGTCGTGCTCGGCCATCAGGTCGTCGACAACCAGAAGCTCAACGCGCCGTCCGGCGTGGTGCGCGGCTGGGACGCGCTGACCGGCAGGATGCTCTGGGCATGGGATATGGACCGCCCCGACCAGAGCGGCCCGCCGCCCCAGGGCAAGACCTATTCGCGCAGCACGCCCAACGTCTGGTCGATGATCGCCGGAGACGACAAGCTCGGGCTCGTTTACCTGCCGATGGGCAACCGCGCCGCCGACTATTGGGGCGGCGGCCGCACGCCGCAGGAAGAGAAATACTCCTCCGCCGTCGTCGCGCTCGACGTGAAGACGGGCAAGCCGAGATGGAGTTTCCAGACCATCCATCACGATCTCTGGGACTATGACCTCGGTTCGCAGCCGACGCTGGTCGACTGGCCGACCGCCGACGGAACCGTGCCGGCCCTCATCCAGGCGAGCAAGCGCGGCGAATTGTTCGTGCTCGACCGCCGCACCGGCAAGCCGCTGATGCCGGTCGAGGAAAAGCCGGTGCCGCAGGGAACGAGCGAGGGCGACCATACGGCGCCGACCCAGCCCTACTCGGTGAAGATGCCGGAGTTCTCGGGGGACACCCTCAAGGCGTCGGACATGTGGGGCATTTCGCCGATCGACCAGCTCTGGTGCCGCATCCAGTTCCAGAAGGCTCGCTACCAGGGGGAGTTCACGCCTCCGGTGGAAGCCAAAAGCGGCTCGTGGATCGAATATCCCGGCGACAATGGCGGCATGGATTGGGGCGGCATCGCCTACGATCCCTCGAACAAGATCCTGGTCGTCAACAGCAACCGCATGCCCGACATGAAGGTGAAGGTTCCGCGCGACAAGGTCAAAGCCAAGCCGATCGGAGAACGCTCGCAGAAGGAGATGGGCGAGCTCGGCGGACCGCAGGTCGGCGCCCCGTTCGGCATCGTCAGCAACAAATGGATTTCTCCGCTCGGAGATCCCTGCATCGCTCCTCCATGGGGCTTCCTGAGCGGCATCGGGATTCCCTCCGGCAAGCTGCTCTGGAAGAAGCCGATCGGCACGGCCGCCGCCAATGGACCTTTCGGCATCCCCTCGCATCTCGACATCACGATCGGCACGCCGAACAATGGCGGCTCCGTGGTGACGAAGGGCGGCGTCACCTTCATCGCCGCTACCCTCGACGACTACATCCGGGCCTTCGACACGAAGACCGGAAAACAGTTGTGGCGCGACAAGCTGCCGGCCGGCGGCCAGGCGACGCCGATCAGCTATGTCGAGAAGGGACGGCAATACGTCGTCATCGCGGCCGGCGGCCACCATTTCATGGACACCACGCTCGGCGACAGTGTCGTCGCCTATGCCTTGCCCGAAAATGCGGTGTCGACCGGCAGCACAGCCGGGAAGTGATTTCCCCATCCACGGCCCATGCGGCCCGCCTTCCGGCGGGCCGTTTCCATTGCGGTTGCGATTGCGGTCGGTACCGAACGCCTGCATAGTCCGTCCGCCGATATGGCCATTCATCCTGAAGGAACGCATGATAGGCGGACGAATAGAGGTCGTCATCCGGCCGGCCGAGCGAAGCGACATCGGCGCCATCATCGCGCTTTTCGCGGAGGACGCGCTGGGCGGCCACGGCGACACCACGGACGAGCACGCCCGCCCGCGTTACGAGGCGGCGTTCGCGCGGATTTCGGCCAGCCCGAACGACATGCTCTATGTCGCCGAACGGAAAGGCGAGGTCGTCGCCACGTTCCAGACGACGCTGGTGACGACATTGCGCGGCCAGGGCTCGTCCAGCCTCACCATCTCGGCGGTGCAGACGCGCGCCGACCTGCGCGGCCGCCAGATCGGAGAACAGATGATGCGCTTCGCCATCGAGGAGGCGAGGGCGAAGGGCGCGCGGACGGTGCAACTCATGTCGAACAGCCGGCGCACCGAGGCCCATCGCTTCTACGAAAGGCTGGGTTTCTCCAGGAGTCATGCCGGGTTCAAGATTAAACTGGAATAAGGGCGGGGCCGCGGCCTGCGGCGGATTGCCTGCTGGGCGGAGCGGTCGCAGTTGACTTGCCCCGGCCCATCCGGTTTACACCCGGCCCTGAACGGACCGGAAATCTGGAACTCTCCCGATGCTTGAGAAGAATTACGATGCGGCCGGCGTGGAGCCGAAGATCGCCGCCCGCTGGGAAGAGGCCGATGCGTTCCGCGCCGGCGCGGGCGCGGAAGAAGGCGCCGAAGCCTTCACGATCGTCATTCCACCGCCGAACGTCACCGGCTCGCTGCATATGGGCCACGCGCTCAACAACACGCTGCAGGACATCATGGTGCGCTTCGAGCGCATGCGCGGCAGGAACGTGCTCTGGCAGCCGGGCATGGACCATGCCGGCATCGCGACGCAGATGGTGGTCGAGCGGCAGTTGATGGAGCGGCAGGTCCATCGCCGCGATCTCGGCCGCGAAGCCTTCATCGACAAGGTCTGGGAGTGGAAGGCCGAGTCGGGCGGCCAGATCGTCAACCAGTTGAAGCGGCTCGGCGCCTCCTGCGACTGGTCGCGCGAGCGCTTCACCATGGACGAGGGGCTGTCGAAGGCCGTCCTGAAGGTCTTCGTGTCGCTCTATCGCGACGGGCTCATCTACAAGGACAAGCGGCTCGTCAACTGGGACCCGAAGCTGCTCACCGCCATCTCCGACCTCGAGGTCGAGCAGCAGGAGGTGAACGGCAACCTCTGGCATTTCCGCTACCCGATCGAGGGCGAGCGCTTCGACCCGGAGAATTCGAAGACCTTCATCACGGTGGCGACGACCCGTCCGGAAACGATGCTCGGCGACACCGGCATCGCCGTCCATCCGGACGACGACCGGTACAGGGCCCTGGTCGGCAGGAACGCGATCCTGCCGATCGTCGGCCGCAGGATCCCGATCGTCGCGGACGAATATTCCGATCCCGAAAAGGGAACCGGCGCGGTCAAGATCACGCCGGCGCACGACTTCAACGATTTCGAGGTCGGCAGGCGGCATCGGCTGCCGGCGGTCAACATCATGACCGTCGAGGCGGCGATCGCGCTGAAGGACAATGAGGATTTCCTCGCCGGTCTGGAAGTCACTCCGGAACGCCAGGCGATGTGGGACAGCCTCGACGGGCAGGATCGCTTCACCGCGCGCAAGCGCGTCGTCGAACTGATGGAGGAGGGCGGCTTTCTCGCCAAGGTCGAGCCGCACCGCCACGCCGTCCCGCACGGCGACCGCTCGGGCGTGCCGATCGAGCCCTTCCTCACCGACCAGTGGTACGTGAATGCGGCGGAACTGGCGAAGCCGGCGATCGCGTCGGTCCGCGAGGGCCGCACGAACTTCGTGCCGAAGAATTGGGAAAAGACCTATTTCGACTGGATGGAAAACATCCAGCCCTGGTGCATCTCGCGCCAGCTCTGGTGGGGTCACCAGATCCCGGCCTGGTACGGCCCGGACGGCCAGGTCTTCGTCGCCGAGACCGAGGAAGAGGCGCTGGATGCCGCCGTCGAGCATTATCTGGCGCTCGAGGGACCGTGGAAGGCCTGGGTGCAGGACAGGCTCGAGAACTTCCAGCCCGGCGAAATCCTGACGCGCGACGAGGACGTGCTGGACACCTGGTTCTCCTCGGCGCTCTGGCCATTCTCGACGCTCGGCTGGCCTGACAGTACCGAGGCGCTGGAGACCTACTATCCGACGAGCGTCCTCGTCACCGGCTTCGACATCATCTTCTTCTGGGTCGCCCGGATGATGATGATGGGGCTCCATTTCATGGACGAGGAGCCGTTCCATACGGTCTATGTCCATGCGCTGGTTCGCGACAAGAACGGCGCCAAGATGTCGAAGTCGAAGGGCAACGTCATCGACCCGCTCGGGCTGATCGACGAATACGGCGCCGACGCGCTGCGCTTCACCCTCGCGATCATGGCCGCGCAGGGACGCGACGTGAAGCTCGATCCGGCGCGCATCGCCGGCTACCGCAATTTCGGCACCAAGCTCTGGAACGCGACGCGCTTCGCCCAGATGAACGGCGTCGCGCGCAACGACGAATTCGTCCTGCACGACGCCAGGCTGACCGTGAACCGCTGGATCCTGACGGAACTCTCCGACACGGCCCGGCAGGTCACCGACGGCATCACTTCCTACCGTTTCAACGAGGCTGCCGGGGCCGCCTATCGCTTCGTCTGGAACACGTTCTGCGACTGGTACCTGGAACTGCTGAAGCCCGTCTTCATGGGCGACGATGAGGCCGCCAAGGCGGAAAGCCAGGCGGTGGCGGCCTTCGCGCTCGACGAGATCTACAAGCTCCTCCATCCCTTCATGCCGTTCATGACGGAAGAGCTTTGGGCCGAGACCGGCGAGGGCGAGCGGCAATCGCTGCTTTGCCACGCGGCGTGGCCCGCCCCCGAGTTCGAGGACAAGGCGGCGGCCGACGAAATGAACTGGCTGGTCGAACTCATCTCCGGCATCCGCTCCGTGCGGGCGGAGATGAACGTGCCGCCCTCCGCGATGGCGCCGCTGGTGATCGTGGGGGCAGGGGACACGGCACGTGAAAGGCTGGCCCGGCATGAAGCGGCGATCGGCCGGCTCGCCCGCATTTCCGGCATTTCCTTTGCCGACGCAGCCCCGAAAGCCTCGGCGCAGCTCGTCATCGGCGAGGCGACGGCCTGCCTGCCGCTCGGCGACCTCATCGACCTTGCCGCCGAGGCGGCGAGGCTGCGAAAGGAGGTCGCCAAAGCGTCGGACGAGATCGCGCGCATCGAGAAGAAGCTCTCGAACGAGAAGTTCGTCGCCAACGCGCCGGAAGAGATCGTCGCCGCCGAACGGGAAAAGATGGACGAATACCGCGCCACCCGCGAGCGGCTGGAGACGGCCCTGTCGCGGGTGTCGGGAGAATGACCGGGGAGGTCTGCCACTAAACCCCGTCCGGCGCGCTCCCGGGCGCCATTGTCCGTTCGGCGAGCGCCAGATGGTCCTCGCGGCTCTGCGCCTCAATATAGACGCGCCGAACGTCCGCGAACCGGTTGCGGATTTCCCGTTCGAGGTCGGACACGGTGGTCTCGACCTGCTCGGCGGAAATGTCGTTGCGGAAGTCGACGCTGACGACGACAAGGATCTCGTGCGGACCGAGGTGGACGGTGCGCAGTTCGTTGACCGAGTCCACATCCGGGTGATCCTGGAGCATCTGGCGGATGGCGGCCGATAGCTCGGGATTCGCGGCCTCGCCGATCAGCAGACCCTTGGTCTCATGCGCAAGGAGATAGGCGGTGATGCCGAGCACCACGCCGATCGCGATCGAGCCCGCCGCGTCGTAGCGGGTGTCGCCGGTCCAGAGGCTGAGCGCGAGGCTCGCCGCCGCGATCAGCACGCCGATGCATGCGGCGCTATCCTCCATCAGCACGATGAAGACGGCGGGATCCTTGTGCGCGCGGAAATGCGCAAAGAAGCCGCGGTCGCCGCGCGTGGTGTTGAATTCACGGTACGCCACCGTCCAGGACATGCCTTCGAAGACGAAGGCGGCGGCGAGCACCACGAAAGCCACCATGGGATAATCGACCTCATGGCGTGCTCCGAGCGCCAATATGCCCTCATAGATCGAGACACCGGCGCCGAGCGCGAAGATCAGCATGGCGACGACAAAGGACCAGAAATAGAGTTCGATGCCGTAGCCGAACGGATGGCGCTTGTCCGGTGGACGGCTCGAACGGCTGATGCCCAGCAGAAGCAGCGCCTCGTTCGCCGTGTCGATCAGCGAATGGATTCCCTCCGAGAGCATGCTGGAGGAGCCCGTGAAGAAGGCGGCGATGAACTTCACGACGGCGATCGCGCCGTTGGCCGCAATGGCGGCGATCACGGTGAAGCGATTGCCGCCGGCGTCTTGGCGGGTGCTTGCCATTCAAACGTACCCCTCGGTGCTGGCCTGTCCGGTCCTTATATGGACAAGGGCGACAAGGGCGACAGGGTCGCGCCCGATCGCTATGCGGCGATCAACGCCTTGATGCCGTCGGCGACGAACTGCACGGCGAGCGCCGCCAGGATCACGCCCAGGAGCCGCGTCAGGATGGAGCGGCCGGTCTGGCCGAGGAAACGATCGATACGCTCGGCGAGGATGAAGACCAGCCAGGCGATGCAGAGGCAGAAAAGGATGATCGCCACGAGGGCGAGCTGCGCCGGCCAGCCGCGGAAGCTGCCGGAAAGCAGGACCGTCGCCGAGATCGCGCCGGGGCCGGCTATAAGCGGAATGGCCAGCGGGAAGGCGGCGATGTTGTGGATCATGTCCTTGGTGATGGCCACTGCCGCGCTCTTCTCCTTCCGGTCCTGTCGCTGCTCGAAGATCATCTCGAAGGAGATGAAGAAGAGGAGCAGCCCGCCCGCCACCCGGAACGCCGGCAGCGTGATGCCGAAGACGGACAGGATCGCGGTGCCGGCCAGCGCGAAAAGCACCAGCACGGCGAAGGCGATGATGCTGGCGCGGATCGCCACCTGGCCGCGTTGCGACCGATCCATGCCCGCGGTGAGCGCCAGGAAAAGCGGCGCCAGCCCCGGCGGGTCTATCGTCACCAGGATGGTGACGAAGGCATTGAACAGGCTGTCGTAGTTCGGCATGGCCTGCCCCCTCCAGCTTGATCGTCATAGCCCATGAGGCGGCCGCGAGGAAGGCGTGGGCTCGGGAGATCGGGTTCTCCTAGTCGTTCCCGTCATGCGCGGGGCGGTCGGGCTGCTCGTCTTCGGCATGATAGGCCTCCAGCCGGTAGCCGTCCGGGTCGAGCACGTAGGCCGCGTAATAGCCCGGCGAATATTCGAGCCGTTCTCCCGGCGCGCCATTGTCGGTGCCGCCCGTCTCCAGCGCGGCGATGTAGAATTCGCCGACGCTGCGGATATCCGGCGCGCGGAAGGCGAAGTGAAGCCCCGATCGCGGATCGGCCGGCACGGGCCTGTCCGTCTGCAGCAGCCACAGCGTCACCTTGCCGATCCCATAGCCGAGCGAGTCCTGGCCTTCGCTGAGCAGCCGGTAGCCAAGCGGCCCCAACGCGGCATCATAGAAGCGCTTCGAGCGAGCGACGTCGCGCACGCCGATCGAGATATGGTCGAACATGTCCGTCTCCTCTCGACCGGCTGGCCGACACCGAACAGAAAGTCGGCTTCCGGCAGGCAATATCGGCCGTTCCGGGGAACGGCATTACCCCTCTCTCCGCCGAAACGCCAGCGTCCGTCGGATCACGGTCTCGAACGGCTGCGAAAGAGTTGATTCGAGCGGATTTCCCTTGCCGGCCGCCTGATTGGAAACGCCGTTTTCACATCTCCGACGCGATGCCGCTTATCTATTTGAAATCACGTCGGAAAATGCACCCGAAAAGAGACGGTCGCCATTGGAGTCCGCGGCAGGTTTCCTATATAAGAAGTCAGTGATTCCCAACCAGCATCGTGATCCGTTTTGACTGACCAGACGACTGAGAGCGGCCCGGGCGGGCCGTCCGATATAGAGCCGATTTCCATCATCGAGGAAATGCAGCGCTCCTACCTCGATTACGCCATGAGCGTGATCGTGAGCCGGGCGTTGCCGGACGTGCGCGACGGGCTGAAGCCGGTTCACCGGCGCATCCTCTACGCCTCCCATGAGAGCGGTTATCACTGGAACCGCAAATACGTGAAATCGGCGCGGCCCGTCGCCGACGTGATGGGTAAGTATCACCCGCACGGCGACGCCTCGATCTACGACGCCCTGGTGCGCATGGCGCAGGACTGGTCGTTGCGCGTGCCGCTTATCGACGGGCAGGGCAATTTCGGCTCGATCGACGGCGATCCGCCGGCGGCGATGCGCTACACCGAATCGCGGCTGACGAAGGTCGCGCATGAGCTTCTGGAGGATATCGACAAGGAGACTGTCGATTTCCAGGACACCTACGACGCCGCCTCGCAGGAACCGAAGGTGCTGCCGGCGCGCTTCCCGAACCTTCTCGTCAACGGCTCGGGCGGTATCGCCGTCGGCATGGCGACCAACATCCCCCCGCACAACCTGACGGAAGTGGTCGATGGCTGCATAGCGCTCATCGACAATCCGGCGATCGAATTGCCGGAACTGATGGAGATCATCCCCGGCCCGGATTTCCCCACCGGCGGGATCATACTCGGCCGCGCCGGCATCTACAGCGCCTATTCGACCGGGCGCGGTTCGATCGTCATGCGCGGCAAGGTGCATTTCGAGACCATACGCGGCGACCGCGAGGCGATCATCGTCACCGAAGTTCCCTTCCAGGTGAACAAGGCGACCATGCAGGAGAAGATGGCCGAACTGGTGCGCGACAAGCGCATCGAGGGCATCTCCGATATCCGCGACGAGAGCGACCGGCAGGGCTATCGCGTCGTCATCGAACTGAGGCGCGAGGCCGTCGCCGACGTCGTGCTCAACCAGCTTTACCGCTTCACGCCGCTTCAGACCTCCTTCGGCGCCAACATGGTGGCGCTGAACGGCGGCAAGCCGGAGCAGATGACGCTGCTCGACATGCTGCGCGCCTTCGTGTCCTTCCGCGAGGAAGTGGTGGCGCGGCGCACCCGCTATCTGCTCAGGAAGGCGCGCGAGCGTGCGCATGTCCTTGTCGGGTTGGCGATTGCGGTTGCCAATATCGACGAGGTGATCAGGCTGATCCGCAGCGCGCCCGATCCGCAGACCGCGCGCGAGCAGTTGATGGTGCGGCGCTGGCCGGCCGGCGACGTGTCGGCCCTCATCACGCTGATCGACGACCCGCGTCACCGCATCAACGAGGACGGCACCTATAACCTCTCCGAGGAACAGGCGCGCGCCATCCTCGACCTGCGCCTGCAGCGCCTTACCGCGCTCGGCCGCGACGAGATCGCCGAGGAATTGAACAAGATCGGCGTCGAGATCGCCGACTATCTCGACATCCTCGGCTCACGGGCACGCATCCAGCAAATCGTCAAGGACGAGCTCACCGCGCTTCGCGACGAGTTCGGCACGCCCCGGCGCACGGAAATCGCCGATGGCGGCGCCGACATGGAGGACGAGGACCTCATCCAGCGCGAGGATATGGTCGTGACCGTCACCCATGGCGGCTATATCAAGCGCGTGCCGCTTTCGATCTACCGGGCGCAGGCGCGGGGCGGCAAGGGCCGTTCCGGCATGGCGACCCGTGAGGAGGATTTCGTCACCCGGCTCTTCGTCGCCAACACGCATACGCCGGTGCTGTTCTTCTCCTCGCGCGGGATCGTCTACAAGGAAAAGGTCTGGCGCCTGCCGGTCGGCACCCCGCAGGCGCGCGGCAAGGCGCTGATCAACCTGCTGCCGATCGAGAATGGCGACCGCATCACCGCGATCCTGCCGCTGCCCGACGAATCGGAATGGGATAAGCTCGACGTGATGTTCGCGACCACGCGGGGGACCGTGCGGCGCAACAAGCTGTCCGACTTCGCCGACGTCAAGCGCAACGGCAAGATCGCCATGAAGTTCGACGAGGAAGGCGACGCCATCCTCGCCGTAGAGACCTGTACCGACAATGACGATGTTCTCCTGACCGCCGACAGCGGCCAGTGCATCCGCTTCAGGGTGACGGATGTCCGTGTCTTCAAGGGACGCGATTCGCAGGGCGTGCGTGGCATCGCGCTCGGCGACGGCGAGCGCGCCATTTCAATGACCATCATCGAGCATGTCGAGGCCGAACCCGCCGAGCGTTCGGCGTATCTCAAACGCTCGGCTGCCGAGCGGCGCGCGCTTTCAGGCGGGGAGGAGGAAGACATCGTGCTCACCAACGAGGAGGTCGGCGAGGATGCGCAGCTTTCCGACGAGCGCTACGAATTCCTGAGGCAGCACGAGCAATTCGTGCTGACGGTGACGGAACTGGGCTACGGCAAGCGCTCGTCCTCCTACGATTTCCGCCTGACGAACCGGGGCGGCAAGGGCATCCGCGCTACCGATGTTTCCAGGGTGGATGAGATCGGCCGGCTTATCGCAGCGTTCCCCGTGGCCAACGAGGACCAGATCATGCTGGTTTCGGACGGCGGGACGGTCATCCGGGTGCCGGTGCACAATATCCGCTTCGCCAGCCGCGCCACCAAGGGCGTGACGATCTTCAACACGGCCGAGGGCGAGAAGGTAGTGTCTGTTGAGCGGATATCCGAGCCGGACGGCGAGGAAGAAGAGGGTACCGACGAAAACGGCGCGCCGGAAGCCTGAAGCTTTCGGCACGCCGTTTCATGAAACTCGGTACTTCGTCACATGGTCCGGGTAACACGGACTGGACGCAAAAGCAGGGCCGGCAGATTACTTCATAATATACCGGTTCAGCGACTTGTTACGCTGGTCCAGACGAACCTTTTCCGCTTCCTGGTGGAGCCCGAAAGCGGTGGCGATAAGCATGGCCAAGGTCATGGCCGCGGCAAGCATGATAATCATCATGATCGTGTACTCCTTGCCTCAACAACGGGCAGGGCCCGATTTGGTTTCATCGAGGATGAGGAAGCTTGCCTCATCGTCCCTGAAGCGTTGCTGGCATCGCCATTCATCTGTGGTTCATGAAGGCGGAATACAAGATCGCCGCTTACCGTGGCGGCCCACACATTTATTTGAATGAACCGGTGTGGCCTCGGCCACACCGGCGCAATGCGGGGTCAGGAGCGGGCGACGGCGTAGTCGCGCAGCACATTCTGCTCCAGTTCCAGCTCGTCCAGCCGGTAGCGGACCACGTCCCCGATGCTGACGATGCCGATCAGCCTCTTGCCGTCGACGATCGGCACGTGCCGGATGCGCCGGTGCGTCATCAGCTTGGCGACATGCGCCAGGCTCTCTTCGGGCGGGCAGGTGATCACCGCCCCCGTCATCAGTTCGCGGACCGTCCGGTTGAGGATATCCGCACCGTGCTCGGCGAGGCCGTGCGCCACGTCGCGCTCGGAAATGATCCCGTCCACCGTGTATCCCGACTCGCTGACGACAAGCGCCCCGATCCGCTCCAGCCGCAATCGCTGCACGAGATTTTCGATGCTCTCGTGGGGGCGCACGGTGTGGACCTTTTCCCCTTTTTTCGCCGCGAGAATGTCAGATACACGCATGAATAGGCTCCTTTCTTGCGTATGCGCAGCAATCCGGCCGCTGGTGCAATGTCGGAGCCGTCATGCGGCGATACATCCACAATATAGCAATCAATCGCGGTGATTGCAGGTGGATTGCTTGCGTACCTCCGAGAGCCGTGCATTGATCCGGCTTTCCCGCCCTGGAGGTTCCCGTGCCGGAATTGACGACGCTGCTTTCCTATGCGCTGGCGTGTTTCGTGATCATCATCGTGCCGGGCCCGACCGTGACGGTCGTGATCGCCAACTCCATGAAATACGGGACGCGGGCGGGCCTTCTCAACGTACTGGGCACGCAGATCGGCCTCATCACGATGATCGCCGTGCTGGCGCTCGGGCTCTCGGCGATCGTCGCCGGGCTGGGCGATGTGTTCGACATATTGCGGCTTGCCGGCGCTGCCTACCTGATCTGGCTCGGCATCAAGCTGTGGCGGTCCGACGGCAATCTCGGAAAGATCGAATCGGGAGCCAGGAAGCCGCGTTCCTTCGCGCTGCAGGGCTTTCTCGTGATCTGGTCGAACCCGAAGGCGCTTTTCTTCTTCGGCGCCTTTATTCCGCAGTTCATCGATCCCGCCGGGAACGCGGCGATCCAGACCGTGCTCTATGGCGTCGTCTTCATGGCGGTCGCCACTGTCTTCGACGGGCTCTACGCGATCGCCGCCGGCAGCGCCGGAAACTGGCTTTCGCGTGGCCGTGTCCGCATCGCCGAGCGGGTCGCCGGAAGCTGCCTGATCGGCGGCGGCGTGTGGCTGGCCCTGGCGCGCCGCTGAATGGGGCGCGGGTCGCCGGCAATCCGCCTCCGGAGATCGGAAATTGCCTTTGCCCCGCAGGCCGGATAGAAGCGGCGCGATGAGCGCGCGCATTGCCATATATGGCGGATCGTTCGATCCGCCGACCAACGGTCACCTGGACGTCCTCAAGGCGTCCCTTGCGGTCGCGGACGAGGTCATCGTGGCGATCGGCCTGCATCCCGGCAAGGCGCCGCTTTTCTCCTTCGAGGAGCGTGTCCAGCTCATCGAATCCTCCGCGGAATCCGAACTCGGCGAACAGAGCAAGCGGATCAAGGTCGTGGCCTTCGACGGACTCATGATCGAAGCCAGCCGCGAGCACGGCGCCTCGATCATGATCCGCGGCCTGCGCGATGGCACCGACCTCGATTACGAAATGCAGATGGCCGGCATGAACGAGACGATGGCGCCGGAACTCCAGACCGTTTTCCTGCCGGCAAGCCCCTCGGTCAGAACCATTACCGCCACATTGGTGCGCCAGATCGCCTCGATGGGCGGAGACATCCGACCTTTCGTGCCGGTGCCGGTCGCCGCCGCGATCAAAGAGAAATTCGCATCCACCCGGTAACGCGGCTGCCGCGATCCGGACCGATCATCAGCCTCTTCAGGAGAAATACATGCAGCTTTCCCGGCGCGCCCTGTTCGCCACCGCGTTGATCGGCGCTATCGCCCTGACAGCCCCTGCCTTGGCGGCGGATCCGGACAATACCATGATCATCACGCTGAAGGACGGCGAGGTGACGATCGCGCTCAGGCCCGACCTCGCGCCGAAGCATGTGGCGCAGATCAAGAAGCTCGGTCGTTCGGGCGCCTACGACCATGTCGCCTTCCACAGGGTCATAGCTGGCTTCATGGCGCAGACGGGCGACGTCAAGTACGGCAATGTGAAGAAGGGATTCAATGCCGAACTGGTTGGCACCGGCGGCTCCGACCTGCCCGACCTGCCGGCCGAATTCTCGAAGGCGCCCTATGTACGCGGCACCGTCGGCATGGCGCGCGCCCAGGATCCGAACTCCGCCAATTCGCAATTCTTCATCATGTTCGCGCCGGCTCCTTCGCTCGAGGGCGATTACACCGTGGTCGGCAATGTCGAAAGCGGCATGGAGTTCGTCGACAGGATCAAGAAGGGCGATCCCGCCCAGAACGGCGCTGTCGATAAACCCGACAGCATGATCAAGGTCCGCATCGCTTCCGACGCGGCGAAATAGGAAAACGAAAGGAAGCCCCGATGGCTGAAATCAAGGATCCCGAGAACACCCTCCTGATGGAGACGACCAAGGGCAAAGTGGTGATCGAGCTCTTTCCGGACCTCGCGCCCGGTCACGTCGCGCGCATCAAGGAACTGGCGCGCGAAGGGGCCTATGACGGCGTCGTCTTCCACCGCGTCATCGACGGCTTCATGGCGCAGACCGGCGACGTGCAATACGGCAAGAGCGGCTCGTCTTCCTTCAATACCGGCCGCGCCGGCATGGGCGGATCGGACAAGCCGGATCTGAAGGCCGAGTTCTCCAACATGAACCATGGGCGTGGCACCTGTTCCATGGCGCGCGCGCAGAACCCGAATTCGGCCAACTCGCAGTTCTTCATCTGCTTCGACGACGCCAGCTTCCTCAACCGCCAATATTCGGTCTGGGGACAGGTGATCGAAGGAATGGAGAATGTCGATAAGATCAAGCGCGGCGAACCCGTGCAGGATCCGGACAAGATCGTCTCGATGAAGGTCGCGGCGGACGCGAACTAAGCTCGCGCGGAGCCTCTTGCGTTCGGCAAGGGCGAAGGCCATAACGCGACATGCACCGAGGTCGCCCATGAAGGAATTCCTGACGCAGTTTTTTACCTGGTGGAACGGGCAGACGCTCGGCACGCGCCTTCATACCTGGCGCGTCGGCAAGCGTGTCGGCGAGGATGCCGAGGGCAATGTCTACTACGAGGGCGGAACCGATTCGGAAGGCCGCACGCGGCGCTGGGTCATCTATCGCGGCTATTCGGAGGCTTCGAAGATTCCGCCCGGCTGGCACGGCTGGATGCATCACAAGGTGGACACGCCGCCATCGGAAGAGAACTACAAGCCGCGCGAGTGGCAGAAGCCTCATCAGCAGAACCTGACCGGCACGCCGGCCGCCTATCGCCCGCCAGGGTCCGTGCTCGGCAATCGCCACCGTCCGCGCGTCGACGGCGATTACGACGCCTGGACGCCCGGCGGCTGAAGCGGTTTGGCTTGCCCGTTGCGATCGCCCGGTATTTTCTCGCCACAATTGCGGGTTACCCGGAAACCGTCCGCGAAGCGGCGGCGCGGACACCGGATTGGGCGCCGTGGGCAAATTCCGACTGTTCATGACAAATAATACGTGGCATCGGTGGATTTCGTTCGCGGCGAAGGGCGCCGTCGCGCTCCTGGCGCTCGGACTGGCGGGCACGGCGCACGCCGAGCGAATCAAGAACCCGGTGGCCGAGTTCGCCGGGATCGACAAGATCACCGGGCGCATCATCACATTCGATGCCTATGTCGGCGAGACCGTGCAGTTCGGCGCGCTGCAGGTGACGCCGCGCGTCTGCTACTCGGCGCCCGATACCGAGGAGCCGAAGACGGATTCCTTCGTCGAGGTCGACGAGATCACGCTCGACCGCAAGATCAGGCGCATCTTCACCGGCTGGATGTTCGCGGAGAGCCCGGGGCTCAACGCCGTCGAACACCCGATCTATGACGTCTGGCTGAAGGCCTGCAAGCAGACGTCGAGCGTGCCCATCCCGAAGGGCGACAAGGCTGCCGAAGAGGCCGCGAAAGCGGCCGCCGAGGCGAAGAAGAATCCACCGCCCGTGAAGCCGCAAGGTCCGAAGGCGGGTGATACCATCGGCGGCAAGGGCCAGGCACCCGAACCCGGCGATCTCGACGATTGAGTTTGCGGCCGGGACCCGGCGCTTTGCTCTATTGCTCGGTTTCTGGATCGTTTCGCCGCGGGCGATACTTGCCGAAGGTATAGCCCGTTTCGACGGCCGTCTTTCCGAACCTGTCGCGGAGAAGGTCGATCGCGCCTTCAGCCATTGCGCGTTTCCTTGCCAGCACATCCACGAGATCCGGCGGATCGGCCTTTTCCAAGTCCGTGAGGTCGGTGACGCCGATCCCGATCAGCCTGTAGCGCGTCCCGTCCGCCTCTTTCTTCAGGAGATCGAGGCCGGTCTGGAAGATGCGGTCTGCCAGCCGGGTCGGATCGCCGAGGCGGCGGTTGCGCGTGCGGATGTGGAAATCCTGCGACTTCAGCTTGAGCACCACGGTGCGTCCGGCGATGCCGGCCTTCTTCAGTCGGGCCGAAACACGCTCGGAAAGTCCCCGCAGGATGGGCACGAGGTCGGCCAGCGAGGCGAGGTCCGTATCGAAGGTCGTTTCGGCCGAAACACTCTTGGTCTCGCGGTCGGCCTTGACCCGGCGTTCGTCATGTCCGCGCGACAGATGATAGAGCCGGTCGCCCATCGTGCCGTAACGTTTCATCAGATCGCCGCGCTCCATGAGCTGGAGCTGGCCTATGCTGCGGATGCCGTCCTTTTCCAATGTCGCGGCGAAGGCCTTGCCTACGCCCCAGATCAGCGTCACCGGCTGGCCTGCCAGGAAATCAAGCGCTTCGGCTTCGCCGATCACGGCGAAGCCGCGCGGCTTGCGGAAATCCGACGCAACCTTGGCCAGGAACTTGCAATAGGAGAGGCCGACGGAAACGGTGATGCCGATTTCCTTCTCGACCCTGAGCGCGAATCGCCCGAGCACCAGCGCCGGCGGCATGCCGTGCAGCTTTTCCGTGCCGGCGAGGTCGAGAAACGCCTCGTCGATCGACAGCGGTTCGACCAGGGGGGTGAGCTCGTTCATCATGGCGCGCACCTCCCGCCCGACGCGGACGTATTTTTCCATGTCCGGCTTGATGACGGTTGCCTGCGGGCAGGCTTCGAGCGCCTTGAACATCGGCATCGCCGAGCGCACGCCATGGATGCGGGCGATGTAGCAGGCTGTCGAGACGACGCCGCGCTTGCCACCGCCGATGATGACCGGCTTGTCCTTCAGCCCCGGATTGTCGCGCTTCTCGACCGCCGCGTAGAACGCGTCGCAGTCGATATGCGCCAGGCTGAGCCGATAGAGTTCCGGATGGCCGACGAGGCGGGGGCTGCCGCAGACCTCGCAGCGCCGCGACGATTCCCGCTGCGTGGTCAGGCAATCGCGGCAGAAACCGCGATCCGGATCGTTGACAGAAGGCGAAGCGCTTGCGAACATAAAGAGAACAGTGCGATTTTCCGGCAAGCCGCCGGAACCCGTTCATATCACAGGAACATGGCGAGAGAGACGGCCGATGGCGATCTCCACGGAACTGCTGACACCGGCCCGCTGGCCGGATTTCGAAGACCTGTTCGGCAAGCAGGGCGCCTGCTACGGCTGTTGGTGCACGGCCTTCCGCCTGCCGCCGGCCACGCGGCGCGAAAACAATCATGAACGCAACAAGGACCACATGCGGCGGCGTGTGGAGGAGGGCCCGCCGCCCGGCATCCTCGCCTTTGACGAGGGAAGGGCGGTCGGCTGGATGCAGGTCGGCCCGCGCCCGGACGTGCCGCAGTGGAACAATCCCGGCCGCGCGTCCGCGCCGCTCGGCGAAGGCGAGGCCGACGATCCTTCGATCTGGGCCATCTCCTGCTTTTTCGTGCGCTCCGGCGCGCGCGGCAAGGGCCTGACGCACCGGCTCGTGTCGGCCGGCATAGATCACGCCCGGCACTCGGGCGCCCGCTATCTGGAAGTCTGTCCGATGGACGAATCGAAGAGTTCGCGCTCGACCGGGCTGTTCGTCGGTTCAAGCAGGGTATTCGAAAAGGCCGGCTTCGCGAGGATGGCCGAGCGCAAGGTCGGCCGGCCGCTCATGCGGCTGGTTCTTTGAGGGTGCGGGCCTGTGCCCCGAAGTTCCTATCTTTTCAATGCTTTGGCGATTAACGGGCCCGCTTCCCGCCAGCCCGAGACCGCGACGATGCCTTCGGGAAGCGGCAGCAACAGCGCGCGCAGTTCCGAATGCGCCATCAAATGGAAAAGCCGGGCGTCGGGTACGGCCCGCTGTACCGAAAGCAGGTTGTTGGGAATATCGTCCACGAAGGCGACCGGTCGGCCGCCGCCGCCGCGCATACGCTGGATGGCCGGGCCCTTGGCTGCTTCCGTGGTCAGCAATGGATACGGGAAACCGAGGCGATCGAGCAGCCGCCGTCTCAGGGGGCGATGGCCGTGGGGCATGGAACTCAGCATCACCACTTCCACTGCCGCGGCCAATTCCGCAACCGCGGCCGCCGCTCCGTCGACGGCGGTCTGCCAGGTTTCCTGGGCTTCGAAAAAGGCTGTCATGAGGGTGGTGACGCGTTGATCCTGGACCGGCAATCTGGTGGAGCGATCGAAGACGTTGCCATGAATTCGGAAGCTGTCGGTCTTCAGGAGCAGGTCCTGCGTCTCCAGGAATTTCACGAAAGGGCGCACGAATTCCAGCACCACTTCATCCACGTCCAACACCAGAAGCGGGCGGTCGCCGGGAGCCAATTCGGCAATCTGGCGAACCGTTTCGGGGTCGTCGCTCATGTGGAAGCTTCAAACCGGTCGTCGCCGTTCGGCAACCGCCGCCGGGCCTCCGCGACCGAAGCCGGATCGGTGCCGGTCTCGGAGGCGAAGCGCATCAGGCTCGGCTCGTGCGCCAGCAGGAAGTCGAGCACGCCGGCGAGGAAGCCGGGTTCCCGCGCCGCCTGCCGGATCGACGCGGCCTCGATTCCGGTGATGGCAAGAAAGCGCGGCAGCAGTTCGGCGTCGCCGGCAATAAAAGCAAGGGCCGATATGGCGATCGATTCGGCTTGCATATTGGAATTTTCGTCTTTCGGCATAAGAAAGTCTTCGTTTGAGATCGCCGTCTTGGGCGTGTTCAGGGAAAGCTCTATACATCGACGGGACCGACGGACCAAACCTTCGTATTTCGGGGCGGCGGTTTCCGTTTCGTCAATCAAATTGCGCTAGGGAATCAGCGGGGGATAGGCTCGGTGGACGATGAGGATTTCGTCGTTTCCGGGCCCATCGGGCCGCCGCGGGACGGGAAGAATGCCGAAGAAGGTCATGATCGTCGAGGACAACGAGCTCAACATGAAGCTCTTTCGCGACCTGATCGAAGCCAGCGGCTACGAGACGATACGCACGCGCAACGGGCTGGAGGCGCTCGACCTCGCCCGAGCCCACAGGCCCGACCTCATCCTCATGGACATCCAGCTGCCGGAGGTCTCCGGCCTGGAGGTGACTAAATGGCTGAAAGAGGACGAGGAACTTCGCGTCATTCCCATCATCGCCGTCACCGCCTTCGCCATGAAGGGGGACGAGGAGCGCATTCGCCAGGGGGGGTGTGAAGCCTACATCTCGAAGCCGATCTCGGTGACCAAGTTCATCGAGACGATCAAATCCTACCTGGGCGACGCCTAGAAAGGCCCGCGACATGACCGCCCGCATTCTTGTCGTCGACGATATCCCGGCCAATGTGAAGCTCCTGGAAGTCAGGCTTCTGGCGGAATATTTCGAGGTGCTGACCGCTTCGAACGGCGCCGACGCGCTCGAAATCTGCGAAACCGGCAAGATCGACGTGGTGCTGCTCGACATCATGATGCCGGGGATGGACGGGTTCGAGGTCTGCCGCCGCTTGAAGCTCGATCCGGCGACCGCGCATATCCCCGTCGTCATGGTGACAGCGCTGGACCAGGTGGCCGACCGCATCCGCGGGCTGGAAGCCGGCGCCGACGATTTCCTGACGAAGCCCGTCAACGACCTGCAACTGATGACGCGGGTGAAGAGCCTCGTCCGGCTGAAGACGCTTACGGACGAGTTGCGGCTGCGCGCCTCCACCACGCGCAATATCGGCATCGAGGAGATGCTGGCCCGCCGGGAGCCGGAGGCCGACCTGCCGAAGATACTCCTCGTCGATGAGAAGCCCGCCTCGGTCGAACATCTGGGGAGCATGCTCGGTCCGCATTTCCAGATCGACGCCGTCGCCGATCCCCACAAGGGTTTTTTCGACGCTGCCGAAGGCGACTACGACTGCGTGGTGGTGGCGACCGGCTTCAGGGAATTCGATCCGCTGCGGCTGTGCTCGCAGCTCCGTTCGCTCGACCGCACGCGTTTCCTGCCGATCGTGCTCATCGCCAACGAGGGCGAGGAGGACCGAATCCTGCGCGGCCTCGAACTCGGCATCAACGACTATCTCATCCGCCCGGTCGAACAGCAGGAACTGACGGCGCGGCTGAAGACGCAGGCACGCCGCAAGCGCTACAACGACCAGCTTCGCGCCAGCGTCACCGAGACGATGGAGATGGCCGTCATCGACGGACTGACCGGCCTGCACAACCGCCGCTACCTCGATAGCCACCTGCAGACGCTGTTCGATCGCTCGACGACCCGCCGCCGGCCGCTGTCGGTGATGATGACAGACATCGACCACTTCAAGGCCGTCAACGATAAATGGGGCCATGACGGCGGCGACCGCGTGCTGCGCGAATTCGCGGCCCGCCTCAGGAAGAACGTTCGCGGGATCGATCTCGCCTGCCGCTACGGCGGCGAGGAGTTCGTCGTGGTCATGCCGGATACCCCGGCACCCATCGCGGAGAAGGTCGCGGAGCGCATCCGCGCCGAGATTGCCAGCGCCCCATTCGTCGTGGCGGACGGAACCGCGATCGAAATCACCGTCAGCGTCGGGGTGTCTTCGCTGAAGCCCTATGCCGACAGCATGGACGCCCTGATGAAGCGGGCGGACGTGGCGCTCTACGAGGCCAAGTCCGGCGGCCGCAACCGCGTCGTGGCCAAGGCTGCCTAGCGCTCCCCATCAATCCGGCAAGGCCATAAATTTACCTTGTTCGCAGTGATTTCTTGGCTTTGGTTAAGAAACTATTGATTTCCAAGGTGTCTTGCGCGAGTGTCGCCTTGGGAATGAAAGGGGTGGCGATACGAGGCTGATTTCGGCCATCCCCTAGCTATACCCCATGATGCTCAGGTCCGCCGCATCTCCTGGGTCCGTGGGGTCGGCCGGCCGGCGCTGGCGCATAGTGGCCTCCTCGTACCGCTGCCAGATCGCCGACCGGCCCCTTCCTCTTCCTTCTTCAACCGAACGAGCCGGCATTCCTTCGCCGGGCGTTGGACTTCGCGTCCCGGCTTGCCCGTCGGCGCGTTTGCGGGATGCCTTTCCTTCTGGACCATAAGGTCGCGCAAAATCCGTCCTTGAAAGCCGGAGCGGCGGTTTCTAGGGTCGGCCGACCAGAAAAGAAGGAAAATCGATGTTCCGCTCGGTAATCGATGCCATCGGCAACACGCCGCTGATCCGCCTGAGGCGCGCCTCGGAGGAAACCGGCTGCGAGATCCTCGGCAAGGCCGAGTTCATGAACCCGGGCCAGTCGGTCAAGGACCGCGCCGGCCTCTTCATCATCCGCGACGCCGAGGAGAAGGGCCTGCTCGAGCCCGGCGGCGTCATCGTCGAGGGCACCGCCGGCAACACCGGCATCGGCCTCACCGTGGTCGCGAAGGCGCTCGGCTATCGCACCGTCATCGTCATCCCGGAAACGCAAAGCCAGGAAAAGAAGGATGCGTTGCGGTTGCTCGGCGCTGAACTCGTGGAAGTGCCCGCGGTGCCGTACAGGAACCCGAACAACTACATCAAGGTTTCCGGCAGGCTTTCCGGGCGCCTGGCAAAATCCGAAGCGCACGGAGCCATTTGGGCGAACCAGTTCGACAACGTTGCGAACAGGAACGGCCATGTCCTTACGACCGCGCAGGAAATCTGGAAGCAGACCGGCGGCAAGCTCGACGGTTTCGTCTCGGCGGTCGGCACGGGCGGCACGCTGGCCGGCGTCGCCGAGGGGCTGCGCGGCCACAGTCGGGATGTAAAGATCGCCATAGCCGACCCGCTCGGCGCGGCGCTCTACAGCTTCTACACCGAGGGCGAGCTGAAATCCGAGGGAAGCTCGATCACCGAGGGCATCGGGCAGGGGCGCATCACGGCCAATCTCGAAGGGTTCGTGCCCGATTTCGCCTACCAGATACCCGATGCGGAAGCGCTGCCGATCATCTTCGACCTCGTGCAGGAGGAGGGGCTTTGCCTCGGCGGCTCCACAGGCATCAATATCGCCGGCGCGATCCGCCTGGCGAAGGATCTCGGCCCCGGCCATACCATCGTGACCATCCTCTGCGATTACGGCATGCGTTATCAGTCCAAGCTCTTCAATCCGGCATTCCTGCGCGGCAAGGACCTGCCGGTGCCGGAATGGATGGACAGAACACCGGATATCGTCATCCCCTTCGAAGAGGTGGCGTAATGGCCTTTGCCACGGAGACGCTGTTCCGCGAGGACGCTTATCGGGCGACCGGCGAAGGCAAGGTCGTCGCCGTCAACGAGCGTGGCGGCATCATCCTCGACCGGACCATCTTCTATGCAACCTCGGGCGGGCAGCCGGGCGACACCGGGGTTTTGACGCGCGCCGACGGGTCGAAGATCGCGGTCGAGGCGACCATCACCGGCGAAAACAAGGACGAGATCATCCATCTGCCGGCTCCGGGCGCACTGCTGCCGGACATCGGCGAGACGCTCGGCCTGTCAATCGACTGGCCGCGTCGCCTGAAACTGATGCGCATGCATACGGCCTGCCATCTCCTCACCGTCATCTGCCCTTTTCCGATCACAGGAGCGGCGGTCGGCGAGGAGGAGAGCCGCGTCGATTTCGACATGCCGGACGCCGACCTGACCAAGGAGGCGGCCAGCGCCCGGCTGATGGAACTGGTGACCGCGGATCACCCCGTTTTCACGCGCTGGATCACCGACGAAGAACTGGCGGCCAATCCGGGCCTGGTGAAGTCGAAGAATGTCCGCCCGCCGGCCGGGACCGGCCGCATCAGGCTGGTCTGCATCGGCGAAGGCGAAGCGGTCGATAGCCAGCCCTGCGGCGGCACTCATGTCGCGAGGACTGGCGAGGTCGGCGAGATCCACATTGGCAAGATCGAGAAGAAGGGCCGCGAGAACCGCCGCTTCCGCATCCGCTTCGGGCCGGCGCCCGCATAGATGGTCTCGATCTCGCTTGTGGAATGGTATCGCCCCTTCGTTCTCAAGTCCGTCCGGCCATCGCTTGAGTCCCAAGAACCGGATGTGTAGTTTTTCTGACCCGTCGCTCTACCTTGAACGCCAATATTCGTCTTGAGAGGATCGCCCGTGTCCGATCGCAATCCCTTCTTCGTTACGCCGGAATGGCTCGAGGAGCGCCTCGGCCAGCCGGGTCTCAAGATCGTGGACGGCTCCTGGTATCTGCCGGCGCAGAAGCGCGACGCGCGCAAGGAATACGACAGCGGGCACATTCCGGGCGCGGTGTTCTTTGATCACGACAAGGTGGTCGATCCGGATTCGGACTTGCCGCACACCCTGCCGTCCCCCGGAATCTTCGCGAAGTTCGCCGGTGCGATGGGTATCGCGGCCGACGATACGATCGTCGTCTATGACGGACCGGGCGTGTTCACCGCGCCGCGCGTCTGGTGGATGTTCCGTGTCATGGGCGCGCGGAAAGTCTTCATCCTCGAAGGCGGCGGCGACGGCTGGAAGGCCGCCGGCCGCCGGGTGACCGCCGAGCCGACGAAGATCGCGCCAAACGTCTTCGACGCGAAGTTCGATGCTTCCCGCGTGGCCTCGCTGACCGACATGCGCAAAATCGTGGAGTCCGGATCGGCCGAGATCGCCGACGCCCGGCCGGGCGGCCGCTTCACCGGCGCCGACCCGGAACCGCGCGCCGGCATGCGCAGCGGCCACATGCCGGGGGCGCACAGCGTGCCGGCATCGTCGCTGGCGAAGGACGGCAGGCTGCTGTCGGCCGAGGCGCTGAAGGAAAAATTCGAGTCGGCCGGGGTCGACCTGGCGAAACCGGTCGTGACTTCCTGCGGTTCCGGCGTGACGGCCGCCGTGCTGACGCTGGCGCTCGAGACGCTCGGCCACAAGGAGAACCGCCTTTATGACGGCTCCTGGTCGGAATGGGGCGGCCGTTCCGATACACCTGTCGAGACCGGAAGCGACTGAACGTGGCCGGCCGCGCAAAGCCGCCCCTGCTCAAGGCGCGCGTGACGCATCTTGAAATGACCGCCATGCCGGCCCATCGCATGCCGATGCCGGTCGGGCCGCGGCTGGCGCTCATGCAGGCGCGCAACATGCCCGTCGCCTTCTACCGCTATCTCTACGAGCAGGTCGGCCGGCCGCATCACTGGTCCGAGCGCCGCTTCCTTGGTGATGAGGAGCTTGCCGCGAGAATCCACGCCCCGACGACCGAGGTCGCGGTGCTCTACGTTGACGGCTCGCCGGCCGGCTTCTACGAGCTTGACCTCGCGGGATTGCCGGAAAAGACCGAGATCGTCTATTTCGGGCTGACGCCGGATTTCCAGGGCAGGGGGCTGGCGGGCTTCTTCCTGTCGGAGACGATCTTCGCCGCCTGGGCGCACGATCCGGAAGCCGTCGCCATCCATACCAACACGCTCGACAGCCCCAAGGCGCTTAGGCTCTACCAGAAAATGGGATTTTCGCCGGTCGGCTGTTCCGAGGAAGAAGTCGAACCGTGGATATGACGGCGCCAGGGCTCGCCCTGCGACGACAAAAGGAGAGGCAACGAATGACGATAAGAGTTGTGATGGCAGGCGCCACCGGCTGGGTCGGCAAGGCATTGATCCCGGCGATCATGGCGGCGGATGATCTGCAACTGGCAGGCGCGGTGGCGCGGAGCGCAGCCGGCAAGGACAGCGGAGAGGTCGTCGGGCATACTGTCAATGGCGTCCCGGTAACCGGAACGCTCGAGGAGGCGCTCGAGGCTCCGTCGGACGTCGTGATCGACTACACCAAGCCGAACGCCGTCAAGGCGCACACGCTTCTGGCAATCGAGAAAGGCCGGCATGTCGTGATCGGCACGTCGGGCCTCGGCGCGGCCGACTATGCCGAAATCGACAAGGCGGCACGTGCGGCCGGCGTCGGCGTGCTTGCAGCCGGCAATTTCTCCATCACCGCGACGCTGTTGAAGCGGTTCGCGCTGATGGCGGCCAAATACGTGCCGGATGTGGAAGTCATCGACTATGCAAGCGCGAAGAAGCCCGACGCGCCGTCCGGCACCGCGCGCGAACTCGCCGAGGCGCTGGCCGAGATTCGCGGCAAATCGACGGCTGTGCCGCAGGCGCAAGTCTCCGGCATTCCCGGCACACGGGGCGCGGCGGTGGGAGAAGGGCAGGGCGTGCAGGTGCATGCGCTGAGGCTGCCATCCTATATCCTTTCCTGCGAGGCGCAGTTCGGCCTTCCCGACGAGCGGCTGACCATCCGCCACGATGCCGGCTCCTCCGCCGCGCCTTATGTCGCCGGCACGTTGCTTGCGGTGCGTGAGGTCATGAAGATCAAGGGGTTGGTGCGCGGGCTTGATGCGCTGATGGAATAGTCGCCGCCGCGGAACGCTTTGGCATGAAACGGGTCGTTGCGCGGATCGCCGGGGACTAGGTGATCTCTATCATTCCATGGAGGTCGCAATGCCCGTAAAATTCGAAGCCCTGCCCACCGAAGCGGTCCGCGCGCTGCAGCGCGGCGGCCCCGACGCCTATGGCCGCAAGCCGGAGCGAAAGATCTCCGACGGGAACGGCGTGCCGTGTCGCCATTGCATGAGGAACGTTGCGGCGGGCGAGCCCTACCTCGTCCTCGCCTATCGGCCATTCCCGGAACTCCAGCCCTATGCGGAGACCGGCCCGATCTTCCTGCATGCGGAGGAGTGTGAACGGGCGCGCTGCGGCTCGGAACCGCCGGAGATGCTCGCCGGGCCGGACTATATCGTGCGGGGATATGGCGCCGATGACCGCATCGTCTACGGCACCGGCGCGGTCGTTCCGACACCTGCCATCGCGGAGAAAGCCGAGGCTCTGCTCGCCCGCGACGATGTCGCCTACGTCCACGTCCGCTCGGCGAGGAACAATTGCTATCAGTGCCGGATCGACGCCGCGTGATCTTTCGATGTTAACCGGTCGTTAACCAAGCTGCGGCACTCTCATTCTCAACTGTCGCGTCGCTGTAGCAATGCGGGAGTAGGAAAAAGTGCCTGAGGAGAGGCCGACCGCGGATGGACCGGCGGCATCCTTTGGGCAAACGAGGAAGCGGGGCACTGCCCCGCTTTTTTGTTGCCGCTTCCAGCGTGTAAAAGAAAAGCCCACCGGCAGGGACACGGCGGGCTGATCTTTCTGGAGTCCGCAAAGGTTGCGGCTGTCAGTTGAACTTGTACTTCAGGCCGACGCGAACGGTGTGGGAGGACGGCTCGACCTTGAGCGAGCCGGGAGGCGCACCCAGCATGGAAGAGAAGTCCTTGTCCGCGAACTGGGCGTAGCGGTATTCGATGCCGAGTGTCATGTGGGTCGAAACAGCCGTTTCGAGGCCGCCGCCGACGGAAAAGCCGCTGCTGCTCCAGTCATAGCTGCCGGCGCCGCCAAAAACGGGGCCGGACCCGCCGAGCTTGAAATGGCCCCAGCTATAGCCGCCGAGCACATAGGCGAGCGTGGACGGGTTAACCTTCATGCCGACCCGGCCGAGGATGTCGAAACCGTAATCAGCGTCAAGGCTGCCGGATCCGCCGCCGCCACCGAGATTGAGATCGGTGCTGATGCCGGAAACATTGCCGTCGACCATGAGGCCTGCGACGAAACCGCCGAAATCATGATCATAGCCGGCATTGAGTTCGCCGAAGACGCCTTCGCCGCCGATGCCGTTGATGTCGATGCCGCCGCCCAGGATGGAAAGGTCGTGGACGACTTCGCCCGCGCCCACGGCGGCGCCTACGTACAGGCCTGACCAGTCATAAACCGGCGAGGCGATTGCCGGGCCCGCGCCCTCCGCGCCGAAATGATAGTTCGCCGCGATGTGGAAGGTGTGGGTGGAAGGCTCGACGTTGAGCGAAGCGCCGGGACCAAGGTCGAGAACGCTGTCGTTGCCGTAATTGGAGTAGCGGTATTCCGCCTTGATCGTCCAGTTATGGCTGATCGCCGTTTCCATGCCGGCGCCGAGGACGTATCCGCCGCGGCTGTCGGAGTAGTGGATGCCGATGGGCCCGCTGTCGAGCTTGAAGTGCTCCCAGGTATAGCCGCCGAGTACGTAACCGAGCGTGCTGCCGTTCAGCATATAGCCAAGCCGGGCCACCGCGTCGAAGCCGTAGCTGTTGGTCAGGTCGATACCCGGTCCGCCGGTGATGTCCACGCTCGGGCCGATATTGCCGAGATTCGTGTCGATGAAGCCGCCGAGCAGAAACCGGTCCGTCAACATGTGATCATAGCCGACGGTCAGTTCGCCGAAGGCGCCTTCGCCGCCGATGCCGTTGAAGCTGATCCCCGGCCCTAAAGCGTTCGTGCTGATCCTGTGGTTGACCGCACCCAATCCGCCGCCAAGACCGACATAGAAGCCGGACCAGTTGAAGCCTGCCGCCGGAGCGGGAGCCGGCGCTGGAGCGACCATGTCCGCCGCGCTGGCGGCCGACGCCACGATAACGACGCTTGCCGCGCCAAGCAGAATTGTCCGGAGTTTATGCATTGCCCAACCCTTACCCAACCCTTGATGGCATGCCCTATAACACCGCCGATCGCCCAATGGTTGTAGCGCGGATGCAACACCTCCCTTTATTTGATTTGCATAACAAAACGGCCTTCGTGGACACCCACGAAGGCCGTTTCGCGTAAACTTCCAATCGCGGCGGGAGTACCCGCGCGCGAATAATTGCTCAGGCGGCGAGCGCCTTCTTCGGCTCGGCAAGTTCGTAGCCGAGCGCCTCCGCCACGGCGGCATTGGTGATCCTGCCCTTGTGGACATTGAGGCCGTTCCGCAGGTGCGGTTCGTCGACCAGCGCCTTCAGCCCCTTGTCGGCAAGCTGCAGCCCGTAATGCAGCGTGGCGTTGTTGAGCGCATGCGCCGAAGTCACGGGCACGGCGCCCGGCATGTTGGCGACGCAATAGTGGATCACGCCGTCGACCTCGTAGGTCGGATCGGAATGGGTGGTCGCGTGCGAGGTCTCGAAGCAGCCGCCCTGGTCGATGGCGACGTCGACCAGGACCGCGCCCTTCTTCATGCCCGAGAGCATCTCGCGGGTGACGAGCTTCGGCGCCGCCGCGCCAGGGATGAGGACGGCGCCGACCACGACATCCGCCGAGAAGCATTCTTCCTCCAGCGCTTCGACGGTGGAATAGCGCGTATGGACACGGCCGCCGAAGATGTCGTCGAGCTGGCGCAGGCGCGGGATCGAGCGGTCGATGATGGTAACGTCCGCGCCGAGGCCCACCGCCATCCGCGCGGCATGGAGGCCGACCACGCCGCCGCCGATCACCGTGACCTTGCCCGGCAGCACGCCCGGCACCCCGCCCAGCAGCACGCCGCGGCCGCCATTCGCCTTCTGCAGCGCCGTTGCGCCGGCCTGGATCGAAAGCCGGCCTGCCACCTCCGACATCGGTGCCAGCAGCGGCAGTCCGCCGCGATCGTCGGTCACCGTCTCGTAGGCGACCGCCGTGACGCCCGAGCCGAGGAGCCCCTTCGTCTGCTCCGGGTCGGGTGCAAGGTGGAGATAGGTGTAGAGGATCTGGCCTTCGCGGAGCTGCGCCCATTCGCGGGGTTGCGGCTCCTTCACCTTCACGATCATGTCGGACTTGGTGAAGATCTCGGAGGCGTTGTCGGCGATGCGGGCGCCGGCCGCGCGATAGGCATTGTCGTCGGCCCCGATGCCGGCGCCGGCGCCCGTCTCCACCAGCACCTCGTGGCCATGGGCGGCGTATTCGCGAACCGCGCCGGGGGTCAGGCCGACGCGATATTCGTGGTTCTTGATTTCCTTCGGGCAGCCGACGCGCATGGTCTCCTCCTGTCAGGCGGCATTGCTGGGATTGTGCCGGCAGTAGAGCACAAGACCCGTCGAACGTGCTTGCGAAATCGATTGTGGGACAATTGGCATTTCGATAAAGATTGCGATCTCGAGCTTTATTTTGAAAGAAATCGCGAACAATGGCCCTGGACAGGATCGATATCGCCATCCTCGATGCGCTGCAGAAGGACGGTCGCATCTCGAACGCGGCGCTTGCCGAAAAGGTGGGCCTGTCGCAATCGGCCTGCTCGCGCCGGCTCGACATCCTGGAAAGCACCGGCGTCGTTCTCGGCTACCATGCCCAGCTTTCCAACGCCGCGCTCTCCCACCGTATGACCGCGATCGTGCATATCTCGCTTTCCGGCCAGTTCGAAAAGTCGCTGGCCGATTTCGAAGCAGCCGTGAAGCGCTGCCCGAATGTGCTTTCCTGCCATCTTATGTCGGGCGAGTACGACTATATCCTGAGGATCGCCGCCCGCGATCTCGAGGATTACGAGCGCATCCACAAGCAATGGCTCTCGGCCATGCCGCACGTCACCAAGATCAATTCGTCCTTCGCTCTGCGCGAGGTGATCGATCGCACCGCGGTCGGCATTTCACCTGAGATGGGCTGAGCAGCGCCGCCGGCATCGTCCCCGATATCTGGCGCAGGCGAAGAACTGGCTCGGAAATGCCGCGGCGGCGGAACGAAAACCGACCGCTTCCGTTGATAGCCGACCCCACCAGAAGCGAGGGATTTTGCCATGGCATCGGCGATGACGCGTTTACGCAACGACTTCCAGGACGACATGGAGGACCAGATCGCCCGGTTGAGCCGGGAGGTTTCGTCCTTGAAGAAGACGATCTCGAAGCGCGGAGGAGATGCCTATGACGGCGCTCGCGACGCCGCGGGCGACCTTTACGAAGACCTTTGGGACCGCGTCCATGACGCGATGCCGGATTTACGCCGTGGCGCGCGGCGGGCGCGTGACACGGCCCGCGAGAACCCCATGGCAACGGCGGTGGTGACCGCAGGCGTGATCGGGCTTCTGGTGGCGCTGCTCATGAGGCGCTGACCGCGGTCGCCGGCTTCCAAAACCATTCGACCACCTTTCGCTGCTGATGGATTGATCTGTCAGCCGGATCGTGCGGTATCTTTGGCGTGCGCGGACCGCGAGTCCCGTCAGGTAGCAGCCAGGATAGAGCCAGTCCGTGCCGAAAACCGTCCTTGTTATCGGCAGCGCGCCGGAAGCCGTTGAAGCGCGGAACTATGATGCGCGCGGCATCGATCACATCGTCGCGATCAACAATGCATGGCAGGTCCGGCCCGACTGGACGCATCTGGTCCATCCGGAGGATTTCCCGCCGGAAAGGCGGCCGGCCCCCGCCGCCGGGCAGAACATCGTGACCTATCGGGACTACGTCCCCTCGAACAACCGGTTCGGCGGAGTGATCTATGCCGGTGGCACCATGGCCTTCTCCACCGCCTACTGGGTGCTCGACGCGCTCGCGCCGGACATCATGGGTTTTTGCGGCTGTGACATGGTCTATGACCGCGACGGCGGGCAATCGCATTTCTACGGCAACGGAGAGGCGGACCCGCTTCGGCGCGATCCCACGCTGCAGAGCCTGGAAGCCAAGGCGAACCGGCTGGCCGTCCTGGCTGCGGAGGAGGGCTGTCTCTGCGTCAATCTTTCCGGGCTGCCGCGAAGCCGGCTGACTTTCCCGAAAATGATGCCGGCGATGCTTGCCGGCGACCTCGCGGAATTTCATCGTTCGGGCCTTACCGATTTGCGTGACCGGGTCGTGCCGTCGGCGCGGGAAAAAGCTTCTGCGCTCGAAAGGGAGAAAAACATCGTCGTGCCCGGCGGCGACTACTGGAATGCGCCGGGAAAGCTCGACGCGGAGGCGCTGGCGTCCATAGACGCGCTCTGGCTGGAGGCGCTCTCCGCCCCGCCGGCCACGCAAGGTGGCAAGGACCCTTCACCAAAGGTGTGCGACGAACCGGAATGAGCGGTTCCGCCGCAGCCCTCGCTCCCAGGTCAACCGATCCTCACCACTCGGCGTAGGTGCCGTCCGGATAGGTCCAGTCCGCATCCGGCAGATGCCAGTCGCAGGCACTCTCCGCCACCCGCTCTGCGTTGATGGCGATGCCGAGGCCGGGTCCGTCGAGTGGCCGGAAGGCGCCGTCCATCGTGGTCAGCGGCTTCGCGTCCACTAGATAATCGTGCATCTCGCCCTTCGGCAAACCGGAATAACCCTGGTGATAGTGGAGGCCGAGGCTCTGCTCCTGGATGACGACGTTCGGCGCGCAGAACCCGACCTGCAGCGAGGCAGCGAGTGAGACCGGCCCGTTCGGGCAATGCGGCGCGACCGAGACATCGTAGATTTCCGCCAGGCGGGCGATCTTCTCCAGTTCGAAGAGCCCGGTGATGGAGACATCCGGCTGGACGATATCGACCGCGCCGGTGTCGAGCAGCCGCTTGAAGTCCCAGCGCGAGGCGAGCCGTTCGCCGGTTGCTACGGGAATGGAGCCGGCGGCGCGGCCGAGCACCTTCAGGCTCTCCTCGTTTTCCGGCAAGGTCGCCTCTTCCACCCACATCGGGTGGAATTGCTGCAATTCGGCAAGCAGAGGCTTCAGCGCCGCGCGCGGGACGCGGCCGTGCAGATCGAGCGCGATGTCGAGCGTGCCGCCGAAAGCATCGCGTAGCGCGCCGATCCTCTCGGCGGCGGCGTCGATGATGGCGCGGCCGCCGAGCGGGGGCAGGGCCGGCGTGGCGTTCATCTTCACGGCGGAAAAGCCCTGCGCGATGCGCTGACGGGCATGTTCGACCACGTCGGCGGGATTGTCGCCGCCGATCCAGGCATAGGCGCGGATATGGTCGCGGACGCAGCCGCCGAGGAATTCATATATGGGCAGGCCGTGACGCCGGCCCTTGATGTCCCACAACGCCTGCTCGATGGCCGAGGCGGCCGTCCCCAATACCGGTCCGCCGCGGAAGAACGCGCCGCGGCGCAGCCGCTGCGCAATATCCTCGATACGGCTCGGATCGACCCCGAGCAGATTGGCGGCCATGTCCTCTATGGCGCCGACGACGGCCTTGGCGCGCTTCGGGATGATCGCCTCGCCCCATCCGGCGAGGCCGTCATCGGTCGTCACCCGCACGAATATCCAGCGCGGGGGCACGCGGAAGGTTGTGATGTCGGCGATCGAACTCATGTCTGGATGTCCGGCGGAGGAATCAGGCGAGGGTCTTGCCTGTCTCGCGATCGAAGAGGTGAAGGTGCTGCGCGGCGCCCGAGAAGGTCACGCTCTCCTGGACCTTCAGCGGATGGTCGCGTGAGACGCGGGCCGTCAGCGATCCGGCCTCGGTGCTGAAGTGAACGTATTGTTCCGAGCCCAGCATCTCGACGACATCGACCGTGCCGGCGACGCGCCAGTCGGCGCTCGGGTCATCGCCGAGGACCAGCCGTTCCGGCCGGATGCCGATCGACACCTGGCGGGCGCCCGACCGCGCCAGGGCCTTCCTTTGCGGCTCGGCCAGGTTGAGACGCAATCCGGGCACCACGAGTTCGGCACGGTCGCCTTCTCCCTCCAGCGTCGCCTCGATGAAACCCATCGCGGGGGTGCCGATGAAGGAGGCGACGAAGCGGTTCGCCGGCGCGTCATAGAGTTCGTCGGGCGTGCCTACCTGCTGGATGCGGCCCTCATGCATGACGACGATACGGTCGCCCATGGTCATGGCCTCGATCTGGTCGTGCGTGACATAGACGGCGGTAGCGGTGACGGCGCGATGGACGCGCAGGATCTCGGCACGCATCTGGACACGCAGATGGGCGTCGAGATTGGAGAGCGGCTCGTCGAGCAGGAACACGGCCGGCTCGCGCACGATGGCACGGCCGAGCGCCACGCGCTGGCGCTGTCCGCCGGAAAGCTGGCGCGGCCGGCGCTGCAGGTAGGCGGCCATGTTCAGCATCTCGGCCGCTCCGCGCACCCGCCGGTCGATCTCGGATGCGGGGATTTTCCGGCGTCTCAGCCCGAAGGCCATGTTCTCATAGACCGACATATGCGGGTAGAGGCCGTAGTTCTGGAATACCATGGCGATGTCGCGGTCGGCCACATCGACATCGTTTACTCGGCGGTCGTCGAAATAGAGGTCGCCGGCCGAGATGTGCTCCAGTCCGGCGATGATCCTCAAAAGCGTGGTCTTGCCCGAGCCGGAGGGGCCGACGAGCACGACGAATTCGTGGTCGGCGATCTCCAGGTTGCAGTCGAAGAGCACCTGGGCATCGCCGTAAAATTTGGCGACGTCCTTGAGCGTGATGCGGGCCATCAGGTTCGTCCGTCCGTTTGTTCGTTGCCGAAAGCGATCTCGAAGGGATCGGGCCGACGGCTGATATGACGCCCGCCGTCGACCGGAAGGATCGCGCCGGTTATGAAGGAAGCCTCGTCGGAGGCAAGGAAGGCGACGGCTGCCGCGACCTCGTCCGCCGTGCCGCGCCGATCGACAAGGGCTGCGCTTGCCGGAAGGCGGTCGCCGCCGCTCCTGGCAAGCGTAGTCTCGAAAGCCTCCGTGGCGATGACGCCGGGCGTTACGGCGTTCACCCTTACGCCCTTGGCCGACAATTCGACGGCGAGAGCCAGCGTCAGGCTGGCCACGGCGCCCTTGCTGGCGGCGTAGGGCGCGTATGTCGCGACCGGCATGCCGGCCTGGATGGAGCCGATATTGACGATGGCCCCGGAGCCCGCCTCGACCATGGCGCGGGCGGCGGCCCGGCAAAGCGCAGCGGTGGCGAAGACGTTGGTTGCGAAGATGTTCTCCCATTCCGCAGGGTCCGCGTCGAGGAAGGGCCGGCGCGAACCATTGGCGGCGGCGTTGTTGACGAGAATGTCGATCCGGCCCCAGCGACGCAGGACCTCGGGCACCAGATCGTCGCGGGCAGCAGGATCGCCAAGATCGGCGGCGACGGCCGCCACGTCGTGTCCATCCCCGACGAGGTCGGCAACCGAACGCGCCAGGCGCTCGCCATCGATATCGGTCATCAGCACCTGCGCGCCTTCCGAAGCGAGGCGGCGGGCGATGGCCTTGCCGATGCCGCCGGCCGCACCCGTGACGAGCGCCGTACGTCCCGCAAGTCCGCGGGATATCGGGTTCCGACTCGTCTCAGGCACCGGCGACCGCTCCCGAAGTCAGGCCGCGCACCATCGAGCGCTGGACGGCGAAGAAGGCGATCATCAGGGGCAGGGTGGTAACCGTCGCGGCCGCCATCATGCCGCCCCAGTCGGTCTTGAACTGGCCGGTGAAGGTGAGCACCAGGGCGGCCGGAAGCGTCTGCTTCTCCATCGTGGTCATGAAGGTCAGCGGATAGATGAGGTTGTTCCAGGCTTCCATGAAGACGAAGGTCGCCGTGGTCAGGATGCCCGGCATGATGAGCGGCGTGACGACGCGCAGCAGGATCTGCCAGCGCGGGTAGCCGTCGACCCGCGCCGCTTCCTCGACCTCGATCGGCACTGCGTCGATGAAGCTCTTCATCATCCACACCGCGAAGGGCAGTCCGAAGGTCGTGAAACCAACGACGAGGCCGCCGATGCTGTCGAGCAGATGGAGGTTGAGGAGCAGCAGGTAGAGCGGCGCCAGCATGACGACGAGCGGCAGCATGCGGAACACGAGGATCGCGTAGCTGACCGTTCCGCGCAGGCGGAAGCGGGCGCGCGACAGGGCATAGGCGGCGGGGGTGGCGATGACGACGGCGATCGCGGCCGTCGCGAGGCAGCTCAGGATGCTGTTGAAGAAGAAGGCGAAGAAGGGCAGCGATTGGCCGCCCAGCCCGATATAGTTGGCGAGCGTCGGCTCCAGGGGCACGAGCGTCGGATCGATGCGCGTCGCCTCCAGTTCCGTCTTGAACGACGTCGCCAGCATCCAGTAGACCGGCGCCAGGCTCCAGAAGAGGCCGAACGCGATCGCCAGATATTGCACGGCCTTGCCGAGGGTGAAGCGGCGCGGCCCGTCCTGCTGCCTGCGGTCGCTCATGCGTTCACCCGCAGCGCGCGCAGATAAGCGAGGGCGAAGAGAAGCAGCAGTACGAGCCATACGACGCCGATCGCCGACGCATAGCCGAAATCGAAATTCTCGAAGGCGAGCCGGTAGACGTAAACCACCAGCGTGGTCGTCGAGTAGCCGGGCCCGCCCTGGGTCATCGCCCAGATCTTGGCGAAATCGTTGAAGTTGGAGATGATCATCAGCAGGCCCGAGATGAAGAGCGCGCCGCGCAGGAAGGGCAGTTTGATGTGATAAACCATGCTCCAGGTTCCGGCCTTGTCGATACGGGCGGATTCGATCACCTCGTTGGGGATGGCCGCCAGCGCGGCGCTCAGCAGCAGGAAGAAGAACGGCGTCATCGCCCAGATATTGGCGACCATGATCGCGGGCAGGGCGAGGGCGGAATTGTTGAGCCACAAGACCGGTCGGTCGATGAGCCCCAGGTCGAGAAGGACCGCGTTCACGACGCCGCCGTTCTGCAGGTACATGTAGCGGAACAGGAAGGCCACGACGACGAACGGCACCGCCCATGGCGTCAGGAGGAGGGCGCGCGCGGTCCGGAAGCGCCAGCCGGTCAGGCTTTCGGTGAGGAGCGCCAGGACGAGACCGAGAAGCGAGGCGACGACGACGCTGCCGAACGTATAGATCGCCGTATTCCCGAGCGAGTGCCAGAATACCGGGTCGGAGAAGAGGTGATCATAATTGGCGCCGCCGATGAATTTCGCCGGCGTCATGTCGAGAAGGTTGTACTTCTTCGTGGACAGGACCAGCGTATAGACGACCGGATAGCCGATGATGACGGCGAGCACCGCCACCGTCGGCAGCACCATCCAGTCGAACCACGCCACCCGCTCGGCATTGCGCCGGGCGGGTGCGTTGGCCGAGATGGGTCCGGCTCCCGCCATTACTGGGCGAGGTTCTTCTGGATCGATGCCGCGATCTCGTCGATCGGCGTGTCGCTGGTGATCGCCTGCTGGACGCCTGCCATGACGGCCGTGGCTCCGGCGGCGAAGTTCGGCCCGTAGGGCGGCGTCGTCACGGTCCCCATGATCTTGTCGCTGAATGCGTTGAAGATCGGCGTGTCGAGCTTCTTCGCCAGCGCCTCGCTCGGCGCCTTTTCGAGCGGCGTCAGCGAGGATTCATAGCGCAGCGTGTAGTTCTCGATCGCGAAAGGCGATGTCGAGAGATATTGGATGAATTTCCACGCCGCTTCCTTGTGCGCGCTGTCGGCGAACATGACGAGCTGGTGGCCGCCCTCGAAAGAGTACGACTTGCCGGAAGACCCGGCCGGCTGGGTCGTCACGCCATAGTGCTTGTAGAACTCGTCATCCTTCATCTTGTTGACGCTCTGGATGACGCCCTGCAGGAGGACCTGGTCCCAGTGGAAGGCGACCTTGTCCTGCGCGATCAGCGGACGGAACTCGCCGATCTTGCGGCCCGGGTCGATATAGCCCTTCTTGGCGAGCTCGCGCATCCAGGTCAGGTAGGCCTTCATCGCGTCCGACTCCGCGCCCTTGTTCGCGACGTCGAGCGGATTGGCGCCGAATGTCGCCATCCACGGCCAGTTGGACTGGAGCGCGAAGGCGCGGTTCGTGGTGTCGAGCCCAAGCGGGATGACGTCGGGCTGGCTCTTCTTGATCGCCGCCATGTCCTTCATCAGCTCGTCGATCGTCTTCGGCGGGTTTTCCGGATCGAGGCCGGCCTTCTGCATGACGGCCTTGTCGTACCAGAAGCCGGCAGGCGCCTGGGTCCACGGGAAGGCGATGAGCGTGCCGTTCACCTGGAATCCCTGGAGGGCCGCCGGCTTTATCGCGCCTTTCATGGCGGCGTCCATATAGCCGTCGAGCGGCTCGAGCTTGCCGGTCTGGGCAAGCAGGAAAGTGTCGTTTCCGGCGATCTCGGCCACGTCCGGCGGATTGCCCGAGCGGACGCGCAGCACGAGCTGGCGCGCGATTTCCGAGAACGAGATCGCCTCGCTCTTGATCTGGATGTCCGGATTGTCCTTCTCGAACTCAGCGATGACCGCCTCGATGCCGGGGCGCGTCGCGCCTTCGGCTGCCGCCCAGTTGGCGAAAGTGAGGGTGACCTTGTCGGCGGCATGCGAGGACGCCGTCATCAGCGAGACGGCCATTGCCGTCGAGGCGACCAGCGCGAACCTGCGCGCCGCTTTGCGAATATCAGACATAAAACCTCCCTGGTGGCGATCTCGACCGGCAACCGGCCAAGCTTTGGCACGCGTGCCCTCCCGGGCAAGCGCAGCATATCACGTTACAGCAGTATCTGATATTCCAGATACTGTCTAGGCAAGCCCCCCGTTTTCGCCTATGAAATTGCGAAAGGGAGGCACGCGCTTGAACCTGGAGAAGCTGAGCAGACCGGAATCCCTGGCGGAGATGGCGCAGCGCGAATTGCGCAACGCCATCATCGAAGGGCGCCTGAAACTCGGCGACCAGCTTTCGGAGATCCGCCTCTCGAAGATGCTCGGCATCAGCAAGACGCCCGTCCGCGAGGCGCTGATGCAGTTGCGCCGGGAAGGTCTCGTCCAGATCGACCCGCAGCGCGGCACGTCGATATTCCGCATCGAGGACGAGGAGATCGACCAGATCGCCGGGTTGCGGCGACTTCTGGAGACGGAAGCCGTGCGGCTGATCTTCAGGAACGGCCGCGAGGATGCCGTCCGCGAGATGCGAAAAGTGATCGAAAGGATGGAGCGCGCCATCGCCAAGGGGGACTTCCAGGCCTACCGGCGGCTCGACGCCGATTTCCACATGGTGCTGATCGAAGGCTCGGGAAATCCTTATCTTGTCGCGGCATATAATCTGATTTCGGCCAAGATCGGAGCGCTGCGGAGCAGGGCACATGACGACACACATGTCGTCGATCGCTCGCTGGAGACCCACAGGCGGCTTTTCCGCCTCCTCGAGGCGGGCGAGGAGCAGGCGCTGTACGAACTGCTTGCCTTCCACATCGACAATACAGGCCGCGACTACCGCGCGTGGCTGTCGGGACGCTCGCTTGACGCGGCCGGAGAAACGCCGGCCGCGCTCGAGGCGATGCCCTCCAGATAGCGAAACGCCTTCATCTTGCGGCGGCGAGGCGGCCGCTTCTTCTTCCGGGAGACATCGATGGAATTGCCGATCAACGCGTTCAAGGCTGCGCTGCGTGAGAGAAAAAGCCCGCTCGGCGTCTGGTCGATGAGCGGAAGCGCGCTCGTGGCGGAAGCGCTCGGCTGCGCCGGCTACGATTTCATCGTGCTCGACATGGAACATGCCCCCAACGACGTGCCGCTTATGCTGCCGCTCCTGCAGGCGGTGGCGGGAACGCCGGCGGCTCCTGTGGTCCGCCTGCCATGGAACGACGCCGTGGTGGTGAAGCAGGTGCTCGACATCGGCACGCAAACGGTGATGTTCCCCTATGTCCAGAATGCCGAGGAAGCGCGTCGGGCTGTTGCCTCGACGCGTTATCCGCCCGACGGCATACGCGGCGTCGCCGGCATGAGCCGCGCCACCCGCTTCGGCGGCGTCCAGGGCTATTTCACCAGGGCGGCGAGCGAGATTTGCGTCGTCCTGCAAATCGAAACGATCGACGCAGTGGCGAAGCTGCCGGAAATCGCGGCCGTCGAGGGGGTGGACAGCATCTTCATCGGCCCGTCGGATCTTTCGGCGAGCATGGGCCTCGTCGGCCAGGTCGATCATCCGGACGTGCAGAAGGCGCTGGCGGACGCAGCCGGCGCCTGCGCTGAAATCGGCAAGCCGGCCGGGATACTCGCTTCCGGCTCGGCTCGGGCCAGGGACTATTTCGGCTATGGCTATGGCTGGGTCGCCTCGGGCTCCGACCTCGGTCTCCTGATGGCCACGGCTCGCGCCGAAGCAAAGGCGGCGAGGCTTTCCGGGGAAGGGAACGGCTGATCCGTTCGGCTTGCCGCGCTACAACCGGCTCAAGACTTCCACCTGGCCGTGCCGGTCGAGCACGTCGATCGCCACCCCGTTCCCGGAAAATGCCGTCGGCAGGTCGTCGGACCAGGCAACATGGTCGGTGCCGTGCTCCGGCGTGGATCCGGGTCCCTCGGGCCGCGCCCGTCATGGAACCGACGCTGTGATCCCGGGTTAAGTGACCAGCGAACCGGCTGGCAGCTTGCCCAAGGCAAGGATGGCTTCTGGCGCTCGGAGCGCTTGCACTGGAGGAGGCTATCCACGTGACCAAAATCCCTTCTCGGCCAAGGCAACTGCCGGGAAGATCGTTGCCATGTTATGACGACCGGGAAGGAGGGTCGTTGAAATGAAAAGCAAACTGATTTCTGCCGTAACGCTCATGCTTGCCGCCACGACCGTCACCGCCTGCCAGACCAACGCCGGTGGGGCGGCCAGCAGGGGCGCCCCGGGAATATGCCGGCCTGACGCCGCCGAGGCATTGAGGGGCATGCACCGCATGACCGACCGGCAGGCGATGCAAAGGACCGGGGCGACCATTGTGCGTCAGATCGTGCCCGGTCAGGGCGTGACCATGGATTATCGTCGGGAGCGGGTAACGATCGAAACCGACCCCAAGACGGGTAAGATCGTTCGAGCAGCCTGCGGCTAGTAAAATCGGACGCGGCACACACCGTTGCAATCCGCGGAATTCTCGAGGCTTACGAAACGCGATACCGCGAAGCGGCGGCTGGCGTGCCCAGAAGGGTTCCGGGATGGCGAGCCACGAACGATGAATCGGAGAACCGCATTTACGCGATAGTCTTCTGAATAATCCAATCAGAATACAAATATACATTCGCCTGATGTTCGATCCATACTTCGCAAAATGGGGCCTTGTTCCTGATGGCGAGCCCATTGTCACCCGTGCTGCCCGGCTGCTGCCGGTGCTGCGGCGCGGCGAACCTGCCATGCTCAAGCTGTCCTTCGAGGAGGATGAACGCCTCGGCGGCGCGGTCATGGAGTGGTGGGATGGAGATGGGGCGGCCAGCGTGCTGGCGCGCGAGGAACACGCTCTCCTTCTGGAGCGGGCCACCGGCTTCGCTTCCCTGGCCGATATGACCCGAACGGGACAGGATGATGAAGCCTGCCGGATCCTGTGCCAAACTGCCGCCCGCCTTCACGCGCCGCGGGCCAGGCCATCGCCGAATTTGACACCTCTTTCGCAATGGTTTCGCGAGTTGGCGCCGGCCGCAAGGATTCACGGCGGTATCCTGTCCCGATGTGCGGAGACGGCTCAAAAATTACTCCGCGATCAGCGTGAGATCGTCGTCCTGCATGGCGATTTGCACCACGACAATGTGCTGGACTTCGGCGAACGCGGCTGGTTGGCGATTGATCCCAAACATATCGAGGGTGAGCGCGGCTTTGATTTCGCCAACATCTTTACCAATCCGGACCTCGCCGACCCGACGCGACCGGTCGCGACCGTGCCGGGACGCTTTGCGCGCCGTCTGGAAGTCGTCACGGAGGCCGCAAAGCTCGACCGGCTTCGCCTGCTTTGCTGGATTCTTGCCTGGACCGGCCTGTCTGCGGCCTGGTACCTGAGCGACGGTGATCCGATGGCGGAGATCGACCTGCATATCGCGCGTCTCGCCGCGGCCGAGATCGACCACATGTCTTAGCCGAGGTATGAATTCGTTACTCGTGCAGGCGGACCGACAAGGCCACACGAACAAATTGCATAAGGACCAGATGATATCCGGGGGTCTCTGGGTCGCAAGAATATCGCGCAATCGGCGGCGTTTGGCGGAGGGAGTGTCACCGGACTAGTGGCCTTTTGCGCGGTCAACTCGGCCGGATCCGGCGGGACAGACGGGGGGACAGACGGTGCTGCACTGTAGCCCGTTCCGAGACGTCTCAGTCAACGCGCCGATCGCGAGGGCCTTCAAGAGGGGCGGCGGGACAGACGGAGGGGACAGATGGTGCCGCCCTGTAGTCCAGTTCGCGACATCTCTATAAACGCGCCGATCGCGAGGGCCTACACGAGGGGCGGCAGGAATGCGGGTTTGCCCGGCAACAGCCGCGACAGATATGCGGCGCAGGCTTCGGAACCTGGTCCTCGTTGGGGAGCAGGAAATCCTCCGGCATGTGCCTGGTTTTGCCGCCGACTGCCGACAGCGATACCGCGACTGGCTTCGTGACGTTTCCGTCGTACTGGAGTGCAACGGAAAAGCTGCCTTCTTCAGCCGCCTGCACCGCTAACGCACCGGCGTCGAAGGCTTCGCGATGGTCCGTCGCATTGCAGATCCCGGCGTGGCTGCGCGGAAGACATCCAAGTGGCAAGGGGATAGAAGTGGTCACCGATTTCCTTAAGGCAAGGCGGGCCGGCCGGTCGGCGTCGCCATCGACAAGACGGCGCGCTGCTCATCGCCGACGATGTGGGCAATACGGTCTGGTGGGTGACGGCGGCAGGAGGATAGGTGGCGGTTTCGGAGGAGGGCAGTGGCAACCCTTGCTTCAGCTAAGAAGTACCCTCGCTTGGGATAGTATCTTGCCAGGATCGTACGGCTTACTAAAGAAGGCAACGTCGCTTGGGAACTGATTATCCGTAACGCGAAACCGCCCCGACGTTACGATGAGTTTCACCGGCGGCCATCTTTCCCGAATAACTGACATAAGACGCAGGCCATCCATATTTCCCGGCATTTCAACGTCGGTAAACACCAACGCCATGTCTTTTCTCATCTCCAACACATGGATTGCCTCATCGGCTGTAGCTGCCTCTAAGACCTCAAATCCATCGTTCTCGAACATGGCGGCTGCCATGACCCTGATAAGTGGTTCATCTTCGACGACGAGAACAAGACGCTTATTTAAGTCTACCACTGCTAATCGAGCCTTTGAGCGTTACATGGGATAGGTGGATTTCCCCGATGGCCGGAATGCATGTAGAGGACAACAGTTCCGCCACAAAGTACATTTCGCCGCATTTCCAAAGCGACAGCCAGGGCTCATGGGATGGATAAGAGCCAGTTCGGCGCTGGGGCATCAGCAGTTTGCGGATAAATATTTCTGAGAATAGCGAACAGGCTGAATGTTGCGTCTTTTCCACAAAGCCATATGCTCCCCCACTCTTCTTCTAATCCAGACCAGCATCCACGGAATAGGGGCGAATGCCGCAGATCTCACGTTCAAGGCTTGGGCTCGATCCAGCAGTCGCTCTCAGCCTAGCAGCCGCTTGCGCCTTTTTCCTGATCAGCGGTGCGGTTGCTTATTTTAACCTTCAGAATCTACGCGAGGGCAATCAGAAGATTATTCAATCGCACGACGTCATCACGGCCTTGGACAAATTGCTATCGGCCGCGCAAGACGCCGAAACGGGGCAGCGTGGCTTCCTGCTTACGAACGACGAGAAGTACCTTGAGCCATACAACACCGCTCTAGACACACTGCCGACAAGGTTGGACCAAATCGCCGAACTTACTCGCGACAATCCCGGCCATAGGCCAGAGCTCAGTTCGCTCAGAGCCCATGTCGAAGCCAAGCTCAGAGAGCTCAAGAAGGCCATAGACCTTCGCCGATCCGACGGCCTTCCGGCGGCGCTTGCCGTCATCAACTCAGACCGCGGGAAGGCCGAGATGGACGCCATCCGCGGCGTGATTGCAAAGATGGAAGAGGAAGAAGCGGGACTGCGCTCACAACGCGTCGCCGAAATGGACACTGCGCAGAACACCGCTCTTGTCAGCGGTTTGCTGTCAGGCTTGCTGGGCATTTTGCTGACGATGGCGATCGCCTTTCTCATACGAAGAAGTACGCTGGCTCGCCGCCACCAGGAATGGCTTCAGTCCGGACAGGTCGGATTGGCTGGTGCAATGATGGGAGATCAATCAACCGTCGAACTCGGGAATAACATTCTCGAGTTCCTGGGGAGATATCTCGGCGCCGTTGCAGGCGCCATCTTCGTTGCGGAGAGCGGCAGTTATCGACGCGCTTCGATGTATGGTGTTCCCGAAGGAGCGAATGTGACGGTCCAGTTCCAGTCCCGAGAGGGCCTGTTGGGCCAGGCGACGGCGGAAAACCGAGTAATGGTTTTCGACGAGGTGCCTCAATCCTATCTGGTGTACGGTTCTGCACTTGCGGAGGGAATCCCGAACCACCTCCTCATCGCGCCTGCGGCAAGCGATGGTCATGTCCATGCCGTGATGGAGCTCGGATTTCCTCGACCGGTCGATGAGCGTGTCGTCACGCTTCTGGAGCAAGCCTCGGCGTCGATTGCGATTGCTGTGCGCTCGGCGAATTATCGCAGCGAACTGCAAAATCTCCTCGAGGAAACCCAACGACAGTCGGAGGAGCTGCAGACTCAAAGTGAGGAACTGCGCGTTTCCAACGAGGAACTGGAGGAGCAAGGCCGAGCGCTCAAGGAGTCCCAGGCACGTCTCGAGCAGCAGCAAGTCGAACTGGAACAGACGAACTCGCAACTGGAGGAGCAGACCCAGCAGCTTGAGGTGCAACGCGACGATCTCGAAAAGGCCAATGCTTCCGTTGGCCTCAAGGCGCGCGAATTGGAACAGGCAAGTCGTTACAAATCCGATTTCCTCGCGAACATGTCGCACGAGCTGCGTACGCCGCTCAACTCGTCCCTGATCCTCGCGAAGCTCCTCGCCGACAATTCCGAAGGCAACCTGTCCGAAGAACAAGTCAAATACGCCGAGACAATTCAGTCCTCCGGCAACGATTTGCTGAACCTGATCAACGACATTCTCGACCTTTCGAAGATCGAGGCTGGGCACGTTGAGATTCATGCGGAATCGCTGGAGATCGCCCACCTCGTGCGAAGCGTCCGACAGCTTTTCGAACCGATCGCCCAGCAAAAGGACTTGCAGTTCGCCGTCGAGGTGTCCGCAGATTGCCCGGAGAGCATGGAGACTGACGGCCAGCGACTCCAGCAGGTCCTCAAGAACCTGCTGTCAAACGCCTTCAAATTCACAGAGACCGGTCAAGTCGCCCTCTCGATTCAAAGACGCGGAGAGGGTCGGATCTCCTTCTCGGTCTCTGACACAGGCATCGGGATCCCCGTGGAGCAACAACAGAGTATCTTCGAGGCTTTTCATCAGGCAGATGGCACAATCAGCCGAAAGTTTGGCGGTACCGGACTCGGTCTCTCGATATCGCGGCAACTCGCCCGGCTCCTGGGTGGATCGATCGAGCTCCAGAGCCAGCAGGGCAGGGGCAGCACGTTTACTGTCACCATCCCGCAATCTTATGACCCAGCCAATGTTGCTGAGCGTGAGCCCCCGATCCCCATTCCCGCGTCCTCCCCGGCACTTGTCCAGCGGCCGAATGCAGCCCCGCCCAGACAGTCCAGGAAAGTTGCCGACGACCGACACTTGCCGCCAGATGGCAAGCGGGTGCTGCTGTTGGTTGAGGACGACGACACATTCGCCAGTATCCTGCGCGACCTCTCGCATGAAATGGGTTTTCACGCATTGGTCGCAGGTACCGCTGAAGAGGCACTGGAACTCGCTAAGGAATTTAATCCAAACGCCATCGTGCTGGATGTGGGACTGCCCGACCAGTCTGGGCTCGCCGTCCTTGACCGCCTGAAGCGGGACAACAAGACACGCCATATTCCCATTCATGTCGTCTCGGCGACCGACCAGACCGAGACAGCGTTGTCTCTGGGGGCGTTGGGATATCTGGTCAAACCCGTCCAGCGAGAGCAGCTCATCGATGTGCTGCAGAAATTGGAGGCCAAGCTTTCGCAGCGTATGCACCGCATCCTAATCGTCGAGGACGATCAGGTGCAGCGCGAGGCTGTTGCGAAGCTGCTGACGTCGCAGGAAGTAGAGACCGTGGTCGCCGGCACGGCTGCGGAGTGCTTGCGGCGCCTCAAGTCAGAGACCTTCGACTGCATGGTGCTCGACTTGTCTCTTCCGGATGCATCAGGCTTCTCCCTTCTCGAGACGCTAAGCCAGGAGAGCGCCTACTCCTTTCCACCGGTCATCGTGTATACCGGGCGCGATCTCTCCGCTGACGACGAGCAGAAACTGCGCCGCTATTCGAAGTCCATCATCATCAAGGGCGCGAAGTCGCCGGAACGGTTGATTGATGAAGTCAGCCTCTTCCTCCACCAGGTAGTCTCGGAACTGCCGGCGGAGCAGCAGAAGATGATCCGCAAGGCTAGGAACCGGGACGCCTTGCTCGAGGGAAGACGTGTGCTCATCGTCGAGGACGATGTTCGAAACGTTTATGCACTGACCAATGTCCTGGAGCCGCGCGGCGCCGTCATCCAGATTGCTCGGAACGGTCGTGAGGCGCTGGACGCGCTGGAAAAAGCCATGGGCCTGCAAGATGGTGCAATCGATCTGGTGCTCATGGATGTGATGATGCCGGTCATGGACGGTCTTACGGCCACTCGGGAAATCCGCAAGCGGCCTGAATGGAGGCGACTTCCGATCATCACCCTGACGGCGAAGGCGATGCCGGACGACCAACAGCGCTGTATCGACGCCGGTGCCAACGATTACATGGCAAAGCCATTGGACGTCGAAAAGCTTCTGTCTCTTGTTCGCGTTTGGATGCCCCGGTGAAAGAGACTGCACCTCAGAAGATCGAGGATATCGAAATCCGGTTGTTGCTCGAGGCGCTGTACCTCAAATACCACTATGATTTTCGCAACTACGCAATGGCATCCGTTAAAAGACGCCTCAGGCAAGCTCGCGAGCAACTCGGGTTCGATACCTTCTCGGCTATGCAGGAGCGGCTGCTGCATGAGCCCGCGATGCTGCCGCGAATTTTAGGCTACCTGACGGTCCAGGTCAGCGAGATGTTCCGCGACCCGAGCTATTTCCGAGCGCTCAGGGAAAAGGTCGTACCTCATCTTCGAACCTATCCGTCCTTGAGGGTCTGGATCGCGGGGTGCAGCGGCGGTGAGGAACTCTACTCCTTCTCCATTCTCTTCCGCGAAGAAGGGCTCGAAGAGCGTACGCTGTTTTACGCGACCGATATCAACCCAGACGCGCTCCATGCCGCGGAGGCCGGCGTCTTTGCAGTGGACCGCCTCCAGCTTTTCACCGAAAACCACCGCAAATCCGGTGGGAAATCGTCATTGTCCGACTACTACCAAGCCGCATACGGCAGAGCCTCCTTCGACAAAGGTCTACGCCGTAATGTCGTCTTTTCGGACCACAGTCTGGTCACGGACGCCGTCTTCGCCGAAATGCAGCTCATCTCCTGCCGAAACGTATTGATTTACTTCGACCGGAATCTACAGGACCGCGCGCTGGGCCTGTTCAAGGACTCGCTTGCGCGCAGGGGGTTTCTCGGGCTTGGAGCGAAGGAATCGCTCCGGTTCTCCGAACACGCTGGCGCGTTCGTCGACTTTGTCAGGGAGGAGAAGATTTATCAGAGACGTGCGCCATGAGCGCTTCGCCTCAAGCGGTGGTGATCGGGAGCTCGGCTGGCGCGCTCGAAGCTTTATCCCGTATACTTTCCGTTCTGCCGGCAACATTCATTTTGCCCGTCATCGCCGTGGTACATCTCCCACCAGATAAACGCAGCATTTTGGCCGAACTCCTTCAGGCCAGGTGCGCCGTCCGGGTTCGCGAAGCGGAGGACAAGGAGCCTATTACGCCGGGAACGATTTACTTCGCGCCTCCGGACTATCACCTCCTGGTCGAAATGGATCGGAGCCTGTCGCTGTCGAGCGACGAGCCCGTGCTCTTCTCACGTCCCTCGATTGACGTGTTGTTTGAAAGCGCTGCTGATGCATACGGTTGCGGACTTCTCGGCGTCGTTCTCACTGGAGCTAACCACGATGGAGCTAGAGGATTGAATGCTATCGTCGAGGGCGGGGGCAGCGCCATCGTACAGGATCCTGACAGCGCATTCGCACCCGCCATGCCCCAAGCAGCAATAGAAGCCTGTCCAAACGCTCGGGTTTTGTCCGTCGACGCGATCGCGAGCTATTTGCAAGAGATCGGCCGATCATGAGTCCAGTCACTTTCCTATTGGTCGATGACCTGCAAGAAAATCTGATGTCTCTGGAAGCGCTGTTGAAGCGCGAGGATTTGGTGATTCTGAAGGCCCGGTCCGGTGACCAGGCACTTGAACTGATGCTTCAGCACGACATTGCGCTGGCTCTGATCGACGTTCAGATGCCGGGTCTGAACGGCTTCGAACTGGCCGAGCTAATGCGTGGCAATGAAAGAACGCGCCGCATCCCCATAATATTCGTCACCGCCGGCACCACGGATAGCCAACGTCGTTTTCGCGGCTACGAGGCCGGTGCCGTCGACTTTATCCAGAAGCCAATCGAGCCGGATATCTTGCGCAGCAAGGCCGCCGTGTTTTCCGAGCTCTATATGCAGCGCCAGCAGATTGCCGCTCAGCGCGATGAGCTCGAGGTGCAGGCAAAAGCATTGAAAGAGGCTGGACTCCGTAAAGACGAGTCCCTCGTCACCCTCGCGCATGATATCGCCGAAGAGAAAAATGCGCGCGCGCAGCAGTCCGTACTTTTGAGAGAGATCAACCATCGCATCAAGAACCTATTCAGCGTAACGTCCGGTCTGATCGCCCTCAGCGCCAAGACCGCATCCAGCGTCGAGGAACTTGCCGCCGACCTACGGTTACGACTTCAGGCGCTTTCGCGCGCTCATGACTTGACGTTGCCCGATTTGAGCAATGGTGGAGAGGCTAGGGACGCAACAACGGTGATCACCCTGATACGGACTATCCTTGCTCCTCATGAAGATGAGCAGGACTCACGTATTGCAATGACCGGCTCTGATGCGCCCTTGTCGGGAAAGGCGCTGACGCTGCTCGCTCTTCTTCTTCACGAGCTCACTACCAACGCGGCGAAATACGGCGCGCTCTCCATCCCGGAAGGGCGACTTCACATTGACGTTGCCACCAAAGACGAGTTTCTGCACATTCGATGGGAGGAGCAGACACCGGCGCACTTGACAGAAAATCTGACACACGAAGGCTTCGGCACGAAGCTTGAGAAGGCCTCTCTCGCGGGTCTGGACGGTCAAATCGCTCGAGATTGGAGAAGCCAAGGCCTTTCGCTCTCGCTTCAGATTCCGCTTGCAGCGCTTTCGAGCTAGCCACTCCAGCACCGCGAGAATCGACGCGTCTCCTGTCAGTGAATGCCAAGCGCATTCTCAAGTTGGCGCTTCGTCATTTTCGACCGGCCCTTAATGTGCTGGCTTTGCGCCTGCGCGTAGAGCTCCTCGCGCGTATGTCCGTCGGCCGCGTGCGCGCGGGAACGCGCCGCCTTCTCACCGCGTGCTGTCGGCTTGCGCGCGTCCTTGCCGCCCATAGAGCGTGTGCTCTCGCGTTTTCCGGAGGCGCCGACACGGGACTTCCCTTCGCGCTCTTGCTGCCCTGTCTCGCCCTCGGCTTCCTTGTTCTGGGTGCGACGCAGGTTACGCTTGTTGCGCTTCTCACTTTCGTACTTCGAGTCGCCGGCTTCTTCCAAGGCGATCGCGATCGCCTGCTTGCGGCTCTTTACCGGGCCGCCCTTGCCGCCAGGCCCACTTTTCAGCTCGCCATGCTTGAATTCGTGCATCACGCGACCGGTGATGCGCTTCTGTCGTGCGGATTCAGCCATTTCGGCCTCCCTTTCCCAAAGCGTCTCGAGGAAACGGAAACAAAGCGGGCAGGTTCCGGAACGCGCGAGGCTACCAAGCAGTTAAGGGGAACAGTTGTGAGGCAAACCCGATGACTGTGATCCGCGAATATCGTATCCACCGCTTCGGCGGCCCGGACGTGCTCCAAGCCGACGAGGTCGAACCTTCTCTCCCTGACGCTTCGCAAGTACTGGTCGCCGTCAAGGCGGCCAGCGTCAATCCCGTCGACTTCAAGATTCGAAGCGGCAAGTATCCGGCAGTCAAGGAAGACCGCTTGCCCTACACACTCGGTCGCGACGTCTCGGGCGTGGTAGAGAAATGCGGCGCACAGGCGAGCGCCTTCAAGATCGGCGACGAGGTGTTCGGAATGGTTGGCATCAACGGTGGTGGATATGCTGAGAAAGCTGTTCTCGACCAGAAGGCCGTCGCGCGGAAGCCGGCGTTGCTGGATCACGTCCATGCCGCCGCCGTGCCGCTGGCGGGACAGACGGCGTGGCAAGGTCTGTTTCGGCATGGTCACCTGAAAGCCGGCCAATCCGTCCTGATCCACGGCGGTTCGGGCGGTGTCGGTCATTTCGCCGTGCAATTCGCCAAGGCGAAGGGCGCACGCGTCCTGACGACGGTCTCGACGGGAAATGTCGAATTCGCTCGATCGCTCGGCGCCGACGTCGTCATCGACTACAAGACGCAGCGCTTCGAGGATCGCGCCTCCAATCTCGACATGGTCTTCGACCTAATCGACGGTGAGACGCGCGAACGCTCGTGGGCACTACTCAAGCGGGGAGGGGTCCTTGTGTCGACTTTGACCGATCCTTCGCAGGACACGGCTAGGCAGCACGGCGTTCGCGCGATGCGCTATACTGTCGAGGCGGATGGCACGGAGCTGGCGGAGATCGCCGACCTCATCACCGCCGGAAAGGTCAGGCCCCATGTTAGCAAGACCTATCCATTGGACCAAGCTCCAGATGCTCTGAGCGAAGTGGAAAGGGGCCACTCGGTCGGAAAGGTCATTGTCCTGGTAAATTAGAACGGGTTCGACAAGCGCCGTTTTGACCGCAACACAAGGCATCCTAATTTTCGCCTCACAGCGGCAACGCGAGGCTGCGTCAATACCCACCGACGATCGGCAGCACCTCTCCGCTGATGTAGCTTGAGCACTGCGGCGAGGCGAGGAAGACGTAGGCAGGCGCGATCTCTTCCGGTTGCGCCGGCCGCTGCATGGGAACGTCGGCCCCGAACTTTGACACGTCTTCCGCTTCCTTGTCGGATGGATTGAGTGGCGTCCACACTGGCCCTGGCGCCACTGCGTTGACCCGGATACCGCGACTGACGAGGTTGGAGGCAAGAGCTTTGGTGAAGGCGTGGATGCCGCCCTTCGTCAAGGAATAGTCGAGCAAGGCCTTCGAGCCCTTTATACCCGTCACCGAACCCGTGTTGACGATGGCATCGCCTTCTTGCATCCGCGGAACGGCGGCCTTGGCCATATGAAAATAACCGTAGAGATTGGTTTTCACTGTCAGGTCGAAATGCTCTTCGGTCAGATCCTCCAGGCGTTCGGAATGAACCTGGAATGCGGCGTTGTTCACAAGCACGTTAAGGCCTCCGAATTCCTGGATGACGGCGGCTACTGCCCGCTCGCAAAAGGCCGATTTGGCAACGTCGCCCGCTATGACCAGGCAACGCCTTCCTTCCTTCTCGACCGCCTTGCGCGTGACCTCGGCATCTGCCTTTTCACTCAGGTGGACAATCGCGACATCCGCACCCTCACGAGCAAAGAGGACAGCGACCGCACGGCCTATTCCTGAATCCCCTCCGGTGATCAGCGCTACCTTTCCCTCCAGCTTGCCGGATCCCTGGTAGAAGGGCGCATCGTACATCGGCGACGGATCGAGGACACGCTCATCACCCGGTTTCGGTTGATGCTGTCTGGGGAACGGCGGAACCGGATACTTCCGGGCACCTGCCTGCATCGCCTTCTGCTTCGAGCGCGGACTTGCCTCGTCGCTGCTTTTGACCTGCTTTTGGACCAGCCGCTGCTTGGCTGCTGTCTTCGTGGTTCGACGGGCCATGTGCTGCTCCTCGGGGTTGAAGGATTTCTAACGCGTCAGCAAAGCACAGGTTCATCAGTATCGCTTGACGTGGTCAGGTCGTGACGAAAAGGATGCTAAGAGCCGCCCGAAGACGGCTCTTCACTTGGCGGGGCCCTATTACTTGTTGAGGGCCTTTGCCATATCAAGATGATGTTTCAGGGTCGGCAACGTGCTTTCTGCCCAAGCCTTCAGATCCGGCTGTTCGCCTTCTTTCCCGTACCGCTCGAACAGGTCGACAGCGTCCTTATGCGCGTCCACCTGTTCAGAATGGTATTTCTCCATGAACTCGTCGCTCTTCATAGCCTGAAGATCGTCCAGCATCTTCTTCTGCGCGTCCGTCATGTCGGTGGGGAGGGTAGCCTTGACCTTTCCACTGGTGACCAGACTGTTGATTTCCGCCGAGAACTGACCCGGGATTGGGCGGTTTTTCCATTGAGAAGTGACCCATGTTTGAAC